>NZ_VSST01000079.1 GCF_019402665.1 Bradyrhizobium canariense
CTTTTTTGGGGGAAGATCAATTCTGGATTGCTTCGTCGCAAGCGCTCCTCGCAATGACGGGGGCGAGAGTCGGAAATCGGGTGGTAGAGGACGGGGCGGTCCTGCGAAGATCAGAGCCATGACAGCTACAGCACGCAAATCGCGTCAATCTGCGGCAGCCGACCCCGCCGCCCATGTCGATACCCTCGACTGGCCCCAGATCACCGCCGAACTCGACACGCACGGCTGCGCTGTCCTGAAGGGCCTGCTCACGCCGGACCAATGCCGCGCCGTCGCCGCGCTCTATCCCGACGACGCCAACTTCCGCAGCCGCATCGTCATGGGCCGCCACGGCTTTGGCCGCGGCGAGTACAAATATTTCTCCTACCCGCTGCCCGACCTGATCGCGCAATTGCGCCCGGCCCTCTATGCGCATCTCCAGGGCGTCGCCAACCGCTGGAACGAGGCGATGGGGATCGACATCCGCTATCCCGCCGAACACGCGGCGTTCCTGAAGCGCTGCCACCAGGCAGGGCAGGCGCGGCCCACGCCGCTGCTGTTGCAATATGAAGCCGGCGATTTCAACTGCCTGCATCAGGATCTCTATGGCGAGCACGTGTTCCCGCTGCAGGTCGCGATCCTCTTGTCCGAGCCCGGCCGCGATTTTGCCGGCGGCGAGTTCGTGCTGACCGAGCAGCGCCCGCGTATGCAGTCCCGCGCCGAGGTGGTTCCGCTCGCGCAGGGCGACGCCGTGGCCTTCGCTGTGCATCATCGCCCGGTGCAGGGGACACGCGGCACCTACCGCGTTAATCTCCGCCATGGCGTCAGCCGGATTCGCTCTGGCCAGCGCCACACGCTGGGTGTGATCTTTCACGATGCCAAATAAGCGCTGCCGCTGATGGCGGATTTGTTCGATAGCGTCGCCGAAGCCCAGCCGTCGCGCGAGGAGATCGCAGACGGCGCCGTGCTGTTGCGCGGCTTCGTCAAGCCGATCGAAAGCGAACTGATCGAAGCGGTGCGCGCCATCGTGGCGCAGTCGCCGTTCCGGCGCATGACCACGCCCGGCGGTCATTTGATGTCGGTCGCCATGACCAATTGCGGCGAGCGCGGCTGGATCACCGATCATACCGGTTACCGCTATGATCCGATCGACCCGCGGACCGGGGCGCCATGGCCGGCGATGCCACCCGTGCTCCGCGATCTCGCCTGCCGCGCAGCGGAGCAGGGCGGCTTCGAGGGCTTTGCGCCCGACGCGTGCCTCGTCAACCGCTACGAGCCCGGCACGCGGCTGTCATTGCATCAGGACAAGGACGAACTGGATTATTCGGCGCCGATCGTCTCGGTCTCGCTCGGCCTGCCTGCGACCTTCCTGTTCGGCGGCATGGAGCGGAGCGACAAGCCGCGCCGCTTCCGGCTCGTCCATGGCGATGTCGTGGTCTGGGGCGGACCGTCACGGCTTGCCTATCACGGCGTAGCGCCGCTCGCCGATGGCGAGCATGCGCTGCTCGGGCGGACGCGGGTCAATTTGACCTTTCGCAGGACGCGCTAGTCGATCTCCTCATCCTGAGGAGCGCGCCTGTTGGCGCGCGTCTCGAAGGATGAAGGCCGAGCTGCAGCAGCGGGGCCTTCATGGTTCGAGACGGCGCTCACGCGCCTCCTCACCATGAGGATCGTCATCACGGCTTCGGCGGGTGAATGAACGCCCACGGGCTGACTTCCGAATCCCGCGTTACTTCCACCGAGATCAGATACGGCCCGCCATGGGCCAGCGCCGTCTCCATCGCCGCCTTGAACTGGTCCGGCGCGGTGACGCGTGCAGCCGCGACGCCAAAGGACTCCGCGAGCTTGACGAAATCCGGGTTGACCAGATCGGACGCCACCACGCGGCCGTCAAAACGTTCGCGCTGGTCGCGGCGGACATTGCCGTAGGCGTTGTTGTTGAACACCAGCGTCACCACGCCGATGTCGAACTGCACGGCGGTGGCAAGCTCCTGCACGCCGAACATGAAGCCGCCGTCGCCGGTGATCGCCACCACCGGCTTGTCGGGATTGGCGATCTTGGCGCCGAGCGCGGTCGGGAAGCCCGAGCCGAGCGTGCCCTGATAGCCTGACGTGATGAAGGTGCGCGGCTCGTAGATCGGAAAACCGTACCAGGAGGCGAAACCGAACTGCGACAATTCATCAGTCACGATCGCGTTCGCCGGCAGCACCTCGCGCAGGATGTTGAGATATGCCATCTGCGGCTGGATGCGCTGGATCTCGGCTTGCGCCGTCGCAGTGGCCTCGCGGATTTGTCCCCGCCGGCCGCTCGTCCTGGCATAGCCGGCCTTCTTCACGGCCGCGACGAGGTCGTCCGTGCCGGCTTTGGCGTCGGCGACGATAGCGACATCGGAGGCGAGCCGCCGCATCTCTGCCGGATCGATATCGACCCGAATGGATTTCAGCCCCTTCGGCTGATACGGCCAGCGGAAGCCCGATGCCGGCAGTTCGGCGCGCGTGCCGATGGCGATCATCAAATCTGTTGTCGGCCACAGCTTGTAGGCCGCCGCCATGGTCAGTCCGAGCTCATGCGCATTGGAGACGATGCCGCGGCCGCTGCGGAAGGCGACGACGGGCGCGTCGATCATCTCGGCGAGTTCGAGAATCTCCTCGCGCGCTTCGATCGCGCCGCTGCCGACGAAGATCATCGGCGCCTTGCTGTTCCTGATCAGCGCGGCCGCCTGCTTGATCATATCAGGATCGGGCCGCGGCGCGGGCAAGGGATCCAGCACCTGTGCGGCGGCCGTGTCCGCGCGCTGGGTGAAGACGTCCCAGGGCATCTCGACCGAGGCGGGGCCGCGCCGTCCGGACGTCATCTCCTGGAAGGCGCGCGCAACCGTGGTTGGCGCGTTGCCGGGATATTCGATGCGGTCCGCCCATTTCACATAGGTGCGCAAGGTCGCGAGCTGGTCCGGCATCTCGTGCAGATGGCCGCGGCCCTTGCCGAGAAATTGCGTCGGCACCTGGCCGGTGACGCATAGCACCGGCTCGTTGCAGCCGAAGGCGGTGAGCAGCGCGGCGCTGGCGTTGAGCACGCCGGGACCCGGCACCACGCTGAACACGCCGGGCCTGCCGCTGGAGCGGGCATAGCCGAATGCCATGTAGCCGCAGGCCTGCTCGTGCCGCGCGCCAATCACCTTGAGCTGCGCCTGGTGGAAGGCGTCGAACAGGCCGTAGACCTGCGCGCCGGGCAGTCCGAACACGGTGTCGACGCCGTGGGCGACAAGGCCGCTTACGATCGCTTCGCCGCCGGTGAGGGTGGTCATGGCACTATTCCATTTCAATCATTGTTCAGGCTTCGTCGACGACGCCGTTGCGTAATTTTCCAATGCCCTCGGCTTCGACCTCGACGACATCGCCGGGCTTTAGATAACGCGGCGGATCGAACCGTGCGCCGGCGCCGGTCGGCGTGCCCGTGACGATGATGTCGCCGGGAACGAGCGTTGCGAAGGTCGAGATATAGCTGATGAGATAGCGGAACGGAAACATCAGCCTGCTGGTGCGGTCGTCCTGCCGCAGCTCGCCGTTGACATGCGTGGTGAGGCGGATGTCGGCGATCTGCGATTCCTGCGTGTAGGGCACCAGCCACGGGCCGAGGCTGCCGCTGGAATCGAAGTTCTTGCCCTGCGTGACATTGAACTTGGCATGGCGCAGCCAGTCGCGCACCGAGCCTTCGTTGCAGAGCGTCAGTGCGGCGATGTAGTCGAGCGCAGAACTTTCAGCAATGTGCCGGCCCGCCTTGCCGATCACCAGCACGATCTCGCCCTCATAGTCGAGCTGCGCTGAGGCGCGCGGGCGCACCAGCGGCGTGTCATGGCCGACGAAGGAGCGCGGCGAGCGCATGAACATGCTCGGATATTTCGGCGCGTCCTGGCCGTCCTTGTACTCGGCATTGCGATCGGGATAGTTGACGCCGATGCAGATGATCTTTTCCGGCGCGGGCACCGGCGGCAGCCAGATGATGTCACCGAGCGCGTGATCGGGGGTGCGGCTGGCGGCCTCCTCGGCGAGGCTCGCGAGCTTTCCTGCGGCGATCACCTCGCGCAGCGTGGGATAGTCTTTGCCGTGGCGCGCCGAGAGATCGACGATGCCGCCGTCGACGACGGCGCCGTAGCGGATTGCACCCTTGACGGAATAGGTGGAGAGGTGAGGGAGGGTCATTGCTTAATCCGCCACCAGCACGTCGGCCACGAACTTCGGCTCACGCAGGGCTTGCCCGGAGAACGGCGAGCCCTGCTCGAACCAGGAGCGCGGGGCGGGCGCACCCCACAACGTCTGGCGGCGCGGATCGCGCAGCGACCAGCGCAGCGGCTCGTGGTCGTGATCGCCGGTGAAGTAATCGCTGGTGTAGAGCTCCAGACGGTGCCCATCGGGATCACGGACGTAGAGGAAGAACGCATTCGAGATGCCATGGCGGCCGGGACCACGCTCGATGTTCTTCACGAAGCCCTGCGAGGCCATGACGTCGCAGAGATGGATGATGTTCATCGCCGTCGGCGTCCAGTACGCGAAGTGGTGCAGCCGCGGGCCCTTGCCGTTGGTGATCGCAAAATCGTGGACATTGCCCTTGCGATGCATCCAGGCCGCGGCGATGCGCCCGTTCGGTCCGTCCTCCTCGGCGTATTCGGTGAGGCGAAAGCCGAGCCGGGCATAGAATTCAACGGTGTCCTGCACTTCGGCGGCGAAAACGTTGAAATGGTCGAGCCGCTGCGGATGGCAGCCCCTGTAGAGGTCGTAGCGGCGCAGCAGATGCGGCCGCCGCTCCATCGATGCATACAGCTCGATCTGGAAGCCGAAGGGATCGGTGAACTGCAGCGTCCGGCCCTGGAAGGGCTGATCGGCGAAGGCGTAGCCCAGGCCGTTCTCGGACAGGAACTTTGCGGCCTTGTCCAGATCCCCGTCATTGCCGACCTTGAAACCGAGCCGGTTGCAGGCAGGCGCCGCCGCCTTGCGCAACACCAGTGAGTGATGCTGATGTTCCTCAGCGGCGCGCAAATAGACGACCCTGTCGTCGGCGTCCTCGACATGCAGGCCGACAACGCTTTCATAGAACTCGCGGCTGAGCTTCAGATCGGTCACGTCCAGCACGGCGTGGCTGGAGCGGATGATGTTGAACGGCGGCTCGAAGATATGTTGCGGTACGGGCATTGCGTTTCCCCTCTCGGCCCTTGTCATTCCGGGGCGCGGAGCGCGAGCCCGGAATCCATTCTTCCACTAACTCTGCTGCGCGATGGATTCCGGGTTCGGCTCTTCGAGCCGCCCCGGAATGGCAGTTAAATTCCCAGCTTCTGAATCTTATGCGTGCCCCGCGCCAGCGAGACGTGCTTGGTTTCCATGTAGAAGTCGAACGAATAGTCGCCGCCGTCGCGGCCGATGCCTGAAGCCTTCATGCCGCCGAACGGCGTCGGCAAATGGCGGACGTTTTCCGAGTTCAGCCAGATCATGCCGGCCTCCAGCGCATCCGCGACACGCAACGCGCGGCCGACATCGTTGGTCCAGACATAGCCGGTCAGGCCGTAGCGAATGTCGTTGGCGATCTCGATCGCGTCTGCTTCGTCCTTGAAGGGCAGCACGGTGAGGAAGGGGCCGAACACCTCTTCCTGCGCCACGCGCATCTTGCCGTGTGCGCCGGTCACCAAAGTCGGCTCGACATAATGTCCGCCGCCCGGGCCGTCATAGGCCTTGCCGCCCACGGCAATCGTCGCGCCGTCCTGGCGTGCGACGTCGAAATAGGAGCAGACCTTCGCCAGATGCCGCTCATGAATCAGCGGGCCGATCTCGGTGGCGGGATCGAGGGGATGGCCGACCTTCAGGGCTCTTACCCGCGCGGTCAGCTTCTCGATGAACTTTTCGGCGATGCCGGCCTGGATCAGCAGGCGGCTCGACGACGTGCAGCGCTCGCCGTTGAGCGAGTAGATCATGAACACGACGGCATCGAGCGCGCGGTCGAGGTCGGCGTCGTCGAACACGATCACGGGGTTCTTGCCGCCGAGCTCGAAATGCACGCGCTTCAAGGTCGGCGCGCCCTGAATCATGATCGCGGATCCCGTCGAGCTTTCGCCGACGAAGCCGATCGCCTTGATGGCAGGATGCTCGGTCAGCGCCTTGCCGGCCTCTTCGCCAAAACCGTGGACGGTGTTGAGCACGCCGTCGGGCACGCCGGCTTCCTTGACGAGCTTCGCGAGAATAGCCGCCGTGATCGGCGACCACTCCGCCGGCTTGTGCACGACGGTGCATCCCGCCGCGAGGGCAGGCGCGATCTTCCAGGTCGAGAGCATGAACGGCGTATTCCACGGCGTGATGACGCCGACCGGCCCAATCGGCACGCGGGTCGAGACGTTCCAATGCTCGTCGCTCGGCGTGTTCTGGCCGTCGCGCGCCTCGCCGCATCGATCGGCAAAGAAGCGGAAGTTCTCGGCGGCGCGGATCGCAGCCTTGGCCATGAAGCGATAGGCCTGGCCGGTGTCGATGCATTCGAGCACCGCGATGTCCTCGGCATTGTCCTCGATGGCGTCGGCGACGCGATGCAGCAGCTTCTTCCGCATCGCTGGGCCCATGTCGCGCCAGGATTTGAAGGCGAGGGCGGCAGCGGTGGCGGCGCGATCGACGTCCTCGGCATTGCCGCGGGCGACGCTCGCGAGCGTGGCGCCGTCGACCGGCGATTTCGTCTCGAAGGTCTCGCCCGAGATCGACGGCACGATCTTGCCGTCGATCATGTGGCCGATACCGTCGGCACGCAGCGACTTCAGCAGCGGCGCGACCCGGTCGCGGTTGGCCTGGAATACATCGGCTTTCGGCGTGGTCTTATCCATGGGCGGCCTCCGCTTTCAGGGCGTCGTGGATGTTGTTGCGCTTCCAGCTCGTGTCCTTGTCGTTGATCTGCATGTCGAACGAGAGCGCGAATTTCGAGCTTGCGAAGACGGAATCGAGATGGCGGGAGAGCGCCTGGAAGATTTGTTCGCCGGCCTCCTTGCGGGTCTTGAGGTCACGGCCTTCGCCGATGCGCAGCACCATGTCGAGAAAGCCGTAGTCCTGCCGCGCGTCCGCAATCGCATAATGCTCGCATCTGACGGCGCGGACGCGGATGCCCCCGAGCGGGAAGATGCCGGTCTCGACCGCCGCCTTGCGCACCACCTCGCACGCCGCGCCGATGTCGAGGCGGTCGTCGAGATTGGCCGAATATTCGATCGTGAAATGCGGCATCGCGGTTTCACTCCCTGTCTTTACTTGTTCGTCAGGCGAAGTAGCAGCTCACCGAGCCGTAGGCGCCATAATCGGCCTGAATTGTGTCGCCCTTGCGGGTCTCGATCGGACGGATGAAGGAGCCCGCGAGCACGATTTGTCCGGGCTCGAGCGCAAGGCCGAGCGGTGCGATCTTGTTGGCGAGCCAGGCAACGGCCGTTGCGGGATGATTGAGCACGCCGGCGGCAAGGCCAGTCTCTTCGAGCTGACCATTCTTGAAACAGAGCGCGCCGATCCAGCGCAGATCAGCATCCAGCGGGCGGATCGGCCGTCCGCCGAGCACGATGCCGGCGTTCGCCGCGTTGTCGGCGATGGTGTCGAAGATCTTTCGCGTCGCCTTGGTCTGAGGATCGACGCGCTCGATCCGCGTGTCCAGAATCTCCAGCGCCGGCACCACGAAGTCGGTGGCGTTGAGCACGTCAAATAGCGTGCAGTCGGGGCCCGCGAGGCGCTTGCTCATGACGAAGGCGAGCTCGGCTTCCACGCGCGTCGCGATGAAGCGCTCCGTCGGGACGAGGCCACCATCGGCAAAGAACATGTCGTCGAGCAACACGCCGGAATCCGGCTCGTTGATCCCAAGCGCGCTCTGCATCGCCTTCGAGGTCAGGCCGATCTTGTGTCCCCTGACGATGCGCCTCTCGGCGATCTTGATATCGACCCAAGCCTTCTGAATCGCGTAGGCGTCAGCGATGCTGATGTCGGGGAAGTCCTGCGAGAGCTGCCGGATCTGCGTACGGGTCTTCTCCGCCTGGTGCAGACGGTTCGCGCAAGCTCGGATATCGTCGTTTGAAAGCGCCATGTGTAATCTTACAGATCGTAGTGCCGGAAGATACTTAACATGTTAAGTGAATGCGTCAAACACAATTTGGCTTGCTGCACTGCAAACGTTTCGCGGCTTGAAAGGGCGTCATGACGAAGAGACCGGCTGATCCCGCGAACGGAAGCGAGCCCGCCGTGCGGCAGGTGCCGATGCGCGACTTCTCGCGCTCGCTGCCGATGTCGTTGCTGCGGGCACGCGAAGCGGTGATGCGGCAATTCCGTCCCTCGTTGCGTGAGCATGGCCTGACCGAGCAGCAATGGCGCATTCTGCGCGCGCTCGCGGCACTCGACACGGTCGAGGTCACGGAACTCGCGCGCACGGCGTTCCTGCTCGGACCGAGCCTGTCGCGCATCCTGCGCGATCTGGAGGCGCGCAGCCTGATCGAGCGCAAGACTCCGAAGGCGGACCAGCGCCGCAGCATGGTTTCGATCTCGGAAAAAGGCGTGAAGCTGATGGCCTCGGTGGCGCCGTCCTCCGAAGCGATCTATGCGGAGATCACGCGACGCTTCGGCGCAAGCAAGCTCGTCGAGTTGCAGGAGATGCTCGGCGAACTCGAACTGAGTCTCGCAGGGCTCGGCGCAAGCGAAGAGGCAAGTGCCGAGGAGTGAAAGCAGATATGCGCAAGCGCGCGGCAACAATCATGGACATCGCCGCATTTTTTCGCTCAAGTGCCGCTCAAGCCGATCGCTGCAAAATCGGCGCGCCGGAACGGATTGCGCCGCCTTTGCCAGTGACACCTTGCGTCATCGCGAGCGTAGCGCGGCGGTCGGGATCGCGCTATTAACGGCATCGTGCTGTCGCGGCGCTCGTCATGGTGACGAAAGTCCAAAACAAAGAAGGAAGGCAACGTGGCGAACAAGGTCAAGGAAATCTGGAAGTCGGGCAAGGCCGTGGTCAACGCGTGGCTCGCGATTCCGTCCGGCTTCTCGGCCGAGATGATCGCGCAATGCGGCTTCGACAGCGTCACCGTCGACATGCAGCACGGCGTGCAGGATTATCTGTCGATGGTGCAGTGCTTCCAGGCGATGGACAAGCATCCGATCACGCCGATGGTCCGAGTGCCCTGGAACGAGCCCGGCATCATCGGCAAGGTGCTCGATGGCGGCGCCTACGGCGTGATCTGCCCGATGGTCAACACGCCGCAGGAAGCCAGGAACCTCGTCTCCTATTCCAAGTACCCGCCGAAGGGCGTGCGCTCCAACGGTCCGATCCGCGCCGGCATGTACGGCACCGCGGGCTCCTACCAGAAGACGGCGAACGACGACATCGTGCTGCTGCCGATGATGGAGACCAGGACCGCGGTCGAGAACATGGAAGCGATCTTCGACGTCGAAGGCATCGACGGCGTCTATATCGGCCCGTCCGACCTCGGCTTCTCCTACGGCCTCGAACCGAAGCTCGATCGCACCGAGCCCGAAATCCTCGCGATCTACGAGAAGATCGTCAAGGAGTGCGGCAAGCGCGGCCTCAACCCCGGCATCCATTGCAGCGGCGCCGAAGGTGCCGCGCGCGCCATCAACATGGGCTTCAAGCTGGTGACGCTGTCGAACGAGGTCGGTCTGATGACGACCTACGCCAAGATGCAGGTCAACGCCACCCGGAAGGATTCCGGCGGCAAGGCCTGATCTCTCTCTGTGTCCCGGACGCGGTGCGGCGCGTAGCGCCGCTCCGCAGAGCCGGGACCCAGGAGCCAGTGAAGCACATTACGTAAACAACTGGGGCCCCGGCTCAGCAGCGCACCGTTTCACGCTGCGCTGCGTCCGGGGCATGATAGTTTCGATACAGGAGACATCCCATGACCATCAGCCCCGTCATTCGCCTGCATCCCGATGATGGCGTGCTGATCGCGCGCGCAAGCCTGCCGCTGGGAACATCGGTGGCCGACGGCGTGACCACGGTCGAGCGCATTCCTTCCGGCCACAAGGTCGCGATCAAGCCGATCGCAGTCGGCGAGCCGGTGATACGGTATGGCCAGATCATCGGGTTTGCGACGGTGCCGATCGCGCCGGGCCAGCACGTGCACGTGCAGAATTGCGGCATGGGCGATTTTGCCAAGGACTATGCCTATTGCGCCGACGTCAAGCCGACGCCGAATTTCGATCTGCCGGCGAGCTTCGAAGGCATCCGCCGTCCGGACGGCCGCGTCGCCACGCGCAACTATATCGGCATCCTCACATCGGTGAATTGCAGCGCGCATGTCGCAAGCCTCGTCGCCGACGTGTTCAAGAAAAATCCGTTCACCGGCGACAATCCGCTGGCCGACTTCCCGAATGTCGACGGCGTGGTCGCGCTGACCCACAAGACCGGCTGCGGCATGACGCAGAACGAGCCGCTAGCGCTGCTCCGCCGTACGCTCGGCGGCTATGCGCGGCACGTGAACTTCTCCCACGTCATCGTGCTCGGCCTCGGCTGCGAGGTGAACCAGATCGGCGGCCTGATGGAAGAGCAGAAGCTCGCCGGCCGTCTGCGCGCGATGGACATCCAGGAGGTCGGCGGCACCCGCAAGACGGTGGAGGCGGGCATCGCGTTCGTGCGCGAGGCGCTCGCGGAGTCCAACAAGGTCAAGCGCGAATCCGTACCGGTGAGCGAATTGACCGTGGCGCTGCAATGCGGCGGATCGGATGGCTATTCCGGTGTCTCCGCCAATCCGGCGCTGGGCGCGGCCAGCGATCTCATCGTGCGTCACGGCGGCACCGTGATCCTGTCGGAGACGCCGGAGACCTATGGTGCCGAGCATCTGCTGACGCGCCGCGCCGTCAGCCGCGAGGTCGGCGAGAAGCTGGTCGATCTCATGCGCTGGTGGGACGAATACACGACGCGCGAAGGCGCCGAGATGAACGCCAATCCAAGCCCGGGCAACAAGGCCGGCGGTCTCACCACCATTTTGGAGAAGTCGCTCGGCGCGATGGCGAAGGCCGGCACCACCAATCTCGTCGAAGTGCTGCGCTACGCCGAACCCATCACCAAGAAGGGGTTCGTGTTCATGGACACGCCCGGCTACGATCCCGTTGCCGCGACCGGGCAGGTCGCCGGCGGCGCCAATCTGGTCTGCTTCACCACGGGCCGCGGCAGCGTGTTCGGCTGCAAGCCGGCGCCCTCGATCAAGCTCGCTACCAACACGCCCATGTACAAGCGCATGGAAGAGGACATGGACGTCAATTGCGGCACCATCCTCGAAGGCGAGGAGAGCGTCCAGCAGTGCGGCCAGCGCATTTTCGATCTCATCCTCAAGACCGCGTCCGGACAGCCGACCAAGAGCGAGAGTTTTGATTTCGGCGGCGCCGAGTTCGCGCCATGGGTGCTGGGCGCGACGATGTAACCTCGTTGTTGCGCGCCGGCGGTAGCCCGACACTACAAGCGATGCTCCTAAGTAATGATACGGAGCCGTCAAGTGATCACGGGGGGTCCCGCGGTCACACCTGATTAACATCTTCTGCCGTAATCCCTGGGAGGATGCGAGCTCCACTCGTTTGGAGCGTTCGCCCTTCGTGAGGATTCGTCAACGATGACGCGTGCGATACGGCCGACCGGCGTGGAAAATCTCCTCGGTGAGGAGGAGCTGATCGTGTCGAAGACCGATCTCAAGGGCCGCATCACCTACGCCAACGATGTCTTCATCCGGATGGCGAAGTATTCCTGGAAGGAGCTGATGGGCGCCCCCCACAGCCTGATCCGCCACCCTGAGATGCCACGCTCCGTCTTCAAGCTGCTGTGGGAAACGCTTCAGTCCAGGCAGGAGATCTTCGCCTACGTCGTCAACCTCGCCAAGGACGGCAGCCATTACTGGGTGTTCGCCCACGTCACGCCGACATTCGACGAGCGTGGCAATATCGTCGGCTATCACTCCAACCGTCGCAGGCCCGATCCTGCGCAGATCGAGCGTATCAAGCCGATCTACAAGACGCTGTGCGCGGAAGAGGCGCGGCATGCCAATGCCAAGGACGGCATGCATGCGAGCTTCGAGGCGATGGTCGGGCTGCTCAAGCAACAGGGTGTCGGTTACGATGAATTTGTGCTCTCTCTCTAAGGCGCAGGGAGCGACCGCCCTCGCATCCGTTCTTGCCGTCGTCGCGTTCGTGCTCTCGCTCGCCGGTACGACCGGAGTTTCCGGCGCGGCGTTGCTTGGCGTTACGGTCGTGCTGCTCGTCTATGCCGTCTGGTGCCAGCACCGCACGGCGGTGGCCGTCGACGAGGTGGCAGACGTGTGCCGCAAGGCCGCAGGTGGCGACCTCGAGGCGCGCATCCTCAGCATCCGCCAGGCCGGACGGATCGGCGCCATTCAGAAGTCGGTCAACGACATGCTCGACATCACCGATGCCTATTTGCGGGAAGCTTCGGCGTCGATGGACTATGCAAGCCGCGGTAAATATTTCCGCAAGATCCTCGCGCGCGGATTACCCGGCTCGTTTCGCCGTTCAGCCACCGTCATCAATTCCGGCACCGACAGCCTCGGCCGTCGCGTGGTCGAGATCGCGGACCTCGCAAAGCAGTTCGGCACCCATCTCGACCAGGTCGCCGGCACTCTGATGGGCGCGGCAACCGATCTCGAATCCGACGCCGGCCAGATGGCGGCGGCGGCCGAGAAGACCAGCCGACAGACGTCCGGCGTGCTCAGTGCGTCCGACCAGGCCTCGCGCAACGTCGCCACCGTCGCCAGCGCCGCAGAGCAGCTCGCATCATCGATCGCCGAGATCAGCCGGCAGGTGGCCGGTTCGACCACGAGCACGGGGCGGGCGGTGAACGAAGCCAATCGTGCCGGCAGCGAGATTCGCATGCTTGCGGATGCAGCGATGCGGATTGGCGACGTGGTCAAGCTGATCAGCGAGATCGCCGAGCAGACCAATCTCTTGGCGCTCAACGCCACCATCGAGGCCGCGCGGGCAGGCGAGGCCGGCCGCGGCTTCGCCGTGGTCGCATCCGAGGTCAAGAGCCTCGCCAACCAGACCGCGAAGGCGACCGAGGAGATCAGCGCCAAGGTCGGCGAGATGCAGCAATCGACCACCAATTCGGTCGCCGCCGTCGAGGCGATCGCGCAGACCATCACCGAGATCAACGGCATCACCGCCTCGATCGCGACCTCGATCGAGCAGCAGGGTCTCGCCACCCGTGAGATCGCCCGCAACGTCCAGGAAGCCTCGGCCGGTACCTCGCAAATGTCCTCCAACGTCACCGGCATCAGCGAAGCCGCCGCCGACACGGGCCGTGTGGCGAGCCGCGTCAACAGCGCCTCCGAACGCGTCCATGGCGAGGTCGAGACGCTCCGGCGCGAGGTGACGCAATTCCTGCAACGGCTGACGTCAGCGGCGTAGGGCCTTCGATGCAGATGCACTCTGCTAACCCTCTCCCTTGTGGGAGAGGGTGGCTCGCCGCTCAGCAGCGAGACGGGCGAGGGGTCTCTCTCCGCGCGCACCTCTCACGCCGGAATTCGCGGAGACGTACCCCTCATCCGGCGCTTCGCGCCACCTTCTCCCACAAGGGGAGAAGGAAGAAAGCGACCGCCCGCACCTTGCGTAGGCACCCTTTGCCCGTTGTTAGTGCTTGATCGAGGTCACCAGCGGTGTTCTGCTCAAAAAAGCTGCTGGAGTACCGCACCCCGTGTCGATCTACGTCGCATTACACCACGTCACGCACTACAAATACGACCGCCCGATCGATCTCGGCCCGCAGATCATCCGTCTGCGGCCGGCGCCGCATACGCGCACGCCGATCCTGAGTTATTCGCTCAAGGTCACGCCGGCCAATCATTTCGTGAACTGGCAGCAGGATCCGCTGGGCAATTGGATCGCGCGTTATGTCTTCCCGGAGAAGACGACCGAGCTCAAGATCGAGGTCGATTTCACGGCGCAGATGACCACGGTCAACCCGTTCGACTTCTTCGTCGAGCCCTATGCCGACAGCTTTCCGTTCGAATATACGCAAGATCTCAAGACCGAACTCGCGCCTTATCTCGAGACCGTCAAGCCCGATCGGCTGTTCGCGAAATATCTCGACACGATCCCGCCCGAAGCCCCGAACACCGTCAACTTCCTGGTCGACCTGAACAGGGAGCTGCAGAAAAAGATCGGCTACGTCATCCGGATGGAGGCGGGCGTGCAGACGCCGGAGGAGACGCTCTCCTCCGCGGCCGGCTCATGCCGTGACTCCGCCTGGCTTCTGATCCAGACCTTCCGTCATCTCGGTCTCGCCGCCCGTTTCGTCTCCGGCTATCTGATCCAGGTCCGTCCCGACATCGATCCGATCGAGGGGCCGCCGGAGGTCGAGAACGATTTCACCGATCTCCACGCCTGGGCCGAGGTCTACCTGCCGGGCGCCGGCTGGATCGGCTTCGACGCGACCTCGGGCATGCTCGCGGGCGAGGGCCACATCCCGGTCGCGGCGACGCCGCACTACCGCTCGGCCGCGCCGATCTCCGGCGGGGCCGGCTTTGCCGAGGTCGAATTCGCCTTCGACATGAGCGTCAAGCGCATTCGCGAGGCGCCGCGCATCACAAAACCGTTCTCGGACGAATCCTGGATACGGCTCAACGATCTCGGCGAGCAGGTCGACGGCGATCTTGCGGCGCAGGACGTGCGTCTGACCATGGGCGGCGAGCCGACCTTCGTCTCCGTCGATGATCTCGAAGGCGCCGAGTGGAACACGGATGCCGTCGGTCCGACCAAGCGCGGGCTCGCCGACGATCTGATCCGCCGCCTGCGCGCGCGTTTCGGACCCGGGGGCCTGCTGCACTTCGGGCAGGGCAAATGGTATCCCGGCGAAAGCCTGCCGCGTTGGGCGTTCGGCCTGTACTGGCGCAAGGACGGCGTGCCGATCTGGAAGAATGCCGACCTCATTGCCAGCATTGAAAATCCGCGGCCGGCACAGGCCAAGGACGTCCAGGCGTTCGTGGAAGGCGCGGCGTTACGGCTTGGCCTCGATCCCGGTTACATCATGCCGGCCTATGAGGACACCGCGTACTGGCTGCAGAAGGAATCCGAGCTTCCCGTCAACGTCGATCCCTCCGATTCCAAATTGTCCGATCCGGAGGCCCGCGCGCGGATGGCGCGGGTGTTCGAGCAGGGGCTCAACAATCCTCGCGGCTTCGTGCTGCCGGTGCAGCGCTGGAACGCGGCACCACGCTGGCGCAGCGAGCGCTGGCAGCTCCGGCGCAGTCATCTGTTCCTGATGCCGGGCGATTCGCCGCTCGGCCTGCGCCTGCCGCTGGACTCGCTCGGCTATGTCCCGCCCGATCAATATCCCTACATCGTCGAGCGGGACCCGATGGAGGCCCGCGGCAAGCTGCCGGTGTTCAGCCTTCCGGCGCGTCCCGACTCGCCGGAGCGGCTTGAGCCGGAAGAGCTCAACACCTCCGTCCCGGTCCGCACCGCGATGTCGGTCGAGGTTCGCGATGGCGTGCTCTGTGCCTTCATGCCGCCGGTCGAGCAGATCGAGGATTATCTCGAGATGATCGCGGCGCTCGAAGCCACGGCCGAGGAGATGCAGCTCCAGGTCCACGTCGAGGGTTATCCGCCGCCATTCGATCCGCGCGTCGACGTCATCAAGGTGACGCCCGATCCCGGCGTGATCGAGGTCAACGTCCAGCCGGCAAAAAACTGGCGCGAGGCGGTCGACATCACCGCCGGGCTCTATGAAGATGCCGGCAAGACGCGCCTCGGCGCCAATCGCTTCCTGGTCGACGGCCGCCACACCGGCACCGGCGGCGGCAATCACGTCGTGGTCGGCGGCTCGAGCCCGCAGGACTCGCCGTTCCTGCGCCGGCCTGATCTGTTGAAGAGCCTGGTGCTGCACTGGCAGCGTCATCCGTCGCTGTCCTATTTCTTCTCCGGCCTGTTCATCGGCCCGACCAGCCAGGCACCGCGCATCGACGAAGCCCGCCACGACAGCATTTACGAGCTCGAGGTGGCGCTCACGCACGTGCCGCCGCCGGGCACTCAGGCGCCGCTGTGGCTGGTGGATC
This sequence comes from Bradyrhizobium canariense, assembly GCF_019402665.1. Lineage (GTDB taxonomy): Bacteria > Pseudomonadota > Alphaproteobacteria > Rhizobiales > Xanthobacteraceae > Bradyrhizobium > Bradyrhizobium canariense. The sequence continues at coordinate 16,035 of NZ_VSST01000079.1, forward strand.
GCTTGTTCCGGCATCTCCTTGTCGACATCACCGGCAACACCCATCGCGCCGAGATCTGCATCGACAAGCTCTATTCACCGGACGGCACGACCGGCCGCCTCGGCCTGGTCGAATTCCGCGCGCTCGAAATGCCGCCGGATCCGCGCATGTCGCTGGCGCAGCAGCTGCTGATCCGCGCGCTGATCGCAAAATTCTGGCGCGAGCCGCAACAAGGCAAGTTCGTGCGCTGGGGCACCGCGCTGCACGACCGCTTCATGCTGCCGCACTTCATCTGGGAAGATTTCCTCGAAGTGCTGACCGAGTTGAAGCAGTCCGGCTATCCGTTCGAGCCCGAATGGTATCTGGCCCAGCTCGAATTCCGCTTCCCCGCCTTCGGCCGCATCCATCATGGCGGCGTGACGCTGGAGCTGCGGCAGGCGCTGGAGCCCTGGCACGTGCTCGGCGAGGAGGGCTCGGCCGGCGGCACCGTGCGCTATGTCGACTCATCGGTCGAGCGGCTTCAGGTCAAGGCGGAAGGCTTCGTCGAGGGCCGCCATATCGTCACCTGCAACGGCCGTCGCCTGCCGATGACCGCCACCGGCCGCTCCGGCGAAGCCGTGGCCGGCGTCCGCTTCAAGGCCTGGCAGCCGGCCTCAGGCCTGCACCCGACCATTCCCGTTCACGCGCCACTGACGTTCGACCTCATTGACACCTGGAACGGCCGCTCGCTCGGCGGCTGCGTCTATCACGTCGCCCATCCCGGCGGCCGCAGCTACGACACCAAGCCGGTCAACACCTACGAGGCCGAGGCGCGGCGGCTGGCGCGCTTCCAGGACCACGGCCATACGCCGGGCCCGATGCAGCCGCCGCCCGAGGAACGCACAAATGAGTTTCCGCTGACCCTCGACTTGCGGTCCCCGCTCCTGCAATGAGTATGATGCGGGGGCAGGGAGAGGCGCATGGCCGAGGGCGCAGCCGAAGAGGACGACAAGGCGGATAAGGCGCAAGGTCAACGTGAAGGCCAGCGCCGTTTTGCGCAATGGGTCCGCGACTATAAGCGCCTTCCCGGCATCCCCGACGAGTTTCTCGGCCCGGACGGCAAGCCCCGCGCCGTCTGGAGCCGCTTCTTCGATGCCTTCGGCGGGCTCGCGCCCGACGAGGTCGAGCGGCGGTTTGGCATGGCCGACCGTCATCTCCGCGAGGCCGGCGTCACCTATCGCGCGCCCGGCGAGAGCGCCGACCGGCCCTGGTCGATCAGCCATCTGCCGCTGCTGATCGACGAGGCCGACTGGAAGCAGCTGTCCGACGGCATCACCCAGCGCGCCGAGCTGCTCGAGCTCGTGCTGCGCGACATCTATGGCGAGGGCCGTCTCGTCGCCGAAGGCGCGCTGCCTGCCGCCGCGATCGCCGGCAGCCCCGAATATCTCCGTCCCGTCTGCGGCGTGCCGCCGCCGGGCGGGCGCTATCTCTCGCTCTATGCCGCCGATGTCGGCCGCGGGCCCGACGGCCGCTGGTGGGTGCTCGGCGACCGCACGCAGGCACCGTCGGGCGCGGGCTATGCGCTGGAGAATCGCCTGGTGCTCTCGCGCGCCTTCTCGGATCTCTACAAGTCGATGAACGTGCCGCGCGTCGCGCCGTTCTTCGAGGCCTTTCGCGACAGTCTTCGGGCGCGCGCCGACCGCGACGAGCCGCGGATCGGCGTGCTGACGCCGGGCAGTTTCAGCGAGACCTATTTCGAGCACGCGACGCTGGCGCGCTATCTCGGCTTCCTGCTGGTCGAGGGCGACGATCTCGCCGTCAGCGACAACCATATCCACATCCGCACGGTTGCGGGCCTCAAGCGCCTCGACGTGCTGCTGCGCCGCGTCGATTCCAACTCGCTCGATCCGCTCGAACTCGATGCCTCCTCGCGGCTCGGCGTGCCCGGCCTGATCGACGTGCTGCGCAAGGACGGCGTCGTCGTCGCCAACATGCCGGGCTCGGGCGTCCTGGAGGCGCGCGCGATGCTCGGCTTCCTGCCGGCGCTCAGCCGCCGCCTGCTCGGTGAGGAGCTGAAGATGCCGCACATCGCGACCTGGTGGTGCGGCCAGCGCTCGGCGCGCGACGAGGTGTTGTCGCGGCTCGACCGGGTCGCGATCGAGGGGGCCTATCGCCGCGGCGTTCCCGGCTTCGACAGCAATGGCCCCGTGCTCGCGAGCGAGCTCGATGCGGCCGAACGCCAGCGCCTGATCGACGCAATCAGCGCGCGCGGCATGGACTATGTCGGCCAGGAGGTGGTGCGGCTCTCGACCATGCCGGTGTGGGAGCAGGGGCAGATCACCCCGCGCCCCTTCGTGCTGCGCGTGTTCGCGGCCGCAACTCCCGACGGCTGGGCCATCATGCCCGGCGGCTTCTGCCGGATCGCCGAGCAGCCGGATGCGCGCGCGGTGTCGATGGGCGACGGCGCGCGTTCCGCCGACGTCTGGGTGGTCTCGGACAAGCAGGTCTCGACCGCGACGCTGCTGCCTGCGGTCGACAAGGTGCGCATCCGCCGTATCGCCGGCGTGCTGCCGAGTCGCGCCGCCGACAATCTGTTCTGGCTCGGCCGCTATCTCGAACGCGCCGAGGCGACGCTGCGGCTGGTGCGGGCGCTGGGCTCGCCGAGCGGGCCCAACAAGGGCACCGCGGCGTCGCTGCAATCGGCCGAGCGTATCCAGCGCCTGCTGGTGACCTGGGGCGCGATCTCGCAGACCTCGCGCGCGGCGCCCGGCCGCATCGTCGCCGAAGCGCTGCAGAGCCCGGAGCGTTTCGGCTCGGCACTGTCGCTGGTCCGCGCGGCCCAGCGCACGGCGACCTCCTTGCGCGAGCGGCTGTCGCCCGATGCCTGGCAGGTCATCACCGAGATGACCGAGCGGCTGGCCTTTGAGGTCGAGGATGACGACAGCGTGCTGAGCGCGGCCGAGCTGACCCTGCAGGAGCTCGCGAGCTTTGCCGGCCTTGCGCATGAGAACATGAACCGCGCCGCCGGCTGGCGCTTCCTCGATATCGGCCGCCGCACCGAGCGCGCCATCAACACCACGCGTTTTGCCCGGCAGTTTGCCTATGACGAAGCCGGCGACGAGGATCTCGATATCCTGCTCACGCTGGTGGATTGCCAGATCACCTACCGCTCGCGCTATCTGCTGGCGCCGATCCTGGCGCCGGTGCGGGACCTCGCCGTGCTCGACAGCTACAATCCGCGTTCGGTGGCGTTCCAGGTGACGGCGCTGAACGAGCACATCGCCGCACTGCCGAGCCTGAAGGAGCATGGCCTGATCGAGAAGCCGCAGCGGCTTGCGGTCGCGATGCAGGCGATGCTCGCGACCGCGGAGGCCGAGAAGCTCGAGGTCAAGACGCTGTTCGCACTGGAGCAGGATCTGCTCAGCCTCGCCGAGGCAGTCGGGCAGCACTATTTCCCGCACGGCCCCAATGCCAGCCGCCCGGAAAAACTGACGGGGCTGGCGTGATCTACGATATCCGCCACGTCACCACCTACGAATACGAGAGTCCGGTCAGCTTCGCCCGCTGCACGCTGCGGTTGGAGCCGGGGAGCGGCCATGGCCAGGAGCTGATCTCGCATAAGGTCGAGATTCGTCCGCGCCCCGCGGAGCGTAGCGTCCGGCGCGATTTCTTCGGCACCCTGACCGAGAGCGTCGTGATCGAGGCCGCGCATCGCACTTTGCGTATCGATTCCCGCTCTCGCGTGAAGGTGTCGCGCCAGCCGCCGGCGCGCGCCGCTGCCAGCCCGACCTGGGAGAACATTCGCGACATCGCCTTCGAGGCGACGAGCCTCGGGCCGTCATCGCCGGTCGGCTATGTCTTTGCGAGCCCGCTGGTCCCGGTGCTGGGATCGGTCAGCGCCTATGCGGCGGAAAGCTTCGCGCCCGGCGCAGCCATCCTCGCCGGGGCGGTCGATCTGATGCATCGCATCCGCACCGAATTTCGCTACGACCCCAAAGCGACGGTGATCTCGACGCCGCTTGACGAGGTCTTCGTCAAGCGCCATGGCGTCTGTCAGGATTTTGCCCATGTGATGATTGCGGGCTTGCGCGGGCTGGGCCTGCCCGCGGCCTATGTCAGCGGATATCTGCGCACCATTCCGCCGGCGGGCCAGCCGCGCCTGCAGGGCGCCGACGCTACCCATGCCTGGGTGTCGCTGTGGTGCGGGGAGGAGCTTGGCTGGGTCGATTTCGATCCGACCAACGATCTTATGGTTGCTGGCGATCATATCGTGCTCGCGGTCGGCCGCGACTTTTCCGACGTTTCGCCGGTCGACGGCATCATCGTCGGCTCGCCGAAGCAGAAGCTCGACGTCGCCGTCGACGTGCTTCTGGTGGAATGATTACGGGTCCTGCCGTGCCCGCGACGCCCAGCCCGGGTGTGTCGGGCCGGCACCGCAATCGCGATATCGCGGGGCACAACCGCAACATATTTCCGTATTTTCGTTCCCGGGTTTGGCCAGTCGGCCCAAGTTGGGCTAAGCTGGCCTTTGCGTCGAGGACATGAATGAGACGTCGGGAGTTGGCGTGGAACACCACCGACAAGCGGGGCTGCATCCATGATCACGTTACCGAAACTGGCGGCGGAGACCCTGGAGAAGTTGCTGGGATCGTTCATGCGTCGTCGGTACGACGAGTCCTACGCCAGAGTGCTGGAAGGCTCGACTCGGACGGCGATGGAATGCATCGGCAACAGCGACGCACTCTATCACAACATCGAGCACACGATGTTGGTGACGCTGGCCGCTCAGGCGATCCTGATGGGACGTAATCTCCACACGCATCTTGCGGCTGAGGACTACATCAACGTTCTGATCGCATGCCTTGCGCACGACATCGGCTATGTCCGCGGTCTGTTTCCGGAGGATGATGAAGACGGTTTCATCATCGATGATTCCGGCACCAAGGTGGCGCTGCCGCGTGGCGCTTCGGATGCCAGCCTGATGATGTATCACGTCGATCGCTCGAAGCTTTTTGTACGGCGGCGGCTGCCGCAAGTTCGGGGCGTGGACAGCGAGCGCGTCGCCCGCGCCATCGAGGGAACCCGCTTCCCGGCCCGCGAAGGGCAGGAATACGACGACGACGCCTCGATCCTGCGCGCTGCCGATTTCATCGGGCAACTCGGCGACCCCAACTATCTGCGCAAGGCCAACGCGCTCTATTACGAATTCGAAGAAGTCGGCATGAACCGCCAGCTCGGTTACGATTCGCCGGCCGATATCGTGAACCGCTATCCGCAGTTCTATTGGAATAGCGTCGCACCGCACATTCAGACCGAGATCGGCTACCTCAACAAGACCGAGATCGGTCGGCAGTGGATCGCCAACCTCTACAGCAACGTGTTCCGCGCCGAACGCGACATCACGTTGTCCGGGCCGCAGAAGTAGGGCGGACTCTCGTAGCCCGGATGGAGCGAAGCGCAATCCGGGAAACCTGTCGCTGCGGACGCACCGCCCCGCATTCCGCTTCGCTGCATGCGGGCTACGACATTGCAAATCGGTCAGTCGATCATGCAACAAAAAACAATCGCCACCGATATCCTCGACATTGCCTATCGTGAATACGGCGCGCCGGACGGCTGGCCCTGCATCATGGGTCACGGCTTTCCCTACGACGTGAACGCCTATGCCGAGACCGCGCCGATCATCGCGCAAGCGGGCGCGCGGGTGCTGGTGCCCTGGCTCCGCGGCTACGGGCCGACGCGGTTCCGCTCCGCTGCGACGTTGCGCTCCGGCGAGCAGGCGGCGCTTGGCGCCGATCTGCTGGCCTTCATGGATGCGCTTGGAATCTCGCGCGCGGTCGTCGGCGGTTACGACTGGGGCGGGCGCGCAGCCTGCGTGATCTCGGTGCTGTATCCGGAGCGCGTGATCGGCCTCGTCTCGGGCAATTCCTACAACATCCAGAACATCGCGCGTTCGATGGAGCCGGCTTCGCCACCGGAGGAGGCGGCGCTCTGGTATCAATATCTCTTCCACAATGAGCGCGGCCGCCGCGCGCTGGAGCGCAACCGGCGTGGTTTCGCGCGCCAGCTCTGGTCGATGTGGTCGCCGACATGGGCCTTCGACGATGCGACGTTCGAGACCAGCGCAATGTCGTTCGACAATCCTGATTTCGTCGATGTCGTGATCCACTCCTATCGACATCGTTACGCGCTGGTCGCGGGCGATCCCGCCTATGCCGCGATCGAGGCGAAGCTCGCCGCCCAGCCGCCGGTCCGGGTGCCGACCATCGCGATCGATGGCGACAGCGACGGCGTCAATTCCGGCACGGCGCACCATGCAGGCAAATTCGAGGGCTTTTTCGAGCGGCGCGTCTTTGCAGGGGCTGGCCACAATTTGCCGCAGGAGCGGCCGGCCGAATGGGCGCAGGCCGTGCTCGATGTGCGGAAAGCGGCCTCATAGAGCCGGGTTTCTCGTCCCCACTGTCTTGCCGCTCTCGCAGCTTCCGATTTTTCCTGATCCCGGGAACCTTTTCCAATCGCAGCCGTCCAAGCTGTGGGGCCGCCTTCTGTATGCGGTTCGTTGCAGGGGAGGTTTTCGATGAAGACGCAAACGCGCAGGCTGGAACGTGTCGCGGTCGCGCAGGCGCCGAGCGAGCGGCCTGAGAGGGCGGAGGTCGAGCAGGCGATCCGGACCATGATCCGCTGGGCCGGCGATGATCCCGCGCGCGACGGTCTGCGCGATACGCCGGGCCGGGTCGCCCGCGCCTTCGAGGAGTATTTCTCCGGCTATGCGCAGGATCCGACCGAAATCCTGCAAAAGACGTTTGAGGAGATCGAAGGCTATGACGAGATGATCGTTCTGCGCGGTGTTCGCTTCGAAAGCCATTGCGAGCACCACATGGCACCGATCGTCGGCCGCGCCTGGGTCGCTTATATCCCGCAAGGGCGCGTCGTCGGCATCTCCAAGCTCGCGCGTCTCGTCGACATCTACGCCAAGCGGCTTCAGATCCAGGAGAAGATGACCGCACAGATCGCCAACACCATCAACGATGTGCTGAGGCCCGAAGGCGTCGGGGTCATCATCAAGGCAACGCATCACTGCATGACCACGCGCGGCGCGCACAAGCCCGGGACCGATCTCGTCACCAGCCGCATGCTCGGCGTGTTCCGCGACAATGCGTTGACACGCCAGGAGCTGCTGGGGCTGGCCAATTCGGACGATTGATCCGCGGCGACCCAAGGAGGCAACGCCATGACTGAGGACAAGAAGCCAAGCGGGCCCGACCTGAGCAGGGGCGTGACGCTCGCCGCGTTCAAGGGCGGCAAATTGCTCGGCCATGTCGGCGAGGAAGACGTCCTGCTGGTGCAGGCCGGCAGCGAGATCTTTGCGATCGAGCCGGCCTGCAGCCACTATCACGGCCCGCTCGCCGAAGGACTGGTGGTTGGCGACACCATCCGCTGTCCCTGGCACCACGCCTGCTTCTCCTTGCGGTCAGGCGAGGCGACCCGTCCGCCGGCGCTGAATGCGCTGGCGGTGTGGGAGGTCTCGCGCGATCAGGACAAGATCATCGTTGAGCGCAAGCGCGAGATGCCGAAGCCTCCGGCGCCTCATCGGACAGCGCCAACGCCGGAAAAATTCGTTATCATCGGCGGCGGCGCGGCGGGTTTCGCGGCGGCGGAGACGCTCCGTCGCGAGGGCTTTGCCGGCGCCATCACCATGCTTAGCAATGACAGCGCGATGCCGGTGGACCGGCCCAATCTCTCCAAGGATTACCTCGCGGGCAACGCGCCGGAGGATTGGCTGCCGCTGCGGGGCGAGGACTACTATCGGGACGCCGGCATCGATCTCAGGCTCAACACGAATGTCGCCGCGATCGAGGCGAAGACGCGCAGCGTGACGCTGGGCAACGGCGACAGGCTGCCGTTCGATCGGCTGCTGCTCGCGACCGGCGCCGAGCCGGTCAGATTGCAGATTCCGGGTGCCGACCAGCCTCATGTCTACACGGTGCGCTCCGTCGCCGACAGCCGCGCCATCATCAAGGCGGCCGCCAGCGCCAAGCGCGCGCTGGTAATCGGCGCCAGCTTCATCGGCCTCGAAGTTGCGGCCTCCTTGCGGGCACGCAAGATCGAGGTGCACGTGGTCGCGCCGGACGAACGGCCGATGCAGAAGGTGCTCGGTCCCGAGATGGGCGACTTCGTGCGCGCGCTGCATGAGGAGAACGGCGTCAACTTCCATCTCAAGGAGACGGTGGAGAAGCTGGACGGCACGCGCGCCACGTTGAATAGCGGCGGCGTGATCGAGGCCGACCTGGTCGTGGTCGGCATCGGCGTCAAGCCGCGCCTCGCGCTCGCCGAGCAAGCGGGACTTGCGGCCGACCGGGGCGTCAGCGTCAGCGAATATCTGGAGACCAGCATAGCCGGTATCTTCGCGGCCGGCGACATCGCGCGCTGGCCCGATCCGCATTCGCGGCAAACCATCCGGGTCGAGCACTGGGTCGTGGCGGAGCGGCAGGGCCAGACCGCGGCACGCAACATGCTCGGCAAGCGCGAGCGCTTCGAAGCCGTGCCGTTCTTCTGGTCTCAGCACTATGACGTACCGATCAACTATGTCGGCCATGCCGAGAGCTTCGACGACATCGCGATCGACGGCAGCATTTCCGGCAAGGACTGCCTGCTGAAGTATCGCAAGGGCGGCCGCGTCCTCGCGGTTGCTTCAATTTATAGGGATCTCGACAATCTCAAGGCCGAGCTGGAGATGGAGCGAACACGCGGCTGAGGCGCGCATCCGGTCTTGATTTGCGTCAATGTTGCTGGCCGCGAGGGCTGCTGTGCTGGCTGTTGTCCCGGTGCGGCGCGCGCTATACTGGCCTGTGCTCGCGGGCTTCCATGCAGGAGTCACCGTCATGACAAGTGCCTCGGATACCTCCCATCCTTCCGGCCTGGGCTCCGGGATCTCGGCCCTGCATGCCAAATGGGGCTGGATCGTAGCCTTGGGAGTCGTCTACCTCGTCGCCGGCTTCGTCGCACTTGGCAGCGTGGTAATGGCGACGGTGGCGAGCGTCATCGTGGTTGGCGCCATGATGATCGTCGCGGGCGCGGCCGAAATCATCGGCGCGTTCCAGATGAAAAGCTGGGGCAAGTTTGTGATCTGGGCCTTGCTCGGCGTACTCTATGTTATCGCGGGCTTTCTCACCTTCGAGAACCCGCTGTTTGCTGCAGTGTTGCTGACTCTGTTCCTGGGCGCATCGCTGCTCGCCTCAGGCGCCGTCCGGCTCTTTCTCGCCTTCAGCATGAAGCGTGAAAGTCCATGGGTCTGGGTGGCGCTCTCGGGCGCCATCACGCTGCTGCTGGGGCTGTTGATCCTGGCACGTTGGCCGGTGAACAGCGTCTACATCCTCGGCCTGTTTCTCGGCATCGACCTGATCATGGCGGGCGCGGGGTGGGTGAGCCTGGGCTTCAGCCTGAAGCGGCGCCACTGATCAGCAACTCGACGCAAGACCCTCTCACGGAACTCCGCTGATCTGGCGTGCTGGCAAAAAGCAGCACGCCGCGCCTTCCGACCAGCGCGGCGATCATCACCGGGGAGAAACCATGAAAGCCGCTTTGGTCCTGGCTGCAGCCTTGGCTGCCTGCTTGTCCACGCCTGTCTCCGCGCAGAAATCTTACGGTCCCGGCATCAGCGACACCGAGATCAAGATCGGCAACACCATGCCCTACAGCGGCCCCGCATCGCCGCTCGGCATCACCGGCAGGGTGATCTCGGCCTATTTCGACGAGGTCAACGAGAAGGGCGGGATCAACGGCCGCAAGCTCAATCTCCTGTCGCTCGACGACGCCTTCTCGCCGCCGAAGACCATGGAAGCGGCGCGGCGGCTGGTCGAAGGCGACGGCGTCGCCTTCATCTTCGCGACCATGGGCACCGCGCCGAGCTCGGCGATCGCGAAATATCTCAACAGCAACAAGGTGCCGCAGCTGTTTCTGATCAGCTCGGCCTCGAAGTGGAACGACCCTGCCAACATGCCCTGGTCGATGGCGCTGCCATGGGCACCGAACTACACCAGCGAGGCCGCCATCGACGTCGCCTATGCCCGTGCCAAGAACCCGAACGCGCGCTTCGCGGTGCTCTATCAGAATGACGATGCCGGCAAGGAATATCTGCGCGGCGTCAAGGAAGCGCTTGGTGCCGACGCCGACAAGGCGATCGCGATGGCGTCGAGCTTCGAGGTCGCCGACCCCACCGTCGATTCCCAGGTGCTGACGCTCGCCAACACCAAGGCCGACGTGTTCATGATCTATTCGGTGACGCCGCGTGCCTGCGCCCAGGCGATCCGGAAAGCGCATGAGGTCGGCTGGCAGGCGACGCGTTTCCTCGCCTCGGGCTGCGCCAACAAGGCCACCGTGATGGTTCCGGCTGGCCTCGATGCCGGCAAGGGCGTGCTCTCGCTCGGCTCGCTCAAGCCGTTCGTCGAGGTGCCGAAGGACGATCCGGCGATGACGGCCTATATCGACTTCATGAAGAAGCGCCTGCCCAATGCCGACGTCAACAACGTCGCGGGTCTCTACGGCTACACCGTTGCCGAGGCATTGGTGGTCTTGCTGAAGCAGTGCAAGGACAATCTGACGCGCGAGAACATCATGGCGCAGGCGGCCAATTTGAAGAACGTGCCGCTGTCGCTGCTGATGCCCGGCATCACGCTCAACACCACGCCGCAGGATTTCCGCCCGATCAAGGACGGCTATATGCTCCAGTTCAACGGCAATGACTGGATCGTCGCGAGCGAGCTATTGCGCGGCACGTGAGGGGACTGCGCGAGGTCGACGAACGGGTTGAGGGAGCTCTCTCCGCGAGTTCGGAATCGTAGGGTGGGCAAAGGCGCACTTGCGCCGTGCCCACCACCTATCAATGCTTCGAGAGAAGCGGTGGGCACGCTTCGCTTTGCCCACCCTACGATACTGGCGCGAAGGTCGGCGAACGGGAGGATCAAGAATGGATTTTCAACACTCCGCCCGCTCGATGGAATTGCAAGAGCGCGTGCGCCGGTTCATGCGGACGCATGTCGAGCCGGTCGAGGAGCTCTATTACGAGCAGGTGAAGCCGGAAGCGACACGCTACAAGACGCCGCAGGTCCTTCAGGACCTGAAGCGGCTGGCGCGCGAGCAGGGGCTCTGGAACCTGTTCCTCTCCGGCGAGCACGGCCAAGACCTTAACAACACTGGCTTGACCAATCTCGAATATGCGCCCGTGAAGGAGATCATGGGCCGCATCCTTTGGGCGCCCGAGGTCTTCAATTGCTCGGCGCCCGATGTCGGCAACATGGAGGTGCTGGCCAATTACGGCACGCCGGCACAGCAGGAGCGCTGGCTGAAGCCGCTTTTGGAGGGGCGCATCCGCTCCGGCTTCTCGATGACGGAGCCGCAGGTCGCCTCCAGCGATGCCACCAACATCCAGTGCGAGATCAGGCGCGACGGCGGCGACTACGTCATCAACGGCCGCAAATGGTTCACCTCCGGCGCGATGAACGAGGATTGCGAGATCCTGATCGTGATGGGCAAGACCGCGCCTGACGATCCCGACCGCCACCGTCAGCAATCCATGATCCTGGTGCCGAAAGCGACGCCCGGCGTGCGCATCGTGCGCGACATGCTGACCTACGGCTATGACGACGCGCCGGTCGGCCATCCCGAGATCGTCTACGAGAACGTTCGCGTGCCCGCAGAGAACATCCTGCTCGGCGAGGGCCGCGGCTTCGAGATCGCGCAAGGCCGGCTCGGCCCCGGCCGTATCCATCATTGTATGCGGCTGATCGGCTGCGCCCAGCGTGCGCTCGAATTGATGTGCCAGCGCGCGGTCTCCCGCACGGCGTTCGGCAAGCCGCTCGCAGAGCAGGGCTCGGTGCGCGAGGACATCGCACATTCATTCTGCGAGATCGCGCAGGCGCGGCTCTTGACGCTGCAAGCCGCCGACAGGATGGACCGCGAGGGCAACAAGATGGCGCGCGACCTGATTGCGGCCGCCAAGATCGTGGTGCCCAGCATGGCCGCCCGCGTTATCGACCGCGCCATCCAGATCCACGGCGCCGCCGGCGTCTCGCAGGACACGTTCCTCGCCCGCGCCTATGTCTACGCCCGCTTCATCCGCATCGGCGACGGGCCGGATCAGGTGCATCTGGCTGCGGTGGGGAAGGAGCTGATCAAGCGGGGCGGGGTGATGGAGGGGTAGGTGGTTGCTCTTAGCCAGGGCGTGCAGTCATAGACGGCGGATGCCCGCTCATGGGGGTGAAGCAGATTGCGGCAACGCCGACACTTTGATTTTTGCTCCTGAATTGCCGTCGATCACCCGCCGCTATGCAGCCGGTTTCTCATCCATAAGCCAATAGACGATGGCTGTCAGAGCAAGGGTCGATGCGCCTGCAACGATAAACGGGGCGAGATAGTCGCCATTCGAACTGAACTGCAGGGCCGCGCCCAAAAGTGCGATCCCGAAGCTGAAACCGATTTGGCGCATCGTGACGCAAATGGCAGATGCGGTCGCCGCACAATCGCTTGGAACCGCCGACACGGCGGCGGCAGTGATCTGCGCGTTGATCACGGCACAGCCTGACCCGCTGACGAGCAACGCAATGACTGTCACTACCAGCGTGTCCGGCCCCACGTTTCCGCCGGAGATTGCACCAAGGGCCAGGTCAGCCACCCCGATAAGCGCGAGACCACCACAGAAGAACGAGCGTGATGGGATGCGGGTCGTCAAAACCGCTCCATAGCGCGGCAACACCATCATCGGCAATGTGAGCGCGACCAGGAGCCAGCCCGCCTCAAACGGACTGAGACCCAACGGACCGCGCGCCAATTGCGGCACGTAGACGAGAAGCGACCAGAAGCCGGTCGATCCCGCCATCGGGACGAGGCACATCGCGACGAACTGCCGAGATCCGAACAGCTTGAGATCGAACGCCGGGTTGGGATGTCGGCGTTCCACCCAAACGAAAAGGAGGAGCGCAATCCCCGAAGCGGCGAGTCCCGTCAGGAACGTCGCCGAGGCGACGCCACCAAGCGCAGCTGCTTCCAGCAACATAAACGCCAACGCCGCCGAAATTGTCGCAAGAAGGCCAGCACCGAGCCAATCCACCTTGGCGCTCGAACGCTGCTGGTCGAGCTCATTGCCAATTCTGTACAGCACCAGGAAGACCAAAACGGCGCAAAGCGGCAAGTTGATCCAGAAAATCCAGCGCCACCCGATCGTATCAGCCAGGAGCGATCCGAGCGGCGGGCCAGCGACCATCGAGGCACCGACGATCGTGCCCCAAAGTCCAAACGCCCGCGCACGTCGGGGCCCCTCGTAAGCACCAGCAAGGAGGGCAGACGAGGTGCTGGTGATGCAGGCACCGGCGATACCTTGCAATGTGCGGAATGTCAGCAAAACGTCGAGCGTGTTGGCGCACGCACACAGCAGAGAGGCCAGGCCAAACAGCCCTGCACCCCAGGTGAACATTTGAACGCGTCCGTATCTGTCAGCAAGGCTACCTGCAATCGGCAAACAGAAGATCAAGGCAAGGCTGTAGACGTCGATGACCCAGGCCGCTCGTGCGGAGGCGGCACCAAGGTCGTGGCCAATGTCGGGTAAGGCAGCGGCTAGAGCCGTCAGGTCGACTTGAAACAGAGAGCCGCTCAAGCACGCTGCAAGCAGCGTCGCCGTTTCCAGGGACATGCGATTGCCGCGATGGCCGTCATCGGCAAGCCAACTGGCGCTCGGCATTTCATCATCGTCGTGCTGAGGTTTGTCGAGCATGGTTGTTTCGGCCTCCATGGAGTATGGATGGCCGGGCAACGGGCTTTGGTCGAATGATGGTTCCTCAAAACCTCATGAATCTGTATCATGGCGTGAGGAGATCGAGATGCCACGCCGCTTGCCACCCTTCGCGCCCCTTGTCGCGTTCGACGCGGTCACCCGCCATGGCTCGTTCACGCGCGCCGCGGCGGAGTTGGGCGTCACGCAGAGTGCGGTCAGCCATCAGATCCGAAAACTGGAGGACCATTTCGGGGTTGCATTGTTGCAGCGGCAGAATCCAGGGGTCGGGATAACACCTGCCGGCGCGCAGCTTAGGCAAGAGCTTGCCGCAGCACTCGACGCGCTTGGTGCGCTGGATGCTCAGGTGCGGCGGCGCTCGAACCGAACGACGTTGCGCGTGGGCGCCGGCTCGGCGTTGGCAACCTGGTGGCTCGTCCGCCGCCTGCCAGATTTTACGGCGCGATATCCGTCGATCAACGTTGATCTCAAACCACTGGAGACGGGTGACAGTTCAAAGCGGCCGCTCGACGTGCGAATTGTCTGGAACGCCGGCGAAGACGCACGGCGGACGTCTACTCAATTGCCGCTGTTTTGGGAGCGGATTTTTCCCGTCTGTGCGCCGCACCTGTTGCCCCGGCGGCGTCCCCTGACGGACCCCGACGGCTTGCTGGCCCTGCCGCTCATCCACAAAGGCGACAACGCGACCGGCGACTGGGGTTGGCCCTCCTGGTTTAGACGCCTGGGATTGCCGAAATCGGGCGCTGCCGCTGGCAGCCTGACGCTGGACGACATGGGAATGTGCATGTCGGCTGCGGCCGAAGGAGCCGGGGTGACACTTGGGCGCTCACTTCTTGTGGCAGATGCGGTTTCGTCTGGACGCCTCGTGTCCGCACTCGCCGATTACCCCGCAGTCGAGTGCACGAAAATTCAGGTTGCCCAGTGGCCAGCCGATTTGATCGGCGATCGCAGCGTCGAGTTATTCGTGAATTGGCTCGCCGAGCAGGCCGAGACGACCGTGAGGAATATTTCCGCTGCATAGTCCTTTGCCGGCCCTCTGCCGATTTGTTAGGGGCCGGCACTGTCAGTTCGCAGCTATTCGTCGGGGCTCTCGTCGTCATGCTGTTGACGCAATGTCTGTCTTAGACGGCGACAACTAAAACGCCGTGCTGGAACCGTTGGGGTTCCTACAAACGGTTCCGGAGCCAGGGGTTGGCTCGACCCGCAAAACGATTTGCGGCATCGGAACCGAACAATCGAAAATCACAGGAGATATAATGGTGTTTCGATCGAGCGCCGCAATTTGCGGCGCCGTGGTTGCGCTTGCCGTTTCCGTTTCTATTGCGCGATGTGAAGCTGGTGGGGTTCACTCAAGCGCCGCCGACAATGCCGCTTCCGGGGAAGCGATCGTTGGCGCGGCATCCATGTACAATCCGTTCAAGCCCGGCAAAGAGGAGGGCGGCCCGAAGACGGCTTCCGGCGAGCGCTATGATCCCTCGGTCTGGTCGGCCGCCATCAAGACGAGCTTGCGTAAGAAATTCGGAGGGGTCCAATTTGGCGCGAAGCCGAAATATGCCCTCGTCGAGGCCGTCGGCAAGAAGGTCATCGTCAGGATAAATGACGTGGGACCGCTAAGGCCGGGCCGCATCATCGACTTCAATGAGCGGACGATGCGCCATTTCGATCCGAGCCTGGAGCGCGGGGTCATTCCTGACGTAAAAGTCCGGCCGCTTGCCGGCGGCGATTGGACACCCGGACCGGTTGGCTGAACCGTCGCACCAGGAGGTCGCGCAACACGCCCTTCCAGACAGTCGAGCGCCTCGATGGATCTTCAGGCGGTCGGCAAGGAGTTGCCAGCGGCGCGACGGCGGTCGGATATTTCCGGGAAAGCCGACATACCTCCGTGCGCGACCAAAGCCGAATAGCGGGGCGAAATCTGCGCGTCTAGATTGAAAGACGGAAAGGCAAGTGGGGGGCGGCAGCCGTTGCTCCAGCGGTCCTCATCAACTTGCTTTTTCCGACGGTTTTATCTGCGTTCTACGCCCACGCATGTTCGCCAGTATCGATGTCATTGCAAGGCAGCGCCACCGGAGCGGTGTGCGATTGCACGTAACCGCGGAGAACGCAGATGAGCAGCTTCCGTTGGCGCTTGTGGCCTTGGCACAAGAACAAATCTCTCGATCATGCAGAGCCTCCCTCGGGCATGGCGGAGCTTTCTTCCGAACCATTTGAAGGCAGGGGTCGGCGACACATGTTGCAAGCGCTATCCGTCTTCGCCGCCAGCAGTGCGTTGGGTGAGATGTCAAACCCCGCCGAAGCAAAAGATTCCAGCGATTTGCCACCTCCAAGACGTGCATTGACCGGCCGCGATGAAGCCGGCAAGTCGGTGTTGAAGTCCTTTGAGGTGACGCCAAAGCTGGTGGAAATTGATGCCAATCCGGGACTGACTTTCTACGAACTGTATATGACCGAGGGAGTGCCAGGACTTACCGGCCTGGAGCCAGATCCGATGTCGGCAGGAACGAAGGCCTTTCCGGACCCTGCGGGGACCCTCTTTCGACTGATTTCGTATCCGCCGAAGCGCCCTGAAGGTTGGAAGCCGCCGCCTGGCGTCACCTTCGAGAGTGGGCTTAGAGAAATGTCGGAAAAGATCCCTGGCATGGGAGATCATTTCGAGCGCGGCGCTCCAGGGATGCACACGTCGGATACCATAGACTACGGAGTCGTGGTTCGCGGCGAGATGACACTGGAGCTGGACGACGGCCAGAAGGTCCATTTGCGTCAAGGTGATTGCATCGTGCAAAACGGAACACGCCATCGTTGGCGCAATCCATTGCCCGAACCCTGTCTCATGGCGTTTGTCTCAATCGGCGGGAAGCGCGCCTGACATTTGGAGACAGGGCGCATCGTTGGCTGAAGCAGCTATGCCTAGGCCAACAAACTCCTAAGCGGCCGTGATCTTCGAAATCTGGCCTTCAGCGACTGTGCCAAGGGAGTCCACACCCGTGGCCTCTATGCAGAGTTTAAGCGCCCCGCCCAGGGTTGCAGCAGCCAGATCCGCCTTGGCACCTTCCCGCAGGCTTTCCAGCGCCACTGGGCCGATGTCCTTCATCCAGCAACCCAGAATGATTGTAGCCTTCGGCAATTTACGGCGAAGCCGTCGCACCGAGTAACGCATATGGGCAGGACTACTTGCGTCCATATAGACAAGACAGACAATCGCGACCCCGGCGGTCTCCAGCCGGAAGATATTCGCCGTCGATAGCGCTTCCGCCGCTTCGACTCGCGCGGACAAGCCATGCGCCCCCGTCAGTTGAGCCAGCATGATCGCAGCGGCTTCGTCGATCGGATTTCGTCCAGCCAGGCAGAGCACGGGATGATCGCCTTGCCATTCAGAAGGCAAGTCCTCCTTGCGCAGAACCCGCAGACTCTCATAAGGCGCGTCCTCAGCCACGCCCTCGATGGCAGATGTAGCTTCGACATCTGTGGTCGGGTTGACCTTCTGCGGCGGACGCTCATCCTGCTCCGAAATGTTATTGGCAAATTCCTGGACCGCATCCCTGATTTTGGTCAGCCGGTCGGGATCCAGAGCGCCGCGCTCGGCATCCGCTTGAGCCAGCTGCAGTCCTCGCAAGGCGACTTCGTCGTAATAGGAGCTGAGAGATCGCTCCTTCAAGAACTCCTCGGCTTTTGCAGATGCTTCTGTCGGATCGCCGGCGAGCATCCGCTGATAGAATATCTCAGGCGGAGAGAGCGCTGGTCGGTCTCCAAACATGACGTCCAGGAACTCCAGGCGCTCGACATGGCGGCCCAGCACGACCAGACACACCGTAAGGGGTGTCGCCAGAACGAGGCCGATCGGCCCCCAAAGCGCCGTCCAGAACGTCGCAGAAGCCACAACGGCTACGGGCGACAGTCCCGTGCTGTGTCCATAGACCATCGGCTCCAGCACATGGCCGACGACGGGCTCTACCACCACGAACAGCGCGATCGTCCAAAGCAGCATCGTCCAGGTTGGATCGACCGCAACCGCGAGAGCGAGAGGAAAGGCGGCGGCGATGACCGCCCCGATGTAAGGCACGAAGCGCAGCACTGCTGCCAGAATGCCCCACAGGATCGCGCTTGGAACGCCGATCAGCCAGAGACCCATTCCGATGATGATGCCAAAACTCCCGTTCACGAGAAGCTGGATCAGGAAGAGCCGGCTGAGGCGGCTCGCCGCGTCATCAAGGGCAGCCGTGGTGCGCTGCAGGTCATCCGAACCGGCCAGCCTGATCAGACGATTACGAAGATCCTCGCGCTGAAGCAAAATGAAGATCACGAATATGACGATGATCCCGGTCGTTGCGAGCGGATGAAGCAATGGTGAAATCAGCGTTTGCAAGCTCTCCAGCGCGCCGGGATCGGGCTGAAGCACTTCCACAGGAACCGGCCTTGGCGCGGCCGCTTTCGGAGCTGCTATGGTCCCCAACGAATTCGCGGCCTCCTTGGGCTTGTCGAGCTCTTTGCTGAGGTCCTTCAACATGCTGGAAGCCCGCTCGAGCGTGCCTCGACCGGCGGTGGTCTCACGGAAGGATTGGATCTTCTCGCTGATTGTGGACTGATATCGCGGCAAATCGCCGGCCAGCTGAGCGAGTTGGGTAGCGAGGAGACTGCCCATCGCAAATATGAATGCGAAGGCGATCACGACCACGCTCACCACAGCCAAACTGCGCGGGATGCGCAGACGCTGAACCAGTCGAACCAGAGGCGCCAGCACGAAGCTGAGCAAGACGGCCAGCGCTATGGGTATGATGATCTCGCGACCATAATACAGCACCATGACAATGATCGCGGCGAGAATGGCCATCGCCACGGCGCTCAATAGGGAAATCAGTTCTTCCGGTGTTCGTGCTTTGAATGGCTGCCTGATCACAGCTCCTCGCTAGGCCGCGAAAAGCGGCGAGTTCGTCGACGTCCAGCGAGTTCAAAAAAGCCGCGGATTGCTCCGCGGCTTTGGTTCACAGGATTTGTATCTCAGTAGCGGTCGGTGCCGATCCCGACGCTCACGCCGGGAGCGCGGAAGCCGATGCCGCTGCGCTCTTCATAGCCGCGCCGCTCGATGTAGCGCTCGCGAGGCGCATATCCGTAGGAATCGCGCCCTTCGCGGATGATAACACGGCGTTCGCCGCGCTCGCGCCAGCAACGACCGTCTTCATTGCAGACCATGCGCACGTTTTGAACGTTGCTGTCCGGGGTGGCGGTCAGGTTGAGGGAAAGCGGAGCTGCAGAAGCAGCGGTCATGAGAAGGGTGCTTGCTGCGGCCACCAGAGTGGCTGTTAGAAATTTCATGGTGTTTCTCCAAAATGTGATGCGTCAATGAGGCAATAGACTGGGAACCCAATGGTTCCACGCCGACGAGAATATCGTCAACTGCCGACACGGTGTTTGCAGACGTCCCCGTGCCCGAAAGACGGATCACCTCGCCATGATTGGCGACTATGACTTGGAAGATGTGGTTGCGGAGAGAGCCATCGCGCGAACTCTGTGAAGATCGGCTGGACGATGTCGTGGAGCAGAACGGCGGCAGGCGGATCGGTCACCTCTCGCTCCAACGCCCTGTAGCGCCGGATCCCGACGTCCTGTTCATCAACGGTAAGCGATGAGAGGCGGCCTCAGCCAACGTTGGGCTTCCCACTATCTGCCGGCCCGGCGCGGAAAGCTCCAACATTGACATCATGCCCCTGTTTTGCCCGACGGAGCAAGGGGATTCGTAAAATCCGCAGGAGATCTGGTCGGTGGCCAGGCCATTGAAATCGCTGGCCTCGGCTACTGTGCATGGGGTTGTTTCGCTTTTTTTGGTGGACGACCGCCGGCGGCGCTCGCGATGGACGTCTTCATCCGGCCTTGGCGACGCGGCCGTCCGCTGCGCCCGAGCGCAGGTTCTGGAAGAACTTCTCCACCTCGCGCGACAGCGTCTCCGCCGTCTCGGTCACGCTGCTCGCAGCCGTCAGCACCGAGGAGGCCGCAGTGTCGGTCTCGCCGATGGCGTCGCGGAGCGAGCTGATGTTGGCGACGAGGGTCTCGTTGCCTTGGGCCGCCGATTGCGCGTTGGACGAGATCTCGCGCGTGGCGGCGTCCTGCTGGCCGATGGCGCCGGCGATCGCCGAGGTGACGTCGTTGATCTCGCGCACTGCGCCGCCGATCTCGCGGACGGCGTCGACCGCGTTGCGGGTGGAGGACTGGATCATCGAGACGTTTTCGCTGATGTCGGCCGTCGCCTTCGCGGTCTGCCCCGCGAGCGCCTTGACTTCATGCGCGACGACGGCAAAGCCGCGGCCGGCATCGCCCGCGCGCGCGGCCTCGATGGTGGCATTGAGCGCGAGCAGATTGGTCTGCTCGGCGATCGCCTGGATCAGGCTGAGCACGCCGTCGATGCGTTGCGTGGCTGCGGCCAGGCTCTCGATCTCGGCGATCGATTTCTCGGTGCGCTGGCCGGTCTGCTCGACCGCGCCGGCGGATTGCCGCACCTGCCGGCCGATCTCCACCACCGACGCAGATAGCTCCTCGGCCGCGCCTGCCACCGCCGTAACGTTGTGCGAGGCCTGTTCGGTGGCGTTCGCCGCCGTGCCGGCGCGGCTGCTCGCGTCCGCGGTGACGCGGGTGATGGTCTGCGCCGTCTCGCGCATGACGGAGGCGTTGTCGCTGAGGCCGCGCATGATCGCGCCGATCGCCTCGCGAAACGCGTCGACGGATTGTTCGATGTGGCGGGCGCGCTCCTCGCGCGCGGCGGAGTCCTGCGAGACCTGCGAGGCGAGATTGCGGTTTCGCTCCATCGCGTCCTGGAAGATCTGGATCGCGCGTGCCAGTGCGCCGATCTCGTCGGCCCGGTCAGAGTGGGGCACCACGACGTTCTCGGCGCCGTCAGCGACCTGCTTGATGGTCGCGGTGATGGCGGAGAGGGGGCGTGCGATCGAACGGGCGATGATGACGATGCCGATCACGACGAGGGCGAGCGCCACGCCGGCGAGGCAAGTCAGGACCAAGGACAGGGTGCGATTGGTCTCGGTCTCGTGCGCGATTTGCCTTGCACGCTCGGCATAGACCTTGGACAGCGCCTCGAGATCCTTGTTCAGCGCCGAGCGCACGGCGCGGTTGGCGTCGTTGTCGCCCCATTCGCGGCCCGCGGCCGCATTGATCTCGACGCCGCGGCGCACCAGCTCCTTGCGAAACTCGACGAACTGCTCGATGCGCTTCTTGAACGTGGCGAACTGCTCGGCATCGTCAGCCTTGACGATGGTCTCCCAGCGCTTCACGACGTCAAGGATCTGGGCGTTGAACTTGAGCAGGCCCTCGCCGTACTTCTTCACCACGGCCGGTTCAGTCGACATGTAGACGCCGCGCGATTCCATCACGACCGCATAGACCAGCGAGTTGACCCGCTCGACGTTCAGCGCGGCGGCGTTCGCGGTCTCGATCGCGGTGGTCAGCTCGGCGCCGCGGCGGCTGTTGTAGTCGGACAGCATCGCGATCGCCGCCGTGAGAAGCGCGAACAGCGCGAAGATGGCGTAGAGCTTGTTGGCAAGCGTGA
The DNA here is from genome assembly GCF_019402665.1 of Bradyrhizobium canariense. Classification (GTDB taxonomy): domain Bacteria; phylum Pseudomonadota; class Alphaproteobacteria; order Rhizobiales; family Xanthobacteraceae; genus Bradyrhizobium; species Bradyrhizobium canariense. The sequence continues at coordinate 37,325 of NZ_VSST01000079.1, forward strand.
AGCGGCCGGCGAGGCCGGTGGCATTCCCAGGTCGGTCAGTTGTCATGGTTTTCAGGGGCCCGAATGGCCGGGAGCGGCCGGAGAGCGCGGTCGTGCAAATTATTGCAAAACTATGCAGAATGAAGATGGACGCGGCGTTAACGCCGGGTTTGGCGCCCTTCGCCCTCGGTCGAAGGAAAGGTAGATATTTCAGCGTCTTGATCTGAAGGTATAGTCTTGGGATCGTGCTGGACTCGGTCACTGGCCGACGAACCCCGGAGAGACCCTTGGTCTACCGCCACACCATCGACGCCACGACCTACACGTTCCCGGATTTGCGCGACCTGCTCGCCAAGGCGACGCCGCCGCGCTCCGGCGACCGCCTGGCCGGGATCGCCGCCGCCAGTGCCGAACAGATGATCGCGGCGCGGATGGCGCTGGCCGGCGTCCCGCTCGGGCAGTTCTTGCAGGAAGCCGTCATCCCCTATGAGACCGACGAGGTCACCCGCCTCGTCATCGACAGCCACGACGCCAAGGCCTTCGCGCCGGTGGCTTCGCTGACGGTCGGCGCCTTTCGCGACTGGCTGCTATCGGACGCCGCGACACCCGAAATCTTGCGCAAGCTGGCCGGCGGCATCACCCCGGAGATGGCCGCCGCGGTCTCGAAGCTGATGCGCAACCAGGATCTGATCCTGGCGGCGCGGAAATGCGAGGTCACCACCGCTTTCCGCAACACCATCGGCCTGAAGGGCCGGATGAGCACCCGGCTCCAGCCCAACCATCCCTTCGACGACGCCAGGGGCATCACCGCCTCCATCCTCGATGGCATCCTGCTCGGCGCCGGCGATGCCTGCATCGGCATCAACCCGGCGAGCGACGACCCGGCCGTGATCGGCCAATTGCTGCGGCTGCTCGACGAGGTCATCGCGCGGCTGAAGATTCCGACACAGGGCTGCGTGCTGACCCATGTCACCACGACGCTGTCGCTGATCGGGCAGGGGGCGCCGGTCGACCTCGTGTTCCAGTCGGTCGCCGGCACTGAGGCTGCCAACCGCAGTTTTGGTATCGACCTCGCGCTTCTCAAGGAGGCGCACGAGGCCGGATTGTCGCAGAGGCGCGGCACGGTCGGGCAGAACGTGATGTATTTCGAGACCGGGCAAGGCTCGGCGCTATCGGCCAACGCCCATCACGGCGTCGACCAGCAGACCTGCGAGGCGCGCGCCTATGCGGTGGCCCGCGCCTTTGCGCCCCTCCTGGTCAACAGCGTGGTCGGCTTCATCGGCCCGGAATATCTCTACGACGGCAAGGAAATCATCCGGGCCGGGCTGGAGGATCACTTTTGCGGCAAGCTGCTCGGCCTGCCGCTTGGGATTGACATTTGCTACACTAATCACGCCGAGGCGGACCAGGACGACATGGACAATCTGCTGACGTTGCTCGCTGCCGCCGGCGTCACCTTCATCATGGGTGTCCCCGGCGCCGATGACGTCATGCTGAACTATCAGTCCACGTCTTTTCACGACGCGCTCTATGTCCGCGACGTCTTCGGACTGCGCCGCGCGCCGGAATTCGACGACTGGCTGGTGCGGTCCGGCATTGCGGGCGCCGATTTCCGTCTTGCCGGCGATGCAGGCCTGCTGCCCGATTTTGCCTCCCGGCTGATCGCGTGACGCGGCGGAAGCACCCGGCGGCCCGAGGAAACCATTGGTGCCCTCGGGAATTATGCTCATGCCACAATATTGAGAAATTCCGGCGGCAGCATTACGCTATGTGGCTGTCTGGCAATTTCCGCAGCTAAGTCGAGCGTGGCGGGGGAGCTTTGATGCGAGCTGAAAGTAACGGGACGTCCCGGCGGATTCTCTGCGTGTTTCCGCGATACACATCGTCGTTCGGGACGTTCGAGCATTCCTACCCCCTGACCGATGGCGTCCGCGCCTTCATGCCGCCGCAGGGACTTTTGCTGCTTGCCGCCTATCTGCCGGAGGAGTGGCAGGTCAAATTCGTCGATGAGAACCTTCGCCGTACGACAAGGGAAGAGTTCGAATGGGCGGAGGCGGTCTTCGTCAGCGGCATGCACATCCAGCGCCAGCAGATGAACGACATCTGCCGCCGCGCCCATGAGTTCGACCTGCCGGTCGCGCTTGGCGGTCCCTCCGTCAGCGCCTGCCCGGATTACTATCCGTCGTTCGACTATCTCCATGTCGGCGAGCTCGGCGACGCCACCAATCAGCTGCTCGAAATACTGTCGCGCGATATCTCGCGTCCCGAGACCCAGGTGGTTCTGACCACCAAAGACCGCGTGCCGATGACGGAGTTTCCGATCCCGGCCTACGAACTCGCCGACGTGAAGAAATACTTCCTCGGCAGCATCCAGTATTCCAGCGGCTGTCCGTATCAGTGCGAGTTCTGCGACATCCCCGGGCTGTACGGCCGCAATCCGCGGATCAAATCGCCCGAGCAGATCATCGCCGAACTCGACCGCCTGCGCGAATGCGGCATGACCGACACGGTCTATTTCGTCGACGACAATTTCATCGGCAACCGCAAGGCGGCGCTGGACCTCCTGCCGCATCTGATCGAATGGCAGAAGAGGACCGGCTACGTGGTGCGGCTCGCCTGCGAGGCGACGCTCAACATCGCCAAGCGGCCGGAAATCCTCGAGAAGATGCGCGAGGCCTATTTCGTCACCATCTTCTGCGGCATCGAGACGCCCGATCCCGATGCGCTGAAGGCGATGCACAAGGACCACAACATGATGGTCCCGATCCTCGAGGGCGTGCAAACCATCAACTCCTACGGCATGGAGGTCGTGTCCGGCATCATCATGGGGCTCGACACCGATAAGCCGAACACTTCGGAGGCGCTGCTCGCCTTCGTCGAGGACTCCCGGATTCCGCTGCTCACGATCAACCTGCTTCAGGCGCTGCCGAAGACGCCGCTATGGGACCGTCTGGAGCGCGAGGGACGCCTGGTCGAGGACGACGGCCGCGATTCCAATGTCAACTTCCTGTTGCCCTACGACGACGTCGTCGCATCCTGGAAACACGCCATGGCCGTCGCCTACGAGCCCGAGAAGGTCTACGCGCGCTTCCAGTATCAATGCGACCACGTTTACGTGCATCGCCTGAAGATGCCGACGCCGGACGAGATGAAGACCTGGCCCAACATCAGGCGCGGCCTCGTCATGCTGCGAAACATCTTCTGGAAGGTCGGCGTGCTCGGCGACTACAAGCGCGTGTTCTGGAAGTTCGCGCTGGGCCGCATCAAGCGCGGCGACCTCGAAGGTCTGATCGGCTGCACTCTGATCGCGCACCATCTCATCACCTTTGCGCGGGCGGCCTCGACCGGCCAGCAGAACGCCTCGAACTATTCGATCCGGCTACGCGAGGCCTCCGTCCCCGCCGAATGACACAACATGTCTGATCCGGCCATCCCGCGTCGTCCGACCCTCGATCTGCGGTCGCTCACGCCTGCGCGCGTCGCGCTCGGGCGCAGCGGCGCGAGCCTGCCGACGCGGGCACTGCTCGATTTCACGTTGGACCATGCCCGCGCCCGCGATGCCGTGCATGCCGTGTTCGATGCGCCGCGGCTGGTCGCGGATCTCCGCGCGCTCGGCCTCGTCGTCACCGAGGCGAACAGCCGGGCGGTCGACCGCAGGGACTATTTGCGGCGGCCCGATCTGGGCAGACGGCTGGATGCCGGATCAGTCGAGGCTCTGGCGCGGAGCGCCTCGGAGCCGTGCCAACTCGCGGTCGTGATTGGCGATGGGCTGTCGGCTGCGGCGGTCCACGCCCATGCGGCCGCGCTGGTGATTCGCCTGCTGCCGTTGCTCGCAGCCGGCGATGGTGTCGCGATCGGCCATGTCGTGGTCGCCTCAGGCGCGCGTGTCGCGCTCGGCGACGAGATCGGCGCCATTCTCGGCGCGCGCATGGTCGCGACGCTGATCGGCGAGCGGCCGGGCGTGTCGGCGCCCGACAGTCTCGGCGCCTATCTGACTTTCGCCCCGAAGCCGGGCCGCACCGATGCCGAGCGCAATTGCGTGTCGAACATCCACAAGGCCGGGTTGAGCTATGACGAGGCTGCTTTCAAGATCGCCTGGCTGGTCCGCGAGGGGCTCGCGCGGGAGGTGACCGGTGTGGCGCTGAAGGACGACAGCGCAGACCGCGCGCCGCGTCGAATTGGCACGGCTTTGCCCGAATGAAGGGCATTAAGGCAAAATCGCCACATCTTGATCGATTCGGCCACACTCCGCCTGCTTGCGAGAAGGGCGATTGACCTGCTAAACCCCTCGCGGCGATTTTCTGCGCATTTTCAAAGGGCAAGCCTCCCATTGGTATGGCATTTTCAAGCCGTTCGCGGGGCGCGACAAGCTCACAGACCCGAGCCGATTTAGGAACTGGACAAGGCATGCTCGAAAAGCACAGCGAGAGTGAGGTTCATGTCGACAAGGTCGAGCAGGGACCTGCGTCCTCGATCGCCTTCGGGCTGGAGCGCATCGGGCTGTTCGCCGTCCGGGCGCCCATCGTCTCCTGCATCGTCCTGCTCGTCCTGATCGTCGGCGCCGTGTTCGGCATCCATCGGATCAAGATCGACGATTCGCTGTCGCAGCTGTTCCGGTCCAACACGCCGGAATTCCGCCAGTACGAAGCGGTGACTAAAAAGTTCCCGGCCGAAGAATTCGACGTCCTCGTCGTAGTCGAGGGCAAGACCCTGCTGGCGCGGAACAACCTCGAGAAGCTGCGCGACTTCGTCACCGACATGCAGCTGGTCGAGGGTACGCGCGGACTGGTCTCGCTGTTCTCCGCGCGTCAGGCGCCGGCGCCGGGCAAGCTTCCCGCCGCGCTGTTCCCGCCCGAGCTGCCCGAGGGCGCGGCCTATGACAAGTTCATCGAGGGCGTCAAAGCCAACGAGATCATCCGCGGCAAGTTGTTGTCCGAGGACGGCACGCTGGCGCTGATCGTGCTTTCGCTCGATCCGGAGGTGGTCGCCTCCAACAAGCTGACCAAGACCGTCGCCGACATCCGCGCGCTGATGAAGGAAGACCTCGGCGACACCGGCCTCAACGTGCAGCTTTCCGGCGTGCCGGTGATGCAGCTCGAGATCCGCAACGCGGTCGAGCGCGACGGGCTCACCTACAACATCCTCGGCATTCTCGCCGGCTGTGTCATCGCCATCATCTTCTTCCGCAAGATCTCGTTCATGGTGGCGGCGGCGTTCCCGCCGATGATTGCGATCCTGCTGGCGCTCGGCGCGCTCGGCTGGGCCAATTTCAACCTCAACATGTTCCTGAACGTGATGACGCCGCTCATCATGGTCATCAGCTTCTCGGACTCGATGCAGCTCACCTTCGCCGCGCGCGACCGGCTGATCGCGGGCCAGGACAAGTTCACCGCGTTCAAGAACGCGGTGCTGGTGGTGGGACCGGCCTGCGTGCTGACGCACGGCACCGCCGGCATTTCCTTCATCGCGCTCCAGTTCTCCGACTCCGATCTGATCCGCAAGTTTGGCGAGGCGGGTCTCGCCGCCACCATCATCGCGCTGGTCGCGGTGTTGTCGCTGGTGCCGGTGTTCGGCGTGCTGCTGGTGCGCAACGAGAAGGTCTTTGCGACCAAGTTCCAGAGCGCGGATGCCGGCGTGCAGGCGCTGCGTAATTTCTGCTACTGGATCGCGGTGCGCATGGTGGGCCGTCCTGGCCTGTTCAGCCTGATCGCGGTGGTGTTCGTGGCGGGCCTCGGCGTCATCTACGCAAATCTGGAGCCGCGCTACCGGCTCGCCGACCAGGTGCCGGACAAGCGCCAGGCGGTCGCCGCCAGCGACCGGCTCGACGCCAAGCTCACCGGCGCCAACCCGGTCAACGTTCTGATCCAGTTCCCCAAGGGTGAATCGCTCTATTCGCCGGAGACGCTGCAGACCATCGCGGATGTGCACGCGACGGTGGAGAAGGCAGCCGGTGTCGGCAATGTCTGGTCGGTCGAGACCCTGCGCCGCTGGCTTGCGGACAAGGCCGGCAGCGCCGACGTCGCGACGCTGAAAGAATATGTCAGCGTCATTCCGGAGCATCTGGTGCGCCGGTTCATCGATGCCGAGCAGGACGCCGTCGTGGTCGCAGGTCGCGTGCCGGACAAGGATTCCAGCCAGCTCCTTCCGATCGTCGACAAGCTCGATACCGAGCTCGACGCCGTGCGCAAGAAGCATCCCGGCTATGAAGTGGCGGTCACGGGTCTTGCCGCGATTGCCGCGCGCAACTCGGCCGGCATGATCGAGAAGCTCAACCGCGGGCTGACCGTCGAATTCGCGCTGGTCGCGATCTTCATCGGCCTGGCCTTCCGTTCCTGGGTGGTGATGTTCGCCTGCATCCTGCCGGGCATCTTCCCCGTTGTGATGTCGGGAACGGTGCTGTGGGCGATGGGTGAGGGACTGCAATTCGCCAGCGTCGTGGCTCTGACCGTTTCGTTCGGCCTCGGCTTAAGCGCCACCATCCATTTCCTCAACCGCCTCAGGCTCGAGAGCAAGCCGGGCGTCGGCTCGGCGCTCGCGGTGGAGCGCGCCACCGTGCTGGTCGGCCCGGCCTTGATCCTGACCACGCTGGTGCTGGCCTGCGGTCTCGTCGTCACGGTGTTCTCCGACCTGCCGTCGCTACGGCTGTTCGGCTGGCTCAGCGCCTTCTCGATGGTGATGGCGCTCGTCGCCGACCTCTTCATCCTGCGGCCGACGGCGATGTGGTTGATCAATCTGCACGCCAAGCTTCAGGGCGACAAGCCGGCGATCTGAACGGCTTCGTTCATCAGACACTCGAATCGGCGCGGTCCGGGCGATTGCGCCGCGTCTCCCGAAAACAACAAAGCCCCGGTTCGCGAGAACCGGGGCTTGTTGCTTTCGAAGCGGTAAGAGCCGTCAGCCCTTCGTCATCGTGATGTTGACGCCGCGAATCTCGCCCTTGGATGAGATCTGCACCGTTTGCTTGGTGCCGTTGGTGCGCAGCGACAAATTGGCGGCAAAGCCGTTGGCCTCGACGAACACCTCGATCTGGCCGCCACCGGCGGTGCCTTGCAGATTGCCGAAGATGTTGCGGTTGGTCTCGCTCCAATTGCCGGAGATCCGCTCGCCCTGGCTGGTCACGTCGCTGGTGAGGTCGAACTTGTAGCTGTCGGACGCGCAGTGCAACGCCTGCTTGAGGCTGAGACCGGTGCCGGCAACTTTGTAGTCGGCCTTGCAACGGATGCGCTCGGTGGAGCCGTCGGACAGCGACACCGTACCCGTGCCGGTCCATGCGCCCTCGAAACCTGCAAACGGTCCGGACGACTGAGCCTGACTTGCCGAAACCGAGAACAGCAGCACAGCGCCGATGCCGGCCGCCTTGATTGCCAGTTCAGATCGCCCAAAAAAATTCATCTTCAAAATATCCCGTTTTGGAACGACGTCCGCTTGTCACCAAGGACGTCTCGCCACATCGAAGGTTTAGTGTTCCGAGCCTGTGTCAGGTTCAATGGCCGGCCGCCCACATGTCGGCATCGCGAAGCGCACTTGCCATGATTGGCCTCCGGATTCTCTGCGTTTCGGCATGTTTCTGGGGCCCATGGCGGGATGTAGAGATGCAGCTCTGCAACAGGTGCGCAGCAAAACGCGGCGTACCCGAATTATGACGTAGTATCAGTCTCTTACATTTGTCACAGAAGGCGCAGGGAAGACCTGATCTGGTGGACGTGGCGCCAATTTGGCCGCATTTGCCAGTGCTTGTGCCTTCTCCGAGGCCGCTACTCCCGCGGCGACTTGCCATCAGAACAATCCGTTCCGGTCGTCGCCCTGTGCTGTCCGGGATTGGTGCGATTCTGCCGTCAGAATGAAGGAATACAATGCGTAAGCTTCTCGTCGCTCTCACCTTGCTGTCGGCCTCCCTCTCGACCGCAGCGTTCGCCCAGCAAGGGCGCGGCACGGACGCCGAGCAGAAGGCCTGCTCGCGCGATGTGCAGAAGCTCTGCCGTCCGGTCATCGACCAGGGCGATTTCACCATCCTGGCCTGCCTCAAGGAGAACCGGGCCAAGATTTCGCAGGCCTGCGATCAGGTCCTGAAGAACCACAACCAGTAAGCTCGGCCACTGGCCCACAAAAGGCGGCCTCCGGGGCCGCCTTTTCGGGCCTGATCCGCAAAGGGCAGCCATCGAGAGACAGGATTGGTTTTGCGGCCGTATTCCCCTATATGGGGGCCGCGGCGGCATCGCCCGCACGGGCTAGCGCGAGCGAAAAAGCCCTTCCTGTCCAAACGATTGTAGACCAGCCCTCGATGACCTCTGCGAGCGAATTGCGATCCGGCAAGGGTGAGCGCGACGAGAATTTTCCCGTCGCGTCCTGGATCATTCATCCGCGTCATCGCGCGCTGATCCTGGCGTATTACAATTTCGTCCGCACCGCCGACGACATCGCCGACCACGCCACGCTGCCGCCGGACGAGAAGCTGGCTTATCTCGACCTGCTCGAGGCGGAATTGCTCGGCAAAGGCGACACCCAGGCCGAGGCCGTCAGCCTGCGGCACGCACTGGCCGAACGCGGTATGGCGCCGCGCCACGCGCTCGACGTGCTCATCGCGTTCCGCATGGACGTGACCAAGTTGCGCTACGAGAATTGGGACGAGGTCATCCATTATTGCCGCTACTCGGCGATGCCGGTCGGCCGCTTCATGCTCGACGTCCATGGTGAGAGCACCTCGACCTGGGCCGCGTCCGATGCGCTCTGTGCAGCGCTGCAGATCAACAACCATCTCCAGGATTGCGGCAAGGATTTCCGCGAGCTCAACCGCGTCTATCTGCCGCGCGATGCGCTGGCTGCGAGTGGCGCCTCGGTCGAGCAGCTCGGACTGGCGCAATCCCCACCGGCGATGCTGGCCTGCCTTCAGGCTCTCGCCGTGCGCAACGAAGCGCTGCTCGACGAGGGCAGGTCGCTAGCTGCGGAGATCAGGGATTTCCGCCTCGGCATCGAGGTCTCGGTGATCCAGGCTTATGCCGACCGCATTGTGCGCCTGTTGAAGGTGCGCGATCCCCTGCGCGAGCGCGTGCACCTGAACAAGCTCGAGCTCCTCACCTTCAGCCTCGCCGGCATGATCGGCGAAGTCGGCCGCCGCGCGGTCGGACGCAAGGCCATTTCAAGACCGGGGACTGCACATGACGCTTGAGGCGACCTCGCCCGGCGCCAATTATGGCTCGACCGCATCCGGCAGTTCGTTTTACGCCGCGATGCGCATCCTGCCGCATGACCAGCGCGAAGCGATGTTCCAGATCTACAGCTTCTGCCGCCAGGTCGACGACATCGCCGATTCCGACGGACCGCGCGACGAGCGGCTCGCCGCCCTTCAGGCGTGGCGCAACGACATCGATGCGCTCTACCAGGGCAATCCGCCGCCACGGCTGAAGGACTACGTCGCCTCGGTGAAGACCTTCGGCCTCAAGCGCGAGGATTTCCTCGCGATCGTCGACGGCATGGAGATGGACGTGCCGCAGGACATCCGCGCGCCCGACATGGCGACGCTGGATCTCTACTGCGATCGCGTCGCGAGTGCCGTGGGGCGGCTGTCGGTCCGCGTCTTCGGCCTGCCGGAAGAAGACGGCATCGAGCTCGCCCATCATCTCGGCCGCGCGCTCCAGCTCACCAACATCCTGCGCGACATCGACGAGGACGCGGGCCTCGGCCGGCTCTATCTGCCGCGCGAAGCGCTGCTGCATGCCGGCATCACTTCCAACGATCCGGACCGCGTGATCGTCGAGCGCGCGCTGCCGAAGGTCTGCCTGCCGCTGGCGCAGCGCGCAAAGGTGTATTTCGAGAAGTCGGACGAGATCATGAACCGCAATCGGCGCCGCGCGGTGCGCGCGCCCCGGATGATGTCGAAATACTATCATGCCATTCTGGATCTTCTGATCGCGCGCGGGTTCAACGCGCCGCGTGAGCCGGTGCGTGTGTCGAAGATCACACGCATCGCCATCCTGCTCCGATACGCTCTCATCTGATGCAAAAAACAGCTCACATCATTGGCGCTGGAATTTCCGGCCTCTCCGCCGCCGTGCGGCTTGCCAATGCCGGCTTCAAGGTCGCCGTGCACGAGGCGACCCAGCAGGCCGGCGGCCGCTGCCGTTCTTATTTCGACGGCGCCACCAATCTCACTATCGACAACGGCAACCATCTGCTGCTGTCCGGCAACAGCCATGCGCGCGCCTACGCGCGCTCGATCGGCACTGAAGCGGGCCTCGTCGGTCCGGAGCGCGCGCAGTTTCCCTTTGTCGACCTCACGACCGGGCAGCGCTGGCAGATTGACCTCGGCGACGGCCGGCTCCCGACCTGGGTGCTCGACGAGAGCCGCCGCGTCCCCGACACCGGGTTGACCGATTACCTGAAGCTGGCGCCGCTGATCTGGGCATCGGAAGAGACGCTGGTCGGCAAGTCCATTCCCTGCGAGGGCGTGCTCTATCAGCGCCTGGTGCAGCCGCTGCTGCTGGCGGCGCTCAACGTCGATCCACCCGAAGGCTCAGCTGGGCTTGCCGGCGCGATCGTGCGCGAGACGCTGCTCGCCGGCGGGCAGGCCTGCCGTCCCCTGATCGCGCGCGACGGGCTCAGCGCGGTGCTGATCGAGCCTGCCGTGACGTTCCTGCAGGAGCGCGGGCACAGCGTTCAGCTCGGCCATGAGCTGCGCTCGTTTGCGACCCATGACGGCAAGGTCGGCGCGCTGAATTTCGGCGGCGAAGATGTGATCCAGATCGGCGAGGGCGACGTCGTCGTGATGGCGGTACCGCCGCGCGCTGCCTCCAACCTGCTGCCGGGCCTGAAGACGCCGACCGAATTCCGCGCCATCGTGAATGCGCATTTCCGCGTTGAGCCGCCAGCGGGATCGGCTCCGATCCTCGGCGTGATCGGCGGCGTCGTGGAATGGCTGTTTGCGTTCCCGAACCGGCTGTCCGTCACCATCAGCAACGGCGACCGTCTGGTCGAGATGCCGCGCGAGGAACTCGCGCAGGCGATCTGGAACGACGTGTGCAAGGCGGGCGGTGTGTCCGGCGAGCTGCCCCCTTGGCAGATCGTGCGCGAGCGCCGTGCCACATTCGCGGCGACGCCGGCGCAGAATGCCCTGCGTCCAGGGCCGGTCACTGCGCTGAAAAACCTGTTTCTTGCAGGCGATTGGACTGCTACGGGATTGCCTGCAACCATCGAGGGATCGGTCCGATCCGGTGATCGCGCCGCCGATCTGGTTCTGGCCGCCAAGGGATAGTGACAGGCGGCCCTGACGGGTATTTGTCCCGGTCAATTTCGGCCAATTCAATCGACTATCGGAGCAATCGAGCGAGATGGATTCCGTGAACGCGACCAGCCGCGAAGCCCAAGAATTCGGGAACTTGGAATCGAGCATTGCGTCGGCCACCGAAGGGGTCCTCGGCTTCCAGCAATCCGACGGGCATTGGGTGTTCGAGCTCGAGGCCGATTGCACGATTCCGGCCGAATACGTGCTGCTGCGCCATTATCTCGCCGAGCCGGTCGATGCCGTGCTCGAAGCCAAGATCGCCAATTATCTTCGCCGCGTTCAGGGCGTCCATGGCGGCTGGCCGCTGGTGCATGATGGCGAGTTCGACATGAGCGCCAGCGTGAAGGCGTATTTCGCGTTGAAGATGATCGGGGATTCCATCGACGCGCCGCACATGGTGCGTGCGCGCGAGGCGATCCATTCCCGCGGCGGCGCCATTCACAGCAACGTCTTCACGCGCTTCATGCTTGCGATGTTTGGCGTCGTGACCTGGCGCGCGGTACCGGTGCTGCCGATCGAGATCGTGCTGCTGCCGTTCTGGTCGCCGTTCCACATCAACAAGATCTCCTACTGGGCACGCACCACCATGGTGCCGCTGATGGTCATCGCCGCGCTGAAGCCACGGGCGAAGAATCCCAAGGGTGTCGGCATCGACGAGCTGTTCCTGCAGGATCCGCGCTCGATTGGCATGACGGCCAAGGCGCCGCACCAGAGCATGGCCTGGTTCGTGCTGTTCCGCGCGCTCGACGGCATTTTGCGCGTGGTCGAGCCGATGTTTCCCAAGAGCCTGCGCAAGCGCGCGATCGATGCCGCGCTCGCCTTCACCGAGGAGCGGTTGAACGGCGAGGACGGCATGGGCGCGATCTATCCGCCGATGGCCAACATCGTCATGATGTACGACGCGCTCGGCAAGGATGAGACCTATCCGCCGCGCGCGATCACGCGCCGGGGTATCGACAAGCTGCTCGTGATCAAGGACGACGAGGCCTATTGCCAGCCCTGCGTCTCGCCGGTGTGGGACACGACGCTGACCGCCCACGCGCTGCTCGAAGCCGGCGGTGACAGAGCGGTGCCCGCGGCCAAGCAGGGTCTCGACTGGCTGATCCCGAAGCAGGAGCTCGAGGTGAAGGGCGACTGGGCGGTGAAGCGGCCCGACGTGCGCCCGGGCGGCTGGGCCTTCCAGTACAACAACGCCCATTATCCCGATCTCGACGACACCGCGGTGGTGGTGATGTCGATGGACCGGATGCGCCGGGAGCACGGTGCGACCGGCTATGACGCCGCGATTGAGCGTGCCCGGGAGTGGATCGAGGGCATGCAGAGCGACGACGGCGGCTGGGCCGCCTTCGACGTCAACAACCTCGAATATTATCTGAACAACATCCCGTTCTCCGACCATGGCGCGCTGCTCGACCCGCCGACCGAGGACGTCACCGCGCGCTGCATCTCGATGCTGGCCCAGCTCGGCGAGACCGCGAACACCAGCAAGCATGTCGCCGAGGGCGTCGCCTACCTCCGCAAGACCCAGCACCCGGAAGGGTCCTGGTACGGCCGCTGGGGCATGAATTTCATCTATGGAACCTGGTCGGTGCTGTGCGCCCTCAACATGGCCGGCGTCCGCCATGACGACCCCATGATCCGGAAAGCCGCCGGCTGGCTGGCCTCGATCCAGAATCAGGACGGCGGCTGGGGCGAGGATGCCGTCAGCTACCGGCTGGACTACCGAGGCTGGGAAGCCGCCCCCTCGACCGCATCGCAAACGGCATGGGCCTTGCTTGCCTTGATGGCTGCTGGCGAGGTTGATCACCCGGCCGTCGCCCGCGGGGTGGAGTACCTGATTGCAACACAGAACGAAAAAGGACTGTGGGACGAACAGCGGTACACCGCCACAGGCTTTCCCCGTGTATTCTATCTACGGTACCATGGTTACCCGAAGTTCTTCCCGCTGTGGGCGTTGGCGCGGTATCGGAACTTGCGGAACACCAACAGCAGGGTGGTAGGGGTCGGAATGTGACTTTGGGGACGGGGGACTATCTTACCGCGGGTCAAACCGTTGATCCGAGGCCGATATTGATCGTGACTGGATTGGTTCAGGAGGCCCGCATCGCGGCCGGGCCCGGAATGGCGGTGATCTGTTCGTCGAGCAGCCCGACCCAGTTGCGGGCGCTGTTGACGGTGCTGGATCCCGAGACGATTCGCGGTGTGATCTCGTTCGGCGTGGCCGGCGGGCTCGACCCGACGCTGCGCTCCGGCGACGTCGTGCTGGCGACCGAGGTGCTCGCGGGCGACACCCGCTGGGCCGCTGGCCTCTCGCTCGGGGACGACCTGATCGACCGCCTGACGTCGGGGCGTCGCCGCGTGGTGCGCGGCAGCCTCGCCGGTGCCGAGGAAGTGGTCACGAGGCGCTCCTGCAAGGCGGCGCTGCATTCGGAGACCGGAGCTGCCGCCGTCGACATGGAAAGCCACATCGCGGCCGCCTACGCCGCCGAAGCCGGCTTGCCGTTCGCCGCGGTCCGCGTCATCAGCGATCCCGCCCATCGCGCGCTGCCGGCGCTCGCCCGCGCCGCCATCAAGCCGAACGGCCAGATCGACGTGCTGGCCGTGCTGCGCGGCATCGTGCGCAATCCGACCGCGCTGCATGGACTGGTCTCGACCGGCCTCGACTTCAACCGCGCGCTGCGCAGCTTGCGCGGTTGCCGCGACTATTTGATTGGTACCGAGCTCGTGGAGAGCGAGGCGCTGGTCTCTGAGGCAGCCTGAGCGGTTTCTGCGATCACTAAAAACAAAAGGCCCGGTCGCCATTGGCAATCGGGCCTTTTCTATTTCGGTGTGCGTAGCTCGGATGGAGCGGAGCGCAATCCGACGTCTTCAAAGCAGAGGGGCCGTCCCGGATTTCGCTTGCGCTCCATCCGGGCGGGCGTCGCGCTTACGCGGCGGTGGAAGCCTTCCGCGCCGCCTTCTCCTGCGCGGCGGCGGCCTCGTCCTTGCGGATCTCCGACAGGCGCTTCTGCACTTCCGCGGAGAAGATGTACTGCGCCGGGCGCTGCTTGCTCATGTCGATCTCCGGGGCCATCGGACCCGTGGTCCTGATCCCGCGCAGCGACACCCACATTGCCTTCAGCGGATTGTTGATGGCCGCGGTCGCCGCGGTCGGCTCGTAGCCGCAATGGGCCATACAGTCGGCGCACTTCTCGTACTTGCCGGTGCCGTAGGTCTCCCAGTCGGTGGTGTCCATCAGCTCCTTGAAGGTTTTTGCGTAGCCTTCACCGAGCAAATAGCAGGGCTTCTGCCAGCCGAAGATGTTGCGCGCGGGCATGCCCCAGGGCGTGCACTCGTATTCCTGGTTGCCGGCGAGGAAGTCCAGGAACAGGCCGGAATGCATGAAATTCCACTTCTTGCCCTTGCCCATCGCAAAGACGTCGCGGAACAGCTTCTTGGTCTTGGTGCGGTTGAGGAAGTGCTCCTGGTCGGGCGCCCGCTCATAGGCGTAGCCCGGAGACATCGAGACGCCGACGCCGAGCTCGACGGTGAGATCCAAGAACTTGGCGATCTCCTCGGCCGGATGGCCGTCGAAGATGGTGGCGTTGACGTTGACGGTGAAGCCGCGGGCCTTGGCCGCCTTGATCGCGGAGACGGCGCGGTCGAACACGCCCTTCTGCGACACCGCCTTGTCGTGGTGCTCCTTCAGACCGTCGAGGTGCACGGAGAAGAACAGGTAGGGCGAGGGCTCGAACAGATCGAGCTTCTTCTCGAGCAGCAGAGCGTTGGTGCAGAGCGAGACGAACTTCTTGCGCGCCACGAGGCCGCGCACGATCTCGCCGATCTCCTTGTGGATCAGCGGCTCGCCGCCGGGGATGGCGACCATCGGCGCGCCGCACTCGTCGGCCGCGTCCCAGCACTCCTGTGCGGTCATGCGGCGGTTGAGGATCGCATCCGGATAGTCGATCTTGCCGCAGCCGACGCAGGCGAGGTTGCAGCGGAACAGCGGCTCCAGCATCAGCACGAGCGGATAGCGCTTGCGGCCAAGCAGCTTCTGCTTGATCAAATAGCCGCCGATACGCATTTCCTTGAAGAAGGGGATAGCCATTACAAGTTTCTTTCTGGGCTTGAAATTCGGGTGGGTCAGCTCGCAGCCAGTTGGGCCGGAAGCCGGAATTCGATGTTTTCCTCGCGGCCCGGAAGCACCGAGACCTTGACCGGTCCGATCCGCCGCATCGCTTCGATCACGTCATCCACGAGTACCTCGGGCGCCGAAGCGCCGGCCGTGACACCGACGGTTCTGGCATCTTTCAACCACTCCGGATTGAGCGCGCTGCCGTCGGCAATCAGATAACTCGCGACACCGGCCTCAGTGCCGATTTCGCGGAGCCGGTTCGAATTCGAGCTATTGGCAGCGCCCACCACCAAGATCACGTCGACCAGCTTGCTCAAGTCCCTTACCGCAGATTGGCGGTTCTGTGTCGCATAGCAGATATCCCGGATATCCGGGCCTTGAATATCTGTAAAGCGGGCCTGCAGGGCCGAAATGATGTCCTTTGTGTCATCCACAGACAGGGTGGTCTGGGTGATGTAGGCCACTGGCGTATCCGCCGGCAGCTCAAGGGCCTTAACCTCTTCAACGCTTTGGACCAACAGTACGGGGGCGGGAACCTGGCCCATCGTACCTTCGACCTCGGGGTGGCCGGCATGGCCGATCAGGATCAGGGTGCGGCCCCTGGCGATGTAGCGCTTCCCCTGATTGTGAACTTTCGTGACCAGGGGGCAGGTGGCATTGAGCACCGGAAGGTCGCGCGCGGCCGCTTCTTCCTCGACGCTGCGGGCGACGCCATGAGCGCTGAAGACCGTCACAGCCTTCGGCGGCACCTCCGACAGTTCCTCGACGAAGATCGCGCCCTTGTTCTTCAGGCTCTCGACGACGTACTTATTGTGCACGATCTCATGGCGCACGTAGACGGGCGGGCCGTACTTCTCCAGCGCCCGTTCCACGATCTCGATCGCACGTACCACCCCCGCGCAAAAGCCGCGCGGTTGCGCCAGATAAACTTCCATTGGACGCCCATCACGCAAGTTGCACCAATCCGCTCTCAAGTTCAGGGGACACCCCGATACGAACCAATGAGTTGCAATATCCGCACCACCGGTTTCGCTCACGCGGTAGCCGCCCACCCCTGTCGGGGGCCCCGTGCATGGAGGCGCAATACTTTGTGTCAAAAAATCGGCAGCAAGGAAAGGTGGAATGAACTTTGGTTCCTCTGGGATCACTTTTACGGTATTATAGTAGAGGGATGTTTGGTCAGAAAAGCGGTGATATCGGTGTTTGCGCCTTCGTCACTTTCCCGCCTCAACTCCCCGGCTATACCGACCGCCCCGCATGATTTCGCCATGGTCTTCCGCCGTTTACCTCGAACCTTCTGACGGCGATAACCACTCAAAACAGCAATAGGTTTCGGCCGGGAACTCCGTTAAACAGCGGGCGTTTCCGGCAAGCTGTTAACCGCAGAAAGAAAAGTAGTGCTGCAAAGCGTCGTCGTTGCCATCGTCAGGGCCTGCACCCGGTTTGCCTCCCTCGTCGTCATTCTCGGGCTCCTGCTGGCGGTGGGGGCGGGCTATTACACGTCCCGGCATTTCGCCATCAACACCGATATCAATTCGCTGATTGCCCAAAATCTGGACTGGCGCCAACGCGACCAGCAGTTCGATCGCGCCTTCGACCGCGATGCGACGATTACGGCGGTGGTCGAAGCCAAAACGCCGGAGATGGCGACCGCGGCCTCGGACGCGCTCTATGCCAAGCTGAAGGACAACAAGACAGACTTCCAGTCGGTGCAGCAGCTCGGCACCGGCGAGTTCTTCGAGAAGAATGGCCTGTTGTTCCTGCCGACAGAGGAAGTCGCAAAGGTCACCAGCCAGTTCGAATCCGCCGCGCCTCTGATCGAGATCATGGCAGGCGATCCCTCGATCCGCGGCCTGACCGGGGCGCTGGAAACGGGACTTGCCGGCGTCAAGCGCGGGCAGGTCAAGCTCGACAACACCGAGCGGCCCTTCAACCAGATCGCGCAAACGGTCGAGACCGTGCTCAACAAGGGCAATGCGACCTTCTCCTGGCGTGAGCTCGTCAGTGACGAGCCGCTGACGGATTCGGACAAGCGCGCCTTCATCGAGTTCAAACCGATCCTCGACTACAACGCGCTGGAGCCCGGTAAGGGCGCAACCGACGCGATCCGCAAGGCCGCAGCCGATCTGGACTTTGCCACCAAATACCAGGCGCGGGTCCGGCTGACCGGGCCGGTCCCGATCGCCAACGAGGAATACGCAACCGTCCAGGAAGGCGCCGTCGTCAACGGCATCGGCACGGTTCTCGTCGTGCTGCTCATCCTCTGGCTGGCGCTGCATTCGGCGAAGATCATCTTCGCCGTGTTCGTCAATCTCTTCGTCGGTCTTGCGCTGACAACCGCCGCCGGCCTGATGATGGTGGGTTCGCTCAATTTGCTGTCGATCGCGTTCGCCGTGCTGTTCGTCGGTCTCGGCGTCGATTTCGGCATTCAGTACAGCGTCCGCTATCGCTCCGAGCGCTACAAGCACAACGACCTTTCGGGCGCGCTGATCCTGGCTGCCAAGCGCTCGGCAATTCCGTTGTCGCTGGCGGCAATGGCGACCGCGGCCGGCTTCCTCTGCTTCATCCCCACCGACTACAAGGGTATTGCCGAACTCGGGCAGATCGCCGGCGTCGGCATGCTGGTCGCGTTCGTCACCAGCATCACCGTGCTGCCGGCGATGCTGAAGCTGTTGAACCCGCCCGGCGAGAAGGAGCCGGTCGGCTACGCCTTCCTGGCGCCGCTCGATCACTTCCTGGAGAAGCACCGGGTGCTGGTCGTCGGCGGTACGATGTTTCTGGCGGTCGCCGGCCTGCCGCTGCTCTATTACATGAAGTTCGACTTCAACCCGATGAACCTGCGCAACCCGAAGGCAGAGTCGATCGCGACCTTCCTCGATTTGCGCAAGGATCCCAACACTGGCGCCAATGCCATCAACGTGATGACCACGTCGGAAGAGCAGGCGAGGCAGGTGGAGGCGAAGCTGGAGAAGGTGCCGGAGGTGTTGCGCGTGATGTCGCTCAACAGCTTCGTTCCCGAAGACCAGGCGCCGAAGCTGAAGCTGATCGCGCAGGGCGCCAAGGTGCTGAACCCCGCGCTCAATCCCGACCAGATCGACGCCGCGCCCACGGACAAGGAAAACGTCGATGCGCTGAAATCCTCGGTCGACAATCTGCGCCGGACCGCAGGCGATGCGAAGGGCCCGGGTGCGGTCGCCTCGCGTCGGCTCGCTGACGCGCTGGAAAAGCTCGCCAATGGCGATGAAGCCACGCGGAACAAGGCGCAGGACGTGTTCGTCGCGCCGATGAAGATCGTGTTCGACCAGCTCCGGAACGCGATGCAAGCCGAGCCGGTTACCCTGAAGTCATTGCCGGCAGATCTCGTCAGCGCCTGGAAGAGCAAGGACGGCATCATCCGGGTCGAGGCGCTGCCGAAGGGCGATCCCAACGACAACGACACGCTGCGCAAATTTGCGGCGGCGGTGCTCGTTGCCGAGCCGACCGCGATCGGCGGTCCGGTCTCGATCCTGAAATCCGGCGACACCGTGGTGAAGGCGTTCATCCATGCGGGAATCTACGCGCTGCTGGTGATCGGCCTGCTGCTGTGGATCACGCTGCGCCGGTTCGTCGACGTGTTGATGACGCTGGTGCCGCTGCTGGTGGCCGGCGCGGTGACGCTCGAGATCTGCGTGCTGATCGGCTTGCCGCTCAACTTCGCCAATATCGTCGCGTTTCCGCTGCTGCTCGGCGTCGGCGTGGCCTTCAAGATCTACTATGTCGTGGCCTGGCGCTCGGGCAGGACAAACCTGCTCCAGACCAGCCTGACGCGCGCGATATTTTTCAGCGCGCTGACAACGGCGACCGCGTTCGGCAGCCTTTGGCTGTCGAGCCATCCCGGCACGTCCAGCATGGGCAAGCTGCTCGCGCTGTCGCTGGTGACGACGCTCGCCGCCGTGCTGCTGTTTCAGCCCGCCCTAATGGGCAAACCCCGCAATCTCAGGGAGTAGGCAGATGTCGCCGACCTGGTCGGCGGCGCCCTTCTGACCGGGTTTGGCACTGCCGGCGGCCTTCGGGGCTGCGGGCGCGGGCTGCGCCGCCGTAGCGCCCGTCGTTCCCGGGGCTTTCGGCGCCGCGCCGGCGGGCTTCGGCGCGCCCTTGGCCATGGCGTTGGCGGAGCTCAAGGGAATCGGGGGGCTGACCCGGGTCCAGGTCTCGCCACCGCACAGGAACCCCATCACGCAGCCCTTGATCTCGAGCTGGTCGGTGCCAACCGGCGTGATGGTCGCGCTGTAGAGCTGGCCGTCCTTGGCGTTGTAGACCTGACCTTCCCACTGCTCGGCGCCGGGCTTTTTCTTCATGTCGATCAGGGTCGCCATGCCCAGCGTGGGCCGGGTCTTTTTCGACGCGTCCGGATTGTTCTCGTCGCGGCCGCCGGGCTGTTTTTCCCAGGAAACCGCGCCCCACATGCTGCCATTGCATTGGGCGACACGAATGTTGGCAACGCCGTCGGCAACCCGCCAGTCGCCGGTCGGATCGGCGGCGAGCGCCGGGGCCAGGCAGGTGTAACCGCCAGCCAGTATTAGTCCGGTGTAAAGGGCTAAACGCATGATAGTTCCTTGGCAGTGCAACATGGTCTAAAGCTCTGCTTGCGAAGATGGTCCGAAAAAGGGCAAAAGGCCGCACAGACCGTTTTCAGCGACGTTCCGTTTTCAGTTGACGAGACGGCCCTCAACCGAAGTATGTAGCGGATGCACAGCCCAAATCCAGACATGTCTCAGCTGTTCGCGGACCGCCAGGCCCAGCGCAGCGCCCTGCATAATCGGCATCTGAACGAGCAGTTCGTTCGGGTTCTGAAGACCATCGGCTACGATGTCGGCTTCCAGAAGGGGCAGGGGCAGTACCTCTACGACCGCGACGGGGCGCGCTATCTCGACCTCTTGTCCGGTTTTGGCGTGTTTGCGATCGGGCGCAATCATCCTGTCATGCGTGAGGCGCTCAAGAGCGTGCTCGATGCCGACCTGCCGAACCTCGTCCAATTCGACGTCTCGGTGCTTGCCGGCGTGCTCGCTGAGCGGCTTTTGAAGTACGTCCCCTATCTCGACAAGGCCTTCTTCGCCAATTCCGGCGCCGAATGCGTCGAAGCCGCGATCAAGTTCGCCCGCGGCGCCACCGGCCGTCCGGGGATCGTCTATTGTGCCCACGGCTATCACGGCCTGACCTATGGCGCGCTGTCGCTGACCGGTGATTCGAACTTCCGCACCGGCTTCGAGCCGTTGCTGCCGGGCTGCACCTCGATCCCGTTCAACGATCTCGCCGCTCTTGAAAAGGCGCTGGCCTCGCGCGAGGTGGCGGCCTTCGTCGTCGAGCCGATCCAGGGCAAGGGCGTCAACATGCCCACCGACGAGTTCCTGCCGGGTGCGGCTGCGCTCTGCAAGAAATACGGGACGCTGTTCGTCGCCGACGAGATCCAGACCGGCATGGGCCGCACCGGCCGCTTCCTCGCGGTCGAGCACTGGAACGTCGAGCCCGACATGGTGCTGCTCTCGAAGTCGCTGTCCGGCGGCCACGTGCCGGTCGGCGCGGTGCTGACGCGCAAGAGCATCTTCGACAAGATCTTCAACCAGATGGACCGTGCAGTCGTGCACGGCTCAACTTTCTCCAAGAACGACCTGGCGATGGCTGCGGGCATCGCCACGCTTGACATCATGGAGTCCGAGAAGCTGATCGAGTCCGCCGCCAAGCGCGGTGCCGAGCTGCGCCTCGCGCTCACGCGCATGGTGCCCGGCTACGAGCTGTTGAAGGAAGTCCGCGGCAAGGGCCTGATGATCGGCGTCGAGTTCGGCCCGCCCAAATCGCTGCGGCTGCGGGCGTCCTGGAACGTGCTGGAGGCGGCCAATAAGGGCCTGTTCTGCCAGCTCATCACCGTGCCGCTGTTCAAGGACCACAAGATCCTCACGCAGGTCGCCGGCCATGGCAGCCACACCATCAAGCTTCTGCCGCCGCTCACCATCACCGAAGAAGATTGCGGCTGGATCGAGCGCGCCTTCGACGACGTCATCGCCGGCAGCCACAAGGTCCCCGGCGCGATCTGGTCGCTCGGCAAGACGCTGGTCGACAACGCGGTGCGGCGGTCGGCGTAAGGCCGAGGCGCTCAGGCGGCTTCAATCTTATTCGCCACTTCGATGTGATCGAGGGCCGCGGGAGGTGCCCGCCTCAATGGGCAAACACCGTATTGAAGAGCGCCAGGACGTTGCCGTCCTTCTCGACCGCAAGAATGGCGCGGCGTTGCGTCGCGTAGACGATCGGGATGTCCATCCAGGCTCTACTTCGGATCAGAAGCGAATTGTTTGCCGCGTCCTGCGGCACAGCGGACAGGCCGATCAGGAAATGCGTGTCGTCGACCTTCACCGACAGCGCGGCAATGGGCGCTCCCTTGGCCTGCTCGTTGGCCTTCATCAGAAGGCCCATGACCTGTTTGATCCTGCCGGCGGCGAAGTCCGGGGCGAAATCGATCTGCACCGTGTGGGTGGCTGGCAGTGCGGGGTCGAAATTGCGCCGGATGGAGAGCGTCATCTGCAGGTTCCGCGAAGGCACCTCGACATTCCCGCGTATCGTAACATCGCCTGATGGTGCGGAGGCATCGGTCGTCGGTTCTATCCGCCAAGTGATCTTTCCTTCTGCGCGATCACCCTTCGGGTTGCTCACGTCTTCCTCGTAGAGGACGGCCCGCATCGTGGTGGCGAGTCCGTCGCGGGCTGCTGCCGGCCCGGAAGCGGCGATCGTCCAGGCAAGCGCTGCGGCAAGGAGGAGAGGGCGCATCATGGCGCTTGAATTAGCAGCGCTCTCCCGAGCTCGCAATCAAAAGTTGTGAGTCTGACTTGCGGGATGCGCCGCTATCCCTCCACATTGGCCTTCATCGCCGCCTCGAACTTCTCGACGAACTCGGCGAGCTCGTCGGCGCCGAGATCGCTGATGGCCCAGAAGTTCAGGCCGCGATTGCCCCAGCGCCGGCAGTTGAAGCCCTGCATGGTTTCGGTCTTGGGCGCGCGGTATTCCGCGTTCGATGTCTGCGACACGAACAGATTGACCACGTGCTGCCGGCGCTTGTAGACGACCGCGCCGATGGCACGGGCGTCGATATAGTCGAGCCTGCCGCCGACCAGCGTAAAACCTTGCGCGGTGAGGTCGATCACGGGCGGGGCGACGTCGAGCTTGCCGTTGAACCACGGCTTGACCGTGTGCTGGTCGGTGGAGACCACGTCGATGAGGTGGCCGGCCTGGAGCGAGCGCAGATGCGCGGAGACGACCTCCGACAGGATGCGCTGCTGGTCGTCCTGGCGCAGCACCAATGCGACGACGCCGGAGGCGGCGAGCGCGGAGACTGCCGAGCCCATCGCAAAGCCGCGCAGCACGGAGCGGCGGCTCGGCTGTTGACGCTGCGGCTGCGGCAGCGAAGCCTCGATACGCGCACGCAGGCTCGCCGGTGCGGTGTAGCGCAAATCGGCATCCGCAAGCACGCGCTGCATGTCGCGTTGGGCCGAAAACTCCGCAGCGCAGGCCGGGCAGCTGGCGATATGGGCTTCGACCTCGCGCGCGTGGCCGGCATCGAGCTCATTGTCGAGCAGCGCGTGAAGCAGGATTCTTGCTTCGTCGCAGGTCATCTTGCTTGCTCCTCATCCGCCGTCCAGGCCGCGCGCAGCATGGCGCGGGCGCGGGCGAGGCGGGACATCACGGTGCCGACGGGTGCACCGACGGCCTCTGCGATTTCACGATAAGACAGGTTGTTGATCTCCCGCAGCACGAATGTTTCCTTGAACGGTTCGGCGAGCGCGTCGATCAGCTTGCGGATCGCGCCCGCATCGCGGCTGCGCAGCACTTCGGTTTCCGGGCTTGCCTCGGTCTCTTGCCAGATCGGCGTCTGCTCGGCAGCGCCGGGGGTATCCTCGATCGCGCTGTGCCTGTGTGCGCGGCGTGCATATTCGGCATTGCAGACGTTACGCAGGATCGCGAACAGCCAGGGCTTCATCGCCGGCCCGCGATAGCTATCGAAATGCTTCAGAGCGCGCAGATAGCACTCCTGCACCGCGTCCTCGGCATCGGAGGCGTCACGCAAGAGATAGCGCGCGAGCGTGTAGACGTCGTCGAGATAGGGCAGCGCCGCCTCGCGGAAGCGTTGCGCCTTCTGCAAATCGTCGTTAGCGGGCATCGCTCCTCGCTTTGCCTCTTGTTCTGCGCGTTGAGTCGTGTCGTCGCTGTTCGTCTCGTCCCTGTTCGTTTTGTCTCTGTGTGTGACCGAAGGCACACGAGCCCGGCCGGCGTGGGACCACCGGCCGGGCAAGACGTTGATGCCTTGGTTCGAGATGTTACTCAACCTTGATCATCCCCGTCATGTGCGGGTGCAGAGAACAAAAATATTTGTAGTCGCCCGCATTGGTGAAGGTGAACGAGAACTTGTCGTCAGTGTCCAGGGTCTTGGACCTGAATTTGCCGGCCGACACCAGGGTGTGCGGGATGTCGTCCCGGTTGGTCCAGGTCACGGTGGTGCCGACCTTGATCTTGAGCTCGGCCGGCTGGAAGACGAAATTGTCGATATGCACCTCCATGTCGTCGGCACGGGCGGTTGTGGCGGGTAACAGCATGGCCGCGGCCAAAGCGACACCGAAGTCGCGGCGATTGAGTATCTTCATTGTCAGCTTCCGTTAGCCCTGCATCAACCCTGGAGCGGCGTGTCGATGATCGCGAGCCGCTGCTCGTTCTGCTTGAAGTTGATGCTGGCAACGCCGAGCATCGCGCGGAGCTTTGCGTCCTCGACCTTCATCGGTCCGGGCGAGGGGGCAGCCCCGGGTGCCGGCTGCGGGAAGGCGGTGGAGCGGGCGGTGTGGAAGGTGACGTTGCCCTCGACCTTCTGCATCACCTGGTGAATATGCCCGTTCAGCACGGTGACCGAACCGAAGCCTTTCACCTGTTCCAGCGCGCGGGCGCCGTCCTCGGTGCCCCAGCCCCATTCGGGGTAGACCGTCCAGAGCGGGATGTGGGCGAACAGCACGATCGGCGTCGATTTCGACTTGCCGCGCAGATCGTCCTCGAGCCAGGCGAGCTGCTCGGCGCCGAGATTGCCGAGGCCTCCGGCCTTGAGGTCGACGACATTGACGAGGCCGATGAAGTGCACGCCGCCAGCGTCGAACGAATACCAGCCTGCGCCCTTTGTGCCGCGGCCGTAGCGCTCGCGATAGAATTTCACCTCCTCGTCGAGGAAGTCATGCTCGCCGGGCACGTAATGCACGTCGAGCTTGCTCTGCGAGATGATGCGATCGGCATTGTCGAATTCGGCGGCCTTCGACAGATGCGTGATGTCGCCAGTGTGGATCATGAACGACGGCTTGACCGGCATCGCGTTGATCTTGTTGATGGCTTCCTCGAGCGTGCCGAGCGCGTTGGGATTGGCCGGCTTGTCGAAGCCGACATGGCTGTCGCTGATCTGGAGGAAGGTCATTCCGGGCGCGGCCGCGGTCGCAGCTTGCGCGGAATCGATGATGCCGAGCGAGCGCGGCACGCCACCGGTGATGGTCCAAAGCACCCCGGTGCCGGCCCAGGTCATGCATTCAAGCACCTTGCGGCGGCTTAAGCCGTCCTCGCCGTGATCGTGTCCGCTCATCGCGCAGCTCCACTTCGCCCGGAATTGGGCTTCGGGGAGGTGATTGGGGGAGCGGGGGTCTTATTCCCGGACGCGATGACGTTTTCGTGAGGTGGTGGGACGCGTAGCCCGTATGGAGCGCAGCGGAATACGGGTCCAGACTTACGATACTCCCCGGATTTCGCTACGCCCCATCGGGGCTACGCATTCACTTCGCATCCTCCAAAATCATCGTCGCGCCTTTTTCGGCGATCATCGCGGTCGGCGTGTTGGTGTTGCCCGACGTGATGGTCGGCATGATCGAGGCATCGACAATGCGAAGGCCGCCGAGACCGTAGAAGCGCAGGCGTTCGTCGACCACCGCCATCGGATCGCTCACCGCGCCCATCTTCGCGGTGCCGACGGGATGGAAGATGGTGGTGCCGATGTCGCCGGCGGCCTTGGCGAGCGAGGCATCGTCGTCGCCGACGGCGGGGCCGGGCAGATATTCGCTCGGGCGATATTTTGCCAGCGCCTTCTGCTGCATCAGGCGGCGGGTGGTGCGGATGGCATCGGCGCCGACCTGACGGTCGTCATCCGTTGAAAGATAATTTGGCGCGATGATCGGCTTCTCGTCCGGCGCCGCCGAACGCAGACGTACGGTGCCGCGCGATGTCGGCTGGAGATTGCAGGCGCTCACCGTGATCGCGGGGAAGCGGTGCAGGGGATCGCCGAACTTGTCGAGCGATAGCGGCTGCACGTGGAACTGGATGTTGGCGCGTGCGCGCGTCGCATCGGAGCGGGTGAAGATGCCGAGCTGCGACGGCGCCATGGTCAACGGCCCGCGGCGACGGAACGCGTAATCGAGCCCCATCAGGCCGCGGCGGAGCAGATTGTAATAAGTCTCGTTCAGTGTGCGCACGCCCTCGACCTTGTAGATCGCGCGCTGCTGGAGATGATCCTGTAAATTGCGGCCGACGCCGGGCTTGTCCATCACGATGTCGATGCCGAGCGGCGACAGCCAGTCGGCCGGCCCGAGGCCGGAGCGATGCAGCACCTGCACTGAGCCGATCGCGCCTGCCGAGAGGACCACCTCGCGTTTCGCACGCGCCTCGATGATCTCGCCATTCTGGATGAAGCGCGCGCCGACGGCGCGGCCCTGTTCGATGATCAGCCGATCAACCAGCACATGCTTTTCGAGCCGCAGATTGGGGCGGTTCAGTGCCGGCTTGAGGAAGCCGCGCGCCGACGACCAGCGCCGGCCGCGCTTCTGATTGACGTGGAAATAGCTGGTGCCTTCGTTGTCGCCGGTATTGAAATCCGGGATGCGCTTGATGCCCATCTCCTCGGCCGCGTCGCCCACGGCATCGAGGATGTCCCAGGACAGCCGCGGCGCCTCGATGCGCCAGCCGCCGCCGGCGCCGTGGTGCTCGCTCGCGCCGAGGAAGTGATCCTCGAGCCGTTTGAACAGCGGCAGCACGTCGTCATAACCCCAGCCGGTCATGCCGAGCTGGCGCCAGTGATCGTAATCAGCGGCCTGCCCGCGCATCGAGATCATGGCGTTGATCGCCGAAGAGCCGCCGATCACCTTGCCACGAGGATAGGCGAGCGAGCGGCCGTTCAGGCCGGGCTCGGCCTCGGTCCTGAACATCCAGTCCGAGCGCGGATTGCCGATGGCGAAGAGATAGCCGACGGGAATGTGGAACCAGATCCAGTTGTCGTCGCCGCCGGCTTCGAGGACGAGGACGCGATTGCTGGAAACGGCCGACAGCCGGTTGGCGACGATGCAGCCCGCCGTGCCGGCCCCAACGACAATGTAGTCAAACTCACCTTCGAGCCGCCTTGGCATTCTTCTTCCACCCAACAGGAATCGTGCCCTGGCTTGTCCCAGGCATCCACGAGCTTTCCGTTCTAATAGTCAGACGTGGATGGCCGGGACAAGTCCGGCCATGCCTGTGAGTCAGGGCTACACCCCGATCCGCGCCAGTTGGGTGGACTGGTGCTTGCATGGTAGACAGGCCTGCATTTTCAACAAAGCTTGAGACCCTCCATGCCCATCGTGAACCGCGTCGCCGACCTTCAACCCGATATTCAGGCCTGGCGCCGGGACATCCACCAGCATCCGGAGCTGCTCTATGACGTCCACCGCACTGCAGCATTCGTCGCGAACCGCCTGCGCGAGTTCGGCTGCGATGAGGTCGTGACGGGCATCGGCCAGACCGGCGTGGTCGGCGTGATCAAGGGCAGCAAGCCGGCCGGCGAGGGCCTCAAGGCCATCGGCCTACGCGCCGATATGGATGCGCTCCCGGTCGAGGAGCAGACCAACCTGCCTTATGCTTCGAAGACTCCCGGCAAGATGCACGCCTGCGGCCATGACGGCCACACCGCGATGCTGCTCGGTGCTGCGCGTTATCTCGCCGAGACCCGCAACTTCGCCGGCGATGCGGTGGTGATCTTCCAGCCGGCCGAGGAGGGCGGCGCGGGTGGAGCGGCCATGGTCAAGGACGGCCTGATGGAGCGCTTCGGCATCGAGCAAGTCTATGGCATGCACAACGGTCCGGGCATTCCGGTGGGCTCGTTCGCGATCCGGCCGGGTCCGATCATGGCGGCGACCGACGAGGTCGATATCATGATCGAGGGTCTCGGCGGCCACGCCGCGCGGCCGCACAAATGTGTCGATTCCGTTCTGGTCGGCGCGCAAGTCATCACGGCGCTGCAGTCGATCGTCGCGCGCAGCGTCGATCCGCTGGAATCGGCCGTGATCTCGATCTGCGAGTTCCACGCGGGCAATGCCCGCAACGTGATTCCACAAACCGCGACACTGAGGGGCACCATCCGCACGCTGTCGCCGGAGGTGCGCAAGCTGGTCGAGAAGCGCGTACGCGAGGTCGTCGCGGGCGTGGCGCAGATCACCGGCGCCAAGATCGACCTGCGCTACCAGCGCAATTATCCGGTAGTGGTCAATCACGCCGCGGAGACCGAGGTGGCGAAGCGCATTGCCAAGCAAGTTGCGGGCGAAGCCAATGTGCTCGAGATGCCGCCGCTGATGGGCGGCGAGGATTTCGCCTATATGCTGGAAGCGCGCCCCGGCGCCTTCATCTTCTGCGGCAACGGCGACAGCGCCGGCCTGCATCACCCAGCCTACAATTTCGACGACGAGGCGATCGTCTTCGGCACGTCGTACTGGGTCAAGCTGGTGGAGGGCCAACTCGCGGCGTGAGGTCATTCCCGTCCATCCCTTCGTTGCCCGGGCTTGCCCCGGGCATTTTTCTTGATCCGTCACATCCATTTCAATTTTGACACTGTCAAGATTTGGCTTGACGATGCCCCTGTCCGACCCTTAGATATCTTTACGTTGTAAAGATCTCCTTCTGGTGGGCCTGTCGAAATTGCCAGCGCTCTTGCCTGCTCCACCGAGGGAGGTGTCAGTCAGGATCCAGGAAAGCCATGCCCGTCGTGAACCGCGTCGTCGACTTTCGACCCGACATCCAGACCTGGCGGCGGGACATTCACCAGCATCCGGAGCTGCTGTACGACGTTCACCGGACCGCAGCCTTCGTGGCAGACTGCCTGCGCGACTTCCGCTGCGACGAGGTCGTGACCGGCATCGGCCAGACCGGCGTCGTCGGCGTGATCAAGGGCAAGCGGCCGGCGAGCGCTGATATCAGGGTGATCGGTCTGC
Source organism: Bradyrhizobium canariense (assembly GCF_019402665.1). Taxonomy (GTDB): domain Bacteria; phylum Pseudomonadota; class Alphaproteobacteria; order Rhizobiales; family Xanthobacteraceae; genus Bradyrhizobium; species Bradyrhizobium canariense. The sequence goes on from NZ_VSST01000079.1 coordinate 65,970, forward strand.
GCGCCGACATGGACGCGCTGCCGATCGAGGAGCAGACCAGCCTGCCTTACGCCTCGAAGATTCCGGGCAAGATGCACGCCTGCGGCCACGACGGCCACACCGCGATGCTGCTGGGTGCAGCCCGTTACCTGGCCGAGACCCGCAACTTCGCCGGCGATGCGATCGTGATCTTTCAGCCCGCCGAGGAGGGCGGTGCCGGCGGCGCGGCCATGGTCAAGGATGGACTCATGGAGCGTTTCGCCATCGATCAGGTCTACGGCATGCACAACGCCCCCGGCATTCCGATCGGGGCGTTCGCGATCCGGCAGGGCCCGATCATGGCGGCGACCGATGCGGTCGACATTAGGATCGAGGGCCTCGGCGGCCACGCGGCGCGTCCGCACAAATGCGTCGATCCCGTTCTGGTCGGCGCGCAGGTGATCACGGCCCTGCAGTCGATCGTCGCGCGCAGCGTCGATCCGTTGGACGCGGCCGTCATCTCGATCTGCGAATTTCACGCCGGCAACACCCGCAACGTCATTCCGCAAACGGCGGAGTTGAAAGGCACGATCCGCGTGCTGACCGCGGAGGCGCGCAAGCTCGTGGAGAAGCGCGTGCGCGAAATCGTGGCCGGCGTGGCCCAGATCAGTGGCGCCAAGATCGACCTGCGCTACAACAACAGTTATCCCGTGACCAACAACCACGCGGCACCGACCGAGGTGGCGCGTCGGATCGCCAAACAGGTCGTCGGAGACGCCAAAGTGTACGAGATGCCGCCGCAAATGGCCGGCGAGGACTTCGCCTACATGCTGGAAGCGCGGCCCGGCGCCCTTATCTTCTGCGGCAATGGCGACAGCGCCGGCCTGCATCACCCCGCCTATGATTTCAACGACGAGGCGATCGTTTACGGTACGTCGTACTGGGTCAAGCTGGTCGAGGAAGCGCTCGCGGCATCGTAAGACTCTTACTTCACCTCGCCCGGCTTGCTGGGAGAGGTCGGAATTCAAGCGCAGCTTGAATTCCGGGTGAGGGGACTCTCCGCGAGTCCGTCTCTCACCGTGATCGCGGAAGCGGCCCCTCACCCGAACCCTCTCCCCGTAAGAACGGGGAGAGGGAGTGGAGAGATCTTTCAGAAGATCCGCGAGAAGATCACGTACAGTGTGCCCGACAGCAGGATGGCGACCGGCAGGGTCAGCACCCAGGCCATCACCATGTTCCTGATGGTGGCGACCTGGAGACCCGAACCGTTCGCGGCCATGGTGCCGGCGACGCCGGACGACAGCACGTGGGTGGTCGAGACCGGCAGGCCGAATACGTCGGCGGCGCCGATCGTGGCGGCGGCGACGAGCTCGGCGGAGGCACCCTGCGCGTAGGTCAGATGGGTCTTGCCGATCTTTTCACCGACGGTCACGACGATGCGCTTCCAGCCGATCATGGTGCCGAGGCCGAGCGCGATTGCGACCGCAACCTTCACCCAGGTCGGGATGAACTTAGTCGCGCTGTCGAGCCCGCCCTTGTAGGCGTTCAAGGTCGCGACCTCTTCCTTGCTAAGGTCGTTTTCCTTGTCCTTCATCAGGAAGCGGATCGCTTCCGAGGTCAGGTACATGTCGTTGCGGGTGTTGCCGACGACTTCCGCCGGCACCTTGTTCAGCGAACCGTATTTCGCGACCTGCTCGCCGACATCCTTCACCAGCACTGCCAGCGAAGGATAGGTGCCTTCGCTGATGTGATGGGAGGTGACGTACTGCGTCACCGCAGGACGGGGATCGCCGATGATCGCATGGCCGGCGCCCTTGGCCGCAACCACCTTGGAGGCGGCTTCCGAAATCTTCGCGAACTGGGCGACCTGCGACTCCGGCAATGCGCGATTGAGCGCATAGGCCGTGGGCACAGTGCCGATCAGGATCAGCATGATCAGGCCCATGCCTTTCTGGCCGTCGTTCGAACCATGGGCGAAGCTGACGCCGGTGCAGGTCAGGATCAGCAGGCCGCGAATCCAGATCGGCGGGGCTTTGTTACCCTCAGGAGCGGCATAGAGCGCCGGGTTCTTGATCATCAGCTTGAGCAGCAGCAGCAGGCCGGCGGCGCAGACGAAGCCGACCAGCGGCGACAGCAGGAGCGCATAGCCGATCTCCGTGGCCTTGCCCCAGTCCACGCCCGAGGTGCCGTCGCGGCCGCGCATCAGCGCGTTCGCAACGCCGACGCCGATGATCGAGCCGATCAGCGTGTGCGAGGAGGAGGCCGGCAGGCCGAAATACCAGGTGCCGAGGTTCCAAAGGATCGCGGCGATCAGCAGCGCGAACACCATCGCGAAACCGGCGCTGGAGCCGACCTGCAGGATCAGCTCGACCGGCAGCAGCGAAACGATGCCGAAGGCGACGGCGCCGGACGAGAGCAGCACGCCGAGGAAGTTGAAGAAGCCCGACCACATCACCGCGACTTCGGCCGGCAGCGAGTGGGTGTAGATGACGGTCGCTACCGCGTTGGCGGTGTCGTGGAAACCGTTGACGAATTCGAAGCCGAGCGCGATCAGGAGCGCAACGATAAGGAGGATATAAGGCAGGTAGCTCGTGACCCTGGTGCCGGTCGCATCGACATCGGAATAGATGCTGTAGGCCACGTAGAGCAGGCCCGCGGCGAGGATGCCGAAGAACAGGATCAGTGTCAGCGGATTGAAGCCCTTGTCGAGATTTGGCCGCGAGGCCGGCTGGATCGGCGCGGGATCGGCTACCGCGCGGTCGAATGCAACATCGGTCATGTCTGGACGCCCCTTAACTTTCTGTAAGGGCTATTGTCCCCGATGGATTTGAAGGCTGGATGACAGGCGGCGCCTGAAAGCCGTTTTCCCGCCAGTATTCAGGCGGCGCGCGCGGCTTTCTTCTGTAAGCCGGCGGCGATCTTCAAATCTTCGACAAAGCGGTGATATTCCAGCAGTTTGGCCTCCGGATCGGGCAACCGCAGCAGATAGGACGGGTGCACCGTCACCAGCGCCTTGCGGCCGTCGGGCAGGTCTATGAGCCGGCCGCGGTTCTTTCCGATCGGGGTGATTTTGCCGAACACGCTCTGCGCCGCGGTCGCGCCCATCGCGACGATGAGATCGGGCTGGATAACGGAGACCTCCCGCTCATACCACTGTCGGCAGGCCTTTATCTCCGGCGTATTCGGCTTTTGATGCAGACGGATCTTGCCGCGCGGCACGAATTTGAAGTGCTTCACCGCGTTGGTGACATAGACCTTCTTGCGGTCGACGCCGGCCTCCTGCAGCGCCCGGTCGAGCATCTGGCCGGCCGGACCGACAAAGGGATGGCCGGCGAGGTCTTCCTTGTCGCCGGGCTGTTCGCCGACCAGCATGATATTGGCGGACTTCGGGCCTTCGCCGAACACGGTCTGGGTCGCGTCCTTGTAGAGATGGCAGGCGCGGCAATGGGCGGCCTCCTCGCGGAGCGCTTCGAGATCGTCGGTGGCGGTCTTGCGTTTCATCGGAGCCTCCGGCCGCTTTTGAGGCTTGTGCGGATCGGTTGCGGCATTGGCGATCATGGCGCCGGTCATGCGTTCGGCGTCCTCGATCAGGGGCTTAATGATCGAAGCCTCGGGCAGGTTCCTCCAATATTTCTTCGGCATCTCCGTTTGCATCGCCTTCACCTTCAGGCGGGCCGGATTGAAGATGCTGGCGTAGTAGCGCCGCCAGGTTTCCTCCAGCCGGTCTTCGCTCGGCGCCTCGCTCTTGCTGACGCCTGATGTGAAGGAGAGAGCGTGGCCATCCCAATGCGCGCACAAATCCGGCGTCAGGATCGACCAGGGCATGTCGGCAAAGCGCTTGGCGAAGAACGGCGCGGCGAGCTCGACGATGTGATGCTCCGGCTCGAACCACGCAACGTAGTGCGCTTCGCGTTCCCTGCCGATCTCGCGGAAGCGCACGAAGGCATGCATCTTGTGCTCGTCGCGGTAGACCGCCTTTGCCATGGCCGTGACTTGCGCGACATCGGGATCGGTCGCGACCTCGATGAGGTCGTGATTGTCCTTCAGCCGAAACAGCAGGCGATAGAGGATCGCGAAACGCTCGGGATCGCGATGCAGAATCGCGGCCTTGGCGAGCTCGACGAATTTTGCAGGCACGTTGAAGGTGCCGTCGCCACCCGCGGGCAGCGGAGACGGCGAGGGCGGCGCGAACAGCTCCGCTTCGCCGCCCCGCACGGCCCAGGTGATGTCGCCCGGCTTCATTTGATGAAGCACGAGGCTACGCGCGGCTTTGCGCCAGCCATCGAAATCGGTTTCGTTTTCGAGGATGATGTACTGCATCAGAAGCCAAATCCCAGTTGTGTTGCCGGCTTGAACCGTTCGATCAGCCGTGCCTCGTCGAGGCGGTGCGGCGCGGGCCGGTGATCGCTGAGGACGATGAACGGCAGCGCCTTGTTGCGGGGCACGTGCAGCCGCGCGAGGTCGGCGACGCGGATCGTGGTCGTGCGGCGCGCCGCGATGATGCGCTCGACCGCCTTGGTGCCGAAGCCCGGCACGCGCAACAATTCCTCGCGGCTGGCGCGGTTGACATCGAGCGGGAAGCGGTCGCGGTGACGCAGCGCCCAGGCGAGCTTTGGATCGATGTCGAGCGGCAGCATCGCGCTGTCGTCGACGATCTCGCCGACGTCGAAGCCGTAGAACCGCATCAGCCAATCGGCCTGGTAGAGACGGTGCTCGCGCAGCAAGGGCGGCGCGCGCAGAGGCAGCGCGCGGCTGGCATCGGGGATGGGGCTGAACGCGGAATAATAGACGCGCCTCAGCCTGTATGAACCGTAGAGATTGGCACTGGTGTGGAGGATGGTGTGGTCGGAAGCCGCGTCGGCGCCGACGATCATCTGCGTGCTTTGGCCGGCCGGCGCGAAGCGTTGCGGCTTGGCTTTCGTCTTCGCGCTGCGGCTTTCCTCGGCCTCGTCCAGCTTCAGCCGCAGCCGGCCCATGGTACGGCGGATCGCGCGCACGTCCTTCTCGGGCGCGAATTGCTGTAGGCTCGTCTCCTGCGGCATCTCGATGTTGATGGAGAGACGGTCGGCATATTTGCCGGCCTCGGAGATCAATGCATCGTCGGCCTCGGGAATAGTCTTGAGATGGATGTAGCCACGGAAGTGATGCTCCTCGCGCAGTTTTCGCGCGACGCTCACCACCTGCTCCATGGTGTAGTCGGGGTTACGGATGATCCCGGAGGAGAGAAACAGTCCTTCGATGTAATTGCGCCGGTAGAAGTCGAGCGTCAGCTTGATCACTTCGTCGATGGTGAAGCGGGCACGTGGCACGTTGGAGGAGGCGCGGTTGACGCAATAGAGGCAGTCGTAATTGCAGGCGTTGGTCAGCAGCACCTTGAGCAGCGAGATACAGCGGCCGTCCGGCGCGTAGGAATGGCAGATACCCATGCCGGGCGCGGTCGAGCCCATGCCCTTGCCGTCGCTGGAATCCCGCCTCTCGGTGCCGCTGGAGGCGCACGACGCGTCGTATTTGGCGGCATCCGCCAGAATCTCCAGCTTGCGTTGTACGTCCATGGTGGGATCCCCTTGATTCAGCTGACGAATCCGGATGAGCACCAATTCGATTGACTCCTCCGACCTCGTTAGCTTTATATTAGAACATATCATGAACAAATGAGCCAGCCGGTGGTTCTTATTTTTGAGAACCTCGGCAATCACTCTGAAGGAGCGGCGGGCATGAGCGGCGCACGCATCAGCGCGCTTGCGACCTTGCGCAGCCAGATCGAGCGCATCGAGACCGCGGAGGTCGTGCATCAGCACGACCGCGTCGCGCTCGGCCATAGCGAGGTGGACAGCGCGCTGCAGGGCGGGCTCGCGCGCGCGGCGATCCACGAGGTGTTTTGCGAGGGCCGTCAGGGCGCGGCCGCGACGGGGTTTGTCACTGGACTTGCGGGGCGCGTGAGTGCGCGCAAACCGCTGCTGTGGGTGCGACAGGATTTTTCGGAAATTGAAACAGGCGCGCTGTCGATGAGCGGGTTCGCCGAGCTCGGCCTCGATCCGCGCTGCGTGGTGATGGTGCGCGCGGCAGAAGTGGAGAGCGCGTTGCGCACCTCGGCCGATGCGCTCGCCTGCGATGCGCTCGGTGCGGTCGTGCTCGAACTCTGGGGCGAGACGCGGCAGTTCGATCTGGTGGAGAGCCGCAAGCT
>NZ_VSST01000080.1 GCF_019402665.1 Bradyrhizobium canariense
CAATCCCCGGAATCCGCAATGAATCAAAGGGCCGCCGCGTCTCACGGTGCTCAGGTCGAATCGGCCCCTGGGAGTTCATGACCATATAAAGCCCGGCTGGGGATCGGGACCCGGCCGGGCCTTGTTGAAGACTGGGCTGGTGGAGAAGACCGGCCCAGCGATCGACACAATGGACAAGGCTCGCCCGCCTTCGTTGATCTACGTCAAGGAACCTGCATCAGAAGGCGCGCCCGATCCCCCCGCTTGAAGAAGATTCAACCAAGCGCAAGGAGCAAGCCATGATAAATCTGAAAGTTCTTGGCGCGGTCGTTATTGCGGCATCCGCCCTGTCCAGCTCTGCTGCACTGGCCCAGGCGGCTCTCTCGAATCCGGACGAATGCCAAGCTGAATTTGCCAACTGCACGGGTCTTGGAACCGGGACTACCCCCGTCTATCGATATCGGCGAACGGCGCATCGCCATCCGGTGGCGGCGGCTGCAACCGTCGGCGGCTGGAGCAATTCCTACGCCATGTCCGGTGGGATGGGGTCCGGCGGCATGGGCTACGGCCCCAACGGCTGGTACGGCAACTGGAGTACGTATGCTACCCGCAACGGCATCACCTGCAGGCCCGGCACCAATTTCAAGGGTGCTGACGGTCTCTCCCATCTCTGCCAATAGGTCATCCGCTCTGAGGCTAAATCAGACGGCCCCAAAGGAGCCGTCTGATTCATGCCGGACTGTGGTTCTCGTCCTGAGTGGGCCAGCGCAGAGGGTGCTAGGCGGCGCTTGTCTGCCACCTGACGGCCGCTTCTGGCCCATAGCCGACCTTCTGGACCGCCGCAATCTGACGTCCGATAACCGCCCTTAACGGACACCAGAATTTCCGCACCGTGCGCTCACCCTGAGGGGGCGTCAGCCGTTGTTGACGATCGCAATCGGTGCTTGCATTGTGGCCGCTTTTTCAGGGGGATCGATCATGCGCCCAACCGTTGCGATCGCGCGCTCAGCAGCTGTCGTCACCTTCTTGTTCGCTGCAGCGCACGTTTGGGCCGATCCTATGGTACCGAGCGGTGGCGCTACCGTGATTGTACCGCCTCCTTCGGTAGACTGGTTCGCTCGGGTCGTCTCGGGCCTTGCCCTTGTGGTGGCATTTATCGCTTTTGTCTGGGGGCGATACGACAAGCACGTAGAACGCCAAGCCACGCAAGCGGCCAAAGATCCCTCCGTCGACCTCGATCTCACCGGCTTTCCAGGAAAGGACTCTGATATCGAGCTCCGGATAACCAACAGAGCCGATGTTTCGATCGCAGTGCTGTCTCTATCCTGTAGTGGAGGCACGTTGATCGCCACCCGTTTTGGACAAATCACCAAGAGCGCCAACGCAATCGATTTTAACGGTTACAGGATCGACCGGGGCGCGGAGGAGCTGCTGATTTGTAAAATAAAACCGCCGCCTGGAGGCGGAAGCGTCGAATTCGTAGTCCGCATCCGGGTCAACGAAGCCCACCAACGCGTATATGAGACTCGCCTGAAGCGTCAGTTGCGCGGCTAGTCCGTACACGCCCCCGAGGTGAGCGGCCGCTGCCTTGAACGGAGCCAGCCGATATCCCTGAGGGAGTGGACCAACCGTGCGGTGCCGGCCTACAATGGCCAGAATGACCTACGATCAGCGCAAAGCGTGGGGTACCAGGAGGTGATCGCCCATCTTCCCCCTCTCGATCTCCGGAATATCAGGCCGATCGGTCACTGCGTCTACTGTGACAGTCGCGAAGGGAGGCTGACTACTGAACATGTCGTGCCAAAAGGCATGTCAGGAGCCGTAACGCTACCGCAAGCTAGCTGCGACGAGTGCGCAAAACTAACAAAGCACATCGAAACCGTCTGCATGCGCTCCACTCTTTTACACGCGCGAGTTCGGCTCGCCTTACACAACACGCCGAAGGAGCGCCCAGATGGCTTTCCTGTTCAGTTCGTTGGTACCGACGGCCGCCTGTGGAAGCAGAAAGTCGCGCCGGCAGAGTTTCCCATCCTATGGATGCTTCCAGTTCTGGAGCGACCCGGCATCCTTCGGGGAGTAGACCCAGGCGCCACCTCCCTTGGGATTCTGAGGCCAAAAGTAGACAACGCCCTGCGCGAAGAACTCAGGACACGCCCTGGAGTGCGATCTGTCACTACAGAAAGCGGCGGGGTGATGATCGATATTTTTTATCGCTGGATTGCAAAAATTGCCTTTTGCTACGGCGTCGCCAAATACGGATACGGGCTCGTAGGCAAGTCAGCTCTTAAATCTCTGGTTAAAAAGTGGGACCCTCACGCAAACCATCTCATCGGCGGCAAAAACGGGCTCATCCTTCCTTCTCAACAACATCATCTCGAACCAGAAGAACCGCTGATCTTTCGAGTACGGGCATTCGAAGATCTGACGGACCCTGGTAAGCGCGTTTTGGCTGTGGAGCTTCGCTTGTTGCCGCTGCTGGAAACGCCAACCTATATCGCTATACTCACAGAGTTGCAGGACGGCAGCCCTACCATACCACCAGATCCCGGTTACGAGCTAACAGCGCCGAAGTCGTAAATACCTGCTCACCGCTCCTCATCGGATCCCGGCTCGGTTGGCGTGCTGCAAAGACCTGGCGCCACACTTTCGAAAAGGCTTCGCGTTGTCTGCGAGCCTTGTAATAACGGATGGATGAGCCGCCTACAAACCAGAGCAAAACCGCTTCTTCTTTCGTTCTTCCAAGGTAACTGGCCGCGTTTGGGACGCAGCCTTGCGGGTGTTGGAAGACTTTTCCGCCTTGAGATAGGCGCGTACCGAGGCCATCGGGTCGACGAGCTCGGTAGACATCCTATCTACCTCAATTCAGAGTTGAGCCCAGTAAGTCCGATTCGCAACCTAGATCCGGAGATAATCGATGCCCGATGAGGAACCGCAGGAAAGCGCGCCAACCATGTTTGACCAGCGGTCGGGTGTCGACTGGCTACTTGCCTACATCGTGAGGATGGCCGAGGGCGGCCTCGAGGTGGGAGTAACGATCCTGGCCGACGGTCAAATGATGAGCGGAGTTGTTATTAGCGGGAAAAAGTTCTTCGTCGAAGTCGGGAAGCAGATCGGCACCGCACCGTCCCGCACCCCAGAGAACAAGGAGATCGTGGAAGGTCTCGGCACGATCGTGGGCAACTTCGCTCAGATTTACACCCGCGCAGAAGGCGACAATATTTTAGCCGATGATACGTTCCAGCCCGCCTACCTCCATCTTCGTGATGCAAAGCCGATCTTGGCACCGACAAGCGTCACGGGACCGGGGGCTCTTTGGCGGGTTCAGCTTGATCGGATCAGCGCGTATACGCTGTCAACAATGTCCTACGGCTGATCAGGCGCTGGAGTCCGTTAAGGGCGCTTATCGGACACCAGCGCCGGACGGCAAGATGTCGGCAAGTGCGGACATGTTGCGATTTTGGGAGGAAGCATCTCAACGTTCGCATCACGCTGCAAATCGTGTGATCGCGTGAAGTTCGCAGCTTGATCGCCTCCCGGAAGAGAAGACGTGGAGGCTGGCCGTTGGCAGCCTCTTCTTGCCGAATTTTGCCTGCTCGCCCCTCTCTGGCCCTCAAGTTTCCTCAAGTCTTCAAATCAATCGTGGCTGCCTGGGTTTGATCCTGATTGAGTTCAGCAGCGTTGCGGCGGCGATCATCAGCAGGATGCCGGCGAGGCTGAGCGCGATCTGCATCGCAAGCCCATTCGAGATGTCGACCAGCGCTATTTGGCTGGCGAGCGCCAGCAGAACACCGAGACAATAGATTGCCAGCGAATTCTCCCCACAGCGGATCGCTGCGCGCATCAGCGGCATCGGCAGTCCTTGCCAATCGCGAGGTACGAGCCATACCGCCAAAATCGCAAGCGCTAAAAAATGCAGCAGCCGCAAGGGAGCGAGATCCGATTTGTCGACTTGGTAAACCACATTGGCGAGCGCTTGTGGGACCAGATCTTCCAGGGTCGTGAGCCACCAACTCAACGCGACGATCAGGCTAAAAGTCAGATAGAGAACTGCAAGTACAAGCGCGATGCGACAGGTCATCCAAGGCCAGACTCCCTTGCCCGCAATGACACACCAGGCGCCGAGCACAACCAGCAACTGCCAAGCCAGGGGGTTGAAGAACCACACGTTGTTGGGCCAGGCCGGGACGGTCCAGCCGAAGACGTGTACCAGCGCATAAAGCAAGAGCGACGCGCCGAGTGTCACGTTCGGCACTCGCAACAGCAACCACAATAGTGGTGCAAACAAAAGATGATAAACCACGAAAATCGGCAAGACGTCGGTATTGACCGGACGGTATTGCAGGATCGCCGCATGCGCGAGCGCCGCACCCGGATGTTCCAGCAAAAGGCGCGTGTTGCTCTCGTCGGCGATCCGGCCACCGCCGGTTAGGTAGACCATGATGGCGCAAGCTACAGTGAGCAATAGAAATGCAGCATAAATGTCCCAGCTTCGCCACAGCGTACGGGTGATGACGCCGGGCCAGCCATCGCGCGAATGTGCGCTGCCGTAAGCCAGTGCGCAGGTCACACCCGAGACGAACATGAATACTTCCGCGCTATCACTGAAGCCGTAGTTCCGCAGCGTTAGCCAGCTTCCGATGTTGTTGGGGAAATGATTCAGAAAGATGCACCAGAGCGCGAGGCCGCGGCAAGCATCGATGCGTAGGTCGCGGCCTAGCCCTTTCGGCTCCGGCAGCGCGCCCGCCAATGGCATCGCAGGCGCCGCGAGCAACTCGGGTTCGGGCTGCGGATGCAGTCCGCGCAACGCATTTCGCTCGATCTCCGCCAGCGTCCGGCGAATGTCAATGTTCAGCGCAGTCCGATGCTTGTCGAGGTCGGCCGGCGCGTCACTAACGGGATACGATCGCATCGGCTCCCGGGCATCGGACAGATCGATCGAACTGATCGCCACCATCTCGACGAAAGAGCTGCGCGGCGGCGGCGCAGGCACCATCATCATGGTGGCGACGGGCCGAAAGGACGGAAATGATAATCTTTCCATCCCTTCCATTAACTCTTCGTCGGTAATCACTTCATACGAGCCAGCCGGTAGTATCCGCTCGAAGCTTGTGATCCGAAATGGGTGCTCGAACTCCACCGTTTCACGTCGTGATCGGGTAATCGTCATGATCATCCTCGCACATTCGCGAGGACGCGCCGGGACAGCGGATAACAGCTGGCATAAAGAGGCGATCTCGCGGGTGCTGAACGCTCAATGACGAGGCTATTCAGCATCTCGGGCGAAAGCGATTCCACTGCAAACTGAAACCGGAAACTCCGCCTCAGAGCCTTGCGCGTCCGGATTAATCGTTATCGAATATTCGTTGCCGTCCCGGCAGCCAATGCGCCAAGCATCGACCCCAGATTCGGTGCCGCCTTGATACATGGTCCGAACAACAGCACCACAGGCCTGCCTTCTATTCTTCAAAACAGACGTCCAGAAAGCGAGATGCTTAGCCTGATCCAGTGCAAGTATCGTCATCGACCTTTTGTTAGCGGCGTGGGCCGTTCTGAAGGGCTCGGGAGCTACGACCTCGGGTGGCATGGCTGTTGTTGTATTGGCAGCCGCGTTTCTAAAATGCAGATCGGCATCCAGAACAAACCATAGGACGGTGAAGCTCGCGACGGCCACCAAAGAGAGAATAGGCGATCGCTTCATCATGTCTCTCCCTCCCAGAGATCGAGACATTGCGGCCATCGCGGCGTCGCGAGGCCCGAGAAACCTAACGAAATATGGTACGTCGTGAACGGCGCTGATCGCTGCAACTGCCCAGGAACTGAGCCCTACCTTTCGATGAGCAGTGGCACAGCGGGGAGTGCAGCAGCGGCAGCGGGTTCAAGCAGCGGCACTAACGTGTCGCGAAAAGATGTCAAGGTGGGGCTGACTGATACCGTTTAGAGCCGCGTCAGCTCGGCTCGAACTTTGCGTGTCACTGCGTGCCGAGCGGCGAGCCTAGCAGCGCACTAGATGTCGGATTCGGCCACACGCTTACCTAGTCGACCGGACGAGCATGATCTGATCAACGGCAAACACAACTCACGATTTATGAACGCGCGGAGGTTTCACACAACCGCTGGGGCATAGAAGGGCAACAGCGCGCGAGACGGGCTCAGATCGCATGACGCGCAGCGCGAGATAAATGTCTCTTCCTGGCCCTTTTCGGCCCTGACAGGCCCGGCTGGCGACGTCTGTTCTTGAGGGTGAAACGGAACGCCCGATCGTGCGTCCGGACCTCCGATGACCGGACTTCCAGACCACGAAGAAGACAGCCGCGAAGAAGGTCGCCGCGAAGATCGCCACTAGGGCGCGACGCGGCTCGAAGACTGCCGCCGAGTAACATCCGTCAGCAGCGCTGCTACTGCGCGTCGTAGGTGCGGACAGTTTGATTGCGGCAGGGTAGCTGGCTTGAACCTGGGCACCATAGGCGCATATTCGGCGGATGCTCGAGCAGCGGCCAACTTTCATCGCTCGGAAAAATCCCGGACCTGGCTGGGGGGTCGATATTCTGTGGCCCGATGGCGAAACGGAAGCAATCAAGGGCTTTATTACGGAAGGCGACGCGGTCAAGTGGATTGCTGAGCACGGGCACTCTAAGCCATGGCAGGGAAATACAACCCAAAGACCGTCCCTAGAGCATTAGAAACCCCGCCCACCCTCCGCCCTATCTTGCGAAAGCGCCAGCGAAGACCGCTGCCGACTAACATCCGTCAGCAGCGCTGCCAATTTCAATCCCTCGCGGTGCGGGGGATTTTTTGAACTTGAGGCATGCGCGAGCCGAGTGCTAAATTGGTCGCGGTCACAGGCCAGTCCTGTTGACCATTAGGTATGGCAAAAGTCCACGGCGACCCTTTTTAGGCAGCAAAGCCTGCCGGGACCGCGCGTGGCACCTCTCCCCAAATCGCGACCGCGATTCCTTCGCGTGTCTGCAAGGAAGGCTTGCCATGATTGCTCGCAAAACCGCGACCCGTGCCCGCAAACCAAAGGAGCCTGCCAAACGCACTTACCAACTGCGGATCAAGGTGGCGTGGCGACGGCAGGTCAGCGCGATTGTCGAAACGGGTCGATTGCTAATCGAGGCCAAAGCCAAGTTGGGGCACGGCGCATGGGGCGCAATGTTTAAAGGGCCAGATCAATTGCCGTTCGGGCAAGAGACAGCAAGATGCCTGATGGCGATTGCGCGCCACCCCCTCCTAAAATCCAAGGAAACTTGGGATTTGCTACCGCCATCGTGGTGGACACTTTACATCCTCAGCCGCGCCCCTGTTGCAAGGCTTAAAGATTGGCTGGCGAACGGGTCTGTGAGTTGTGAAACGACAGCCAACGAAGCCAAGGCATTGTACCCGGCTTGGAGTTTACCGCGCACGAAACCCTCGCCGGCAAAACACGGCGGCCCCGAAGACGACGCTCAATCCATGGACGTTGACGATGATGACTTCCCGCAGGAAACATTCGATACGTTCGGCTCAAATCGTTCTGAGCCTCTTAACGACAGACTTCGGCTGACGTTAGGGAGGATGGCGCGAACGGTAGAGGATTGGGCGCGCGACCTACCAGAAATGACGCTAACGCTGGCGGATATGTTGGCGGCAGCAGAAGCCGATCCCGAAGCGGACCCAAACATCATCACCGACCTTCGCACAGCGACGCAGATCGATATTGGCCCAGCGACGCAGATTATCGCGACACTAGAGGCGGTTTTTCAGCGCTATCCTGCCAGCGCGGGACGCTGGCGGCACGTCTTGTGACCTTAGGTGGTCAAAGCTAAGGTGGGCTCTTGGGAGTTCGAGCATGCATTGGGTGCTGATCGTAATTGCTGTTGTTTTTTTATTGGCGCTAAGCGCCGGATTTAAGAAGCAAACCGGAGTTGCGCTGCCTTGCTAAGGCAGTGAACGCTACAACACCGGATATCGTTCTCCCCGGACGATTTGTCGGGGTTGCACGGACTGACTACTTCTTCTTCAATGCCACGTGCGGAGCGACGATTTTTTCTTCCACATGCGCGCTACCTTTGGGCGAGATGTGAACCCGTTGCGCCGCCTCGTCGTATTCAATTTTCCGCGCCTTATGGAGCACCTTTAAGATCTTACGGCGGTATACGCTCGGATTGCTATATTCGATCGAGGCAAGGAGATCGGCTTCCGACATCCACCCGAGCGCTTGGTGCAGCAGAAGCATGGTTTGGTCGGCTGCGCCCAGCTTCGTATCCAGCACGCGCTTTGCGGTCCCGGCCGACCAGATCAGCGGCGTTTTGCGCTCAACCAACCCATCAACGGCTTCCTGTGCTTCCGGTGTCTTTACGTTATGGAAGACGCGCACGAGCTCGGCGAGAATCCAGCTCGCGTTTGAATATACCGCTGTGGCATCCATGAGGTTCGGGTCAACGTCGCCGCCGACGTGACCCACACCCCTGTTGTTCCGAATGTCGTACAGCGCCGGCAACATGCGCGGGATCAGGATGCGCAGGCTGTGGTCGCCGGGCTTTCCTGTGTTCGTATTGCGCTCCAGATCGCGACAGTTATCCCGCATATTGGGCGGCTTTGTCGGCGCGGGGACATAGGTGCCGCTGATGAAACCGTGACAGATCCAGTACACGACCTCGCAGAACTTGCCGCCCTCGAGTTCTGATGGCGACCAGCGGTGTTCGGCAAAATTCGATGCGATTTCCCGGTAGGTTTCGAGCAACGGGTGGCGCAAGCTTGCTGGAATGGCGGCAAGCATCGTGGCTGCATCGATGCTCACTCAGGATTGAGCTGTTTGACTAGCTCCGCTCCTGCTTTTAGGCCCGGACCCGTAACCGTCCACCCTCTCTCCTTTGATCCGCTCAAGATGTTGCCGGGCTTCTTCAAATAAGTGGCGTGATTAGTGTCGCCGTAGCAGCCCATCTTCTTGCAGGCTTCACGACCGGCTTTGTCTGTGAACGTCGTCTGACCTGTCTTCAAGAATTCTGCGACACCGGCGAGCAGGTAGGCATTGATGCTCTGCTCTTTCTGATTCTTGCCGTGCGGCGTGTCGGCGATCAGATCCACCGTTTCATCTTCGATATGGAAAATGTGGTTGATCTGCTCGACCGTGACGCTATTCCGCGACATCCACGTCTTGACCTTTTGGTTCAAGCCAAGTTCGCCGTCATCGACCTCGTTGTCGGCTGCGCCGCCTTTCGCTTCTTTCTGTTCGGTCACGCTCGCGTCATCGCCGAGCATTGCCATTGCGGCCTTGAGTGCCTTCTTGCGTTCGGACGGATCAGCAGGTTCGAGAAGGTCGTATAGGCCAGTAACAAGAGTTTTCATGTCGGTCGGCATGCAATCACCTAAATAAGAATCGGCGCGATGCACGCAAATGTAGAATTCCATCGCGAGGAAGCCAAGGATTGACTCCTCAAGGCTCATTGTTCGCTCTTATGGCCGTCGAGACGATCGGGTGAAGCGTGTCAGCTCGGCTGGCGCATCACCGCGCGGTGTTTGAGGTTAGTTCGGCGATTGCGTTGGGGGTTGTCCCCGAAGAGCTGCCCGTGGTTGGCGGAGCCAGCAACACCCATCACGGTCCGCCCGGATAGTGATGGGAAATCGCCGGACTTGACGCCTGCTATGCCTTCGACTTTTTCCGAGCAACGAACTGCCGGTAGAATTCGGTCATCGCCATCCCGACGACTTCGTTAGCACCAATCCAGCCAAGGGTTGGGTCTGACGGTTCGTTGATCGGACGACCATCGACCATGATCATACCGTTGTCATAGGCCGTCACTGTGAGCGTGAGGATGAGACCTTTATCGTTTGGGGTGGGATCGACCTTCATCTTGTCGCGAACCGTTTCTAAAGATGCTGGCATTGGGTCACTCCTATTGGGTTTCTACTCCGCATCGCCCGTGAAGCGGTCGTCGGAAAACATTGCACTTAAGTCGCGATTGTTATCGCGTTGAAGATGTACAGCCTGGGTCGTCATGCTGATCCATCCTTCTCTAAATTCCCCGCTGCGAGGAATTCGTCGTGGAATTTTTTGATAAGAGCGACCCTAGCGCGATCGACGTCGCTGATTTCGTCTGGGTGTCTATTGTCGATGAAACAGATCTGGTCGATGCAGGTGTTGACGAATTCGGCGACGAGTCTTTCTACAGTCATCTGAATCTCCCTCCATCAAAGCCCCGGCCCGACGGTGATGACACAAGCCGCGCGAAAATGACGGGACTATTTTCGACCCCGACTTTTGAAAAAAGGGGTGGCGGTTGCCACTACCCCGGCCATTACCCCGAAGAGTTTCGGGGCTTCACCGGCAGTCTGGGTCGGCTGATAAGACCTTGATTTCGCTGGCGATCCCGGGAAGACTCGAACTTCCGACCTACGGTTTAGGAAACCGTCGCTCTATCCGGCTGAGCTACGGGACCGCGGAACCCGCAGAGCGGGCTACCGGGGCTTCATATCAAAGCGGAGGGGAGATCGGAAGCCCTACGCGTTGCTCAATGCGGAGGGCTGCCGGTCATCTTACGCCCGGATATTGTTGTCCCGGACCACCTTGCCCCAAGTGGCAACCTGCTTGTCGAAGAAGGTCTTGAAGGCGGGACCGTCCTCGAGCAGCAGCGTCATCTGCTGCGTCTCCTTGAGCTGGGCGGCGGTCGCGGGCTCGCTCAGGATCTCCTTGGACGCCGTCGCGAGGGCTGCGACGATGTCCGGCGGCGTGCCGGTGGGCGCGAAGATGCCCCACCAGGCCAGCGTCTCGAAATCCGGGAAGCCTGCCTCGATCGCGGTCGGCGTATCCGGCAGGCCGGGCAGCCGCTCGCGGCCGAGCTGCAGGATCGGACGCAGCATGTTGGTGCCGAGCTGGGCTGCGACCAGCGCCGCCGATCCCGCGATCAGATCGACATGGCCGCCGAGCACGTCGTTCATCGCGGGGCCGCCGCCGCGATAGGGCACGTGCGTGATCTCGACGCCCGCCTTGTTGCCGAGCACGGTCATGGCGAGATGGCCGAGCGTCCCGATGCCGACGGAGGCATATTTCACAGCGCCGGGCGTCGCCTTGCAGGCCGCCACCACGTCGGCGAAGGTCTTGTAGGGACGGCCCGCACCGGCGGCGATCACGTAAGGCGCAGTGCCGACCAGCAACACCGGCATCAGCTCGCGCTCGACATCGACGGGCGGCTTGTCGAGGATGGAGGGGATCACCGCGTGGGAATCGAAGGTGACCAGGAACGTCGAGCCATCAGGCGGGCTCTTGGCGACCTGCGCCGCGCCGAGCGCACCGGCGGCGCCCGACTTGTTCTCGACAATGACGATGCGGTTGAGCTTGGTCTGCAGATGGCTCTGGAGCAGCCGCGCCATCGCATCGGTCGATCCGCCCGGCGGAAACGGCACCACCAGCGTGATTTTTGAAGCCTGCGCCAATGCCGGCGTCATCGCGAGAATAGCCGGCGCTGCGAGCAGCGCGCGTCGTGTGATCGTCATGGTCCCCTCCCCTGTTTTCTCGCGCCCGGCTTTTGCTCTTGGCGCTTTAAGTCGTTCCGAAACCGGATCCCGCTTTTCTGTATTCTGGCCGCGGCGGGCTGAAAATGTCCAGCACGCGGGCGCCGTCGGGGCCGGCGCGCATGGTGTGCGGCACGTTGCCGGGCGTGCGCCAGAAATCGCCCTTCTTCACGGCAATCTCCTCGCTGCCCTGGACGCGGATGGCGGAGCCGTCGAGCAGCACGCCCCATTGCTCCTCTGGATGATGATGCAGCGTGCCTTGCGCATGCGGCGCCAGCGTCACCACCGACAGCATCGCCTGTTCGCCGGAGAAGATGCGCGTGGTCACCCCTGCCGCAAGTTCGCGAAACAGCCCGTCGGCGGTATCGTCGAGATTGTGGAATTCGTCCTTCTGGCTCACGCTATTCTCTCCTCGTTTTTTTTGCTGATCAGGATTTGCCATACGAGCCCTGATAACGGCCCTCGCGGATCGCCTTCAGCGTCTCCTCCTCGCGCGCGACCTGGGCGCGCACGGCGTCGAGCAGCGCCGCGGCACCTGCTGCGGCAAACGACACCACGCCGTCCTCGTCGCCGACGACGATGTCGCCGGGGGAGATCACGCTGCCGCCGATCGAAACAGGCACGTTGATCTCGCCGGGGCCGTTCTTGTAGGGGCCGCGGTGGATCACCGCGCGAGCGTAGCAGGGAAAGTCATCGGCCGCGAACGCCGCGACATCGCGGATCGCGCCGTCGATGACATAGCCTTCGGCTTTGCGCCATTGCGCGATATTCTTCATGATCTCGCCGACCAGCGCGCGGGTCTCATCGCCGCCGCCATCGACCACGATGACGTCGCCGGGGCCCACCAGCTCGAGCGCGCGGTGGATGGCCAGATTGTCGCCGGGACGGGTGCGAACCGTGAAGGCCGTGCCCACCAGCTTGGCGCCGCGATGATAGGGCTTGAGGCCCACTGCGCCCGGCAGCCGGCCGAGATTGTCCGAAATGACCGAGGTCGGCGCACCGCGAAAACCCTCGATGATCTCGGCCGGCGGCTTCGGCACGGCGTTCGCGGCGATGGTGATGGTCATAATCTCGGTCCTTCCCGTGAATTCTCTTAATCTGCGTCCGCCCGCGCCTTCGCCGGCCAGATCCGGAAGGCGCGCCCCTCCTTCATCCACGCCGCGCGCTCGTCGCGCAACAACGTGCGACGAACTTTTCCGGAATCATCGCGCGGCGGGGCGCTGACGATCTCAAAAGTTTCCGGATGCTTGTAGCGGCTGAGCCGGTCCTTCAAAAAATCCGCCATGCCGTCGGCGATGGCCTGACCGTCCGCACCGCCCTCCGGCTCGATGATGCCGTGCACGCGCTGGCCCAATTCCGGATCGGGCAATCCCACCACCACGCAGGAGCGCACGCCCGGACAGGCGGAGACGGCAGCTTCGACCTCGGCGGGATAGATGTTGGCGCCGCCGCGCAGCACCATGTCGGCGAGGCGGTCGCCAAGATAAAGGTAGCCTTCCGCGTCCAGCCTGCCGATGTCGCCGAGCGATTCCCAGCCGTCCGCGCGGCGCTTCGGCTCGGCGCCGAGATAGTGATAGGTGGCATCCTTGCCGTCATTGTTAAGGAAATAGATTTCGCCGCTCTCGCCCGGCGCGACGTCGTTGCCGTCCTCGCCGATGATGCGCAAGCGCGCCATCTCGCCGATCTTGCCGACCGAGCCCTTGTGCGTCAGCCATTCCGTGCCGGAGATGATGCAGGAGCCTTGTCGCTCGGTACCGCCATAGAGCTCCCAGATCCGCTCAGGCCCGAGCCAGGCGATCCAGTTCTCCTTCAGCCAGGGCGGCATCGGAGCGGCCATGTGGAAGACGGTCTGCAGGCTCGACACGTCATAGGCGTTGCGCACGTGCTCCGGCAGCGCCCAGATCCGGTGCATCATGGTCGGCACGAAATTGACCCATTGCACGCGCTCGCGCGCAATTTGTCGCAGCGCCTCCTCGGCGTCGAACTTGACGAGACCGGTGAGCTGGCCGCCGGTGAACAGCGCGTAGTGCGACACGATGAACGGCGCGTTGTGATAGAGCGGACCGGGATTGAGCAGCGAGACCCCGAAGGGGATGTTGAGCGGCGGCGCGGCGACGGTGTCGGTCACCGCCGGCTGGTGATCGAGGATCACCTTCGGCCGCCCGGTCGATCCGCCGCTGGTCATCGCTTTCCAATAGCGCGCCACCGGTGCGGCGAGCGGCTCGTCCGAAAATCCTTCCGGCACGAAATCCGCGGGCAGACGGTTCGGTGCGTTCCAGTCGGCTTCGCCGCCGACCACCAGCGCCGGCTTCAGGATATCGAGCACCGCGGCGGCTTCGCCGCGCGGCAGCCGCCATGACAGCGAGGTCGGCGTCGCTCCGCATTTCCACACCGCAAACGAGGTCTCGAAGAACGCATTGCCGTTGGGCAAACCGATTGCGATAAAATCGCCGGGCCTGACGCCCTTGGCCATGAACGCCCGTGCGCGCCGGTTGGCGCCGCGTTCGAGCGCGTCCCATGTCAGCGTATCCTGCCCGTGACGGACGGCGATCGTGCCTTGCGGTTTGCGCTCGGCGTACCAGCGCGGCACATCGGACAGGGGCAGCAGCATCAGGCGTTTCCACTTCGTTTTCTTGGCGTCGCCAATGAGGCGAGCGCAGGATGAAGTGACGCTGTGACTCCTGCGCCACGTCAAGCAAAAAATGTCAGCATCGCAGCCATGAAATTCCCGGGTTCCATGGGTGACAAGCCGGCCATAAAGGGGCAAAAATCAGTCCGACTCAGTT
The DNA here is from genome assembly GCF_019402665.1 of Bradyrhizobium canariense. Classification (GTDB taxonomy): domain Bacteria; phylum Pseudomonadota; class Alphaproteobacteria; order Rhizobiales; family Xanthobacteraceae; genus Bradyrhizobium; species Bradyrhizobium canariense. The sequence goes on from NZ_VSST01000080.1 coordinate 14,256, forward strand.
CGGGTTGAGTTTTGCAAGGAATGCTCTCGTAGAATGTCGGACGTAGTTGCATCGCGTCGTGCGGCGCTTGTCGCTGCCGCAGCAGGATTTTTCCTGCTGGCGCCGTCGCATGCCCAGGCACAATGGTGGAAGCGCGCGCCTGTCGACTTCGAGGCCTGCGCCGACGCCGCCGAGAAAGCGACGACCAAATCCGAGAAGACGGCTGCGCTTGCAGACTGCAACGCCAAATTCGCCGGCCGGCGCAAGGCAGGCGGCGGCTATTCCTATTACGACTTCCTCCAGGACCGCACCTTCGACATCGCCGGCCCCAATCCGACACCGGAGGAGCAGAAGAAGATCGACGAAGCCTACACCGCCTATCTCGCAAATCAGCGCCGCAGCAATGAAGCCGCGCAGGCCACCGCGCGCCAGCAGCGCGAGCAGCAGGAACAACAGGTGCAGCAGCTCCAGCGGGTCGCGTTGCGAACCGAGGTCGAGCGCGTGCCGGTGCCGGTCGAGCGGCCCAAGGTCCAGCAGGCCGCCATCGGCGACGCGCGACCGCGGCCGAAAGGCGCCCCGTGCACCAAGGGCTCGTTCTCCTGCGAATGGCCGCGGCTGTCGGATGGATTGAACGACATCAAAAAGCTGTTCAGCCCGACGCCGAGCAAGCCCGCGAAGAAGGGCTGAGTCACCGCCGTCATTGCGAGCGCAGCGAAGCAATCCAGAGTCTTTCCGCGTGGGGATTCTGGATTGCTTCGCTGCGCTCGCAATGACGGGTGTGATGGAGACCGCGCTTACATCCTCAGTTCAGAGGCTTCTTCTTGCTGCGCTTCGGTTGAGCTACCGGGGAATTCGCAGGCGCCGTTGTCGTCGGAGAACTGCTCAACTGCGACCTGCTCTCCTGCAATCGCCTGTCATAGCCGGGAGAGTTCATGACCGTCGGCGGCCGGGCCTCCGCGACCAAGGACGCGGCGCAGAGCACGGCCAGCGCGAATCCGATCATCAGATGACGCTTCATCGTTGCTCCTCCGGTCGCGCAGCCTGCACTCATGCGTTACCCGCGAATCTGCTGCGGCGTCAGGCGTGGCGGGCCCTTGCCCGCGGCCTCAGCCTGTTTGATCAGCGCAATAATGCGGCGCGACAGCGGCACGTCGATGTTGTTTTGTTCGGCGAGCGCGATGATCGCACCCTGGAGATAGTCGATCTCGGTCTTACGGCCCTGCTTCAAATCCTGCCACATCGAGGAACGCGCCTCGGGATCGATCTTCATGGTCCGTCCCAGGATGAGGTTGAAAATCGGATCGGGCAGTCTCAGCAAGGTGGGCGTCCAGGACGACGGGATTGGCGTCGCCGAGACCGGCGTGATGCCGGCGGCCCTCATCGCAGCCAGCCCCTCCGCCATCTGATCGGCGAACAGCCGTCGCCAGTCGCGGTTCGCCAATTGCGCGGCGAGCGGCATGTCGGACAAGGCGCTGAGCGCGTTGTTCAAATTGATGATCAGCTTGCCCCATTGCACGCCGATGATGTCACGGCTCGCGCGCATGGTGAGCCCCGGCACCGACAGCGCTGCGGCCGTGTTCGTATCATCTTGACCAACATGAATGTCGCCGGAGGTCGAGCGGTGGAAGCGGCCCTCGCCCATCGCGACCACGTTGAAAGGCACCATGCCGGCGAGCACGCGGCGGTCGCCGAGGCGCTCGCGCAGCACCGCGACATTGCCGACGCCGTTTTGCAGCGAGACGATGACGGCCTCCTGCGGCGCATGCTGCGCGATCTGGTCCGCGATACCGGCTGTGTCGGCGCTCTTCACCGTGACCAGCACGATGCCGGCGCTGTGGAAGATCGCGGGATCTTCCGACAGCGCGAGTTGGCCCGCGCCGATCTTCTTCTCGGAGCCGTCGAAATCGGTCAGAAGCAGGCCGAACCGCTCGATCTCGGCCTTCACCCGCGGCCGCACCAGGAACGCGACGCGGCGGCCGGCAGCCGCCAGGGTGCCGCCGACGAAACATCCGATGGCGCCTGCGCCGGCCACCACGATCGGTCGATCCGTAACCACCTTGGCTTGTCTCCTTAACGGTCTGCCCTCGATAGCAGAGGCGCTGCCTGCTGCCCATTCCCGCAGTTGCGGCGCAATCGCCTTGTAACCGTCATGACGGCCTCATATGTTTTCGATCGGGGCTTGTTACCAGCAAGAAAGCGCCAAGGGAGAACGCCATGGGTTTGCTCGACGTCCTCAACGGCATGCAGAACGGCCCGCGCGGCCCAAGCACGCCGAGTTCACAATCCTCATCCAGCGGCGGCATGTCGCCCATGACCATGGCGCTCCTTGGCCTGCTCGCCTGGAAGGCATTCAAGCATTTGAGCGGCAACCAAACCGGCAGCGCGCCGCAGCCGTCCCCGGCACCGACGCCGACGCATCTCCCCCCGTCGGTGAATGCAGGCGCTGGCGGCGGCCTCGGTGATCTGTTGAAGGGTGGCCTTGGCGGCCTGCTCGCGGGCGGCGCGGCCGGAAGCGTGCTCAGCGGCGGTCTCGGCGATCTCCTCAACCAGCTCCAGCAGAGCGGTCATGGCGACGCCGCCAATACCTGGGTCGGCAAGGGCGAGAACAAGGCGATCGCACCAGGCGATCTCGCCACTGCGCTCGGCGCCGACCAGATCGAGAGCCTGTCGGCCCAGAGCGGCTTGTCGCGTGACGAGCTGCTCTCCGGCCTCAGCCAATATCTGCCGCAGGTGGTCGATCATCTGACGCCGGACGGACGGCTGCCGACCGAGCAAGAGATCGCGGGCAGAGTCTGATTTAGTTTAGTCAAACGAGGGGAGCACGGACATGAGCATGGGTGGCTTGTTGTGGATCATCGTCGTCGGCTTCGTCGCCGGCCTCATCGCGCGTTGGCTGGCGCCGGGACCGAACAATCCGAGCGGCTTCATCCTCACCACCATCCTCGGCATCGCCGGCGCATTTCTCGCGACGTTCATCGGCCAAGCCATCGGGCACTACAGTCCCGACCAGGGCGCGGGATTCATCATGGCCACCATCGGCGCCGTGGTGGTGCTGTTCATCTGGCACCGGCTGGTGGCGAGCGGCGTGATCAAGGGGTAGACCACAGTCGCTTTGCGGTGTGGTCGATCAACAAGTTCGGTGTCGTCCCGGCGAAGGCCGGGACCCATAGCCACCGAATTTGGTTTGGCGAAGATTGGGAATTGCCGACTTCGCGCAACAACCACGGCCTGTGGTTATGGGTCCCGGCCCCCCGTGCGCAATTGCGCACTAGGCCGGGACGACGCCCGTATTTGCCGCGCTAGCCGCGCGCCCTCACGTCACCAAATGCATCCCCGCATCCATGCGCACGACCTCGCCGGTCATGTTGCTGGAGGCCGGCATCGCCAGGAAGCAGACGAGCTGGGCGATGTCTTCCGCCGATGATGCGACCTTCAGCGGCACCTTGGCCACGACGCTGTCGCGCACCTGCTTGGCGCCCGCCTCGCCACGGCCCTTGGTGAACCAGGGCGTATCGATATAGCCGGGACATACCGTGTTGACGCGGATCAGCGGCGCCAGCGCGCGCGACAGCGACAGCGTCATGGTGTTGAGCGCGCCTTTGCTCGCGGCATAGGCGATCGACGATCCGACGCCGCTGATGCCGGCGACCGAGGAGATGTTGACCACGGCGGACGGCCGCCCAGAGGCCTTGGCGCCGGCCTCGAGCAGGCTGCGCGCCGCGCGCACCATCTGGAACGGGCCGATGGTGTTGACGCCGTACAGGCGCTGGAAATCCTCCGCAGACAATCCGTCGAGATCGGCATGGGCGACATGCTTGGTGGTGCCGGCATTGTTGACGAGCACGTCGAGCCGGCCCCAGCCGCCAGCTGCCGCAACGATCTTGCGGCAATCGTCGTCCTTTGAGACGTCGCCCTGCGCGACCAGAACTTCCGGTGAGCCCGCCTTGCGGCAAAGCTCCGCGGTCGCCTCGGCTTCCCTCTCGCTCGAGGAATAGTTGATGACGAGCCGCGCCCCGCTCCGTGCGAGAATTTCCGCGGTCGCAGCACCCAGGCCGGAGGCGGACCCCGTCACGATTGCGCACAAACTGTCCTTTGCCATCCGGATTTCCTTCCCCTTGATTGAATATCGACGTTCTGTTTAGCGAGTTTGCCGCGCCCTGCAAATCGAGCAAACTCCGCTAAGCGGAATTAGCCTTCTATAGTCCCTTGCGCCCATGCCCGCGCCGCAGGTTGATCTGCGATCAACGCTTGTCAGGGCCATGGCTTTTTCGGATCATCGGGCGCAAGAAGAACCTGCGCGTCCGCCCCTACTGGGCCGGATGCGCCAATGGCAAGACACGGGGAACGCTGTGGCGGAGAGTGACAATATCGTCGTCGAGACCGCGGAGAAAATCTTCGCCGATCTCGCCGATCCGCAGACCGTCAACAACGACAAGAAGGATTCGTGGCAGGCGCCGCTGTGGCAGGCGCTGAGCGAAGCCGGCCTGCCGTTGGCCTGGGTGCCGGACGATCTCGGCGGCTCCGGCACGAGTCTTGCCGACGGTTTTGCGCTGCTGAACGCCGCCGGCCGTTTCGCAGTCGCGGTTCCCCTGGCCGAAACCATGCTGGCCGGCTGGCTGCTGGCGCAGGCGAAGATCGCATCCCCCGAGGGGGAGATGACGGTGCTGCCGGCGTCGCCGAAGGATCGCATCACCCGCGATGCCGACGGCGCGCTCTCCGGCCGTGCCCGCGGCGTGCCGTTCGCAAAGGCGGCAAAGCACTTCGCAGTGCTGGCCCACGGCAAGGACGGCGCCTCGATCGCGCTGGTCGACGCGAGCAAGGGTCGGATCGAGACCGGACTCAATGTCGGCTACGACCACAGCGACACCGTCACACTCGACAAGGTGCAGCCCGTCGCCATCAAGCCCGCACCGAAGGGCTTTGACCAGACCACAATGATGCTGATGGGCGGCGTCGCTCGCAGCCTTCAGATCGCGGGCGCGCTAGAATCGATGCTCGACATCTCCGTGCGCTATTCCAATGAGCGCGTCGCCTTCGAGAAGAAGATCTCCAAATTCCAGGCGGTGCAGCACAATCTCGCCCGCCTCGCCGGCGAGTCGGCTGCCGCTCTTGCCGCGGCGACCTCGGCCGCCGATGCCATCGCGAACGCAAGATCGTTCGACGACGCGGTCTACCTCGAAGCCGCCTCGGCAAAGATCCGCTGCGCGGAAGCCGCGGAAAAGGGCGGCGCCATTGCGCATCAGGTCCATGGCGCGATCGGCTTCACCCTGGAGCACATCCTGCACCGCTATTCGCTGCGGGCATTGGCCTGGCGCGACGATTTCGGTTCGGAAAGCCACTGGGCCGTCGAGCTCGGCAAGCTCATTGCCAACCGCGGCGCCGACGAATTATGGCCGCTCGTGGCTTCGCGCTGATCAGGGACGAGACAACAATGACCGCTGCCCTCCGTTTCGATCCGATCCGCCTGCCCGAGAAATGCGAGCAATTGCGCAAGGAAGTGCGCGCCTTCCTCGCCGAGGAAATCGCGGCCGGCACCTTCGATCCGCACAAGCCCAACCGCGAAGACACCGACGCGCCGGAATTCTCCCGGCGGGTTGGTGCCAAGGGCTGGCTCGGCATGACCTGGCCGAAGAAATATGGCGGCCAGGAGCGCTCGTTCCTCGAACGTTACGTGGTGACCGAGGAGATGCGCGTCGCCAACGCGCCGACGCGGCGCTTCTTCGTCGCCGATCGCCAGAGCGGGCCGGTGCTGATCAAATACGCGCCTGAGCACATCAAGATGGACATCCTGCCGCGCATTTGCCGCGGCGAGATCTGCTTCGCGATCGGCATGAGCGAACCGAACTCCGGCTCGGACCTGTTCGCCGCGAAGACCCGCGCGACCAAGACTGACGGCGGCTATCTCATCAACGGGACCAAGATCTGGACTTCGTCGGCGCACATCGCCGACTACATGATCGCGATCTTCCGGACGTCGCAGCCGACCAAGGAGAACCGCCGTCACGGCCTGACCCAGTTCCTGGTCAAGATGAAGCAGCCGGGCATCCGGGTGAACCCGATCGGCCAGATCACCGGCCAGTACGAGTTCAACGAGGTCGTGTTCACCGATTTCTTCGTACCCGACGATCACGTGCTCGGCGAAGTCGACGGCGCCTGGAAGCAGGCGACGAGCGAGCTCGCTTATGAGCGTTCGGGCCCCGAGCGTTTCCTGGAGACCTATTACGTGCTGACCGAGCTGGTTCGCGCGGTCGGCCCCAATCCTGATACCCGCAGTGCCGAAGGCATCGGCCGGCTGGTGGCGCAGCTCCACACCATGCGGCGCATGTCGGTCTCGGTCGCGGGCATGCTGCAGGCCGGCAAGGAGCCGGTCGTCGAAGCCTCCATCGTCAAGGACATCGGCACGGTGTGGGAGCAGCAGCTGCCGCACCGCGTGCGCGATCTCGCCGCCTTCGTCGAGGAGACCGCGACCAACCGCGAGACGCTGGAGCGGCAGCTCGACTTCGCCATCAAGACCGCGCCGAAACTCACCATCCAGGGCGGCACTACCGAGGTGCTGCGCGGCATCATCGCCCGCGGGCTTGGTTTGCGCTAACTCTTCGAGGACATCATGAGCACCTATAAAGATATCGGCGTCGAAAAAGTTGGTCACGTCGGCACCATCGAGATACGCCGCCCGCCGCTCAACTTCTTCGACATTTCGCTGATCAACCAGATCGCGGACGCGCTCGACGAGTTCGATCGCGACATCGAGATTCGCGCCTCGGTGCTGTCGGCGCAGGGCAAGGCATTTTGCGCCGGCGCCAATTTCCAGGACCCGGCACGGCAGGCCCAAGAGGCGCGCGAAGCCGATAAGACGGCCAAGGGCGATCCGGCCGACAGCCTCGGAGCGATCAATCACCTCTACATCCAGGCCGTGCGCATCTTCCGCGCCAAGAAGCCGATCGTCGCGGCCGTGCAGGGCGCCGCCATCGGCGGCGGATTGGGCCTCGCCGTCTCCGCGGACTTCCGGGTCACCTGCCCCGAAGCGCGCTTCTCCGCGAACTTTACAAAACTCGGCTTCCATCCCGGCTTCGGCCTGACCGTGACGCTGCCCGAGCTGATCGGCAAGAACAACGCCGAGCTGATGTTCTACACCAGCCGCCGCGTCACCGGCGAAGAGGCCTTCAAATGGGGCCTCGCCAACGAACTGGTGCCGCAGGACCAGGTCAAGGCGGCCGCACTGAAGCTCGCCGGCGAAATCGCCGAATGCTCCCCGCTCGGCCTCGTCTCCACCCGCGCCACCATGCGCGCTGGCCTCGCCGATCGCGTGATGGCGGCGACCAATCACGAGCTCGAGGAGCAGACGCGGCTGCGCGCGACGGAAGACTTCAAGGAAGGCGTGAAGGCCACGGAAGAGCGGCGGGCGGCGAATTTCAGGGGGCGGTGATTCCGACTTTTGGCCGGATCACTTTGGCGCGGCCACAACTTCCCATGTCGTCCCGGCGAAGGCGTTAATTGTGACTGTTATCTCCGCCCCACCACCAGCGCATCCACGATGGTCACGCCCTGGCCTTCGGCGTGCACCAGCACCGGGTTGAGCTCGATCTCCGCGATCTCCTCTGCATGCTGCGCGGCAAGCAGAGAGATATCCGCGATCAACTGCGACAGTGCCGCAACATCCGCCATCGCGGCCCCGCGAAATCCTGTCAGCAGCGGTGCGGCTTTCAAGCGCGCCAGCATCGCGCCGGCTTCTTCTGCGCTGACCGGCGCCGGACGATAGACGACGTCGCGGAATAGCTCTGTCGTGATGCCGCCAAGGCCCACCATCACCATCGGCCCGAACGTCTTGTCCGTCATCGTGCCGATGATGATCTCGACACCCTGCTTCGCCATCGGGCAGACCAGCACGCCCTGAATGGCCGCCTCAGGCCTGTGCTTGCGCGCGTTGTTGAGCAGCGCCTCGAACGCCAGAAACACTTCGCCCTTTGTGGTGATATTGACGCGCACGCCGCCGACCTCGCTCTTGTGCGCGATGTCCGGCGACTGGATCTTCAGCACCAGCGGAAAGCCGATGCGGGCGACGGCGTCGTCGAGCCCGCCCTTGTCCTTCACCAGCACTTCGTCCGGCAGCGCGATGCCCGCGGTGCGGAGCAATGCCTTGCTGTCGGCTTCCGAGAGCGCCGGCGATTGCAGGTGCGCAGAGATGTCCCGCACAGGGACTTGCGCAACGTCCAAGGGCTTCTGGAGCTTGAACTTGGCGTAGTCCACGAGTTGCCGCATCGCGACGCCGACATGGGTGAGGCCCGAGAGCACCACGACGCCGGATTTGGCAAGCTCGCGCCGGGCGAAATCGGACGGCACCGTGTAGGAATAGAACACCACAGGCTTGTGCTGCGCTGCCAGCACCGGCGTCAGCTCGGCTTCCCTAAAGGGCTTGCGGATCTCGCTCGACAGCGACAGCACGACCAGGATCGCGTCGATCTCGTCGGATGCGGTGAGCACATCGACGCTCTTTTGCAAGCCGCCCGAGGTCACGCCCTGCGCGGTGACGTCGATCGGGTTGCGCGCGGTTCCGTAGGACGGCATCAGCGTCCTGATCTGCGCCTGGACTTTTTCGGAGAGCTCCGGCATCTGCAAACCTTGCAGCGCCACGGCATCGGCGCCCCAGATGCCGGCACCGCCGGAGACGGTGACGACGGCGACGCGATCGCCTTTCGGCAACGGATTGCTCGCAAGCACCGCTGCGATCGTCAGGGCTTCGTCGAGATCGTTGGAGACGATGAAGCCATATTTGGCAAACACCGCGTCGTAGGCCGCCGACCATCCGGCCATGCTCGCGGTGTGCGAGGCGGCAGCGCGCATTCCGGCGCCGGAGCGGCCGACTTTCGTCACGATGACAGGCTTTTTCAACTCGGCCGCGCGCCGCGCTGCCGCGAGAAACTTGTCGACGTCGCGAATGCCTTCGATGAACAGCAGGATCACGTCCGTGGAAGCGTCCTGCACCATGTAGTCCAGGAACTCGCCGGCCCCGAGATCGGATTCGTTGCCGGCACTGACGACATAGCTCACGGCAATGCCGAGCGCGCTGGCGCGGTGATAATAGGCAAAGCCGATGCCGCCGCTCTGCGCGACGATGCCGATCCGCTTCGTCGCGGCGACCAGCGGCACCACGCCCGGCTTGACGTCCACGGCGGGACTGAACGTCGCCGCCACGCGCTGCACCTGGCTGAAAAAACCCTCGGCGTTCGGGCCGGAAATCCGCATGTCGGTGCGTCTCGCCAGCGCCGCGATCGCGTCCTGCATCGCCGCGCTCTCCCCGCCCTCCTCGGCAAAGCCGGAGGAGATGATCACGGCGTTCTTCACGCCGGCGGCGGCACATTGCTCGAGCGCGGCAAGCACCGCGCGGGCGGGAACGAGGATGATTGCGAGATCGATCGGCGTGCCGATGTCGGTGATCGATTTGTAGCAAATGAGGCCGTCGATCTCGGCGTAATTCGGGTTCACCGGATAGATTTTTCCGGGATACTCGTTCTTGCGCAACATCGACAAGAGCCGCCCCGGAATCTTCTCATGATCGCGCGAGGCACCGATCAGCGCGATGCTGGCGGGTGCAAAGAAGCTATCGAGCGGATGCGGCATGGAGTGATCCCCTTCTTATTCTTCGTGCACCGCCGTATCCAGACCGTCATCCTGAGGTGCGAGCCGCGCGCTGCATAGCACCGTGCGGGGAGCCTCGAAGGATGAGCGGCCCCGCCGGTGGCCGTCGCCCTTCGAGGCTCGCCGAAGAGGTGAGCACCTCAGGGTGACGGATCACTGCCAAGCACTCAACTGACGCGGAACGTCACCCCACCGAGCAAGAACTCGTTGCCCGCCACGGCATGTCCCTTCGCCCTCGCAGCATGCAGCACGCCGGCAACATCAGTGACCCGAAACTCCAGCGCGCTCATGATTTCGCTGGCGCCCTTCACGAAGCGGAATGTTGCGTTGGGCAGCTTCAGTTCGGCATCGCCAGTCGGCGCAACGCCGATGATCTTGCCCCAATGCTCGGCCAGCCGTTGCGGGTCCGGGCTCTGCATTTCTACGCAAGTCAGCGCCTGCGTCACGTCCTTGCGGATGAATTTTTGCCAGTCAGGGCCGGCAGGTGGATACGGCCCCAAAATGTCGTCGCTGCCTTCGGTGTGGTTGAACTCGATGAAGGCGGCGCGGCAGTCGCGGGGATGGAGCTGCACGCCGTGATAGGGCGCGTGGTCGATGACGTTGGCGGTGCGCACACCCAGCGCGTTGGCGTTCCGGCCGCGCTCGTCGGGATCGTTGCAGCAGAAGATCGCCATGTAGCCGCCGCGCCCGCCGCTCTTCTCGATGAAGCGGCCGGCCGTGGTGCCGTCCTTGAACGGCGCGACCACCTCCAGCAGGATCGTGTCGACCGGCAGCAGCGCGTTCTCCAGGCCGTATTTCGCAACATTGCCGTCGCGGTAGCAGACAGCGAGGCCCATGATATCAGCGATGTCGGAGATCACGGGCGCGAGCTGCGGCGCGACCAGGCAGATCTGCCGCAACCGCATATAGGGCGCCATCGTCATGCGCCCTTGAAGGTCGGCTTGCGCTTCTCGACGAACGCCTTTGCGGCCTCCTTGTGATCCTCGGTGTCGCTGCAGCGGGTGTGGTGGATCGCCTCGCCGTCGAAGCAATCCTCCAGCGCGAGATGCTCGGCATTGTTGATGTTGCGCTTGATGAAGCCGAGCGCGATCGACGGGCCTTGCGCCAGCGACAGCGCGAGCTCGTGCGCGGCCGCGTCGATCTCGGCGTCGGGGACGACCTTGGTCACCATGCCGATCGCATGAGCCTCCTTCGCGGTCAGCACCGGCGAGGTCAGATAGAGCTCGCGCGCCCGCGCACTGCCGAGCAGCTGGGTGAGGAAATAGGTGCCGCCGTAATCGCCGGAGAAGCCGACTTTTGCGAACGCGGTCGTGATCTTGCAGGATTCGGAGGCGACGCGGAGGTCGCACGACAGCGCCATCGACAGACCCGCGCCGGCCGCCGCGCCATCGAGCTGCGCCACCACGGGTTTCGGCATCTGGTGCAGGATGCGCGACACCTCCATGCCGCGGCGCAGGTTCGCCATCTTCACTTCGAACGGCAGCGGCGCCCGGCCCTCCGCCATCGACTTGACGTCGCCGCCGACGCAGAACGAGCCGCCCGCGCCCTTCAACAAGACCGCGCGCACCTCCGGATCATCAGCGGCGCGACGCGCCGCCACGACCAGCCCGGCGACCATGTCCGGGTTGAGCGCGTTCTTCCGCTCGGGCCGGTTCATGGTGATGGTGAGCAGCCCACCCTCGAGCTTCTGCAGAACCATGTCGTTCATGGGGCTTCTCCCTTGTCGTTGTTTTGCTTGATCTATCACCACACTCGTCATTGCGAGCGAAGCGTTTCCGCGGAGACAGCCTGGATTGCTTCGTCGCTTCGCTCCTCGCAATGACGGTGTTTATTTCTTCACCAGCGGACAGCGCGACTGCTCCAGCGACTGGAACGCCTCGCTGCCGGGCACCGTGGCGAGCAGCTTGTAGTCGTCCCAGCGGCCCTTGGATTCCGACGGCTTCTTGACCTCGAACAGGTACATGTCGTGCAACATGCGGCCGTCCTCGCGGATCTTGCCATTCTTGGCGAAGAAGTCGTTGATCGGTGTCTCCTTCATCATTTTCATCACCGTCGCGGCGTCGGTCGTGCCGGCCGCCTTCACTGCTTTCAGATAGTGCGTCACGGAAGAATAGACACCGGCTTGCGCCGAGGTCGGCGGCCGCTTCATGCGCTCCTGGAAGCGCTTCGAGAACGCGCGGGTGTCGTCGTTGAGATCCCAGTAGAAGGCTTCCGCAAGCAACAGGCCCTGCGCGGTCTCGAGCCCGATCGAGTCGATGTCGGTCACGAAGGCGAGCAGCGGCGAGACCTTCTGGCCGCCCTTGGTGATGCCGAACTCGGCCGCCTGCTTGATGGCGTTGACGGTGTCGCCGCCGGCGTTCGCGAGCCCGATCACCTTTGCTTTCGAGGCCTGGGCCTGCAGCAGGAACGACGAGAAATCCGACGTGTTGAGCGGATGGCGCACGCTGCCGAGCACCTTGCCGCCGGTCTTGGTCACGACGGCGCTGGTGTCCTTCTCCAGATCCTGGCCGAAGGCGTAGTCGGCGGTGAGGAAGTACCAGGTGTCGAGGCCCGACTTCACGGCCGCAAGGCCGGTCACATTGGCCTGGCCGTAGGTGTCGAACACATAGTGAATGGTGTAGGGACCGCAGGCCTCGTTGGTGAGGCGGATCGAGCCCGGGCCGTTGAACATGATGATCTTGTTGCGCGCTTTCGCGATCTCGCCGGCGGCAAGCGCGGTCGCGGACGCCGCGACGTCATAGATCATTTCGACGCCCTGATTGTCGAGCATGTCGCGGGCGATATTGGCGGAGAGATCGGCCTTGTTCTGATGGTCGGCAGCCAGCACCTGGATCTTGCGGCCGAGCACCTCACCGCCAAAGTCCTCCACGGCCATCTTGGCCGCGGTCTCGCTGCCGGGGCCGGTGATGTCGGCATACAGGCTCGACATGTCGAGGATGCCGCCGATCTTCAGTGGCGGCTTGTCCTGGGCCTGTGCGGCGCTTGCACTCAGCGCCAACGCAGCAGCAAAAATACCCGACACAACATGCTTCATCGAAAAAGGCCTCCCTTATCGCGCCGTACTCTGATGGCGGCTTGGTTATTGGTGTTGCCGCAATCATGCCGCATGCGCGACAGCGCAGCAAGCGCGCGGGACGATGCAGATGAGCGATCAACACGCGCTTTCCGCAAAGCGGAATGACGAGATGCGGAAGAGTGCCTCCGCCGTCATTGCGAGCGCAGCGAAGCAATCCAGGATCTTTCCTCTGAGGGACTCTGGATTGCTTCGCTGCGCTCGCAATGACGGAGTATGAACAAACAGTCTTCGCGCCCCACCGCGCTTGAGTTATAATTGGAGCGCAACGCAACCTCACCGGGCAACGTGACGCAACGGCTTCAGCTGATCGCAATCCTTCTCGTCGCGGGGCAGAGCGCATTCGCGAGCCCGTGCCAGTTCGAGTCCCAGGGCGAAGGCCGCGTCACCGCGATCGATGCGCGCAGTCTGCGGCTCGATGACGGCCGGGAAATCCGCTTGACCGGCATCGAGCCGACCGCGACCACGAAGCAGGCGCTGACCTCGCTGCTGGTCGGGCACGACGTGATCCTGCGCAGCGCCGACGACACGCCTGACCGCTATGGCCGCCAGGGCGCGCTGGTCTTTGTCGGCGAGAGCGACATCTCCGTGCAGGCGACGCTCCTCGCCCAGGGCGACGCCATCGTCTCCGCCGAGATTGCCGATAAGGACTGCGCGGCGGCCCTGATGGCGTCGGAGGCCGAGGCGAGGCGCCAAAAAAAGGGCAGCTGGGCTGACCCGTCGGCCATAAAAAACGCGGAAAGTCCGGACGATATTTTGGCGGGGATCGGGCGTTTTGTGGTGGTCGAAGGCAAAGTCCTGTCGGTCCGGCAAGCTGGGGCAATGACCTACCTCAACTTCGGACGAAACTGGACACGCGGCTTCGCCGTGACTATTTCAAAGCGCATGGTACCCGCGTTCGAAAGCGCCGGGATCGCTCTTAAGTCTCTGGAAAATAAACGTATTCGTGTCCGAGGCTGGGCTGAGGGGAATACGGGGCCGCGTATCGATATACGCCTCGTAGGACAAATCGAGTTGCTGGGCGCAAACGAGCCGACAGGGGTAAGGCCCTAAAAAGGGCCAGGCACGGGTTAAGCGACGTGAATGGGGTGCTAGGACGGCACGGACAAGGTGAACGCCGCCTGCGGGCAGCGCCGGCTGTGCTATGCCTCGTGCTGGGTTCAGCCCTTGCCGGCTGCGGCGATATGGGCCGCTTCCAGACCGCGGCGGCCCCGCCGACCGTCGCGATGCCCAAGCCGAAGCCGGCCGTCGCCCAGACCCCCGCCACCGAGAAGGAGCATGAGCGCATCCTGGCGAGCTATGGCGGCACCTATGACGACGCCAGGCTCGAATCGCTCGTCACCAAGACCGTCGACCGGCTGGTCGCTGCGTCCGATCGGCCCGACCAGGGTTACCGGGTCACGATCCTCAATTCCGGCGCGGTGAACGCCTTCGCGCTGCCGAACGGCCAGCTCTATGTCACGCGGGGCCTGCTTGCGCTGGCGAGCGATACGTCGGAATTGTCCTCCGTGCTCAGCCACGAGATGGCGCATGTGCTGTCCAAGCACGCCGCGATGCGCGAGGACCAGGCCCGCCAGGCCGCGATCGTCACCCGCGTCGTCACCGACATGAGCAACGATCCCGATCTCACTGCGCTCGCGCTCGCCAAGACCAAGCTGACCATGGCGAGCTTTTCGCGCAATCAGGAGTTCGAGGCCGACGGCGTCGGCGTCGGGATTTCCGCCAAGGCCCATTTCGACCCTTATGGTGCCGCACGCTTTCTCTCGGCGATGGAGCGCAATGCCGAACTGAAGGTCGGCAAGACCTCGCTCGATCCGCGCGCGCAGGATTTCACCTCGTCGCATCCGGCGACGCCCGAGCGCGTGCAGAACGCGCAGACCATCGCGCGGCAATACGCAGCGCCAGAGGGCGGCGAGCGCGACCGCGAGACCTATCTCGCCGCGATCGACAACCTCGTCTACGGCGAAGACCCCAGCGAAGGTTTTGTCCGCGGCCGGCGCTTCCTGCATCCGAAGCTCGGCTTCACCTTCCAGGCGCCGGACAATTTTACGCTCGACAACACTGCGCAGGCCGTGATCGGCGTGCGCGACGGCGGCTCGCAGGCGATGCGGTTCGACGTCGTGCGGGTGCCGGCTGAACAGTCGCTCGGCGATTACCTGAATTCCGGCTGGATGGAAGGCGTCGAGAAGGCCTCCACCGAGGACATCACCATCAACGGTTTTCCGGCTGCGTCCGCCACCGCCAAGGGCGACCAGTGGCAGTTCAAGGTCTATGCGCTGCGGTTCGGCAGCGACGTCTACCGCTTCATCTTCGCGGCACGGCAGAAGTCGACCGAGAGCGAGCGCAATGCGCGCGAGACCGTCGGTTCATTCCGCCGCCTGACGCTCGACGAGATCCAGGCCGCGCGCCCGCTGCGCATCAAGGTCATCACCGTGCAGCCCGGCGACACCGTGGAATCGCTCTCCCACCGCATGGCTGGCGTCGATCACCCGGCCGAACGTTTTCGCGTCCTCAACGGGCTCGATCGCAACGCGCAGGTGAAGGTGCGCGATCGTGTGAAGGTCGTGGCGGATTGACGTACGCTAAACTGCCGTAGGGTGGGCAAAGCGAAGCGTGCCCACCATTCCCGATCAGGATTATTGAAAGATGGTGGGCACGGCGCTTACGCGCCTTTGCCCACCCTACAAGCTCCGCCCGATCAGCGCCCCGCGTCCATATCGCCGGCCTCGCGCTGGCCGCTGAGCCAGAGCGCGAGCAAGGTCCAGAACGCGCCCGACAGCAGGTACGCACCCGAGGCGATGACGCCGAGGTTGGTCGCCAGCAACAGCGCGACCAGCGGTGCAAAGCCGGCGCCGAACAGCCAGGCCATGTCGGAGGTCAGCGCCGAAGCCGTGTAGCGATACGCCTGCTTGAAGTTCGAGGCGATCGCACCCGACGACTGGCCGAACGACAGACCGAGCAGGATGAAGCCGATCACCATGTAGATGGTCTCGCCGAACGCGCCGGCATCGAGCAGCTGCGGGGCGAAGCCGCTGTAGATCGCGATCGCGATCGCCGATCCCATCAGCAGCGATTTGCGGCCGACGCGGTCGGCGATGACGCCGGAGAGCACGATCGCGCCGACGCCGAACACGGCGGCGACGATCTCGATGATCAGGAAGCGCACCGGACTTTCGCGGGTGAACAGGAACACCCAGGACAGCGGAAACACCGTGACCATATGGAACAGAGCGAAGCTTGCCAGCGGCGCAAACGCACCGAGCATGATGTTCTGGCCTTCGCGCGCCACCGTCTCGGAGATGCGCGAGGGCTGCAATTCGCGGGTCTCGAACAGCGAGGCATATTCTTCCGTCGTCACCATGCGCAGGCGCGCGAACAGCGCCACGACGTTGATGGCAAAGGCGACGAAGAACGGATAGCGCCAGCCCCAATCGAAGAAGTCGTCGGCCGAGAGATTTCCGGCGAAATAGGCGAACAGCCCGCTCGCCACGATCAGACCGAGCGGCGCACCAAGCTGCGGCACCATCGCGTACCAGCCGCGCTTTGAAGGCGGCGCGTTCAGCGCCAGCAGCGAGGCCATGCCGTCCCAGGCGCCGCCCCAGGCCAGACCCTGTGCGATGCGCGCCAGCGCCAGCAGCCAGATCGCGGCAACGCCGATCTCGTGATAGCCGGGCAGGAACGCGATCGCGACGGTGGCGGTGCCGAGCAGGAACAGCGCCGAGATCAGCTTGGCCGTCTTGCCGTATTCGCGGTCGACCGTCATGAAAATGACGGTGCCGATCGGCCGGGCCATGAAGGCCAGCGCGAAGATCATGAAGGAATAGAGGGTGCCGGTCAGTTCACTCGTGAACGGGAACACCAGGCGCGGGAACACGATCACCGAGGCGATCGCGAAGACGAAGAAGTCGAAGAATTCCGAGGTGCGGCCGATGATGACGCCGATAGCGATCTCGCCGGGACTGGCCTGGTCGTGGCCGTGCTCGCCCGAGTGGTCTGCCATTGCGGGGGTCTGTGCCATCGCCATTCGCGCGCCCTTAACGTCCTGAAAACCAAAGCTGACCGCCCGGCGAGGCGCCAGGCAATCTAGCCTTGTCTGGCGCAACATCCCGCAGTGCAACATTGGACAAATTGTCCAATGTCCGGATTGCTGCGCCGCAGCTACCCCTTGGCCCCGCAAAAGAAACTCATTCTCATAAGGCTCGGCCCTTGTCCCGTTTCAAGATTCTGGCGCTGCTACCCCTGGCGGTTGCGCTCAGCGGCTGCAACTACGTCGTGCTGGCGCCGGCCGGCGATATCGCAGCGCAGCAGCGCGACCTCGTCATCATCTCCACCGTCCTGATGCTCCTGATTGTCGTGCCCGTGATGGCGCTGACGGTGCTGTTCGCCTGGCGCTATCGCCAGTCTAACACCGACGCCCGCTACGAGCCGGAATGGGACCACTCGACCAGCCTCGAGCTGGTGATCTGGTCGGCGCCGCTCTTGATCATCGTTTGCCTGGGCGCGCTGACCTGGATGGGCACGCATCTGCTCGACCCCTATCGCACGCTCGGCCGCATCCATGCCGACCGCGCCGTGGACCAATCCAAGGCCCCGCTCGAGGTCGACGTCGTCGCGCTCGACTGGAAGTGGCTCTTTATCTATCCGGACTACGGCGTCGCCACTGTCAACGATCTGGCAGCTCCGGTCGATCGTCCCATCAACTTCCGCATCACCGCGTCCTCGGTGATGAACTCGTTCTACATCCCCGCGCTGGCCGGCCAGATCTACGCGATGCCGGGCATGGAGACCAAGCTCCACGCCGTCGTGAACCACGCCGGCACCTACCGGGGCTTTTCCGCGAACTACAGCGGTGCCGGCTTTTCCGGCATGCACTTCAACTTCCAGGGTCTCGACGACAAGGGCTTTGACGCCTGGATCGCAAGCGCCAAGTCCGGCGGCTCGCTCGGCCGCGCCGAATATCTCCAGCTCGAAAAACCCAGCCAGAACGAGCCGGTGCGGCGCTACGGCACCGTCGATTCCGATCTCTACCGCCTGATCCTCAACATGTGCGTCGAGACCGGCAAGATGTGCCAGAGCGAGATGATGGCAATCGACGCCAAGGGCGGCCTCGGCCATGAGGGCCTGAACAACACGCTGCCGCTGGCCTACGACAAGTACGCTCGCCGCGGCACGGCGCTTGGGCCGGAGCCGACCTTCGTCGCCGGCACCTGCACGCCCGATGCGCCGCAGGGCAGGACCACCGCCTCCATCACGGCGCCTCTCGACACCGCGCCGCTGCTCGGCGCTGGCCTGAAGCGGCCGAGTTTCACGCCGCTGAAGTCCTCGTCCTTCTTCCTCGGACAACGTCCGAAGTCAGATTCGTAAAGAGATCCCGCATGTCTCCTGATCTTCTCAAGCTCATCTTCGGCCGGCTCACCTTCGAATCGCTGCCGCTGCACGAGCCGATCGTCGTCGGCACCTTTGCCGTGGTGGCGACCGGCGGCCTCATCATGTTTGCCGGCCTGACCTATTTCCGCGTCTGGGGTTATCTCTGGAGCGAGTGGTTCACCAGCGTCGACCACAAGCGCATCGGCATCATGTACATGATCCTCGGCATCGTGATGCTGCTGCGCGGCTTCGCCGACGCGCTGATGATGCGGTTGCAGCAGGCCCTCGCCT
This sequence comes from Bradyrhizobium canariense, assembly GCF_019402665.1. GTDB lineage: Bacteria > Pseudomonadota > Alphaproteobacteria > Rhizobiales > Xanthobacteraceae > Bradyrhizobium > Bradyrhizobium canariense. Next base: position 32,602 of record NZ_VSST01000080.1, read on the forward strand.
TCGGCGGCTCGGAGGGCTATCTCAACTCCCATCACTACGACCAGGTCTTCACCGCCCACGGCGTGATCATGATCTTTTTTGTGGCGATGCCGCTGGTCACCGGCCTGATGAACTTCGTCGTGCCGCTCCAGATCGGTGCGCGCGACGTGTCGTTCCCGTTCCTGAATAATTTCAGCTTCTGGATGACGGTCGGCGGCGCGGTGCTGGTGATGGCCTCGCTGTTCATCGGCGAATTCGCCCGCACCGGGTGGCTCGCTTATCCGCCGCTGTCGAACATCGGCTACAGTCCGGATGTCGGCGTCGACTATTACATATGGGGACTACAGGTCGCGGGCGTCGGAACGACACTGTCCGGCATCAACCTGATCTGCACCATCGTCAAGCTGCGGTGCCCCGGCATGACCATGATGCGGATGCCGGTGTTCACCTGGACCGCGCTCTGCACCAACGTGCTGATCGTCGCTTCCTTTCCGGTTTTGACCGTCGTGCTCGCGCTGCTCTCTCTCGACCGTTACGTCGGCACCAACTTCTTCACGAACGATTTCGGCGGCAGCCCGATGATGTACGTGAACCTGATCTGGATCTGGGGTCATCCCGAGGTCTACATCCTGGTTCTCCCCGCCTTCGGCATCTTCTCGGAAGTGACCTCGACCTTCTCGGGCAAGCGGCTGTTCGGCTACACCTCGATGGTCTACGCCACGGTGGTCATCACCATCCTGTCGTACCTGGTCTGGCTGCACCACTTCTTCACGATGGGGTCGGGCGCCAGCGTCAACTCCTTCTTCGGCATCACCACGATGATCATCTCGATCCCGACGGGCGCGAAGATGTTCAACTGGCTGTTCACGATGTATCGCGGCCGCATCCGCTTCGAGCTGCCGATGATGTGGACGATCGCGTTCATGCTGACCTTCGTGCTCGGCGGCATGACCGGCGTGCTGCTCGCGGTGCCGCCGGCCGACTTCGTCCTGCACAACAGCCTGTTCCTGATCGCGCACTTCCACAACGTGATCATCGGGGGCGTGGTGTTCGGCGCGTTCGCCGGTATCGGCTACTGGTTCCCGAAGGCGTTCGGCTTCAAGCTCGACCCGTTCTGGGGCAAGCTGTCGTTCTGGTTCTGGGTCACGGGTTTCTATCTCGCCTTCATGCCGCTCTATGTGCTCGGCCTGATGGGTGTGACCCGCCGCCTCCGCGTGTTCGACGATCCGAGCCTGCAGATCTGGTTCATCGTCGCCGGCATTGGCGCCTTCCTGGTCTTCCTTGGCATCCTCTCGATGCTGATGCAGTTCGCAGTCAGCTTCCTCAGGCGCGAGCAGCTCAAGGACGTCACCGGCGATCCCTGGGATGCGCGTACGCTGGAATGGGCGACCTCCTCGCCGCCGCCGGCCTACAACTTCGCCTTCACTCCTGTCGTTCACGACAATGACGCGTGGTGGGACATGAAGAGGCGCGGTTATCAGCGCCCGCTCACCGGGTTCAAGCCGATCCACATGCCCAGCAGCACCGGCACCGGCATCATCCTCGCCGGCCTTGCCACCGCGATGGGATTCGGCCTGATCTGGTACATCTGGTGGTTGGCCGCCGCGAGCTTCATCGCGATGCTCGCCGTCGGCATCGGTCACACCTTCAACTATCACCGCGATTTCGACATTCCGGCCGAGGACGTCATCCGGGCCGAGGACGTGCGCACCAAACTGCTCGCCGGAGCCAAGTAAATGACTGTCGCTGTCAATCCCACGCAAACCGGCGAGCCGGTGTTCTACCTCGCCGACGAACACCCGCATCCGGAAGGCTACAGCACCTCGCTCGGCTTCTGGATCTACCTGATGAGCGACTGTCTCATCTTCGCGATCCTGTTCGCCACCTTCGGCGTGCTCGGCGGCAACTACGCCGCCGGTCCGGCGCCGAAGGATTTGTTCGAGCTGCCGCTGGTCGCGGTGAACACCTCGATGCTGTTGCTATCGTCGATCACGTATGGTTTTGCGATGCTGACGATGCAGCAGAACAAGATCGCCCAGACCCAGATCTGGCTGGCGATCACCGGCCTGTTCGGCGCCGCGTTCATCGGCATCGAGCTGTCGGAGTTCGCCCACATGATCCATGAAGGCGCGACGCCGCAGCGCAGCGCCTTCCTGTCCGCCTTCTTCACCCTGGTCGGCACCCACGGCCTGCACGTCAGCTGCGGCCTGATCTGGCTGGTGACCCTGATGGTGCAGGTCTGGAAGTTCGGCCTGATCGAGGCCAACCGCCGCCGCCTGATGTGCCTGTCGATGTTCTGGCACTTCCTGGACGTGGTCTGGATCGGTGTCTTCACCTTCGTCTACCTCCTGGGAGTTCTGCGATGAACACCGATACTCACGCCGCCCATGCGGGCGATCATCACCACGGCGACAGCCACGCCAACGCCCACGGCTCGTTCTCGACCTACATGCTCGGCTTCGTGCTCTCGGTCGTGCTCACCGCGATTCCGTTCTGGCTGGTGATGAGCGGCGCGCTTCCGAGCAAGCAGATCACCGCGCTCGTGATCATGGCCTTCGCGGTCGTGCAGATCGTCGTGCACATGATCTACTTCCTGCACATGAACACGACGTCCGAGAACGGCTGGAGTATGATGGCGCTGATCTTCACCATCGTCATGGTGGTGATCGCCCTGTCCGGTTCGCTGTGGGTGATGAACCATCTCAACAGCAACATGATGCCGATCCACCAGATGAACGGGATGAAATGAACGAAATCCGGACCGAGACGAGCAAGGCAAACGGGGCGCGCCGCGACGCTGCGCACCCGTCCTTGTGGCTCACGGTCCTCTCGCTCGCGGCCATTGCACTTCTGATCGCGCTCGGCGTCTGGCAGATCGAACGCCGCGCCTGGAAGCTGGCGCTGATCGACCGCGTCGAGCAGCGCGTTCATGCCCCGGCGCAGCCGATCCCCTCGCCAGCGGCATGGCCGACCGTCTCCGCCGCAAACGACGAATACAGGCACGTCAGCGTCAGCGGCCGTTTCATGCATGACCGTGAGACGCTGGTTCAGGCCGTTACCGAAGAAGGCCCGGGCTATTGGGTGTTGACACCGCTCAGGCGCGACGACGGCACGCTGGTACTGGTCAACCGCGGCTTCGTGCCGTCCGACCGGCGCGACGTCTCGACGCGCCGGGACGGCAATCCGCAAGGCGAGGTCGAGATCACCGGCTTCTTGCGCGTCACCGAGCCAAAAGGCGGATTCCTCAGGACCAACGTGCCTGAGCACAATCGCTGGTACTCGCGGGATGTCACCGCGATTGCGGCGGCACGCGGCCTCGACCATGTCGCGCCCTTCTTCGTCGATGCCGACGCTGGATCACAATCCGGCGGCGGCCCAATCGGCGGATTGACCGTGATCAGCTTTCCCAATAACCACCTGATCTACGCGCTGACGTGGTTTGCCCTGGCTTTCATGCTAGCCGGCAGACTTATCGTCACATTCGGCGGCGGGCTGTTCCGCCGCAGGAAGCCCTGGAGCGGCTTCGTCCACGAAGCGGCCGACGGCTCCGATGCCGACGCCCGCAGGACGGGATCAGATGCTGGAACGATCGTCGAGCCCACCTGACGACGGAAGAACGCATGTCGCCGTCACGCTGCAATCGCAGGCGGACGCGCGCAGCGAGCTGATCGGCGCTGCGCCGACCGACGACGAGACCAACCGCAAGAACATGGCGCTGCTGATCCAGCTGCGCTGGACCGCAGTGGTCGGGCAGATCGTGACCATCGGCGGCGTGCATGTCTGGCTCGGCATTCCCCTGCCTCTCACCCGCATGGGCGCGGTGATCGGCGCACTGATATTTCTCAACGTCTCCAGCCTGGTGTGGGTGCGCCATCGCGCCGCGATCACCAACAACGAGCTGCTGGTCGCCCTGATGCTGGACGTCGCTGCGCTGACCGCGCAGCTCTATCTCAGCGGCGGCGCCACCAATCCCTTCACCTCGCTGTTCCTGCTCCAGGTGACGCTGGGCGCGGTGCTGCTCGATGGCCGCTCGACCTGGTCGCTGGTCGCGCTGACCTGCGCGAGCTTCGTCTGGCTGACCGTCGCCTATCGGCCGCTCGATCTGCCGCCGAACCCGCTGAGCGAGACCTATACGCTCACGGTTGCCGGCATGCTGCTGGGCTTCGTGCTCAACGCCGTGCTGCTGGTGGTGTTCGTCACCCGCATCAACAGGAATTTGCGCGAGCGCGACGCGCATCTGGCGGCGCTGCGCCAGCATGCCGCCGAGCAGGATCATATCGTGCGCATGGGCCTGCTCGCCTCCGGCGCGGCTCACGAGCTCGGGACGCCGCTCGCCTCGCTCTCGGTCATCCTCGGCGATTGGCGCCGCATGCCCGACCTTGCCGCCGATCAGGAGCTGGCCGAGGACCTCGCGGAGATGGAGACCTCGCTGCAACGCTGCAAGTCGATCGTGACAGGCATTCTGGTGTCGGCGGGCGAAGCACGCGGCGAAGGATCGTCGCCGACGACGGTGGCGGCTTTCGTCACGGCGCTGGTGGAAGAGTGGCGCGACGCGCGCTCGGCGCGCACGCTGTATTTCGTCAACACCTTCGGCGAAGACGTCGCGATCGCCTCAGACGTCGCGCTGAAACAGGTGATCTTCAACGTGCTCGACAACGCCTACGAGGTCTCGCGCGACTGGGTCGAGCTCGTTGCCGAGCGCGAGGGCGATAGTCTCGTGCTGTCGATCAGCGATCGCGGCCCCGGCTTTGCGCCGGAGATGCTGGCACAGCTCGGAAAGCCCTATCAGTCGAGCAAGGGCCGCGCCGGCGGCGGGCTCGGCCTATTCCTGGTGGTGAATGTGGTGCGCAAGCTTGGCGGCAGCGTGACTGCCGAGAACCACAGGAAGCGCGGCGCCACGGTCCGCCTCACGCTGCCGCTCGCCACGCTCGCGATCGGAGGCAGCTTTGACGCCTGACCGTTCGCTCATCGTCGTCGAGGACGATGCCGGCTTCGCCCGCACCCTGAAGCGTTCGTTCGAGCGCCGTGACTACGAGGTCGTGCTCGCCGCCTCGATCGAGGGCGTGCGGAAAGTTCTGGAGGAGCGATCGTTCGGCTATGCCGTCGTCGACCTCAAGCTCGGCGGCGCCTCGGGGCTGGCCTGCGTCGAGCTCTTGCACACGCACGATCCGGAGATGCTGATCGTGGTGCTGACGGGCTTTGCCAGCATCTCCACCGCCGTCGAGGCCATCAAGCTTGGCGCATGCCACTATCTGGCGAAGCCATCGAACACCGACGACATCGAGGCCGCCTTCAACAAGGCCGCAGGCAATGCCGAGGTCGCGCTCGACGTCCGGCCGACCTCGATCAAAACACTAGAATGGGAACGCATCCACCAGACCCTGATCGAGACCGATTTCAACATCTCGGAAGCGGCAAGACGGCTCGGGATGCACCGTCGGACGCTGGCGCGGAAGCTCGAGAAGCGGCCGGTGAAGTGAGGTTGGTCAACTTTGTAGGGTGGGTTAGCGAAGCGTAACCCACCACTTCTTTGCGGCAGCATGGTGGGTTACGCCTTCGGCTAACCCACCCTACGGACCGAGCAAGATCATCCGGCGCCCCAAACAAAAAGCCCGGCCAAACGGCCGGGCTTTTGATCTGTTGCGATCGACGCGCGAGCCGCTTACGCGGCCTCGTCGGCGACCGTGGCTCCGCCCTCGGTCTCGTCGCTATCGCCCTCGGCGTCGGCTTCGCCTTCGGCGGCTTCGGACTTGGCGCCGGTGCGACGCGGGCTCTTGGCGAGCTGGGCCTCGATCTCCTTGACCGCTTCGGTCTCGGTCGAGTGCTGCACCACCGCGATCTCGCGGGAGAGACGGTCGAGCGCGGCTTCATAGAGCTGGCGTTCGCTGTAGGACTGCTCGGGCTGCGATTCGGAGCGATAGAGGTCGCGCACGACTTCCGCGATCGCGACGATGTCGCCCGAGTTGATCTTCGCTTCGTATTCCTGGGCGCGGCGCGACCACATGGTGCGCTTGACGCGGGCACGGCCCTTGAGGGTCTCGAGCGCACGCTTCACCAGCGCGGGCTCGGACAGCTTGCGCATGCCGACATTGGCGACCTTGGCGGTCGGCACGCGCAGCGTCATCTTGTCCTTGATGAAGTTGATGACGAACAGCTCGAGCTTCGCGCCGGCAATCTCCTGCTCCTCGATGGCCAGGATCTGGCCGACGCCGTGGGCGGGATAGACGACGAATTCGTTGGCCTTGAAGCCCTGACGCTGGGTCACGACCTTCTTTTCCTCGACCTTCGGCGCAACAGCCGCGGGCTTCACGGCCGGCTTGGCGGCAGCGACGGGAGCCTTGGCAGGAGCAGCCGCAACAGGAGCCTTTGGCGCGGCGGGCTTGGCAGCGGGAGCCTTGGCAGCGGGCGTCTTGGCAACAGCGGGCTTGGCGGCAGGCTTGGCGGCAACAGGCTTGGCAACGGTCGCTTTCGCGGCCGGCTTGGCAGTCTTGTTAGGCATTGCGCTTCTTTTGTTCTTCGAGGACTTTGCAGCCGGCGCCTTAGTCGCGGTCCGACCCTTGGATGCGCTACGGCTGGCCGTGGCGACTTTCTTGGCGTCCTTATGGGAAGCCTTCGCTGAAGTACTCTTTTTACGCGTTTTCTGTGACACAGCCTGCGCGCGGAAACTGCCACGCCCCTGTTCGACATTTGGTTTCACGGGAACCCAACGGGGCCGACGGGGCTAACCAGGGTTCGGCTCAATGTGCCCAATATAGCACATTTCCCGCAAAAATCAATGATTTAGGGGTCTTAAGGGCTGGTTTTCGGCGGTAACGCCGCTAATAGGGTTAAGTTTGACCCGAATTAGTCGCCGGAGCCGGGGTTCGCGGAGAAATACTTGTCGAACTTGCCCTCCATGCCGTCGAAATCCTTGGCGTCGGCAGGTGATTCTTTCTTCTGGGTGATGTTCGGCCAGCTCTTGGCGTAGTCGGCGTTGACCGTGAGCCACTTTTCCAGGCCCGGTTCCGTGTCCGGCTTGATGGCATCGGCGGGACATTCCGGCTCGCACACGCCGCAATCGATGCACTCGTCAGGATGGATGACGAGCATGTTCTCGCCCTCGTAGAAACAATCGACCGGGCAGACCTCGACGCAGTCGGTGTACTTGCACTTGATGCACGCTTCAGTGACGACGTAAGTCATCCAACGCTCCGAAAAGCTCTTTTAAAAGTCGCGGCTTGCGTAGCGCGGATGGCCCGGCGCCGCAAGCTCAGGAACGGCCGATCATGACGGCTTTATGCGCTTGATCGACCAAGAAATGAATTCAAAGCGCAATTAATTGCGCTGAGAATTCGGATGGCCTTCACCGAGCTCTTCGTAGAGCACACGGGCCGAGGCGGCATCGCCGCGGCGTTCGTTGAAGGCGGTGACTTTCAAGACGCGCACAGTGCGATCGAGCGCGATGGTGAGCACGTCGCCGATCTTGATCGCATGCCCCGGCGATTTCTCGCGTGCACCGTTGACGCGAACATGGCCGGACTCGACAAGCTCGGCAGCGGAGGTGCGCGCCTTCACCACCCGCGCGTGCCATAGCCATTTGTCGATGCGCTGCCGCTCGGTCGTGACCCTATTCCCTCTGACGCGTTTTCTTCACGCGAACCGCTCCGCACTTCGCTTGAAAACGCTGTGCTACTCCTTACGCCCGGACAGCTGCTCCTTTAGCGCAGCGAGTTTTGCAAACGGCGAGTTCGGATCGACAGGACGATCGCGTTCGCGCGGATTGGCGCTCGATGCATAGGGACGCAGCGAGGGTCCGCCCTGGCGGTCGCGGCCCTTGTCGCGGTCGCGGCCACGGTTGTCGCGACCCTTGTCGCGATCGCCGCCACCGAACTTGCCCTTGTTGCGATCCTTGTTGTCGCGGTCCTTGTTGCCGCCATTCTTGCCCTCGAAGCGACGGTTCTTGTCGTCGCGCCCCTCGGGACGCGGCGCGGCTTCGGCGCCGCCTTCGCGCGGCTTGCGGAAGTCCCTGCCGCCATCGCGGCCGGAATCCCGGCGATGACCGCCGCCATGGCGATGACGCTCACCGCGTTTCTCGCCGTCGGCGGCAGGCTGGGCTTCGCCTTCGGCAGGCGCAGCGCCGGCTTCAGCGGCCGCCTGCGGACGCGGCTGGTGATGACGCTGGTTGCGATGGCGCTCGTGGCGCGGCTTGCGATCATCGTGACGGCCGGCGGGACGCCAGACCTCGATGAGCTCGGGCTCGGCGGGCGTTGCCGCGGCTTCCACAGGCGCAGCCGCATCGGCCGACGCAGCGGCTTCGGCTGCAGCAGTCTCTGCAGGCGCGGTCTCGGCAGGTGCGGTTTCGGCGGGAGCGGTTTCGGCGGCTTCAACGGGTGCCGCAGCCTCTTCCGCAGGCGGCGCGATGCCGGGAGCGTCTTCCGGCGTGACGGAAGCTTCAAGCGCCGGCTCGTCTTGCACCGGCTCGTCGTGCTGCTCCATGCCGGGCGCGTCTTCGACGGTCACAGGCTCGGCGGCGGCTTCGATCGCGGTTTCCGCAGGCACTGCGGCGTCCTCGACCGGCGTTTCGGTTGCGGGTGCCTCTTCGCTGGAGGCTTCAGCAACAGGCGTCTCGGCAACAGGCGCGGCCGGCTTCGCCGGCAGCGGCGGGCGCTTGTCCATGCGATAGCCGAGCGCACGCAGCACGGAGGCAAAATCTTCGCCGGCCGAACCGGTGAGCGAGGTCATCGCCTGCGTCACCACGAAGCTGCGGCCGTCGAATGCACCGGCGGGCTTTTCGCCGGACGCGTTCTCGCGCCAGGCCAGCGCCGGACGGATCAGGTCGGCAAGACGTTCCAGGATGTCGACGCGCACGGCGCGCTCGCCGGCCTGCTTGTAGCCGAGCACGCGATAGGCATCGCGCGGCAGCTGCTTGTCCACCGGGAACGAGGTGCGGCCGGAGCTTGCCAGATGCTGCGCGCCCGACAGCGCGGAGGGATCGACATTGTCCTGCTTCAGCGCCCAGAGCAGCGCGGCCAGAGCACGCCCGGCCGGCTTGAGCAGGCCGGGGAAATAGAGGTGATAGGCGCCGAAGCGGACGCCATATTTGCGCAAGGTCGCGCGCGAGGGCTGGTCGAGGTCCTTCAGCTCGTTGGCGATCTTCGGGCGCTCCAGCACGCCGAGCGCCTCCACGAGCTGATAGGCGATGCCGCGGGCGATGCCGGTGACGTCCTCGGCCTTGCTGAGCTCGAACAGCGGCCCGAGCAGCTTTTCGATATGCGTCTTGAGCCAGAGCTCGAGCCGGGCCTGCACCTTGTCGCGGGGGGCGCCCGTGAGGCGTTCGTCGGAGATGATGCGGATGCGCGGATGCAGCGCGTCCTCTGCGGCAGACAGCCGCGCCACGGCATCGCCGGTCCAGCGGATGATGCCTTCCGAAGTCAGCACGAACTGCTCGTCCGGCGCATTGCCCAGTTTTTCGGCGCGCGCGTTGATCTCGCCGGCGAGCACGGCCTGCGCTGCAGCCTGCAACGCTTTCGCATCGGAGCCGGCTTCCGCCGCATCCGGTGCAAAGGTGAAGCCATCGAGGCGGCCGATGACATGGCCTTCGACGATGACTTCGCCGGTCTTGCCGATTTCAGTATTCAAGCTCGTGTTCTCCCGCAGGCGGCGCATCAATACACTGGTCCGGCGATCAACGAAACGCTCAGTCAAGCGTTCATGGAGCGCATCCGATAATTTATTTTCGACCTCGCGGGCGATCCCCTGCCACCGTTCGGGGTCTTTCAGCCAGTCGGGACGGTTGGCGACGAAGGTCCAGGTGCGAATCTGCGCGATCCGGGCCGACAGCGTGTCGATATCGCCGTCGACGCGGTCGGCCTGGTCGATCTGGGTCCTGAACCAGGCGTCGGGGATACATCCCTTCCGCATCAGAAAGCCGTACAGCGTGGTGACCAGCTCGGCATGGGCGGCCGGCGACAGCTTTCGATAATCGGGGATTTGGCAGGCCTCCCACAGCCGTTCCACCGCATCCTTGCCATGCGCGACATCGCGCACCTCAGCGTCGCGGGCGGCGTGGTCGAGCACGCGCATGTCCTCGGCGATGGGCGCGCGCGTCAGCGCCTCGTGGCCGGGGGCCAGGTTCAGCGAGACCTGGAGCGCGCCGAGGGAAGCGAAATCCAGCTTCGAATTGCGCCATTGCAAAACCTTCACGGGATCGAAGGTGTGGTTCTGCAGCGCATTGACGAGCTCGGGCTCGAACGGTGCGCAGCGGCCGGTGGTGCCGAAGGTGCCGTTGCGGGTGGCGCGGCCGGCGCGGCCGGCGATCTGGCCGAATTCGGACGGCGTCAGGCGGCGGAACTGGTAGCCGTCGAACTTGCGGTCGGAGGCAAAAGCGACGTGGTCGACGTCGAGATTGAGGCCCATGCCGACGGCGTCGGTGGCGACGAGGTAATCGACCTCGCCGTTCTGGAACATCGCAACCTGCGCGTTTCGGGTGCGCGGCGACAGCGAGCCCAGCACCACGGCGGCGCCGCCATGCTGCCGCCGGATCAGCTCGGCGATGGCGTAGACCTCGTCAGCCGAGAAGGCGACGATGGCGGTGCGCCGCGGCTGCCGCGTGATCTTGCGGTCGCCGGCGAATTCCAGCTGCGACAAACGCGGCCGCGTGATCATGGAGACGCCGGGCAATAGCCGCTCGATGATCGGACGCATCGTGGCAGCGCCCAGCAGCAGCGTCTCGTCGCGGCCGCGGCGGTTGAGGATGCGATCGGTGAAGACGTGGCCGCGCTCCAGATCAGACGCGATCTGCACCTCGTCGACGGCGAGGAACGAGACGTCGAGATCGCGCGGCATCGCCTCCACGGTCGAGACCCAGTAGCGCGGCGATTTCGGCTTGATCTTCTCCTCGCCGGTCACGAGCGCGACGGCGTCGGGGCCGACCCTTGCTGCGATCTTGTTGTAGACCTCGCGCGCCAGCAGGCGCAGCGGCAGCCCGATCATGCCGGAGGGATGCGCGAGCATCCGCTCGATGGCGAGATGGGTCTTGCCGGTGTTGGTGGGACCAAGCACCGCAGTGACGCCGGCGCCGGGAAGCCGCTCGGAAGCGAAGGGGGAGGAGGAAAAAGGCATCTGGAGGATTAGGTAATGGCGATTGGGGCGAATGTCAGTGCTGTTTTGGGGCGAGGGCGCGAAGGGCCGGCCTCACACACTGCTGTCATCGCCCGGCTCGACCGGGCGATCCAGTATTCCAGAGGCGGCGCAGATCAAACCGAGAGGGCGCGGCGTACTGGATACCCCGGTCAAGCCGGGGCATGACGGCGGAGAATGCGGCGCCCTTCCCCGAACCTCGCGCAACTGTCTCACTTTGCGACGCTTTTCCCGTTGGCTTTAAGCTTCGGAACGAGTTGAGAACGAATCGCGGCCGAATCGCTGACTCCCCCTTGAGTCCTGTTCCGTTCTCGCAAGATGTCGCGGGAGGCTTAGTGGTTCGCACTAGATGGAGTTTTGGCCCGCCGCACAAGCGACGTTTCGGTGGCGGATTCGTTAAAGCTGGGGACGGCGCGGAGTCGAATCAGAATCGGGGAGGAGTCAAATGGATTCCCGGCCCTGGAGCCCTCCCAAACAAAAAGTGCGAAAACAACCCCATGCACAGTAGGGATGCCATTGAAATCGCTTGCGTTTATTTTCGCCAAAAGGGAGATTCAGCACGGGACGCCCCTCTACTGCGTCTTCGCGATCCTGGGCGGCTGGGCCGTGGTGATGAAGCTGGTGGCTTCCAGCATGGCCGGCCCGAGCGGGGTCGGCACTTTCAGCCAAAACGGCACCAGGATGCGCGTTCCCGCGATCGGCGCGAACGCGACCTCGATGTTGCGCTGGGCGGCGAGATATTTGATCACGGGACGGTCGGGAATGTAGCCGGCGATGGGCACGAAATACAGCGAGCAGACCACGACCTGGCCGTGATAGCCCTTCTCCGCCTTCACGCTCTCCATGCGCTTGAAATCGAGCTTGAGCTCGTAGCGCATGCGGCCGTCGAACACGGCGGCGCTGCCGTGGCAGGCGTCCGCCGACAGCACGTCGCCAGTGCCGGATACGCGCACCAGCGAGGCCGTCATCGGGTCCCAGACGCCGCGGCGATGCGCGTCGGTGACGACGATGCGGTCGGGATCGACCGGCGGCTCCGGCAGGATGGCAAAATCCTTCACATTGCCCTTGTCGAGCGTGATGCGGATCTCTTCGGTCTTCTTCGAGGTGGTGGTGGAGGCCTGGTAGCCGGTCGCGACCAGCGCGCCGTTGACCACGCGGCCCTGCGAGGCGCCGGTGCCCGACCCGCCCGCGAAGGATTTTAGAAGCCCCGAGGTGCCGCCGGAGGCCGCGGCCGCGAACACATCGTCCTGGATGTCGATGTTCCAGGCGCCTCGGCCTACGGGAATGCCCGACAGCGTCGCCTCGTATTGTGCCTCGAGCTTGCCCTGCGCCGCCGCAGGCTCCGCCGCCCACGCCAACACCAGCCCGAAAAGGGCCGCCATGACCCAGCGGCCGGCAGGGCGCGGATGACTTGCGCGTGGATTCCTTGCGCGCCGCTTCGCTGAGCGCAGCTCATTTGGGCGCAGGCTTGGCGCAAGATGAGACGTTGTGAGCACGAAACAATCCAATCGGGGCGCGAACGGTTGTTACTTAAGCCAAATAGCGCGCCAAGCAATGTGTCCGGGCCACTCCGCGTCCGGAACTCCACTGGACTCTTCGGGCGCGAATACGCCCTTTATGTGATGGTAAGGCGCGATAATCATTGCCGTTTTGGTGATCGGGGCGGGTCAGAACCGCGCACCTCACCCCGCCACCTCCACCGCTGTCATGCCCCGCCTTTTGCGCACTGGGGCGGGGCATCCAGTACGCCGCGGCCCCTCTGGTCAGCCGCGCCGTCTCGGAGTACTGGATCGCCCGGTCGAGCCGGGCGATGACACCTACCTTGGAGCACGAAACCCGCCCCAAAACCTTGACGTCCCGCCGCTTCCCCCCTATACGTCCGCCCGCTCCCTGCAAGGACAGAGAATTTGCCCGTGGCGCCCCGAATGGCGGCCGCACATCGTTGGGAAAGATTGAGGATTTAGCCATGTCTCGCCGCTGCGAATTGACGGCCAAGGGCCCCCAGGTCGGCCACACGGTCAGCCACTCCAACATCAAGACCAAGCGCCGCTTCCTGCCGAACCTGGTCAACGTGACCTTCATCAGCGAAGCGCTGGGCCGCAACGTGCGCCTGCGCGTCTCCACCAACGCGATCAAGAGCGTCGACCACAATGGCGGCCTCGATCCCTTCCTGCTCAAGGCCAAGGCCGCCGTGCTCTCGCCCCGCGCCCTCGAGCTGAAGCGCGCCATCCAGAAGAAAGTCGGCCCGACGCCGGCACCGGAGAAGAAGGCGAGCTGAGAATTTTCGTATTGGGCGGAGGCTTGCGTCGGGTGGCGTAGGCTGAGCCAAGTAGAGTTTTGCGTGACGGCCGGATCGGAAGATCCGGCCGTTTTGTTTGTGCGATGCAAGAGGCTTTTCTCACTGAAGTCTAACAAGAAGATGGATTGCTTTTAGCGAGTGATCAGACAACCATGACGTGCATTAGACTGAGCGCCGTTGTCCGAGGTTATTTTGAAGATCAGCCACCTTTTCATCGAAAATTTTCGCGGTATCAGCGCCGCTTCTGTGCTCCTTCCAGATCACGCGGTTCTCATAGGTGACAATAACGTCGGCAAGTCGACGCTTCTCGAAGCGCTCGATTTGGTCATGGGACCAGATCGCCTCTCGCGACAATCCCCCATTGATGAACACGACTTTCATCTTGGTCAGTATTTGGCAGGCGATGCCCGTCCTGATGGTTCAGAGACTGCGCCGCGAATAATTGTAGAAGCAACCGTCACCGGGCTTTCCGAAGAACAGCAGATACACTTTCGAGATTACATCGAGTGGTGGGACGTATTGAAACACGCGATGTCAGATGCATCTGATCCCGCCGAGCTTGATCTGTCCGCTACTATTCCTGCCTTACGCGTCACGTTCATTGGGAGCTACAATCCCCAGGAGGACGACTTTGAAGGGAAGACCTATTACACCCGAACAATAGATGAAAATGAAAAGCCGGAGCATTTTACAAAGTCGGACAAGCAGAAATGTGGATTTCTATATCTACGATCGCTCCGTACGGGCGCGAGGGCCCTTAGCCTTGAGCGAGGAAGTCTCCTCGACATAATTCTTCGCCTTAAAGAAATACGGCCAAAGATGTGGGAATCCACTCTTTCTGAATTGTCAAACTTCGATGTAGCAAGCGCCCCCGAGCTAGGTATCTCTGGTGTCCTAAGCAGCATTGATAGAGCACTAAAAAAGTATGTCCCGCGTGAGTGGGGCATCCAACCTCATCTCAGGGTCTCGGCTCTTACGCGAAGACATCTGCGGGAAGTGATTACGGCGTTTATCGATACCGGAACGGGCTCGTATTCTGCGCCCTATTTTCGCCAAGGCACGGGCACCATCAACCTGCTGCTCCTCGCGATGTTGTCGCAGATTGCGGAAGACAAGCAGAACGTGATTTTTGCGATGGAGGAGCCGGAAACCGCAATCCCTCCATATGCACAAAAACGCATTGTGCATGAGCTGCGCAAGCTTTCCGCGCAGACACTTTTCACATCGCATTCTCCCTACGTTCTGGAAGAGTTTACCATCGAAGAAACGGTAGTTCTGAGCCGATCCTCAACAGGAAAAATGCTCCAATCGACAGTAACCCTGCCCGATAGCATCAAGCTCAAAAGGTATCGACAGCAATTCCGCACCCGCTTCTGTGAAAGTCTTCTGGCTCGACGCGTCCTCGTAGCCGAAGGCGCAACCGAGGCGACTGCACTCTCGTCTGCAGCACGACGACTGAGTGAACTAAACCCTCAAAGTTACTCATCTCTCGAAGCTCTCGGCATTTCAGTCCTTGATGCAGGATCAGAAACACAGATTGTCGATTTAGCCCGTCTATATGCAAAGCTCGACAAAGAAGTATTCGCCTTTTGCGACAAACAGTCCGATGACAGCAAAACTGCGATTGAAGCAGTAGTGAAGACTCTCTTTATGCATGATGAGACAGGCATGGAGAACCTTGTGCTCAAGAACACTTCTCAATCCGCGCTAAAACGATTTGCATCAGGATTAGACTGGCCCCCGCACATCAAAGCGAATCATCCCAACTTGAAGGACGATCCACTAGCTGCCCTTGCAGAGTTCTTTGGATCCGCCAAGGGAAACTGGGGGCTCGCTGATTATCTAGCTCAATGCTCCGAGACTGAGATGCCTCAATGGATACGTGATGTTTGCATCTCGCTGAAGCGATCGTGTGAACCTGTCATCCCGTCTCCGCACTCCGAAAAATTTCCGAAATAGAGTCGTGGTAGATCTCACAAAGACGCAGAACGAAATCTTGGGCGCAGCTGGCCCTCTATTGATCCGTGGCGGACCAGGTTCGCGCAAGACGACGATCGCAATCCTGAAGGCTGCCCAGCAGTCTACAGTTCTAAGGCCGGCTCAATGCATCCTCTTCCTTAGCTTCGCAAGGGCTACTGTAGCCCGAATAATCGAGACTATCGAGGAAGAAGGAGTTTCACCAACAGCGAAGCAAAGGATAGAGGTTGATACCTATCATGCATTCTTCTGGCGCATATTGAGAACGCACGGGTACCTGGTTGGGTTGCCAAGGCGCGTAACTCTAGTCACGCCCCCAAACGAAGCCATTGCTCTCGCTGCTATTCGACGTAAGTACAAATCAAACTCGAAATTATCAGAAGATGAACGAAAGAGGAGGCGTCAGTCCGAGGACGTTGAACGAATACGTCTCGCCCAGCAGGAGGGGCGGATTTGCTTTGACGTCTTCGCGCACTTCGTAGGCGCGCTCGTGAAAGGCTCAAAGAAAATTCGATCAATGATCGCGACCGCGTTTCCAATAATCATTCTGGACGAATTTCAAGATACTACGGCCGACCAATGGAGCGTTCTGAAGGCTATAGGCAAGCACAACACATTAATTGCCCTAGCCGATCCCGAACAACGAATTTTTGAATTCGCAGGTGCAGAAGAAAAGCGACTCCAGCAGTTCAGAGACACATTTCATCCAAACGAGTTTGATCTGAAATCGGACAATCACCGGAGCAAAGGTACGGACATCGCAAAATTTGGAAACGATTTACTCAGGGGACACTTCAGTCAAGATCGTTATGTAGGCATTCAATTTTCGGGGTTTGAGCCGAATGCCAACCAGGCATTGGCCACATTACGCGGACATACGTTACAGGCAAGACAAAGACGGCTAAAGGCAGGCAAGAAAAATTGGACGGTGGCGATTCTGGTTCCAACAAAACGAATGACTCGGCAAGTATCCGAATCTCTTCGCGAGCCGACAGCCAAGATGCCGTCGATATCTCACACGGCCGCCGTCGACATGGACGGCCCTATACTCGCCGCGGAGACGATTGCTTGCCTGCTCCAACAAGAAGCCGACACAGGCCTTAAAGATTGCATCGAACTATTGTGTGCATTCTATCGGGGACGCGATGGAGACGACCCCGGTAAGGGAAACCTTGCGGAAGCCGACGCGATCGAAAAGGCCTATCAGAAGCGTAAAAAAGGGAAGGCTTGGCCTGCTAACAGCGTCGTTCAGGCGATACGCCGCACTGTAGATGAGGTCCAGTCGCAGCTACTCTCAGGAGACCCAGACAAAGACTGGATAAAGCTAAGAACGTTGCTTGATGAATGCGACTGCCCGCGCCTTAGGGAGATTGCCGAGGAGGCTCGCAGTATTCGGATCTTAGAGCGAGGCCAGGTATTGCGTCAGTCATTGTCCCAAGACTGGCGTGCCCATGGCAAATACCAGAATGCACTAGCTATCGTCAGACAAGCTTTCGTTCAGGAACACTTTGCGACTGCCGGCCGACCCGAGCGCGGCGTGATCATCATGAATATGCATAAGGCCAAAGGTAAACAATTTGATGAAGTCATCATCTTTGAAGGCTGGCCTCGGCTCGCCGGACGCAAGATCGTTTCGAATCCAGATCGGATAGTACGAAACAACATCACCAGCACCAATATCGGCCAAGATCGTCAGAATCTTCGCGTCAGCGTAACCCGCGCCCGATTTCAGACCACAATCCTAACCCCCAAGGGCGACCCTTGCGTCCTTCTGATGAATGGGAAGCCCTAGCTGCACTAGCAATAAGCGCGCGGCCTCAGAAGATGGTCCAAGAACGGGTCGTGCACATGCCTTTTATGTTGGCTCCCCCTACCCCCGAAAATCAATGCTCCGCAGCACGATCCCCGGCGGCGTGCCTTCGAACTCCGTCGCCTGATATTTGCGTCCGGTGCAGGCTTCGATGCGTTCGCGCAGGCGGGTGAACTGCTCTTCGCGCTCGCTGGGCCTGGCGCGCGGGCCGCGCTCGAGGTCGTCCATGGCGGAGGTCGAGATCGCGCAGGCGATCTCCTTGCTGCCGTCCTGCATCGAGAACTGGACGATGCCGCGGTCCTGGTCGTGGGCGATGAAGCGGCTGGTGGTGAGTGTCATGGGGTACTCCTTTGGCGTCCGCGCGTCGTGACGGCCTTGTGCGCGATTGGGACGCCGGTCAGCGTTATCGAAGCACGCTGTGGCACGAGGGTGCACAACAATTCGCTTCGGTGGTTATGGGTCCTGGCTTTCGCCAGGACGACGCCCGAATTGGCTCGCGTCAGCCGTCGCCGTTGAGCCTTGCGAAATCGTCGAACAGCGCGGCCACCAGCGCGCGGTGGCGGGTGTCCTCGGTGGGCAGGCTCGCGGCATAGAGGTTGAGCAGATGGCGGGCCTTCACGGCGGCCTCCGGCCAGGAGGTGGCGGGCACCGACATCATGCGGTTTTCGAGCTCGGCCTCGCGCTCGCGCAGCTCCCTGACCTGGGCCTCGACATCGGCCAGCGCGCGGCGCAGATCGGTTGCCTTCTGGGCGGCCATGCCGCGGTGGCTGTCGAGATCGACCGGGATGTCAGTCATTTCAGGCACTCGCGTCGATACGTTGGGCATCCGCCAGGTCGACCGAGCCGATCGACAGCATCTCCGTCGCACCGCGCACGCCCTCGGAGGGCACGGTGATCATGGTGGCGACGCGGCGATAGGACGCGAAGGACAGGCCCTCGATCATCTCCTCGTCGGTGACGACCTCATAGGCGCCGGCCGGCAACTCGCGTTCGAGGCCGCGGATGTGAAAAGGATGCTTGAAGGTGATGGTTTCTCGCCGCGAGCGGATGGTCATGCGCGCCTGCCTTTCGCAAAGAAGGGGCCCCAACCGACGCCAGCCGTGGCGAACCATGCGCTTGTTACCCGGCAATAGCCAGCTTTATGTCAGCGCGGGCCGGGACTTAAGCTGCAAGCGCGACACTCGCGCGCGGCGTTTTAGTCCTCGCCATCGGCAGGGCGCGGGCGTACGCTCGACCACGTCAGCGCAGCTCACGCAATTGCCGCGCGTCGATGTTGCGCTGCATCTTTCGCGCCTCGTGTGCGCGGCGGCGATCTTCAATGGCTCGGGCGGGTGCATCTCACAGCCCTCGCCCAGCGACCATTGCAGCGCCGATCTCGCACGCGGACGAACTCGAAACCCAGGAGGAGACGACGTCATGGCCAAGGGACAGCAACGCAGCAACCGCGAGACCAAGAAGCCGAAGAAAGACAAGATCAAGACCAGCGCCGCAGCGCCCAGCCGCAAGGATGCGGCGTGGCAGCCGGAGATCGGGCAGAAGAAGAAGTAGCGG
This sequence comes from Bradyrhizobium canariense, assembly GCF_019402665.1. Lineage (GTDB taxonomy): Bacteria > Pseudomonadota > Alphaproteobacteria > Rhizobiales > Xanthobacteraceae > Bradyrhizobium > Bradyrhizobium canariense. The sequence continues at coordinate 51,336 of NZ_VSST01000080.1, forward strand.
GGCGGCCTCTTTCACAACGGCGGGGCTCTCGCATATGACGCTCAGCGGCGCCTGAGCGAGCGCCTCGTCCTTCGAGACGACCGCTTCGCGGTCTCCTCAGGATGAGGCTTGGCTGCACTCATCTGCGTTGAAATGCCACCGCACACTCATCCCTCATCCTGAGGGCCCGCCGCAGGCGGGCGTCTCGAAGGATGGCCGCAGTCGAACTTCCGGCCATACATCTCCTTCTCCCCGTGCTTTTCCGCTATACTCGCCCGGGTAGCATCAGCGGGAGGGGTATCCTGTGGAGCACGAGCGCAACGCCGACCACACATCCGAGCCGAAGAATCTCGTCATCTGCTGTGACGGCACCGGCAACGAGATTTCCGAAAACATCTCCAACGTCCTGAAGCTGTATCGCTGCCTGCGCAAGACCGACAAGACGCGGCCGCGGCAGCTGGTGTTCTACGATCCCGGGGTCGGCACGGTGACCGAGCCGTCGACGTGGCACCGCTGGAAAGCCAACATCAATCTGGTGCTGGGGCTCGCCACCGGCTACGGGCTCGATGACAACACGCTGTCGGCCTATTGCTTCCTGGTCGAGCACTACGCGCCGGGCGACAGGATCTACCTGTTCGGCTTCTCGCGCGGCGCCTATACCGTGCGCGTGCTGGCGGGGCTGATCCACAAGATCGGCCTGATCTCGCCGGAGCAGGCCAACCTCGCAGGCAGTGGCCTCGTCGCCTACAAGCAATATTCCGGCACCGGGCGCGGCAACGATGTCAGCGACCTCGTCGATGAGGGTTTTGACGACAGCGGGCCGCTGCCGAAAAACAAGTTCGATCTCGCCGCCCAGTTCGCACGCATCACCTCGTCGCGCTGGCCGACCATCCACTTCATCGGCGTCTGGGACACGGTGGCGAGCGTGATCGTGCCGCGCGCCGACCGGGGCTATTTGCCGAGCTTCGAGGAGCTCGCCTTCACGCTGCGCAATCCCAGCGTCAACATCTTCCGCCAGGCGATCGCCATCGACGAGCGGCGCTGCATGTTCCGCCTCAAGCAGTATGAGGAGCCGCAGGATTACTGGCGCAACCGCTTCGTGCCCGACGACAAGAAGGAGCCGCAGGACATCCTGCAGGTGTGGTTCGCCGGCGTGCATTGCGACGTCGGCGGCGGCTATCCGGAAGCCGAGAGCGGCGAGTCCAAATATCCGCTGCTCTGGATGATCGAGGAGGCGGCCAAGGCGGGGCTGAACTTCAACCCGCGCACGGTGAACCAGCTCGCCTGGGGCATCCAGCGCAAGAACTCACCGTTTCAATACGTGCCGCCCGCCTTCACCGGCAAGACCGGCGAGCTGCACAATTCGATGACGGCGCCCTGGCGCGTGCTGGAGTATCTGCCGAAGAGCGCGACCTACAAGGAATGGCCGGAGCGGAAGGTGTTTATGGGGCTCTACATTCCCGATTGCGAACCGCGCCTGATCCCCGAAGGCGCGCATGTGCATGAGAGCGTGTTGAAGCGGATGGCGGTGGAGCCCGGTTATCGGCCGGTGAATCTGCCGAAGGATTATGTGACGGTGCCGATGCCGGTGCCGCCGGGTGTGGGGTCCGGGGGCGAGGCGGGGGAGATCGTGGTGGGGTGACTCCGCTCGTCATTGCGAGCG
>NZ_VSST01000081.1 GCF_019402665.1 Bradyrhizobium canariense
TGCTCCTTGTCTTGGGCGCCTTGCCAGCTTCTCGTACTGGCAGGGCCGGAGCACGGCCGGACCATTCCATTAGCGGACGATGTGTGATGCCGATGCCGCGCACTCGCTTCGCCATCACTCAATGGGAAAATTGAGCAGCGAGGAAACTCCGCATCTCCTGGACTGACTGGGCGGCCGCGGTGGGATCATATTTGAGCCAATGTCCGAGATATTCCCTGCCGTCGGCGAAGGCGGGGGAATTAAAGGCGTGATAGGCACCGGGATAAACGATCAATTTTACGGGTGCTCCCCTGTCGGCCCGGCGCTTCATCCAACGCTCGCAGTCCGTCGCGGGCGTCCAGTCATCGAGTTCGCCGATCATGATCAATGCAGGAACGATGAGTTCCTCGGAGGCAACGCCGCAAAGCGGGTAGTAGGCCACGGCGGCCTTGAACTTTCGATCCCGGGGGACGTCAAAGATTTCCGCCTGATGGTTCGACGCCAACTGCAGTGCAACCATTGCACCCTGCGAATATCCAATCACTGCGATACGTTGAGAATCGACGAAGGGAAGATTGGAAAGATAGGATAGCGCGCCTAAAGCATCACCTTGGCGGGTAAGCAGCAGGCCCGGCGTCACCTGCGTGCAGGCGTTCTTGATGCCACGGGTCGCAAAGCTATCCAGCATAAGCGACACATAGCCCCGCGCGTTGTACGTTCGGGCGCCTTCCGAAAGTCCATCGCATCCGTGGAGATACACAATGGCGGAAAATGGGCCGTCGCCCTCAGGTTTCGACAGGTAACCCTCAATCCTTTCAGACGCTGCTTTCGGCGTTTCGCCACGTTCGCGCGCCAGGCGCTGCTGGAGTTGGCCGACGTGAACGGGAGCACTTTCGAACCTGACCAATTCTCCCGCCAAGGTGGCGGCGTTGGTGGAAAGGTATGCAACGAACACTGCTACACCGAGACATGCTTTGGCTCGTGTAACCATTTTCCTACCCTCGGCTTCCGAACGGAGCCAGCGTAGCAGGCTCATGTCCTCCCATCCACACCGTAAGTCTAAGAACTGCACGGACACTTATGGCCGGCGTAAACGAAGGAACGTCTGTCCTCACATCGGTTTTCAGAGGTGGACCGGAAGTGGTCGACGCGCGGCCAAATCGACGCGAATGGCCCATCAGCGAAGTAGCGGCGCACCTCGTTCAGGTCCACTAAGCGATGCATAGCGGACCAGGTTTGATCAGGTTGAGTTCTTCGCATTTGCCCCGAAGCGGACGTTAACGGTCAGTCTTTCATGCCATCCAGACCGGGATGATCTTTGTAAATGTTGTCCTGAAGCACGGCGTCTATCTGAGAGATGATATCGCCCACCGACATCCTCAAGCTCAGAAACTCATCTGCTGGAGAGGCCTCTTTAGCGAGCGTGAGCGCCAAGGATAACTCCTCAATGACCCGCTCTATGTGCCATTTAAATCGTGCGGCTGATTTCGCGTCCATAGAACCATCTCGCGGGAACAGGGTCTGCCTTGCAAATGGCAGCATACCCATCTCAGTTGTACCACTGAGGGAGCGAGGATCTCTACCATCAGGCGGCGCTCCGATCAGCGCTCCTCGATCGGATGCACTCATTTGCAGGGTGCGATGCTTTGCATCGCCGTCAGCTTGAATCATGTGGACGGGCGGCGCCGATCGTCGCTTTTGGCATGACCGGCACTTCAGCGACACCTTCAGCTTCCAGATCAGCGGATCGCTTGTGCGGCAAGGACGAGCATGATAGCAAAGGCCATCGGGTCAAACACAACCGCCCGACCAGCTTTCGAGCCAAGCGTTGTTTCGCTCCATTATGGAGGTGAAACATGTCTTGCGACAGCACCACTGGCTCAATCGGCACATCCAGCTCAGCCTTCGTTCCTTCTCCAAACCCTGGATGGTTCTGGAAACTCACGCTCGCACTGCTGGACGGCATCACACGGCGCCGCCAATACGACGAGCTTCTCGAACTGGACGACCGGCTTCTCGCGGACATCGGCTTATCGAGAACAATCGTTGGCGAGGCTCGACGGTGTTACTTCTCAGGTTGGCGCGACGATGGGTGATCGTCAAATCCTGTCAATGAGCGGCCACACCTGAGCGTGCGAAGGCGGCGCGTCTGCTTATCCCTGCGGATCAGACGGCCGCCAGGCTCGCGAAAAGGCTGAAGGACTTTTTGACCGCGATCTTTACGCCTCAGAAGTCCAGCTTGTCGCGTACGGCGTCAATTCCGGCTTTCGCGCACGCTTCGTCCGCGTCGCCGCCCGGAGCGCCGGACACGCCGATCGCGCCGACCAGGGAGCCGCCGGCTTCGACGATCAGTCCTCCGGCGATGACGACCGCTCCGGGAAGGTTGCGAATGCCCGCCTGCATCATGCCCGGCTGGCTGATCGCGTTCAGCTCGGTCGTGCTGGTCTTGAACGAGGCGGCTGTCCACGCCTTGCCTGCTGCCGTCGAGGGCGTGTGAGGACCTGCAAAGCGGTCGCGCAACATCACTTGCGTGACGCCGAAGCGATCGACGACGGCAACTGCAACCTGGTATCCACGGGTGCGGCAGTTCGCCAACGCAGCGCGCGCAAGATCGAGCGCCAGTTCCGGACCGAGCGATTTGTAGGCGACCAGACCTTCCTCCGCCCGCAGTGGGCAGATGGACACAATCAGCAGGGCCGTCGCGACCGACAGGCATCGAACGTTCATGGCAATCTCCGGCATAGGTGACCAAACGCCTATTTGGTCTCACCATATGTCAGATCATCGAACAGGGTCACGCTATCTGCCTTGGTCCACAGGCCGATCATGCCGGCGTCCGGAATGGTGGCGTCTTCCACCTCGAACAATTGCTTTCCGTCATAGCTCACCTTGAACCGACGTCCTGCGAAGTCGCAGCGCAGCACGTGCCATTGCCCGGATGACACCGGCGCGCTGACGCCATAGCCGCCTTTGCGACCCACGATCTCAAGCGACATTCGAACGCCCTTGATCGTCTTGTACAGCACGACATTGTCCTCCAGCGCGTTAGCCCGGACCACGTAGTAATTATCGGCATCCTTCGCACGCCAGATAACTCCCGCGGCGCGATCCTCGGAGCCGGCGACGGCCTTGAATTTCACCTCGACAAAGCCGTCGCGGATGGCCGTATCGCGCTTGATGGCGAGGGGAAACGTCGCCCGTCCCGATTGCTTGAGAACGTTCGGCTTGCTGGGCGCCGTCGCCTCGGCCTCCACGGTCCATTTCGGCTGTCCTTTGCCGGTCATCGTCAAGGTCCATCCGTCGGGCGACGTTCCGGCAGCAGCGTTGTCGAAATTCAGGGTCTCGGCCATGGCGTTCCCTCCCACGAATAAAACCAGCATGGATGCCAGCGCAAGCTTGCCCATGAGCTTGTTCATGTGCGTGTCCATGCATCAGCCCTTCGTGCTCGCCGTCTTGTCGAGCGCCGCACGGAGGCCCTCTGCGAGCTTGAGGGCATCGTCGTTGGCCCAGAAGTGCATGAAGAAGAGCCGCGGCTGTTCGTCCAGCATGTGGCTGTGCAGCGCGGTTACCTCGATTCCGTGCGTTCGAAGCGCCAGGATGACCGGGTTCACCTCGTCGCTGGTCAGCACGAAGTCGCCGGTGATGGCCGCCCTGCCCGTGCCCGTCGGTTGGAAATTGATGGCGATCGCGACGCCCATCGCGGCGACGGGGGTCAGCAACATGCCGTCTTCCGTGACGGGGTCGCGCCGCTTCACGTTGAACTGGTAGACGCCGCCATTCGCTTTCCCGTTCACTCCGATGATCTGGTCAAGTTTCGCCGTGTCGAGGTCGATGGCGGGCGGCGGGTTCGCCGGCGCCGTGACCGTCAGCGGGGTTTTGCTTTCGGCCAGGGCATCATGGAGCGCCGAGGCCAGTTTGACGGGATCGCCGTGTCCGGCGACGTGCATGTAGAACGTGGCCGGGCTCGCGCGCAGCAGATGATTGTGCACGGCTGTGATCTCGAGCCCGCTCGCAATCATTTTCGCCATCACGGGATTGATCTCGGTCTCGAGCAGCACGAGGTCGCCCATGATCATTGCGCCGCCATGCGCAGGCTTGAACGCGATCCAGCCGCCAAGAGCCAACGCCGGCTTGATCGCAACCCCGTCCAACGTCACGGAGAGATCGCTGCGGGGAAAGCCGTAACGGCGGACGTCGTCCGAGACGGCGGGCTTGCGGCCCAGGGTCTCGTCCACCTTCTGCCAGTCGGCATCTTGGGCATATGCCGGGACGAATGGACCGAAGCGAAATGCAAGAAGACAGATGCCAATGCCGACCACGGCCCAGATGATTCTTTTCATCGTGCTGCTCCCTAGGCTTAGTTTCGCTCTTTGACCTGACCGCTGCTGTCGACGACCAGCGTCACCGCCTTGCCGTTCTTCACCGCCTTTGCGGTGATACCCTCGGCCGTCGACTTGATGTCGCTGACTTGCGCGTAGCCGGCCGCCTGGATCCTGGCGACGAGTTCCTCCTGCGTCAGAGCGTGCACGCTCGACAGCCCGCCCGCGACCGCAAGCAGCAGAACCGTGCGGAAGATTGTTCGTGTTCGCATGACCATTCTCCTGGTTTGTCCTGCCCCAGGTGAAGTCCGTTTCGCGATCTTGCCCTACGCGATACCCACACGGCGCAAGAGGCGGCGGGCATCGATGCGCACAGCGATGCGACCGGCGCGGACGCCGTGCCGAAAAGTCGAGCCGGTCTGACGGATGAAATCGGGGGTATATGATGACATGCTGCGCCCTTGGTGATCAGGACGCGATGCTTGGGCATGTCGCCTCACGGGGAGATCGCATATCCCCGAGCCCCAAGTAAAAGCCCCCGGGCGGGAGCTGTCAACCGGCGGGAGCTTCGGGCTGCCCACCAAAGCCGCCGGCGAACGTCACGAAGAATTCACTGCTCCGCGGAACCGCGCCAGCCACATCTTGAAACTCGCGGACGGCCCCGCTAGTGTCCTTTGCGTGGGGACAAAGCAGACTCCCCGTGAGGCCTCGGTCCAAGCTCTGCGCAGCACGCCATTCGTGGAGCTTGCGCATGGACACCGAACGACACCCTTCTCACCAACACACCGTCGCCATCCTCTCACGCGGAGACGCTGCCGCGCGCCGCGACGCGACGGCACAAAACAGCCGCTTCGCGCAGCTTTTCGAAGCCCTCGCCGCCGTCGGTATCGCGGCGCGCCCGGCGATCTATGATGAAAGTTTCGCCGAGGACGTCCGTGAACAATTGCTCGGGGTGGACGGCGTGCTCGTCTGGGTCAACCCCATTCAAGACGGTCGAGATCGCGCTGGTCTCGACGCATTGCTGCGCGACGTCGCCGCACGCGGCGTGTGGGTCAGCGCTCATCCCGATGTCATCCTCAAGATGGGCACCAAGGAGGTTCTGTATCGTACCCGCTCGATGGGCTGGGGAAGCGACACCACTCTATATCAAACCGCTGCGGCGATGCGCGCCGAGTTACCGACGCGGCTCGCCGCCGGTCCGCGCGTGATCAAGCGCAACCGGGGCAATGGCGGCCAAGGCGTCTGGAAGGTCGAGAAGCTGCCGGCTTCTCCAATGATAAAGGTGCTGGACGCAACCAGGGATGGCTCCGAGGAACTGACGCTGGATGATTTTGTCCGTCGCTGCGCGGAGTATTTCGAAAATGGCAGCGTGATCGACCAACCATTCCAGCCTCGCTTGAGCGAAGGCGTGTTGCGTTGCTACATGGCGGGCGATCGCTGTGCCGGCTTCGGCTATCACAAGGTCAAGGCCCTGGTGGACTCGCCGGCCGCCCGTTCCGAGGCCGGACCACGGCTCTATGCGTCCAACGCAGACCCGCGCTTCCAGCGGCTGCGTCGGTTGATGGAGGACGAGTGGACGCCGCAGCTGACGTCGTTGCTGGATATTGCGCAACTTGACCTGCCTGTGATTTGGGACGCCGACTTCATGCTTGGCCCGGTCCGTCCCGACGGGACCGACAGCTATGTCCTGGGCGAGATCAATGTCAGCTCGGTGCATCCTTATCCGGACGAGGCGCCGGCGGAAATTGCAGTGCGGGTTGCCGATCGGCTCCGGCGCAAGCTTTGACACATGCTCACGGTCCGCGCGCTCAAGCGCTTGCACATCTCCGTTTCATTCGACTTGCAGGACGGCGAATGCGTCGCCCTGCAAGGGCCCTCTGGCGTAGGGAAGACCCAACTCCTTCGCTCGATCGCGGATCTCGATCCCAACGAAGGAATGGTCAAACTGGACGGAACGCTCAGGGAGGCGATGCCTGCCCCGGCCTGGCGCAAGCGAGTGACCTATCTCGCCGCCGAACCGGGCTGGTGGTCCGACATCGTGCAAGACCACTTCAGCGGCTGGGATGATGCCTTACCGTTGGTCACGAGACTGGGGTTGCCGCGCAGTTGCGGTCCCTGGCCGATCCAAAGACTTTCGACCGGCGAGCGACAACGGCTGGGGCTGGTGCGAGCGCTGATGCTGAGGTCGCGGGTTCTTCTCCTGGACGAGCCGACATCGGCCCTCGATTCGGCATCGACGGCGGCCGTTGAATCCTTGATCGCGGAACGCATTTCGAATGGAACGAGTGTCGTTTGGAGCACTCACGACAACGCTCAGGCCCGCCGCGTCGGGTCGCGGGTCTTTGTGATGAATGCCGACGGTGGAATCGAGGAAAATCGGCCGTGAGTTACATTCACTTGGCATACGGCGATTTGGTTCTGCCCGCGCTCCTTGTCGTCATGGATGGCGCGCTCTCGCTTGCTCTCCGCCTCAAGCTTGAAAAGCAGCTGGCCATCGCCACCGTGCGGATGGTGCTTCAGCTGATACTCGTCGGATACGTATTGACGTTCCTGTTTGCCGTGGTCTCGCCGCTCTGGACCGCCCTCGCCGCCGTCGCCATGGTTCTCTTCGCATCACGGGAAATCGTCGCTCGGCAAAAGCGACGCCTGCCGGGTATCTGGAGCTATGGCTTAGGGGCGGGATGCATGTTGCTCGCGGCCGGGACCGTCACGATGTTCGCGCTGCTGACGGAGCTACGCCCGGATCCGTGGTATCATCCGCGCTATGCGTTGCCTTTGCTGGGCATGATCCTGGGCAACACCATGACTGGAATAAGCCTGGGCCTGGACGTGCTGACAAATAGCCTGGTGCGCGAACGGGCCGCCGTCGAAGCTTGTCTTGCTCTTGGCGGCACCCGGTATCAGGCGTTGCTGCCGGTCCTGCGGGACGCATTGAGAAGCGGCTTCACGCCAATCATGAACAGCATGGCCGCGATCGGCCTTGTCTCTTTGCCGGGGATGATGACCGGTCAAATCCTTGCAGGCGTCGAACCGATCGACGCCGTCAAGTATCAGCTCTTGATCATGTTCTTGATCGCCGGCGGAACGGGATTGGGAACTCTCGCCGCCGTGACGGGAGGCGCTCGCCTTCTCACCGATCATCGACATCGATTGCGCCTCGATCGAATTCTCACTGCCGAGTAGAATTGCGCGACCTCACGCCGATTGCGCCCGAACAGACTGGCCCTTCCGCGCCCACAGCAGCGCGAATGGACCCAACGCGATACCAGCCGCAAGGACAACGAACGCCAGCAGCCAGCCGGTGGCGCTCTGCGGGCCGCCGGCTGCGTCGAGGGCGGCGCCGGTGCCCCAGGCGCCGACCGCCGACAGGCCGAAGCCGACCGTCGAATGCAGGGCCAGGGTCGCGCCGCGATGTTCGGTTACGGCCGCGGCCGACATGCCGGCGGTCAACGCGCCGGAATCCGCCGGCACGGTCAGGCCATAGACGAGCAGCAGCAGTGCGAGCACCCAAGCCGGCGCCGTCGCGTTGAGGCCGATGATCAGTGCGACGCAGGCCGACGCGATCATCACGACCGTGATCGCGCGATGGCGGCCGAACTTCAGCGCGGCCTCGTTGCCGAGGATGCTGGCCGGCATCGAGATCACCGCAAAGCAGAAGCTCAGCACGACGGGGCTCAACCACGACGGCGCACCTTGATGCGCGACGACGAAGGTCCAGAACCCGACCAGCCAGGTGCGGATGCCGTAGAGCTCGAAGCAATGGGCGCCGTAGCCGAAGATGTATCCGAGCGCCTCGCGGTTGGCGAAGACAGGCGCGAAGTTCAACAGACGTCCCGCCTTCGGCGCGGGCCGCTGCGCCTGCATCAGAAGGCACGCGACGACCATTGCGATAGGACCGAAGCCGGTGACAAGGAAAGCGGTCCGCCATCCCCAACGGTCGGCGATCACTTGCGCGACCAGGAACGAGAGGCCGACACCGACCGAGAAGCTCGACGTGTACAGCGTGACGGCGCGCGAGGTGTCGCCAGCCGGAAGCCGGTCTGTCAGCGCCTTCAGGCCCGGCATGTAGGCGCCGGCAAATCCAAGCCCTGCAAGCGACCAGATCGCGGTCGCGGACCAGAATCCTTGCGCGAAGAGTCCGAACGCTGCGGTCGCCAGCCCGCTGACGATCGAGCCCCAGAGCAGGACGAGCCGTGCGTCGATCCGGTCGGTCAACGTCGTCAGCACGGGCACGGCGAGCATGTAGCCGAACGCGTAACCGCTCGCCATCAAGCCGCCTTCGGCCGCCGACAGGCCCCACGCCGGCATCAGATGCTGCGCCAAGTTCGCGGAGAGCGTCACATGCGGCAGCAGATTGCCGACCTGGCCGATGCACATCACCGCGATCAGGGACCGGCCGCTCAAGTTACGAATGCTGTCCTCCCCCCAGCTCGACACGGCGTACCAACCACAATGGGCAACTCTCCGGCTTCTCCTGCAAGACCCAAATTCATGAACAACCGCAGCCCGAAGCGCCGGCCTTCTTCGCCGCTTCGTCGGCGGCGCAACACGCCGTTGGTTCCTGCTTCGCCGGCCCACCGCAACATCCTGATGCGGCCCCGGCGGCTTCGAGGCCACCGCGCGTGCAAACGCCGGTCTCCGGCAGCACGAGCTCCAACCTCGCGGCGGCTTTCTTGTCGCCGGCGAGATCGGCCGCAATCGAGCGCACCTGCTCATATCCTGTCATCATGAGAAAGGTCGGCGCGCGGCCATACGACTTCATGCCCGCGATGTAGAAGCCCGGCTCATCGTGCGCGAGCTCGCGCGCGCCGTGCGGGCGCACCGTGCCGCAGCTGTGCTCGTTGGGATCGATGAGCGGCGCGAGCGCGACCGGCGCCTCGATGGCGGGATCGAGCCGCAGGCGCAATTCGGACAGGAACGAAAAGTCGGGACGAAAGCCCGTCGAGACGATCAGGTCGTCAGCGATCACACTTCGCGCACCACAACCCGAGCCGGCCGCGATCTCGAGGCGGCCTTCGGAGTCCGACAGTTGCGTGACGCTGAATTCGGTTTCGACCCTGATCTTCCCGGCGGCCACGAGCGCGGCGAAGGTGGAGCCGAGCTCTCCGCGTGCAGCGAGCTTGTCATTCCGGCCGCCGCCAAAAGCCTTGGCGGGATCGGCGCCGCGCAACAGCCAGATAGCTTGCGTCCCCGGCACTTCGCCCGCGAGATGCGCGAGATCGATCAGCGTGCCCACCGCGGAATGGCCGGCGCCGAGCACCGCAACGGTCTTGCCGGCATATCTGGCGCGGCCGGCACCACGGACATCGGGCATGCCATAGGCGATGTGGCCGGCGCATTCACGCTCGCCGATCGCGGGCAGACCATTAGCTCCGGCGGGATTGGGCGAGAACCATGTGCCTGACGTATCAATCACGGCATCCGCGCGCAGCACTTCAGGACCTTTGCCGTTCTGGTAGCGGATTTCGAAAGGCGCCTGCTCACGCCCCTTCGTCTTCGCCTTATCGAAGCCGACGCGGCTGATGGCCGAGACGCGGCTGGACGTCCGGATCACCTCGCGCAGTGGCGTTCGCGTCGCAAGCGGCGTCAGATATCGATCGAGCAGTTCGCCACCCGTCGGATAGGAGCCCGGGTCCGGCGAATTCCATCCCGTCGGCGCCAGCAGGCGCGCCGCGGCCTTGTCGATGTTATATTCCCACGGTGAGAAGAGCTGGACCTGCTGCCACTGGCGCACCGCGTGCCCCGCTTCGGATCCTGCCTCCAGCACGAGGGGTGACATGCCACGCTCCAGGACGTGCGCAGCTGCTGCGAGGCCGACAGGCCCTGCCCCGACGATGGCGACCCTCTTAGCGTTCATTCGGCTTCTCCCATATTTCTAGAATCATCGAACAATATCAACCAAAAAGGATCACGCCGCGGTTTGCGTCGTCTTGCATCCGACTTCGTCTGCGCAGCACTCCGCCGCCAGGAAATCGACCAGACCCCGCATCGCGTCGAAATTTGCGTGGCAGATCAGCGTGGTCGATTCCCGGACCTGACTGACGAGCCCGACCGAGACCAGGGTCTTGATGTGATGCGACAGCGTCGATGCCGGGATCTTCAGCTTGTCCTGCAACCGACCGACGGGCATGCCGGAGTGTCCGGCCCGGACCAGGGCACGATAAATCTGGAGTCGCGTCCGGTTGCCCAGGGCTTCAAGGCGTGCTGCTGCGTCATCGATCTTCATGCGTGCCACAATGTGCCGGCGGATGCCAAACTGTCAAACCATATTTCTAGAATGTTCGAAATATGGGCTGGGTCGCCCAGGGGGGAATTCCGGATTGACGCGCTTCAATTACTTCCATAAGTCTGGATATATGGAAACGGAAGAAGCTGTCCTCGCGCTCGCCGCCCTGGCCCAGTCGACCCGTCTGGAGGCCTTCCGCGCACTGGTCAGGCACGAGCCTGATGGTCTCGCTGCGGGCGATCTCGCACGGCTGTTGGAGGTCCCTCAGAACACGCTCTCGGCGCATTTGTCGATCCTGACGCGCGCGCGCCTCGTCACCTCGGAGCGGCACAGCCGTTCGATCGTCTACCGCGCCAACCTCACCGAATTCCGGGACGTCGCGGTCTTCCTGCTGCGGGATTGCTGCGGCGGGCGGCCGGAAGTTTGCGAGCCGGTCGTCGAAACCCTGCAAGCCTGCTGCAAGCCAAGACGCAAGGAGCGAAGCCGTGCCTGATCAATTCGATCTTCCGCGCCGCCTCGCGGCCGAGGCGCTCGGTACGGGCATTCTCGTCGCCACGGTGGTCGGCTCCGGCATCATGGCGGAGACGCTGACCAAGGATGTCGCGCTTGCGCTTCTCTGCAACACGCTGCCGACGGGAGCCATTCTGGTTGTCCTGATCACCGTGCTCGGACCGATCTCCGGCGCGCATTTCAATCCGGCGGTCACGCTGGTCTTCACCGGCAAGCGCGAGCTGCCGGTCAACGAGGCCGCACTTTACGTCGTCGCGCAGATCGCCGGCGGCATCGCGGGAACGATGGCGGCGCATCTGATGTTCGGACTGCCGCTGATCGATCTCTCGACGAAAATCCGAACCGGAGGACCGCAATGGTTCGCCGAAGCCGTCGCCGCTTTCGGCCTGGTCGCGACGATCCTCGCGGCGATCCGTTTCCAGCGGACCGCCGTCCCCTGGCTGGTCGGCCTGTACATTACGGCGGCGTATTGGTTCACGGCCTCGACCTCGTTCGCCAATCCGGCAGTGGCCATTGCGAGGTCGCTGACAAACACGTTCTCGGGCATACGTCCCACCGACCTGCCCGGATTCATTCTCGCGGAGCTGTGCGGAGCCTTTGCCGGCATGCTGTTGATGAATTGGTTGCTCGGACGGCCCCAGGCGCAAGGCCCCATCCCAATCGCGGAGACTACCTCATGAGCGTCACGATCTATCACAACCCCGCCTGCGGCACCTCGCGCAACACGTTGGCGATGATCCGGCAGAGCGGCGTCGAACCCGTCGTGATCGAATATCTGAAGACGCCACCATCCCGCCAAACGCTTGTCGAGCTCATCAAGGCCCTGGGCATCTCCGCTCGCGCGCTGCTGCGCGAGAAAGGCACGCCCTACAAGGAGCTCGGCCTCGACGACCCCAAATGGTCCGACGACGAGCTGATCGACCAGATGCTCGCGCATCCCATCCTGATCAACCGTCCGATCGTGGTGACGCCCAAGGGCACACGCCTGTGTCGTCCCTCGGAAGCCGTCATCGATCTCCTGGACAACCCCGTCGGCCGGTTCGTGAAGGAGGATGGCGAGGTGGTCGAAGCGCGATGATTGCCGACATGGCCTCGCTCGCGTTTGCCTCGACTTAAAATTTCAGGGTCGTGCGCAATCCGAAAACCGAGGCATTTCGCAATGCCCTTCCCGGCAGCGGACTCGCCGGAGCCGTCGCGCCGCCACCGGGATGGACGATGTATTGAAAGTTCGGCTGAACGGTCCAGCCATCCTTGATCTGGTATTGATAGACGGCCGTGAGCAGCCCCTCGAAGCTTCGCACCGGCCAGCGCGGGTCGACCAACCTGGCATAATCGGCGTCGAGCGTCTGGGCCCGCTTTGAGACATGCGCATATCCGGCGGCAATGCCGAACTTGTCGTCGGGGCGCGCATTGCTAAGCCCGATCAGCTCGACGCCGCCATCTGCATAGACATCGACCAGATTACGGTCAGCCGGCGCGCCCGACACGCGTGCGAAAATGCCGATGCCCCGATCGTCGCTGTTCGGCACCCGATAAATCTGCTGCTCGAAGACCGCCCAGGCTCCAATATCGCCCGACAAGAGCCGTGGTTCCCCGCTGCTCGTTGGCGCGGCCAGCGAGACGCCGTTGGATGCGAAGCGCTGATCCCCGAACGATCCGAAATGACGCCAGCCACCGACCTTGAACTGGCCGGTCAAGTTCGGGTCACCCTTCCTGTTGTTCCAGGCATATTGAACCTGGCCGAGCAGAAGCGGCGGATCGTTGACCCGGAAATTGACGCCATACCGGTTACGCTCCTGCGGATCGCCGGGACCGGGACCGGCCTGGTCGCCGTCGAAAATCGCGCCAAGGATGGACAACTGCTCTGTCACGTTCCACAGGAGGCGCGCGCCCATGGCCGCCAAAGGCGGCGACGGCCCGCCGCTTGGCAAAGCAAGCGACGTGATTGCCGGCCAGCCCATCGAGGCGTTGGTGAAAACATCCGTGTACTTGGTATTGAAGAACTCGCTGTCGGCCGCCAGCTGTCCGAGCTTGAGCGATAGTTTCTTGTCGCCCCATTGCTTCTCGAAATAGGCCTCGTAGAGTCGCGTCGAGGGCAACGCTTCGATCCCGCTGACGACGAAGAAATTCTGCAGATTCGAGCGCGAGAGGCCGTCGCCGTGGATCTGAAACATGTTGGCGTGAAAGGTCAGCTTGTCGATGCCGACGAGCTTTTCGAAATCCAGATCGACGGCGAGATTGAGCCTGCCTTCGTAGACCGCACCTTTCTTCAGACCGCCGGTCGGATTTCCGAGCACCTCGCCGATATAGGTGGCCGCAAACTTCACCCCGTACTTTTGCCAGGGGTTCGGCAGCAGCCCGAGCGTTTTCTCCGCGACCGTGCTCTCGCCGGTGTCGGGATCGGCAGGCTTGTCGTCGTCGGTTTTCTTGTCTTCCTGAGCCACGGACTGGGCAGCCGCAACCAGGCAAGCCGCAACGATCAACGCCCGCATCGAATGCCTGATTGCTCTGGCGGCCACGCTCACCTCCCGAGCGATCAATGACGCACGCCGCAGCCCGACATTCAAGCCGGTCGTCGACCAATGTGAGCCGGCGCGGCAATCCTGTTCCCGCGCGCGGCACTATGTTCACTTCTATACTTTCGATCGTCAGATCTTCGGGATCTTCGCCCGCTCCACCACGCCGGTCCATTTGCTGATCTCGGTCTCGATCAGCGTCTTCATCTCCTGCGGCGAGCTGCCGCGAACCTCGCCGCCGACGGCGGTCTCCAGACGTTGCTTGAGGTCGGGATCCCTAAGAGCGTCCAACGTCGCCGCATTGAGTGCGGCCATGATGGCAGTCGGCGTTCCCTTCGGCGCCAGCAGGCCGGCCCAGGTGCGCACGTCATATCCCTTGATCCCGGCTTCCTGAACCGTCGGCACGTCGGGCAGCAATGCGGTGCGCGTCGGCGAGGTCACCGCCAGGCCGCGGATCGCACCGCCCTGGATCTGCGCGGCGAGCAGGACCGGGGTGCCGACGATCACCGGAACCTCTCCGCCGAGCAGCGCGGTGACCGCTTGAGAATCGCCGCGATAGGGCACGTGCACGATCTCGACGCCGGCGGCTGCGTTCAACAGCTCTCCTGCCAGATGATGCGTGCTGCCGAAACCGACCGATCCGAAGGAGAGCGCGCCCGGCTTCTGCTTTGCCATGGCGACGAGCTCGCCCAGCGATTTTGCCGGATAATCGCTACGCACGGCAATGACGAGCGCGTAATAGACCAGCGTCGAGATCATCTCGAAGCTCTCGGCCGGCTGGTAGGCGAGGCTCTTGTAGGTCGCCGCGGAAATCGCGTGGGCGCCGGTGACGAGCCCGAGCGTGTAGCCGTCGGGCGCCGCTTTCGCGATGGCATCCGCGGCGATGTTGCCGCCGGCACCGGGCTTGGCCTCGACGATGATCGGTTGTCCGAGCTTCTTCGAGAGCCCGTCGGCGATGATGCGCGACAGCGTGTCGGCCGCGCCGCCGGCGGCAAATCCATGCAGCAGCCGGATCGGGCGCGACGGATAATTGTCCGCCGACGCCGAAGTGATTGCTAAAAAACCGCCAAACAGAAAAATCGCCGCAGCAAGCCGCTTCATCCTTCGCATGGATGCGTCCTCCCTTTTGATTGTTCTATCGTTGGCCGCAGCGAGGCGGCGTTCTTCAAGTCGAGTTTGAATCTGCTAGCGGGCGAACTCCGTGCATTCAGGCGATGGCGGCATGCCCCAAACGTCGCGCGGCAGACCGACCCAGACTTTTGGCCGCTGCGGTCGATCGCGATGCCAGGGACGCGGCTCGAAATAGCCGAGCGCCTCGTCGGTCATGCGGTCGAGGTCGAAGAACAGCTCGACCAGATGCCCGTCGGGATTGCGGTGATAGATCGCCGTGTTGTGGCCGGGGCCGTGACGTACCGGTCCCCAGAGCACCGGGAGCTTATGTCGGGCGAGATGGTCGCACGCCTGCTGCATGTGGGTCGGCCCCCGCAGCTCGAACGCGACATGATGCAGGCCGCGGCCGGGCGCGCGCGCGAAGTTCAGCGTGTGATGTTCATAGCCGCTGCGCATGAAGACGAAGCGGTCCTCGATCCAGTCGGAGACCCGCAGGCCCATCATGTTCGCGTAGAACTCCGAGGCGGCGCGCGGATCGGGCGTGCGAAGGGCGACATGGCCGAGCTTGGTGACGGCAAGCGCACCGATCCGCTCCTGCGCGGGCGTCGGCGTCCAGCCCTGGATCAACTCGAAGCGCGTGCCTTCGGGATCGCTGAACGATAGCCGCCTCGAAACGCCAGGCAGTGGATCGCTCTGAAGTTCGGGCCGCAGATCGGCCTGCTTCAGCGCGGCGCCGAGCGCCTCGATCTGGACATCAGGCGATATCTCGAAGGCGATGCTCGTCAGCGCCGCGTCGCCGGGTTCGATCACCAGCGAAAGCTGCTCGGAATCGTTGGCGAGGAAGATGCGGCTGCCGTCGCGGCCGACGAGGCCAAGACCGATCACGGCGCGGTAATAGTCGAGCAGCCGCTCGGGATCGGGCGAGGCAAAGCTCGCGTGCCGGAGCCGGGTGAAGCGTGCAATGGGTGCTTGTGTCGTCATCGTGCAATCCACCCCTCATGGCGTCATGATGATCTTGCCGAGCGCCGAGCCCTGCTCGAGCAGCGTGTGGGCCTGCCTGACCTCGTCGAGTTTCAGGACCGCCGAGACCGCCGGCTTGATCGCATTGCGGCTCAGCGCGTCGATCACGTTGCGCATGAGCGCGCGACGCTCGTCGCGATCGTGGTCGTAGATGTGGAAGGAGAAGCAGCGTATCGCCGGGCAGATGTCGAGATGGTCGCGCATCGCCGCCATCAGGTTTTCCTCCGGCAATCCGGCGAAGGCGTTGTACGACAGCAGCGTCCCCCATTTGCCGAGCGCGCCGAGATAGCCGGTGAACTCGGGCCCACAGACGTGATCGAGCACGAGGCCAACGCCCTCGCCATTGGTCAGCTCGCGGGTCCGCGCCACCACGTCTTCGCGGCGGTAGTAGATGACATGATCGGCCCCGTTGCCCCGCGCAAATGCGGCCTTCTCTTCGGTGGAGACCGTGCCGATGACTTTCATCTGCGCGAGCTTGGCGAGCTGCACCAGCGCGGTGCCGACACCACCCGCCGCCCCGATCACCAGCACGCTCGCCGGTGCGCGCGGATGGCGGCACTCGTGCAGCAGCGCGTAGGCGACCTGGTAGTTCGACAGGCACACGGCCGCTTGCAGATCGACATTGTCGGGCAGCGCATGAATGGCGTCGGCGGGCGCGACCACATAGTCGGCGTAGCAGCCGCCGCGCTGCGACAGGTCGCGCGCGCTCAGCAGCACCTTCTGGCCGACCGCAACCCCCTCGACGCCAGACCCGAGCGCGGCAATGCGGCCGGCGACGTCGTTGCCGGGATTAGCCGGCAGCGGCGGCATCCATTTGTAGACGCCACGCCGGATCAGCACATCGGGCTGCCCCACGCCGAACGCTTCGGCCCGGATTTGCACCTGGCCGGCTCCGGGCACAGGCACCGGGAGCTCGACCAGTTCGAGTGCATCCGGCCCACCCGGCTGACGCACCAGCACCGCCTTCATGATTTCACCTCCCCAGCTCGTATTTTCGAAAATAATACCGTTTACGAAAATTATTGCAAGATGGTCGTTGGCGCGGCATGTTGAGCCATCGATTCAATGACAGAAACCATGTCCGAAAGCGCCATTCGCCCCCGCAAGGAATTCGGCAAGACCGTTGCCGCCGACATCACCCATCGGCTGCGCGAGGAGATCATTGCCTGCGGCCTGGCGCCGGGCGAGCCGCTGCGATTCGACGTCCTGCGCGAACGATTCGGCGTCAGTTTCACGACGCTGCGCGAGGCACTGACGGCGCTTACCGCCGAAGGTCTGGTCGACGCGCAGGAGCAGCGTGGATTTCGCGTGGCCCCCGTCAGCCGCCAGGATCTGGTGGAGGTCACCGATGCGCGGGTGCTGATCGAGGTGGAATTGATCCGCCGCGCCATCGAGCGGGGCGACGACGATTGGGAAATCGCCGTCATCTCGACCCTGCACAGATTGAAGCGCATCGAGCAGCGCGATCCCGAGCATCCGTTGCGCGATCCCGAATGGAAGATCGCCCATCGCCAATTCCACCAGGCGCTGGTGTCCGCCTGCGGCTCCGCGACACTGCTCGCCATTCGCGCCGATCTGTTCGATCGCGCCGAGCGCTATCGGCATCTGTCGGCCAATTTTCGGCCGCGCCCACGTGACAAGGCCGGCGAGCACCAGGCGATCATGCAGGCCGCCATCTCGCGCAATCCGGATCTCGCGGTGCAACTGATCGAGGCACATATCCGCTCGACCGCCGACAACGTCGCGACGTACGCCGCGCACCTGCTCGATACCGAATAGGCTGCACCGGCTTTTTATCGCCCTGGGCTTGCGTCACGACGTATTTTCGAAAATAATAGATAAGATCGAAAATGCCAACCTTTGGGGCGAAACCATGAAACTACTGTCATTTCTGGACGGAAATCGGGAAAGCTGGGGCGCCGTTGTCGAAAATGGCGTCGTGGATCTCGGCCGCGCCCTGCCCCAATACCCTGTTCTCGCGGACTTCCTCGGCAGCGATGATTATGCGCGGCGCGAGGCCATCGTCGCCGGGCACAAGCCCACGATGGCGCTCAGTGACGTCAAATATCTGCCGGTGATCCCGCGTCCGGAGAAGATCGTCTGCGCCGTGCGCAATTATCTCGACCACCACAATGAAGCCGTGGCGTTCGGGATGAAGCGTGAGATCACGGAGTTTCCGCCGATCTTCCTCCGGGTCTGGCGCTCCCAGGTCGCGCACAACGCGCCGGTAGTCCGGCCAAAAGTCTCGGACAATTTCGACTGGGAGGGCGAGCTGGCCGTCGTCATCGGCAAGGGTGGCCGTCACATCAGCCAGGCCGACGCCTGGGATCACGTGGCGGGCTATTCGATCTACAACGACGTCAGCGTGCGTGACTGGCAGCGTCACGCCCAGCAGATCGCCTCCGGCAAGAACTTCGTCGGCACCGGCCCGTTCGGACCGTGGCTGGTCACGCCGGACGAGATCGGCGATCCCACCAAATTGAAGCTCGAGACGCGCGTCAACGGTGCGGTGGTGCAATCCTCCGACACCTCGATGCTGATCTTCTCGATCCCGCGGCTGATCGAGTACAGCTCGACCATCTTCGACCTCGTGCCCGGCGACGTCATTGCCACCGGCACGCCGGCCGGCGTCGGCTTCACCCGCAAGCCGCCGGTCTTCCTCAAGCCCGGCGACGTGGTCGAGGTCGAGGTCGAGAACATCGGCGTGCTGCGCAATCCCGTCGTCGACGAAGCATAGAGCCAGCGCATGTCGTCCCAAGATTTGTCGCCTCAAGACGCGTCCCAAGACATCTCCCATGACATCCGCAAGACCGCGCTCAGCGTCGAGACGATCTGGCACGAGCGCGGCCCCCGCCTGGAGAAGCCGCTGCTGGTCGGAACGGCCATCGCGGTCATCCGCAATCCGTTTTCGGGCCGCTTCGAACCCGACCTGATGCCGTTTCAGGCATCCTTGCGCGAGCTCGGGCGCGAGCTCGCGACACGGCTGATCGCGCAGCTCGGCGGTGCCGCGCAGATCGAAGCCTATGGCAAGGGCATCATCGTCGGCGAGGATGGCGAGCTCGAGCACGGCGCGGTCTGGCACGAGGCCGGCGGCCAGGGCATGCGCGAGGTGCTCGGTCAGCCCAAGGCGATCGTTCCGGCGGCGAAGACCATCGGCGGTCCGGGCACGCGGCTCATGGTTCCGCTCGGGCACATTCACGCCGCCTATGTCCGCAGCCATTTCGGCACCGCGGAGATGACGCTGTGGGATTCACCACGGCGCGACGAGATCGCCTTCGGGCTCGTGATGGCGACCGGCGGCCGGCCTCACGCGCGCATCGGCGGCCTTGCGGCATCCGCGATCTCCGTGCACGACGGACAGCGCTGACGGGCGCACGATGCGCTGAAGGATTTTGTCGGGAACCTGCCGAAGCAGCGCGCTTGACCGACGCAATCAAGCGCCGGCGCGCTGCCGTAAAATGATCGACCCTTGAAACGATCAGCCCTTGGAGACGACCGCGCGGCCGTAGGGCGGCTGGCCCGCGACCGGCGGGTTGGCGGTTTGGGCGGCGAGTTCGCCGATGAGGCGGTCGGCATCGGCGGCCATGCCGTCGGGCGCCTGGATCACCAGCCGCTCCAGACCCCAGCGATAGGACGAGACGCGCTGCTCGAGGCACTGCTGCACCCACTGGATGATCAGCGAATTCTCCTGCATGCGCTCGATCGCGTCCTCTTTCTCCTGCGGCGAGAGGGAAGAGACACGCGCCATGCTGGCATTGCGCTTCTTGTCGAGGTCGATGACGCGGATCGCGGAGGCGAAGAACGGCTCGAAGCGGGTGATGTCGTTGCGCACGTCCTCCATCAGCTGCGTATAGCGCGAAGAATGCGAACGGTGCGGCTCGTCGATCAGCGTGCGACCGTACATGGTGCGGTCGAACACGATCTTTTGCCGCCAGGGCGAGGGCAGCGCCTTGTAGTCGCCGAACACGCTCTTCCAGGCGGGCCGCGACAATGGCGGCTCTATCAGGGGATAGGCGAGGTCGCGAAGCTGGCGCTCCTCGTCAGTGAGCTGGAATTGGGATGGCTTCAGGCCAACGCTGGAGGTGACTTCCGCGCCCAGCCAGCGATGCATGTCGTCGCTGCGCATGTCGGCGCGGGTGCGGCCGAAATCGCCGCCGCTACAGGCGGCAAGCGTCGCACCCAGCACTGCGAGCATGATGGCCGTTACGACGGGCCGGATCTGGCGGAGGTTCTCCGGCATTGCAAAGGCCGAAGGCTAACGGCGACGACGACGGCGCCCCGGCGCTGTGCCCTGCTCCGGCCCGTGATCGCCGCTTGGCTCGTCGCTCTCGCGCTCGATGCGGATCACGGGAAGGATCAAAATCGTGCCCATGTCCGCGCGCGGAGCCACGTCCCCCGACGCGCTCACCCGGCGACCGGCCGGAAATTCGATGATGGTCCCCATATCAGCTCTCTTCAATTGCCGCGCGACCCGGCGCGCCTCTGCAACATGCATTCATTAAGATCAGTTCATGGTTAACGGGGTGTAAACGTGCCGGCGGGACCGTAACCGCACGGGCGCGACCCGCCGTCCCGTTGCGGCACGAGAACGCTTCAAAGCAAGCGTTCGGCTTCACGCCTCGTTTTCCTTAACGAGCCTTTAAAGGAGCCCGCGATAGGCTGGCGGCGAGTATCTCTTCCAGGTCGCGTATCTCTCCATGACCAAGTCGTTGTTTCCAGGATTCGACGGGCTGATGACCCTCTCCCGTCGCGAAGGCGTCGATGTTCGTCCGACGCTGCTGCGCGTGCTGACCGACCTCTATGTCCAGTCGAGCACCCACAGCGACGACGAGCAGCGCCAGTTCGTCGAGCTCGCCACACGACTGATCGACCAGGTCGACGACGCGACGCGCGCGGCGGTCAAGGCCCGGCTTGCGATCTATCCGTCGACGCCCGCCCCGATCATGCAGAAGCTCGGACTGTCAGCCGCGCAGGAGGGACGCAGGGTTCCGCTCGCGCGCGAAATCCCGGCGCCCGCCCCTGCCCCCCCTCCTGCCCCCTTGCCGGTTCGCACGCCAACCGACGCCGAGCTGCGCATGGCCTCGAACATGGCGATGCAGCCAAAGGACGCGGCCGATATCTACGACATGTTCTTCCGCGCCGGCACCGCCGAGCGCGCGCTGATCCTGCACAATCTGGCGGAGACCCCGCTGAAGGCCGCGCCGCGGATTCCGACCGTGCGCGCCAAGCGCGCGATCCAGATCCTCGAGATGGCGGCGATCGCGGGCGATGTCGAGAATTTCGCCTTCGAGCTCGGCGACAGCCTGATCCTGCCCTCGCGCGTCGCAGCCCAGATCGTCGACGATGCAAGCGGCGAAGCGCTCGCGGTCGCCGCGCGCGCGCTCGACATGCCGAGCCCGGTGTTTCAGCGCATCCTGCTGTTCTTCAAGCCGGAGATCGGCAACTCCGTGACCGACGTGTACCGGCTGTCGCGTCTTTACGATCGCCTCAGCGACCGCGCGGCGCTGGTGATGCTGGCCGCCTGGCGCGGCTCGACGCTCGCCGTCACCCGCGCAAAGTACCAGCCGTCGCTGCATGACAGCGAGCGCCAGCGCGCGCGTGCGGGCGCAAGCCAGACACGCCCGGGCGTGCAGCCCGGCTCCGCGCCCGCGGTGCGGACGGGGACTGACGGATCGGATCGTTAGGTCTTCGCCAATTCGAGGAAATGCCGCCCGGCGCGGTCTTCGGTCTCGACGATCCAGATGTCGGAATCGAAGCGGATCTCTTTGGTCAGGCGCTCCTCCACCGCGGGCTCCGGCATCGGCTGCGGCGCAAACGGCACGAAGAAGCGATCGACCGGCCGGCCGTCGTCATAAGAGGTCTGCGGCGCCGGCACATAGAGCATCGCATTGCCGTCAAGCAGCGAGATCTTCACGAACACCGCACCCGCCTCCTCCGCACCGCGACGACGCACCGCGCCGTACACGCCCTCGGTCTGGCACCGGCGCAGATAGGCTGAGACCCAGATGTTCGATTTCAAACGCATGGTGGCCACGATAGGACAGCGCTGCAATCAGCACCAGCCTTCGCACAACAGCAACGACTATTCGACGGGGTGGCCGATCGCGGCGCCGAGCTCGCGGAGCAGGCGGTCGGACAGCTGGCCGGTGACCTGCATCTTGTGCTCGCGCTCGAATTTCTGGATCGCGGACTGGGTCTCGCCGCCCATCGCGCCCGTGATCTTCAAATTGCCGTAGCCATATTCGGACAGCGCGCGCTGCACGCCGGCGATGCGCCGCGCCGCCGCGCTCTGCTGCACGGGGATCGGCGCCGGCGGACGCGCAACGGAGGGCGGCGCCGAAATCGTTTGCTTGACCAGATTGGTCATGGGATCGCCTGAGCGCGGCGTCGATGCGGTCGCCTCGACAGGCCTCTCCGGCGGCTTGTCCGCAGGTCTGGGCTCGGCAGGTCTGGGCTCGGCACGAAACTCCGTCGCTCTCGGCTCGAGCGGCGAGGTATCGGCCCCGACCGGACGCGAACGGGGCAAGGGGTTCGACAGCGGCAGGGACGAGGGCGCGGGAAGATTGATCACGGTGCCGAACATCGGCGCCGGATGCCGCCCGGTCTGGAGGAACAGCGCGTTGGCAACGATCGCGCCGATAGCGGCCACGGCGACGAAACCGGCGAGCGTATCCTTGGGGCTATGCAGCAGCACGCGCAGCACGAGATTGCGCTCGGTCTCGACATCGATGACTGCGGCCTTGGCGCCACGGCGGCGCGGAGCGGCTTGGTCCTTGGCAGACTTCTTAGGCACTTTTCTTCACCAGAGCGGGTTGGTCCTGAACTTGGTCGTGAGGATGGTCCTGCAGTTCCTGGTGCTGAAGTTCCTGGCGCAGCACCGGCGTCAAGGTCGCGATCTTGCTCTCGCTCGCCTTGCTGTCGGACATCTTGGCCTCAGAAATCTTGGTATCAGAAGTTTTGGCATCAGAAATCTTGGCCTGCGGCGTGTAGACGAGCGGCAGCTTGACGGTGACGGCAGTGCCCTCGCCGAGCCTGCTTTGTACCGTCAATTCGCCGAGATGCAACGCCACCAGGCTCTTCACGATCGAAAGTCCGAGGCCGGTGCCTTCGTGGCGGCGCTGATAGGTTTTGCCGGCCTGGAAGAATGGCGCGCCGATGCGCTTGAGATCGTCAGGTGCGATGCCGATTCCGGTGTCGCTGACGCGCAGCGCAAGCTGCGAGCCCGAGACCGCCGCTGTTACAGTGACCTGACCGCCGCGCTCGGTGAACTTGACGGCGTTGGCGACGAGGTTGAGCACGATCTGCTTGAAAGCGCGCGGATCGCCGGTCATCACAGGCAGATCCTGCGGCGCATCGGTGACGAGATCGACGCCGTTCTCCCGCGCCTTCAGCGCCAGCAGATTGCAGCAGTGCATCAATGATGCACGCGGCGCGAACGGTTCCGACGCCATCTCGAAATTACCCGATTCCATCTTGGACATGTCCAGGATGCCGTTGACGACCGAGAGCAGATGCTTGCCGGAATCGTTGATGAGCTGGGCGTATTCCCTCCGCTGGGCTGCGCCCAGCATCAAGGTCTGCTCCTGCGTGATCATCTCGGAGAAGCCGATGATGGCGTTGAGCGGCGTGCGCAGCTCATGGCTCATGGTGGCGAGGAAGCGCGTCTTGGCGGCGTCGGCCGCCTCAGCAGCGCTGCGCGCCTGATCGAACGCCTGCTCCCCGAGCTTGCGGTCGGTGACATCGCGCATCACGGCGACAACATCGGCCTCGCGCGTGGCATCACGGCCCATATCCTGATCGAGCGGGCGGCAGCGCATCTCGACCCAGATGAAATCAACCTGGCCGCGCTCCGAGCCGGCACGCTCCCGGCGCAATCGGAACTCGACGCTGCGCACGTCGCCGCGCGCGGCATCGGACAGTGCCGTCAGATACGCCGGGCGATCGGCGACATGGACGCGATCGAACAGGCCGTGGCCGAGCAGTTGCGCGACGGGCACGCCGAGCATGGCTTCCACCGCCGGTGAAATGAACTGCACCGCGCCGTTGCGCTGATGCCGCGAGATGACGTCGCTCATATTCCGCGCCAGGAGACGGTAACGCTCTTCCTCACGCGACAGCAGCGCAACGCTGGTGCGCGCGAGCGATTCCGCACCGAAGGCCAGACCTGCCGCATAGAGCGTCGCCGAGGCGACGCCGAACGCCATCAGCACGCCGCGTTCCGCAGCGCTGGTGTCGCCAATCGACAGCCAGCCGAGCTGGCTGACGAGGATGAGAATGCCGGCGCAGGACAGCGCCAGCAGCGAGGCAAAGGCCGCGACGCGGCGCGAGGCCGACAGCGCAGCTTCGAGGGGAACCACGACCAGCCAGATCGCGGCGAACGATTCGATGCCGCCGGTCGTCACCGCCACCGCCATGATCAGGCCCGACAGCGCCAGCGACGACAGCACATGCGCGCCTTCGTAACGGCCGGTGCGCGACAGGAACCAGGACAACAGGATCGGCGCAATCAGCCAGGCGAAGGCCGCGACCTCGATCGCGCTCGGCGCGCCGCGCATGGCGAGATAGACCGGGAATGCGGCAAAGGCGGCCAGGCTGCCGAGCAGCCGCGGGGCCATGAAGGCACGATGGCGCGCTCGCGTCAGCGCGTCGTAACGCGCGGAGGGATGCAGCAGCGCATCGAGACAATCGCGGATGATACTCAAAACTGTCACGGGTCTCGCGCTTCGGCTCATTCGTCGGGAAGACGCGCCGGAACGCCTCCTTATCGTTGAGCCACCGTGTCAGAGCGACCTTAAACGAACACTAAGGCAGCGCGGCGCGCCGCCGGACGCGGTGTCATCGCAGGGCTTTTTAGGCGATTTGACGACGTCATCGGCGAGGATGGTGAACACAGGGTTTCACTGCGATCCGCATGGTTTCGAAATGGTGGACGGGCGCGGCGGCAGAATCACGGCGCGTGGACGTCAATCGAAAATTTACGAGACCGTCGATTGCGAAGATTCTTGCGTCAATTTTCCGCGAATTAAGCGGAAGGCAATCACTTGCGATTTATCGAGAGTTGCTAGGCCCGACATCCGTGGAGATCGCCGCGGCGGGATCTAACATACAGGTCGCAAGATGCGCTTTCTGCTTCGCATCACATTCTGGCTCGGGCTGGTGCTGGTGCTCCTGCCGCGAGACAAGACGCCCGAATCGGACAAGCTGCCGCAGATCGGCGCTGCCGACGCGGTGCAGGCTGCGACCGCGGCTGTTTCCGACATGACCCAGTTCTGCAAGCGCCAGCCGGCGGCTTGCGAGGTCGGCGGACAGGCCGCGACCATCATCGGCCAGCGCGCGCAGGACGGCGCGAAGAAGATCTACCAGATCATCAACGACAAAAAAGAGCAGCTCGAGAAGCCTGACAAGAAGGCTCCCGACCACACCGGCTCGATCGCGCTGGCCGGTGAAGGCGACACCGCAACCAGCGAGGCGCCGCGCGACACCCTGTCACAGGACGACCTCGCGCTGGAATGGCGCGGCCCGGCGCCCGCAACGGCGAATTAGCCCCAAACCCTATCGATTTCGGCGCTTTGCGTCCCTATATTGGCCTGAACGGGAACTTGGGCCAGCATGACGACGATCGACGAAATCAGGGATAATTTCGAGATTCTGGACGAATGGGACGACCGCTATCGGTACGTCATCGAGCTCGGCCGCACCCTGGAACCGATGTCCGAGGCCGAGCATTCGGCCGAGAACAAGGTGAATGGCTGCGTCAGCCAGGTCTGGCTTCAGAAGCTGATCGATCGTCGCGATGGCGGGCCGCCGGTCCTGACATATCGCGGCGACAGTGACGCCCACATCGTGCGCGGGCTGGTCGCGATCGTGCTGTCGCTTTACTCCGGCCGCACGCCTCAGGAGATTCTTGCGACCGACGCCATTGCCGTATTCGACGAGTTCGGTTTTCGCGACCATCTGACGCCGCAGCGTTCCAACGGCCTGCGCTCGATGGTCGAGCGCATCAAGACCGACGCGAAAGAGGCGCTCGCGGAAGCGTCGTAGAAATCCTACTTCCGCTTGCGCTGCTGCTGTCCCAGTCCCATCTGCTTCGCAAGCTGCGAGCGGGCCACCGCATAGTTCGGCGCGACCATGGGATAGTCGGCCGGCAGGCCCCATTTCTCGCGATATTGCTCCGGCGTCATGTTGTACCGGGTGTGCAGATGGCGCTTCAGCGACTTGAAGCGCTTGCCGTCTTCCAGACAGACCAGATAATCAGGCGCGATCGACTTCTTCAGCGAGACCGCCGGCTTCGCGGGCTCGAGCGGCACCGTCTCGGTGCGACCCGATGAAACGCGCACAAGCGCGCCATGCACCTGGCTGATCAGGTTCGGAATCTCAGTTGCAGGCGTCGGATTGTTGCTGAGATAGGCCGACACGATGCCCGCCGTCAGCTCAATGAAATTCTTAGCCCCGGCATCCGACATCGGCCCCGCCTTTCTCCACCTTGCGTCTCACGGGAGAGACGACGTCAGAGTATTCCGTGTCAACAATACGTTCGACTGAATGGAATGACTGAGGAGTATGGGCTGATTTACTGACGAAGCAACAAGAACGCCAGCGCTTTACTTGCCTGCGCCAGCTCTCTCAAGCCCCACGCTGGTCGAGGTGGGCGCGCAGCTCGTCGATCGAGGCAAAGCGCATCATCCCTTCCGGCATCTGGGCTTCGATCGAGCCATCGGAGTAGAGCGAATAGGCCATGCCGTCGACGATGCCGGATTTGAGCACGGTCACGGGCGCCTGTTCGGCCGCGGCCGCCGGCTCCGGTGCGGGCGGCGGAGCAGTCTCAGCGAAGGTCGACGGCGAGCGCGGGGGCGGGCGCCGCGAGGCGGCCGGCGGCTCGGCAGGCCTCATACGGTCCGGCTTCGGCCAGGCGTCGTCAAAGCTCGCAGGCGGCGTCTCCGGGGCGGCAGGCTCCGCCGACGGCTCGGCATGCGGCAGCGGCGGCAAGCCCTCGCTGGTCTTCGCCTCGGCGCGCTCGCGCTCCTTGCGGGAGGTCGAGGCGAACATCAGGTTGCGCCGGCGCGGCGGTTCCGGAACCTCCGGCGGGCTCGGAGCTTCCGGCGGTGGCGGAGGCTCGGCGCGCGGACGCTCGCGCGCGGCTGCTTCGTTCTGCCAGGGCGGCGGTCCTGCGGCCGGCAATGGCGGCGCCGGCTCGATCTTCTCTGCGCCCGGCTCAGGCGCGGGGCCAGGCGTTCCAGCCATCCCGAGACCCGGCAGCACGGGCCTGACCCGAACGTCGGATGGTGCGATGGATCCAGCCAGCCGGCGGGCCATGCCTTTCAATTCCGCGACCACGACGTAGAGGCCGGCCAGTAACATTCCGGAGCAGACGCCGATGGTACCGGCGATTATGAGGGTACTGCCGAGACTGAATTCCCTGACGGTGAAGCCGAACAGGATCGCAAGGAGGCCCGCCAAAACGGCGAAAATCCCCGCGATCAACAATGCCAACGCCATCGAACTCACCCCTGGCCGCGCAGCCACACGCGACCCTCGTCACGCCACGATACCGTCATCCGGTGTTCCACGCCAACGTCGAATTATAACCTGCGTTCCTTAAGGAAAGGAAATCAGGGACTTATTCACATTCCCTTCAGCTACGGCTCGCTACTTTAGGCCGCTCTCAAGTTTGGCCGGATTTGCTGCGTCGCATCAGGAATTAGCCATAATGCCCAATTACTTGCTAATGGAACTGCGCTATAGGGATTCCGGGGAGCAGGCCCGCGCGCACCAGCAGGGCCAAGAGGGGATTCCGGGTCACCAATAGCCATGACATCCATCACGACTTCGGCGATCGACACGCCCCTGCGGCGCTCGGTTGAACGGACTTGCGACGATCTCGCCATGCTGGTGCTGGCTGCGGTCGCCGTCATTGCAGGCTTGACCTTCCGCGACTACGGGCTCGGCTGGGACGACTACACCCACGCCGAATACGCCGATCTGCTGCTGCGCATGTTCGGTTCCGGTTTCAAGGACACCGCGGCCCTCTCCTTTGCCAACCTCTACATGTATGGCGGCGGCTTCGACATGGTCGCGGCCCTCCTGCACAAGGTGATTCCGCTCGAGCTGTTCGAGACGCGCCGGCTGGTCGGCGCCGTCGTCGGCGTGGTCGGACTTGCGGTGACGTGGCGGCTTGGCCGCCGTGTCGGTGGTCCCCTTGCGGGACTTGCCTCACTCTTGCTGCTCGCGCTCTGCCCGATCTTCTACGGCCACATGTTCATGAACCCGAAGGATGCGCCCTTCGCGGTGGCCATGATCATCCTGATGCTGGGCCTCGTCCGCCTTGCCGAGGAATATCCGCAGCCGTCGCCGCGCACGATCCTGATCGTCGGCCTTGGCGCCGGCCTCTCGCTCGGCACCCGCGTCCTCGGCGGCCTTGCGCTGGTCTATGCCGTGATCGGCTTCATGCCGCTGTTCCTGGAGGAACTGCGCACCGAGGGCCTGCGTGAATCGGTCCGACGCTTCGCTTATGTCGTCTACGTGCTGTTGCCCGGCCTCGTGCTCGGCTATCTCGTGATGGGGCTGATCTGGCCGTGGTCGATCATGGAGCCCGGCAATCCCTTCGAGGCGCTGACCTACTTCTCGCACTTCTTCGAGAAACCCTGGAAGGAGATGTTCGACGGCGCGATCGTTTCCGTGCCCGACATGCCCTGGTCCTATCTGCCGACGCTGTTCGCGCTTCAGTTGCCAGAGGTGATGCTGGTGCTGATGTTCGGCGCCGTGATCGGCACCTTCGCACTGCTGCCGCGCCGCGAGGTTCCAGCCCGCCGCAAGACCATCCTGCTGATGCTCACGCTCGCCGCGACGCTGCCGCTCGCGATTGCGATGGTGAAGCGCCCGGCGCTGTACAACGGCATTCGCCATTTCGTCTTCGTGATCCCGCCGATGGCGGTGCTCGGCGGCGTCGCCTTTGGCTGGGCCATGGAGCGCCTGCGCGCCAATCACCGCACCTGGCAGCCGGTCGTGCTCGCCACCTTCTGCTTTGGCTTGGCGCTCTCGCTCGCCGAGATGATCCGCCTGCATCCCTATCAATACACCCACTTCAACCACATCGCCGGCACCGTGCGCGGCGCCGACGACCGCTTCATGCTGGATTATTGGGGTCTGGCGCTGAAGCAGGCCTCGGACGAATTGCGCGAACAGCTGGTGGAACGCCAGGAAGTGCCGCCGCGAAACCGCAAATGGAAGGTCGCGGTGTGCGGTCCGCAGCGCCCCGCCCAGGTCGCGCTCGGGCCCGACTTCACCATCGGCTGGGATTCCAATGCCGCCGATTTCGCCATGACTCTCGGCGAGTTCTACTGCAAGGGCCTCACCGCGCCCGTGCTGGTCGAGATCAAGCGCGACGACGTGGTGTTCGCCCGCGTCTACGACATCCGCGGCAGCAGCATTTCGAGCCTGCTCTCGATCCCGGCGCCGTAATAAATTCCTCCGGACCGTAGCCCGGATGAGCGCAGCGACATCCGGGGCCTATCAGGCAGCCCCGCATGTCGCTTCGCTCATGCGGGCTACGCTGGACTGCCGCGCTTTGTGTGCCTTGCTGGCAGCTCGCGGCAGGACTACGCTCCCTCCCCGCAACAACGATGTTCGGAGAGATCAACCATGTCGCCAGCGGAAGCGCGCCTGAAGGAAGTGCCGTCGAACATGACGGAGGCCGAGTGGCAGCAACGGGTCAATCTCGCCGCATGCTATCGTCTCGTCTCGCTCTACGGCTGGGACGATTTGGTCGACACCCATATCTCCGCGCGCGTGCCCGGCCCTGACCATCATTTCCTCATCAACCCCTACGGGCTGATGTTCGACGAGATCACGGCGTCGAGCCTGGTCAAGGTCGATCTGCACGGCAACCAGCTCTCCGAGAGCGAGTACAGCATCAACCCCGCCGGCTTCACCATCCACTCGGCGATCCACGAGGTGCGCGAGGACGCCATCTGCGTGCTGCATCTCCACACCCTCGACGGCACCGCGGTCTCGAGCAGCGCCGAAGGCCTGCTGCCGCTGAACCAGACCGCCCAGCTCGTCACCCACGACCTCGCCTATCACGACTACGAAGGCATCGCGCTCGACCACGACGAGCGGCCGCGGCTGCAGAAGGACCTCGGCGACCATAACCACATGCTGCTGCGCAACCACGGCACGATGACGGTCGGCCGTTCGGTGGCTTCGGCCTTCGAGCGCATGTATCACCTTGAGCGCGCCTGCTCGATGCAGGTACGTACGCGCGCGCTGGGCACGCCGGTCTATCCGGTCGACGATGTCGCGATCGACAAGAATACCGAGCTGCTCGCCAACCGCGACCGCGCCGAGTTGCGCGCCACCAACCTGGTGTGGCCGCCATTGCTGCGCAAGCTGGACCGCGAGCTGCCGGGCTACCGGTCTTGAAATTTTCGAGATTTGGTGTAGGGTAGCGTTTAACGAACCTCTACGCCTTTTGGAATGAAACGCCGCCCAATTCCGGGCGGCGTTTTTATTTGTAAGGTCTCGTAGGGTGGGCAAAGCGAAGCGTGCCCACCATTGCCGATCGCGATCCGGGACAGATGGTGGGCACGGCGCTTTGCGCCTTTGCCCACCCTACGCACTCGCAACGACGAGGATAAAGAGCGCCCTACTTCACCTCCGCCAGCGCCGCGAGGATGCGCGCCCAGGAACGGATGCCTTTCTGGAAGCTGCGGAGGTCGTACTTCTCGTTCGGCGAGTGGATGTTGTCGTCGTCGAGGCCAAAACCGACGAGCAGCGAATCCAGCCCCAGCGCGCGCTTGAAGTCGGCGACGATCGGGATCGAGGCGCCCGAGCCCATCAGCACGGTCTCCTTGCCCCATTCCTCGGTCAGCGCGGTTTTGGCCGCGGCGAGCGGCTTCATGTTCCAGTCGAGCGCAATCGCAGGCCCGGCAGAGTGATCGCCGAACTCGACCTTGCAGTCTCCCGGAATGCGCGCCGTCACGTACTCACGGAAAGCCTTGCGGATCTTTTGCGGATCCTGCCCTTCGACCAGCCGGAACGAGACCTTGGCCGATGCATGCGACGGGATCACCGTCTTTGAGCCTTCGCCGATATAGCCGCCCCAGATGCCGTTGACGTCGCAGGTCGGACGCGTGGAAGCCTGCTCGACCAGGAGCCTGCCCTTCTCGCCGGCCGGTATCGATAGCCCAACCGGCTTGAGGAACGTGTCTGGCGTGAAGTCGAGCTTCTTCCACTGCGCGAGAATGTCCGGCGGCGTATCCTTCACCCCGTCATAGAAGCCGGGAATGGTGATACGGTTGTCATCGTCGAACAGCCCGCCGAGAATTTTGGTCAGCACCCGGATCGGGTTCATCGCGCTGCCGCCGAACACGCCGGAATGCAGGTCGCGATTGGCGGCGGTGATCTTGAGCTCCTCATAGAGCAGACCGCGTAGCGAGGTCGTGATCGCCGGCGTGTTGCGGTCCCACATGCCCGTGTCGCAGACCAGCACGTAGTCCGCCCTAAACTCGTCCTTGTTGGCTTCGATGAAGGGCACGAAGTTCTTCGAGCCGACTTCTTCCTCGCCTTCGATCAGGAACGTGACGTCGATCGGCAGTGACCCCGTCACTTTCTTCCAGGCGCGGCAGGCCTCGACGAAGGTCATGACCTGGCCCTTGTCGTCCTCGGCGCCGCGCGCCACGATGATCTTGCGGCCGTCGGCATGGTCGGTGACAACAGGCTCGAATGGCGGACGGTGCCAGAGTTCGAGCGGATCGACCGGCTGCACATCATAGTGGCCGTAGAACAGCACATGCGGCCGGCCGCCCGCGACGCTCTTGCCGACGACCGCGGGATGGCCGGCGGTCGGCCTCACTTCAGTCGCAACGCCGAGGCTCGCGATGTCCCTGGCAAGATGCTCGGCCGCCGCCTTGCAATCGGCCGCGAAGGCCGGATCGGCGGAGATCGACTTGATCCGCAACAGCGAGAACAGACGCTCCAGGCTGTTGTCGAACTCCTTGTCGATGTGGTCGAGCACGGATTGAAGCTGCGCATTTGCCATTGGTCGTATTCCCTGCGTTCGAATCCCAAGACGTCGGGACTCAAAGATGTCTTCTCAAGAACTATCGGCTTTTAGCGCTGCCGCGGCGTCGGGGCCAGCCGCAACCGGCGGATGCCGGATGTGCCATGCGAGACTAGCTGTGAGGATCGCCGTGGCGACGAGGTTATTGCCCCAGGCCTGGAAGACATTGGGAAACCACGGCAGCGCCAGCAGCATGAGGATGCCGGCGGCGCCAAGGGCGAGCCAGGTTCCCAGGCGTACGTTCGCCCGCTCGTCGAAGGCGGCACGATGCATCAGCACCGTCATCGGGAAGAACAGCCACATGAAATAGTATTGTCGCGCCAGCGGCGATGCCACCGTCATCAGGCAGAACAGGATGCCGAGTTCCTCGGCGTCCGAGCGCGCCGTACGCCGCGCTCGCCCTGGCATGACCGCGACGAAGCCGAGTCCGAGCAACGCCGACAGCGCCAGCACGATCCAGTTCGCCGTCCTGTAATCGACGTCGATGACATTCATCGTGCGCGGCGGCTTGTTGGGATCCTCCTGATTGTAGTTGATTGGCCGGACCAGCCGGTGCGTGACAGCAATGAGTGACTGGTTCACCCACGACCAGTTCTGCTCGTCGCGTTGGCCAAATCCTTTTTCCGAGCTCGACCCGACCATGCCCTGATACCAGGTCTTGACCTCGGCGGCGTTGCGCTCGAAGCCGCGAATGGGAGCCGGCACGATGTAGAGAAGTATGCCGGTGAAGGCGACCGTAGCGACGGCGGCTCCCCACTTTCGCCGCCAGACCAGATAGGGCAGCACCGCAATGGGAAACACCTTGATCGCGGTGGCGAGCGCGAACATGAAGCCTGCGAGCCAGGAGCGCTGATGCTGCAAGCTCCAGAAGCCGTAGAGCATGATCGCCAGCAGGACGAGGTTCGGCTGTCCAAGATCGAACATGTCAAACACGAAGGTCACGGTCACGGCAGCTGGTAGTGCCTCCAGCCAGGGGCCAGGCGTGCGGCCCGAACCGGTCATGGCATTGGAGAGCATCCCGGTGTACCACCACGCCGCAATATTCAGGACCGACAGCACGCTGTAGAGCGCGATCTTGCCGAACCAGCTCGGGACTGCCAGCAGGATCGCCGGCAGCGGTGGGTAGATGAACTCGAAGTACTGGTGGATGTCGCCGGGATAGAGCGGCCCACCCTTCAAGACCTGCTGCCCGGCCCAGTACCACAGGCCGTAGTCCTTGGTTTTGCCGTGCCCGAAGATCTCGGGACCAAGGACATCGGCAGCCAGGATGAAGCAGCAGAGCAGGAAGAGCAGGTCGAGCGGCGCACGTAGCGACAGTCTTCGGAATGTGCCGGGTCGAACGAAAGATTCAGGTGAGGTCACGGTGTGGTCCAGTCAGGGGCCATAGCACCTAGCAGACCGACGGACGCTTGGAGAGTCCTGATCACCCGAATTTGTACCCACCGCGCACAAGCGGCGGGTTTGCGGAGGAATTGCCTCAAACGAGGCTTTCTGCCTACCTGCGCAGCAAGCCGCCGAGCGCGCCGCGGACCAGCGTGCGGCCGATCGAGCCACCAAGCTGGCCGGCGACCGACTTGCCGATATTGGCGGCCATCCCCCCGATCACCTGATTGGTGACCGATCGGGTCATGTCGCGCGCGATGACCTGGCCCGTCGACAGGCGGCCGCGCTTGACGTTGGTGCCAAAGATGGTGCCGACGATCGAGCCGATCTGGCCGAGGATGCCGCCGCCTCCGCCGCCCGCCGAAGCATCCGCAGTCGCAGCCGTGCCGGCAATGCGCTTCTGGATCATCTCGTAGGCGGACTCTGCATCGACGGCGGTGTCGTATTTGCCCTTCACCGGGCTTGCATCCATGATCGCCTTGCGCTCTTCGGACGTGATCGGTCCGATCCGGGCCGATGGCGGCCGGATCATCACCCGCTCGACCATCGCCGGCGTGCCGTTGCCTTCGAGAAAGGACACCAGCGCCTCGCCCTTGCCGAGCTCCATGATCACCTGGGCGGTGTCGAGCTTCGGGTTGGGACGGAAGGTCTGGGCCGCGGCGGCGACCGCCTTCTGGTCGCGCGGAGTGAAGGCGCGGAGCGCGTGCTGCACCCGGTTGCCCAATTGTCCGAGCACGCGGTCGGGGACGTCGACCGGGTTTTGCGTCACGAAATAGACGCCGACGCCTTTGGAGCGGATCAGGCGCACCACCTGCTCGATCTTGTCCATCAGCGCCTTGGGCGCGTCGTTGAACAACAGATGCGCCTCGTCAAAGAAGAAGACCAGCTTCGGCTTGGGCAGGTCACCGGCCTCGGGCAGCTCCTCGAACAATTCCGACAGCATCCACAGCAGGAATGTCGCGTAAAGCCGTGGGCTCTGCAGCAGCTTGTCGGCGACGAGGATGTTGACCATGCCGCGGCCGTCGCGGTCGGTCTTCATGAAATCTTTCAGCGTCAGCGCCGGTTCGCCGAAGAATTTGGTGGCGCCCTGGTTCTCCAGCACCAGAAGCTGGCGCTGGATGGTGCCGACCGTGGCCCTGGTGACGTTGCCAAAACCCTGCGCCGCCTTCTTGATCTCGGCAAGCGGACTCTCCTCGGCATCCGCCCCCTTCTTGCCGGCATCGGGCACGATGGCATCGAGCAGCGCGCGCAGATCCTTCATGTCGATCAGCGTCAGCCCGTTGTCGTCGGCGACGCGGAAGGCGACGTTGAGCACGCCTTCCTGCACGTCGTTCAGGTCGAGCATACGTGCGAGCAGCAGCGGGCCCATTTCAGTGACGGTCGCCCGCACCGGGTGGCCCTGCTCGCCGAACACGTCCCAGAACACCGTCGAGAACTGGTCGGGCTCGAACGTCAGTCCCATCTCGGTGGCGCGCTTGACGATGAAATCTTTGGCTTCGCCGACCTCCGAGATGCCCGAGAGGTCGCCCTTGATATCGGCCGCGAAGACCGGAACACCGGCGCGCGCAAATCCTTCCGCCATCACTTGCAGCGAGACCGTCTTGCCGGTTCCGGTTGCACCCGTGACGAGGCCATGGCGATTGGCGAATGCCAACGTCAGCCATGCCTGCTCGTTTCCTTTACCGACGAAGATCTTGTCGTCGGTATCACCGAGCTTGCTGTCCTGTGCGGTCATTATTCCCTGATCTCTCTGCCCTGTTTCGCATATCGAAACTCGAATGCACCAGTTCCGTAGTTTAACGCATATCGCGCGCTGATTGAAACCATTCAACGCGCTCCGGGCATGCGACATCGTCGGAAACATGTGGGTGACATCCCGCCGAAAGTAGGAACGACGCATTCGCACCGCGGCATTTTTTTGCCGATTTCATCTCCGCTCTTGCATCGCTGCAACACTTCTCGCGCGTTCGAGACTGAATCGGAACGTTGGTGGCGTTCATCGCTTGTATTTCACATCACACCGGCTCAAGATCATTTTCGAAAGCAATACTCCGGCATGTGAACCGGCTGAGGGGCGGCCATATGGACGAGCTAATCGGGCGGCTGGCGACAAACGCCAGCATAGATAGTGCTGTCGCTGAAAAGACCGTCGGCATTATCCTGGGCTTCCTCCGCAACGAGGGTCCTTCCGACAGCGTCCAGGTACTCATCGACCAGATTCCAGGTG
Source organism: Bradyrhizobium canariense (assembly GCF_019402665.1). Classification (GTDB taxonomy): domain Bacteria; phylum Pseudomonadota; class Alphaproteobacteria; order Rhizobiales; family Xanthobacteraceae; genus Bradyrhizobium; species Bradyrhizobium canariense. The sequence goes on from NZ_VSST01000081.1 coordinate 35,348, forward strand.
CAGAAGCGGCAATCGAGGCATCCCGCAGCGGCGGAGGACTGTCGCGGCTGATGGGCGGCGGCCTGATGGCGGTCAGCACGCGCCTGATGGGCATGGGACTCGGCATGTCCGAGATTCAGAACGTCGCCCGTGAACTTTTTCGCTTCGGCCGAGACAAAATCGGAGCGGATCAGATGGGCAAGATCATCGCGGGGACCCCGGGCCTCAGCCAGTTCGCCTGACGCCTGCGCATTTCACATCGAGTATCATGACATATCCGATCTCCGAGATTGAGGGCCTGTCGGCCTTTGCCGCCAACAAGTTGAAGGCGCACGGTATCCGCACCACCGATGCGCTGCTCGAGGCGGCCTCGACCGTAAAGGGCCGCAAGGCGCTCTCCGCCAAGACCGGCATCAGCGAGCAGTTGCTGCTGGAATGGGCCAACGTCTCCGACTACATGCGCATTCCCGGCATGGGCAGGGCCAAGGTCGGCCTGGTCCGCGCCGCCGGCGTCACCACCGTGCGCGAGCTCGCCTACCGAAATCCGGCAAGGCTCGCCCAGAGCATGCGGGACGCCAACGAGAAGAAAAAGCTGCTCCGCATCCTGCCCTCGGAGAAGTCGGTCGGCGACATCATCGCCAAAGCGAAGAAGCTGCCGCCTAAGATTTCGTATTAGGGTTGCCCCTCTCCGCATACGGAGTGGGCGCTACTCTCTCGGCATCGTTTTGCCCGATGGGCAACAATGCATCCCCCAACTCCGCCGTCATACCCCGCAAAAGCGGGGTATCCAGTACGCCGCGGCTCCTCCGTATCGCGGTGCTGTCACTGGAATACTGGATTGCCCGCCTTCGCGGGCAATGACAGCGAGGGTGTGCGACGCCCTGCCCAACGCTGGCAACCCACGCCTTCCCGTCTTGACTCCCCCTCCCCGACCGCTAAAGCGGGCCGCATGAATGCCTCGCCCTCCCCATCCGTCCCGGCGGCCGGTTCAGTCGGGCCTGACGTGCTGCGGACGCTGCTGGAGCGGCCGATCCCGGCGGTGATGGGCGTGCTCAACGTCACCCCGGATTCATTCTCCGACGGCGGCGAATTCATCGCGCCCGAGCAGGCGCTCGCGCGGGCACGGGCGATGATCGAGGCCGGGGTCGACATCATCGATATCGGTGCCGAGTCCACCCGGCCCTACAAGGGCGCCCGGCCGGTCACGGCGGAAGACGAACTGGCGCGGCTGAGGCCGGTGCTATCGGACATCGTGGCGCTCGGCGTGCCGGTCTCGATCGACAGCATGAAGGCGGAAGTCGTGGCCTTCGCGCTCGCCCAGGGCGCGGCGATCGCCAACGACGTCTGGGGCCTGCAGCGCGATGCCGGCATGGCGCCGACGGTGGCCGCGAAGGGCGTCCCCGTCATCGTCATGCACAACCGCGACAGCGTCGATCCCGCCATCGACATCATTGCGGATATGAAGGCGTTCTTTCAGCGCTCGCTGGATATCGCGACGCAAGCCGGCATCGCCCGCGACAAGATCGTGCTCGATCCCGGCATCGGCTTCGGCAAGACGGCCGAACAGAGCATGACCGCGCTAGCGCGGCTGCGTGAATTCGACATGTTCGGCCTGCCGATCCTCGTTGGTGCCTCGCGAAAACGCTTCATCGCCTCGGTGTCGCCGTCGGAGCCGACAGAGCGGCTCGCCGGCTCGATCGCCGCGCATCTGATCGCCGCGCAGCGCGGCGCGAAAATCATCCGCACCCACGACGTCGCCGAGACCTTGCAGGCCCTGCGAGTGGCGCACGCAATCGAGAGCAAGCCATGACCGATACGATCTTCGTGAGCGGCCTGTCGATCCATGCCCGCCACGGCGTGATGGAGCACGAAACGGAAGTCGGCCAGCGCTTCGTCATCGACCTCGAGCTCTATACCGACCTGTCGGAGCCTTCCCGCAGCGACCGGCTCGCCGACACCGTGTCCTACGCCGACGTCGTGGCGACCACCACCGCGGCCTTCAAGAACACCAACTACAAGCTGCTGGAGCGCGCGGCCGGCGCGGTCGCCGACGCCATCCTGTCGCACTTTCCGCGCATCCGTGCGGTCAAGATCACCGTGCACAAGCCGCATGCGCCGATCGCCGCGATCTTCGACGACGTCGGCGTCATGCTGACGCGCTCGCGGCACCCCTGACATGGCAAGCGTCCTGATCGCGCTCGGCGGCAATGTCGGCGATGTCCGCGCGACCTTCCAGAAGGCGATCGCCCATATCTGCGGCATGGCGCAGGCGGCGTTGATCGCGCGCTCGTCGGACTATGCGACGCCGCCCTGGGGCGACGAGGACCAGGCTCCCTTCATCAACGCCTGCGTTGAGATCGAGACCGATCTCGATCCGCATGCGCTGCTGTTCGTGATGCAGAAGGTCGAGCAGAAATTCGGCCGCATGCGCGATAAGGAGCGGCGCTGGGGCCCGCGCACGCTCGATCTCGACATGATCGCGTATGACGACGTCTCGATGCAGAAACCCGATCTGACCCTGCCGCATCCGCGCCTGTTCGAGCGCGCCTTTGTGCTGGTGCCGCTGGCCGAGATCGCGCCCGACCGCGTGATCGCAGGCATTCGTGTCCATGACGGTCTCGCCAGCGTCTCGACACAAGGCATTGAGCGGCTTCCGGATACCGGTTAACCAAAAACAACCGTTTGCAGGGACGGCCGGCCGTGGCAATTTCGCCTGCGAACAACAAGATTTTCGGGAGCCCCTCGCCGCATGACCTCCGCGACTGACGACCTGCCGCTGGCGGCGGATTTTCCCAAGGCGACCGTCGAAGACTGGCGCAAGCTGGTCGATGGCGTGCTGAAGGGCGCGCCGTTCGAGAAGCTGGTCGGCAAGACCTATGACGGACTCAAGATCGAGCCGCTCTATCCGCGCGCCAAAGGTGTTGCGCCCGTGGTGGGGCGGCCGGCGGCGGCGCCCTGGCAGATCATGCAGCGGATCGACCATCCCGATGCAAGTGCGGCGAATGAGCAGGCACTGACCGATCTCGAAAATGGCGCGACAGGGCTTGCGCTGGTGTTCGCCGGCGGCAATGCCGCTCACGGTTTCGGGCTGGAACCGACCGCGGACGCAGTCGCAAAGATCTTGAAGGACATCCATCTCGATGCCGGCATCGGGCTGGAGCTCGAGATCGGTCCGCAATCGCGGATGGCGGCGATCCACGTCGCGGAATATGTGAAGAGCAATGGCATCGATCCCGCCGCCTGCGACATCCGCTTCGGCCTCGACCCGCTCGCGGCCGCCGCGGTGTGGGGCCACAGCCCCTATACCTGGGATGAGATCGTTCCGGCCGTCACCGGCGGCATCAAGGGCCTGGCCGCGCTCGGCTTCAAGGGTCCGTTCGCTTCGGCCGACGGACGCGTGATCCACGATGCCGGCGGCTCGGAGGCGCAGGAGCTCGCCTTCGTGCTTGCCTGCGGCATCGCCTATTTGCGCGCGATCGAAGGCGCCGGCGTTCCGCTGGAGCAGGCGCAGGGCATGGTCTATGCGCGGCTTGCCGCGGATGCAGATCAGTTCCTCACCATGGCAAAATTCCGCGCCTTGCGACTGCTGTGGGCGCGTATCGAGACGGCGTGCGGGCTCGCGCCAAAACCGCTGTTCATCGTCGCCGATACCGCCTGGCGCATGCTGACGCAGCGCGATCCCTATGTGAACATGCTGCGCGCGACCATGGCGACGTTTGCGGCCGGACTCGCCGGCGCCAACGCGATCACCGTGCTGCCGCATACGCTGGCGCTCGGCCTGCCCGATCCGTTCGCGCGGCGCGTGGCGCGCAATACGCAAGCCGTGCTGCTGGAAGAGAGCAATCTCGCCAAGGTCAGCGATCCCGCGGCAGGCGCAGGCGGCATCGAGACGCTGACGGGCCAGCTCTGCGATGCGGCCTGGGCGCTGTTCCAGGAGAGCGAGAAAGCCGGCGGCGCCTTCGCTGCGCTTCAGCAGGGCCTGTTCCAGAGCAAGGTCGCAGCCGCGCGAAAAGCCCGCGACGCCAACATCGCAAAACGCCGCGACGTGCTGACCGGCGCCAGCGAGTTTCCGAACCTGCACGAGAACGAGACTGCGGTGTTGAAGGCGACACCGATCGCGCTGCCGCCTTATGGCGAGCAAAAATACAAGTTCGACGCGCTGCCGCCGATCCGGCTAGCGGAACCGTTCGAGGCGCTGCGGGACAAATCCGATGCGGCCTTGAAGGCCCGCGGCGCGCGGCCGAAAGTGTTCTTGGCCAATCTCGGCACGCCCGCCGATTTCACGGCTCGCGCGACCTTTGCCAAGAGCTTGTTCGAGACCGGCGGCATCCAGGCCGTCGACAGCGAGGGCTTCGCCGATCCGGCCCAGTTAGCTGCAGCCTTTAAAGCCTCCGGTGCCGGGCTCGCCTGTCTTTGTTCCAGCGACAAGGTGTATGCGGAACACGCCGAAGCCGCGGCGAAGGCCCTGCAAACCGCCGGGGCCCGACTTATCTATCTGGCAGGCCGCCCGACTGATGCCGAGGCGGCGCTGCGTGCAGCCGGCGTCACCGGCTTCGTCTTTGCCGGTGGCGATGCGCTTGCGACGCTGCAAGACACGTATCGACGGATGGAGCAGCCATGACGGAAGCAGGCAAACCCGTTCTCACCGGCGGCTGCCAATGCGGGGCAGTGCGCTTCGGAGTCATGACGGCGCCGAACAGGGTTTCGATCTGCCACTGCCGGATGTGCCAGAAGGCCAGCGGCGCGCCGTTCGCCTCTTTTGCCGACGTCAACAAGACGGACTTTGCCTGGACCAAGGGGCAGCCCTCGTTCTTCCGCTCCTCCTCGATCGCCGAGCGCGGCTTTTGCGCCGCCTGCGGCACGCCGCTGAGCTTTGGCCGCATCGACGGCGACCGCATCGAGATCATGACCGGCGCGTTCGACCGCCCCGACCACGTGGTGCCGACGCGGCAGTTCGGCACCGAGTCCCGTCTCGGCTGGGTGGTCGGGATCGCCAATCTACCAAGCCAGACCACGCAGCAGAATTACGGACCGGAGAAGATGGCGACCATCGTCAGCCATCAGCATCCGGATCATGATTAAGCGCCTATGATATGGTTGAAAGCATGAGCCGCATTCCCAATTTCGCCGACGTCGCCTTCGAGCGAGCCGCCACCGGCGCCCCGACCGGCAGCGCCGAGCCGTGGCTGACGCCCGAGGGCATTCTGGTGAAGCCCGCTTATAGCGAGGCCGATCTGGCCGGGCTCGATTTCCTCGAGACCTATCCGGGTATCGCGCCTTATCTGCGCGGCCCCTACCCGACCATGTATGTCAACCAGCCCTGGACTGTGCGGCAATATGCCGGCTTCTCCACGGCGGAGGACTCCAACGCGTTCTACCGCCGCAACCTCGCGGCCGGACAAAAGGGCCTTTCGGTCGCCTTCGACCTCGCCACCCATCGCGGCTATGACAGCGACCATCCACGCGTCGGCGGCGACGTCGGCATGGCCGGCGTTGCCATCGATTCCATCTACGACATGCGCACGCTGTTCGCCGGGATTCCGCTCGACCAGATGAGCGTGTCCATGACCATGAACGGCGCGGTGCTGCCGATCCTCGCGCTCTACGTTGCGGCCGCCGAGGAACAGGGCGTGCCGCCGGAGAAGCTCTCAGGGACCATTCAGAACGACATTCTGAAAGAGTTCATGGTGCGCAATACCTACATCTATCCGCCCGCGCCTTCGATGCGGATCATCTCGGACATTTTCGCGTACACCTCGCAAAAAATGCCGAAATACAATTCGATCTCGATCTCCGGCTATCACATGCAGGAGGCCGGGGCGACGCAGGACCTCGAGCTCGCCTATACGCTGGCTGACGGCGTCGAATATCTTCGTGCCGGCCTTGCCGCGGGCCTCGATGTCGACCGCTTCGCGCCGCGGCTGTCGTTCTTCTGGGCGACCGGGATGAACTTCTTCATGGAAGTGGCCAAGATGCGCGCCGCGCGGCTGCTCTGGGCGAAACTGCTCAAGCCTTTCAATCCGAAGGATCCGCGCTCGCTGTCACTGCGCACGCATTGCCAGACATCCGGCTGGTCGCTGACCGCGCAGGACGTCTTCAACAACGTGATGCGCACGACGGTGGAAGCGATGGCGGCGACGCAGGGTCACACCCAGTCGCTGCACACCAACGCGCTCGACGAGGCGCTGGCGCTGCCGACCGATTTCTCCGCGCGTATCGCCCGCAACACCCAGCTCTTCCTGCAGCAGGAGAGCGGCACCACCCGCATCATCGATCCCTGGGGCGGTTCGTATTACGTCGAGCGTCTCACGCGCGACCTCGCCGCCAAGGCCTGGAGCCACATCCAGGAGGTCGAGGAGCTCGGCGGCATGGCCAAGGCGATCGAGGCCGGCGTACCGAAGCTGCGCATCGAGGAAGCCTCGGCCAAGACCCAGGCCCGCATCGATGCCGGCAAGCAGGCGGTGATCGGGGTCAACAAATACAAGCCGACCGACGAAGCTCCGATCGATATTCTCAAGGTCGACAATACCAATGTCCGCCGGCTCCAGATCGACAAGCTGACGCGGCTGAAATCCGAACGCAACCAGAAGGACGTCGAGGCCGCGCTCGCCGCGCTGACGCGCTCGGCCGGCGAAGGCAACGGCAATCTGTTGGCGCTGGCGATCGACGCCGCGCGCGCGAAGGCAACCGTCGGGGAGATCTCGGACGCGATGGAGAAGGTGTTCGGCCGGCACCGCGCCGAGATCAAATCCATCACCGGCGTCTACAAGCGGGAGGCGTCCAGCATGGGTAACCGGGTCGAGAAGGTTCAGGCACTGATCGACGCCTTCGAGGAGGCGGAAGGCCGCCGCCCGCGCATCCTGGTCGCAAAGATCGGCCAGGACGGTCACGACCGCGGCCAGAAGGTGATCGCGTCGGCATTCGCCGATATCGGCTTCGACGTCGACATCGGGCCGCTGTTCGCGACTGCCGACGAAGCCGCGCGGCAAGCTGTCGAGAACGACGTCCACATCCTCGGCGTCTCCTCGCTTGCCGCCGCCCACCTCACCGCGGTGCCGGAATTGAAGGCCGCGCTGAAGAAGCAGGGCCGCGACGACATCATGATCATTGTCGGCGGCGTAGTGCCGCCACAGGATTACGATGCACTCTACGCGGCCGGCGCGGAAGCCATCTTCCCGCCGGGCACCGTGATCGCGGACGCGGCCGAGGAGCTGATCCGCAAGCTGAACGCCCGGCTCGGGCATAGCGAGGCGGCGGAGTAGGTCGCTATCGACCTTCGAAAGGACAGTGCGTGATATTTTCCGCGCCAGCGTTGATGCGCGCGCTAACTTTGGTCGCAGCCTGCAGCGCGTTGTTGGCTACCGCGCATGCCGCCGATCGCAAGCCCGACGCGGTCATCAAGACCAAGAGCATCGAAGCCCGCGTCTTCCTCGACGACAAGGTCAAGGTCGATGCGGCGCTGGCGGCCGACTGCCTGATTGAAGGCAAGAAGTGGATCGACAAGAACGCGGCAGAAGCCGCCGCCTCGCGCAAAGAGGATCCGCAATTCTTCAGGGATGGCGGCTGGGACTTCGAGCGCAAATATGCGGTCCGCTCCGTCGTTGCCGACCGCTATGTCAGCATCCTGCGCAACGACTATATGGACACCCACGGTGCCCATCCCAATTCCGATGTGAACACGGTCCTGTGGGACAAGGCGGAGAACAAGCGCATCTCCATCCGCCCGTTCTTCGCCGAGACCGCCGACAACGGCGCGGCCATGAAGGCAATGGTGAAGGCGGTGATCGCATCGTTGAAGATCGAGAAGAAGAAGCGCGATACCAGCGAGACCGCGACCGACGAATGGTTCAAGAGCGTGGAGCCGAGCCTGCTCAAGATCGGCGCGGTGACGCTCGCGCCTTCAACCGACGCGGGCAAGAGTTCCGGCCTCACTTTCCACTACCCGCCCTACGCAGTCGGCCCTTACGCCGAGGGCGAATATGTCGCATTCGTGCCGTGGGAAACGCTGAAGCCCTATCTCAGCGCGGAAGGCACCCGCATCTTCGGTGGCGCACGGCCAAAGGGCGACGCGGACGAGCCGCAGTGATCCCGTCGTGAGCAACGCCGCGTAGCTCTCTAAGCGCTGGTCGCGTTGCCTTGCAGCCGCGCTGCAAAGCCGACTAGAATGTCGCCATTGGCAAGAGCGCCTGACGTCATGGGCGCCGCTGGGAGGCATTGATGTCCAAGATTACGCGCCGCACCTTTGCGGCCTCTTCCGCTGCGGTTGCGGCATCCGCCGCATTCGGCCTCACACCCGCACTTGCACAAGCCTATCCGGCGCGGCCCGTCACCGTGATCGTGCCCTGGGGCGCGGGCGGCGGCACCGACGCGACTGCGCGCATTGTCGCAGCGCTGCTGGAGAAGGATCTCGGCCAGCCCTTCAACGTGGTCAATCGCACCGGCGGCTCCGGCGTCGTCGGCCATACCGCGATCGCGACCGCGCAGCCCGACGGCTACACCATCGGCATGCTCACGGTCGAAATCTCGATGATGCACTGGCAAGGGCTGACCGAGCTGGCGCCGAAGAGCTACACCCCGCTCGCGCTGATGAACGAAGATCCCCCGGGCATCCAGGTCTCCTCCTCCTCGCCTTACAAGACGGTGAAGGAACTCGCGGAAGCCATCAAGGCGGCCCCTCCCGGCAAGTTCAAGGCCTCCGGCACCGGCCAGGGCGGCATCTGGCATCTCGCGCTGGTCGGCTGGATGCAGGCGATGGGCCTGCCCGCCAACCAGGTCGCCTGGGTTCCGTCGAACGGCGCCGCACCCGCGATGCAGGACCTCGCCGCCGGCGGCCTCGACCTCACCACCTGCTCGGTGCCGGAAGCCCGCGCCATCATCGAGGCCGGCAAGGCCAGGAGCCTTGCCATCATGGCGCCGGCGCGCAATCCAATCTTCAAGGACGTGCCGACGCTGAAGGAGGCGATGGGCATCGACTACGCGACCGGCGCCTGGCGCGGCATCGGCGCGCCGAAGAGCCTGCCGCCGGAGATCGCAACGAAGCTCACCGCGGCGCTGCAGAAGGTTTATGACTCCGCCGAGTTCAAGGACTTCATGGGCAATCGGGGCTTCGGCACCGTGTGGGGCGATGCCGGCCAGTTCGCAAGCTTCATGGACAAGGGCGACGCCCAGATGGGCGAAGCGATGAAGGCGGCGGGTCTGAGCAAGGCGTGATTTGTCACCTCTCCCCGCTTGCGGGGGAGAGGTCGATTTGAGCGCAGCGCAAATTCGGGTGAGGACGCGGCTCCGCGAGTCCGGCTTTCACCTCCATCGTGGACGCAGCCCCTCACCCCACCCCTCTCCCCGTAAGAACGGGGCGAGGGAGAAGAAATCTCATAGGATTCTCCCATGCGCCTTCCCGACTCCGTCACGGGATCGTTTCTCGTCGTGCTCGGCACAGCAGCCGCCTATGGCGGCTGGCTGCTGCCGCCGGTGCCCGGGCAGCCGGTCGGCCCCAACGTATTTCCGCTCGTGATCGGCATTGGGCTGGCGCTGTGCGGGCTCGCGATCGTGTTCGGGATCGGCCACACCTTCGAGGACGCGGAAGAGCTGATCCCGCTCGAGGATGGCCAGCTAGCGGCTGCCCCGCCGCCGCAGGGAAAGTTGTACGGCCTGCGCGCGCTGCTGCCGCCGGCGCTGCTGCTGTTCTACGTGGTGGCGGCCGACCGGCTCGGCTTCATCATAACCGCGGCGATCATGGTCTACGTCACCTCGACCGCGTTGGGGGCGAAGTGGAAGCTGGCGCTGCCGCTCGCAGCGCTGTCGCCGTTCGCTATCCACCTGATCTTCGGCAAGCTGCTGCGCGTGCCGCTTCCCGCCGGCCTGTTGCCGACGCCTTGGTGATCCCATGCTGAAAACCCTGATTGAAGCGTTCGCACTGATCTCCACCTGGGAGGTCATCATCGCGATGTTCGCAGCCTCGGTGTACGGGCTCGTGATCGGCTCGCTGCCGGGCTTGTCGGCGACGATGGCAACCGCCTTGCTCGTCCCCGTCACCTTCTATCTCTCGCCGATCGCGGCGATCGCGACCATCGTCGCCGCGTCCTCGATGGCGATCTTCTCCGGCGACATCCCCGGGGCGCTGCTGCGCATCCCCGGCACGCCAGCGTCCGCCGCCTATGCCGACGAGGCTTACGCCATGACCCGCAAGGGACAGGCCGAGCTGGCGCTCGGGGCCGGCGTGTGGTTCTCGGCCGTCGGCGGCATCGCCGGCGTGCTGTCGCTGATGATCCTGGCGCCGCCGCTGGCCGAGATCGCGCTGTCGTTCTCGACCTTCGAGTATTTCTGGCTGGCGCTGCTCGGCCTGATGTGCGCGACGCTGGTGGCGCGCTCCTCGCCGGTGAAGGCGATCGCCGGCATGTTCCTCGGCCTGCTGGTCTCCTGCGTCGGCATCGAGAATCCCGGCGGCGTGCCGCGCTTCACCTTCGGCCTCACCGATCTGTTCGGCGGCATCGAGCCGATCCCCGCGCTGGTCGGCGTATTCGCAGTGGCCCAGGTCATGCGCGCGATGCTGACTCCCGAGCCGCCGCCGCTGCCGCGGCGCAAATTCGGGAGCATCATGGCCGGCCAGTGGAAGCTGACCAAGAAATACCATTGGCAGATGACGCGCGGAAACATCGTCGGGATCATCATCGGCGTGCTGCCCGGGGCCGGCGCCGACATGGCCGCCTGGGTTTCCTATGCAATGTCGAAGCGCTTCTCCAAGGAACCGGAGAAATTCGGCACCGGCCATGTCGAAGGCCTGGTCGAGGCCGGCGCCAGCAACAATGCCAGCATCGCCTCGGGCTGGGTGCCGTCGCTGCTGTTCGGCATCCCCGGCGACACCATCGCCGCGATCGCGATCGGCGTGCTCTACATGAAGGGGCTGAACCCCGGGCCGACGCTGTTCACCGAGAAAGCGTCGAGCATGTACGCGATCTATCTGATGTTCATCATCGCGAACATCCTGATGATCCCGCTCGGCATCGCCATGATCCGGGTTGCCGCCTACATCCTGCTGGCACCGCGCTCCGCCATCATGCCGATCATCATGCTGTGCTGCGCGGTCGGCTCGTTCGCGATCGGCAACAACATGTTCGGCATCGTCACCGTCGCCGCCTTCGGCGTGATCGGCTATGTCATGGAAGCCAACGGCTATCCCGTCGCCGCGATGGTGCTCGGCATCGTCATGGGCACCATGGTCGAGCAGGCTTTTGTGACCTCGTTGATCAAGTCGGACGGCAGCATCCTGCCGTTTTTCGAGCGCCCCGTGGCCGCGATCCTCGCCGCCATGGCGATCGGGGCGCTGCTGTGGCCGGTGCTGGTCTGGGCGTGGCGCAAGGTGAAACCGGTACGGACCGGGGTGGCGGCGACATCCCGGTGATATCGGGCGGGCGGGCCCTCGCCTGCCCCACCGAGGGCTGAGCCGACCCGCCCGATACTGGGACGGGCGGCTGCTCTGTGCTAACATCTGGTCATGACCGAGGTCGCAGATATTCCAGTCCAGACACTCATAGGGAAGCTCAGGGAGCTCGCTCCCGATCTGAGAGCTGCCGGAATCACGCACCTTTACTTGTTTGGATCGCGCGCGCGAGGCGACGCCCGCCCCGACAGCGATCTCGACGTCCTGGTCGAGACGACCTCGCGTGAGGAAGCGCCACGGTTCGATTACTTTAAGGTCCTGCACTTGATCGAAGACCATCTTGGCCTTCAGGCCCAGATATCGATGCGGGACCTGCTGAAGCCGCGCATCGCCGAACGCATCGCAGATGATCTGATCGAGGTCTTCTGAATGCCGCCGACCGTGGAAGACCGACTGCGAGATATCCTGGAAGCCATCACCGACATCGAAAGTGTCGTGAAGGGGTCCACATTTGAGCAATTCGTCTCTGAAAAAACCGCTCGCCTGGCAATCGAACGTCTTCTCGAGATCGTATGTGAGGCTTCGAGATCCATTCCAGATGACGTAAAGCGAGCCGAGCCAGGGATCGACTGGCGCAAAATGATCGATTTCGGAAATCTGCTGCGCCACGCCTACCATATGACGAAAGCCGAGATCGTTTGGGACATTATCCAAATCCATCTTCCACCGCTAAAATCCTGTGCTGAGGGACACATTCGCGGGTCGGGTCGGTAGCGGCCGGACGCGAAGACAATCATGACCAGTAGCAAATCCATCGACATCAAATCCCTCGCCCATGACCTCCGCGCCGGCAGCCGCGCGGCGCTGGCGCGGGCCATCACGCTGGTCGAGAGCCGGCGCAGCGACCATCAGGCGCTGGCGCGCGAGCTGGTGCAGATGCTCTTGCCCGATACCGGCAGGGCAGTGCGCGTCGGTATCACCGGCTCGCCCGGCGTCGGCAAATCCACCACCATCGACGCGCTCGGAACGCATCTCATCGAGCAAGGCCACAAGGTCGCGGTGCTCGCGGTCGATCCGTCCTCGGCGCGTAGCGGCGGCTCGATCCTCGGCGACAAGACGCGGATGGCCCGGCTCGCGGCCTCTGACGACGCCTTCATCCGCCCCTCGCCGTCCTCCGGCACGCTCGGCGGCGTCGCGGCCAAGACACGCGAGGCGATGCTGCTGTGCGAGGCGGCCGGCTTCGACGTCGTGCTGGTCGAGACCGTCGGCATCGGCCAGTCCGAAACCGCGGTCTGCGACATGACCGATTTCTTCCTGGCCCTGATGCTGCCGGGCGGCGGCGACGAATTGCAGGGCATCAAGAAGGGCCTGGTCGAGCTCGCCGACATGATCGCGATCAACAAGGCCGACGGCGACAATCTCAAGCGCGCCAACATCACTGCCGCCGATTATCGCGGCGCGCTGCATATCCTGACGCCGCGCTCCGAGCACTGGCATCCGCCGGTCGAGACCTATTCGGCGCTGACTGGTGACGGTATCGCGAAGATCTGGCAGAAAGTCCTCGATCACCGCAAGGCGATGATTGCATCCGGCGACTTCGCCGCACGGCGGCGCGAGCAGCAGGTGAAATGGATGTGGTCGATGCTGGAGCAGCGCATGCTGGCGCGGTTGCGCAGCGAGGCGTCGGTGCGGACCAAGGTCCGGAAGATCGAGACTGAGGTCGCCGACGGCCATCTCACGCCGGCGCTCGCCGCCGAAAAGATCCTGGAGTTGCTGCAATGAGCGACAAGCTCCGCATTCTCCTCACCGGCTTCGGCCCGTTTCCCGGCGCGCCCTACAATCCGACCCAGCCGCTGGTCGCCCGGCTGGCGCAATTGCGCCGTCCCGCACTCGACGATGCCGCGATCTCCAGCCACATCTTCCCGGTCACCTATGCCGCGGTGGACCGGCAATTGCCGGAGGTGCTTGCGAAAGAGAAGCCCGATGCGCTGCTGATGTTCGGCCTCGCCGCACGCACGCCCTATCTGCGCATCGAGAGCCGCGCGCGCAACGCCGTCACCATGCTCTGGCCTGATGCCGCCAAGACCCGCTCGAGCAAGCGCGGCATCGCCGGCAATGCGGACGCGATGATTTTCGGCCCGCACACCGCAAGGCTGCTGCGCGCCGCCCGCCTCACCGGCATCGACGCGCGCCCCTCGCGCGACGCCGGCGCCTATCTCTGCAATTACCTGAGCTGGCGCGCGATCGAAAACGTCAGGGCCGGCGGGCCAAAGCTCGCCGCGTTCATCCATATTCCCCTGCTCGCGCGCAGTGGCGCCGTGCGCCGCAAGGGCGCGCCGCGGATCACGCTCGAGGAACTGGTGGACGCCGGGGAAGCGATGCTGATGGAGATGGTGCAGTTGGCACGGAAGGGGCGCAACACACCGACTTCGTAGGGTGGGCAAAGGCGCGCTTGCGCCGTGCCCACCAACTTGTTCCGATCTGCCGCTGAATGGTGGGCACGCTTTCGCTTTGCCCACCCTACGGACCGTCTCTCCGGTAAACATTTAACCCTACCGCGAACAATCCTCACGCAACCAGCGGCCCTGCGCTACCTAACCGCTGCGGACCCCCGCGTCCGCCGGAGGACGCATCCATGGACCTCAATCGCCGCAATCTCATCGGAGCTTCGACCGCAGGCATCGCCGGCGCGCTCGCGATATCGGCCGACGCCGCGCGTGCGGCGCCGCTGACGTCGCTGCTCGGCCGCGACGCCACGCAATATGGCGTGCGACCCGGTAGCAGCGAGGATCAGACCCGCGCGCTCCAGCGTGCGATCGACGAGGCCGCGCGCGCGCAGATGCCGCTGGCGCTGCCACCCGGCATCTACCACACCGGACTGCTGCGCTTGCCAAATGGCGCGCAACTGATCGGCGTGCGCGGCGCGACCAAATTCGTCTTCACCGGCGGAGCCTCGGCGATCCAGAGCGACGGCTCCGATGCAATCGGCCTTTCCGGCATCACCTTCGACGGCGGCGGCATTCCGCTGCCGACGCGGCGCGGGCTGATCCAGATCCTCGGCGGACGCGACGTCCGCATCACCGGTTGCGAGATCACGGGGTCCGGCGGCAGCGGTATCTGGCTCGAGCAGGTCTCCGGCGACATCTCGGGCAACATCTTTACCAACATCGCGGTGACGGCGGTGGTGTCGTTCGACGCCAGGGGACTCAGCGTCTCCCACAACACCATCACCGGCACCAACGACAACGGCATCGAGATCCTGCGCGCGGCTATCGGCGATGACGGCACGCTAGTCACTGATAACCGCATCGAGGACATCAAGGCCGGCCCCGGCGGCTCCGGCCAGTACGGCAACGCCATCAACGCGTTCCGCGCCGGCAACGTCATCGTGCGCGGCAATCGCATCAAGAACTGCGATTACTCCGCCGTGCGCGGCAACTCGGCCTCGAACATCCACATCACCGGCAACAGCGTCAGCGACGTGCGCGAGGTCGCGCTGTATTCGGAGTTCGCGTTCGAGGCCGCGGTGATCGCCAATAATATTGTGGACGGCGCCGCCGTCGGCGTCTCCGTCTGCAATTTCAACGAAGGCGGCCGCATCGCCGTGGTCCAGGGCAACATCATCCGCAATCTGATCCCGAAGCGGCCGATCGGCACCGCACCGGATGACGATGCCGGCATCGGCATCTACATCGAGGCGGATTCATCGGTCATCGGCAACGTCATCGAGAATGCGCCGTCCTACGGCATCGTCGCCGGCTGGGGCAAATATCTCCGCGACGTCGCGATCACGGGCAACGTGATCCGCAAGGCACTGGCCGGCGTCGGGGTGTCCGTCGTGCCCGGCGCAGGCACCGCGCTCGTCAACAACAACATGATCTCGGAAACCCCGCGTGGCGCCGTGGTCGGGCTCGATCACGCGCGCGCCGTGACGTCCGATCTGTCGGTGGACGGCGCCCAGCGCTTTGCGCAATTGATGGTCGGCGGGAATGCGGTGCGGCGGTAGCTGCCGTTCCTCGCCTCTGGCTTCCGAAAGCTAGAACGCGTTCCGCAGCAGCGGGTACTTGGCTTCGAGGCCGTCGAGGTTAAAGGTGAACTCAACCAAGCGCTCGGGGGCTGCGACAATTTCGGCTGCCGGCGGAGAGAACTGCGGCAGAAGCGCTGCCATCGCAGCCAGCGCCTTGGGCGCTGCCGTCGCGGCCGGCACCTTGGGCCCCGTCATCGCGACGGGCGCGGTGGGCGGCGCCATGGCAGCCGGCACTCTGAGCGGTGCCATCGGGGCAGGCGCGGCGACCTGCGCGGCCGTGGCTTCGGAGATTTCGGCGAGAACGCCCGGCTTCGGATCAAGCCTGACCGGCACGGCGCTCTCCGGGGCGATGTGCACGGCCTTCGGTTGCACGGTCTGCGCCTGCTGCTCGCGCGGAAACATGCGGGGCATCGTCGCCGGCGACCAGCCGAATGCGGGCGACACGCTCGCGGCCGCCGTGGCGACGTCGGCGCCGGTGGCAAGCGCGCGCCAGGTCTGGACGGCGAGCTTGGCTTCCTGGATGTTTTCGAGAAATGCGATCTCGGAGTGATAGCGGCGCCAGCGTCCGGTCTCGAACATCTCGGAGAGATGCACCAGCCGCTGCTCGGCGAGAGCGCACCAGCGTGCCGCAACGTCGCGGCCAATAGCCACGTCGCGAATAGCCTCTTGGCGATGTGTCATAAATCAGCCCGTCAGGAGAAAATACGGACGCGACGCAACGCACACGAATCAATTTAGACGCGACGTGAATATTTTGTGGAAAAGTTTTGACTTGTCCAGCAACGACGATGTTTTCGTCGCCAAACTCCGTAGTCGTGCGGAGATTCAAGGCGTTTTGGAGTCAAGCTTCGCACAAGCATAGCGCGCTTGCGGCGTGCCGGCGGAGCGGTGGCGATGGGTGAACCACGATCTCCAACCGGAAGCTGATCTCGCGCAGGGCTTCGAGGAATGGGACGTCCAAAAAGAAAAGACCCGTCCGGGGGGACAACCGGACGGGTCGAGCCATATGGGCGCTTGGGGTGGATGGGCGCTCGCGCCTAATATGACTTATGGGGAGGGATAACCGCTCCCACATAATTTGGTCGTGGCAGCGGGCCGAACGTTCAATGCAGCGTTTGATTTTTCGACCTTCGCGCTGCGCGCAAAGTTGTCGCAGCCGCTATCGCGTCGTCGGCTTATCCGCCTGAGAAACCGTGGCTTTATCCTCAGTGCTCGACAACGAAGGTTGCTCTAATGCGCGGATGCCAGGCTCGTCGCGACGCTTCTCGATATCTTCACGTTTTGTTGTACCGGACGCGGCCGCGACCGGCGTCGCGCCGGCGGCGGGAACGGCCATGACCGCGGCAAACGCGTCGGCCTCGCCGTCGCCGAACAGATCATCACGGCCCGGTGAACCGAGGTCGCGCGCCGTCTTCGCCAGCGTCGTGCGCAGTGCTTCCGGCTTCAAGGCGTAGTTGCGCTCGAGCAGCAGCGCCGCGACGCCGGAGACATAGGCGGCAGAGAACGAGGTGCCCGACGTCATCTGATATTTGCCGTCAGGCGCCGGCAGGAAGATATCGACGCCGGGGGCCGCGACCGCGATGTAGTTGCCACGATTGGAGGCGGTGAACAGCCTGTCCTGCTGGTCGGTCGCGCTGACCGCGATCACGTTGGGATTGGCGGCCGGATAGAGCGGCGGCGACTTCGCGCCGGCGTTGCCGGCGGCCGCGATCAGCACCAGGCCGCGCGCGGCGGTCGCGGCGATGGCCCGCTCGATCACCGCATCCTTCGGACCGGCAAAGCTCATGTTGACGATCTGCGCCCCATGCTCGGCGGCATAGTTCAGCGAGCGCAGGATGATGTAGGATGAGCTCTCGGCCCCGCCGGTGGTGCCGCCGAAGGCGCGGATGGCGATGAGGCGCGCCTCGGGCGCGCTGCCCATCAGCTTGCCATGCGCCACGATAGCGCCGGCAATGCCGGTGCCATGAATGTGCGGGCCTTCGGCGCTGCCGAGCGCATCGAAATTGTCGGCAATGGAATTGGCAAGTTCCGGATGCTGGGCGTCGATGCCGGAGTCGATCACGGCTACCGTCACATTGGCACCATGCGCCAGCGTATGTGCCTGCGGCAGGCGGAGCTTGGCCAGCGCATATTGCGCGGGATCTCCCTCGGTCGGCACCGACGATTTCTGATCCTGGAGCAGATAGCGGAAGTTCGGCTGGACCGAGCGCACGCTACCGTCCGCCGCGAATTCACGCCGCACCGTCGCGGAGGGCCGGCCGTCGGTGATGCGGAACAGTCCGAACGTCGACCCGATCAGCGGAAAGTTCTCGGAAGAAACGCGGGTCAGCCCATGGCGGCGCGCAAGCTCGTCGGCCTGGGTCAACGACAGCCCGCCGTCGATCTCGGCGACGAATTCGCCGGCGAAGATGCGCAGATCCGCAGCGACCGGCGTGTTGTTGCCGCGCCCCTTTCCGGCGGTCTTGTTGCCCGATTTGCCCGAGCCATTGCCGCCTGCGTTCTGCTGCGCCAGGCATTCGCCGGCGGCGTCGCGATCGGGCGCGGTACAGGCGGGATAGAGGTTCGGGGAGTAGCGCGCATAAGGCAGCACCGGCGTCGGCCCCATCCGCGCCGAAATCCTGGTCGTCACGGTCGGACCCGGACCGCGGCCGACGGCCACCGCTCTGGCGGCAACACCGGGACTGACGCGTGCGGCGACGCCGGGAGAAATCGTGGGCATTCGGGAGGGGACGCTAATCGTCGGCGTGCGCATGATCGCCTGCGCCTGCGCAACCTCGACGCCGAGACAGGCGGCGAGCAAAAGCGCGGCTCCGACCGACGAAGCGCAGGCCCCGGCTCTCACTCCACTTTCGGACTTGCGCATCATCGGCTTGGAAGCGCCTTACGGCGCCGCGACGGCGAGGTTGACGAACTTCTCGCGCTGCATCTTGCCGAGCAGCGAGGCGAGTTCGTCCTGGCTCATCGCCTTGTCGAACTGGAGGCGGAACATGCCGCCCTTGGCATCACCGATGATCGAAGCCTGGTAGCCGTCGAGCAATGCGGTGATGTCGGCGACGCGCGCCTCGGGCGTGAAGCGCACCAGCGCGCGCGCCGGCGGGACGGTCGTGCCGAGGTCGCGTGTAAGCGGAGCGCTGGTCGAGAGCGAAGCAGTCTGGAAGGTCGCAGTCTGGGTCTTCGTCAACACCGCGCCGATGATTCCGGCTTGCAGCACGAGCGCCATGGCGCCAAGGCTCGCCGACCAGGCCAGCGTGCGCGGCGACAGGCTCGCAAAGAAGGTTGCGATGCGCGCCGACAGCGGCAGCGAACCGGCCGCCCGCGCAGGTTCGGCGTCGATCGCGGCGAACAGCTTCTGCATCGCGCGCGCCGACGGAGCACCCAGGCTCTCGTTCAGATGGATGGTCTCTTCATACTCGCCGCGGATCGCGGCATATTGCTTCGCGAGCTCGGGATCGCGCGCCAGCGCCTCGTCGACGCGGCGCGCATCGCGCGGGTTCAGCGTGCCGGCGGCGTGCCACGGCAGCAGCAGTTCAATTTCACCGGGCTCTTGCTCCAGCATCTTCTTGCTCAAAGCCATCATGGCCAGCCTCGCTCAACGCCGGCTGCTTTCAGCAGTTCGGCCAATTTCTTGCGCGCATAGAACAAGCGCGTCTTCACAGTGTTCTCCGGGATGCCTACGATTTCGGCCACCTCTTCCACGGATTTCTCGTGGTAGTAGACGAGATCGACGATTTCCCGATGATCCGGCGAGAGACCCGTCAGACACTCCCGCAACGCTTCACTGGTATCCTTCTTCTGCACTGCCGTTTCCGGATTGTCGGACGTATCCTCGATCGCGTTCGCGGCGTCGTCGTCCAACTCAAAATCCTTCCTGCGCCGGAGCGCAGACAGGGCCTTGAATCGGGTAATGGCCAGCAGCCAGGTCGAAACGGCGGATCGGCCCTCGAACTTGCCGGCTTGACGCCAGACGTCGAGAAATACCTCACTGATGAGGTCTTCCGCCGCCTGCTCGTCCCGCACGAGCCGGAGGCCGAACCGATACACCCTGACATGGTGCCGCCCGTACAGCACCTGCATGGCGAGCCGGTCGCCTTGAGCGATCCTGGCGATCAGGATCTCGTCCGAAGCCGCTTGTGTCACGCTCAAAGACCGTCTCGCAAGGTTGGTCGGGTGGATGCGGCAGACGGTTCGACGGGAGGGGTAAAATTGTTCAACCTACCGCAGTCGTACGGGAAGCTGTGTGATCTACCCCACAGACGCGAAATTTCCTGTTGCCACCCGCGGCTGGGCGCTTCGCTCAAGAACGGTAACATAGTAATGAAGCACTTTCCTGAGCAATGCCGTCCCAGCTTAGACGGCCCGACGTGCATGGAACCTTAGCAGCTTAGCACGACATATGTCTTCCGAAGCCCTGCTTTGGCTCGACCGCGTCGCACACGATGCCTAATCGCCGGCAAATTCCTGGGGCGGTCGACGTCCCGCGCTGCCGCGCTGTACAGCGTGGATTCGGTTTCGAAGGATACCAAACCTAAAGGCTTGCCACGTAGATTTTTGGGCTGACATCCACGATTGGCGGGACCATGAGCACGGCTGCGACGTCCTTTCCCGAGAGGAATGCCGCTGAGGCCGCGGATCTCGCCCTGACCACCGAAGCGGCGGCACCCGAAGTCCTCGCGCGCCGGATCCGGCAGCGGCGCCAGATGTATGTCGGCCAGGTGGCGAGCTACTCGCTCGGCGCCTCCGTCCTGCTGCTCTACGCTTTTGACGGCGTGATCTCCATGGGCGTTCCGTCACTGTTCTGGCTCGGCGGCCTTCTGATCATCGGGACCTTCACCGTGCTGTCGGAAGCGGGCTTCGGCGACCGGTTCGAGGATCATTACCTCACCGTCTTCCAGATCTCGGCGCATATGACGCTGCAGCTGCTGTTCCTGCTCGCGGTGCCGACAGTCGGAGTTGCGTTCCTTGCCGTGCTGTTCCTGATCTTCGCCTTCGGCACGCTTCGTATGACCTCTAGTCAGGCGATGCTCACCTGGGGCCTTGCGACGTGCGGGCTCGCCTTGGTTTTCCTCGCCTCGGACTTGCCAATCGGACTGCCGGTGACGACCCAGCTGCAACGGGCCGCCTCGATGCTGTGCTTCGTGCTGGTGATCGGCCAGTGCGCCTTCCTCGGCCTGTTCGGCGCCACGCTGCGCAAGATCCTGTACCGGCGCAGCATCGAGCTGAAGGCCGCCTATCAGCGCATCGAGGAGCTGGCGGAGCTCGACGAGCTCACCGGCTCCTACAACCGCCGCTGCATCATGCGGCTTCTCGACGCCGAGATCGAAAAATCGCGGCAGACATCGAGGCCTTGCGCGATCGCGCTGATCGACCTCGACTGGTTCAAGCGCATCAACGACGCCCACGGCCATCCCGTCGGCGACGAGGTGCTGCGCACCTTCGCGATCACCATGTTCGCCAATATCCGCCCGGCCGACTGCTTCGGCCGCTACGGCGGCGAGGAATTCTTGCTGCTGCTGCCTGGGATGGACGGCGATGCGGCGTCGCGCATGCTCGATCGCCTGCGCGGGATCGTCGCCGATCTGGACTGGAGCGCATTCTCCCCGGGCATGCGCGTGACCATTTCCGCGGGCGTCGTGACGCTACGCGACAACGATACTGCCGACACGTTTCTCGTGCGCGCCGATAGCGCGCTCTATTCCGCCAAGGCACAGGGGCGCAACCGCATTGCAACCAGCTGACCAATCCATTTTCTCCCGGCGCGACAGAAGCCGCGGCCGGGCCGAACGCTCCAGGACAGGGCAATGAGATCCAAAGCCGTAAAATCATCCGAAAGTCTGCTCGAGGAATTGCAAACTGCGCTCTCGCACGGCACCGTCGCGCACCGGGTCGAGACGCTGCGCCGCGTCACCGATCTCTTCGTGGGCAACGCCTTGGACTATTCCGACGACCACGTTCGTGTGTTCGATGACGTGTTCCAATGCCTGATCGAGCAGATCGAGACGTCCGCCAGGGCGCTGCTCGCAGAACGCCTCGCACCGATCGCGGCTGCGCCGCCGAAGATCATCCGCACGCTCGCGCTCGACGAGGTGATCGAGGTTTCCGGCCCGGTGCTGTCGAAATCCGAACGGCTGGACGAGGCGACCCTGATCGAGATCGCGCGCACCAGGGGCCAGGCCCATCTCAAGGCGATCTCGCTGCGGCGGGTACTGTCGGAAGCGCTGAGCGACGTGCTGGTGACCCGCGGCGACGAGGACGTGGTGCAATCGACCGTCAACAATCCGGGCGCGCAACTGTCGGAGGGAAGTCTCGCCGACCTCGTGACCCGCGCCGAACGTGACGACGACCTCGCCAGCTGCATCGGCCTGCGGGCCGACCTGCCCCGCCATCATTATTTGAAGCTGGTCGCGAAGGCCTCCTTGGCCGTGCGCAGGAAGCTGGAGGCCGCGCATCCGGAGCTCGCGGACGACGTGTCCAGCGTGGTCCAGGAAGCGGCGCAGCGAATCCGCGCCGCCAGCATGACCAGGCAGACCGAGAGGGCGCGCGCGCTGGTGAAGTCGCTGCACGAGGACGGCCGCCTCACCGAGCTCCAGGTCGCCACCTTCGCGGAGCAGGGCAAGTTCGACGAAACCAACGCAGGGCTTGCCGCGCTTGCGGGCGTCGCAGTCGAGACCGCCGAGACCATGATGATCGAAAGCCGGGTCGAGGGCGTGATGATCCTCGCCAAGGTCGCGGCCATGCAATGGTCGAGCGTCCGCGCCATCATCGCCCTGCGCGAGAAGCTCGCAGGCGGCTCGCAGACCGACATGGTGACGCTGCGCGACGCTTACGAGGCGCTGCGCAGTTCGACCGCGCAGCAGGTGCTGCGCTTCCACCGCATGCAGCAGGGCGCGACGCCGGCGGCGTGAAGCCGGCGAGCTAGTAGCGTAGGACCTTCGCCCCCACCAGCGCGCCAATTGCCGTCACCAACGCGGTCGCGAGCGTGTACCAGGTCGCGACGAACAGCGGCGAGTCATCGGTGCAGTGCGAGGCGTACAGCGTCGCGGCAAGGCCCGCCGACACCAGGCCGGCGAGCGCGCCGGCGAGCGCGGGGTGGGACGGCGCGCCGTGGCGCAGGCCGAACAGGGCCCCCGCAAGCAGCGGCAGCGACATCGCAGGGATTGCCAACAGGCACACCCTGGAATTCTTGCCCATCAATCGCATCGTCATCGGCATGGCCGGCGCCATCATCGCCTCGCTGCCGATCGCCACCGCGAGCAGCCCGACGGGCAGCAGCAGCAGCCAGCCCCAGCCACGCAGCAAGGCTTCGGGACGCGACAGATGCAGGCTGACGATGATCGCGGGTATCGCGAGCGACAGCGTGACCGCGAACTTCATGTCGAAGAACGGGTTGTGCATCGCGCTCATCACGTCGTGACGCACACCGAGGAAGGTGGCGAAGATCAGAATCGACAGGGGCGCGGCGACCAGCAGCGCCATGGTCAGCACCGCGCCGACGCGCGGCGGGCGATGGGCGTTATCGGCCGCGAGCGTGCGAATGAGTTGATCGGTATCCATGACTAGTGGTTCCGCAGTTTGGCTGTCAGCGCCGCAAGTCCGCGATGCAGCGCCACCCGCACCGCGCCCTCGCTCATCGAATATTTCGCCGCCGTGTCCTTGATCGAGGTGCTGTCGACCGCGATCGACTGCAACACGTCGCGCTGGCGTTGCGGCAGCGTATTGAGCTGGCTGGCGACTTCGCCGGCCGAGACCGTCTCCTGCGGCGCCTCGCCCGGCAGGGTCTCGGCGAAATCGTCGATGTTGACGAAGATCCGCCTCCCCCGTCGCCGCAGCATGTCGATCAGCTTGTTGCGGCCGATCGCAAACAGCCACGGGGCGAAGGGGGCTTCGCTGTCCCAAGTGTGCCGCTTCAGATGCACCGCCAACAGAATCTCCTGCACGATATCCTCGGCCTGGTCGGGAGGCTGCCCGGCCCGCGCCAGGCCGCGCCTCGCGGCAGCGCGCAGCACAGGCGTGACCGCCTTCAACAGGCGATGATACGCTGCGTCATCGCCTGCCATGGCCGACCGCATCAGGCCGGTCCACTCGTCCTCACGTCCGCGCACGCGCGCCCTCACCATGCAATTCGGCCGTTCTTTCAGTTTGTTACGCCGGCGGCGGCACGATCACGAATTCGTGATCGTGCTTGGCCGCGCGACCGATACGGCCGTCAAAATCTGCGACGGCTCATAACACCGATCAGTCCCGTCCGCACCCGTGGCCGGCCGCGAACGCAACGGTTTGCCGCGCTTTTGCCCGGTGTGGCCCGAAGATTCCCATTTTCTGCCCCGCTGTGGTCACGCCCCAGGGTCTCTGTTCGCTCCCGGGACGGGCGGACTTGGGGAGATGTCAACATGATGAAAGCCAGCGGGCGCGCGGCCCTGATTCTCCTGGCCGGGCTTTTCGTGCTGTTTGGGGGCGTTGCACAGGCGGCGCCGAGTTCAGCCGCTAGCAGCAAGTCGGACAGCGCAGGCAAACAGGCGGACGAGGTCAAGCCGAGCAAGCAGCGGCGTCACACGTCGCGCCACCGCGACAGCGCCAAGACGGCGCAAAAATCCGACGACAAGGCCGACAAGAAGGACGCTACGGCAACGGCCGACGAGGCGAAGGCCGACAACCGTGACGCGCCGGCCTCGAGCCAGATGCCGCCGGAAGTCGCCAACGCCAATGCGCAGCTCGCCGCCGCCGATACGCCGACCGCGGCGGCCGCCTCCGCAATGACGGGCCGGGCCAACGACAACGTCCAGGCCGCGGCCGATAATACCGCCGCCCCGAACGCCGAGAGCCAGGTCGTCCCACCCGATCAGCTCAACGACATCGACCGCGCCCTGCAACAGGACAGCGCGCCGGCACAGAAGGCGGTGATCGCCGCAACCGACGCGCAGCCGCGTCCGGCGCCGGTGATGGCAAGCAGCCAACAGAGTTCGGCCTGGGACCAGAGCTCCCTGATCGGAAAAATCTTCATCGGCGTCGGCACGCTGCTGACGCTGGCCTCCGCCGCGCGCATGTTCATGGCGTGACTTTGGCTTGATTTTGGCCTGATCGCCGACCCGCGGGACCTCGTCCGGAACGCGCATCTCGCCGCGTGTTCCGGCCGTTCCTGCTCCGGTGGCTTTGGCGCCTCTTGAAGCCCACCGCGTCAGCGGGCACATTGCCCGCTCAACCAAAAGCGTGGGTGGAGCATGAGCACGTTCGAACACATCATCGTCGAAAACAAAGGTGCGGTCGGCATCATCAAGCTGAATCGGCCGAAGCTGCTCAACGCACTCTCCTTCGGCGTCTTCCGCGAGATCGCCGCGGCCGTCGACGATCTCGAAGCCGATGACACCATCGGCTGCATCGTCGTGACCGGCAGCGAGAAGGCATTTGCCGCCGGCGCCGACATCAAGGAGATGCAGCCGAAAGGCTTCATCGACATGTTCTCGGAGGATTTTGCCGCGATCGGCGGCGATCGGGTCGCGCGCTGCCGCAAGCCGACGATCGCCGCGGTCGCGGGCTATGCCCTCGGCGGCGGCTGCGAGCTCGCGATGATGTGCGACTTCATCATCGCCGCCGACACCGCCAAATTTGGTCAACCCGAAATCACGCTCGGCACCATCCCCGGCATCGGCGGTACCCAGCGCCTGACCCGTGCGATCGGCAAGTCCAAGGCGATGGACCTTTGCCTCACCGGCCGCATGATGGATGCAGCCGAAGCCGAGCGCAGCGGCCTCGTCAGCCGCATCGTTCCGGCCGACAAGCTGATGGACGAGGTGATGGGCGCGGCCGAGAAGATTGCCGCGATGTCGCGGCCCGCGGTCGCGATGGCCAAGGAAGCGGTCAACCGCGCCTTCGAGACCACGCTCGCCGAGGGCATGAGCGTCGAGCGCAACCTGTTCCACTCGACCTTCGCGCTGGAGGACCGCTCCGAGGGCATGGCGGCGTTCATCGAGAAGCGGAAGCCGGTGAACAAGAACCGGTAAGGAGGCGCGCGGTCAGGCTGGTGTAAGGCAATGCCGTTCCCGCAGAATCCCTGTGATGTACCTGCAACAAGCACGGAATAGATGGGGGTTTCCCCCGCGGCAGTTTGCCTGCGGGACCTCGGCTGGTTAAACAGTTAAGAGAGCCGCCGTCGGCGGGGGCGGACAGCCGGGATTTGCGGATTACATGATTGGGCGTGCCGCCAGAGCTGGTCGCGTGATGACGCGGCACCGATCGGGCGTGGCTCCTGTGCTCGCGACATGGACCACGCTTGCGCTCTGTTGCGCCCTGCCCTCCGCGGCACGGTCGGAAGCGCTGCCGGAGGCGCTCGCCAAGGCCTACCAGACCAATCCGCAGCTCAATGCCGAGCGCGCACGGCAACGCGCCACTGACGAGAACCTGCCGCAGGCGCTCGCGGGCTACCGGCCACAGATCGTGGCAAGCCTCAGCGCCGGGCTGCAATCGGTGCGCAACCTGCTGCCCGACAACACCATCCAGACCGCCAATCTGAAGCCGTGGATCATCGGCGTCACCGTGACGCAGACCCTGTTCAACGGCTTCCGCACCGCCAACAACGTGCGCGCCGCCGAACTCCAGGTGCAGTCGGGCCGCGAGGCGCTGCGCAACGTCGGCCAGGGCGTGCTGCTCGACGCGGTCACCGCCTACACCAACGTGCTCGCCAACCAATCGCTGGTCGAGGCGCAGCGCTCCAACGTCGCCTTCCTGCGCGAAACGCTCTCGGTCACTCAACGGCGCCTCAACGCCGGCGACGTCACGCCGACCGACAGCGCCCAGGCCGAGGCGCGGCTCAACCGCGGGCTCTCCGATCTCAACGCCGCCGAAGTCGCGCTCGCGGTGAGCCAGGCGATATACGCACAGGTGATCGGCAATGCACCGTCGCAGCTTCGCGCTGCCGAAGTCGTCGACCGCTATCTGCCGAAGAGCCGTGAAGACGCGTTGACGATGGCGATCCGCCAGCACCCGGCAGTGATGGCCGCCGGCTTCGACGTCGATGTCGCCTCCACCAACATCCGCGTCGCCGAAGGCGCGCTGCTGCCGAGCGCCAGCGTCCAGGGCAGCGCCAGCAAGAGCCGTAATAACGACCCGACGCTCGGCACCTTCGCCGAAGATCAGGCCTCGATCGTCGCCAATGTCACCGTGCCGATCTACGACGGTGGCCAAGCCGCCGCACAGACCCGGCAGGCCAAGGAGATCACGGCGCAGAGCCGGCTCGTGCTCGACCAGGTGCGCAACCAGGCGCGCACGGCGGCGGTCAGCGCGTGGGTTGTCCATGAAGGCGCCAAGATCGCGGTCTCGGCCTCGGAGTCCGAAGTGAAGGCGGCGACCGTCGCGCTCCAGGGCGTGCAGCGCGAGGCCGCCGGCGGACAGCGCACGACGGTGGATGTGCTGAACTCGCAGGCCGATCTGATCCAGGCCAAGGCCCGCCTGATCGGCGCCAACCGCGACCGCGTGATCGCGTCCTATACGCTGCTCAGCGCCGTCGGCCATCTCGACGTCAAGACCTTGAGCCTGAACACGCCGGACTATCTGCCCGAGGTGCACTACCAGCAGGTCCGTGACGCCTGGCACGGCCTGCGCACGCCATCCGGGCAGTAGTTTCCGCAACGCCTTTGGGCTCTCCACCGCCCAGGCACGCCACCCTCCTTTGACATTTTGTAGCCCATGGGCTACATTTGCACCTCATGATCGAGGTGAGGCAAACCGAGCATTTTTCGGAGTGGCTGACCCGCCTCAAGGACGCCAGCGCGGTTGCCCGGATCACTGCCCGCGTTCGCCGACAGCAAGAGCGTCGGTCGCAACGTCCGGGAAATGCGCATCGACTACGGACCGGGCTATCGGATCTACTATGTGCAGCGCGGAACGCAGATTGTGATCCTGCTGTGTGGCGGGGACAAGCGCACGCAGCGACGCGACATCAAGCTAGCCCAGCAACTGGCGGAGACAATGTGATGCCAAAAGCAGCGAAAACGACGGTCAAGGCGGCATCCAGGACGACGCGTTTCGACGCTGCCGACTATCTCAACACTGAAGAACGTCAGGCCGCCTATATTGCGGCCGCATTAGAGACCGGCGATCCTGATTTCGTGCGCGACGCACTCGGCCTTGTCGCTCGCGCGCGCGGGATGAGCGCGATCGCGAAGAAAGCCGGGTTGAACCGCGAGAGTCTGTACAAGGCGCTCGGAGAGACCGGAAATCCTGAGTTTGGCACGGTCATGCGCATTGTCGGAGCGTTAGGCCTGACATTGTCCGCCCAACCCGCGACAAGCGGGCGAATGTCGAAGCGCCGTCGAGCGGCGTGAGGGAGCGCGCCGCACCCGCGCAATCGGTTCGGGCAGTCTCAGGATGTGAACATGAAAAGCCGCCGCATCCATCTGATGGGAGCTTCAGGTTCCGGCGTGACGACGATCGGCCGCGCGCTCGCCGGCCGGCTTGCACTGCCACATCACGACAGCGATGATTATTTCTGGCTCCCGACCGCGCCGCCCTACCAGACGACACGCCCTGCCGCCGAACGTTTGCGACTAATGCGCGAGATGTTCTTGCCGCGGCTCGATTGGGTGCTGAGCGGAACCGTGACCGGTTGGGGCGACGAGCTCGTCCCATTCTTCGATCTCGTCGTCTTTGTGACGACGCCACGAGAGCTTCGCTTGCAGCGCCTGCGTGGCCGCGAGGCTACGCATTTCGGAGCGGATGCCGTCGCACCGGGCGGCTGGCGTCATGAGGAGGCAGAGTCGTTCGTCGATTGGGCCTCGCACTACGAAGCAAGCGATCGCGACGGCCGCAGTCTCGCAAAAGATGAGGCGTGGCTCGCGAAGCTGCCCTGCCCGGTCGTGCGCGTCGACGGCTCACGCCCGCTTGCGGACCTCGTCGAACAGCTATGCAGCGAAGCGCAGCGGCTGCCAGGCTGATGTGATACTGTCGCGACGCCACTGCCAGAATAATCAAAACAGGGGAGAGAAACCATGCTCGATCGACGCAGCGTTCTGCTTGCCTCTCTTGCCGCCGGAGTAGCCATGACCAGCAAAGTCCACGCCCGCGCGGCGCAGCCCGCGACGCCGGTTAATTTCGACGTCCCGGCGCATGCCTGCGACTGCCACACCCACATCCATGGCGATGTCGAAAAATTTCCGTTCTTCGCGGGCCGCGTCTACACGCCGGAGCCGGCGAGCCCCGAAGAAATGGCCGCGCTGCACAAGGCGCTGCATATCGAGCGCGTTGTGATCGTGACGCCGAGTGTCTACGGCACCGATAATTCCTCGACGCTGTTCGGCATGAAGGCGCGTGGCGCGGCCGCGCGCGGGGTGGCCGTGATCGACGACAAAACGACCGAGGCCCAGCTTGACACGATGCATGCAGACGGCTTTCGCGGTGTCCGCCTCAATCTCGCGACCGGCGGCGTCAATGATCCCAATGTCGGCCGGCCGCGCTTCACCGCCGCCGTCGAGCGCATGAAGGCGCGCGGCTGGCACGTGCAGCTCTACACCACGCTGCCCATGATCTCGGCGATCAAGGACCTCGTCGAGACGGCGCCGGTACCCATTGTATTCGACCATTTCGGCGGCCTCGAGGCTTCGCTTGGGCTCGAGCAGCCGGGATTTTCCGACCTGGTCGCGCTGGTGAAATCCGGCAAGGCCCATGTCAAGATTTCCGGCGCCTATCGCTCCTCGAAGCTCGCGCCCGACTATCAGGACATGGCGCCCTATGCGCGCGCACTGATCGCAGCGAATGCGGACCGCGTCGTCTGGGGTACGGACTGGCCGCACCCGGATTCGAGCCGTGTCGAGGGACGCAAAGCCACCGACATCGCACCGCTCTACCAGATCGACGACGGCCGCCTGCTCAACCAGCTTCCGGTATGGGCGCCGGATGCGGATGTGCGCAAGAAGATCCTGGTCGACAACCCGGCGCAACTCTACGGGTTCTGAGTCGCGCCAAGCGCAATTCGGTTCAACGACCGCGACACGTTTCCACAGTGAGGCGTGGAACTGTTGTCGCGAAGGCACAAACCCGTTGGACTCACACGAACGTGTTTGTGCTCTCGCTCGTTTCTCACCCTTCTGGTTGAGGCGGCGATTCATTTTCGGGGCTACGCACACGCACAGATTTCATTTGTTCGTGCGGGTGCATGTCTTTATCGCATTATCTTGCCGCGCTTTTTTCCGGCATTGGAATTGGTTTCACCGTCGCCGCCCCCATCGGCCCGATGGGTATGCTGTGCATTCAGCGCACATTGGCATCAGGCATGGCCACGGGCCTCGCAACCGGCTTCGGCGCCGCGACCGTGCATCTCACCTACAGCGCCCTCGCGGTTTTGGGACTCGGCTCACTGGCACAGCCCTGGGTCGAGGCCAATGCCGCCGGCTTCGGCATCGTCTCGGCGCTCACGCTGCTGTGGTTCGCGATCCGGACCCATCGCGGCTCGGTCGCGCTCCAGACGACCGACGACGTCGACAACGTACGTCTGGCGCGCGCCTATCTCAGCGCCATCGCGCTTGGGTTCACCAATCCGCTGACCGTCATCCTGTTTCTGGCTGCGCTGCACGCCTTTTCAATGCAAGCCGCGGCAGCCCCGCTGATCGCCGGTGTCTTCGTCGGTTCCGCGATCTGGTGGACCGTGCTCAGCACGATCGTGGCAACGGCGCGATCACGGCTGACGCCGCGCATGCTGTCGATGAGCAGCCGGTTGGCCAGCCTGATGCTGCTGGGCCTCGGCACCATGATGCTGGTGCGGATCGCGCAGCGAATGCTGTGATTGGCAGCGTCAGCGTGCGCGGCGGGAGAAGAAGGAGATCAGCACCGGCAGCGTCACCAGGATCACGATCGGCGCGAGCATCATGCCTGTCACTACGACCACCGCGAGCGGCTTCTGCACCTGCGAGCCGATGCCTTCCGACAGCGCGGCCGGCAACAGACCGATGCCCGCGACGACGCAGGTCATCAGCACCGGCCGAAGCTGCAATTCGCCGGTGCGTATCACCGCGCTCATGCGGTCCATGCCCTCTTCGATGAGCTGGTTGAACTGCGACAGGATGATGATGCCGTCCATCACGGCAATGCCGAACAGCGCGATGAAGCCGATCGCCGCCGAGACACTGAAGGCGGTGCCGGTGATCAAGAGACCGAGCACGCCGCCAAAGATCGCCATCGGGATCACGCTCATGGCGAGCAGCGTGTCAGTCATCGAACCGAAATTGAACCAGAGCAGGACGCCGATCAGCGCCAGCGAGATCGGCACCACGATCGACAATCGCCGGATCGCGTCCTGGAGATTGCCGAATTCGCCGACCCAATCCATGTGCGCGCCGGGCGGCAGCTGCACCTGATCGGCGATCTTCTGCTGCGCCTCTCGGATCGCACTGCCGAGGTCGCGCTCACGCACCGAGAACTTGATCGGCAGATAGCGTTCCTGCTGCTCGCGATAAATGTAGGCCGCACCCGAGACGAGGCTGATGGTGGCGACCTCGCTCAGGGGGATCTGCGTGACGGTGCCGTTCGGTCCGGGCGCGCCGATCCGCAAATTCTGGATCGCCTCGGCGCTCCTGCGGAATTCCGGCGCGAGACGAACGATGATCGGGAAGTGGCGGTCGCTTCCGGCCTCGTAGATGTCGCCGGCGGTGTCGCCGCCGATCGCGACCTTGATGGTGGCGTTGATATCGCCCGGCGCGAGGCCGTAGCGCGCGGCCTTGGCACGGTTGATGTCGATCTGGATGGTCGGCTGCCCGAGTGAGGTGAACACCGCAAGGTCGGTGACGCCCTGCACGGTTGCCAGCACCGACTTGATCTTGTTGGCGGTGTCGGTCAGCGCCTGGAGATCGCTGCCGAACAGCTTGATCGAGTTCTCGCCCTTCACGCCGGAGACGGCTTCGGAGACGTTGTCCTGGAGATATTGCGAGAAGTTGAACTCGACGCCGGGGAAGCGATCGTCGAGCTGCTTGAGCAGCTGCGCAGTCAGCTCTTCCTTGTCGCGGGTGCCGGGCCATTGGCTCGCGGGCTTGAGCGGCGCGAAGAACTCGGCGTTGAAGAAGCCGGCGGCGTCGGTGCCGTCATCGGGGCGGCCGTGCTGCGACACCACGGATTCCACTTCAGGCCGCGCGCGGATCACCTTGCGCATCTCGTTGACGTAGGAGTTGCCTTCCTGGAGCGAGATGGTCGGCGGCAGCGTGGCGCGGATCCAGAGATTGCCCTCCTCCAGCTTCGGCAGGAATTCGAGGCCAAGCAACCGGCTGAGCGCAACCGTCATCAGCACGAGGCCGAACGCGCCACCGAGCATGATGCCGCGGTTGGCGACCGCCCAATGCAGCACCGGCATGTAGATCCGATGCAGGATCAGCATCACCCTGGTCTCGGTCTCATGGACATGTGCGGGCAGGATGATCGCGGACAGCGCCGGAGTGACGGTGAAGGTCGCAAGCAGGCCGCCGGCCAGCGCATAAGCATAGGTGCGCGCCATCGGCCCGAAGATGTTGCCCTCGACGCCGGAGAGCGTGAACAGCGGCAGGAAGGCCGCGATGATGATCGCCGCGGCGAAGAAGATCGAACGGGAAACATCGGCCGCTGCGCTGAGGATGGCGTGGCTTTTCATGCCGAACAGCGTCTCGGACGACATCTGCTCGGATTCCGACATCGGCGTCGTCTGCGTCAGGCGCCGGAAGATCGCTTCCACCATGATGACGGTCGCATCGACGATCAGGCCGAAATCGATCGCGCCGACCGACAGCAGGTTCGCCGATTCCCCGCGCAGCACCAGGATGATCACCGCGAAGAACAGCGCGAACGGGATAGTGGCGCCGACGATCAGCGCACTGCGGAGATCGCCGAGGAAGATCCACTGCAACAGCACGATCAGCAAGATGCCGACCACCATGTTGTGCAGCACGGTGTGGGTGGTGAGCTCAATCAGGTCACCGCGGTCGTAGATGCGCTCGATGCGCACGCCGGGCGGCAGGATGCTGGACTCGTTGATGGTTTGAACGAGCTGGTGGACGCGCTTGATGGTTGGCGAGCTCTGCTCGCCACGGCGCATCAGGACGATGCCCTGCACGATGTCGTCGGCCTCGTCGAGGCCGGCAATGCCGAGACGTGGCTTCTGGCCGACGGTAACGGTGGCGACGTCCTTGACCAGCACCGGATTGCCGTTGGTCTGCGAGACCATGGTGTTGGCGAGGTCGTCGATCGAGCGGATCAGGCCGACGCCGCGCACCACTGCCGATTGCTGACCGATATTGACGGTGTTGCCGCCGACATTGACGTTGGAATTACCGACCGCCTGGAGCAATTGCGGCAGCGTCAGGCCGTTAGCGACCAGCTTGTTGAAGTCGACCTGGAGCTCGTAGGTCTTGCTCTTGCCGCCCCACCCGGTGACGTCGATCACGCCGGGCACGGCACGGAAGCGCCGCTGGAGGATCCAGTCCTGGATGGTCTTGAGGTCGAGCACGCTGTAGTTCGGCGGACCGACGAGACGGTAGCGGAAGATCTCGCCAATCGGGCTGAGCGGCGAGATCTGCGGCTGCACGTTGCCGGGCAGTGGAGCGAGCTGCGCCAGGCGGTTCAAGACCTGCTGCAACGCCTCGTCATAAGTGTAGGCGAAGGAGAACTGCAGTTTGACGTCGGAGAGGCCGTAGAGCGAGATGGTGCGAATGGTCGTCAGGTTCTTCAGACCCGCGACCTGGGTCTCGATCGGAATCGTGATGTAGCGCTCGATCTCCTCCGCCGACAGGCCCGGGCTCTGCGTCACGATGTCGACCATCGGCGGGGTCGGATCGGGGTAAGCCTCGATGTTGAGCTGGTTGAACGCGATCAGGCCGCCGATGAGCACGGCGACGAACATCCCGACCATCAGGAAGCGCCGGTTGACGGCAAGGGCGACGAGGCGATCCATTCAGGTCTTCAGCTTGTCTTTTTCCGGCCCGTCAATCAGCTGCCGGACGCGGCGCGGTCGATGAACAGGCTGCCTTTGGTGACCACCTGCTCGCCGGGCTTGAGATTGCTGGTGACCTCGACGAGGTTGCCATTGATGAGACCGATCTTGATCTCGCGCAACTCCACCGACTTGTCCTCGCGTGCGACCCAAAGGCGGACCTTGTCGGCTTCGTAGATCAAGGCCTGCTTCGGTACCGCCGGCGCGGCGCGGTCGCCGGACGAATAGATCGTGACGTTGGCGAACATCTCCGGCTTCAGCAGACCGTCCTTGTTGTCGATGGTGGCGCGGACCAGCAGGCGGCGGGTGTTCGGATCGATCGCGGCGGCGACATAGTTGACCTTGGCGGTCAAGGGGCGGCCCGGCAGCGCCATCACGTTGACGGTGATGTCCTGCCCGATGCACACGGCAGCCGCATCGCTCTCGCGCACGAAGGCGGTGAGCCAGACCGAGGAGAGGTCGCCGACCACGAAGACCGGATCGCTGGCGCCCGAATTAACGTACTGGCCAGGGCCGATCTTACGCTGCACGACCGTGCCCGCGATCGGCGAATAGATCGTGACTTCCGGATTGATGACGCCCTTGTCCTGGAACGCCTTGATGGTCTCGTCGGTGAAGCCGAGGATCCGCAGCTTGTTGCGCGCGGCTTCCAGCGCGGTCGCCGAGGAGCGCATGTCGTTCTGCGCCTGAACCTGGGTCGCTTCCGCCTGCTGATAATCCTTCAGGGGGATGGCATGGCCCTCGTAGAGGTCCTTGGCACGCTTGAACTGGATGTCGGCAAGATCGATCGCCGACTTCGCCTTGTTCTGCGAGCTCATCGCCGCAATGAAATCGTTCTGGGCCTGCACGGTGTCGGCGGCCTCGATTGTGAACAGCGGTTGACCTTGCTTCAGCACCTCGCCGGGCTTGGCGAGCAGCTTGGTCACCCGGCCCGCATAGGGCGAGAACACCGGCGTCGAACGGTCCTCGTCGACTGCGACCTTGCCCTCGGTGACATACTCGGCGCGGAAGGTCTTGGCCTTGACCGGCTCGATCGTCAGCGTCGCCCATTCCGACGGCGTCGGCGTGAAGTTCTGCGCACTCCTGCGCGACTGGCTGGAGATCTCGGAGTGGCTCTTCTCCTTGGCTCCCGCATAGAGGAAGCCGTAGGCCCCGGCACCGGCAAGAGCTAGTAAAACTACGGATGTAATCACCCGTTGTTTTGTAAGCACCTGCAATCGCTTGG
Source organism: Bradyrhizobium canariense (assembly GCF_019402665.1). GTDB lineage: Bacteria > Pseudomonadota > Alphaproteobacteria > Rhizobiales > Xanthobacteraceae > Bradyrhizobium > Bradyrhizobium canariense. The sequence goes on from NZ_VSST01000081.1 coordinate 69,888, forward strand.
TATTTTCAACTACCATGGGGCCCGGTCATGTCTGCGATGATACCGGCGGATGCCCGCCTCATCGGTCGCGCTAATAGTGCCGAATTGTGATTTCAAACAACCTAAAAAACGCCGGGCGCCTTTCGGTTTGCGTTAAAAATTTGCGACACGTCAGCTTCACGTCAGCTTGTCACCGGCCACTCTGCCGGATGACTGCCGAGCGGCATCGCCGGACGGCTCCATCGCGCCGGCGTCTTCGACAGCAGCGCTGAATGGCGCACCGCCTTCAACATGCCGAAGCCAGATGGCATGCTCTCGATGAATGCAGCATGTACGGCCTCGCCCGTAATATCCGGGGTGTTCAGGCCATTTTCGAGCCGTCCGAGATTCCAGAGCCAGCGCCCGGTCTGCGTCAGCGACACGCGCACGTGCCAGCTGCCGCCTTCGCGGGCCTGGCGGGCCTTGGCCATCATCGCGCCGAACGCCATCAGATAACCGGTGGCGTGGTCGAGCATCTGCGCCGGCAATTCCTTCGGTCCATCGATGCCGGCAGCCTGTCCCTCGGCATGGTTGAAGCCGATCGTGGTCTGCACCAGCGAATCGAAGCCGCGCCGTTCCGCCCAGGGACCGGCATGGCCATAGGCCGACAGCGTCACGTAGACGATGCCGGGATTGATTTTCGCCGCGTCCTCCGGCGTAAAGCCGAGAGCGGCGAGCGCGCGCGGCCGATAGCCTTGCGAGAAGATGTCGGCGTCCTTCAACAGCGCGCGCATCTGCACTCTGCCGGCCTCGCTCTTCAGCTCGATGAAGGTTGTGAGCTTGCCGCGGCCGGTGTCGATGGTCAGCCACGGAATGGCCGGCAGCGCAGGGCCTGACACGAGCAGCACATCCGCGCCGTGCGCGGCAAGCGTGCGGCCGGCGACGGGGCCCGCGATAACGCGCGAGAGATCGAGCACGCGCAGACCTGCGAGCGGGCGATCGCCTTTTGGCGGTCGTTGCGGCCACGGCTTTGGCGCGGCCTCGCCGATCTTCTCGATCGAAACCAGCGGCAATTCAGCGAGCGCGCGGGCCTGCGGCAGCGTCGACCATTCGTCGTAGGAGCGCATCAGGGCAACGACGCCGCCCGCAGCGTAGGCCGCGGTCTCGAAATCTTCGCCTTTCCATTGCATCAATGCGGCCTGCACCTTCTCGCGCTCGGGCTCGGAGCCGAGGACCTTGCAGACGGCGTCGCGATGATGCGGAAAATTGGTGTGGCAGCGGACGAAGCGGTTGTCGCCGGTTCTGTAGACGCCGGCGATGGCGTCCCAGGCCGGCGGCGGCGGCCTGTCGTCGACGCGCAAGTAGCGCTCGGAGCGGCATTCGGCGACGGCATGGCGCAGGTCGACGCTAACGTCCTGCGCCTCGCCGCTGCGCAATCTCCAGATTTCGGCGGCAGCAAGGCCGGCGGCTGCGATCGTCGTTTGGCCGGCAATTGCGACGCGAAACGAGGACGGGATTTGCGGCTCTTCGCCCGTCAGCCGCACGTGGGCAAGCGCGGCGGCGTCACCGCCGGCGGAGGTCCAGATGCCACTGAGAATTTCGGTGGGGCTTTGCATGACCCTTCTCTCCCCTTAGTTTGCGATCATCGCATTAGCACACAAGGACATGCAATGGCCGCCATCGATCCCCTCACCGCAGGCGCCGTGTTCATCGCAACGGCAGCCACCGACGCGGTCTATGTCATGTTCACCTCGGCGGTGATCGCGCGCAAGCGCGTGCCCGCGGCGAACTGGAGCGCGGTCTGGTACATGCTCTCCTCCTACGCCGTGATCAGCTACACCGAAAATGCGTTCTATGTGGCTTTCGCGGCGATCGGCTCCTGGGCCGGCGCCTACGTCTCACTGACATTCCTGCATCGCCCGCCCGGCGGCCCACCGGTGGGCGCGGCACCGGAGTGAGGGTGATCGATTGAACGACGCAATCAAACGCACGCAGGATGTCGTCCTGGCGAAAGCCAGGACCCATTACCCCGGTCGAATGTTGTTGAAATGCGCGTTGGCCACAACATCGCACAGCAACGAAGGTTTGTGGTAATGGGTCCTGGCTTTCGCCAGGACGACGTTGGAGAGGCACCCGCTTTGTTCGCGACGACAGCGCGCGACCAACAACAAGGAAAACCAACAATGGATCTCGGTCTCAAGGGCAAGAACGCCGTCGTGCTCGGCGGCACGCGCGGCATCGGGCGAGCGATTGCGGCGACGTTGGCCGGCGAGGGCAGCAATGTCGCGGTGTGTGCACGCAACGCCGATCAGGTTGCCGCCACCGTTACGGAATTGAAAGCCAGCGGGATCCGCGCGGCCGGCGGCCCGGTCGACGTCACCGACGGCGCGGCACTGAAATCCTGGATCGAGGGCGCGGCAAAGGAGCTTGGCGGCATCGACATGCTGTTCTCCAACGCGGGCGCGATGGCGCAAGGCCATGATGCCGCGTCGTGGGAACAGAATTTTCGGCTCGACCTGCTCGGCGCCGTGCATGCGTTCGACGCCGCGCGGTCGTTCCTCGAGGCCAGCGGTGCGAGCAGCGGTGACGCCGCCTTCGTGATCATCTCATCGATCTCCGCGGCGCAAGCGGACACGGCGAGCTCCTACGGCCCGATCAAGGCGGCATTAATCCACATGGCCAAGGGACTGGCGCGGCAATATGCGAAGAAGAAGATTCGCGTCAACGTGGTCTCGCCTGGCACGGTCTATTTCAAGGGCGGCGTCTGGAATACCATCGAGCAGAACATGCCCGAGCGTTACAATGATGCGATGAAGCGTAACCCCACCGGCCGCATGGCCACGCCACAGGAGATCGCGAGCGCGGCGGTATTTCTGGCGAGCCCGGTGTCGGGGTTCACCACGGGCTCCAATCTGGTGGTGGACGGCGCGATCTCGAACCGGGTGAATTTTTGAGGCCACGCTGGATCGCCCGGCTTGACCGGGCGATCCAGTATTCCGATGCGACAGAAGTTGAATCGTGAAGCCGCGGCGTACTGGACCCCGCCTCCGCGGGGTATGACACCGAGAGTGTGACGCGCACTCGTCGCAACAATCTCGTGGCAGCAGAGAGCGCTACATTCTTAATGAAAATCCCGCGACGGCGGCAGGATGCGGACGTTGCGGGGGTGGCGAAGTTTTTGCGCGGGCGCATCCGTGTGGGCGCGGGGATCGTCATTGAGCGGTTCGACCACGGTGGCGCCTGCCGGCACCGGATGCTTGCGGGTCAAGGCATCGTTGGCAAGGCCGACCAGGTCGTGTGAACGGTCGATCATGCGCTGGGCGATAAGGTGCGTCACCTTTTCTGGGCTGCTCTGGATGTAGCCCTCGACCAGGATGAGGCGCGCGCCCATTACCTCTTTCCGGTACTGCTCCATGATCTTCGGCCACACCACGACATTGGCGATGCCGGTTTCGTCCTCCAGTGTCATGAACACGACGCCGCTAGCGCTGCCCGGCCGCTGTCGTACCAGAACGACGCCGGCACAGCGAACGCGGCGCCGCTCGTTGTCATGATTGATGTCCTTGCAGGCGATGATGCGCTCGCGCGTAAACATCTCGCGCAAAAATTCCATCGGATGGCCTTTGAGCGAAAGGCGAATGGTTTGGTAGTCCGCGACCACCTGTTCGGCGCGCGGCATCACCGGCAACGGCCTGGCGTGCTCGTCCGGCTGCTCGCGCGCGGTAGCCACCTCGAACAGCGGCAGCGGCACATCGTCGGGCAGGCGCCGCACCTGCCACAGCGCCTCGCGGCGGTCGAGCCGGAGCGAGCGGAAGGCGTCGGCATCGGCGAGCAGGATCAGCGCGCGCTTGGGCAGTCCGGTGTCGCGGGCGAAGTCTTCCAGCGAGGTGAAGGGCCGGCGGTTGCGGGCGGCGACGATGCGGTCGGCCCAGTCGGGCGCTCTCTCCACATGGTCATTCCGGGACGCGGCTCTTTTCAGCCTTTCCTCATCCTCGTCCAGCCAGTGGAAACCGTCGATCTGGCGGAAGCCGAGACGTACCGCGCAATACCCGCCATTTCCCTGCTCCAGCGTGCTCTGCGCAAAACTGTAGGACACATCGATCTCGCGCACCTCGACGCCGTTCTTGCGGGCATCGCCGACGATCTGCGCCGGCGCGTAGAAGCCCATCGGCTGCGAGTTCAGCAGACCACAGCAGAAGGCATCGGGATGATGATATTTCAACCATGAAGATATGTAGACGAGTTGCGCGAAGCTTGCGGCATGGCTCTCCGGAAAACCGTAGGAGCCAAAGCCCTTGATCTGGTCGAAGCAGCTCCTGGCGAAGTTCGGATCGTAGCCGCGCGCGACCATGTTGCCGATCAGCTTCTCCTCGTATTGGCCGATGGTGCCGACATTGCGGAAGGTCGCCATGGAGCGGCGCAGGCCGTTGGCTTCCTCGGAGGTGAATTTTGCCGCCTCGATCGCGATGCGCATCGCTTGCTCCTGGAACAGCGGCACGCCCAATGTTTTGTGCAGCACATTGTAAAGTTCGTCCTTGTCGCCATGATCCGGTGACGGCGACGGATAACTCACTTTTTCCAGGCCGTTCCGCCGCCGCAAATACGGATGCACCATGTCGCCCTGGATCGGTCCCGGCCGCACGATCGCGACCTCAATGACGAGATCGTAAAAGGTCCGCGGCTTCAGGCGCGGCAGCATGTTCATCTGGGCGCGGCTCTCGACCTGGAACACGCCGAGCGACTCCCCATCGCACAGCATGTCGTAGACTTTGGAATCATCCTGCGGGACGCTCGCCAGCATCCAGCGTTCGCCCTTGTGCTGCTCGATCAGATCAAAGCACTTGCGGATGCAAGTCAGCATGCCCAGCGCGAGCACGTCGACCTTCATCATGCTGAGCGCGTCGACATCGTCCTTGTCCCATTCGATGAAGGTGCGATCATCCATCGCCGCATTGCCGATCGGCACATAGGTGTCGAGCCGGTCTTGCGTGAGCACATAGCCGCCGACATGTTGGGACAGATGACGCGGGAATTCGATCAACTCGGTCGCGAGCTCGACCGCGAGGTTGATCATGGAATTTTGCGGATCGAGGCCGGCCTGCCTGACCTGCATGTCGTTGAGGCCCTTGCCCCAGCTTCCCCACACCGTATCGGCGAGGGCCGCGGTGACGTCCTCGGTTAGGCCCAGCGCCTTGCCGACGTCGCGGATGGCGCTGCGCGGGCGATAATGAATGACGGTGGCGATGATCGCGGCGCGATGGCGGCCGTAACGCCGATAGACATATTGCATCACCTCCTCGCGCCGCGAATGCTCGAAATCGACGTCGATGTCGGGCGGCTCCAGCCGTTCCTTGGAGATGAATCGCTCGAACAGCAGATCGACCTTGGTCGGGTCGACCGAGGTGATGCCGAGCACGTAGCAGACCGCCGAATTCGCTGCCGATCCCCGCCCCTGGCACAAAATGTTCTGACTGCGCGCGTAATGCACGATGTCGTGCACGGTGAGAAAGTAATGTGCGTATTTCAGTTCGGCGATCAGCGCGAGTTCTTTCTTCAGGGTGGCGCGCAGCTTGTCGTCGATCTTGCCGCCAAAATATTTGTCGACACCGGCCCAGGTCAGATCCTCCAGATGCCCTTGCGCGGTCTTGCCCCGCGGCACCGGCTCGTCCGGATACTGATATTTGAGCTGGTCGAGCGAGAAGGTGATCTTGTCCGCAAAGCGAATGGTCTCCGCGACAGCCTCAGGGAAATCGCGGAATAGCCGCGCCATCTCCCTGGGCGTCTTCAGAAACCGCTCGGCATTGCCTTCCAGCTTGCGGCCGACCGCCTCGATCGTGGTTTTTTCCCGGATGCAGGTCAGCACGTCCTGGAGGGGACGGCGCGCGGGGTGGTGATAGAGCACCTCGTTGGTCGCAAGCAGCGGCACTTTTGCTTTTGAGGCGAGATCATCGAGCTGCGCGAGGCGACGGCGGTCGTCGCCGCGATAGACCAGGCTCGCCGCCAGCCACACGCCCTCGGCGCGACTTGCCTTCAGCTTGGCGAGGATGTCCTGCGCTTGCGCTGCATCGAAGCGATGCGGCAGCGTCAGGATCAGGAGCTGGCCTTCGGAAAACGCAAGGAGATCAGCGAAGGTGAGATGGCATTCGCCCTTCGCGATCCGAGTGATGTCGTCGCCGCGCTTGCCCCTGGTGAGAAGCTGGCATAGCCGGCCATAGGCGGCGCGGTCGCGCGGATAGACCAGGATATCGGGCGTACCATCGATGAAGACGATGCGCGCGCCGATCAGAAGTTTTGGCTTGTGCAGCACCTCGTCATTGTCGAGCTCCTTGTAGGCGCGCACCACGCCGGCGAGCGTGTTGTGGTCGGCGATGCCGATCACGGGAATGCCGAGTTTGCTGGCCTGATGCACATAGGCGCGCGGATCCGAGCCGCCGCGCAGGAAGGAAAAATTCGTGGTGATGCCGATCTCGGCATAAGCTGGCGTAGTCATGCGAAGAGACCGTGCACATACCAACCGGGAGGAACGGGCTTGCCGTCGCCGTCGAAGCACTCCCCCTCGTAAAGACCATCGCGAAAGATCCAGAAGCGCAGGCCTTCGGCATCCTCGATACGGAAATAATCCCGCGTCAGTTGCTTGCCGTCCTGCCGCCACCATTCCATGGCGATGCGCTCGGGGCCTTCCACCCGCACCACCGCATGCTGCGCGCGGCGCCAGGTGAATTGATGCGGCGGGCCGTCGGGCACGGTCGCGAACGGCACATTGATCGGCTCAGGCTTGTCGAACAGCCGCAACGGACGCAGCGGCGGCTCACTTTCAGTGCGCGCGGGCCATTCGGCCTGCATGGCCACGGCGAGATGATGCTGGGCAGGCGCCGCCAGCACCGCACATTCGGGGATATGGGTATCCTCAGGCAGGTGCACGACGACGCGCTTTCCGCCGATGCGCGCGGCGATGCGGTCGATCAGCGCAGCAAGCTCGTCATTGTCGTGGACATGGGCATCGAGATCGCGCTGCTCCTGCACCACGATCTCGGTGCGGCTTGCCGACAGCCGCACCATGTCGAAGCCGAAGCCGGGATCGAGCGGATCGGCGAGTGCATCGAGACGCTCGCGGAACAGCCGGTCGACGACCGCGCTCCGCGTCACGGGACGTCCGGTCTCGACCATGATCGCACGCACTGCGCCGTCGGTACGGAAGAAGGTGGCCTCAAGCCGGCGCGCGCCCTTGCCCTGCTTCTCCATCGACGCGATCAACGTGTCCGCCAGGCGCGACAGCGTCATCGCGATCATGGTGTCGGTCGCGATCGGCTCAGCAAAGCGTTTCTCCACGATGTAATCGGGCAGCGGCTTTCGTGGATTGATCGGCGCATCGCCCTGCCCCAGCGCATGCGCGAGCAGCGTGGAGAACCGCGCGCCGAACCGCGCCGTGATCTCGCCCGGTGCACGCGAGGCGACATCGCCGATGCTTTTCAGACCGGCACGGCGCAGGCCGGCGGTGATGGCCTCGCCCGCACCCAGCGCGGACACCGGCAGCCGGCTGATCGCCTCCGCCTCGCCCCCATCGGCGACGATGGCGCCTGTCGTCTGCCGCGTCAGGGTCCGTGCGCAGACCGAGGTGCCCGCGATCGCCGCACTGACGACAAAGCCCTGTCGGTCGAGCGCACGGACCAGCATCTGCAACAGTGCGGCCTCGCCGCCGAACAGATGCGCGCAGCCGGTGATATCGAGGAACAGCCCATGCGGCGGATCGAGCGCCACCAGCGGCGTGAAGCGGTCGCACCAGTCGGCGATGTCGCCGAGTGTCTTCGCATCAGCCACGACATCGGCGTCGAACACCCGCAAGTCCGGGCACATCGCCCGCGCATTGGCCAGGGGTTGGCCAATATGCAAACCGAGCCGCGACGCCGCATCGTCAAGCGCATGGATCACCAGCGCATTGGCGTCCTTGATGACGACGATGCTCGGCTCATCCTGCGCGGCGCTGCCAAGGAACCGTTGAATCCGGTCGATCGGCAGGCGCGGCAGCCACAGGCTGAGGATACGCCGACGGTTCACTGAACTGGCACTCATCACATTTCCATTCCATGATCCACCGGCCGCATGGGCCATGACGATTGCGCAACAGCTCGGCATCGAAGCGCGGCGCGCCCCAGGCGCTCCACATCGAGCCCGGCGGCGAATGCGCCGCGCGCAGCATCCATCGTGTCTCCGCGGTCGAGGGCAGCGGCTGCGCGGCCATCCGCAGCAAGAGGCCGGTGACGCCGGAGCCTTGCGCGGCCAACGTCAGCTTGCGGCTCGCCACCAGATCGAACTGCCGCGTCTCGCCCCAGAGTTCGAGCACGACCGCACCGAGCGCATC
>NZ_VSST01000082.1 GCF_019402665.1 Bradyrhizobium canariense
GCGCAGCGGACCGCGGGTGCGAGGTCAGCACCCGGCCTTCCCTGCGCCCTCTTGGCTTTGAGGGTGGAGCGACCAAGCAAAGCTCGGGCGAAACGCGCCGCGAGGATGCAAAGCTGTGTCTGGAAAGCGTAGGATGGGTAGAGCACTTGCGGAACCCATCATGCTTCCGCGAAGAAGAAGCGTGATGGGTTTCGCTTCGCTCTACCCATCCTACGAATGCGCATTCCGTCGCGTGCGGGACACGCGCGAGTCAACGACCGCGCTTCATCTCATCACCATCCACCAACTCCGGCGCCATCGCCTCCCACGCGCTCGAGGCGAATTGCCGCCGCCAGGTCACGATCACCACGGCTGCCGTGGTGACGAACAACACCCAGGGGCTGACGAACCAGCCGAGATAGCCGAGTGCGAAGAAGAAGGCGCGCTGGCCGCGGTTGAAATGGCGGCCGGCGGATTCGAACAGGCGCGAGGTACGGATCACATGAGCTTCGGCCTCCGGCGTGTCACGCTGCGAGGCCGCCGGCATGCCGCCGAACAGGATCGCGACATAGTTGAACAGGCGGTACGACCAGGCGAATTTGAAGAAGGCATAGACGCAGATCAGGACAAGGCCGACGCATTTCAGCTCCCACATGGCGGGCGAGGTGCTGAGATCGATCGGCAGCTTGCTCAAGATCGTGATCGCGTCGTTGGTCGCGTGCAGCAGCGCCAGCGCGCCGCCGAGCGCGATGAGGCTAGTGGAGGCGAAGAAGGCGGTGCCGTTCTGCAGCGAGGCCATGATCTGCATGTCGACCATGCGCGCGTCGCGGTCGAGCAGCCGGCGCACCCACACCTCGCGGTAGCGGTTCATGCGCGCCGACAGGCTGTCGCGGCCATAGGCCGAATGCTCCAGCGTCAGCGCGTAGACCAGCCATTCGATGATGAAGAAGCCGACGGCTGTGATGTCGACCCAATGCCTGCTCATGTCAGTCTCCTGGAGAGGATCGCAACGCTTGCCACGCATGGCGAGGTGCAGCAACGATTGATTGGCGGCAGGCGATGGCGTTAAAAGTGGCTCGCTTCAAGGCGTATCGGGAAGGACTGATGACATGGCTGCGCTGAAACTCGCAATCGGCAACAAGAATTACTCGTCATGGTCGATGCGGCCCTGGCTCGCGCTTCGCGCCAACGACATCCCGTTCGTGGAGACCCTCCTCCCGCTCTACACCGACAATCCCGCGGACAAGGAGCAGATCATCTCGTTCAGCCGCGCCGGCAAGGTGCCGGTGCTGGTCGACGGCGACATCACGGTGTGGGATTCGCTCAGCATCATCGAATACATCGCCGAGCGCTACCCGGAAGTGAAGCTGTGGCCGGACGACGCCGCCGCCCGCGCCCATGCTCGTTCGGTGTGCGCCGAGATGCATTCCGGCTTCATGGCCCTTCGCAACGAATGCGGCATGAACCTGCACCGCCCGGTGCGCCCCGTGACGCTGTCGGCGGACGCCGAAGCCAATATCGTGCGCGTGCAGGAGATCTGGCGGGAGTGCCGGACCCGGTATGGCGCCAACGGAGCGTTCCTGTTCGGGCGCTTCGGCGCGGCGGATGCGATGTATGCCCCGGTCGTGCACCGCTTCCGCACCTACGCGATCGAGGTCACGCCGGAGACCAAGGCCTACATGGACACAATGCTGGCGCTGCCGGCGTTGCAGGAATGGACCCGGGACGGGCTCGCCGAAACGCTTGTCATCGAAAAGTTCGAGAACGTGTAGTCGCGAATGTGATTGAGCGCGGCTTGACGGCACGGCGCGTGACGGCGCTCAATCGCGGGGAGCTGCGGGCAAGGAGAGGGGTTATCATGGGAATCCTGGACTCGTTGGAGAACAACCCGGCGCTGCGGAGCGCGCTCGGCCAGCTCGGGGCAGCCGTGTTGCCGACTGTGCTGAGCGAGGTGCTCGGCAGCAACAATCAGGGCGGCCTCGGCGCGATCGTCGCAAAGCTCCAGCAGGCCGGGTTCGGTGACCAGGTCAAATCCTGGCTCGGCAACGGCCAGAACCTGCCGATCTCGGCCGACCAGCTCCGCACCGTGCTCGGCAGCGACACCGTCCGCCAATTGGCTGCGCGCTACAACATCCCGGTCGACCAGCTGGGCCAGATTCTGGCCCAGGAACTGCCCAAAGCCGTGGATCACGCAAGCCCCGACGGCCATTTGCCCCATAGCGCCTGAGGAACGGGTTCCAGCGGTATCACCGGCTGGCGGCATCACTCTGAAATAACTGCAAAATTTGCACGTTTGCCATGTCGCATACTGCTGGCCAAAAAAGCCCGCCGCATGCTATACAGCGGCCGGGTTTCCGGCCGGCCGACGCAGTGGGACCACGGGCGTGGCAGGCGTTGTTTGAGTGATGGAGAGGGTGTTGAAGCACAAATTCCCTATTGGATCGCGCGTGTTGTTCACGGCCAGCAATGTCGCACGCCCTGCTGCCAGCGGCTCGTATGAGATCATCCGCTTGCTGCCGACGGATGGTGACGACTGCCAGTACCGGATCAAGAGCTCGACCGAGGCTTTTGAACGCGTCGCCAAGGAAAGCCAGCTCGCGCTGTCCTGAAGACCGACGCTACCCGCGCATTGGCGCGTCCCCGGGAATTTGTATTCTGCCGCCGTCAAAAGGCCCGCTTCACCTTCAAAAGGTGGGCCGGGGGCAGCTGCCGACTCTCGGTGCTCGCTTTGACCATTCGCTCTCTGCTCGCGTGAGGGGACGTCGCGCATGAACTGGGCATGGGCCTCGTCGCTCGACCAAATCTGGCGCTCGCCGGCCTTTCCAATGTGGATGATGCTGGCGGCTGCCGGCTTCTTCGGACTGATCCTCCTGGTCACGCTGCAGCGCGCCGAGCGGTCGGTCGCCAACGGCGCGCTGACCGTTGTTACGCTGCTCGCCATCACCATCGCGATGGCTGCTGTTGTGCGCGTCGATGGACCGGCAGGGCAGACCACCCCGACCGAGGCGCGCGCGCAGGCCGCGATGACCGCGAGCCTGCCGGCGTTGTCCTGTCTCGACGATCTCGCCGGCGATGCCGTGGCCATCGGCTGCGAGAAGGCGCTGTTCGGCGCGCCGGACGTGGCCGCTGCGGCCGTCTCCACGACCGCGGCCAGGATCGACCGGCTGATGGCGCTCGGCGATGCCGCGACCGCCGAGAAGAGCCTGACGCCCGACATCAAGGTGCTGCGCAAATCGCTGGAACGTGATCGCTATGGCTTGGTCGCGCAGGTGCTGGTCGTACGCGACGGCTGCACGCAGTTCGACTGCGCGGCCTTCCGCTCGCTGACCGACCAGCAGCAGGTCGCCGCCAACATGGATTCCCATCTCTACGACACGCTGGTCGCGCGCTACGCCCCGACCTGGAATGCGCCTGCAGCAGCGCAATCGTTGCCCGCCACTGCCGCCCTTGCCGGACTGCCGCCGTCGATGCCGACGGGCAAGCCGACCAGTGCGGAGTTCCCGAGTGCCTCGTCGACGCCGCCGGTCAGCATCATGAATCCGGAGCCGCCGACGCGTCAGGCGGCGCCCACCGCGAACGCGGCGGCTCCGCGCCCCCCGGCAGCGGCCTCGGCACAGGCCGCAGCTCCCGCCGCGAAGAAGCCGCCTGCGCCGAAGGCTGCGCGGGCACCAGCGGCAGCACCGGTTCCGCTCACGCCGCCGGCCGCGGCTCCCCCGGCTGCGGATAACGAGTAGATCGGCATTCCAAATGCGGGGCTGCCCGGCTAATGCTGGGGCATGCCACTACATCTGATCAAGCTCGCCGTCGGCTGCGAATCCGTCAAGGAATTGAAGGAGTGGACGGCCGAACGGATACAGACCGCCAAGAAGAAGGGTCTGCCGCAACATCACATCCACATCACCCGCATGGTGCCCAAGCGCGACGCCGAGATCTTGTCGGGGGGCTCGCTCTATTGGGTGATCAAGGGCGAGGTCGCCGCACGCGAAAAGATCATCGGCATCGAGCCGTTCCGCGACAAGGACGGCATCGGCCGCTGCCGGATCGTGATGCAGCCGAAGGTGATTCCGGTGTCGCCGCGGCCGATGCGCCCGTTCCAGGGCTGGCGCTACCTTGCCGACGATTCCGTGCCGCCCGATCTCGGCAAGTCCGCCGCCGGCTCGATCGCGGCGATGCCGGAGCCGATGCGGCGCGAGCTGCGCGATCTCGGGCTGCTCTAAACCGCGATATTGTCGATCAGCCGGGTCGTGCCGAGCTTGGCCGCGACCAGGATGCGCAACGGCCCGTCCTTGCGCGAGGCGACAGGCGCCAAAGTCGCTGCATGGCGGACCTCGAAATAGTCGAGCTCAAAGCCGGCCGCGGTGATCATCGCGGCTCCGCGCGCCATTGCGGCTGCGACCGCTTCGCCGGCGCGGATGCGCCCGGCGCTCTCCTTCATGGCGCGGTACAGCGTCGTTGCGGTCTGCCGCTCCCGTGGCGACAAATAGACGTTGCGCGAGGACATCGCGAGCCCGTCGCGCTCGCGCACGGTGCGGGAACCGATCACTTTGACGCCGAGGTCGAGGTCGCGGGCCATCTGCGCCACCACCCGCAACTGCTGAAAATCCTTCTCGCCGAAGATCGCGACATCCGGCCGGCACTGCGTGAACAACTTGCCGACGACGGTGGCGACGCCGCCGAAGAAATGCGGGCGGAAGCGGTCCTCGAGGCCGGCCAGCGCCGGTCCCTCCGGTACGATGCGGGTGGCAAAGCCCTGCGGATACATGGCCTCGGCGCCGGGGTGCCAGACGATGTCGACGTCCTCGGCGGCGAGCTTGGCGATGTCGGATTTCCAGGTGCGCGGGTAGGCGCCAAAGTCCTCGGTCGGGGCGAACTGGGTCGGATTGACGAAGATCGACACCACGACGCGGCTCGCGCGCCGCTTGGCCAGGCGCACCAGCGACACATGACCGTCATGGAGCGCTCCCATGGTCGGGACCAGCGCGATCGTGGCCTTTCGCTTGCGAAGATTGTCGACGGCGCGTCGCAAGGTGGGGACCGTGCGGGCGATCAAGGGGCTGCGTGACATCAGAACTCGACGGGGTTGGGAATCGGCGAGCGCGTCCCGGCGCCCGGCAGGCTAACCTTAACAAGCGGCGACCATGGACGCCACGCATCCGGATGCGGCACAGCATCCCGCGCAAAGCTGCGCAAGCGTCGCGACATTGTGGGCTGGATCACAGACGCGAAGCGGCGCGACGATTCATGACGAAGGACGGCGCGCCGCGATTTGTATTGCCTGTCACGCATTTCACTTGACCGCAGACGCGGCCAACTCGAAGATATTCGTTAGGGGTGTTGAGGATCGCGATGCTTGTGCAAGCTAGCCAAGGCCAGTCCGGCTCGGCGCATGTGGTCGTGCTCGGCAACGAGAAGGGCGGCTCCGGCAAGTCGACCACCGCCCTGCACATCGCGGTCGCGCTTCTAAAAGCCGGCCAGCGCGTCGCCACCATCGACCTCGACTGCCGTCAGCAGAGCTTTACTCACTACATCAACAACCGTTCCGCCTGGGCGCGCCGCACCAAGCTCGACCTCGAACTGCCGCTGCATCGCTGCATCAAGCTCGGCGAGACCATGCAGGTCGCCGAGAATGAGAATTCGGAGTTCCTTCAGTTCATGGAGGCGGTCTCGGCGGTCGAGAGCAGTTTCGACTTCATCGTCATCGATACGCCCGGCACCGACAGCTATTTGATGCGACTTGCGCACTCGATGGCCGACACGCTGGTGACCCCGATCAACGACAGCTTCCTCGATTTCGATGTGCTCGGCACCGTCGATCCCGCCAATTACGCGGTGACAGGCGAAAGCCACTATGCCGAGATGGTGCGGGATGTCAGGCGCAAGCGCCGCCAGCTCGACGGCGCGACCACCGACTGGATCGTGGTGCGCAACCGGCTGTCGATGCTCGGCTCCCGCAACAAGCAGCTCGTTGCCGAGGGGTTGAAGGATTTGTCGCTACGGCTCGGCTTCCGCTACGTCGACGGCTTCGCCGAACGCGTCGTCTATCGCGAGTTCTTCCCGCGCGGCCTGACCGCGCTGGACGAGATCGACGAGGCCACCCTCGGCATGCGGCCCAATCTCGGCCATCTCACCGCACGGGAGGAGGTGACGAGCCTGCTCCGCCAGCTCAAGCTTCCGCTCGACGAGCGCGGACGCCGCCGCGCGGCCAACCGCGCTGAGTGGTTCAATCAGGTCGACAAGCCGCTCGAGGTCCACGACATCCTCGGCGCCTAGGCGTCGGTATATAGCTACTTCCAGTCGATCAAGCGGCCGGTTCCCACGGGAACCGAGCCCGCACTCAACCGTTTTCACCCCGCGTTTACTGCAAAATTGAACCCGATCGAGACAGGTTGCGTCGGAAGGTGACGTGCACCCTGACGTAGCCGTATGAGAACCGGGTGCCCAAGAAACGTGTGCGCCGCACAATGAAAGGGCTGATGGTTCACAATATTTAGCCTTCCTGTCACGCGGCTGTGACATATATTAGGGAATAGGCGACCAGGGGCCGAAGAGCTCCGGAAGAACACGATTTTCAACAGGGATTCAGGCCGCAAGAGCCTGAGGCTGAGGACGAAAATGAAGCGTGGAATTGCCGTTCTGGTTTCGGTCAGTGCCCTCTGTGGCGTCGCCTATTTCACGGCGAGCAAGTGGGCAATCAGGCACGAGACCATCACCTTCTACGATGCCTCGCGCGACAACCGTGCGGTGCCCGTCGATATCGCGATCCGTCGTGACAAGGAAATGCAGGCCAATGCCGGCATGATCACGATGCCGGTCGCCGTGATCAACCACGGCAACACCGTCAAGAACACCGAGTACGGCTTCCTCGCCAACATTTTCGCCGCGCGCGGCTACCTCGTCGTCAGCCCGCAGCATGATTTGCCGACCGATCCTCCGATGGTGACCAAGCCCGGTGAGATCTATGTTGGCCGACTGCCGCAGATCCTGCGCGGCGTCGCCAACATCCATCTCGCCATGCAGGAGATGAAGAAGGTTCAGCCCAACGCCGACTACGAAAAGGTGACGATGGTCGGCCACTCCATGGGCGGCGACATCACGATGTATTTCGCCAAGCAGTATCCGGATGAGGTCAAGAAGGTCGTCACGCTCGACAATCTTCGCGTGCCCTTCGTCACCGCCGGCAAGTTCAAGATCCTGTCGTTCCGCTCCACCGATCCGCAGTTCAAGGCCGATGCGGGCGTGATCCCGACCGACGAGGAATGCGAGAAGGCCGGCATCCAGGTCGTGAAGACCGAATTCCAGCACAACGACATGCGCGACACCGGTCCGGACGCGGCCAAGAACTCGATCCAGGGCATGCTCGACAAGTTCCTGAGCGCGACCGACAGCGAAGTGGCGCCGGTCGACACGCAATCGTCCCCGCCCAAGATTCTCGAGCCCGGGCCGGTCGCTTTGATGGCGCCTGCCAAGAGCTGACGCCTTCCTCGTCGTCGATAGCGATTTTCAAAGCCTCCGCCGGCTGCCGCCTGCGGGAGCTTTGCACATTGACCTGGCTGCATGCGCTGACCACATTAGCCGCTCACGCAAGGGTCAAGGAATGTCCGGCGAGCCCATCAAACCGCGCGGCCGCGATGCCGTCTCGGCACAACCAGATGGCGCTGTGCCGCAGGCGGGGACCTCGACATCTGAGGACATTGCCGCCTTCGTCGCCAGCGCGCGCGCGCTGTCACCGCATGCGCCCGGTGCGAAAGGGCGGCTGATCTTCGCGCTGGATGCGACGATGAGCCGGCAGCCGACCTGGGACATGGCCTGCGCGCTTCAGGCCGACATGTTCCGTGAGACCGCCGCGCTCGGCAGTCTCGACATCCGGCTCGTCTACTATCGCGGCTTCAACGAGTGCCGCGCCACGGGATGGATCTCCGACAGCGCCAGGCTTGCGACGCTGATGGGCAAGATCGATTGCCGTGGCGGCGACACCCAGATCGGCAAGGTGCTGAGCGAGTCGCGGCGCGAGGCGGTCGCATCCGGCGTGCGCGCCGTTGTCTTCGTCGGCGACGCCATGGAGGAGAACGTCGACGAGCTCTGCGCCAAGGCAGGCGAGCTCGGCATGCTCAAGGTGCCTGTGTTCGTATTTCAGGAAGGCCATGACTCAGTGGCCGAGCAGGCCTTTCGCGAGATCGCGCGTCTGACAGGCGGTGCCTGGTGCCGGTTCGATCCGGGCGCGGCGGCGCAGTTGCGCGAGCTGTTGCGCGCAGCCGCCGCCTACGCGGCCGGCGGACGCGAGGCGCTGTTGCAATTGGCGAAGACCGCAAGTGGCGCGGCCAGGCTGATCGGCCAGATGAAGTAGCGCTGGCGCGCGGTCGGCGGGGGCGCAAGGACACGATGCTTTTTGGCGATAGGCCGACTATATTCCGGCCATGACCCTGATTGCCGGCGCTATCGCTGTTATTACCCTTTATCTGCTGCTCCAGATGTTCCGTTCGGCCAACCCAGCGGTGCTGGCACGCGCGATCAGGTTCGGTGGCGGCGTGGTCGCGCTGGCTGTCGCAGCGTTCACTGGCTTGAAGGGCGAACTGGTGGTGGCGATCCCGCTCGGGATATTCGGTGCCGGGCTCCTGGGTTGGACACCGATGGCAAACGCCGGCTTCGGCAATATCGGCGGGCTGTTCGGCGGGGGCGCGACGCGCCCGGCCGGTCAGGCCTCGCGCGTGCGCTCGCAATTCCTGGATATGCGGCTCGATCACGATTCCGGCCAGCTCGGAGGCCGGATCGTCGCCGGGCCTCACGCCGGGCGCAATCTCGATGAGTTCGATCTCGCGGCCCTGCTGGCAATGGTCCCGGCGTTCGACGCCGAGAGCGTGGCCCTACTTGAAAGCTATCTGGACCGCCGGTTTCCCGCTTGGCGTCAGAACGCGCAGGGCGACGCGGCAGGGGGGCAGCGCCGCACGGTGGCGACCGGCAAAATGACGACGGAGGAGGCCTATCAGATCCTTGGCCTGCAGCCGGGGGCGGGGCGTGACGACATCAGCCGGGCTCACAAGTCCCTGATGAAGAAACTGCATCCCGACCAGGGGGGCTCGACGTATCTCGCTGCCCGTGTAAACGAGGCCAAGGATACTCTGCTTCGCACGCATAACGGCTAACTCCGGCACCACGCTACAAACGCTCGTCCCGTGTGAGCTCTGCTTGCTCTGTTTGCCGTCGCCCGATGCCCGCCATTGTCGGCGTGGTCGATCCCTTGCGTAAAGTTTTAACCGTAAATCCTTGACGAGAGGTTGTCGTGGAACAGCCTCGTCGGCCACCGCGTCCCGAAAATGAAAATGCCCGCGCTAGGCGCGGGCATTTTCATTGGAGTGGTGCGAAAGATTAGTTGCGGACGGTCATGCAGGAGATATCGGCGCGCTTCAGGGTGCGGCAGACGGCTTCGGCCTGGTCGCGGTCGAGCCCGGCGAAGCGGGCGCGGTAGAGCTTGCGATTGTCTTTCGCGACGACCGGCTCGGTGAACGGGTCGGCCTTGCTGAGCAGGCCACGAGCCGAGCTGCGCGCCGCGTCGATGCGCTGCTGGGCTTCGTTCTCGCTCTCGAGCGCGCCGACCTGGACGATCCAGCCGCTGTGGGTGACGACCGGCTTCATGGTGGCGCTCATGATCGGCTGCAGCGCCGGGTCGGCTGACGCGAGCTTCGCAGCAGCCGGGGCAGGTGCGGCGGCGGTTGCGGCCGGTAAGACGCCGAGGACGCCGTTGCCGGTGCCGAAGCCCGCCGGCTGCCGCGGCAGCTCGGTACGGGCGATCTCGGCCCTCGGAGCTTCCGGTTGGCTGGCGACCTCAGGCTTGTTGATGAGGTCTGCCCGGGCGACGACGGCGCCGGAGGTTTCGGCGACGTCGGAACGGGACGCGATCGTGCTCGTGACCTGCGGTGCGATCTGAGCCGGGGCGGCGGAGGCGACCTTCACGGCGCCGGCCTTGACCTGGACGGTCTTGACCCTGACCGGCTTCATCGGCTCGGACGAGCCGGGGATGATCGAGAGCGGCTGGCTCGAGATCACGCCATTGGTGAGCGGCGCAGGCTCGATCCTGGATTCTGTCGGCCGAACTTCAGGCCTGTTGGCTTCAGATCTGGGCTGAGCCGGCGGCACCGCGGCAGTCGCAGCCGCAAGCGTCGAGAGGCGCGCGGCGAGACGCGACGGGGCTGCTTCGGGAGCAGGGGCAGCCGCAGCCTGGACCTGCGGAGCGGAGCGGGTCGGGGTATCCGACGCATCGGCGACTTCGGCAGCGGCATCGGAACCGTTGCGCTCGGTGACCGCGGCGACGGTGTGGGTGGTCGCGGCCTTATCGAGGTTCTCCGCGAGCAGGTTGCGCATGATGGCGTCGCGCGAGCCGCCGCTGCGGCCGCCCAGCACCACGCCGATCAGGTGGCGGTTGCCGCGGCGCATCGAGGTCACGAGATTGAAGCCGGAGGCGCGAGTATAGCCGGTCTTGATGCCGTCCACGCCCTCGACATTCCCGAGCAGATGATTGTGGTTCCGGATCGACTGTCCGCGCCAGTTGAAGGTCGAGGTCGCGAAATAGCGATAGTAGCGCGGAAAGCGCTCCTGGATGGCGCGGCCGAGCGTGGCCTGGTCGCGCGCGGTCGTGACCTGCTCGTCGTTGGGAAGGCCGTTGGCGTTGCGGTAAACCGTCCTGGACATGCCGAGCGAACGCGCCTTGCGCGTCATCATCTGGGCGAAGTCGTCCTCGTCGCCGCCAATCGCTTCCGCGATCACAACGGCTGCGTCGTTGGCGGAGCGGGTGACGAGACCCTTGATCGCGTCCTCGACGCGGATGGTCTGGCCGGCACGCAGGTTCAGCTTGGTCGGATCCTGATCGGCGGCGTGCTGTGAGACCGGCATCTCGGTGTCGAGCTTCATCTTCCCGGACTCGAGACGCTCGAACAGCAGATAGAGCGTCATGATCTTGGTCAGCGAGGCCGGATGGCGGATCCCGTCGGGGCTCGTTGCCTGAAGCACGGAGCCGGAATTGCCGTCGACGATGATCGATGCGAATTTCGGGCTGGAACTTTCGGACACATCGCGCTGCACGCGGTGTTGCGCATAGTGACGCCGGTGGCGCCGCGCCTCGGCAGCATCTGTGGTGAAGATGACCGCACTGGTAACCGCAAGAAGCCCAAAAACGCCAACCCGCGCCAAGCGCGAGGAAGACAAGTTTTTACGAAGCATGAAACCCCGTCCCCGTTTCTGACTTGATCACCGGCTCGTGAGGCGAAATTGTGCCCATGGGACCCTGGATCATTACCTGCTCAGGCTGTCCTCCGCAGGTGTTGGCCGCGGGTGACGTTGGGCCTGAGCCGCTGTTCTGGCTAAGGTGATGTTCTCCAACGGCTTTTGGCCGCTTGTGAAGTAGAACACGTCCAGGGAATCAAGGTAGGGCGCTGCGGTTTCCAAAAGCTTAAGGAACCATTGCGGGAAACCCCGGGAATCGCGGCGAATTTTGTATGTAATTTGTGCGACGCACAAAATTCTTGACTTTTTTGTGCGTTGCACTAATTGTGAGCAGAGTCAGGGAGCCGGGGCTTCCCGACGAGAGCTAGGGAAAAGGATTCCGAATGTTCAAGGTTGAAGACTTTCAAGGCTACGGGAAAGAGCACTTCGAGCAGTACGTCGCCTCTGCGACCTCGATGCAGCACGGCCTTCAGGCGATCGCCAGCGCCTACGGCGACTACACCAAGAAGTCGTTCGAAGACACCAAGTCCTTCGTCGAGAAGCTTTCCGGCGTGAAGTCGCTGGACAAGGCCGTCGAAGCGCAGACCGAATTCGCCCGTTCCGCCTACGAGTCCTTCGTCGCGGAATCGCAGAAGATCGCAGGCCTTTACGGCGACCTCGCCAAGCAGGCGTTCAAGCCGGTCGAGACCATCGTGTCGAAGTTCACTCCGGCCGCCAGCTAACGTTTCCTGACGTCCTGGAATCAAAAGCCCGGCTGAAGCAGCCGGGCTTTTTTTGTTTGTCGTGGCGTGTCGATCTCAGCGCGCCACGCGCAGCTTGGACAGCGACGTGCCGATGTCCTTGAACACCGAGACGGTCTGATCTGCCTTCGTCACCAGATAGAACTTGTCGGTGCCGCTCGCGCAATATTGCAGTACGCTGGACGTCGGATCGCTCCCGGTGTTCACTTGCACCGTATAGATCGTGATGTTCGCCGCCTTGGCGTTGTCGCACAGTTTCTTCTGCCGCGCGTCGATTTGCCAAGCGTTGCCGTACCAGCGGTTCTGCGTGTTGAGACCGTCGGAGAGCAGCACGATCGCGTCCTTGTAGGTGTAGTTGGCGTCTTTGGCCGGCGCGTTCATGGGATCGCCGGTCGACAGCGTCATCCAGCCCCAGGCGAGGCCAATGCCCTGGTTGGTGTTACCGGTGGGCTTCATGGCGTCGATCCGGCTCTTGAGTGAACTCCAGTCGTAGCTCAGCGGCATGATTGGCTGCAGATAGGATGAACTGCCGGTGTCGCAGTAGGAGTACTGTTCGGCCGGGAACTGCGTTCCCGCGTTGCCGCTCGTGGGCGTCGTGTTCTTGGTGTCGTAGTCCTGGTCGCGATCGACCACGCATCCCGTCCACCTGTTGTGGTTGGCGGACCTGGTGCCGCGGGCCGCGTCCCAATCGATGAAATCGACCCAGTACTTGTTGTAGTTGCTGGCACCCACGTTGACGTCCTTGGCAAACGGAACGATCGAGATGTAGACGTCGCCATCGGTCTTGGCGAGCGGGCTGAGCTGGTCGACGAGGCTCTTCGCGGCGGTCTGCATCGCCGCCATCTTGCCGTCGTCCGCCATCGACCCCGTGTTGTCGAGCACCAAGGCCACGCGCATGCGCACCAGACCCCAGGCGCTGGTGGAATCGGCGCCGACGTCGAGTGTCGGGAAACCTGCGACCTTCATGAAGGTGGTCGTGTAGGTGCCGGTGCCGGTGACCTGGATGGTGGAGCCCATGCTGGTGCTTGCGGTGTAAGTGGCCGCGATGCTGACCGACGGCAGGGAGCTGGTGGCGGTGAACAGGGCGTTGAAATAAGCCTGCGCCTTGGTGCTGATCTGCGAGGTCGTGATGGTGCCGGACGACAGATCCTTGGAGACCATCAGCGAGGTCGAATCGAGGGCCGCCTGCATTGCGGAACGAGCCTGGGCCGCGCGACTGTAATCGATTGCAGCTCCGACGAAGCCTAGAACCGGGAGCAGCGCGATAGCGAAAATCACGGCGATATTGCCTTGTTCGGCCGCTGCAAACCGGGAGAGGTGTCGACCAACAATACGGCTGACGAGGGGCAGGCGA
The DNA here is from genome assembly GCF_019402665.1 of Bradyrhizobium canariense. Lineage (GTDB taxonomy): Bacteria > Pseudomonadota > Alphaproteobacteria > Rhizobiales > Xanthobacteraceae > Bradyrhizobium > Bradyrhizobium canariense. The sequence continues at coordinate 13,288 of NZ_VSST01000082.1, forward strand.
GACATGACGATTCCCGGAAATCTGTGACTTTGCCCGTTTTCGCGCCACGCCATTGAAGGCAGGGTAAATGGGTCCGTAGAAAACCGGAGATAACCCGCGCGAAGCCGCCGCAGCCGCGTTACCGGCCGGGTTCCTGGTCAACATCTTCTAAACCGGCGGGGCGGAAGCTTTTGTCAAATCAGTCCGGATTGATTAACCTTGGCAAGGATCGCCCGGACCGGGAATCGGGACCGCCGGGGCCGCATCGGCCCAGCTGTCGCACGCTTGCGGCGAGCCGGGGGCAGGCCCATATTCGGTGAAGCCGATCCGGCTTGGACCGGACCGGCTGGAAGCGGCGATCCAACAAGGCGGTGCGCCTGTGCGAAGCTCCGAAGGCCGGGGCTGCGCGGCGAACCGCCATACGCTTCCGTGGGGAATTTGAACGCCTGAGCCATGCCGCAACTGTCTTCCAGACCAGATCCGTCCGCGGCCGCCGCCGCCCACGCTCCGCTGATGAGCAACGACGAGAACCGTTCGGGCGGTCCCTCCGCGCCAAACACGTCCGTCATCACCAAGGTCAAGCCGAAGACGAAGCGGCCGAACCTGTACCGTGTGCTGATCCTGAACGACGACTACACGCCGATGGAATTCGTCGTTCATGTGCTGGAGAAATTCTTCCAGAAGGACGCCGAGGCCGCAACCAAGATCATGCTGCACGTACATCATCACGGGATCGGGGAGTGTGGCGTGTTCACCTACGAGATCGCCGAGACCAAGGTGACGCAGGTGATGGATTTCGCTCGCAAGCACCAGCATCCGCTGCAATGCGTGATGGAAAAGAAGTAAGACACGGCGCGTTCGCAGCCGGTTCTTGTGCATGTCGCAGTGTGATTGCCGCGTGATGTCTGCGCGCGATGTTCGTTGCAGACGGCAAAACTACGGAATTTCGGACCGGTGCCGATCGTGCCAAACCGGAACGGGTTTTGCATCGAAAAATACCGCAGCTGTGCAGCCGCCTGAGTCGCGGAACCGGTCTTTCGCCGCGATCTTGTATAACTATATGTGACAAAGGTTGTTGTTGCCTGACCGGGCGATGGCGATCATGATGGTGGGGGCCATAGAGGACGCGAATGCCGACTTTTTCCCAAAGCCTTGAACAATCCCTGCATCGTGCACTGGCGATCGCAAACGAGCGTCATCACCAATACGCGACGCTCGAGCATCTTTTGCTCTCCCTGATCGACGACTCCGATGCAGCCGCCGTCATGCGCGCCTGTAGCGTCGACCTCGACAAGCTCCGTACGAGCCTCGTCAATTATCTTGAGACCGAATTCGAGAACCTGGTGACGGACGGCGCCGACGACGCCAAGCCGACCGCAGGTTTCCAGCGCGTGATCCAGCGCGCGGTAATCCACGTGCAGTCGTCCGGTCGCGAAGAGGTGACCGGCGCCAACGTGCTGATCGCGATCTTTGCCGAGCGCGAGAGTCATGCCGCGTATTTCCTGCAAGAGCAGGACATGACGCGCTACGACGCCGTCAACTACATCAGCCACGGCATCGCGAAGCGACCGGGCGTCTCCGAGGCACGCCCCGTGCGCGGCGTCGACGAAGAGACCGAGACCAAGGGCAGCGACGACGCCAAGAAGAAGGGCGAGGCGCTCGAGACCTATTGCGTCAACCTCAACAAGAAGGCGCGCGACGGCAAGATCGATCCGGTGATCGGACGCAATTCCGAGATCAACCGCGCGATCCAGGTGTTGTGCCGCCGGCAGAAGAACAATCCGCTGTTCGTGGGCGAGGCCGGCGTCGGCAAGACCGCGATCGCGGAGGGCCTGGCCAAGCGCATCGTCGACAGCGAAGTGCCGGAGGTGCTGGCGGCTGCGACCGTGTTCTCGCTCGACATGGGCACGCTGCTCGCCGGTACGCGCTATCGCGGCGACTTCGAGGAACGCCTGAAGCAGGTGCTGAAGGAACTCGAGGCGCATCCCAACGCCATCCTGTTCATCGATGAGATCCACACCGTGATCGGTGCGGGCGCGACGTCGGGCGGGGCGATGGATGCCTCGAACCTGCTCAAGCCCGCGCTCGCTTCCGGCACCATCCGCTGCATGGGCTCGACCACTTACAAGGAATACCGCCAGCACTTCGAGAAGGACCGCGCGCTGGTGCGGCGCTTCCAGAAGATCGACGTCAACGAGCCGACGGTCGAGGACGCGATCGCAATCCTCAAGGGACTCAAGCCGTACTTCGAAGACTACCACCGGCTGAAATACACCAATGAGGCGATCGAGGCTGCGGTGCAGCTCTCTTCACGCTACATCCACGACCGCAAGCTGCCGGACAAGGCGATCGACGTGATCGACGAATCCGGCGCGGCGCAGATGCTGGTCGCCGAGAACAAGCGCAAGAAGACCATCGGCATCAAGGAGATCGAGACCACGATCGCTTCGATGGCGCGGATCCCGCCGAAGAGCGTGTCGAAGGACGATGCCGAGGTGCTCAAGCATCTCGAGCAGACCCTGAAGCGCACCGTGTTCGGTCAGGACAAGGCGATCGAATCGCTCGCCGCTTCGATCAAGCTGGCGCGAGCCGGCCTGCGCGAGCCGGAGAAGCCGATCGGCTGCTATCTGTTCTCGGGTCCGACCGGCGTCGGCAAGACCGAGGTCGCAAAGCAACTCGCGGCGTCGCTCGGCGTCGAGCTGTTGCGCTTCGACATGTCCGAATACATGGAGCGGCACACCGTGTCGCGCCTGATCGGCGCGCCTCCCGGCTATGTCGGCTTCGATCAGGGCGGCCTGCTCACTGACGGCGTCGACCAGCATCCGCATTGCGTGGTGCTGCTCGACGAGATCGAGAAGGCGCATCCCGATCTCTATAACGTGCTGCTCCAGATCATGGATCACGGCCGGCTCACCGACCACAACGGCAAGCAGGTCAACTTCCGCAACGTGATCCTGATCATGACCACGAATGCGGGCGCGTCCGATCTCGCCAAGCAGGCGTTCGGCTTCACGCGTTCGAAGCGGGAAGGCGACGACCACGAGGCAATCAACCGGCAGTTTGCGCCGGAATTCCGCAACCGTCTCGATGCCGTCGTGTCGTTCGGCCATCTCAGCGTCGAGGTGATCGGTACGGTGGTCGAGAAGTTCGTGCTTCAGCTCGAAGCGCAACTCGGCGATCGCGACGTCACCATCGAGCTGTCCGAGCCCGCCAAGACCTGGCTGGTGAAGCATGGTTACGACGAGCAGATGGGCGCACGTCCCATGGCTCGCGTGATCCAGGAGCACATCAAGAAGCCGCTGGCCGACGAGGTGCTGTTCGGCAAGCTCAAGGGTGGCGGCCATGTCCGCGTCGTTCTGATCAAGGACGAGGCCGACGAGAGCAAGGACAAGATCGGCTTCGAGTTCGTCGAGGGTCCGGTCACGCCGAAGCAGGAGAAGCTCCCGGGTGCCCGCAAGCGCCCGCCGGGCAAGTCCAAGCCCGGTGGCCCCGGAGGCTCGAAGGGGCCGACCAAGAGCCCGCTGGTCAAGGTTTGATCTGCACGCGATGAATTGAAAGGGCCGGCTGCAGAGCCGGCCTTTTTGTTTGGCGCTGGATGTTGCCTCGTGGCGGGGCCGGGCAGGAACTAGGCTCAGGTAGCCGATCCCGTCGTGCCGACCTTACGTCCCAGCCTCCGGCGCGCGGGGCGGCCGCGGCTTTTTCGGAGCGCGCGGCGCTGCGTGCGGGACAGAGGGCTGCATGGTTACGATAACTGGATTCGGCTTGTGATCGGTTGCCGCCCCGGTCGCTGCATCGACGCCCATGCCGACGACGCCGCCGAGCAACAGATTGCCCGCAAAGCCGGCGGCTCCGCCGGTCTGTATGTCTCGGCTGAGCGGAACGACCTGCGGTTCATAGCCTTCCTTCTGGAAGGCAATCGAGATGTCGGCGCTGCGTTTGACGACCACTGAGCAGGGCGTGGTGCAGGTGGTTGGAACTTCCATTCCGCTGACAATTGCTTCCACGCCTGACGGTGTTGATGAGATGCTGATATTTTCGGTCGTGCCGCGCGTGACAGACGCGCAGCCGCCCAGCATGACGCTGAGCGCCACAATTCCAAATGATCGCATGAAGTGCCCCTTATTCCCCGACGCCATTGAAGCGCAACCACAGCGGGAGGGCAATACGTCATTGGTTCAGATAGTTAAGCTACGCACCGGTTGTGTATAGGAAGGGTGGTAGCGTGCGCGTGGGCTCGGCTAGTCACCGCGCAGGCGCTGGTCGTCCTGCACACGAACATGCTCGGCGCCGCGCGCGCCCGCGGGCGACAGCCGCAACATGCTCAGCGCCGCGCCGCAGAGCGCGAAGCCGACGCCGGTCAGCAACGCGATCCTGGTTCCCTCGATCGGATAGCGGCCGAGGAACAGCGCGACCAGCGCTGCGCCGGTGGTCTGCCCAAGCAGCCGCGCCGTCCCCAGCATGCCGCTGGCGCCGCCGGCACGCTCGCGCGGGGCGGCTGCGATCATGGTGCGGTTGTTGGGGGTCTGGAACAGGCCGAAGCCGGCGCCGGCCAGCGCCATCCGCCAGATCACATCGAGCGGCGTGGGCGCCGCCGGCAGCAAGGCGAGCGCAGCGAGGCCGCAGGCGAACAGCGTGAGGCCGATGCCGCCGAGCAGGCCTGCCGGGTAATGCTCGACCAGGCGACCGGCGAGGGGTGCTGCGAACGCGACCGCGATCGGCCACGGCGTGATCAGGAGACCCATATGCACCGCCGAATAGCCGAAGCGGCTTTGGAGGTAGAAGGGGATCGCGACGAAGGCCAGCATCTGCCCGCAGAACGAGGCGATCGAGGTTGCAATCGACAGCGCGAACACCGGGATGCGCAACAGGTCGATCGGCAGCAGCGGCGAGGCCATGTGGGTCTCGCGGTAGATCAGCAGTGCGCCGGCGACGAGCGCGATGGCGAACTGCACGAGGCAGGTGATCGCCGCTTCGCCATGACCGACGCTATCGACGGCCGCGATGCCGACGCCGAAAGTGATCGCGGACAGCCCCGCGCTCTGCCAGTCGAAGGAATGGCTCGCAGGCCTGGTGTGCGGCAGGCTGCGCAAGCCCAGCACCAGTGTCACCACGCCGAGCGGGACGTTGATGGCGAAGAGCCAGGGCCAGCTGCCGAACGCCAGGATGCCGGCCGCGAGCGTCGGGCCGACCGCAGCCGAGAAGGCGACGACGAGGGCGTTGAGCCCGATGCCGCGGCCGAGCTGGCTGCGGGGGTAGGTGAAGCGCACCAGCGCCGCGTTGACGCTCATGATGCCGGCCGCGCCGAACCCCTGCACGATGCGTGCAATCGTGAGGAGCGGCAGCGTGTGCGCCAGCGCGCAGAATGCGGAGGCAAGCGTGAACAGCACCAGCCCGACCAGATAGACGCGGCGATAGCCGACGATCTCGCCGAGCGAAGCCAGCGGCAGCAGCGAGATCGTGATCGCGAGCTGGTAGCCGTTGACGATCCAGATCGAGAACGCCGGGCTTGCATCGAGGTCGGCCGCGATCGTCGGCAGCGCGACGTTGGCGATGGCGCTGTCGACCACTGCCATGATGATGCCGAGCGCAATCGTCAGGACCGCCTGGCCACGCTGCGGCTGCGGCAGGCCGTCGGCGTGCTCCATGGGGGCTGGCGACATGATGGCGGCGGGCTTGATTCGAGCCGTGGTTCGTCTCCGGACTAGGAAATTGCGAGATGCATCGCAACCCGGCAGGATACGGGCGGTTCCTGCGCCCGGCGCGGGTCTCCCGGCACCGCGGGCATGGGTCGGAACGGCCTTCGCGGGCTCACCAGCGCGAGGTCGACTTCCCGAACACATAGAGCGCGACGAGCCCAACCGTCACGGCGGTCGAGGCGATCAGGATGATGCGGTCCCAATCGATCCCGCTCCGCTCGGCGCGGTTGAGATTGAGAGCGGTGAACAGGGCCTTCATGGCAAATCGGCGCATCGGGCGGCCTCGCGGGAGCGCACGATGCCACTGTCGGCGCGGGCCGGATTGATGCAGCTCAAGCCGGACTGCGCCGCGCGCGGTCGCTACACCGGCGGCGGGTTGCGGTCGGTGAAGGCCGTGCGCTGGTGCCAGTAAGGATAGGGCAGCGTCACCTTGCTCGCCGTATCGAGCTTGGCGATCTGGTCCTTGGTCAACGACCAGCCGACCGCGCCGAGATTTTCGCGCAGCTGCGTCTCGTTGCGCGCGCCGATAATTAGCGTCGAGACGGTCGGACGCTGTAGCAGCCAGTTCAGCGCGATCTGCGAGACGCTCTTGCCCGTTTCCTTGGCGACCTCGTCGATCGCATCGACGACGCGGTAGACGTGCTCGTCCGGCACGGGTGGGCCGAACTCGGCCGTTTTGGGCAAGCGGCTTACGTCAGGCTTTGGCTGGCCGCGGCGGATCTTTCCGGTGAGGCGTCCCCACCCGAGCGGCGACCAGACCACCGCGCCGAGGCCCTGGTCGAGGCCGAGCGGCATCAGCTCCCATTCGTAGTCGCGCCCGATCAGTGAATAATAGGTCTGGTTGGCGACGTAGCGCGGGAAGCCATGCTTGTCGGCAACGCCAAGCGATTTCATCAGGTGCCAGCCCGAAAAGTTCGACACGCCGACGTAGCGGATCTTGCCGGCGCGCACGAGCACGTCGAGCGTGCTAAGCACCTCCTCAGGAGGGGTGAAGGCGTCGAAGCCGTGAAGCTGGAACAGGTCGATGTAATCGGTGCCGAGCCGGCTCAGCGAAGCATCGATGGCTGTGAGCAGATGCTGCCGCGACGACCCGATGTCGTTGGGGCCGTCGCCGAAGCGGAACGTCGCCTTGGTCGAGACCAAAACCTTGTCGCGGCGGCCCTTGATGGCTTCGCCGAGAACGCGCTCGGATTCGCCGAGCGAATAGACGTTCGCGGTGTCGAACATCGACACGCCGGCATCGAGACAGATATCCAGAAGGCGCCGCGCTTCGGTCGCGTCAGTCGTGCCCCATGCAGCGAGGCGGCCAACGCCGCCGAAGGTACCGGTCCCAAGACTCAAGGCGGGTACCATCAGGCCCGAGCGGCCCAAGCGTCGGTATTCCATCGATTTGCTCCTCGGCTGGCCGCTGATTGATCCCCGCGGCCTGGTGCCGATGGTAGAGCAAGCACGCGCAGTGTCCTATTGCGTGCTCACATAGCGGCTCTGCTGGGGCCGCACGCGTTACGCCACGATTGTCCCCTTCAAATTCGCAGCCGTGATCTTCGCGCGCAGCCAGGCTTCGAACGCGTCGACATGGCTGCGGCCTTTGGCCTCGGAGGACCGCACCAGATAATAAGACACGGTCTCGACCTCGAATTGGGGCTGATGGAACGGCGCGACTAGGGTGCCCTTTTCCAGCTCGTCGGCGGCGAGAATCTCGCTCTCCAGGACGACGCCGAGACCTTCGACCGCGGCGTCGATGGCCATGGTGGATCGATCGAACCACAATTCGTGGCGTGCCTTGATCGTCGTGCCGACGACCTTTCGCAGATAGTCGGTCCAGGTCAGCGCGTTCGACGAATGAATCAAGGTGGCCCGGGCAAGATCGCCGGGCTCGTGAAGTCCGAGTTGCTCGATCAGAAGCGGGCTACAGAGCGGACGCAGACGCTCAGCCAGGAGCGGCTCGATCTGCCGGTCGTTGAGGACGGGCGGGCGTCCATAGGCGATGGCGAGATCGAAGCGAATGGTATCGAGCTCGCGCAAGTCGGCGATAGTTGACAGCCTGATCCCGATCTCCGGATGCTCGCCGATGAAATTCCCGATCCGCGGCTGAAGCCATTTGGCGGCAAAGCTCGGGCCGCTCGCGATGAACAGATGATTGCGCTGCGACTGCGGCGCGACCAGCCGCGTCGCGCCCATGATCATTCCAAATGCGCGCTCGATCTCGGCGGCATAGACGCGACCGGCATTGGTGAGCACCGCGCGGCCGGCGTGCCGCGAAAAAACACGAACGCCGAGGAAATCCTCCAACTTCTGGATGTGGTGGCTGATCGCGGAGGGCGTAACCCCGAGCTCCTCTGCGGCGCGGCTGAAGCTGCCGTGGCGCGAAGCGGCTTCGAATGCCGACAGCGCCTTGAGCGGCGGCATTCTCGACCGCGGTGTTGACCCCGCTTCATCGGCTGCTGAGTTTTTTGAACTGGCGCCCATCATGTCTGCCCGGTACGAATTTATCTGTTGCTCAGGCAATTCTTGTACCGCAAACGCCCTGAAGCAACAGCTTCGTGCCCCAAAAGACCGACCCGACAACGGCGAGTGCATCGCCACACCGCACGGCTGTGCGGCGTTGCCGCTTGCCCGAGGAGAACCCATGACTTCAGCGCTGAAACAGGCCGCCGACGAATTCCTCGTCCGCTATGGCGGAGACGTGTTTCCGAACCTCTTCACCTCGGCGAAGGGGACGATCGTGACCGACAGCGATGGGCGCGACTATCTCGATTTCACCTCGGGCCAGATGTGCGCCACCATCGGCCACAACCATCCAGCCATCGTCGCGGCGGTGGAGAAGGCGGGAAAGAAGGCCTTCCATCTCTTCAGCGGGATGATCCCCGAAGTGGTCGCCGAGCTCGCCCAGGTGCTGGCGAGGGATTGGCTGCCCGGCGATCTCAAACGCTCGATCTTCATCAATACCGGTTCGGAAGCAACCGAAGTCGCGCTCCGGATGGCCAAGATGTACACGGGCGGCTACGAGGTGCTCGTTCTCGGCGGCTCGTGGCACGGCATCACCGGCGGAGCGGCCTCGGTCTCGATGGCGAGCGACCGCAAGGGATATGGCGTGCCGCCGCCCGGCGTGTTCGTCATCCCGGAGCCGAACGCCTACCGGCCCTACATCTCGAAGGACAGCGATGACGAGTCTGCGCTCGCCAATCTCGAACTCGCCCTGAAAATGTTCGACATGCAGTCGAGCGGGAGGGGTGCTGCGATCATCGCGGAGCCCGTGATCAGCGCCGGCGGCGTGCTGGTGCCGCCGAAGGCGTTCATGGAGGCCCTGCGAAAGGCGGCCGATGAGCGCGGCATGCTGCTGATCTTCGACGAGGCCCAGACTGCTTTCGGGCGTATCGGAAAGAAGACCGGATCCGAATATTTCGGGGTCGTTCCGGACATCATGACTATGTCGAAGACGCTCGGCGGTGGGCTTCCGCTTGCGGCGGTGTCGACCACCGAGGCGATCGAGAGCAAGCTCCACGAGGATCACTTTACCTATTACACCAGCCACGTGTCCGATCCCTTGCTTGCCGAGGTCGGGCTCGCGGTGCTGCGCGTGATCACTGAGGAGAAACTTGTCGCACGCGCCAACGAGATGGGAGCCTACCTGCGAGGCCGGTTCGAAGGGCTCCAGCAGAAATACGAGCAGATCGGCGACATCAGAGGCATGGGCCTTCTGCTTGGCGTCGAGCTGGTCAGCGATCGCAACAGCCGACGCCCAGCCCACCAGCTTGGCGGCCTCACCACGAAGAAGTGCTTCGAGTACGGGCTGAGCATGAACATCCGCCGCCGCCCCGAGCGCGGATCGGTGTGGCGTATCGCGCCGCCGTTGACCGTCTCGACCGAGGAGATCGACCGCGCTGTTGAGATCCTTGATCGGGCTTTGAGAGAAAGTCTCGACGAGCTGTCGCGAAATCCCACTGCTTAGCAACTGGTTGGAGGCTGACATGATCCGCGTACACGCGCCGAAGCTCGCCATTGCCGCCGCATCACTGGCGCTACTCGAGATGGGGGCCGCGCAAGCGGCGAGTCAGACTTTGGAAAAGATCAGGGAGGTCGGCAAGATCAGCTTCGGCTACCGCGAGGCGTCGATTCCGTTCGCCTATCTCGGAGCAGATCAGAAACCGACCGGGCTCTCGCTCGACCTCTGTGCCGCAGTGGCCGACAAGGTCAAGGTCATGTTGCAGCGGCTTGAGCTGGAGGTCGAATACGTTCCGGTGAATGCGTCCAATCGCATCCCGCTGCTCCAGAACAGTACCATCGACGTCGAGTGCGGCAGCACGACCAATACGGCCGAACGGCAAAAGCAGGTGGCGTTCTCCGTTGCGACCTATGTGGCATCGCCGCGCTGGCTGGTGTCGGCCTCGTCGCAGCTGATGGAGCCGAAAGGACTTGACGGGCAGACGGTCGTCATCACGCAGGGCTCGCTGAATTTCGGCGTCGCCAAGAAGCTCCTCGATGACCAGAAGCTGAATGTGACGATCGTGCAGGCCAAGGACCACGCCGAGTCGCTCCTCATGCTGGGAACGGGTCGCGCCACGGCGTGGTTCGAGGACGATATCCTGGTTGCCGGTCTCGTCGCGAACGCCTCGGATCCCAGGGCTTTCCGGATGTTGGCGGCCACCTATGCGCCTTCTTACTATGGGCTAGTGACCCGCAGGGAAGATCCCGAGTTCAAGGCCGTCGTCGATGCCGCGATCAAGGAGAAGATGGCGTCCGGTGAATTCGGGAGGCTCTACGCGAAGTGGTTCGAGTCGCCGATTCCGCCGAAAGGGGAGAACCTCCAGCTTCCCATGAGCGAAGCGATGAAGGCCCGCGTCGCATCTCCCAGCGATGCGCTTGTGCCGTAGGCGACGCTCTCGGCAGACCTTGCGTCAATGCCGCGACTGGCTCTGCCGGTAGTCGCGCGGTGACATCCCGAAATGCTCGCGGAAGACGCGGCCAAAATGCGAGAGGTCGTTGAAGCCCCATGCGAAGGCGATCTCGCTGATGTGGCGGTGAGCGAGCACGGGGGAGACGAGATCGCGTCTGCATTGAGCGAGGCGCTCACCGAGGACGTAGCGCTGGAACGAGGTTTCCTCGTCGGCGAGGAGATCGTTGACATAGCGGGACGAAATGCCGAGCGCCGCTGCGGTCTCGGACAGCGAGAGGTCGGGATCGGCAAGATGAGCCCGGATATGCGCCTTCAATCGGTAGAGCAGGGCGGAGCGATGGGTCGAGGACGGCAGCGGCGTCTTGCCTAGCCGCTCGCCCAGCGCCATCGCCAGGACATCGACGGCCTGTTCCGACAGCGCGGCGGCGTGGTGCGGATCGATCTGATCCGCGCTCTGGCAAAGCCGGTAGATGAAATCGTAGGCGATCCTCTGCAGTGCCGAGTCTGGTCCGAAAGCGCTGGCGGTTAGGGTTTCGGTCGCGCTGAGCCGGCGCTGCAGCATCTCGCGCGGCACCTTGAAGATGGTCTGCGTGAAGATGCCGTCGAATTTCAGCTCGTAGGGCCGGGTGGTGTCATAGAGCGCAAACTCTCCCGGGTGCACCACGGCCTCGCGGCCGTCCTGCACCACGCCGCCGGTGCCGCGATTGCCGAGCGCGATCAGGATGAAATCCTGATCCGAGCGCGCGATGCGCGAGGGCGTGCGCAACACGTGCTGACGGTCGGAACAGACCTCGGAGCATTCCGCCTTGCCCAGTGGCGCCCGGGTGACCGAGCCGCGAAAGGCGCTGCCAAGATCGGACTTGCAGTCGAGCCCGACAAAGACGTCGCAGACAATATCCTGCCAGAGCGCAAGGCGGCGGTGGCCTGGGCTGTCGTCTGTGGTGAACTGGATCGGCATCTGCAAAGCCTCCCTTTCACATCCCGCAATATCGCGTGTCGGCGCAGGTCCCGCCTGAAAGGCAAATCCCGTACCGGGTCGGCGAATCCCGTCCGGTCGAGTTTTTGTTCCGCCGCGGTCGAGCGCCCGCCGCCCGGCTCTGGCCCAATAGACTGCATCGGACCTGGCTTCCGATCAACCGGCAAGGGAGGTGGGAATGGGCATCGAACATCCGAAATACAAGGTCGCAGTGGTGCAGGCGGCGCCTGCCTGGCTCGATCTCGACGCCTCGATCGACAAGTCGATCGCCCTGATCAGGGACGCCGCCGAGAAGGGCGCCAAGCTGATCGCCTTTCCGGAAGCCTTCATCCCCGGCTACCCCTGGCACATCTGGATGGATTCGCCGGCCTGGGCGATCGGCCGCGGCTTCGTGCAGCGCTATTTCGACAATTCGCTGTCATATGACAGTCCGCAGGCCGAGCGGCTGCGCGATGCCGTGCGCAAGGCCAAGCTCACCGCCGTGCTTGGCCTCTCCGAGCGCGACGGCGGCAGTCTTTATCTGGCGCAATGGCTGATCGGGCCCGATGGCGAGACCATCGCAAAGCGCCGCAAGCTGCGGCCGACCCATGCCGAGCGGACGGTCTATGGCGAGGGCGACGGCAGCGATCTCGCCGTGCACGCGCGGCCCGACATCGGCCGCATCGGCGCCCTGTGTTGCTGGGAGCATCTCCAGCCGCTGTCGAAATACGCGATGTATGCCCAGAACGAGCAGATCCATGTCGCGGCCTGGCCGAGCTTTTCGCTCTACGATCCGTTCGCGCCGGCGCTCGGCGCCGAGGTGAATAACGCCGCCTCGCGCGTCTATGCCGTGGAGGGCTCCTGCTTCGTGCTTGCCCCTTGCGCAACGGTCTCGCAAGCGATGATCGACGAGCTGTGTGATCGACCGGACAAGCATGCGCTGTTGCATGCCGGCGGTGGCTTCGCTGCGATCTATGGTCCCGACGGCAGCCAGATCGGCGATAAGCTCGCGCCGGACCAGGAGGGCCTCTTGATCGCCGAGATCGATCTTGGCGCCATCGGTGTCGCCAAGAACGCCGCTGATCCAGCCGGGCATTATTCGCGCCCCGACGTGACGCGGCTCCTGCTCAACAAGAAGCGCTACCAGCGCGTCGAGCAGTTTGCGCTGCCGGTCGACACCGTCGAGCCCACGGACATCGCCGCGGCGGCGAGCTGATCGCCGGAATCGAGGGAGGCACGCTCATGGAATCCGCAATTCCTCTGCATCTCGAGACCCCGCGCACGCGCCACAAGCGCGTGCCGGACGATTACCAGCCGCCATACCCGTCCTTCGTGGCGCGCTATAAGCCTGCGGTGAACCGGGTCGTGATGGCCTATTTCGGCCTTCAATATCGCGGCACGGCGCCGGCGGCTGCGACCGACGCGCTCGCCGACATCGCGGAACGGTTTGCCGCGGAAGGCAGGCCCTCGCATTGGGACCGCGCGCAATACGTTGATCAGGCCGGTTACGAGAACGTCGTCTCGGTGGCCTATTGGGACGACATTGCGCGGTTCGACAAATGGTTTGCACCGGCGCGCGAGGCCTGGACCGGAACGCAGCGCGAGGGCATCGGCACTTTCATCGAGGTGCTGCGCCCCACGGTGGCGCGGCACGAGACGCTGTTTTCCTCGCTCGGCCGGCCGGAGGGCGTCGCCGCTATCGCCGGCGGCATGAGCGGCGAGGTGCAGGAGCACGCCTATTGGGGCGGCATGCGTGATCGCATCCCGCTGTCGCAGACTGATCCAATGTCGCCGGGCGGCAATCCCGAATTGATCCGCGACGGCGCGCGGCTGCGCGTGCAGGCGCACGACAATCTCTGCCTGATCCGATCAGGCCAGGATTGGAGCGATACCGAGACCTCGGAGCGAAAGCTCTATCTCGACGACGTCGAACCGGTGTTGCGCGAGGGCATGGATTTCCTGCGCGATGAGGGCCTGGGCATCGGCTGCTACGCCAACCGTTACATGGGCGTGCTGGCAGCCGACGGGAGCGCGAGTGAAAAGTCCTATGGTCAAAGCTGGTGGAAGAGCCTGGCGGCGCTGGAGCGGTGGGCGGAATCGCATCCGACCCACGTCAGGATATTCGGCGCTGCGATGAAGTACCTGTCGACGCTCGGCCCTTCAGCAAAACTGCGGCTCTATCACGAGGTCACTGTGGCGGCTGCAGACGAGCAGTTCTTCGAGTATCTGAACTGTCACACCAGGACCGGCATGCTGGCGGCGGTAGAGACCGTCAGCGCTTGATGGACCTAGACCACGCAGTGACCGAGCAGCTCCGAATGCGCGGCGCAGATGTGATGCGCGCCGGCGTCCCGCAGCTCGGCCTCGCTGCCGTAGCCATAGAGCACGCCGATCGCGGTCATGCCGTTGGTGCGGGCGCCGACCACGTCATGGCTGCGGTCGCCGATCATGATCGCGCTGGCGGGATCGACCCTGGCTTCGTCGAGCGCGTAGCGCAGCAGGTCGCGCTTGTCGACGCGCGTGCCGTCGAGCTCGGAACCGAACACGCGCTCGAAATACGGTTTCAGGCCAAAATGCTCGACGATACGGGTGGCGTAGACCGCGGGCTTGCTGGTCGCCACGAACATGCGCGGTGTTGTCGCGGCAAGCGTTGTCAGCGTGTCCACGATGCCGGCATAGGCTTCGTTCTCGAACAGGCCGACATCGCTGAAGCGCTCGCGATAGAGCAGCAGCGCCCGGTCGGCGAGTTCCGCGCTGCCCGTGAGCTTTTGCAGGCTGGCATGCAGCGGCGGGCCGATGCACCAGGTCAGCTCGTCCTCGCTCGGCACCGCGACGTTCAGCCGCTCCAGGGCGTACTGGATCGAGCGCGTGATCCCGGGCTTCGGGTCGGTCAGCGTGCCGTCGAGATCGAAATAGATTGTCACCATGTCGCCACGCCTGTGTTGATACCGCCGCCTATTGCTTGACCTAAACGAGGCCGCGGACCAAGGCAAACGCGCAACCATTGTCAGGCCGAAAATCGCCTTCTTGATACCGCGTATCCCTTAAAGCTCGCTATTCGCGGGAGGGAAGCGTAGAGTCGCGCCATCACCGCCTTCCATTGGCATCGACCGGTGACTGAGGGTCACCAGCGCTCCCGCCGACTAAGCAGGAGCGTGTATGACTCGATTTCGTCTGGTCGACTGGATCCGCCGGAGAGCGCTTCTCGTCCCATTGATGCTTGCCATATTGATACTTGGCACACTGTCGCAAGGCGCTGTCGCGGCAGGGCCGGACTGCCGGGCGATCGAAAGCACGAGCGGACGTCTCGCCTGCTACGATGCTGCGTTTCCTCCAAAGGAAAGAAAGCCCGCTGCTGCGGAGAACGATGGGTCCCGTGCTGCCTACAAGGACCCGTTCGTTGCGGAAGAGGCCAGAACCGCAGCGAAGCTGAAGAACATCTGCCGCGGCTGTTGAGGGTTGCTCGTTCGCCGCGTCTTGTTAATGGCGAATCCGGACGAGAGATCGGGACGATTTTTTTCAGGAGAGGCCGGATGAGCGAGCGACTTGAAACTCTGAAGAAGGCCCGTGATCGCATGATCGAGGACAGGGATGCGCATGCGAAAGTGCTGGCCGCTCCGTTTGTGCGCGACACGGCCGAGCGAGCGCGCAACAAGTTCATCGAGATCCAGGCGCTGATCGATGCCCTCGACCGCGCCATCCGGGGCGAAATCCCGGGTCCGGTCAAGAACTAGGGCGGTAGGCAGCGACACCGGCAGGACGTTGATTGCAGATTCCGCTACCGCTCCCTCATTGCTGTCTCGCCCATTCGACGATTGCGGTCGCCTCCGCGCCTGCCCGGGTTCCCCAGGCGGCGATCGCGTCCTTTGCTGCCTTCCGCAGCTCCGTGACAAGGAACGCGGGCGCCGGCTCGGCGATATGGACGCCATTGTCGCGCATGCGCGCATAGTTCTCGATGGTGCGGTGGGTCAGTAGCGCGAGCTGGCTCTGTTCTGTCTCGGCCGCCGCGGCCAGCACCTCGCGCTGCATCGGTTCGGACAGTTCGGCAAAGGCGTCGCTGCGGACGAAGGCGATCGAGATCGGCATCGCGTAGTTGAAGGCCGTGAAATGCGGCAGAAAGTCCCACAATTTGCGCCCCGCACCGCCGTCGCCGGAGGTGAGGAAGGCATTCAGCCGGTGTTCCCTCAGTCCGGCGAGCGCCGCGTCCATCGGCATGAATTGCGCGTTCGCGCCGGCCGCGCGCATGACCTCGGTGGAATTGGCATCATAGGTTCGCAAGTTCAGTTTCGGCAGGTCGTCGGCACCTTCGAGCGACCGTTCCGACCACAGGCCCGTGGCCGGCCAGATCGTCACATAGAGCAGCTTGAGGCCGCGCGCAGCGAGTGCTTTTTCGTAGAGCGGGCGCGCCCGCAGATTGGTGGCGCGGGCGATGTCGACCGATTGCACGAGAAAGGGCAGGGTGGACAATCCGAACACAGGGTCGAGGCCCGAGAGCGCGCCCGCGAAGGCATCGCCGCCCGCGATCCGGCCGTCCAGCGCCGCGCGCGGCATCTCGCCCGAGTTGATCTTGAGTTGGTTATCGAAGGCGTTCGTCACGGTCACGAAACCGTGGGTACGGTCGGAGACGCGGCTTGCGAAGGTCGCGAGTCCAATCCCGGAGATGTTATTCTCAGGGTATTCCGTGGTCATCCGCCAATTGACTTGAGAGGTGACTTGGGACGTCACCTGCGCGGCGGCTGGCGCGACGCCCAGGATGAATGCGGCGAGGACAAGGATCGCGCGGATCCGTTTGGCGGGGTAACGCATTGGGAGAAGCAGGTCAGGCAGCATATATTGGCAACTCGTCGAACCATGGCACGATGCCACAACATGGCAGATCACACTGTCGCATGCCGCGCCGAGGCGCGCCACCGTCATGCCTGCACGCGATGGGTGCAGATTGCGATGTGCATCATCCCCGCGCTGCTTGTCTCGGTGACACAGGTTGTTGCGTGGGACAGTTCGCCCGCCAAAACCGACGTCGCCGTCCCCAGCGTCGAAGAACTCGCTGTGCAGCCGGCGAAGCCCGCGGATGCGCGCGAGAGCGATACGCGGGAATCGATCTGCCTGATCGTCGAGGCCGCGGCGCGCGATGCCAATCTGCCGCTGGAGTTCTTCGCCCGCGTGATCTGGCAGGAGAGCCGCTTCCAGGCCGATGCGGTGGGGCCCATGACGCGCAGCGGCGAACACGCGCAGGGGATCGCGCAATTCATGCCGGGCACCGCGAGCGAGCGCGGGCTGCTCAATCCCTTCAATCCGGTGCAGGCGCTGCCGAAGTCGGCGGAATTCCTGAACGAGCTGCGCAACCAGTTCGGCAATCTCGGCCTGGCGGCGGCCGCCTACAATGCCGGGCCGCGCCGGGTGCAGGAATGGCTCGCCGGCACCGGCAGCATGCCGGAGCAGACCCGCAATTACGTTCTTGCCATCACTGGCACCAGCATCGATGCCTGGGCCAAGGTAGGCGCAACGGGCAAGGGTCCGCCGAGCGCGCCACCGACGAGCTGCCGCGATCTGATGGCGCTTTTGAAGCGCGCGCCAAATGCTTTCGTCGCCGAGCTCGAACAGCATGTGGAGCTGGCGGCCGCAAAAATCTGGGGCGTGCAGCTCGCCGCGGGCTTTGACCGCAACCGGGCACTGGCGATGTATTCCCGCGCGGTCACGCGGCTGGGCGCCGTGATCGGCGAACGTGATCCGAGCCTGCTGAGCTCAGTGATGCGCAGCCGAGGCACGCGCGCCTTCTACCAGGTGCGCATCGGCGCCGATACGCGGAGCGAGGCGGATGAACTCTGCGGTCGCATCCGCAAGGCGGGCGGGGCATGCTTCGTGCTGAAGAACCGCGGTGTGAGCGGGTAGGGGACGCGCCCCGAATGGCAACCACGCGTGCATGCCAGCCCCGCCGCGCGCTTTCTTGACGCCCGCCGCCGTATTGCCCGTTATGCAGGCACGATTCCTCACCCGGCCAAGACTCCCGTGGCGCTTCCTCCGCTCGATTCACCTCAATGGCAAAGTCCCTGGCGCGCCTTTGCGTGGGGACTGCGCTCGATCACGCAGACGATCCTCACCCTCGTCCTGTTCGCGACCTATCTCGGCATTGGCGCGCTCGCCCACGACACCCATTTCAGCCTGCTCTGGGCGCTCTGCTCGACGCTGTTCGTCTGGGCAGGTCCGGCGCAGATCATCCTGATCACCACGCTCGGCTCCGGCGCGACGGTCATCCAGTCGGCGATCGCGGTCACCGTCAGCGCCATTCGCCTGTTTCCGATGGTGGTCTCGGTGCTGCCGCTGATGCGCACGCCGACGACGAAACGGCGCGAGCTGTTTTTCGCGGCGCATCTCACTGCAGTGACACTGTGGGTCGAATGCCATCGCTTCCTGCCGCAGGTGCCGCGTGAACGCCGGATCGCCTTCGTCAACGGACTTGGCTTCGGTCTTGTCTCGGTGTGTCTCACCGCCAACACGGTCGGCTATTTCCTTGCTGCGAATCTGACCCAGACGCTTGGGTCGGCGATCCTTTTGCTGACGCCGCTGTCCTTCCTGTTCTCGACCGCACGCAACAGCCGCGAGGTCGCCGATGTCGTCGCACTTGCGCTAGGGGTTCTGCTGTATCCGCTGGCCGCGAAAATGAACTCCGGACTCGACATCCTCGTCAGCGGCCTCGTGGCCGGCACCATCGCCTATGGCGTGCATTGGTGGCGGGAGGTGCGTGCATGAGCTTTGCGCAACTCATTGGCGACTGGCAAGCGCTGGCGGTGCTGTTCGTCGCCGGCGTTGTTCCCAACCAGATATGGCGCATGCTGGGCCTGTGGTTCGGCGGCGGCATCGACGAAGGCTCCGAGCTTCTGGTCTGGGTACGGGCGGTCGCCACCGCGATCCTGGCCGGCGTCATCGCCCAGATCGTGGGCGAGCCGCCTGGGGCGCTTGCGAGCGTGCCCGATGCCTTACGCTACGGTGCGGTCGGCGCCGGCCTCGTCGTCTTCCTGCTGACCCGCCGCTCGATCTTCGCGGGCGTGGTCGCGGGCGAAGTCTTCATGCTGGCCGGCAAGTGGTGGTTGGGCTAAAACTGCCGGCGAACAGCAGGGATTTGGAAATATGGTTCGCGAAAACGAGCTCCGCGAGGGTGAAGTCTCCATCGAGCTGCCGCCGACGCAGGATGCCGGCCTCGTCTTTATCGGCCGCATCCGCACGCCCTGGAGCTCGCGGCTGGAGACCCCGCGGCAGGGCCGGCATGACGGCCCGATATGCCGGCTCGAGGTCTTCGAGCCATTCGTGCCGGCGATCAAAGGTGTCGATTTCTACAGCAATCTCGAAGTGCTCTACTGGCTCGACAAGTCGCGCCGCGACATCGTCCTGCAAAGCCCGAAGAACAACGAAAAGACCCGCGGCACGTTTTCGCTGCGCTCGCCGGTGCGCCCCAATCCGATCGGGACGTCGATCGTGAAGCTGGTCGGCATCGAGGGCAACGCGATTCTGGTGCGCGGGCTCGATTGCCTCGACAACACGCCGCTGATCGACATCAAACCGGATCGCTGCGAGTTCACGCCACTGGCCGCGCCGCAGCCGGGGGATTTCCAGACGGAGTAAGAGGCGGTCATCGTAGCCCGCATGGAGCGAAGCGGAATGCGGGAACGGTCCCGGATTGCGCTTCGCTCCATCCGGGCTACGGGAGCTGAGACTCAAACCGCCTTCAACGCCGCGATCAGCTTGGTCGCGTTCTCTTCCAGCACTTTGACGTCTTCCTTGCGGCTGGCGGGCGGAAGCATCGCCACGCCGTCGTGGCGCGGCATCACGTGCATGTGGAGATGAAACACCACCTGTCCGCCGGCCGCCTCGTTGAACTGCTGCACGGTGATGCCGTCGGCCTTGAACGCCGTCATCGCTGCGGCAGCGATCTTGTGCGCGCCGCGGGCGACATGGGCGTAGTCGTCAGGCTTGATGTCGAGGATGTTGCGGGCAGGGGCTTTTGGAATCACCAGCGTGTGGCCAGGTACCCGCGGCATGATATCGAGGAAGGCGAGCACGTGTTCATCTTCGTAAACCTTGTGGCAGGAGAATTCGCCACGCAGGATCTTTGCGAAAATGTTGTTGGGATCGTAGGCGGTCATGGCGGCGGCTCCCTGGAATTTTGCGCTTACTGTCACCAGCCGCAACGAACCGTCAAGGCGCCTCGTCGGCGCCTTTGCGGAACGGGCCGAGCTCGGCTAGCTCACGTCCGGCTTCCGCGACATAGGCGCGCTCGCGCTTGAGGTAATCGTCGATGGCGCGGCGCAAGCCCGGATCGGCGATGAAGTGAGCGGAGTGGGTGGTCCGCGGCAGGTAGCCGCGTGCGATCTTGTGCTCGCCCTGCGCACCGGCTTCGACATTCGCCAGCCCGCGTTTGATGGCGAAGTCGATCGCCTGATAATAGCAGACTTCGAAATGCAGGAAGGGATGATGCTCGACCGCACCCCAGTTGCGGCCGAACAGCGTGTCCGAGCCGATGAAGTTGATCGCGCCCGCGATCCAGCGATCGTTGCGACGGGCCATCACCAGCAGCACGTCATCGCTCATGGTCTCGCCGATCAGCGAGAAGAATTCCCGCGTCAGATAAGGCCGGCCCCATTTGCGCGAGCCGGTCTCCATGTAGAACATGAAAAACGCATCCCATGCGTCTTCCGTAATGTCCTTGCCCGTGAGCCAGTGGATCGTGACCCCGGCGGCCAGTGCATCGCGCCGCTCGCGCTTGATCGATTTGCGGTGGCGTGAGTTCAGCGTCGCCAGGAAATCGTCGAAACTCGCAAAACCTTCGTTGTGCCAATGGAACTGCTGATCGGTGCGCTGGAGGAAGCCGTGCTTGGCGAGCAGCTTCCACTCCGCTTCGCGGGCGAAAGTGACGTGCACCGAGGAAGCCTTGCTGACGCCGCACAGCGCCACCAGCCCGCTCGCCAGTGCCTCCGTGATGCGCTCGTGGTCGACGCCTTCGCGAACCAGCAGCCGCGGTCCCGTGGCCGGCGTGAAGGGAACCGAAACCTGCAGCTTCGGATAGTACCGCCCGCCGGCGCGCTCATAGGCATCGGCCCAGCCGCGGTCGAAGACATATTCGCCTTGCGAGTGCGATTTCAGGTAGCAGGGCACGACGCCGGCGACGCGACCGTCGATCTTGGCCACGAGATGCCGCGGCCCCCAGCCGGTGCGGATCGTGGCCGAACCCGATTTCTCAACGGCCGATAAAAACGCGTGGGAGACGAAGGGGTTATAGGCAGGCTTTGAGAGGCCGAGAGAATCGCCTGGAAGCCCGGATGAGGTTCCCTTGCCATGCCCATTACAAGACTTGCCGGGACTAGCGCAGGCGTCCCAGTCGTCCGGCGATACTTCGCCAATGGAAGGTACGGCCTCAAGGGTGATTTCGGATGGTGCCATCATGCCCAAGATCGTGCATTGCAGCAGCGACTTCAAGAGTGGGAAACATCAAGCCTACGGTACGAAGCCCTCGAAGATCATCTGATCCGCATGCTGTGCGACCCGCGTCCGCTGCTCGGTCGTACGCACGGTCCAGCCGAGCAGGGCGCAGCCGAACACATTGCGGGCGATCCAGGGGGCGGGGGCGGGCAGGTCGTCGACCCTGAAGGCGACGAAATGCGGCTGGGTCTGGAAGCCGTGGCGCAGGTACAGCATGCTGTCGCGCTGCTCCCGGGTCAGGTAAGCCCAGTATTCGTCCTGATAGCTCCGCTGCGCGACGATGCCGCGGGGGCGGGAGGGCAACAGCTCGCGCAGCGCCAGCACCAGGTCCGGGTCGAAGGACATGCCGACGGCGGGGCCGTCATAGGATGCCAGCACCTCGGCCATCCGCTTCACCAGCTTGCGGTCGCCGTCAAAATGGCTCTTGACCTCGATCACCAGCGGCACGCGGCCGGCGACCAGGCCGCAGAGGTCGCTGAGCGACATCATCCGCTCGGCCGTGTCCTTGAACGTGAGCGCCTTCAGTTCAGTGGCGGTTTTCTCGACCAGCGGGCCGGTGGCCTCGGTAAGGCGGCCGAGCGCATGGTCGTGATGCACCATGGCCTCGCCGTCGGCGGAGAGCTGGATGTCGACCTCGATCGAGAAATTGCCCGCAATCGCAGCCTGCACCGCGCCCGGCATGTTCTCGACGATGCCGCGGGAAATGTCGTGCAGGCCGCGATGGGCGACCGGGCGGGCTGTCAACCAATCAGGAGCGCGCATTCGCCTCAGGCGACCTCGAACACGCCTTCGACCTCGACCGCCGCATCCGCGGGCAGGGAGGCGACGCCGACGGTGGTGCGGGCATGACGGCCCTTGTCACCGAAGGCGGCGACCATCAGATCGGAGGCGCCGTTGAGGACCTTCGGCCCGTCCAGGAAGTCCGGCGCCGAGTTGATGAAGCCGCCGAGGCGCACCACGCGAACGACCTTGTCGAGGTCGCCGAGCGCCGCCTTGACCTGGGCCAGCAGGTTGACGGCGCAGCCGCGGGCGGCCGCCGCGCCCTCTTCGATGGTCACGCCGGCGCCGAGCTTGCCCTTGGCGATCAGCTTGCCGGCGGGATCGAAGCAAACCTGGCCCGAGACGAACAGCAGATTACCGGTGCGCACGAACGGCACGTAATTGGCCACGGGGGTGGGAGCCTCGTGCAGCTTGATGCCCTGTTCCGCCAGCTTCTGCTCGACCGTGCCCGCCATGTCCGACCTCGTTGTCCAAAAATCCATCCGCCGGGCAGATCCGTCGCAGCCCGGCGGGCCCTGTTTCGCCCATCGTGCCGCCACATGCAAGCAACCCTCGGGGGTGGCATTTTGTTGAGGCAGGGCAGGAGGTTCAACGCAAAGGTCGCAACTTTACGTGAAACGGCCTCAGTTGCGACGCAATGGAACGTTCATTAAAATGTTGAATCTGCGCTTTCCCCAGGGACCAGACATGCTGCACCTTTTCCGGACTTCGCTCGGTGTGACGGCGCTCGCGGCGGCCGCTCTCGGCCCCGGAGGCGGGGCGCTAGCCGCGAACGGTCCGTTCCTCGCGCATCAGGCGCTCTATGATTTGAGCCTGGTGAAATCGCGCTCCAATTCGATCAACAGCGCGCGCGGCCGCATCCTCTACAATTTCACCGGAAGTTCGTGCGAGGGCTACACCTCCGAATTCCGCCAGGTCTCCGAGCTCGACAGTGGCGAGGGCAAGGTCACGCTCAGCGATCTCCGCTCCAATTCCTGGGAGGACGCTGGCGGCAAAAGCTACCGCTTCAAGATCGAGACGCGGATGAACGAGGCGGATGCCGGCCGGGTCGACGGCTCGGCGGAGCGCGACGGCGACCACATCAACGTCAAGCTGAAGCTGCCGGCGCCGAAGAATTTCACGCTCGACGGCAAGATCGTGTTTCCGACCGAACAGATCCAGCGCATCATTGCCGCCGCGAAGGAGGGCAAGTCGCTGCTCGAGCTCTCCGTCTATGACGGCTCCGACGATGGCCAGAAGGTCTACAACACGCTGACCGTGATCGGCCAGCCGATCCCGGCCGAGCGCGAAGGTTCGCCCGATCCGTCGACGTCAGATGAGCACATGAAGTCGCTCAAGCGCTGGCCCGTCACCGTCAGCTATTTCGACCGCGAGGCCCAGCAGAAGGAAGGCGAGCAGACGCCGGTCTATGCGATGGCGTTCGAGCTCTACGAGAACGGCGTCTCGCGCCAGCTCGTGCTCGATTACAACGATTTTGTGATTTCGGGCGCGATGGGCAAGTTCGACGCGAAGGACAGCAAGCCCTGCAATTGAGGGCTGGCCTGCAACGCGGTCTCTGGCTAGGCTCCCTCCCAACCACAAACATCCGGGAGGCATCATGCCCAAGCTCGATCATCTCCGCCCCAGCGGCCTGCATCACAATCCCGCTTATTCGCATGTCGTCACTGCCACGGGGGCGCGGACGATCTACATCTCCGGCCAGGTATCGGTGGACGAGGAAGGGCGGATCGTCGGCGAGGGCGATCTCGCCGCGCAGACCACGCAGGTGATGCAGAATCTCGGGCACGCGCTGAAAGCAGCCGGCGCGAGCTACGCCAACATCGTGAAGATCACGACCTTCGTCGTGAACTACAAGCCGGAGCTGCGCCCGATCATCGGCAAGGCTCGCTCGGTCTTCTTCGAAGGCATGGAGCCGCCGGCGAGCACGCTGGTCGGCGTCTCGGCGCTCGCCGCGCCGGAATGGATGATCGAGATCGAGGCGGTGGCGGTCGCGGATTGAGATCTTTCCCGTAGCCCGGATTGCGCTGCGCTTGATCCGGGCTACGAGTGCGTAGCCTTGGACATGTCTTGCAGAAGAACCATCGCTTCGTGTGCCCTGTCAGCCGGCACAAACAGATGATCGTGGTGGAACGCCGAAACGGCGTTCACGCTAATGCCGGCTGCGGCGAGGCGTGCCGTGATTGCGGCCAGGAAGCCCACCGCATCGAGTGCGGAGTGAACCGTCAGGGTGATCAGGCACGATGCGAATGCGTAGCGTAGTCCCGCCGCTTCGGCCTGTTCGCGTGGGATCACGAGCGTCGTCCCTTCCTGCTCGCGGAACGTCAGCAAAGGGCTGAGCGCTGCGGGAATCGACTGGCCTGTCGGGATCGTGCAGAACACGAAAATGCCTGGCCGCATCTCCGGCTTCACGTGTCTCAGCAGCGCGTCGAGGTCGCGTTCGCCTGTCATCACTCCTGCGCCTTTTCCGGCCCCTCATACGCGATGCCGCGGATCACTGCGGCGCTGCCGAATTTCTTGCGCAAGCTGTCCACCGCGCGCTCGGCGTGGGCGGCGCGGCGGTCGAGCATGTCGGTGTCGTCGGCGACTGAACCCTCGCGCAACGCGCTGACGCCGGCGCCCATCAGACGGAAGGCGGTGCCGTCGATCTCTTTCGCCAGCATCTCGCGGCAGATCGAAAAGATCTTCGCGGCAAGCTGCGTCGGGGCCGTGATCGACTGCGAGCGGGTCCGCTGGCGGAAATCCGCGGTCTTCAGCTTCAGCGTGACGGTCAGGCCGGCGAGCTCGCTGCTCTTGAGGCGAGACGACGTCTTCTCGCAGAGGCGCCACAGGATCTTCTCCAGCGTCGCGAAATCGCGGATGTCGGTCTCGAACGTCGTCTCGCTCGAAATCGTCTTGGCGCCCCGATCGGGCTCGACGCGGCGGTCGTCGATGCCGCGCGCGAGCTGCCACAGCCTGCGGCCGTCGCTCGGAAACTGCCGCATCATCTCGATCTCGTCGGCCTTCTGCAGGTCGGCGATGATGCGGAAGCCGCGTTGCACCAGACGCTCCTGCGTCGCGGGTCCAACGCCGAAGATGAAACCGACGGGCTTCTCCGCAAGCATCAAGCGCGCTTCCTCCTGGTCGAGCGCGGCAAACCCGCGAGGCTTGTCGAGGTCGGAGGCGATCTTGGCCAGGAACTTGTTGCAGGAGAGGCCGACCGAGACGCTGATGCCGATGTCGCGCTCGATGTCACGTGCGAACCGCGCCAGCACCTTGGCCGGGATCATGCCGTGCACCCGTTCGGTGCCGGAGAGATCGAGGAACGCCTCGTCGATCGAGAGCGGCTCGACCAGCGGCGTCAGGGCCTGCATGGCCTGGCGCACCTCGCGCCCGACCCGGACATATTTCGCCATGTCCGGCGGGATCACGGCGGCATGCGGGCAGGCTTCCAACGCCTTGTACATCGGCATGGCCGAGCGCACGCCGTAGGTGCGCGCGATATAGCAGGCGGCCGACACCACGCCGCGCTTGCCCCCGCCGATGATGACGGGTCTGTCGGCGATGTCGGGGTTGTCGCGCTTCTCGACTGTCGCGTAGAAGGCGTCGCAGTCGATATGGGCGATGGTCAGGCTTGCGAGTGCGCGGTGGCGGGCGAGGCGGGGGGAACCGCAGGCGGAACAACGCCGAACGCCGATATCCAGATCGGCCGAACAATCCCGGCAGAAGCAGCGGGGCCCGGCCGTCTCCAGGGAGGTCACGGCACGTCGCGCTCCCAATTGGGGTCGCCGAGCGCGTCGCCGAGAACCTGCCGCGCTGCGGCAACGTTGGTCGGATGCAGTTCCGCAGCGCTGGCAAAGGCCTTCACGGTGGCGTCATCCCGCATCACGAAATCGAGCACGCTGAGCAGGAAATTGGGGTCCGAGGCCGCATTGCGCAGCATCTCCGGGCCGACCCCTGTCTCGGCCAGGAACAGGCCCAGCCGCTCGGGTTCGCTCGCGACAAAAGACAGCGCCTGAAGCGCAACGATTTCAGCGACTTCGCGCGGGTTGTGAACAGGCTTTTTCACGTGGCCGGTTTGCCTTTCCGTTAACTTTCGGTGTCTACTTTGGGGTCACCATGCCCGAGTCTCGTTCCTGAGTCTTGTGACCCCGACAAGCAACTGGAAACCACATCGCAGAAAGTCGGTCCTCGGGTTTAACGAAACTCAAGCGAATTCGAGGCTAGTTTGAATCCAGTTTTCGAAGCGCCGGCGACCGGCGCCTGAGGCGTCACATGCATCGGTCTGCGGACCAATCAGGAGGGCGGGATGGCTAAGACCGTCCTGATCGTGGAAGACAACGAGCTCAACATGAAGCTCTTCCGCGACCTGTTGGAGGCGCACGGCTACCAGACCACCGGTACCAGCAACGGCTACGAGGCGCTCGACCTCGTTCGCAAGATGCGGCCCGACCTCGTGCTGATGGATATCCAATTGCCGCAGGTCTCGGGCCTGGAGGTGACGCGCTGGATCAAGGACGATCCGGAGCTGCGCAGCATTCCCGTCGTCGCCGTCACGGCGTTCGCGATGAAGGGCGACGAAGAGCGCATCCGCGAGGGCGGCTGCGAAGCCTATTTGTCCAAGCCGATCTCGGTCGGCAAATTCATTGAGACGGTCCGACGTTTCATCGGATAGGAAGTGAGTTCACAGTGTCCGCGCGTATTCTCGTCGTCGATGACGTCCCTGCCAACGTCAAGCTGCTCGAAGCTCGCCTATCCGCCGAATATTTCGACGTCATGACCGCCGCGAACGGCACCGAGGCGCTGGCGATCTGCGCCCGCGCCGAATGCGACATCATCCTGCTCGACGTCATGATGCCGGACATGGACGGTTTCGAGGTCTGCCGCCGCCTCAAGACCGATCCGGCCACGCACCACATTCCCGTCGTGATGGTCACCGCGCTCGACAGCCCGGCCGACCGCAACCGCGGGCTGGAAGCCGGCGCCGACGATTTCCTGACAAAACCCGTCTCCGATGTCGTGCTGATCGCGCGCGTCCGCTCGCTGACCCGGCTGAAGATGATGACCGACGAGCTGCGCATGCGCGCCATCACTTCGCTCGAGATCGGCATGCAGGCGCCCGAGCGCAGTGCAATCTCCGACACCGGCAAGGGCGGCCGCATCCTGCTGGTCGACGACCGCCAGTCCTCCTATGAGCGGCTGGCGACGATCCTCGCCGCCGAGCACACCATCGACGTCGAGCCGAACCCGACGGAAGCGCTGTTCCACGCCGCCGAGGGCAATTACGATCTGCTGATCGTCTCGCTCGACCTCAACAATTTCGACGGCCTTCGGCTGTGCAGCCAGGCGCGCTCGCTGGAGCGCACGCGGCATGTGCCGATCCTGGCGATCGCCGACCCCGAGAACGCCACGCGGCTGCTGCGTGGGCTCGAGATCGGGGTCAACGACTATCTGCTGCGTCCCATCGACAAGATCGAGCTGCTGGCGCGTGCCCGCACCCAGATCCGCCGCCGCCGTTACACCGACCATCTGCGCGACAACGTGCAGAACTCGATCGAGATGGCAATCACGGACGCGCTCACCGGGCTGCACAATCGCCGCTACATGGAGAGCCATCTCGCGACGCTCGCCGAGCAGGCCGCAACCCGCGGCAAGCCGCTGGCGCTGATGATCCTGGACATCGACTACTTCAAGTCGATCAACGACAATTACGGTCACGACGCCGGCGACGACGTGCTGCGCGAATTCGCCGTGCGGGTGCGCAAGTCGATCCGCGGCATCGACCTTGCCTGTCGCTACGGCGGCGAGGAATTCGTCATCGT
This sequence comes from Bradyrhizobium canariense, assembly GCF_019402665.1. Lineage (GTDB taxonomy): Bacteria > Pseudomonadota > Alphaproteobacteria > Rhizobiales > Xanthobacteraceae > Bradyrhizobium > Bradyrhizobium canariense. The sequence goes on from NZ_VSST01000082.1 coordinate 40,867, forward strand.
GATGCCGGAGACCGATCTCCACGTCGCCGGCATGGTCGCCGAGCGCCTGCGCCGCTCGATCGCCGGCGAGCCCTTTGCGATCCACAAGGGCACCAAGCGCATCGAGGTCACGATCTCGATCGGCCTGACCACGCTGGAGCAGAAGGGCGAGGCGGTTGGCGACGTCCTCAAGCGCGCCGACACTGCGCTGTACCGCGCCAAGCACGACGGCCGCAATCGCGTGGTGTCGCACGCGGCGTGAGGCCGCTCGCACAGGCCGGCGCAAAAAAACGCGAAAACAACCCCATGCACAGTAGCCGACGCTAGTCGGATCAATGGCTTACGTCGGCCGCAAAACGGCTGATGCTGGACCGCAATGCCGTTTGACTCGTCGGGCAAAACAGGAGCATGCTGCTAGCATTCCGAAAATCCCACGAACTCTGCTGTCATTCCCCGCGCAGGCGGGGAATCCAGTACGCCGCGGCGTCTCGGCTCAAGCGATGGAATCCATGTGGACCGAAAGTCCGGGTTACTTCTGATCGACGTTGCTGGTCCCCGAACCTGGCGTACCGATCGGCAAGCCGTTCGCCGCATGACCGACGCCAACGCCCGGCGCACTGACGGCTCCTGGAGTTTGATCTTGCGGAAGTGTCTTGATCCCCGTCCTTGCTTGCTCAGCGGGGCTCATCTGGTCCCTGTTATCGCTGTTGGCACCATTGGTCGCCGTGATGCCGGACCTGTCGCTCCCGTTTGGCGTGCCGATCTGTGTCGATCCGGTCGCGGTGCTGCCCGCGCCCGAGCTGCCCGGTGCGGCCGGTGTGCTCGCGGTGTTGCCGTTCTGCGTCGGGGGCTGAACGTTCGGGTTGGTTGGAGAGTTATTGGTGTGAGCGCCGGTTGAGGTTGCGTTTGTGCCCATGCCGGATGGGGCCGAGGGACCTCCATTGGCGGCGCCAGACGTGCCAGTGCCTGCACCTGAGCTCGCGGATGATCCGGACGCGCCGCCGCTCGCGGCCGCGCCACCCGCGCCACCACCACCTCCGCCGCCTTGTGCGAGGACCGGTGCGGCAACAGCGAAGGACAGTGCGGCTGTAAGAAGAAGCGATTTTCGATTCATGACCTTCTCCGGTGTAAAGAAGGTCAACTACGCCGAAATGGCGATTGTTCCTTTCAGTTCGGTCATTCAGGTGACCGCTCCCGGATTTCCGAGAGAGGCTGTTTCATATGGCGCGTCAGGCAGCCTTTTCCTTGAGTTCGAAGTCCATGGTCCAAGTCGATTTTCCCGGCCGCGTGCGGAATATCCATGTCGTCACGCTCGAACCGGGCGGGATGACGATGCTGTCCCCTTCGTGCATCGTGAACTGCCGGATGTTGCTTTCGGTCGCCCAGATCGAATGAGAATAAACATCCTTGTCGCTGGTCTTTGTGCAGCTCAGAACTCCTCCGTTCATAACGGCGCGGGTGGCGGTCTGGCTGACGGACGAGTCCATGTGGATGGTAGTCATCGTGGCAATCTCCAAAAGAATGAAAAAAAACGCCAGATGCTCCCTTGGGTTGTCGTGACGTGTCAAGCATGCCGCAAAACGCTCGCACCACTCCTCTTGTGCTGCATCCACTCCCTTCAGGGCAGCTAGCTAGAGCAGCCCGTGCCGTTCTCTTGAACCGGCGGACAGGGAACGGTGCCGAAGGAACAGAACACGCAGCAGTCGCCGGGGAGCGGCTTCAGACGCTCGCCGCAGCGTTTGCAGTCATAAAAGAACTGGCAAGCGTCGGTCGGCATGACCTCGGCAGCAGCGTGACCGCACTTGGGACACGTGATCGTGGAGTTCAGGATCATTTACCAGGCGCGTGGCAGACACCGAGCAAGGATTGCCGGCGAGCCTTCTTCTGATCGGTCACCAGTTTTATCTTCTCTCTCAAAACGAGGATTTCGGAATATTCCTTTTGGATCTCTCGGGGGCTGCGAAGTGCTTCAAGCTGCCGGGCGGTCAGTTTTAATATCGCGGCAATATGCGTACTCTGGATGTGGTGCATGGGATCAAATCCCTTCGTCGGGGCAGCGCTTGGAGAGGCTTTAGGGGGAAGCCCACCATCCGTCGGGGAATCGCTCCAGCAAAGTCTGGTCGACTTGGTTGTCGTTGTCAGGGGGGCTGATAGCTCCTGCATTCCAGCTTGGTGGCGCGCGACGACGGAGGCGGACAGACAGGGCGCCTGGTTCACGACTTCGAAGGCGGCGCGAAGCAGGATGTGTCAAGCGTAATGGAGGCACAGCGCGGGCGCTTCGCTCTGCTTCTTCGACCAGACCTCGAAGATATTCCAATTCTGAGAGCTGAGAAGTGAGTTCGCTAAGTTGTTGGACATAAAGGATTGCGCGAGAGCTTCGCATGGATGTTCTCCCCAGCACAAAAAGAACTATCGGGAAAAAATGGCAATCTACCATAGGTAAACATCGGATTTCAATACGTCAGGCTCACTGCTTCAGGGTCGCGGCTTCGGCCAGCGCGTCCATGACGCGCTGAAGAAGATGCGGCCAGGCGGAAGGCAATTGAGACAGCAAAAGGAACCCCAGCTTCAGGGCGGTGAAGCTGGGGCTGTTGAGCTGCCTTGGCGAAGCAGCTGCCCCCTTGGGGAGGGGCACGGGAAAACTTGGCAATCGGCAAGTCGTTCCTAGCCGAACAAAAATGAGCCCCAGCTCCGGGGGCAATGGGAAGAGCTGGGGCCCGACTGGACTGCATTACCGATATAAGAATGGCGTCGGAAAAATTGGTGACCGGCGAGCCGTTTCAACTGTGGTGCCGCCGAAAAATGTTTAGCGGCCTCTGTCGTCCTTGCCGTTGGGGCTGCCATCGCCGCCGCCGTTACCCCAGCCATTGTTGCCGTGGTGGTGATGGACCGCGCTCGCACCCGATTTAGCAATTGCATCGGACGTGAGGGAGGTGGAGAGCAGCAGCGTTATAGTTGGAGGTGTCACGGCTGCGAACTTTCCGCAGGTCTTTAGAAATTCGCGGCGGTCGTCCTGGTCAGGCATGGGTTCTCTCCGGGGCTGGCGGAAAGATTAAATACGTTAAATCAAGTTTAACTATGTTAATAGGCTCGGTCACGAAGTGCGGCCATAAGTTGCGGCACCAGCTGTTCGCTCTTCGCTACTCCCTCAGGGATACCGGCGCGCTCCCTTCAAGAGATCGAAATGAAGCTTGGCCAACGGGTTGGCCGCTGGAGTGCGTGCTGGCCTGCCCGGCCTTCTTGCGGCGGGCGGATCGGGTTCTGATCTCGTAGCTACTTCAGGGATGCCGGGCCGGCCGTTTGCCTCGCTTCACCGCAGTCTCATCTCCCACATCCACCCCCGCATTTCGCAATAACACCGCCGCCGCCTCCTTCGCGGCACGCGCCATTGCGGGGTCGTCGCGGACGAGGTCCTGTGCGATGGAGCCGTCGACCAGCAGCACGAGCTGCGTTGCGAGCGCCTCTGCATTCGTAACGCCGAGCTCGTTGAGGCGGTCGCGAAACCAGATGCGGCGGCTTTCCTTGAAGGCGATGGCGATCTTCTTCACGGCACGATCCGCCGGGCCAAGCTCGGCGACTGCATTCACGAATGGGCAGCCGCGAAAGTCCTTTGCGGCGAAGCGGCGCTGCAGCGAATCGAAGGTGGCGAGGATCTGCTCGGCCGGAGGCTTGTCCGAGGGGCGGGGCTGCACGAAGCGGCGCTCCAGATAGGCCGCGATCAGCGCGTCCTTGGAGGGGAAGTGGTTGTAGAGCGTGCGCTTGGAGATGCCGATCTCGGCCGCGATGGTGTCGACGCCGATGGCGCGAATGCCTTGCAGATAGAACAGCTTGTCGGCGGTCTCGAGGATCCGCTCTTTCATCGTCTGTGGGGCGGGCGGGGGAGCCATGCGGCGGTGAATGTCCTGTTCGCTTGACAGTGCACGCTATCCATAGCCTAAGTACACAGGTCTGTGTAACCAAAATCAACCGATATTGCAGACGACGGCGCTCGCGCCGCGCCGATGAGGGAGACGAAAATGCCCCTGTTGCAGGTCCTGCGCCCGACATTGCCCATCCTGATCGGCGCCTCGATCATGCTGACGCTGAGCATGGGGCTGCGGCAGAGCCTCGGCATCTTCATGCAGCCGCTGACCCACGACATCCATCTGTCGATCTCCGACTTCACGCTGGCGCTGGCCGTGCAAAACCTCGCCTGGGGCTTTCTCCAGCCGCTCGCCGGCGCGATGACCACGCGCTACGGCTTCCGTCCGATCATGATCGCGGGCTCGTTCATGTACATCGCGGGCCTGGTGCTGATGGCAACCGCGAACGGCCTCGTCGCCATCATGATCGGCGCCGGCGTGCTGATCGGCACCTCGCTCGCCTGCACCGCGGCTGCGATCGCGATGTCGGTGGCGGCGCGCGCGGTGCCCGCAACGGTGCGTTCCACCGTGCTCGGCATCGTCTCGGGCGCGGGCTCGCTCGGCGCGTTGCTATCGGCGCCGATCGGGCAGATGCTCAACGAGGGATTCGGGTGGCGCGTCGGGCTCGCCGGCTTCGTGGTGATGTCGGTGCTGATGATCCCGGCGGCCTGGTATGCCGGGCGCGTCGACGCGGTCCCGCTGCCGAAGCCCGCGACTGACGAGATCGTCGATGCCACGGCGTTGATTGCAGCGAAGACCGCTTTCGGCAACGCGTCCTTCGTGGTGATGAGCTGCGCCTATCTCGTCTGCGGCATGCAGCTCGTGTTCCTCACCACGCACTTGCCGTCCTATCTCGCGATCTGCGGCCTCGATCCGATGCTGAGCGCGCAGACGCTGGGCATGATCGGCGGCTTCAACGTGCTTGGCTCGCTGTTCTTCGGCTGGGCCGGCCAGCGCTGGAACAAGCTCGCACTGCTCGGCGGCATCTACGTCTTCCGCTCACTCGCGCTCGCCTGGTACTTTACGCTGCCGGCCACGCCTGCCTCGACCCTGCTGTTCGGCGCGATCATGGGCTTCCTGTGGATGGGTGTCGGCCCGCTGGTGGCGGGCGCGGTCGCCGAGATGTTCGGCCTGCGCTGGCAGGCGATGATCCAGGGCCTCGCCTTCATGAGCCACCAGATCGGCAGCTTTCTCGGCGCGTATGGGGGAGGGGTGCTCTACGATGCGCTCGGCTCGTATACGATGGCCTGGCGCATCGGCGTCGCGCTGGGGTTGGCCGGCGGCATCATCCAGATCGCGTTTGCGCTGATCCGGCCGTCGCAGCCGCCGGCGCCGGTGTTGCGGACGGCGTAGGGGGGCCGCGTCTTCAATTGAGCGCGTCGTAAACGATGCCCAGGATGACGCTGTAAGTCACGAGCATCGCCAGCGAGAACAGTGCTGGCGAAATGCCAAGCCCAGCCTGCACTCCGAAAAATCCTAGCCCGATCATGGGAAAGAACACCAACCCCATGGTCGCCCATCCGAGCACGCCGTATGCCATTCCTTTGATCGCTCCGATATTGCCTGGCAGCCATCGATAGAGCTGTCCAAAGGCGAGACTGACGAAGGTTGAGCCATTCAGGAATGAAAGTAGCCACGGCACCACTGGATGGATCGCCGTGCCGGTCACATGGCTCAGCGTCGTTTGGAGGCTTTCATAGGGCTGGAATGATGGAAGCAGTCCAGCCCAAAACTTGAAGTACATCAGCAGCGAATGCGCGATGCTTCCGCACAATCCTGCAACAACTGCCTTCCAAATCATGTTGCCTGAAGGCATGCCAAGTCGTCCATTCTCGGAAGTGGCTTTCCAACATGGGCGCGCGGTCGCTGCCACACGTTGCAATCAGGGGCTCAATTCGGTTGAGGGCGTCAATCTCGTCTCGGCTAGTACGGTAGGTGTATGTCGGTTCCCGACGACGACGATCGGAACGGCAATGAAGCCGCTAATCAGAAGCAGCCAATCCTGCCGAACGTCCAGGAAGATAGCTGCGCTCCCGCCGATGATTGACCAGATGAAGGGGATCACCAGGAGCCAGTAGGACAAGCGGTCGGTCGTCATAAGTAAAAGACCGAAGGTGAAGATGGTAACAGGGCAAGGAGCTACACCGAACATCGGTAACGTCGGCCAAGAATGCCCCGCTGCAATTCCGATCATCGGATAGATGAGAGATGCGTAGAGAACAAACCCCGCGCCGATCACCGCTCGAAGCCCGAAAGTCATCGCGAAACGAAGGCCGCCGCGGACGACACCCGTGTAGAGCAGTGCCACGCCCTCTATGACGAACAAGGCGCCAAAGGCGAACGCGGCCTTGTTTATCGAGGAGAAGAAGACGCCGTGATAGAAAATGCCAGTGCTCAGCCACATCAATCCGAGGACGGCTGAGACAACGCGATCAGAGGCACGGCCTTTCCAGAGAACGGCGGCGACGGCGATGGCGCCAAGCGCATAAGCAAAAATTTGCGCGGGCCAGATTGCCGTATTGTAGGCCGCGAAGACGCTGAGGAACTGCTCAAGGGTGAAGGGAAGCATGGTGCGCTCGTGCCCGATCGTTTGAGCGTAGAGGACTGCGTTGCTTCGCTGCTTGACGAGGATCAACGTCCCTCGGGGGCAACTCGTGGCCGAGGGGCGACATGGAGGCTGTCCGTCGCAGCCGCCGCGCTGCTTGGCGGCATCTACGTCCTGCGCTTGCTGGCGCTGGCCTGGTACTTCATGCTGCCGGCGACGCCTGCCTCGACCCTGCTGTTCGGCGCCATCATGGGCTTTCTGTGGATGGGCGCCGGCCCGTTGGTCGCGGGTGCCGTCGCCGAAATGTTCGGCCTGCGTTGGCAGGCGATGATCCAGGGCTTCGCCTTCATGAGCCACCGGATCGGCAGCTTCCTCGGGGCGTACGGCGGAGGGGTGCGTCTACGACGCGCTCGGCTCGTATACGATGGCCTGGCGCATCGGCGTCGCGCTGGGATTGGCCGGTGGCATCGTGCAGGTGGCGTTCGCGCTGATCCGTCCGTCGCTGCCGCCGGCGCCGGTGTTGCGGACGGCGTAGGGGGAGGGGGAAGCGCACGGCTTAGCCTTCATCGCGGCATGCACTGCAGCGGGCATCCGACCACGGGAGACCGCCCACTACTTAGTGAATTGTGTTCGCACTGTCTCACCCGTCAGGGGATCGAGCCAAACGGTGTAACAGCTCCAGCTATTGGCTCGGATTAGATCACCTTCAAGTTCTGCATCCACGAAGCAATCGCCTGCGTCCTTGGTTGGAAGGGTCGCCTTCCACCTCACTCGCTCGTCCGGTTCAATACAGACCAGATTTTGGTCTTGCTCAGACTTTCGGTTCCACGCGAAGACGATGACTCGGCCGACATCGTTGGGAAGACAAACGGACTTATGGATTCTTCTCATGTCGGCGAGGCCATCCCGGCTGGTGTTTTTTCATATCAGGACAAGCTTCGTGAAGCCATCCGATCTCAGTGGTGTCTCCTGTGCGTCTAGAAGACACGGCAGCTTCAGGAGCCCGCCTAGCCCAGCTCTCGTGCCCGGACACAGCGCAGCGTCACTTCGAAGGTGCGCTGCAGAACCGGGGCCCATGTCGCTGCATCGTGCTGTGTTGCTTTCTGGGTCCCGGCTCTGCGCAGCAGCGTTTCACGCTGCAGCGCGTCCGGGACATGAGAGCGAACTTGCGAAGGCGCAACCCCGGGCCAATGCCGAGCGGTGCCAGTGTTGCGGACGGCATAGCGGAGCGGGTGCTCACGAGCATCCGCGGCCTCTTCAGACCCATGGCGGTCAGACGAAGTCGGGGATAAAACAGCGTTCAAACTGGACCTAAGACCCATGGCTTTTTGGATACGGTTGGGTTGGTGATCGCCTATCTTCTCGGCTCGGTCCCCACGGGCTATCTGGCGGGGAAACTGCTCAGGGGTATCGACATCCGAAGGCATGGCTCCAGGTCCACCGGGGCAACGAATGTCTTGCGCACTCTCGGCAAATGGCCTGCCTTGTTCGTGCTCGTCGGCGATGTGCTGAAGGGCGTGGGTGCCATTATCGTCGCGCGTTCGTTCTGTCCTTGGCTGTACGCGGAATTATCCCCGCCGGCGACAGCGTCTGATCTGCAGGTCTGGGTGCCATGGGCTGTTTTGTCTGGCTGGAATTGCCGTGCTGTTGGGACATAGCCGATCGATCTGGCTGAACTTCACGGGCGGCAAGTCGGCCGCGGCCGGGCTCGGTGTGTTGCTGGCGATGTCGTGGCCCGTGGGATTGGGGGCTGCAGCCGCCTTTGGCTTCGTGCTGGCTATGACCCGGATCGTTTCCTTGAACTCGATGCTCGCGGCGTTGACGGCAATTGTTCTTGTCTGCGCGGTCGAGCACCCATTGCCGTATCGGTTGCTGGTGATCGGAGGCGGCCTCTACGTGATCATCCGCCATCGTGCCAACATCCAAAGGCTTTTGGCGGGAACGGAGCCGCGTCTGGTTCGAAATGGCCAGGGTACGAAAGCGGAAGCGCAGGTTTAGCACAGGACTCATCGGCGGCCGCTTATTGAGGTGCCGCAACGCCCGGTCGTCGAACGGGCCTGAACGCTGTGCGGGTGACTTGCGCGTCGCAGCGCGCCCGGGACACCAGAGCGCACAAAACGGGGCCCACCGGGCCCCGTCGAAAGTCCGTAGTCTATCCCGCGATCCTGTTTGTCTTGGCTTCGCTGAATCCGACGTGCCCGCGCGCGACCAGCTGGCAGCATGGACTAACGCGTGCGTCCTGACCGCTTGAGATCGGCGACCTTGAACCTGTTGCCGGCCTGCAGGCTGCTGCAAAACCAGTGGGCTCTGTTTCGAAACTCGCCCAGGAACACCTTCGTCTCGACGCAATCCACGTAGGATTTATGGGTGATGGTGTCTCGGCACGTTGGCGAGAAAGGTCCATAGTTCACGTTACCGCCCGACTCGCTGCATCCAATCCAGGGCTCGTTGCCGTGCCGGAAGCTTGATGCACAGCCGCCGTTGCAGCTGCTGGCGACTTTCTCCAGGCTGGCAATCCTCCCCATCACAGAACCCGGCGCATAGGAAGGCGTGCGCGCGGTTGGCGTTCGAGCTGTTGATACAGTCCGACGCGGCGCAATTGTGTTTACTCCCCGCTCCGACAGATGCGGCCTTGCCACCTGTTTCGGCGCGTCGACCGTGACGGGGGGAATCGTGGCGGCGGAGCCGGTTGGGATTTGCGACGCTGCCGGCGCGCACAGCAAGACGGTCGACAAGGCAGCGACGGCTGAAGGCACGACAAGGCTTGATGAGAATCTCATGACCATGTCCTTCCAAAGCCGGGACGGACATTCCGCCCGGCAAGTGCACGGTAACATACATTTGGAGGCGGGCAACCGAGGGTTGATAGAATAACTGGCGATGACTCGCTGCGCCGAGCTCAGCTCTCGTGCCCCGGTCGCAGCGCAGCGTCACGTCCACGGGGCGCTGCTGCGCGTCCGGGACACGACAGAGGGGCCAAAATAAAACGGGGCCCGAAAGGGCCCCGCAAAAGTCTTCTACGTTCCGCGATCTTGCTTACTTGATCTTGGCTTCGCGGAATTCGACGTGCTTGCGCGCGACGGGATCGTACTTCTTCTTGACCAGCTTGTCGGTCATGGTGCGCGAATTCTTCTTGGCGACGTAGTAGAAGCCGGTGTCGGCCGAGGACACGAGCTTGACCTTGATGGTGACCGCTTTGGCCATGTTCAGTACCTCAGGAATGAAGGGAATCTGGAGCCGGCCAAATGGCCCGCGTTGGCCGGCAACCTAGCCAGAAACCGCCTGATGTCAAGATTTTAGGGCTCGAAAAGCACTCAAATCGGGCCAATCAGGCCTCGAAGAACCGGTTTTTCGGCCGCGGCAGGCCCAGATTCTCTCTCAAAGTGGGCCCTTCGTACTCTTTCCGGAAAATCCCGCGGCGCTGGAGCTCCGGGACCACCTTGTCGACGAAATCGTCGAGGCCGGCGGGCAGGAACGGAAAAATGATGTTGAAGCCGTCCGAGCCGCGCCCGACCAGCCATTCCTCCATCTGGTCGGCGATGGTTTTGGCCGTGCCGACGAAGGATAGCCCGCCATAGCCGCCGACGCGTTGGGCGAGCTGGCGCACCGTGAGCTTGTCGCGCGCGGCGAGATCGACCATTCGCTGGCGGCCGCTCTTGCTGGCGTTGGTCTCGGGAATTTCGGGAAGCGGTCCATCCGGATCGAAGCCGGAGGCATCCGTGCCGAGGACGACCGAGAGCGAGGCGATGGCGCTGTCGTAATGCACGCGGCTGTCGAGCAGCGCGCGCTTCTCCCTGGCCTCGTCGACGCTGTCGCCGACCACGACGAAGGCGCCGGGCAGGATCTTGAGGTGTTCGGGATCGCGGCCGACCTTCTCCATGCGGCCCTTGATGTCGGCATAGAGTTTCTGGCTGTCGGCAAGACTGCCGCCGCCGGTGAAGACGGCTTCAGCGGTCTCAGCGGCGAGCTGCCTGCCATCCTCGGAGGCGCCGGCCTGCACGATCACCGGCCAGCCCTGGACGGGGCGGGCGATGTTGAGGGGACCGCGCACTTTCAGATATTTGCCGTGATGGTCGAGCACATGCATCTTGGCGGGATCGACGAACACGCCGCTGTCGACATCGCGGACGAAGGCGTCGTCGGCAAAGGAATCCCACAGGCCGGTGACGACGTCGTAGAACTCGCGGGCGCGCTTGTAGCGCTCGGCGTGCTCCATGTGGTCGTCGAGGCCGAAATTCAGCGCCGCATCCGGGTTCGAGGTGGTGACGATGTTCCAGCCCGCACGCCCGCCGCTGAGATGGTCGAGCGAGGCGAAGCGCCGCGCGACGTGATAGGGCTCGTCGAACGTGGTCGAGCCCGTCGCGATCAGGCCGATCCGCTCGGTGACGGCGGAGAGCGCCGACAACAGCGTGAACGGTTCGAACGAGGTGACCGTGTGGCTGCGCTTCAGCGCATTGACCGGCATGTTCAGCACGGCGAGGTGATCGGCCATGAAGAAGGCGTCGAACTTGCCGGCCTCGAGCTTCTGGATCAGCGTCTTGATGTGGCCGAAGTTGAAATTGGCGTCCGGCCAGGCCCCGGGATAGCGCCAGGCGCCGGTGTGGATGCTGATCGGGCGCATGAACGCGCCAAGCTTGAGTTGCCGTTGTGCCATCGCCCGGTGTCCGTTCTTGGTGTCGTTCCGGAAGACATAGGCATGCCCAGGAACTCCGCCATCGGGGGAGGCGGGAAGATTATTTTGTTTTTCGATGCGCGCTCAGCACATTCGCGTCATTCCGGGGCGCCGCGTAGCGGCGAACCCGGAATCCATCGAGCAGCAAGGACGGTGTTGAATGGATTCCGGGTTCGCCGCTACGCGCGTCCCGGAATGACGGAGGAGAGACGTGGGCCCGCGCGGCCAGTCAGCTCAAAATATCCTTCTGCATCTTGCCGCCGTAGAAATGGAAGAACGGCACCGGCGCATCATGGCGGAGCGGGCCGGCGGCAAGGCGCGCGTCGAGCTCGTTGAGCACATTGCGCGTCATCGGATGCAGATCGGCGAGCGGCTTTGAGCCGAGCTCGACCCAGACCAATTCGACAAGCTCGGCATCGGCATGGATCACGCCGTCGACGCGATGGGCGATCGCGGAGGCGTCCGCCGTGAAGAAGCGCGTGTCGAACCGCTTGACGCGGCCGGGCGGGGTGATCGCGCGCGCGATCAGGAACAGGCTGGAGGGATCGGGCAGCAGGCCCGCATCCGCGAACGGCTTCCAGGGGCCTTCCAGTTTCGCTTTGCCTTCGGCCTTGCGCCCGAGGCAGAGGCCGGTCTCCTCGCAGGCCTCGCGGATCGCGGCAATCGCCAGCGACTTCGCGCGCGAGGCCGGAGTCTTCGGACTGCCCTTGGCGAGATTGGCTTCCAGCTCGGCGGTTACAGGCGCCGCGCACGGCACGCGAAAATCGTCCTTGTCGACGCGGCCGCCGGGGAAGACGAATTTTCCGGGCATGAACACCACCTTGTCGTGGCGCTTGCCGACAAGGACTTTTGGAATGGCTCCGCTGCGGTCGACCAGGATCAGTGTCGCCGCATCCCGCGGGCGGAAATAGGGATGATGGTCGGCTTCCTTGCCCTCGTGGATCTTCGCCTTGTCGGTTGCCTGCGACGTATCCGTCATGTCCTCACCCAAACCACTTTTGCTTATTTTGCTTACACCGGCGGAATACCATCCGTCGGGTTCTCGTCAAACCCATGCATGCGCAGAGCCCATTGCAATCCGACCACGGCTCCCTTCACCGGCTGCAGCAGTGCCAGCGAGGCGACGAAGGTGAAGGGCAGATAGGCCGCGAAGCTGATCCAGACCGGCGTGGTGTAATTGGTCTCGATCCAGAGGATGCTGGGCACCACGATATGGCCGACGATGACAATGACGAGATAGGCGGGCAGATCGTCGGCCCGATGCGGCGTGAAATCGAGGCCGCAGACCGCGCAATTATCCGCCGTCTTCAGGAAGGCGCGGAACAGCTTTCCCTCACCGCAGCGCGGGCAGCGGCCGCGAAAGCCGCGCCTTATCGCAGCAAAGACGTCGCGCTTCTCGACGAGGCCGGTCTCGCGGGTCCAGATCTTCGGGGCTGTGCTCACCATGCCTTACCCTTCTGACCCTTGCCCTTGCTTTGTCCTTTGGCTTTTTTCCCCTTGCCGGGCTTCTTCGGCTTGTCCGGCTTGCGCTTCTTGTCGGGACTGCGCCCCGGATGCGCCTTGAACGAGGGGCGGCGTTGCGGACCGGAGGACCTGCGGTGCCGCGGCGCGGTCTCACCCGTCGATGACAGCAGCTCGAAGCGCAGGGCGCCTGCGATCGGAGCTGCTTCGATCAGGCGGACGTCGACGACGTCACCGAGCTGATGCATGGTGCCGCTGCGGGTGCCGACGAGGGCGTGGCGGCCCTCGTCATAGTTGAAATATTCCGTGCCGAGGGATCGGATCGGGATCAGGCCGTCGGCGCCGGTCTCGGCGAGCTTGACGAACAGGCCGGCGCGCGTGACGCCGGAGACGCGACCCTGGAAGCTCGAACCGATGCGGTCGGCGAGGTGATGGGCGATCAGGCGGTCGACGGTCTCGCGCTCCGCTTTCATCGCGCGCCGCTCGGTGACCGAGATGTGGGCTGCGACTTCGCTCAACGTTTCCGGCGTCTCGGTGTCGGGCAGCGCGCCTTCGCCGAGACCGAGCGCGCGAACCAGCGCACGGTGCACGACGAGGTCGGCATAGCGGCGGATCGGCGAGGTGAAATGCGCATAACGGCGCAGGTTCAGGCCGAAATGACCGTAATTCTCCGAGGAGTATTCGGCCTGTGCCTGGGCGCGCAGCACGACCTCGCTGACCAGCGGAAAATGGTCGTGGCCTTCGAGCTGCGCCAGCACGCGGTTGAACAGAGCGGGGCGCAACGCGCCTGATTTCGCGAAGGGAACGTCCAGCGTCTCCAGGAATTCCGCGAGCGCGTGGACCTTTTCCAGGGTCGGCTCGTCATGCACGCGGTAGATCAGCGGCAGCGATTTCTTCTCGAGCATCTCGGCTGCCGCGACATTGGCGAGGATCATGAACTCCTCGATCAGCTTGTGCGCGTCGAGCCTGTCGGGCACGACGACGCGGTCGACCGTGCCGTCGCTCTTCAACAGGATCTTGCGCTCGGGCAGATCGAGATTGAGCGGATCGCGCTCGTCTCGCGCGCGCTTGACGCAGGCATAGGCCGCATAAAGCGGCCGCAGGATCGGATCGAGCAGGGGGCCGGTGATGTCGTCCGGCCGGCCGTCGATCGCGGCCTGCGCCTGGGCGTAGCTCAGCTTGGCTGCGGAGCGCATCAGGATGCGGTGGAAGCTGTGCGAGCGTTTGCGCCCGTCGGCAGCGATGATCATCCGCACCGCGAGTGCGCCGCGCGGCTCGCCCGGGACCAGCGAGCAGAGATTGTTGGAGATGCGCTCGGGCAGCATCGGCACGACGCGGTCGGGGAAATAGACCGAGTTGCCGCGGTCGAGCGCGTCGCGGTCGAGTGCGGTGCCCGGTCGCACGTAGAAGCTCACATCGGCGATGGCGACATCGACGATGAAGCCGCCCTTGTTGTTGGGATCAGGATCCGGCTGCGCGTGCACCGCGTCGTCGTGATCCTTGGCATCCGGCGGATCGATGGTGACAAGCGGCACGTCGCGCCAGTCCTCGCGCCCCTTCAAATTGGCCGGCTCCGCTGCTTCGGCCTCGCGCTCCGCCGCGGGGCGGAATTGCAGCGGGATGTCGTGCGCGTAGATCGCGATCAGGCTGATCGCCTTCTCCGACTTGACCGAGCCGAGCTTCTCCTTGACGCGGCCTGACGCCAGCCCAAAGCCGCGCGAGCGGATGATATCGACGCTGACGAGATCGCCGTCCTGCGCGCCGTGCGTCTCGGTCGGCGCGATGTTCAGCTCGCGGTCGGCGGACTTCTTGTCGACCGGGATGATCCGTCCGCCGCCTTCGGGCAGGCTGCTGAAGACGCCGAGGATGCGGCTCTTGGTCTTGTCGAAGACCTTGATGATGTGGCCGCGATAGGCCGGGCCTTCGGTCTCGTCGGAGCGCTCGACCCGCAGCAGCGCGCGATCGCCGACGCCGGCCGCGGTGCCGGGCTTGGGCCGGCGCGGCATCGTGATGAGGATCTTTGGCGGTTCGCCGCTTTCGACTTCGTCCCATTCGGTGGGGGAGGCGACCAGCTCGCCGTCGGCGTCGCGGCCGGTGATGTCGGCGACCAGCGTCGGCGGCAGGCTGTCCGGCTCTGAAATCGTATGGCGCTTTTTCTTGACGAGCCCGTCGTCGGCGAGCTCGCGCAGCATGCGCTTGAGCTCGATGCGGTCGGCGTTCTTCAGGCCGAACTCGCGCGCAATTTCGCGGGTTCCGACCTTTCCGGGATTTGCCTTGATGAAGGCGACGATGGCTGCCCTGTCGGGAAAGCCACGGTCATTCTTGCGTTTCACTTAACCTCTATTTGGTGCCGGCACTTTTCTTGGCCGGAGCTTTGGCGCCAGCTGCCTTGGTCGGCGACGTTTTGGCCGTCGACGACACGGCTGCGCGCGCCTTGCTGGTGGATTCGGATTTGGGTTTGGCCGCCTTCTTCGCGGCCGGCTTTTTGGTTTTTGGCGCGGCGTCATCGCCGTCGGCGGCCTTCGCCGCAGCCTTCTTGGCCTTGGCGGGCTTGGCCGCCTTCTTCGGCTTCTTGCCGCCGCCCTTGGCCGCGCGCTCGTCGATCAGCGCGATCGCCTGCGGCAGCGTGATGGCGTCTTTCTCGATGTCGCTCGGGATCGTCGCGTTGACGCCGCCCGCCGTGACATAGGCGCCGTAGCGGCCGCCCTTCACCGTGACGGTGCCGAGGCTGGGATGATCGCCGATCGCCTTGCCGGGATCGGCGCCGAAGCGGCGGCTCGGGCCCTTGGCGATCTTCTCCGCGATCAGCGTCACCGCCCGGTTGATGCCGATGTCGAACACTTCGTCGCCGGCCTCGAGGCTGGCATAGGTCTTCTCGTGCTTCACGAACGGCCCGAAGCGGCCGAGGCCCGCGGTGATCGGTTCGCCGGTTTCCGGGTGCTTGCCGATCTCGCGTGGCAGCGACAGCAGCTTGAGCGCAAGGTCGAGCTCGACATCTCCAGGGGAAGTCCCCTTCGGAATGCCCGCGCGCTTCGGCTTCTCGCCCTCCGCATAATCCTTCTGTTCGCCGAGCTGGATGTAGGGCCCGAACCGGCCGGCCTTGACCCAGACATCGCGACCCGTATCAGGGTCCTGGCCGAGCGAACGATCGGCGGTCGCCTCGCCGTCGGCGGCGAGCTGACGGGTGTAACGGCATTCCGGATAGTTCGAGCAGCCGACGAAGGCGCCGAACTTGCCGGCCTTCAGATTCAGCCGTCCGTTGCCGCAGCTCGGGCATTGCCTGATGTCGCCGCCATCGGTGCGCGCCGGATAGATGTGCTGGCCCAGCATCTCGTCGAGCACGTCGAGCACCTGGGCTACGCGCAGATCCTTGATCTCGTCGACCGCGCCGATGAAGCCGGTCCAGAAATCCTTCAGCACCTGCTGCCAGGAAATCTCGTTGTTGGAGACGCGGTCGAGCTGCTCTTCCAGATTGGCAGTGAAGTCGTATTCGACATAGCGGGCAAAGAAGCTTTCGAGGAAGGCGACCACGACGCGGCCCTTGTCCTCGCCGTGCAGGCGCTTCTTCTCGAGCTTGACGTAGCCGCGGTCCTTGAGGACCTGGAGGATCGAGGCATAGGTGGAGGGCCGGCCGATGCCGAGCTCTTCCATGCGCTTGACCAGCGAGGCCTCGGAGAAGCGCGGCGGCGGCTCGGTGAAGTGCTGGGTGACGGCGAGCGACTGCCGCTTCAGCGCGTCGTTGGGGCTCATCGCGGGCAGGCGGCGGGAGTCCTCGTCCTCCTCGTCGTCGCGGCCTTCCTGATAAAGTGCGAGGAAGCCGTCGAACTTGACGACCTGGCCGGTGGCGCGCAGGTCCAGCGTGCGGCCGCCAACCTTCGCGGTGATGTCGACCGTGGTGCGTTCCAGCTCGGCCGATTCCATCTGGCTCGCGATGGTGCGCTTCCAGATCAGTTCATAGAGTCTCGCCTGGTCGGACTCGAGCTTGCGGCTCATGCTGTCGGGGCGGCGCGACATGTCGGTCGGCCGGATCGCTTCGTGGGCTTCCTGGGCGTTCTTGGCCTTGGCCTGGTACTGACGCGGCGCGTCCGGCACATAGGCGTTGCCGTAATCCTCGCCGATCACCTTGCGGGCCTGGGTGATCGCGGACGGATCGATCTGCACGCCGTCGGTACGCATATAAGTAATGAGTCCGGTGGTCTCGCCGCCGATGTCGATGCCTTCATAGAGCCGCTGCGCGATGCGCATGGTATGCGCCGGCGCAAACCCGTATTTGCGGCTGGCTTCCTGCTGCAGCGTCGAGGTGGTGAAGGGCGCCTGCGGATTGCGCCGGGCCGGCTTGGCATCGACCGTGGTCACGGCGTAGCTGGCGGCTTCCAGCGCCTTCTTGAAGTCTTCGGCTTCCGCGCCGGTGCCGATGTCGAGCCGCTGGATCTTCTTGCCGTCGGCGCCGACCAGACGTGCCTCGAAGGCGTCGCCGCGCGGCGTCAGCAGGGTCGCGATCAGCGACCAGTATTCGCGCGCAACGAACTTTTCGATCTCGAGCTCGCGGTCGCAGACCAGCCGCAGCGCCACCGACTGCACGCGGCCCGCCGAGCGGGCGCCCGGCAGCTTGCGCCACAGCACGGGGGAGAGGGTGAAGCCGACCAGATAGTCCAGCGCGCGGCGCGCCATATAGGCGTCGACCAGCGCACCGTCGATCTGGCGCGGATGCTTCATGGCGTCCGTGACCGCCTGCTTGGTGATGGCGTTGAACACCACGCGCTCGATCTTGTGGTCCTTGAGCGCGCGCTTCTCTTTCAAGACCTCCAGCACGTGCCAGGAGATGGCCTCGCCCTCGCGATCAGGGTCGGTGGCGAGAATCAGGCGATCGGCGTTCTTGAGGGACTTGGCAATGTCGTTGAGCCGGCCGGCCGCCTTGGGATCGATCTCCCAGATCATCTTGAAATTGGCGTCGGGATCGACGGAGCCGTTCTTCGCCGGCAAGTCCCGGACATGGCCGAACGAGGCCAGAACCTCGTAGGACGAGCCCAAATACTTGTTGATCGTCTTGGCTTTCGCCGGCGACTCCACAATGACGATATTCATGTAGTTCCAGTAACTTATGGGGAAATTTGGGGCCGAATTCGATGAGATTCGGGTCGGCCCTTTCGTCCCGAACATGGGTGGTGAGGCCCTCGCTGTCAAATCGAGGGGTGTTGAAAGCTATCCCGATGGGAAAAGTTTCATATCGAGAAAGTTGCAAAATACCACCTTTGAGTTGCGGCCGATGTCGGCGTAATGTTTCTAGGGGGCATGGATTCGGGTGGGGGCTGGTGACTAAGCCAGGAAAGAAACGGGCCGGCGCCGCATCGCGCGAGGCGGGAGGCTCGCGTCACGAGGAACCGGGGGAGGGCGGCGTCGAGGAGGCGGTCGCCTTCATCGCCGAGCAGGTCGGGGCGCTGCGCAAGCTGGCCGAGCGGCACAAGCTCGACGTGCTGCACTATCTCCTGGGAATGACCAAGCTGGAGGCCGACGAGCATCTGCGGCTGCGGAGCAAGCGCAGGCTGTCGTGAGGGGGGATGCCGAGCGGAATCGATTACGCTGTCTCTCTCTCCGAGTCGTCCTGGCGAAAGCCAGGACCCATACCGCGAGGTCTATCGACCTGAGTGCGGTGCGAATTCCGGGTGACGAGTCTTCGCCAAACTCCTGCTTGGGACAATGGGTCCTGGCTTTCGCCAGGACGACGTTGGAGAGATGGCGCGCACCCGCTGACCGCCGCCGCGGCGGCGGCCGCGGCTTCAACGTGGTATCCGCGTCGGGAAGGTACCGCGGACCTTTTCCGTCAGCACATGCGCCTGATAGGCGCTACGCTCGCAATGACGGGTGAGGTTAGCCGTTGCGGCTTGCCATTTTGGCCAATCGCTGACCGAGATATTCGGCCGTGCTGAGGTCGGTCTGAGGCAAGACGCTGTCGACCAGATGCGTCGCAAGGCCAAGCTGGCTGCCCAACCGATTGCGGCCACTCGGATCCTCCCCACCCGGAATATCCAGTCCGCACCAGAGCATGCCGTGCTGCGCGGCCAGAATGGAAAAGTAGGTCAGTGTGTGGAGTTGATCGCCGCCTGCGCAGGCGCCGGTGGTGAACCCGGCTGCGAACATGTTGGCCCATTGTTGCCGGCTCCATCGATCGCTTGAAGCATCGGCAAACGCTTTGAATTGAGCGGCTGGTCCGCCCATATAGGTCGGGCTGCCAAATGCAACTGCGTCGGCGCGGTCGATCGTCTCCAGTAAGCTCTCATTCTGGAAGCGGCCTGACACGATGTCGCCGCCGGTGATGCGACATAGCGAGACCTCCGCCTTGCCATCCGCTCCGCGCGCAACCGCATGCGCCAGCTTCTCGGTGGTGCCTGAGATGGAAAAATAGACGATGGCGAGCAGGGGCATGGTGGTGCCACTTTGGTGGGACCTCGCCATCTTTGACGCTGTCGATGTCTTGTACAAGTCCCGCCACGCCGTCATTGCGAG
>NZ_VSST01000083.1 GCF_019402665.1 Bradyrhizobium canariense
GCCCGCCGTCGCGGCCCTCGACGGAGACGTTGATCAGGCAACCGTCGGCATCGATCATGGGCATGCGGGCGTCTCCGTTTATTTGCGATCAGGACTGTTTTATTCGCGTTCGAGGCTGTCGAGCAGACGGTCGATCAGGGCTTGGGAAGCGCCTTGATAGGCCATCGGCTCGAACAACGCCGCAATTTTTTCCGGCGAAAGATGCGCAGTGACCTGCGAATCGGCTGCGAGCACCTCGCGCAGATGCTTCTTCTCGACGACCGCGCGCTTGCTCGCGGCTTCGACGAGATGATGCGCATCGCTCTTGCCGATCGTCTCGGCCAGGGCGAAGGTGACCGCTTCCGCCATGATCAGGCCGTGGGTCGCATCGAGATTGCTGCGCATGCGCGCTGCATCGACATCGAGTCCTTCCGCGATGTCGACTATGGCTGCGAGGGCACCGGAGGTGACCAGCATCAATTGCGGCAGCGTCGGCCATTCCGCGTGCCACGGGCCAGCGCTGCGCTCATGGTCCTGCACCTGGGCCGCGAAAATCGTCGCGGCGAGCTGCGGCGCCATGGTTGCGCAGCCGAGCGCACTTGCGGCCGCGACCGGGTTGCGCTTGTGCGGCATGGTCGAGGAGCCGCCGCGGCCTTCCCCTGCCGGCTCGAACGCCTCGGCAACGTCGGTCTGCATCAGCAGCGAGACGTCGCGCGCAATCTTGCCGCAGCTGCCGGCAAGAATCGCAAAGGCTGATGCGACTTCCGCGATGCGGTCGCGGTGGGTGTGCCAGGGGGCTTCGGGCAGCGGCAGGTTCAGCTCTTGCGCGAGCCGTTCGGAAACGACGAGCCCCTTGTCGCCAAGGGCTGCAAGCGTGCCGGCCGCACCGCCGAATTGCAGTGCGAGGCCCTCGCGGGAGAGCCGCCTGAGGCGGCAGCGGGCGCGGGCGAGGCTTGCGGCATATTCGGCGGCCTTCAGGCCGAACGGCATCGGCAGGGCGTGCTGGAGCCAGGTTCGCGCCACCATTGCCGTGTTGCGGTGGGCCCGCGCCAGTGCGGCAAAGCCCTTGATGGCGCGGCTGAGATCGGCGTCCAATGCATCGATGCCGGCGCGAAGCGTGAGCATGGTCGCGGTGTCGATGACGTCCTGGCTGGTCGCGCCCCAATGCACGTAGCGGGCGGCCTCTGCGTCGGCCCTGCCGACATTGGCGGTCAGAATCTTGACCAGGGGGATCGCGAGATTGCCGGATCGAGTGGCGGCCTCGGCCAGCGCGGCCATGTCAAAGACATCGGCCTTGCACGCGGTTTCGATCGGGCCCACCGCGGACGTGGGAATCACACCCGTGGCCGCCTCGGCTCGGGCCAGTGCTGCCTCGAAATCGAGCATGTTCTGGAGGGTCGACCGGTCGTCGCAGACCGTACGCATGGCCACGCTCGACAGCATCGGCGCGAGCAGGGGGGAGAGGGATGTGCTCATATTGTGCGGGACCTAACCACCATGGCCCGCCTGTGCCAATCCCAAACCGGCGGCGCAAGCTTTTTGCAGTTGCGAATATGCATTGCACGTGACCGAGGCCACCCTTTCTTTTGCCGCCTCCGTGCGGTACTTGAGCTGCCTTATAGTTTAGTTGCGCGATCCATCCCGGGAGGCACCCAATGGCCATGACGATGAACGGCGAAGTCCAGCTTGCGGCGCCGCGCGAGGCCGTGTGGGCCAAGCTCAACGATGCCGAGGTGCTAAAGGCCTGCATCCCCGGCTGCGAGGAGCTGGAGAAGACCGAGGATGGCGGCTTTCGTGCGACGGCGAAAATGAAGGTCGGCCCGGTGTCGGCGCGCTTCAAGGGCAAGGTCACGCTGTCCGATCTCGATCCGCCGAACGGCTACAAGATCTCCGGCGAAGGCGAGGGCGGGGTGGCTGGGTTCGCCAAGGGAGGCGCCGTGGTCAAGCTTGCGGAGAAGGACGGCGGTACGCTTTTGTCCTACGAGGTCGAGGCGCAGATCGGCGGCAAGTTGGCGCAGCTCGGCCAGCGCCTGATCAACGGCGCCGCCAAGAAACTGGCCGACGAATTTTTCGCGAACTTCGCCAAGGCGGTACAGGGCTGAGGGCCGATGCCTCAAGCATTGCGCCTTCCGGCATATCGCGTTTTGTCATGGCGCCTTGCATTCCCGGTGATGTTGCCCCGGGGCATAATGGCCCATATGATGGGTCGGAATAATTATAAGAACCGCTTCGACGGGACCCGTCGGGGCGCTGATAGAGAGTGCTTATGGCAAAAATCTCCCTCATCGTGAACGGCAATCCTGTCACGGCCAACGTCGATCCCCGCACCCTGCTGGTGCAGTTCCTGCGCGAGAATCTGCGGCTCACCGGCACCCATGTCGGCTGCGACACCTCGCAGTGCGGCGCCTGCGTCGTGCATCTGGACGGCAAGGCCGTGAAGTCCTGCACCACGCTCGCCGTGATGGCCGATGGCCACGAGGTCAAGACGATCGAGGGGTTGGCCGCCGACGGCGCGCCGCTGCATCCGATGCAGGAGGCCTTCCGCGAACACCATGGACTGCAGTGCGGCTTCTGCACGCCCGGCATGATCATGACCGCGATCGACATCGTCCATCGCAAGGGCAACGAGCTCGACGACCACACCATCCGCGAGGAGCTGGAAGGCAATCTCTGCCGCTGCACCGGCTACCAGAACATCGTCACCTCGATCTCCGCCGGCGCCAAGGCGATGGCGAAATCCGATCTCGCGTAAACCGCGCGCGCACTCTGCGATCAGGACATTCAGATGTACGACTTCAAATACCATCGCCCCGGGACAGTTCGGCAGGCCGCCAACCTCCTGGTGAAGAACGAAGACGCCAAGGTGATCGCCGGCGGCCACACGCTGATTCCCGTCATGAAGCAGCGCCTCGCCAGCCCGCCGCATCTGGTCGACCTCTCCCATATCGATGGGCTCAACACGATCGAGATGAAGGGCCGCGCGCTCGTGATCGGTGCCACCGCCAGGCATGCCGAGGTCGCAACCTCGGCTATCGTCGGCGAGGCGATCCCGGCGCTCGCGAACCTTGCCGGCCAGATCGGCGATCCCGCCGTGCGCCACAAGGGCACGATCGGCGGCTCGCTCGCCAACAACGATCCGACTGCCGACTATCCGGCTGCCGTGTTGGCGCTGGGCGCCA
The DNA here is from genome assembly GCF_019402665.1 of Bradyrhizobium canariense. Lineage (GTDB taxonomy): Bacteria > Pseudomonadota > Alphaproteobacteria > Rhizobiales > Xanthobacteraceae > Bradyrhizobium > Bradyrhizobium canariense. Next base: position 3,159 of record NZ_VSST01000083.1, read on the forward strand.
CCATCGTCACCAACAAGCGCCGCCTCAAGGCAGAGGAGTATTTCCAAGGCCTGTTCACGACGGCGCTCGAAGCCGACGAGATCATCACCAAGGTGATGTTCCCGCTGCCGAAGAAGGCGGCCTATATCAAGTTCCGCAACCAGGCCTCGCGTTACGCGCTGGTCGGCGTGTTCGTGGCGCGGCGTCCCTCCGACGTGCGCGTCGCGGTCACCGGCGCCGGCTCCGAAGGCGTGTTCCGTGTCACCGCGTTCGAGGAAGCCCTGAAAAAGCGCTTCGCCGCGAAAGCGCTTGACGGCATCGAGGTGCCGGCGGACGGCCTCAACAGCGACATCCATGGCAGCGCCGAATACCGCGCGCACCTCATCGGCGTGCTGACGCGGCGTGCCCTCGACGCCGCCAACGCCAAGGAGTGAGTGATCCTCACGCCTCGGCCCAAACTTGTCCCGGTGAGGGCGTAGCGAGACTGGCTTTTTCATGACCTCAGTGGCCAACACGTCCGGTGCCTTGCCGGCATCGGTCGATTCGATGCTCGAACTCCTGACGTCGCGCGGCTATCTCGCCGAGCGATCGCTGGCCACGGTGACCTATCTGTCGCTGCGCATGGGTCGGCCGCTGTTTCTGGAAGGCGAGGCCGGCGTCGGCAAGACCGAGATCGCAAAAGTGCTGTCGGCGGCACTGGGGCGGAAGCTGATCCGCCTGCAGTGTTACGAAGGCCTCGACGTCTCCTCGGCGGTCTACGAGTGGAATAGCGCCGCGCAGATGATCGCGATCCGGATGGCCGAGGCCGCCGGCGACACCGATCGCGATCAATTGTCGTCCGACATCTTCGCCGATCGCTACATGATCAAGCGACCGCTGCTCCAGGCGCTTGAGCCTGACGTCGCCGGGCCGCCGGTCCTTCTGATCGACGAGCTCGACCGCGCCGACGAGGCGTTCGAGGCGTATCTGCTCGAAATCCTCAGCGACTTCCAGGTGACGATTCCCGAATTCGGCACCGTGAAGGCGCCGAGCCCGCCGATTGTCATCATCACCTCCAACCGCACCCGCGAGATCCACGACGCGCTGAAGCGGCGCTGTCTCTATCACTGGGTCGATTATCCCGACGCCGATCGCGAGCTCGCGATCGTCAAGTCGCGCGTGCCGGGCATCTCCGCAAAATTGTCGCAGCAGGTCGTGCGCTTCGTCCAGGCACTACGCAATCAGGATTTCTACAAATCGCCGGGCGTCGCCGAGACCATCGACTGGGCCACCGCACTGTCGGAGCTCGACGCCCGCTCGCTGACCCCGCAAGTGGTCGGCGACACGCTGGGCGCGCTGCTCAAATACCAGGACGACATCACGCGGATGCAGGGCGACACCTTGCAGAAGGTGCTGAAGGAAGCGACGAGCGACTAACTTGTCATTCCGGGTGCGACGAAGTCGCGAGCCCGGAATCCATTGTGCGGCGGGGATTATGGATAAATGGATTCCGGGTTCACGCTTCGCGTGCCCCGGAATGACGGCAGAGACAGCAGACTATGGCCATCAATCACCTGGCGCCTGAGCAGACCGAGCAGTTCGCCGACAACATCGTGGGCTTCGCCCGCGCGCTGCGTTCGGCCGGCATGCCGGTCGGGCCGGGTGCGGTCATCGATGCCATGAGCGCGCTTGAGGTGATCGACATCGGCAACCGCGCCGACGTCTTCACCACGCTTGAGGCGATCTTCGTCAAGCGCCACGAGCATGCGCTGATTTTCAAGCAGGCCTTCAACCTATTCTTCCGCGCCTCGGAAGAGTGGAAGCACATGCTGGATTCGGTGCCGTTGCCGGAGCAGGCCAAGAAGAAGCCGCAGGCAGGCTCGCGCCGTGTGCAGGAAGCGATGTCGCAGCCGCGCATGACGGAGACGCCACAGCACCAGGAGCAGGATTTGCGCCTGTCGGTTTCGGACAAGGAAATCCTTCAGAAAAAGGATTTTGCGCAGATGAGCGCGGCCGAGATCACCGAAGCGCTCCGCGCCGTCGAGCGAATGCGGTTGCCGCAGGCCGAGCTTCTGACGCGTCGGCACCGGCCCGATCCCCGCGGCCTGCGCCTCGATCTCCGCCGCACGCTGCGTGCCTCGTTGCGCACTGGCGGCGACATCATCGACATCCATCGCCTCGGGCGGATCGAGAAACCGGCGCCGATCGTGGCGCTGCTCGACATCTCGGGCTCGATGAGCGAGTACACCCGACTGTTCCTGCATTTCCTGCATGCCATAGGGGACGCGCGAAAACGTGTCTCGGTGTTCCTGTTCGGCACTCGCCTCACCAACGTGACCCGGGCGCTGCGCCAGCGCGACCCCGACGAGGCGCTGGCGAGCTGCTCGGCCTCCGTCGAGGACTGGGCCGGCGGCACCCGGATCTCGGCGTCCCTGCACAATTTCAACAAATTGTGGGCCCGGCGCGTGCTGAGCCAGGGCGCCATCGTGCTGCTGATCTCCGACGGGCTCGAGCGGGAGGCCGATTCCAAGCTGGCCTTCGAGATGGACCGGCTGCACCGCTCCTGCCGGCGGCTGATCTGGCTCAACCCGCTGCTGCGGTTCGGCGGCTTCGAGGCCAAGGCGCAGGGCATCAAAATGATGCTCCCGCACGTTGACGAATTCCGTCCGGTACATAATTTGAGCTCGATCCAGGAGCTGATCATCACACTCTCCGGGCCGCTGCCGCCGCATCACCGCAGCCTGATCCGCTCCGCAGCCTGAGAGGTAGCCATGCTCGATCGCGACGAGGATATTCTGAAGGCGGCGGAGGACTGGCAGAAGGCCGGTCGTGGCGTCGCGCTCGCCACCGTGGTGGAGACCTGGGGCTCGGCACCGCGTCCGGCGGGCTCGAGCCTCGTCATCAATGACGAGGGCACGTTCCTGGGGTCCGTCTCCGGCGGCTGCGTCGAGGGCGCCGTGGTCACCGAGGCCATGGATGTGATCCAGAGCGGCAAGCCCAGGATGCTGGAGTTTGGCGTTGCCGACGAGACTGCCTGGAATGTCGGGCTGTCCTGCGGCGGCACCATCCGCGTCTTCGTCGAGAAAGTCGGCTAGCCGTGAAGCTCGCAATCCTGCACGAACTCAATGCCGAGCGCGCCGCCCGCCGCCCGGTGATCCTGGTGACCGACACCGAAAGCGGCGAGCAGCGCCTGGTGAAGGCCGAGGACTTCAGTAAGGATCCCCTGCGCGCCGAACTCGACAAGCAGCTTCGCATGGGCAAAAGCGCCAGCGTCGAAGCCGGCGGCAAGAAGCTCTTCCTCAACGTCTATGCCCCGACCGCGAAGCTCGTCATCGTCGGCGCCGTCCATATCAGCCAGGCCCTGGCACCGCTGGCGCGCTCGCTCGGCTACGACGTCACCGTGGTCGATCCGCGCACGGCCTTTGCGAGCCCCGAGCGCTTCCCCGACGTTCCACTGGTCGCGGAATGGCCCGACACGGCGCTGCCGCCGCTCAATGTGGATGCCTACACGGCATTCGTCGCGGTGACGCACGATCCCAAGATCGACGACCCCGCGTTGCTGCACGCCTTCGAGCGCAACTGCTTCTATATCGGCGCACTCGGCTCGCGAAAGACGCACGCCAAGCGCGGCGACCGGCTGCGGGCGCAGGGCGCCAAGGAGAGCGACATCGCGCGCATCCACGCGCCGATCGGGCTTGCGATCGGCGCGGTCTCGCCGTCCGAGATCGCGGTGTCGATCATGGCCGAGATCACGGCGGTGCTTCGGCTGCCGCCCAAGGAAAAAGAAGAAGCCGCATGAAGTTCGGCCCAGCGAGCCCCAGGGATGCGATCGGCGGGGTGACCGTCCACACCCTGCGCCAGGGACCGCTGGTGCTGAAGAAGGGCACGACGATCGGGCCCACCGAGGTCGAGGCGCTGGAGCGCGCCGGCATCCAGGAAATCGTGGTGGTGCGGATGGAGGAGGGCGATGTCTCCGAGGACATCGCGGCTGCCAGCATCGCGCTCGCCGTCGGTGGTGATGGCATTCATGTCGAGCGGGCCTTCACCGGTCGCGCCAATCTGTTCGCCGCGCGCCCGGGCGTGCTGGTGATCGATCGCGCCGCGGTGGATCGCATCAACAATATCGACGAGGCCATTACCTTTGCCACGCTCTCGGCCTTCAAGCCGGTGGTCGAGGGCGAGATGGTCGGCACCGTCAAGATCATCCCGTTCGGCGTCGAAGGAAACTTGCGTGATGCCGCGGTAAAGGCCGCGGGTCGCGACGTTCTGAAGATCGCGCCTTACGTCATCAAGCGTGTCGGCGTGGTCTCGACGCTGCTGCCCGGCCTGTCCTCCAAGGTGATCGACAAGACGTTGCGCGTCACCGCCGAGCGGCTGGCGCCGGCCGGCGCCGGCATCATCGCCGAGCGGCGGGTCCCGCATGAGGAGCAGGCGCTTTCGGCTGCGATCAAGGAATTACTGGGACTTGGCGCCGAGCTCGTGATCGTGTTCGGGGCATCTGCGATCGCCGACCGCCGCGACGTGATCCCTGCGGCCGTGACCGAAATCGGCGGCGAGATCGAGCATTTCGGCATGCCGGTCGATCCCGGCAATCTGCTGCTGATTGCCCGGGCCGGCACCGTGCCGGTGCTGGGCGCGCCCGGCTGCGCGCGCTCGCCGGTCGAGAACGGGTTCGATTGGGTACTGATGCGGCTGCTGGCCGGCATCAAGGTGACGCGGTCCGAGCTGATGGGCATGGGCGTCGGTGGCCTCCTCATGGAGATCGTCACGCGCCCGCAGCCGCGCGCAAAACCGGAGATCGAGGGCAACAACCACGTCGCGGTCATCGTGCTCGCAGCGGGCCGTTCGACCCGGATGGGTGGGCCGAACAAGCTACTGGCCGAGCTCGACGGCAAGAAGCTGGTGCGGATTGCGACCGAGCAGGCGCTGGCCTCGAAAGCATCGGAGGTCATCGTCGTCACCGGCCATCAGACCGAGCTGATCGAGCAAGCCTTGCAAGGTCTGAAGGTGCGTATCGTCAAGAATCCGGATTTCGCCGGCGGCATCGCAAGCTCGGTCAAGGCGGGCATCGCGGCCGTTCCCGAAGCTTGCCACGGCGCTGTGGTCTGCCTCGGCGACATGCCGCTGATCGATGCCGGTCTGATCGACCGTCTCATCGACGCGTTCGCACCCGATCGCGGCAATCTCATCGTCGTGCCCGTCAGCGAGGGCCGCCGCGGCAATCCCGTGCTGTGGTCGCGCCGCTTCTTCAAGGAGTTGATGACGCTCGACGGCGATGTCGGCGCGCGTCACCTGATCGCGAAGCACACCGAGGCGGTCGCCGAAGTGCCGGTCGACGGCGAGAGCGCCTTTCTCGACATCGACACGCCGCAGGCATTGGAAGCGGCACGGCGGGGCTGACGCTGCCGTAGAAGTGGGCAAAGGCGCACAGCGCCGATGTCCGCGGCTCGCCTACTTCTTCGTATTCGATAGCTTCTCGACCCCGGCCTTCAGCTCGACACCGCTCTTCGTCAACAGGGTCTTGTCGCCGGTGTTGAACGTAAACGTGTCGGCGCCCGCGCTGATGCCGTTCCACGCGACGGCTTCTGCGATGGACAGATACCACAATCCCTGGAATCCCGATGAATTGTTCAATTGTCCGGTCCACACGGTGGTCGATCCGCAGCCAAGGAAGTTCACCGAGAAACTGATCGCGGTGCCAGTGCTACCGTAGGCCAGCCAACCCGTCACGCCTTGCGGCTTGCCTTCGTCGCAGCTGTTCGCAGCATTGTTGGTATAGGTCCCCGTGATGGCACCTGTCGTCGTGTTGACGTTGGTGATGGCCAGGGTCGAGCCATACTGGTTGGTCCAGGTCCAGTTCACCGACTGCGCATATGCGGGCAAGGGTCCGACGAGACAGGCCGACGCGAGCATTCCGAACAGCATTGCATTGATGTGGCGCATGGTCGCTTCCTCCGGCTCTCTGAGCTTCACGACCTTAAATAACGCGATTGAAAAACACAACTATAAAGTGCATATTCATGCCGCTATTCCGGCGCGGCTTTTCAACCACGCGTTCACCAAGTGGAAACGACCGACGCTTAGAGTCGCCTTCGCCTGCCTTGGGGGGAGGGGTTTTTCATGGCTTCGAACGTCGTCGCGCGCCGTTGCGCGATGTTTTTCTTTGCGCTGTCCGTCTGCGTCGCGGGCGCTCGCCATATCACGGATGCGCACGCCGCCGGAGCATTTGCGGTCGGCAAGTGCGGCGCCTATGGCCAGGCCTTTGATTATGGCGCCGAGCACGATGCGCGTGCGGCGGCGCAGAAGCAGTGCAAGGGCGATTGCACGACCGTGACGATGAAGCGCGCCTGCGCCGCGATGTCGGTCGATCTTTCCAATCCCTGCGGCGCCTATGGCTATGCCGTCAAGCCGAAGATCTCGGCCACGCTCAATGCCGCCACGCGCGAATGCTACAAATACGGCGGCAAGGAATGCGTGATCCGCGCCTGGGCCTGCGACGCGAAGGGTTGATTCCTGTTGCCGTCATTCCGATGTTGCGTAGCGTCGAATCCGGAATGACAGTCGAGGAGTTGCATGCAGTTCGATACCAAGATCGCCGTCGTGATCCGCACCGATCTTCAGGCCTGGCAGAAGCTCAACGTCGCGGCCTTCCTTACCAGCGGCATTGCCGCGGCCTTTCCGGAATGCATCGGCGAGCCCTATGAGGACGCGTCGGGTACGAAATATCACGCGCTGATCGGTCAGCCGATCCTGATCTATGGCGCCGACGGTCCCGCATTGACGCGTGCGCTCGATCGGGCGCTGACGCGCAGCGTCAAGCCGGCGGTCTATACCGAGGACATGTTTAAGACCACGCACGATGCTGCCAACCGCGAAGCGGTGAGGGCGGTGGCGCGGACCGATCTCAACCTCGTCGGTCTCGCCGTGCGCGCCGAGCGCAAGGTGATCGACAAGATCGTCGATGGGCTGAGGTTTCATAGTTGAGGCGGGTGCTTGTTGTTTCACCTCTCCCGCTTGCGGGAGAGGTCGCGCCAAAGGCGCGGGTGAGGGCTCTCTCCGCTTGGGGATTGTCCCGTTGCGGTGGCACCCTCTCCCCAACCCTCCCCCGCAAGCGGGGGGAGGGAGCGCACCGTTTGCGCGGCAGCTATCCCCCCAGCGGCATGCCTGCGAACTTCGGCAGGTCGGGATCGAGGCGATCCCAGGCATGTCCGCGCGCGGCATAAGTCACCACTTGCGGCTCGTAGCGGGCGGGTTCGTCGAGGCTTGCGGCGCGGATGGTGAAGATGTCGGGCATGGCCGCGAAGGTCAGGTAAACAGGCAAGCCGCACTGGGCGCAGAAACCGCGCGTCTTCAAATTGCCGCTGTCGCCAACCATGTCCCAATGCTTCGCTTCGCCCGTCACGGTGACGCCGGCGCGCGCGAACGTCATGTACGAGCCGTGGCCGCTGCCGCTTTCGCGCTGGCAGTCCCGGCATTGGCAGTGATTGCTGAACAGGGGCTCACTGGCGATCGAATAGCGGATTGCGCCGCAGGCGCAGCCGCCGGTAAACGGTTTGGTCATTGCGATAACTCCTTACCTGTCTTCGCCGCTGATCTCGTCGAGCTGGCGGACGACCTTCTTCCAGCCGCCGCTCATGCCCGTGTAGGCGGATTCGTTCCTGGGTATGACGAAGCCCGCATGGACCAGGCGGATCCGCGTGCCGGCCTCGACCGGGGTGAGGGACCACGTCACGACAGTGTCGAGCGGCGCACCGTAGCCGGTGTTGCGCTCATTCCCGCCCTTCCAGGCGTAGACGAGGCGCCGGTTCGGCATGACTTCAAGGACGCGGCAATGGATGACGCCATCCCAGGCGCCGCCCGGCGTGGTCTGATAGGTGAAGGTGTTGCCTTCGACAGCCTCGAAACCGCTCGGCGGCATCAGCCAGCGCGCGATCAGTTGGGCGCTGGTCAGCGCCTTCCAGATCGTCTCCGGCGCGTGTGGGAGCACCTCGTCGATGACGATGTCCTTTATTTCGGCTTTCAATTCGGCAGCACTCACGGATCGATCTCCTTCAAGAGGTCACGCAGGTTCTGGAAGCGCTCGCGCCAGAACACGCCGTAATGGTCCATCCAGGAGACCAGCGGTTCGAGGCCTTGCGGCGCGGCACGGTAATAGACGTTGCGGCCCTCGGCACGCTCGGCGACGAGGCCGGCCTGCTTGAGGGACTTCAAATGTTGCGAGATCGCGCCTTGCGTCACGCCGCTTCCCCGCGTGAGCTCGGCGACGCTGATCTCCTTGCTCTCGAACACGCGCTCGAACACGGCGCGGCGGGTCGGATCGGCAAGGGCGCGCATCACGGTGGTCATGGGATTTGGGGCGGCTTCAATCATGAGTGTTAGATTAGTGCATGCTAATGAATTAGTCAAGACTAATTTGTTGGTCAGATTGGGTCTGCCGTGTTGTCTTGACTATGACTGACCGGTCAGTCATATCGTGTAGATGGCCAGAAAGCCCACCAAAGCCGCCACGCCGCCCGCAGTTCGCGCCAACGCAAAGGACTCTGCGCACGCTGGCAACGATGCGGTGCCCGCGTCGAGCCGCGCCACGCGTGCGGCGGAACGGCGTGCGGCGATCGTGGACGCCGCGATGGAGGAATTCATCGCGCGCGGCTTTGCCGCCACGCGGCTCGACGACATCGCCAAGCGCGCGGGTGTCGCCAAGGGCACCATCTACCTGCACTTCAAGGACAAGGAATCGATGTTCGAGGAGCTGGTGCGGACGGTGATCGTGCCTGTCGTGACGCGGTTGACGGCATTGCCGCCGCCCGCGGGCTCGGTGCGCGATCTCGTCGAGACGTTTGCCAGCAACTTCCTGAAGGAGGTGATCGGCACCAGACGCGGCGACCTCGTGCGTCTGATCGTGGCCGAGGGGCCGCGGTTTCCCTCCGTGGCCGATTTCTACTACCGCGAGGTGGTTTCTCGCGGCATCGCCGCCATGCGCTCCCTGATCGAGCTCGGCATCGCCCGCGGCGAGATCCGCCAGAAGAACCTGGCGCATTACCCGCAGATCCTGGTCGCCCCCGCGATGATCGCGGTGATCTGGCAGAGCCTGTTTGCACGGCACGCGCCGCTCGACGCGCAGGACATGCTGCGCGTCCATCTCGATTTGATTTTTGGCGAACGGAGCACGACATGAGGTCGTCCCAAAACATCCCTCACCTCATCCTGAGGAGCGCGGCATGCGCGTCCCGAAGGATGAAGGCCCGGCTTTGGCCCTTCGCCCTTCGAGACGCCGCTTCGCGGCTCCTCAGGGTGAGGGATCGACGACCGTGGCTGCCGCCAAGCGCGATCCAGTTTTTGCCGCGCCTCTGTTCGATCGCGGTTCTGGTCCTCGCGACCGGGCTTGCCGGGTGCAAGGACAAGCGTGAGCCCGGCTTCCAGGGCTGGGTCGAGGCCGACATGATCTTCGTCAGTCCGGACGAGGCGGGCCGCGTGATCAAGCTCAACGTCCGCGAGGGCGACGAGGTCAAGGTCGGCGATCACCTCTATTCCGTCGACGACGATCTCCAGCTTGCCGATCTCAACCAGAACAAGGCGACACTTGCCAATGCGCAGCAGACCTATGACCGCGCGGCCTCGCTGAGCAAAACCGGCTCGGGCACGCAAGCCAATCTCGACTCGGCCGTCTCCGCCCTGCGCGTTGCTGAGGCGCGGGTGGCGACCTCGGAGACGCGGATGGCGCGGCGCAAGGGCTTTGCGCCCGTGGCCGGCACCATCCAGCAGATCTATTTTCGCGAAGGCGAGATGGTGGCGGCGCAGCGGCCGGTGCTCTCGATCATGCCGCCCGGCAACATGAAGCTGCGCTTCTTCGTGCCGGAGACCGAGCTGCCGAAGCTTGCGATCGGCGATACCGTGCGGATCGCATGCGACAATTGCGCCGCCGATCTCACCGCGAAGATCTATTTCATCGCAACTTCGGCCGAATACACACCGCCCGTCATCTACAGCCTCGAGGAGCGCAACAAGCTCGTCTATCTGATCCAGGCGCGGCCATCGCGCCCCGATGCGCTGCGTGTCGGACAACCCATCGACGTCCATCTCAATCCAAAGACTCCGGTGGCGGACAAGCGATGAACGGCGGCAATGGCATCGCGATCGACGTCAAGGGCCTGACCAAGTCGTTCGGCGGCCGCGAGGTCGTGCACGATTTGTCGATGCAGGTGAAGCGCGGTTCGATCTACGGCTTCCTCGGCCCGAACGGCTCGGGCAAAACGACGACCATCCGCATCCTCTGCGGCCTGCTCACGCCCGACAGCGGCGAGGGCACCTGCCTCGGCTACGACATCAGGCGCGATGCCGAAAAGATCAAGCGCCAGGTCGGCTACATGACCCAGCGGTTCAGCCTCTATCAGGATCTCTCTGTCCGCGAAAACCTCGAATTCGTCGCGCGGCTGTACGGCCTTCGCGATGCACGCGGCGCCGCGCGCGACATGATCAAGCGGATCGGGCTCTCGGGGCGCGAGGAACAGCTCGCCGGCGAACTCTCCGGCGGCTGGAAGCAGCGGCTGGCGCTAGGTGCCTGCACATTGCCCAGTCCGAAGCTGCTGCTGCTTGACGAGCCGACCGCCGGCGTCGATCCAAAAGCGCGGCGCGATTTCTGGAACGAGATTCATGCACTCGCGGCCGACGGTCTCACCGTGCTGGTCTCGACCCACTACATGGACGAGGCCGAGCGCTGTCACGAGATCGCTTATATCGCCTATGGCCATCTGCTCGTGCACGGCACCGTGGACGAGGTGATCGCGAAATCCGCGCTGACGACCTACACCGTGACGGGCGAGGACCTGAACGAGCTCACGGCTGCGCTCACCGGCAAGCCGGGAATCGACATGGTGGCGCCGTTCGGCACGTCGCTGCACGTCTCCGGCCGCGACGTCGCCGCGCTCGAAGCCAGCATCGCGCCGTGGCGCGAAAAAAGCGGACTGCACTGGCACAAATCATCGCCGTCACTGGAAGACGTGTTCATCGAATTGATGAGTCGTTCCAAGGACAATTTCCAATGAGCGCGGTCGATCGTCACGAACCCCAGCACGCGATCCGGGAGCGCTTCGGCTTCTGGAGGCGCTCCTATGCGATGCTGATCAAGGAGTTCATCCAGCTCAAGCGGGACCGTGTGTCATTTGCGATGATCGTGATGCTGCCGGTGATGCAGCTGCTCTTGTTCGGCTACGCCATCAACACCACGCCGCACAATCTGCCGAGCGCGGTGCTGCTTCAGGAGGATTCCGATCTCGCACGCTCGATCCTGAAGGCGCTGGAGAACACCGCCTATTTCCGCTTCCTCTATGAAGTCCACGACGTCGAGGATTTCGATAATCTCCTGAAATCCGGCAAGGTTCTGTTCGGGGTCGAGATCCCGCGCGGCTTCGAGCGGGCGGTGCGGCGCGGCGATAAGCCGGCGCTGCTGGTCGCGGCCGACGCCACCGATCCAGTGGCGGCGAGCGCGGCGATCGGCTCGCTCGGCATGGTCGTGCAGACCGCGCTCAAGCACGATCTCTACATCGGAGATCCCCCGGAGATGCCGTTCGAGATCCGCGCGCACGCCCGCTACAACCCCGCCGCCGCGTCGAGCCTCAACATCGTGCCGGGCTTGGTCGGTACCATCCTCACCATGACCATGCTGATCTTCACCGCGCTTTCGGTCACGCGGGAAGTCGAGCGCGGTACCATGGAGGCTCTGCTGTCGATGCCGATCAGGCCGGTCGAGGTGATGTTCGGCAAGATCATTCCCTACGTGCTGGTCGGGTTCGTGCAGGCGTTCCTCATCATCGGCATCGGCGTCGGCCTGTTCGGCGTGCCCGTGCTCGGCAATCTGTTCCTGCTGGCGCTGCTTTCGACGCTGTTCATCACGACCAATCTGGCGATCGGGTATACGATCTCGACGCTGGTGCAGAACCAGCTCCAGGCGATGCAGATGTCGATGATGTTCTTCCTGCCGAGCATCTTGCTGTCCGGCTTCATGTTCCCGTTTGCCGGGATGCCGGCCTGGGCGCAATATGTCGGTGAGTGCCTGCCGCTGACGCATTATTTGCGCATCGTCCGCGCCATCATGCTGAAGGGCGCGAGCATGCAAAATTTGCGTTTCGACGCGTTGGCGCTGGCGATGCTGATGCTGCTCGCCATGACCATCGCCGTGACGCGCTTCCGCCGCACGCTGGATTGAGGCAAGATGCCCCTGGAATCAAGGGGGCGGAATGGTCAGCTTTGCGAGCAGGAAGGCCCGGCAGCATGCCGTGATGTCCGAAGACTTCGAGCGCGAGCTGACGCGGGAGGTGCTGCGGACCGAGCTGTTGCGGGTGAGGGCGTTGATCATCACGGGCTGCGTCATGATCCTGTTTCTCACCGCAACCTATCTGATCGACCCCGCCATCGTGAACCGGGTCTGGCGCGGGACGGAGGGCCTGGTCCGCGAATACGGTCTCTTGGCAGGCTTCGTCCTCTTCGAAGTCTGGGTCCACAGCCAGATCAGGCGATACCTCAAGCTCGATCGCGACCTTCCGGTGATAAGGCGCTATATCGGCGCAACAATCGAAACGTCGCTGCCAACGATCATCCTGATCCTGCAGATTCACAGCATGGGCGCGAGCCAGGCGCTCGGGTTCGTGCTGCCACTGGCCTATTTCATCTTCATCATTCTTTCGACGCTGCGGCTTGATTTCTGGCTGTCCACCTTCACGGGATTTGTGGCCGCAGCCGAACTCCTGGCTGTCGCGCTGTATTACAACTCGGTCAGCGAGTCCGGTGAACCCCTGATCTACTTTCACGCGGTCCGCAGCACCATCATCCTGATTTGCGGCGTGCTGGCGGGCGCCGTCGGCGCGCGATTGCGGCGGCAATTTGCGGCGAGCATTGCGGCAGCCACTGCGCGCGACCGGGTGACCAACCTGTTCGGCCAGCACGTCTCGCCGCAGGTTGTGGAGCGGCTGATGACGGAGGGGACGGGTGCCGCCGGCGACCTCCGCCGAGTCGCCGTGATGTTCGTCGACTTCCGCGGCTTCACCGCCGGCGCGCAGTCGCGTACTCCCCAGGAGGTGGTCGACCGGCTCGACGGCGCCTTCGCCGTGCTGGTCGACATTCTCGACCGCGAGGGTGGCATCGTGAACAAGTTTCTGGGCGACGGCTTTCTCGCCCTGTTCGGTGCGCCGCTCGAGGCCTCCGACGCCGCGCATCGCGCAGTCGCCGCGGGCCGCGAGATGCTGACCGCGATGGAGCGCATCAACGCGCAGACGAGCTGGCCCCTCAAGATCGGCATCGGCATCCATTTCGGCGAGGTCGTCGCCGGCAATATCGGCTCGCCCCGGCGCAAGGAGTACACTGTGATCGGCGACACCGTGAACTTCGCCTCACGGCTAGAGGCGCTCAACAAGGAGTTCGGCTCGCAGCTCCTGATCTCCGCGTCTGTCCGCGACGCGCTGGGCGCCGACGGCGACGATGCGGTCTCGCTCGGCGAGGTCGAGGTGCGCGGCTACGAGCAGAAGGTGGCGGTGTTTCAACTGGGGTGAGGGCCGCCTCCTGCGCCTTCACTTGTGAGTCGCGTTTCGTTGAAGCGGCTCGCGTTTCGTTGAAGGCGCGTGATGAAATATCCTTGGTAGCTTTTGGGTCTTGCACGGTGGAAGCCGAAAATCTCAGCTTCCCTTTGTCACCCGGAGAAAGCCAATGACTCGATCGATCCCTGTTGCAGCCGCCCTGATCGCCGCTGCTGTCACCCAAAGCCAGGCCGCATCGGCGCGGGACAGCGTGCCGCGCCGCGCCGCAACTCACGTGGCGACCGACTGCGTCAGGGCTCCCGCAGCAGGCGCGTATGCCTCTGCGCCTTACACGCAGCCGCCTTGCCTCCCCAATACGGCGTCCGCGTACTAACTCGCTGCAGAGACGAAGCCGGGCCGGTGAAGTCCGCCAGCCCGGCGTTGCGAACGCTGATGGCGGACTCCGCGGGATCTCGCGCTGGAGGTAGCCGAGTAGATTCGGCGCCGTATCGCAACGGCGCGGCCGGCGAAGATTTTGCGAAGACGGCCTACCCGCTGCTGCGCAACGCGTACGGCCTTGATCGACTGCTCTGGGGCAGCGACTGGCCGCACACGCAGTTCGAGAAGGCGCAAAGCTACGCGAAGAACCTGCGATTTATCGATGGGCTGATCGTCGATCAGAGTGAACGCGCGCAAGTGCTAGCATCGCCACGTTCGCTCTGCCGCTTTTGATCCGTCTTCCGCGATTGCTCCGATTGCACTCTATTTTGGGGCATGACGGGCGATGTCGCCGGCTTGTAGAGTGCCGGCGATGCAGCCGACCGCGGCTGCGCTTGCGTGAAGAGGAAGCGAAAGATGCAGCGCCGCTACATCACCATCGACGTGTTCACCGACCGCGCCTTCGGCGGCAACCAGCTCGCCGTGGTGCTCGATGCCGGCGGGCTCTCCACACAGCAGATGCAGGCGATCGCGACCGAGTTCAACTATTCGGAGACCACCTTCGTGCTGCCGCCGCGCGACAGGGGCAACGACGCCGAGGTGCGCATCTTCACACCGGTGAGGGAAATGCCGTTCGCCGGCCATCCCAATATCGGCACCTCCTTCGTGCTGGCGAGCCTCGCGAAAGAGCCGAAGCCGCGCCTTTTGTTCGAGGAGAAGGCGGGGGTGGTGCCGGTCGATATTTTTCGGGAGCAGGGAAGGGTCATCAGCACCGAACTCACCGCGCCGCAGCCGCTGTCGCGATTGGCGCAGGTTTCCGCCGCTGACGTTGCGGCCTGCATCTCCTTGACCGCTGATGACATCAGGATCGATCACCACGCGCCGCAGGTCGTCGGCGTCGGAACGCCGTTCCTGGTGGCGGAGGTGCATTCGCGCGATGCGCTGAAACGGGCCAGGCCCGACGCGGCCGCGTTCGGCAGGGTCTTGCCGCGCGACGACGCCCGCTCGGTGTGGTTCTATACACGCGACGTGCCCGCGGCGGAGGCGCCGTGCGAACGGCAGGCGCGCATGTTCATGCGCGGCGCCAGCGGCCTCACCGAGGATCCCGCCACCGGCAGCGCCACGGTTGCAGCCGCCGCGCTGTTTGCCGAGCTCGATGCCACGCGAGATGGCGAATTGAAGCTCACGGTCGGCCAGGGCTTTGACATGGGTCGGCCGAGCCTCCTGCTGACGCGCGTGCGCAAGCAGGACGGCAAGATCGTCTCAGCCCATGTCGGCGGGTGCTGCGTGCAGATGATGGAAGGAACGTTCAGGCTCGCGGGGGAGGGGTAATGGTCATTCCGGGGCGCGCGTGGCGCGAGCCCGGAATCCATTCATCCACCAACTCTGCGGCCCGATGGATTCCGGGCTCGCGCCAAGAGGCGCGCCCCGGAATGACGGGCGGAGGTTAGATCTGCCGTCCCGCCAAATTCTTCACCGTCACGCCGTTACGCTCCTCGATGATCTCAGCGATCATCTGGCGATGGCAGTGGGTGTGATCGCGTTCATAGCAAAGCAGACAGACCGGACCTGCTTTCTTCACCAACGCGGAGAGCTCGTCCATCTGCTCCCGGGCCTCCGGCGTCTTCAGGTGCTTTGAGAAAATCTTCTCCAGCACATCGTATTGCCCGCTGCGGGCGGCGAGGCGGCCTTCCTTCGGCGTTCCGAGCGCGGCGAGGTGGACATAGGCGATGCCGCGTTCGTCGAGGCCCGCGGACAACTGCTTCTTGGAAAAGCCGGGCCGGCGCGACGACGTCACCGCGCGCACATCGACGACCAGCTTGACTCCGGATTGCTCCAGCTCGTCCAGTACGGCCTTCGGCGGCGTCTGCTCATAGCCGATGGTGAAAAGTTTTTTCAGCTTTGCCATGACAGACCTTTAGCGAAACACCTCAGCTCACCCGCGCGATCAGTTCCATGGCGCCGGCCGGCGCGCGCACCTTGCCTTCGTGGATGACATAGGCGAACACGTCGCGCGGCTCCTTCTTCGGCTTGGACTTGTCGACCTTCGGCAGGTCGTCGGGTTCGCTTCCCTCGGCCCAGTCCTGAAAACGCCTGGCCCAGGCATCGAGTTGCTTCGGCGGATAGCAGGTCTTGATCTCGTCATTGCCTTTCTGAAGCCGGGCATAGACGAAATCGCCGGCGACGTCGGCAATCGCCGGATATTTGCCGTGCTCGGCGAACACGACAGGCGTCTCGAATTCGCGGATCAGCGCGACGAAATCCGGCGTGCAGAAACTGTCGTGACGGACCTCGACGACATGGCGCAGCGCGCGTCCCTCGAGCTTGCGTGGCAACAGCTCGAGGAACTTGCCGAAATCGGCGCCGTCGAATTTTTTGGTCGGCGCGAACTGCCACAGCACCGGCCCAAGATGATGGCCGAGTTCCAGCACGCCGGAATCATAGAAACGCTTGATGGAATCGCCGGCCTCGGCCAGCACGCGCCGGTTGGTGGCGAATCGCGGCCCCTTGACCGAGAACACGAAGCCATCAGGCACCTCGCTCGCCCATTTGCGAAAGCTCTCCGGTTTCTGCGAGCCGTAATAGGTGCCGTTGATCTCGATCGAGGTCAGCTTCGAGGCGGCGTAGGACAGCTCCTTGGCTTGCGTGAGCTTCTCCGGATAGAACACCCCACGCCATGGTTCGAAGGTCCAGCCGCCGATGCCGATGTAGATGTTGCCGGATTTTTTAGACGCGGTTTTTGCTTTGGCCACGGGAGGATCTCGGATGCGGGAGGAGGGCCTCCATCCTAATCAAACCAGTTGTGATTGGCCAGTTGCGACGTCCCGTCTAAGCTCGCGACGGGATCTGCGAAAAAAGGAGAACAAGATGCGGATGCTGGTGGTGGGAGCGGCGCTCGTCATGATGACATCTGCTGCCATGATATCTTCAGTCATGGCCGACGATGACGATGCCAAGGGTGCGCAGAAGCTCGCCATGCAGGGCCGCGACGATTATTGGCATTGCCTGGCGCGGGAATATTCGCGCGACGGCAATCAGGGCCTGTCGGAACAGGACTTTGGCCGCTCCGTCGCCGGAGCCTGTCCGTCAGAGCGACAATACTACCGGGTGGCACTGCTCGATTATCTCACCACGCAATATCCGGGTATCGATGCCGGCGCTCATCTCGCGACCGCGAACAGAGCGGTGGAGGCGGCGCAGAAGGACATCGTGACGGCCTTCGTCAAGCACAAGCCGCCGCAGAAATAGCCCATCGACCCGTGCGTCCGGCAAGCCCTTCCGGCAGCGCGCTCATCCATGGTATCACTGGGCGCATCTGGAACAGGAATGGGTTTCCATGTCGTCTGAGTCGGTGGGGGGCATTTTGGGCGCGATCGTCGCGGCGATCGTGCTTGCGGTCGCCGTCGTCTTCGGGCCGATCGGCCAGTACGGCAAGCCGCCCAAGCCTGCGAAGGCCGATCCGGCCGCCATTACGGCGCCGGCGGCCCCTGCCGCGCCCGTGCCGCGAGGGCCGGTGATCAAGGAAGTCCCCAACCAGTAAGGGCATGAAAAAGGGCCTCTTTCGCTCCTTGCAAAGCGGCTTTGTCGTTCCTATTTAGCTTCTAACGGCGACGTTGAGCGAAAACTCCGGCGCTGGAACGACCTTGGAATAGCACAGGCTGCGCCGGATGTACGCGCCGCCCGCCGTTCCGGGGTCGTTGGCATTTTAGGGCCCCTTTTGGGCCGCCCCCCAGAGAAACCCCGGCTTGCCAGCGCAAGTTCTTGGCAGCACAAGTTCTTGGCAGCACAAGTTCTTGGCAGCACAAGTTCTTGGCAGCACAGGACGCGGCGGATATACGCTGCCGTCATGAATCAAGCGATCAGACCGGGCTCCGATACCCCACAGGCGGCTTCGCCGGCGCCGGAATTGTCGGTCGTCGTCCCGACCTTCAACGAGCGCGACAATGTCACGGTGCTGTACCGGCGGCTGGAGGCCGTGCTGGCCGGCATCGCCTGGGAGGTCGTGTTCGTCGACGATAATTCGCCTGATGGCACCTGGGATGTCGTGCGCGCGCTGGCACAGCGCGACAGCCGCGTGCGCTGTGTCCGCCGTATTGGCCGCCGCGGCCTGTCGGGGGCCTGCATCGAGGGCATCCTGGCTTCCAGCGCGCCCTATGCGGCCGTGATCGACGCCGATCTTCAGCACGACGAGACGCAACTGCCGAAGATGCTGTCGCTGCTCGCGAGCGGGCAGGCCGAACTCGTGGTCGGCAGCCGCTACATCGAGGGCTACAAGAGCGAAGGCTTCAACAAGCAGCGCGCCGGCGCCAGCGCGCTGGCAACGGAACTCGCCAGGAAAGCGCTGCGGGTCGAGATCGCCGATCCCATGAGCGGCTTCTTCATGGTTCGCCGCGACCGCTTCGAGCAGCTGGCGCCGAAACTTTCCGTGCACGGCTTCAAGATCCTGCTCGACCTCGTCGCCAGCGCCAACGGCACCTTGCGCGCCATCGAAATTCCCTACACGTTCGGCGAGCGCCAGCACGGCGAAAGCAAGCTCGATTCGATGGTCGCGCTGGATTTTCTCGGCCTGGTGCTGGCGAAGTTCACCAACGATGCTGTCTCGTTACGTTTCCTGCTGTTCGCGATGGTCGGCGGGATCGGCCTCGTGGTGCATCTCACCACCTTGTTCATATCGCTCGAGCTGTTCAAGGAGCCGTTCGCGGAAGCGCAGGCCTCCGGCGCCATCGTCGCGATGACCAGCAATTTCGTTCTCAACAACTTCCTCACCTATCGCGACCAGCGGCTGAAGGGCTTTGCACTGCTGCGCGGGCTGATCGCGTTCTACATCGTGTGCAGCGTCGGCCTGCTCGCCAATGTCGGCGTCGCCTTTTCGGTCTACGACCAGGAGCCGATCTGGTGGCTTGCCGGTGCGGCCGGGGCGCTGATGGGCGTGGTGTGGAACTACGCGATGTCCGGACTGTTCGTCTGGCGCAAGAAATAGCTCACGATGGGCGGGACTGACGCGCGGATCGTCCGCAATACGGCGTTGGTAATCATTGCGCTGGTCGGCTTGCGGCTCGTCGCGGCCGCCGTCACGCCGATCACCTTCGACGAAGCCTATTACTGGATGTGGTCGCAGAACCTCGCCGGGGGATATTACGACCACCCGCCGATGGTTGCCTACGTCATCCGCGCCGGCACCCTCATCGCCGGCGACACCGAACTCGGCGTCCGCCTGGTCTCGATCCTGCTCGCGCTGCCGATGAGTTACGCGATCTATCGCTCCGCTGCGATCCTGTTCGGCGGTGCGCGGGTAGCGGCGACCAGCGCCATCCTGCTCAACGTGACGCTGCTGGCCTCGGTCGGCACGCTGATCGTCACGCCCGATGCGCCGCTTCTGGTTGCCTCCAGCTTCGTGCTGTTCTTTCTCGCCAAGGTGCTGGAGAGCGGCCGCGGCGTCTGGTGGCTCGCGGTCGGCGCAGCCGTCGGCGCGGCGCTCCTGTCGAAATACACCGCTATGTTCTTCGGGCTGGCGATCCTGATCTGGATCGCGGCCGTGCCGAAACTGCGGCACTGGTTTCTCTCGCCCTGGCCGTATCTCGGCGGTTTCGTTGCGCTCGCGCTGTTCTCGCCGGTGATCCTCTGGAATGCCGATCATCAATGGGTCTCGTTCGCCAAGCAGCTCGGGCGCGCCAGGATCGAGGATTTTCGTCCGGTCTTCATTGCCGAACTGATCCCGACCCAGATCGCGTTCGCAACCCCGCTGGTGTTCATCCTCGGCGCGATGGGGCTGCACGCGCTGACCTGGCGCCGGGCCGGCGCGCTGGCCTCGCGCGTGCTGATCGAGACGATGTTCTGGACCATCGTCGCCTATTTCGTCTGGCATTCGCTGCATGCCCGCGTCGAGGCCAACTGGTTCGCGCCGGTCTATCCGCCTTTCGTCGTCGCCGCGGCCGCCGCCGCCAATCTCGTGCAGTGGAAGCCGCGCCAGCGGCGCCTCGCGGATTTCTGCCTGCGCTGGGCCGCACCCACCGGCATCGTGATGTTTGCCGCGCTGATCGTGCAGGCCAATACTGGCTGGCTGTCCGGCTATCGCCGCGATGCGACCGTGCGCAGCGTCGGCGTCGGCTGGCGCGAGCTCGCTGCCGAAATCGAAGCGGTGCGCGTCCGCAATGGCGCGACCTGCGTGCTTGCGCCGGACTACGGCACGACAGGCTGGCTCGCCTTCTATCTGCCGCGCGGCAGCTGCGTGGCGCAGCAGAACCAGCGCATCCGCTGGGCCAACATGCCCGAGCCGGATCCAAAGCTGCTTGCGGGCAAGCTGATCTATGTCGACGAGCTGCGCTCTGACGGCCATCCCGCCGTCCACGACCTCTTTGGGAAGGTGACGCAGGTCGCGCAATTGCAGCGCAAGCGCGGCCCGCTCGTGATCGAGACTTACAGCATGGATCTGCTCGAAGGCGCCAAGGGCGACGTCCTGGACCGCTCGCCACCGCCGGAAGCGCGGTAGCTCTTCCTCGGAACGACGACGAAGGTTCAGTCGATCATCTCGGCCTTGGTCGCGGCCTGGTTCGGCCTGTCCTGGTCGCGCCAGAACCAGACGGTCACGACGCCGGAGCGGCCGCGGACCTGCGTGAGCAGGGGGCCCGACAGAACGCCGTCGGGACCGCTCTGAAAGTCGGCCGCATCCAGCAGCGTATCGCTGAGCGCGAGCCGCGCGCCGTTCTGGGCGGCGACCTCCATCAACCGGCTCGCCACGTTGACGGTGTCGCCTGTCGCCGTGATGTGCTGATGACTTTCGCCGAGGCGGGAGGCGACGATCGGGCCGAAATGCGCGCCGATCTTGAAGCCGAGCTGATTCCTGATCGCGGGCGGCAACGATGCGATCCAGCGTTCAACGCCGCGGTGCAGGTCGATCGCGCATTTCAGCGCGCGTGCGGCGTCGTCGGGCATTGCGCCGGGCAGGCCGAACAGGATCATGGCGCCGTCGCCGAGAAAGCCGCTGATCATGCCGCCGCAATCGATCGCGGTCTTCTCGATCAGCGCGTGAAACGCCTTTAGAATGTCCTGGAGCTCGCTTGGATCAATCCGCTCGCTCAACGCCGTGAAGCTGGAGAGATCGATGAAGACCATTGCTGCGTCCTGCCGGACGGGTGTCGACAGGAAATTCGGATCGCGCGCCAACCACTCCTGCACGGCCGGCGCCTGGAATTGCGCGAGCGACCGGCTCTTGGCTGCGAAATATTGCGTGCGGCGGCCTCCCGCCCACAATTGCACGCCGGCAAAGACCGCAACCGGCGGCACTGCTGCGGCGAGCGTGGTCGCGGCGTTCAGCCAGGCGCCGTGCGTGAACGCGAACAGATTGAAGCCGGCCCAGGCGATCATCACCGCGGCCGCGGTGACGATGCCAAGCGCGCTGCGCCGCCAGGCGAGCAGGCCTACCAGCAGCATCGGCAACAGGATCGCGATGAGCGCGTCGGCGATGTGGACCTTGCGGTCGCGCACGATGCTGTCGCCGGCGACGAGATGGGTGATCGCGGTGGAGACCACTTCGACGCCGGGCATCAGGGAATCGAACGGCGTTGGGTAGAAATCACCGCCGCCGGCGACCGAGGCCCCGATCACGACGATCCGGTTCTCGATCGCCGCGCGACTTAACGTGCCGTCGAAGATGCTCTGTGCGCTGACGGTGCGGATGGTCCGGCGCGGGCCGTAATAGGTGATCGGCAGCGCGAAATCGGTATCGGTCGGCACCGCGCGGTCGCCGAGCATCAGATGGTCCGGCGCGATCGTCAGAGACCTGTCGAGCGCGCGCGCCGCGACCCGCAACGGAAAGGACAGCTCGACCTTGTCGCTGGTCCGGAACAGCATCGGCACCGAGAGCGGCGAGCCTGATTGTCCGGTCGCAACGTTAACGACGCCGACCTCGGCATGATCGGCGAACGCCGGCAGAGGCAGCAGGAAGCGCTCGGCCTGCGGCAGGGCGGCGAGGGGGCCTTGGCCGCTGGTCTCCACGGTCTCGCTGGCGGACGGGAAGATCGCCGCGGCGGCAAGGACGATGGGACCCGTCGCCAGCGTATTTGCCAGCGTGGCGTCGCCGATCGCAGCGCTGCGGTCGACCAGCAGCAGGTCGATCGCGACGACCTTCGGCTTGAACTGCACGATGGTGTCCACGACGCGGGCGAGATCGGCGCGCGGCAGCGGATAGCTGCCGCCGCGCTTCACGACGGTGTCGTCGATCGCGACGATGGTGACGAGATCGGGCGGAACCCGCACGCCGCGGACCTGCGTCCGCCAATCCGTCAGCGTCGCCTCGAGGCGATCGAGAAAGCGCAGATGACCGTTGGCATGGCCGGCATAGATGCTCACGCCCCACAGCGCGGTGAGGACGAGTGCCACGAGGATCTGAACGCGTCGGCTACTCATGTGGTCGTGTTGCAATTCTCTCTATCGTCCAAATGCTGTTGGCCGAGCCCCGGTGACCCGAACTTATCGGCCTAGTCTATTGACCTAGTCTTGTCATCAACGCGTCGACGCGCGGCTGACCCCATGTCTTCACCGTCAACGGGCCTGTCGCTTCCACGTCGACGCCTTCGCCGCGGCCTAGTACCACGCCGCGCCCGCCGCTCCTGCGGCTCACGCCGACACGACCGTCAGCCACGAAGACGGAGGTCTTGGCCTCTGCGACATCGACCGCCCATTTCGTGCCGCGCACCGCGGCGATCGCTTGCGGCGTCAGCACCTTGAAGGGATTGCCGCCGGGCTTCTTGGGCACCTCGACCAGCAGCGCTTTGCTGCTCAACTCCACCGAGTCTATATGTCCGTCGCGGTTGGCGTCCTTAAGTTCAAATCTGGCGCCGTTTTCCGCAACGATGGTGATGCCGTTATCGCAGCGCCAGGTCTGCGTACCGGCAGCGGATGGCGATGCCGTGCAGCCAACATTGGCAGCGGGCTGGGCAATCGCATGTCCGGTCAACAGAAGCGACCCCGCCAGAGCGAAAAACCCCGCGCGCGCGAACTCTCTCATGCCAGCCTCCGTTTGCGTGCCAGGCACAGTTCAAGGCGATGTTGATACGGTACCGTATCACACGCAGAGGCTGCTGAAAAGTGCCGACATCGCAGCTATTTTCTCGGCGCGGGCTTTGCCAGACCGGCTCGATCAACTTTCGGTCAGGGCGCCGTGCCGTGCGAGGGCCCTGTGCGATGCGTAAGCGGCGTGCCACGAGACGTGGAAGCGGGCTATTGCACACCAGCCTCGCGCAATGATTCCCCGTTAACGTCCGGGTATTGAAGACCACGAAAACGACTTGGTTGGTGCGTCTAGAGAGGCGGCCAAAGACGTTCGCCGACCGCAGCGATCCGGCCGAGAATTATAGTTAACAGACGCGCCTAAGTCCGTAGTCCTGCGGGCTTTTTCCCAAAATGGGACGACCCGAACGGGTTGCCCCACATCCGCCCGAACTTAATCCGCATTTAACTAAAAGTGGCCTTAATGACGCTCCGACCCTCTGCGAGATGCTGTTCCCGGATCGTGACCAGCGGCGCTTCGAAGGGGGACTGAGTGACACCGTTCTGGACGCAAGGCGAATGAGTACGAGTATCGCTGCGCAAGGCATCGCGGCACGAAAGTCCAAAGGATTCTCGAGCACTTCTTATCGGAAGCCTTCCCGGAAAATGACCACGCAAAACGTGCTTGGCGCCGCCGCGATCGGCTGCGTCGTGCTTGGCGCCGGCTGGACCATCTACAGCAACATCTTTGCCGCCAGCGTCTATCCGACGGTCGGCAGCAGCGGCTACGACGAGCCCGTGATCAAGCGCGCGCCCAGGGTCGCGCTGCGCGAGGCCGGTGAGGCCGTCAAGGAAGCCTTTGCGCTCTTGCCCGACCGGTTGCAGGTGGCAGCGCCGATCTCACGCGAGATGTTCAACGATCGCTTTGCCGCGGCTGCGACCCAAGGCGTGACATCGAATGCGGCGAGCGCCGCGCCCGCAGCCAAGATCGCGGAAGCCAAGGACGCGCCGAAGCCGAGCGTGATCGCGAGGGTCGCGGAGGTCCTGAAGCCAAGTCCCGCCAAGATCGCTGACGCTGCGAAGTCCAAGCGCGGCGCCGACGCGCCGGTGCAGCTTGCCTCGGCAGATCCGGCCGAGATCGTGCCGGCGCCTGAGGCGAAGCCAAAATCGATCGCCGATCGCGCCAAGGCTGCAGTGATGTCGATCACCGGGCCGCGTCAGTCGATGGTGGAAAAGCTCTGGGGCAAGCGCGAGCCCTCCGGCGGACTGCTCGCCTATGCCTCGGCCGACGCCAGCGTGACCGCTTCCATCGCGCCGAAGGAGCAGAATCCCATGCTCGGCGGTTCGGCGCCCTACGACCGCTCCACCGCGGTTTACGACATCAGCGCGAAGACGGTGTATCTGCCTGACGGCACCAAGCTCGAGGCACATTCCGGCCTCGGCTCCAATCTCGACGATCCCCGTTCCTCGCGCATCCGCATGCGTGGCGTGACGCCGCCGCACATCTACGACCTGAAGCCGCGCGAAGCGCTGTTCCACGGCGTTCCGGCGCTGCGCCTGACCCCGATTGGCGGTGAGAGCGCGATCTACGGCCGCGACGGCCTGCTCGCGCACACCTTCATGCTCGGGCCCAATGGCGATTCCAACGGCTGCGTGTCCTTCAAGGATTATTACGCGTTCCTCGACGCCTACCGCAACAAGGGCATCCGCAAACTCGCGGTGCTGGCGCGGGTGGAGTGAGGCGCAATGCGCCTCACCGCTTTTTGCACGATCAGCGCTTGACGAAGACCAGGCCGCAGGCGCGCGCCTCGTTGCGCTTGCCGGTGCCTCGGGTGCGATCGAACTGCGCATCGACCGTAAAGGCGTAGGGCGAGCCGGGCGCGAGATTGTTGAGGGTATAGGTGCTCGCCCCCGTCGTTCCGCGCGCGCTCAAAGTGGTCTTGCCGTCCGCGGGGATCTGGCCATCGATCTCCAGGCGATTGACGGCGCCCTGGCTCTGAGCGTCAGCGTGAAACACGCCGTTCGCAACCGTGGCAGACAGAGCCCGGGTGAAGCCCTGCGCCTTGCCGGTAGGCGGGCAGTTCAACGTCACGTCCCAATTGCCGTCGAAGTCCTTCGCGGTACGGGCGTTGCCGGTTGCCGGCGCGAGCGCCACCTTCTGCTTCAGGCCCTCGATCCGAGCTTTGGCGAGCGTGGCGAAGATGCAATTCGGAAATCTCGCGAGGTGATCCTCGAAAGCACCGAGCGTGCCGATGCCGTCCGCGGCCTTCCAGTGCGCTTCTGCGGCGGCGCAAGGATCAGGCCGAGGTGCGGCTTGCGGCGCGGCCGGGGCCACCGTGACCGACACCGGCCCGTTCAGATAGAACTTGCCGATGATCGACAGCGACAGCTCCGGGAGCTGGGTCCTGCCACTGGAATCGTAGACGTCGCTGCTGATGTCGCGAAAGACTTCGCCGATCTCCTGCGGCTCCTCGATGTGCTTCAGGAACGCCGTCGTGTAGGGGCTGTTGCGGCCGCTGCCATCGGCCGCGGTCTGCCCGGACTGGGTTGAGAACGACACGATCGTGCCGCGCGGTGCTTCGACTTTCGATAGGCCTCGACCGATCGAGGCGCCGCGCGTCATGCCGGCGGAGCGTTTCAAGGATTCGGCCAGCGGATTGTCGCGACAGGAATCGAGGATGAGGATGCGCAGGTTCTTGGCCTGCTGCAGATCGTTCACGATGTCGTCGACCCGCACGAAGCGCTTCAGGTCGGCTTCGTCGCTCAGCACGGCGTCGACAGGCATCAGATAGTTCACGCCGTTGTACTGCATCGCATGGCCGCTGTAGTAGAACATGGCGACGTCGGCTTTGCTCGCGGCGCGCGCGAAGCGGATGGTGAGGTCCTGCATGTCGGCCTGGCGCAGGTCGATGCCCTGGAGCACCTCGAAGCCGCTGCGCTTGAGCGAGGCGGCGACGTCTTCGGCATCGTGCGACGGATTGAGAAGCTTCGCCGTACTGGCATAGGCGCCGTTGCCGATCACCAGCGCGACCCGCGTTTCCGCCGATGCAGGCTCGGGGCATAGCCACCACGCGAAGAGGGCGACGCAAAGTTTGGCGAGGCAAAAACTGGAAAGAGCACGCATGAATGCCTTCCAAGGAAATGTCGAAAAATATCCCTCCAGATTAGCGCATGCCGCGCCGACATCAATGCCCTGCCGGAGACAACGCTCAGGTTTCGCGGCCGTGACATCCTGTCACGCCGGGCTCGCCGCCATCGTCTTGCGCACCGCCATTTCGGTCGCAATCGCATCCCGCACGGTGGGCCGGGCCTGCATGCGCGCGAGATAGGCCGATAACGATGGCCATTGCGCGATGTCGACGCCTGCGGGACGGAGCAGCAGCAAAGCCCAGGTGAGGTGGGCATCTGCCACGGTGAAGCTGTTGCCGACGAGGAATTCGCGGTCCGCCAGATGCGTGGCAGGGATCGATAAGCTCTGCGCTATCCTTGTACGCGGCTTGGCAAGCGAGGCGTCGTCCTTGTACCAGAAGGTCGGAAACAGGAACGCCTTGTGGATCTCGGCCCCGATGAAGCTGAGCCATTCCTGGAGCCGATAGCGATCGGGATCTCCGAACGCGGGTGCAAGCCCCGCCTGCGGCTTCAGATCGGCGATGTATTGCAGCACCGCGGCGCATTCGGTCAGCCGCTCGCCATTCTCCAGCACCAGGACCGGCACCGCGCCCTTTGGGGAAACGCCGAGGAAGTCGCTGCCGTCGTCCACGACCTGCTTGGTCTGGAGATGGACCGGATGATAGCGGGCATCGAGGCTCGCTTCCATCAGCGCGATGCGGCTCGCAAGCGAGCAGGCCATCGGGGAGAAATAGAGTTGCAGCATCGCCCACGCTCCTTCAGGTCAGCGCCTCGGTTTGCGCGATGATCGCAAACCGGTCCGACAATTCGGCCAGGGCGACCTCGTGAATGGTCTTCGCGGAGAGCGCTCCGCCGCGGCCATCGGGAAGATCGCGTGTCGCACAGGCATCGGCTGCGATCGTCGTGCGCAGGCCGAGGTCGAGCGCGGCGCGGGCCGTCGAGCTGACGCACATATGGGTCATGAAACCGGCCAGCACGATGTTCGTGCGTCCGGTTGCGGCCAGCCGGACCTGCAGGTCGGTGCCGGCAAAAGCGTTCGGCAGCGCCTTTTCGATCACGGCTTCGCTGGCGAGCGGCGCCACGTTCTTGACGATCGCGCCGCGCGCGGCCTCGCGGTCGAACAGGCTGCCGGCACGTCCCTTGTGCGCGATATGGAAGATCGCAGCGCCGCTCGCCCTCGCGCGGGCGAGCAGGCGCGCGGCGGCGGCGATCGCGGGCTCCGCATCCGGCAAGGCGAGCGGGCCGGCGCAATATTCGTTCTGGATGTCGATCAGCACGAGGCAGGAATCGCCGAGCCCGGGCGGAGTGAGATCGGCGCCGGACAATTCAAGCAGGGTTTTAGGGGCGGTCATGCGGGTCGGGCCTTCCTGGGGAATATCGGATGGCGCGACAGTAGCGCGGTGGCGGCCTGCTAATGTGCAGGACTATTGCAGCATGTGGCTGCAAATTTGCAGGATTCGGTCGTGCCTGCTAGGTTCATCGCCATGAACTGGGACGATCTGCGCATCATCGCCGCGGTGAGGGACGAAGGCACCTATGCCGGCGCCAGCGCGCGGCTGCGCATCGACGAGACCACTGTCGGACGCAGACTCGCACGCATCCAGCGCGATCTCGGGGTGCCGCTGTTCGATGCGGTGGACGGTCAGCGCCGGCCGACGCGGAGTTGCGAGGCGGTGCTGGCGCATGTCGAGGCGATGGCCGCACATGCCGCCGAGATCGGTCGCGTCGGCGAGAGTCTGGCAGGTCCGGTGGGACGCCTGCGTATCGCTTCCACCAACACGGTCGCCGAGGAGGTTCTGTCGCCGCGGGCGAGCGACTTCCTGCGCACCAATCCCGGCCTGACATTGCAATTCCTCACCTCGAGCGAGAACGTCAAGTTCTCGCGCTGGGAAGCCGATCTCGCCATCCGGCTGCGCAAGCCCGACAAGGGCGACTTCGCGATCTCCAGGCTCGGTGACGTCAAGCTCTATTATTTCGAGCCTGTTACGACGGAGGGCGAGCCGATGCTGTGCGCCTATCCCGACGAGCTCGGTGCCATTCCCGAGATGCAATTCCTGCGCGCGAAGAAAGCCCGCGCGCGCTGCGTCACCGACAATGTTCGGGTCATCCGTAACCTGATCCGCGCGCATCAGGCCGCGGGCGTGTTACCGGAGCACGTCTGCGCGGACTTGCTCGGCGATCGCCGCCTGCGCGCCACGCTGCTGCCTGGCCGCCGCGACGTCTGGCTGCTGGTGCAGAACCACCTCAAGCGGGATCCGGCGACGCGGCTCACCATCGAATGGATCCGCCGTTGCTTCAGCGATCTCGCGCGCGGCTGATTGCGGCGTGAACGCGATCCGTGCGCGGCGCGACCAAGTTATGGGATTGCGCGCGCGCAAAGGTTGCGTAATCTCGCAACGAGCACGGGCTTGATCGGGGCAGGCGCATGAGCACTCTTCAGGAAACCATCCACCCGCAGGCCAAAGTGCGGGAATGGAAGGCGATCGTCGTCCTGATCCTCCTGACTCCGGTGCTGTGGTCGCCGCCGTTCCTGTTTCGCATCTTCCTGTTTCAGCCGTTCAACATCCCGTCCGGCTCGATGACGCCGACGCTGGTGGTCGGCGATTACGTCTTTGCCGCAAAATATGCCTATGGCTATGGCCGCTATTCGTTTCCCTTCGCGCCGTCATGGATCTCCGGGCGTTTCCGGGCCGCTGAGCCCGAGTATGGCGACGTCGTCGTGTTCCGGACGCCGAAGGACACCTCGGTCGACTATGTCAAGCGCGTGGTCGGGCTGCCCGGTGATCGCATCCAGATGCGGCAGGGCCAGCTCGTCCTCAACGACCGCCCGGTGACGCGCGTCGCTCTGAAGCAGGTATTCGCCGGCTCCAGCTGCGGCGTGGACGCCGCTGCGAAGGCCAAGCGCTGGCGCGAGACGCTGCCGAACGGCGCCTCCTACGTCACGCAGGACTGCGTCGACAACGGCTACTACGACAACACCGACGTCTACACCGTGCCGCCAGGCCATTTTTTCGTGCTCGGCGACAATCGCGACAACTCGAGCGACAGCCGCGTGATGTCGTCGATCGGATTCGTGCCGATGGACAATCTGGTCGGCAAGGTGACGCGGATATTCTGGTCGCTCGACCAAGAGGGCGAGCCGCACATGGAGCGACTGGGGAAGGTGTGGTGAGGCCGCTCCGCCATTCCCGGGGCAGTGCGCGGCGCCTGCATGAATTGAGTTCGTAGCCTGGATGGAGCGCAGCGTAATCCAGGAGACTGCTCGCGCCGGATACGGTGCCCCGGATTGCGCTCCGCTCCTTCCAGGCTACGGACTATGATCGCGGGGCGCGTGAAGCGATCCTCCAAAAACAAAACCCCGGCATCGCTGCCGGGGTTTCGCATTTTGTCGTTTGCCGGAATGGCTGGATCAGAAATCCATGCCGCCCATGCCGCCGCCCGGGGGCATCGCCGGACCGGCGCCGCCCTTCTTTGGCAGCTCGGCGACCATGGCTTCCGTGGTGATCAAGAGAGCCGCAACCGAGGCTGCGTTCTGGATCGCGGTACGGACCACCTTGGTCGGGTCGATGATGCCCTTCTTGACGAGGTCGACATATTCGCCGGTCTGGGAGTCGAAGCCGTAGGCGTACGACTTGTTCTCGAGGACCTTGCCGACGATCACGGAGCCGTCTTCACCGGCATTGATCGCGATCTGGCGAGCGGGCGCGGAGAGCGCCTTGCGCACGATCTCGACGCCGGTCTTCTGGTCGTCGTTCTTGGTGCGCAGGCCCTTGAGCTGCTCGGAGGCACGGAGCAGGGCGACGCCGCCGCCCGGGACGATGCCTTCCTCGACCGCGGCGCGGGTCGCATGCATCGCGTCATCAACGCGATCCTTGCGCTCCTTCACCTCGACCTCGGTCGCGCCGCCGACGCGGATCACTGCGACGCCGCCAGCGAGCTTGGCAAGACGCTCCTGGAGCTTCTCACGGTCGTAGTCCGAGGTGGTTTCCTCGATCTGCGCCTTGATCTGAGCCACGCGCGCTTCGATGTCGGCCTTCTTGCCGGCGCCGTTGACGATCGTGGTGTTCTCCTTGTCGATCATCACCTTCTTGGCGCGACCGAGCATGTTGAGCGTGACGTTCTCGAGCTTGATGCCGAGATCTTCCGAGATCGCCTGGCCGCCGGTCAGGATCGCGATGTCCTGCAGCATGGCCTTGCGGCGATCGCCGAAGCCCGGAGCCTTGA
>NZ_VSST01000084.1 GCF_019402665.1 Bradyrhizobium canariense
GCCGGCTGGCTCACCCAGGATTTCCGCGAGCGCGCGCCCGACATCACCGCCAGGATGAAGGCGATGCTGCTGGCCTCGCCGGTCGAAGGCTATCTCGCCTGCTGCGAGGCGCTGTCGACGCTCGACCAGCGCGCGCTGCTGCCGAAGATCAAGAGCCCGACACTGGTGATCGCCGGCCGCCACGACATGGCGACGCCGATTTCGGCGGGTGAATTGATCCGCTCAAGCATTCCCGGCGCGAGCATGACCATCATCGACGCCGCCCACATTTCCAATGTCGAGCAGCCGCACGCGTTCACCGACGCGGTGGTGGGCTTTTTGACGCAACGTTAGTCACAACCGTGATTGCGAGCGCAGCGAAGCANNACAGACTGGATTGCTTCGCTACCTCGCAATGACGGAGAGGAGGATAGAGAATGGACGACCAGAAACGCCGCGATGCCGGCATGAACGTGCGCCGAAAAGTGCTGGGCAATGCCTGGGTCGACAAGTCGATCGCGGGTCGCAATGCATTCAACACCGATTTCCAGGACATGATCACCCGCTACGCCTGGGGCGAGACCTGGACGCGGCCGCATTTCGACGAGCGCACGCGGCGGGTGCTGGTGATCGGCACCATGGTTGCGCTTGGCCAATGGGACGAATTCCGCCTGCATGTGCGCGCGGCCCTCGCCGAGGGCGGCTTCACGCCCGACGACATCAAGGAAATCCTGCTGCAGCAGGCGATCTATTGCGGCGTGCCGGCGGCGAACCACGCCGTCAAGGAAGCCTCAGCGATTGTGCAGGAGCTCGGCCTGCTCAAGACCTAGCGGCGGAGTGGCCTCTACGGTCTTCTGAACGATCTTGGGCGCCGCCTCGGGCCGTTCGATCACCACCACGATGGCGGCACCGAGCAAGAGCAGGAGCTCGGTGGCGTGCAGCCGCAGCGCGGCCATCTCGCCGACCTTCGAAGCCATGATCATGCTCGCAAACGAGATCAGGCTGCCGATCGCAAGCGCAATGCCGAGCGCTTCGTCGCTACCCCCGTTCTTGCGGATGCGGGGAATGCAGAGCAGCGCAAGGTAGATCGCAAAGAACGCCACCACCGTCAGTCGCCCCAGTGCCAGCAGCCAGGCGGCGCGCACCGTGTCCATCCCCGCCATCTGGAGATGGTCGCTGAGGAAAAGCGCCACTGCGACGCTCGGCCGCTCATAGAGGCCGTGCACCGGCGCCACCATGATGTTGAAGGCGACGAGGGTCCAGGCCGGGATGAAATAGGCCGCCAGAAGTGCGCCGTTGACCGAACCGATCCGCCAGTTTCCGAACATGCCGCTTCCCGCTTCGTTTGGTCCGCGCCTTCGATGGAAGGCTTTGCCGGGAGCTAACTCGCATCAGACTGTGGTGGCAATTTAAACCCTTTGTTTACCTTACTGGCACCCACAGGCTTGCAATTGGGGCACCGGGGGAACCGGTTCCGCCCATTGCGGGGGGAACCAGAGCGCCAAATGATCTCTGTAAAAGCCTTGATGCAGAGGCGGGGCCGGTTGCAGCCGCCAGTTCCCTCCTGTTACAAAACGAGAATGCTTAAGGGCTGCCGGGGCCCGAGAAGAAACCAGCACTCTCTCTCGAAGAGCTCCCTTTGAGCCGCGTCAGATTTGGGTACGGCAGCCTATGGATTATTTCGCCCAGCAGCTCATCAACGGCCTCGTGCTCGGCTCGATCTACGGGCTGATCGCGATCGGCTACACGATGGTCTACGGCATCGTCGGCATGATCAACTTCGCCCATGGCGATGTCTTCATGATCGGCGGCTTCATCGCGCTGATCACCTTCCTGCTCCTGGTCTCGACCGGCCTGACTGCGGTCCCGGTGATCCTCTTGATCGTGATTCTGGTCTCGATGGCGGTCACCGCCCTGTATGGCTGGACCATCGAGCGCATCGCCTACCGTCCGCTGCGCCACTCCTTCCGCCTCGCGCCGATGCTGTCGGCGATCGGCATGTCGTTCGTGCTGACCAACTATTCGCAGGTGGCGCAAGGCGCGCGGGTAAAGCCAGTGCCGCCAGTGATCACCGGCGGCTATACGCTGCACGAGAGCGCCGATGGCTTCGTCATCCAGCTCTCCAACATCCAGATCGTGGTGGTCATCACCACCATCGTGCTGCTGGCGATCTTCACCTGGCTGGTGTCGCGCACCCGGCTCGGGCGCGACATGCGCGCCTGCGAGCAGGACCAGACCATGGCGGCGCTGCTCGGCGTCAACGTCGACCGAACCATCTCCATGACTTTCGTGATCGGCGCTGCGCTCGCCGCAGTGGCCGGCCTGATGTACCTGCTCTATTACGGCTTGGTCGATTTCTTCATGGGCTTCGTCGCCGGCATCAAGGCGTTCACCGCGGCCGTACTCGGCGGCATCGGCTCGCTGCCCGGCGCCATGCTCGGGGGGCTGGCGATCGGGCTGATCGAGACGTTCTGGTCGGCCTATTTCTCGGTCGAATACAAGGACGTCGCCGCGTTCTCGATCCTGATCGTCGTGCTGATCTTCATGCCGACCGGCCTGCTCGGCCGCCCCGAAGTCGAAAAAGTCTGACGGTCGCGCGCGTGAAAACTCCCTCGATCAATACGGCCAAAACTGCATCGGGCATCCCCGCTCTCCTGAAGACCGCCTGCGTCAACGCGCTGATCGCGCTGGTGCTGTTCTCGCTGATGGTCGGCGTCCGCACCGAAGCTGGTTCCGACGGCCAGCTCACCTATTGGACGCGCTTCGGCGATGTAGCCTCCCTCGTTGCCGCGGTATTCGGCGGTTCGATCGTGCTCGAGCTGCTCAAGCAATGGATCGGTCCAACGGGCGCCGAGAAGCTGGTGCCGCCGGCGGTGCAGAGCGGAATGTCGTTCCTCGGCCGCTATCTCGCACCGGCGCTCCTGATCTTCACGCTGCTGGTGCCCGTGATCTTCTATGACCAGCGCTACATCCTCGATCTCGCCATCCTCGTGCTCACCTATGTGATGCTTGGCTGGGGGCTGAACGTCGTGGTCGGGCTGGCCGGCCTGCTCGATCTCGGCTACGTCGCCTTCTATGCGGTCGGCGCCTATTCTTACGCGCTGCTCGCGACCAATTTCGGCTGGTCATTCTGGATCTGCCTGCCGCTAGCGGGCGTCCTCGCCGCATTCTGGGGCGTGCTGCTCGGCTTCCCCGTGCTGCGCCTGCGCGGCGACTATCTCGCCATCGTGACGCTCGCCTTCGGCGAGATCATCCGCCTCGTCATCATCAATTGGCAGGATCTGACAGGCGGGCCCAACGGCGTCTCCAGCATTCCCCGCCCCTCCTTCTTCGGTATCCCCCTCGACAACAGCGACAACGGGCTCGCCGCCAGGCTCGGCATCGAATATTCGCCGACCCACCGCATCGTCTTCCTGTTCTACCTGATCCTGGCGCTCGCGCTGCTCACCAACTGGGTGACGATCCGGCTGCGCCGCCTGCCGATCGGCCGCGCCTGGGAAGCCCTGCGCGAGGACGAGGTCGCCTGCCGTGCGCTCGGCATCAACACCACGACCACCAAGCTCACGGCATTCGCGACCGGTGCGATGTTCGGCGGCTTTGCCGGCGCGTTCTTCGCGACCCGCCAGGGCTTCATCAGCCCCGAATCCTTCACCTTCCAGGAATCGGCGCTGGTGCTCGCCATCGTCGTGCTCGGCGGCATGGGCTCGCAGCTTGGCGTGGCGCTCTCCGCACTCGCCATGATCGGCGGTTTCGAGCTGTTCCGCAGCCTCGAGAGCTACCGCATGCTGGTGTTCGGCATGGCCATGGTGCTGATCATGATCTGGCGGCCGCGCGGCCTGATCGGCCATCGCGCACCGACCGTGTACCTGACCAAGGCCCACGCGATCTCATCCGACCTCGTCAAGGAGGGGCACGGATGAGCCGCGACCAGATTCTCGAGGTCGACCGGCTCACCATGCGCTTCGGCGGCATCGTCGCAGTCCAGGACCTGTCGTTTGCTGCAGAGCGGAACAAGATCACCGCGCTGATCGGACCCAACGGTGCCGGTAAGACGACGGTCTTCAACTGCATCACCGGGTTCTACAAGCCGAGCGGCGGCGCCATCCGCCTCAGCCATGACGACGGCAAGGTGATCGCGCTGGAACGGCTGAACGATTTCCGCATCGCCAAGCAGGCCAAGGTCGCCCGCACCTTCCAGAATATCCGCCTGTTTCCCGGCATGACCGCGCTGGAAAACCTGATGGTGGCGCAGCACAACGCGCTGATGCGCGCCTCCGGCTTCACCTTGCTCGGGCTCATTGGCGCGCCCGTCTACCGCGGCGCCGAGAAACGCGCGATCGATCTCGCCACCGACTGGCTCAAGCGGGTCAATTTGCTCGATCGCGCCGACGATGCCGCCGGTAATTTTGCCTATGGCGACCAGCGACGGCTCGAGATCGCACGCGCGATGTGCACCGAACCCGCGCTCTTGTGCCTGGACGAACCCGCCGCCGGGCTCAATGCGCGCGAGAGTGCCGCCCTGAGCGAACTGCTGCTGTCGATCCGCAACGAGCTCGGCACCTCGATCCTGCTGATCGAGCACGACATGTCTGTGGTGATGGAGATCTCCGACCACATCGTGGTGATGGACCACGGTGTGAAGATCTCTGAAGGCTCCCCGCGCGAGGTTCGCGACGATCCAAAGGTGATCGCCGCTTATCTCGGCACCGATGAGGAAGAGGCGGTGGCCGTGATGGAGAGCGGGTCGTGACATCGCCCACTGCCCTGCTCGCGGTCCACGGCCTTCGCGCCTCCTACGGCAAGATCGAGGCGCTGAAAGGCGTCGACCTCGATATCAATGCCGGCGAGATCGTGGCGCTGATCGGCGCCAATGGTGCCGGCAAATCGACACTAATGATGACGATCTTCGGCAAGCCGCGCGCCCGCGCCGGCCAGATCCTGTACGAAGGCCGTGACATCACCGAAGTGCCCACCCACGAGATCGCGCATTTGCGCATCGCGCAATCGCCGGAAGGCCGCCGCATCTTCCCGCGCATGAGCGTGGCGGAAAATCTCCAGATGGGGGCGGACGCCACCGAATGCACCGACGCGGAACGCGAGACGACGCTACAACGCGTGTTCACGCTGTTTCCGCGGCTGAAGGAACGCTACGGCCAGCGTGGCGGAACCCTGTCCGGCGGCGAGCAGCAGATGCTGGCCATCGGCCGCGCCTTGATGAGCCGTCCTCGCCTGCTCCTGCTCGACGAGCCCTCGCTCGGTCTGGCGCCGCTGATCGCGCGCCAGATTTTCGATGCGATCCGCACCCTGAACCGGCAGGATGGCCTGACCGTGCTGATCGTCGAGCAGAACGCCAACCATGCGCTCAAGCTCGCCCATCGCGGCTATGTCATGGTCAATGGCCTGATCACGCTGGCCGGGACCGGCGCCGAGTTGTTGCAGCGCCCCGAGATTCGCGCCGCCTACCTGGAAGGCGGCCGGCACGGTTGAGGCCGCCCAAGGCGAACCCGTGCTGCCGAATGTGGCGAGATATCTCTGCCCATGCCCGTATTTTGCCGGTGACTTCTCCTCGAATTCATTCAAGAATGGCGCCGGTTTGAACCGGGTATGCCCGGTAACTTCCACAGGCGACCACCCTCGAGGTATCTCATGAAATCACTGAAGCTCATCGGTCTGGCATTCGGCGCATCGATCGCGCTGTCGAGCGCAGCATTCGCGCAGGATGTCACCGTCGCAGTCGCAGGTCCGATGACCGGCGGCGAGTCCGCTTTCGGCCGCCAGATGAAGAACGGCGCCGAGATGGCCGTAGCCGACATCAACGCCGCCGGCGGTCTCAATGGCAAGAAGCTCGCGCTGTCCGTCGAGGACGACGCCTGCGATCCGAAGCAGGCGCGCTCGATCGCCGAGAAGATCGCCGGCGCGAAGATCCCCTTCGTGGCCGGGCATTATTGCTCGTCGTCGTCGATCCCGGCGTCGGAAGCCTATGCCGACGGCAACGTGCTCCAGATTACTCCCGCCTCCACCAATCCGAAGTTCACCGATAGCGGACTGTGGAACGTGGCGCGCGTCTGCGGCCGCGACGACCAGCAGGGCCTGGTCGCCGCCCAGTACATCGCCAAGAACTACAAGGGCAAGAACATCGCCATCCTCAACGACAAGACCACCTACGGCAAGGGTCTTGCGGACGAGACCAAGAAGGCGCTCAACAAGGCGGGCGTCACCGAGAAGATGTACGAGTCCTACAATAAGGGCGACAAGGACTTCAACGCGATCGTCTCGCGACTGAAGCGCGACAACATCGATCTCGTCTATGTCGGGGGCTACCATCAGGAGAGCGGCCTGATCTTGCGCCAGATGCGCGACCAGGGCCTCAAGACCGTGCTGATGGCCGGCGACGCGCTCGCTGACAAGGAATACGCCTCCATCACCGGCCCGGCCGGCGAAGGCACGCTGTTCACCTTCGGCCCCGATCCGCGCAACAAGCCGACCGCGAAGAAGATCGTCGAGGCCTTCAAGGCCAAGAACATCGATCCCGAGGGCTACACGCTCTACACCTACGCGGCGATGCAGGTCTGGTCGCAGGCGGCCAAGAAGGCCGGCACCACAGATGCCAAGAAGGTCATGGCGGCCATCAAGGCCGGCAAGTGGGACACCGTGATCGGGCCGATCGAGTATGACGCCAAGGGCGACATCAAGCAGCTCGACTACGTCGTCTACAAATGGGACGCCAAGGGCGGCTACGCCGCGATCAGCGGCAACGGCACCTAAGCACGGTTGCCGGGGCCTGAAGGCCTCATCAAATCATCATCGCGCCCCGGCTTGCCCCGGGGCGTTTCTTCCTGCGTCAGGAACAGACGGCTGCGGGCAGCGCGCCGTCCGCCGCGACTTGGGCCTTCCTTAGCGCTTGAAGAAGATCGTTCGGCCGAAACGGCTTTTGCAGGCAGACCACGTTGGCAAGGTGAGGCGATTGTTCCATGAAATCCAGCGCCGTCATCCCCGACACGGCAACGACCGGGAGGGTCGGTGCAAGCTCGCGCAGGGTCGCGATGACCTCGACGCCGCTGGTATCGCCGAGGAAAATGTCCACGATTGCCGCATCGAAGCGGGCGTCGGTGAAGGCTTTTACCCCGGCTGCGCCGCTATCGGCCTCAACGACGTCGTAACGGTTGACGCGCAGCACGATCGCGACCATCGCCCGGACGTCCTTCTGGTCGTCGATGATGAGAACGCGGGGCATAGGAACAACTCCCGGATCGTGAAATCAAAATGCCTGATTCAAACCTGGAACCCGTAGCAGCGGGAGAGCATTATAGCACCGTCCAGTAAAGCGCATCTTACCGATCCCCCGTGCGCGTTCCCCCTAAAATTAAGTAAGCTGTAACCTTCGGTTGAGTCGCGGTGGGTTTTGTCATGATGCGTGCCCAGAACTAGCTACCATGGACAGAAACTGATTAAGCCAAACGAGATTGGCAAAAATGCTCAAGACCGATCTGCGAGAGCTGCACGTGTCCGCGCCGACCGATCGGAACACATTCCTTTCGACGCTGCCGGCGACCCCGAAAGACCGCACCGCAGCATTGACGATCGTGGGCGTCTCCTCGATCCTGTTCGCAATGGCCGTGCCCTTCGCAGGTATCCCGCTGCTGCCTGTGCCAGCCTTCGTCGCGAGCTATCAATCCGCTCTCGTCGTCGCGGACATCGTGACGGCGGTCCTGCTGTTGTCGCAGTTTGCGGTGCTCAGGACCCGCGCGCTGCTCGTGCTCGCGGCCGGCTATCTGTTCACCGCCGCCGCCGCCGTGGTCCACGCCCTCACCTTCCCCGGACTCTTTTCGCCGACCGGGTTGCTGGGGGCCAACCAGCAGACCACGGTCTGGCTCTACATGATCTGGCACGGCGGCTTCCCACTCTGTGTGCTGGCCTATGCCTGGCTGAAGGAGGCCGAGGGCGGCGCCAGGATCGCGGGCTCGGCAAGCAAGGCGATCTACGCCAGCGTGGTCGGCGTCGTCGCGGTCATGATCGTCTTGACCTGGGCCGTCATTGCCCAGCACGACCTGCTTCCGGTCCTGCTGCGCGATGGCCGTTACACGCAGATCATGATCGGCGTGGTGTCCTTTGTCTGGTCCTTGAGCTTCGCCGCGCTGGTCTCGCTGTGGTTCCGCCGTCCGCATTCGGTCATCGATGTCTGGCTCATGGTGGTGATGTGCGCATGGCTGTTCGACATCGCGCTGTCGGCGATCGTCAACGTCGCGCGCTTCGATCTCGGCTTCTACGCCGGTCGTGTCTACGGCCTTTGCGCGGCGACCTTCGTGCTTGCGGTGCTCCTGATCGAAAATGTCCGCCTCCAGGCGCACACGCTGGGCCTCGTCGGCAGGCTGCGCCAGCAGTCGGCATTGGATCGCGATTACTACGGCAAGCGCCTTGCCCTGTACGGCGCCGTCGTCGAATCCGCCAATGATGCCATCATCACGAAGACGCTCGACGGTGTCATCACGGGCTGGAACAAGGCCGCCGAACATCTGTTCGGCTATGCCGCCGCGGAGGCCATCGGGCAGCCCATCGACATCATCGTGCCGGAGGACCGCAAGGCCGAGGTCAGGGGTATCCTGAACCGGGTCGGCGGCAACGAAACGATCGCCCAGCACGAGACGGTCCGCATCCGCAAGGACGGCCGGCGCGTCGATGTCGTCCTCAATGTTTCTCCGCTCAAAACAGCCAGCGGAGAGATCATCGGCGCCTCCAAGATCGCCCACGACATCACGGAAGAGAAGCAGGCACGAGAAAAACTGCGCCGCGAGGTCGAGGAGCGGGAGCGGATCTTCGAGACCTCACAGGACCTGATCCTGGTCACCGACGGTTTTGGCAATTTCATCCAGGTCAGCCCGAGCGTGAAGACCATTCTCGGCTTGAATCCGGAAGACATGATCGGGCACAGCGCCACCGAGTTCATTCATCCCGATGACCTCCAGAAGACGCGCGACGAGATGCGCGCGGCGCGGCGTGGCGCGGTCAAGCGCAGCTTCGAGGCACGCTACTACCATTACGACGGTCACGAGGTCACGCTGAACTGGATGGGCACCTGGTCCGAGCCGGTCAAGCGCCATTTCTTCATCGGCCGCGACCTCACCGAGAAGCAGGCAGCCGAGGCGCAGTTCAGGCACGTCCAGAAGATGGATTCCATCGGTCAACTGACCGGCGGTGTCGCGCACGACTTCAACAATGTGCTGACCGTCATCACCGGCACCATCGGAATTTTGGCGGACGCGGTCGCTGACCGTCCCGAGCTCGCCGCCATCACCAAGCTGATCGACGACGCCGCCGAGCGCGGCGCGCAACTGACCAAGCATCTGCTCGCCTTCGCCCGCAAGCAGCCGCTCCAGCCGCGCGAAATCGACGTCAACGCATTGACGCTCGAGGCCGCAAAGCTCCTGCATCCCACGCTTGGCGAGCAGATCACCATCATGCCGCAGCTCACCGAAGATGCGTGGCCGGCACTTATCGACCCGGGTCAGCTTTCCACCGCGATCCTCAATCTCGCGCTGAACGCGCGCGATGCCATGCCCGACGGCGGCACGCTGGTGCTGGAGACCCGCAACATCTTCCTCGACGACGGCTATGCCAGCATGAATCCCGACGTGGTGGCCGGCAATTACGTCATGATCGCCGTCAGCGATACCGGCTCCGGAATCCCGCCGGAGTTGATGGACCGGGTGTTCGATCCCTTCTTCACCACGAAGGAGGTCGGCAAGGGCACCGGCCTCGGGCTCAGCATGGTGTTCGGCTTCGTCAAGCAGTCCGGCGGACACATCAAGATCTACAGCGAGGAAGGCCACGGCACGAGCGTGAAGATCTACCTGCCGCGCTCGAGCGGCGTGCAGGAGACCGAATTCGAGGCGCTCCAGAACGCACCCGTCACCGGCGGCCGCGAAAAGATCCTGATCGTCGAGGACGACGCGCTGGTACGGCAATATGTCGTGACTCAGATCAAGAGCCTCGGCTATACTGCCCTCGAAGCCGCCAACGCGGCCGAGGCCCTCGTCATCATCGACGCCGACAAGAACATCGACCTGCTGTTCACGGACGTCATCATGCCCGGCAACATGAACGGCCGCCAGCTCGCCGACGAGGCGGCTCGCCGCCGCCCCGATTTGAAGACGCTGTTCACCTCGGGCTACACCGAGAACGCTATCGTCCATCACGGGCGGCTCGATTCCGGCGTGCTGCTGCTGGCGAAGCCCTACCGCAAGTCCGAACTCGCCAAGATGCTGCGGACCGCGCTCGCGGGTTGAGCCTGCGGCATCCCTGCGATATCGCTGAAGCGAGCGCCTTTCAGCCTTCGGAGCCGCCTTGAAAAACCTTCTCACCGATATCGCCGGCGTCCGCGTCGGCCATGCCGAGGATGCGAAAATCGCCACTGGCACGACCGCAATCATCTTCGACGCCCCCGCGGTTGCGGCCATC
Source organism: Bradyrhizobium canariense (assembly GCF_019402665.1). Classification (GTDB taxonomy): domain Bacteria; phylum Pseudomonadota; class Alphaproteobacteria; order Rhizobiales; family Xanthobacteraceae; genus Bradyrhizobium; species Bradyrhizobium canariense. Next base: position 10,435 of record NZ_VSST01000084.1, read on the forward strand.
GATGTTCGCGGCGGCGGACCCGGCACGCGCGAAGACGCGTTGCTCGACCTCGCCAGCACCGTCGATCGCGTTGACGCGATTGCGCTGTCCGGCGGCTCCGCCTTTGGAATCGACGCCGGCGGCGGCATCCAGGCCTGGCTCGCCGAACAAGGCCGCGGCCTTCGGATTCGCGAAGCGGTGATTCCGATCGTGCCGGGCGCGATCGTTTTCGACCTGCTCAACGGTGGCAACAAGGCTTGGGGACGCTTCGCGCCCTATCGCGATCTCGGCTACGCCGCAGCGTTGGCCGCCAGCGACGATTTCGCACTGGGCAGCGTCGGCGCCGGCCTTGGAGCCACCACCGCAATCTTCAAGGGCGGACTGGGGTCGGCCTCCGCGGTCCTGGCCAATGGTATCAAGGTCGCAGCGATCATGGTCGTCAACGCGGTCGGCAGCACAACCGTTGGCGAAGGGCCTTGGTTCTGGGCTGCGCCGTTCGAGGAGAACGGCGAGTTCGGCGGGCGCGGTCTGCCGTCCGCGTTCACGCCGGACATGCTGGCGATGCGCATCAAGGGCGGACCCGCCGCGAGCGCGCGTGAGAACACCACGATCGGCCTCGTCGTTACCGATGCCATGCTGACCAAGGCCCAGGCCAAGCGGCTTGCGATGATCGCGCATACCGGGTTCGCCCGTGCGATTTATCCGGTGCATGCTCCAACCGATGGCGACGTGCTGTTCGCCGCCGCAACGGGCGAGAAGCCGATCGAGCCGCTGGTTGGCCTCACCGAGCTCGGAACCGTCGCCGCCAACGTGGTCGCACGCGCGATCGCTCGCGGCGTCTATAATGCGACGGCCCTGCCGTTTGCCGGCGCACTGCCGGCGTGGAAGGATCGGTTCGGCTAGAAACGAAATGGCGGAAACGGCGTTACCCCGAGGGAACGAGGCGCACCGCCATGCCGTCTTCCGTGATCCGGTTTGTCCGCTATGCGCCCGCGACGCGCGAACTGAAAGTGACTTTCGTCAGCGGACGCCTCTATGTCTACGAGGACGTCCCGCCCGAGGTCGCCGCCGCATTCAAGGCCGCGCGCTCAAAGGGTACCTTCTTCAATCAAGAGATCCGCGATCGGTATGTCTACCGTGACATCACTCACGAATATGCGGGCTAGCCGTGAGCAGGGTTACACGCTCATCGACATCGATGAACCTGCAGTCGCTGAGGCGCCTTGTCCCTGCCCGCCCTGCCGCTGCATCAACTGCGCGAACAGATCGTACGCCGAATTACGAGAGCTGGAGGCGCCCGGGACCGTCGTCGACATCTTGAAGCCGTCGGCGTAGGTGACGGTGGTGGTGGTCGATCCGTCGGCGCCGGTCGTCGAGGTCGAGGTCGAGCCGCCCTTGGCCTGCGAGGAGGAATCCGAGCCGCTGCCGGACGCATCGCCCGCACCTTGCGCGTGATGGTGGCCGCGATGGCCGCTCTTCAGCGCCTTCGACATCTCATCGAGGCTGACGCTGCCGTCCGTGTTCGAATCCAGCTTCGAGAAAACGTCGTCGGCCTGCGCGAGGTTGGTGCCGCCGGCACCGAGCGCATTCTCGAATTCCAATTTGGTGATCTTGCCGTCGCCATCGCCATCGATCTGCGAGAACAGATCCTTCAGGGCGGCGTCGCGGCGCGTCGAGGACGAGGACGAGGACGTCGAACTCGACGAGGTCGAGCCGGCAGTGCTGCTCGTACTGTCCGAGGATTGGCTCTGCGCGGCGAACAGCGCGTTCATCGTCTCCGGCGAGATCTGCGGGGTTTTGCCCGCATTGACCGATGAGGTCGCGCCGGTCGTGCTGTTGCTGCCGCTGTCGATCGCGAACGGATTGGTCGCAGGCTTTTGCGAGGACCCCGTCTTCTGCGTCGACGTGGACGATTTCGAATTTGTCAGCGACTGGATCGCGTCGAGCGCGCTCGATACGGCCCCAAGAGCGAACAACATTGCACAACTCCAACCGATGCGGCATGCCGCGGCCAATGTTCTGTTCAGGTGAAGTCAGCAAGCGCCGTGCCAGCGCAAAAAGCTCAATGAAATCCGCTTTCACCGCACTTTGCACGGCCGGGAACACCGGCAATTCATGCCGGGCGCGGCAGAAATTTCCGCCCACAGGAAGCACGCCGCCCCTGCATTGCCCGGCTGAGAGGCCCATGTTAGGCGAGTCCATCTTTCACGGCCGCCACGGGAAACCGCCATGACCCAAGCCTTCGCTCCCCGCCCCCTGGCAATCGCGCCCTCGATCCTGGCTTCGGATTTCTCCAGGCTCGGCGAGGAGGTGCGCGCCGTGGACGCCGCCGGAGCCGACTGGATCCATCTCGACGTCATGGACGGGCACTTCGTTCCCAACATCTCGTATGGCCCCGACGTCATCAAGGCGATGCGTCCGCACACCAAGAAGATCTTCGACGCGCATCTGATGATCTCGCCCTGCGACCCCTATCTCGAGGCCTTCGCGAAAGCCGGCTGCGACCACATCACCGTGCATGCCGAGGCCGGTCCTCATCTGCACCGCTCGCTTCAGGCGATCCGCGCACTCGGCAAGAAGGCCGGCGTTTCGCTCAATCCGGGCACGCCGATCAGCGCACTCGAATACGTCCTGGACCTGGTCGACCTCGTGCTGGTGATGTCGGTCAATCCCGGCTTCGGCGGCCAGGCCTTCATCCCCTCCGCGATCGGCAAGATCCGCGACATCCGCGCAATGACAGCGGGCCGCCCGATCGACATCGAGGTCGATGGCGGCGTCGGCGCCGACGTCGCAGGTCCCCTGGCCGCGGCCGGGGCCAACGCCTTCGTCGCCGGCACGTCCGTGTTTAGGGGCGGCACGCAGGACGCCTACAAGACCAACATCGCCGCGATCCGCAACGCCGCCGCGGCTGCACGCGACGAGGCGATCTGAGGGCCCGCTCGGCTCCGCAGACGTGCGGCTTCTACGGGTGCTGCGGCGCGCAATGCCTAAATTTGCAACCTTGATCCGTACTCCTCCGGGCTTCCCTGATTCGCGCAAATCACCGCTAGTGATTCTTGCCTGTTTTCGCGGGAGCACATCATGACGACGACCCTGGTTTGGACTGGCGTGGCGTTGTGGCTTGGTTTTTGTGCGTTTGTTGTGTTTGGTCCATCGGCCGGACCGGTGAAGGTCTCGGCTCGCTCGACCCGCATCGCTCGTCGCGACTGGTATCGGGCCTGACCCCATGCAGATCGCGCTCGTGAAGCGTCAGCCGAAGCGCCGGTGCCGCATCCCGCGGCGCCCACATCCCGACCTCGATTTCTTCTTCGGTCGGCTCGAACGCACCGAAGGCGAGATGCGCGACGACACCGGGCCCGAGACGGGCCTGGATCACCCGCTCCGGTCACCGCGCCGGCAATGAATTCTTTTCTGGACCAAGCTCATGAAGCCGCATTGCCCGAACTGCCTGAAGGAAATGACCAAGGCATCCGCGTCGCGTAATCTGTTCAACTGCGAGCCCTGCCGCGAGATCATCCAGTTCTTCGGCGGCAGCGCGGATCACGGCGAGCCGGGGCCGCAATTCTCCTGGCCGATCCGCCGCAAGCGCTCCGTCCACACCGCTCACGCGGCCTGAACCTCCACGATCCAGAGCGCGGCCCTATCCGACCTCCTCGCCCGCATCCGCAGCCATTCGCGGCGGCCGGACCACGGTGACGGTGCAGGCCGCTTCCGAGGCCACCTTGGCCGAGACGCTGCCGAGCAGCGTGCGCCTGAACGAGCCCTGCCGCGCGCCGATGATGACGTGGTCGACGTGGTTGACCTCGCAAAACTCCAGGATGGCCGCCGCGGGATCGACGGCTTCCAGCACGTGAGCCGACAGCCGGCTCTCATCGAGCTTGAGCGGAGTGGCCCAGTGCCTGAGCGCCACCAACCGGTCGATATGCTTGTTGGAGCCCTGCTCATCCAGCGTCCTGTCAATCGCGATGCGGTTGAGCTTCAGCACGTTGAGACATGCGAGCCGCGCCGACGGCAGCGTGGCGAGAATGCGTTCCGTCGTCATGCGCAGAGCCTCGTTCAACTCCGGCTCGCCTTCCGCCGTATCGAGCGCGACCGCAACGATCGGGCTCGATGCGATTTGGGCTGCGACATCCGATTTCGCGCGGGGCGCCATGACACCCTGGTTGAACCGGCGGCGCCATGCGACGCTGAGCGGATCGCGCTTCATTCGCTCCGAGCGCATCGTGAGCCTGATTTGGTCCGGATGGGTCAGATCGAAGGCGAGTTGCGACGCCGTCGGATAGCGCCGCACCGGCTCGATCTCGAGGCATCGCAGCGCCACCTCCTGGAGCCAGGGCGGATAGTCGGCGCGCAAGCCGCGCGGCGGGTGCGGATCGCGCCACAGCCGGCGCCGCATCGCACGCAGCGTCTCGCCCTCGCCGAACGGCCGCTCGCCGGTCGTGAAGAAATAGAGCAGCACGCCAAGCGAGAACAGATCGCTGCGCGGATCGTCGCGCACCCCCGACAGCCGTTCCGGCGCCATATAGGGCGCGGTGCCGTAAGGAAGGCGGAATTCCTCCTGCAACAGGTCCGGCAGATGGTTGTGATGCGACAGGCCATAGTCGATCAGCACCGCCTCGCCGCTCTCGCGGAACATGATGCTGCTCGGCTTGATGTCGTGATGGATCACGTTCTGCCGGTGCAAATCCGCGAGCCCCGTCGCGATCCTGGCGACGAGCTGCCGCGCCTCGTCATACGGCAGCGGCAGGTCGGGCAACCGCTTGTAAAGCGTGGTCCCGGAGATGCGCTCGATCACGACATAGGCCTGGTGGGCGAAATCGCCGGTGCCGAAACATGAGGGCACGTGCGGCCCGGCCAGCCGCGGCAGGATCATCATCTCCATCTCGAAGGAGACGATCGCGGCAGGGTCCTCGCCCTCCGACACCCGCGGAATTTTCATCAGCAGCGGCACGTCGAGGCCGGGACGGGTGACGGTCCACAGCGTCGCCATTCCGCCGGCATGGACGCACTCGCCGATCGTGTAGCCGTCGATCGCTGCGCCTGATTTGACGAGGGGTTTCGGCATCGGCCTCTAGCGCCCCTGCGACAGCCGGTCGGCGAGCCAATGCGGCAGGCCGTTCTCACGGATCCGGTTCGCGGCCGTCTCGACGTCGTAGGGCGCGCGGCAATAGGTGATCTGGCACGAGACCGTGTCGAACAGCGCGAAAGCCGCGGATGGATCGCTATCGCGCGGCTGGCCGACCGAGCCGAGCACAGCAAGCCATTGCCGCCCGCGCAGCAGCGGTACGGAGACGTCGGTCTTGGGCACGAGTCCCGACATCTTCGCCGTCACCGACATCGAATAGATCGCCGGGCGGTGGATGTGGCCGCAGAACGTGACATGAGCTGGCGTCGCGATCAGGCTTTTGGCGGCGTCGGCGGTCGATCGGACATAGCGCCAGCTTCGGGGGCTGGAGGCTTCCGAATGCACGAACAGGCGATCGCCGTCCTCCACCAGCATCGGCAATTCCGCCAGGAACCGCCGCTGCGCGGTGTCGAGCCGGCCGCGGGTCCATTCGATTGCGACCTGCGCCCCGGCATTCATGGTCTCGGCCGAGGAATTCACCGCCTGGTCATGATTGCCGCGCACGGCGACGGCGCCCTGGGCGACCAGCTCCATCGCGGTATCCACCACCCATTCCGGATCGGCGCCATAGCCGACAAAGTCGCCAAGCAGGATGAACCGCTCGGCGCCGCGCGCCCGCGCGACCTTCAGGCACGCCTCGAACGCCTGCCGGTTGCCGTGGATGTCCGAGAAGACAGCGAGAAGCACGCACCCTCCAACCCTCGAACCTTATTGGGAGCCGATAAGGCCAAATTGAGGGAGGTCAAGAACATGCGCCAGCGGCGCGCGGTTTGCCAGCGGTGCCCTGTTGCGATGGTGAAGAGCCTATTGCTCGTCCTTCGGCGGCATCCGGGGCGGCGGAATCGGGGTGAACACAGCGCCCTGCGCGCCGGCCGGTGGGGCCAGGAATTCGCCGGTCGAGGAATCGCCTCCGCTCGTCTCCATGATGGTCTTGGGCGTCACATACTCCCTGACCATGTCGATCAGGCTGCCATCGCCGCCGCCGAAATCGGCGGCCCGGCCGCCTTGCGGATGTCCCAGCGCGATCTCGTTCTCCGCCGCGTGGGTCTTGTCGGCCAGCCTGTCATTGTAGGGCACACGAAAGGCGCGCGGGATGCCGCTCGGCCGATTGTCCTCGTCGAGCTGCTCGACCCAGAGATAGATCGAGCCGGGATCGCCCTCGAGCGAATGCGGCTCGACGATGCGGGCCTTCAGCAGCTTGAAGGAGACCGGCAGCCGGTCGGCGCTGGCCCAGCCGAGCAGCCCGCGCATTTCCGTGAAGCTGACGACATAGAAGGCGCTGGTCACGACCACCGCGACCGCCTTGAACGACCAGTGCAGCCGCGCATAGACGAGCACGACCAGCAGCAGCGCGCCGATCACGGCGTAGGCTACCGATAGCGTGAGGATGACCGTCTGCAAGCTAGTCACGGCGCACCCTCACAGCGTTCCTGCTCACACCGGTGTTCGGGTCGAGATCGGCGCCGTTGCGCCAGCCGCTGCGGAACGTCTCCAGCAGCGATTTCGGCCGCTGGTCCACATTGACGACCTTGCCTTCGGCATCGAGCCGGAACCGCACCGCTGTCTTCTCGTCGCCGGTGTGATCGACCGTGAACTTGTTATCGAAGATCACCTGCGCCGTCGGATTGAGTTTTTGCACCTTCACATTGGCCGTCACGGGCTCGCCGGTGGTGGCCACGAAATGTGAGACATTGACGGTGTATTCGCCGGCGACGATGCCGCGCACCGTGACGATCTCCTCGCGGATCGGCGAAGCAATCTTCTTGCCGTTGACCATGATGAAGTCGTTGGCTCCGCCCCGGTCGTCGCGGTCGAGCGTGAGGAAGCCGGCCTCGCGGTGGCGATACCAGGCGATGTTGCCGGCGGGATCCTGCACGAACAGATCGAGATCGTCGGGGTGGCTGTCCGGCCAGTCCAGCGTGATCATGAACTCGGCCTTGGAATCGATCTTGCCGTCCTTGGCGTCCGGCGAGACCGCGAGCAGCGCGAGGAAGAACAGGAAAGCGATCACCTGGAGCGCCTTGAACAGCATCACGCCCAAGGGATCGAACGGCTCCTCGCGCGGATAGAGACCGAAATCATCCATCATGTCGCGATTCCAGCGCCCTTGATTCCAGAACCCTTGCGCTCCAGCACCGGCGTCACATAGGTCTCGGTCAGCACCACCGCATCCGAGAACACCTTCTGGGTCGCGGCGTCCAGCATGTAGTACTGGATGCGGACCAGGATCGAGCCGACGAGACCCGCCAGCGTCGTGTACATCGCGACCGCCATGCCGTCGCTCATCAACCCCATCGAGGATCGCATCGCGACCTTGTCGGCGGCATCCAGCCCCGCGATCGGCGCCAGCATGATGATGAAGCCGACGATGGTGCCGAGCAGGCCGAGCTTCATCAGCGTATCCGAGACGAAGGCGCCGAAGCCGTTGGAGCCGCGCAGCCGGTCGGCGAGCGTGCGCAGCAATAGCGTCTGGTCGACGGGGCGGTAGTCCTGCGCCGCCGCCTTGGTCACGAGACTCTCGATGTGGTCCCGCACCAGCCCGCGTGGCAGCGCGGCTGCGCCGCCGGCCTCGAGCGCCCTGCCGCCCTCGAGCGCCGCGAGCACCGCGCGGCAGCGCCGGGCTGCAGCGCCCTCACGGGCAATGGCCCGCGTACGCAGGAAGCAGTGACCGCAAGTGACGACATAGAGCAGCGCGATCAAGCTGGAAATGTAGGTCCGGTCCGAAATCAGCATCAGGCGGATCAGGCCGAACCGCCACAGCAGCACGACGGCGAAGATCGAAAGCCCGGTGAAGATCATCCAGAACAGGAGCGCACTGCGCTCGGAGGGGTCGGCAGCAGGCCCCGCGATCGGCCCAATCGTCATCGAACTCATGCTGCACCGCTCCTGGCCGTGAATACCGCCCATTAGATCAAAGCCGCCGCGCCCGGTCCAAAGAGCCATGCCCAATCCGGCTTGGGAAATTTGCCCGAGCTGCCATCCTGCCGATCCCCGCAATTGGCAAGGCGCGGCGGCGTTGTTAGGCTGACCTTAGCAAACTTTGGGGTGATCGCATGCGTCTTGTGCTTCAGCTTGTCGCCCGTCTGTTTCTCATCGTCGTGCTCTGCCTTGGTGCGGCGACCATCTGGGCCACGTTCGACGCCTATCGCAGCGTCGACCGGGCGACCGCGGCCTCGGCGCAGCGGGTCGCCCAGGCGCTTCAGGCCCTGTATTGGCACGAATTCTTGTTGCGTAGCAGCAGAACACGCGAGCAGCTTCTGCCGGTTCCGGAGTGGCGCACGCTGGAGACGATGAAGCTGATCTCCCCTGGCGTCTGCGTCGAATTCCAACCTGCCATCGCATTCGAAAAGCCGCTCTGCGGCCAGAGTGAGGGGCTCGGCAAGGCGCCGCCGCGCTGGTTCGCGTCGATTGTGCCGACCTTCCTTGGCGGCCATGCCGAAGTGATACGGCCGGTCAGTCCCCGCGCGGCGACCGCCGGAACGGTGGTCGCGACGCCGGATGAAGCGGCCGCCATCTCGCTCGCCTGGGAGTACATCCTCAACGTGATCGACGTGGCGCTTTTGATGGCGGCGGCGATCGCGCTCCTGGCTTCGCTCGCGATTGCGCATGCGCTGGCGCCGGCGCGCACGATCGTGACCGCCTTGCAGCGCATGGCCCGCGGCCAGTATCGCACGAAACTGCCGCGCTTCCGCTCGATGGAGCTGGCGATGATCGGCAGCGCCGTCGACGAGCTCGGCGGCCGGTTGGAGGAAGCGACCGAGCAGCGCGCGGCGCTGACGCGGCGCCTGATCGAGATCCGCGACGATGAACGCCGCGCGCTCGCCCGCGAGCTGCACGACGAGTTCGGACAAAATCTCTCGGCCATCCTCGCCTTCGCGAACACAATCGAGACGGCGAGCACGAAGGCAGACAAGCGCAACGACATCGTGCAGGACGCGCGGATGATCTCGCAGGCCACGCATCATCTGATGGCCTCGCTGCGCGACGCGCTGAAGCGCCTGCGCAATCCCCTGCCCGCCGAGCTTGGACTGGAGGCGAGCCTCGTGAATTTGGTGGATAGCTGGCGCTCGCAGAGCTCGGCGCGGCCGACGATTCAGCTCGATCTCAGGGGCGACCTCACCGACATCAGCGGCCCGGCCGCCACCACCGCCTATCGCGTCGCGCAGGAATGCCTGACCAACGCGCTGCGCCACGGCGCGGCACGCGAGATTTCGCTCAGCGTGGAACGGAGCGCGGGCGACGACGATGCATTGCTGATCCGTGTCGACGACGATGGCGGCGGCGACGCAGCACGCGTCAAGCAGTCGGCCGGTTTCGGCCTCACGGGCATCCGCGAGCGCGTCGCAGCGGCCGGCGGTTCATTCTCCATCCTGCCCGCCCGAGGCGGACTCAGCGTCGCCGCCACCATCCCGCTCGCCGCATGAGGCCGGCATGAACGAGATTATGGCAACAGGCATCTCCGTGCTGTTGGTCGACGACCATCCGATCGTGCGGCAGGGCTATCGGCGCGTGCTGGAGAGCCAGGGCGATCTGCATGTCGTGGCGGAAGCCGACAACGCCGCGGATGCCTACAGCGCCTTCAAGGCGCGCGATCCCGATGTGGTCTTGCTGGATATCTCCATGCCCGGCGCGAGCGGGCTGGAAGCCATCCGCAACATCCGCGCGCGCAGCCCGCGGGCGCGGATCCTCGTTTTCACCATGCACAACGAGGCCGTGCTGGTGAAGGCAGCCTTCAGTGCCGGCGCCAGCGGCTTCGTCACCAAAAGTAGCGAGCCTTCCGCGGTCGTGTCCGCGATCCGCAGCGTGGCGCGCGGCGAACGCGCCATGAGCGACGACATCGCGCACATCCTGGCCGAGGACAGCCTGTCGGCGGGCTCTGCGCTGGATCAACTGGGAGAACGCGAGATCGAGATTCTGCGCCAATTCGCCGGCGGCGCCACGACCGAACAGATCGCAACGCATCTCAATCTCAGCGTCAAGACGGTGCAGAACTATCACTATCTGATCAAGACCAAGACCGGCGCGCGCACGGATGCGCAGCTCGTACGATTGGCGGCGAATTGCGGACTGACGAAGATCTAGAGGGTGACGGCGTGCCGTTCGCTGCGACCAGAATATCTGGTCCCCGACTGGCCACCCCCAACGAAGGTCTCCAAGTCTCTCTTAGATTGTGCTACGCTCCACCACAGGCACGGCATCCAGCATCAAGCGGCCAGTGGATGTGTGTCCGGCTCCGATCTTTCGACTGGAGCCAATTTGGACGGCTCTCGAAGCCGCCCTCGTTCCCGTTGTATGTCTTGCACGACAACAGGAGACGCTTTCATGAACATCAGGGACAGTCTTCTTGCAGCACTGATCGCCTCCAGCGTTTTCGCGACCGGGCTTACGGAAAGCGCGGCAGCTGAGGCGAAAGACCAGATCACCATTCTCTATGACGCCTTCGGCACCAATGACGCGATGACAAAGGACTGGGGTTTCTCCGCCCTTGTCGAAATCGCGGGAAAACGCATCCTGTTCGATACGGGTAACGATCCCGAAATATTCGCGGCGAACGTGAAGGCCAAGGGAGTTGATCTCTCGGACCTCGACTTTGTCGTTCTTTCGCACCGCCACTCCGATCACATGGCGGGCTTGTCCTACCTCCTGAGCATCAATCCAACCGTCAAGATCTACGCGCCAAAGGAGGGATTTGGCATCTACGGCTCGTCCTTGCCGTCCAGCTTCTACCGCAAAGACGAGGCCTTGCCGCCAGAGATGCGGTACTATGCCGGCAAACCTCCCGCGACGATGAAGTTCGGCACGGCATGGGCCCACGCGAACTTCGAACTGATCGATCAGACCACCGAGATCGCTCCCGGTATCACACTTATCTCGCTGATTTCCGACGCACCGGGGACGAGAGAACTCAAGGAGCTGTCCTTGGCCGTCAACACGACCGACGGCTTGGTTCTTCTGGTCGGTTGCTCGCACCCCGGGATCGAGCGCATCGTCGAAGCGGCGACGGGTATCAATCCCAGGATTCATCTCATCGCGGGAGGATTTCATCTGGTCGTCGCACCTGACGAAGCTATCGCGAAAGTCGTTACCGCCCTGAAGGACAGATTCAAGGTCGACAGCGTAGCCCCGGGACATTGCACCGGTGAGCCGACTTTTGCCGCGCTCAAGACGGCGTTCGGCGACAACTATCTCTACGCAGGCCTCGGCACGTCGATTCCGGTTGCAACGGTTGCGGGCGTGAGTGTCAGACGCGGGGAAGGTCCGACGCTTGACGACCTTGCGACCTATCGCAAACTCGCGGGGCGCGACGACCCGTTCGGCATATTGCGGTTGCGCAGCTCGCGGTTGGCACCCGCGCTTTAGGGCGCTGGCGCGCGGCTCGCACCTTTAGATCACGTGTGGCCGGATAGAATTGGAACTGACGCCGTCGCGCCGTGGTTAGTAGCGGAGTGAGGGAGTTGCGCCATGAGTAAGGCTATCCGCGAAGCCATCCATCATCCCCCGATCATCACTGTCGGCGAGCTCATCGATGAACTCTGCCGTCTGCCAGACACAGCGACGATCCAATTCCACTGCCCCATTCTCGAACAGGAACTTGCGTTCTACCGCCTTCGAAAGCGGTCAAAGGACGTGGTCGAAATCGAAGTCAATGCCTATCCGGAAAGCCCGTCGGTCGTGCCATCGGCCAACGCCGCCCTACGGGCGCGAAAAAAGACTCATCATCCGCGCTCGCTCGGCAATGGCGTTGCCCATAAGGTCTGAGATAGAACCGCGACAGGTCACGTCAGGTGTGACGGCTTCGGAACGCGTGAAGGAAGTTGGCCTACGCCTTCAGCCCGCGCAATACCAGCGTGAGCGTCAAGACGGTGCAGAACTATCACTATCTGATCAAGACGAAGACCGGCGCGCGTACGGATGCGCAGCTCGTGCGGCTCGCAGCGGCTTGCGGGCTGACGAATTTCTAACGTCGGTCGAGTTCCGTACCCCCGCGCCGAGGTTCCTCCGGTCGCAATGAAATCCAACCCAAAGCAAATCTCCGCCATCAACTCCGAGCAGATTCAACGTCAAGCGCGGCCACAGCGCGTCTCGCAAAGACCTCCGCTGCTTTCAGGCCCCGCGACTGAAATGAAATCGGAGTGAAGCGACATGCACCAACTGCCAAACGACACAATCGCAGTCACACTGCCGGACTTCGGGCAGTCCATGACCGTGCTCGGAGATCCCGGGTTGGCAACCGATGACTGGGGCGGAAACGATGCGCTGACGGCAGCCATATCGAGTCTCAACTCGAACGTGACGCTCGTTGGGGAAGACCTGGTGGCCATGCATGGCAATTCTCACGGAGGAAACGACAGTCTCCTGGTGAGCGTGGATGGCGGCTGGGATAGTGCCGTTGCCGTTGGCGATGCCCAATCCATGGCGGACAACAGCCAGGGCGGTAACGACACCCTCAATGTCGATGCCCACAACTCGCTCTACACCAATGTTTATCTCTATGGCGATGTCCAAGGCGACATGTCGGGCAACGCGGGAGGCGGAAATGACACACTGACGGCGTCGACCGGTTGGAGATCGTTCGGGTCGCTCAGCGGGGACGCTGGTGGTGCCATGAGCGGCAATGCGCACGGCGGAAATGATACGCTGAGCGCGACGGATTATGGGATAAATGGCGGCGGCGACGCACTCAGCGGCGATGCCATTGGCGCCATGACCGACAATGCGGTTGGCGGAAACGACATCCTGACCTTTGCGGCGAGCAGCGACGCCCAGCTCGGGGGAGGAAGCCTGTCGGGGGATTCGGGAACGTCCATGTCCGACAATGCCCAGGGCGGGAACGATATCCTCACCGCCGTCGTCGATGGCGAGCGAGCTGCTTTCAGCACGACATTGTACGGTGACGCTCCCACGATGTCGGGCAATGCTCACGGCGGGAACGACATCCTCACCGGCGGATCGAGCCCCGATCGCCTGGCGGGCGATGCGATGAGCTACGCTCCTTCCTCACCCGGCTCGATCACCGGAGGCACGGATACCCTCAACGGTGGCGCCGGCAATGATCTCCTGTGGGGCGGGCCCAACAACGACACGTTCGTCTTCAACACGGGCTCCGGCCAGGACATCATCAACGACTTCAATCAAGGCAACCAGGCTGTCGGCAGCACCACCACCGAACATGACCTGATCAACCTGCATGACTACGGCTTCGCAGACTGGGCAGCCGTCTCCAGCCTCATCGGCGACAATAGCGCCGGCGATGCCGTGATCCACCTCACCGCCAACGATACGATCACGTTGGACGGCGTGCACACGGCGGCCCTGCATCCAACGGACTTCGTCATCTGACGGCTCACAGCCAAGCAGGATTTGGGATGGTGGTCACGAGAGAATCGTCGAGGCCAAGCCCGTCATCCTGCCAAAGGCATGAGCAGGAGCGGATCAAGCGCCAAGCTGCGATACGCGTTGGCTCCGCAACCTCACGCCGCCTTCAGCCCGCGCAATACCAGCGCCAGCGTCGCATCGACACGCGCCGAAAGATCGGCGTCCTTCCACTCGTCGGCGTGGGCCGGATGGTGGAAGCGGACGGTCGCATCGAAGATGGCGCGTGCGGTGGCCTTGACGTCGCCCACCTCGAACACGCCCTGCTTCACGCCGTCGGTCAGGATCGCCGCGATCTGGTCGATCATGGTGTCCTTGTGACACTTGACGGCTGCACAGGCCTCGCGCGCCAGAGTCAGATAGGTCTCGAACATCTCGGGGTCGTCGAGCACGCGCGAACGCTTGGCGGCGAACAGGGTGCGCAGCCAGCGGTCGAGCCGCGCCGGCGCCGGGCCCTGCTCTTCGGCGAGTTGGCGTAAGGGCGCGTCGATGCGGTCCAGCCAGCGTTTGGCGACAGCCTCGCGCAGCGAGGCCTTGCTCGGGAAATGGCGGTAGACGCTGCCGTGGCTCACATCAAGCGCGCGGGCGACGTCGACCACGGTGGCCTTGGCGAGTCCGTAACGCCGCAGCACGTCCTCGGTGACTTCGAGGATCCGCTCCGGCGTCAAGATAACGGCTTCGTTCATGCCAGCACCATGTTCCCGTTGAGGGCTCAGTTACCCGGCGACGGAGCTGCTTCCGAAGCGCCCGTGCCGGTCGTTTCGGAAAGCTCTCGCCCTAATGAGGCAGTTTTGCAGCCTGCGCCGCGATTTGGCGCGCCACCAGTAAATTGAGCCAGTGCCCAATCGTCCCGGTCAAATTGATGATTTCGGTCGTCATTGTCGTAAGTCTCCAATCAATTGGCGGTCCCCGTTGTTCAATTGCGGCCCTCAATCCCCCATTTGCTTGGGACGTCGGGCTCCCGGGATGCCGCCAGACGCCCAATTGGAGCGTCCGAGAACGGATATACACGTCTCGCTGACAGATTTCAATATCTGTCAGTCAATGGTTCGTGATTGACAGTTAATTTCTGCAGCTCCGGGGCGCCGGGCTGGCCCGTCGCCCGCCACGTCCGGGGCGATGAACCTCGCCCAGCCCAATCATCCCCCGCTACCTTGCCGGCGCCGTTTGTTTCGCCCTCCCCGCTCTGCTAGATCACGGCGTAAAAAACATTCTGGCCGGTGTCGCCCTTTGGGTCGCCCGCCCACCTTCCTGGAGCAGTCCAATGATCCCCCGCTATACCCGCCCGGAAATGGCCTCGATCTGGGAGCCGCAGACCCGGTTCAAGATCTGGTTCGAGATCGAGGCGCATGCGGCGGACGCCCTTGCCGAGCTCGGCACGATTCCCAAGGAGGCCGCCAAGACGGTCTGGGCCAAGGCCAAGGACGCCACTTTCGACGTCGCCCGCATCGACGAGATCGAGCGCGAGACCAAGCACGACGTCATCGCCTTCCTCACCCACCTCGCCGAGATCGTCGGCCCCGAAGCGCGCTTCGTGCATCAGGGCATGACCTCTTCCGACGTGCTCGACACCTGCCTCAACGTCCAGCTCACCCGCGCCGCCGACCTGCTGCTCGCCGACCTCGACAAGGTGCTGGCGGCGCTGAAGAAGCGCGCCCTCGAGCACAAGATGACGCCAACCATCGGCCGCAGCCACGGCATCCACGCCGAACCCGTGACCTTCGGCCTCAAGCTCGCCTATGCCTATGCGGAATTCTCGCGCGCCAGGGAGCGCCTGATCGCGGCGCGGAAGGAAGTCGCGACCTGCGCCATCTCCGGCGCGGTCGGCACTTTTGCCCAGATCGACCCGCGGGTCGAACAGCATGTTGCCAAGGCCATGGGCCTCGTACCCGAGCCGATCTCGACGCAGGTGATCCCCCGCGACCGCCACGCGATGTATTTCTCGACGCTCGGCGTGATCGCGTCCTCGGTCGAGCGTTTCGCGGTGGAGATCCGCCACATGCAACGCACCGAAGTGCTCGAAGCCGAGGAGTTCTTCTCCGAAGGGCAGAAGGGTTCGTCCGCGATGCCGCACAAGCGCAATCCGGTGCTCTCGGAAAACCTCACCGGGCTGTCGCGCATGGTGCGCGCCTATGTGACGCCGGCGCTGGAGAACGTCGTGCTCTGGCACGAGCGCGACATCTCTCACTCCTCTGCCGAGCGCATGATGGGCCCCGACGCGACCGTGACGCTCGACTTCGCGCTGGTGCGCCTCGCCGGCCTGATCGACAAGCTGCTGGTGTACCCCGCCAACATGCAGAAGAACCTCGACCGCCTCGGCGGCCTCGTGCATTCGCAGCGCGTTCTGCTGGCGCTGACGCAGAAGGGCGCAAGCCGCGAGGACGCCTACAAGCTCGTGCAGCGCAACGCCATGCCGGTCTGGCGCGGCGAAGGCGACTTCCTCCAGCTCCTGAAGAAGGACGCTGACGTGAAGAAGTATCTCACCGACGCCGAGATCGAGGAGCAGTTCGACCTCGGCTATCACTTCAAGCACGTCGACACGATCTTCAAGCGCGTGTTCGGCGAGAGCTGAGCGTCATTGGTGGCCCGGGTGAGCGCAGCGACACCCGGGACTTCTCCCACAAAGATCCCGGATTTCGCTTCGCTCATCCGGGCTACAAATCAAGGCGGACCTTCCTCATGCCCATCGTCAACCGCGTTGCCGCCCTCTCCGACGAAATGGCCGCCTGGCGCCATGACTTCCACGAGAACCCGGAACTGCAATACGACGTCCACCGCACTGCCGGCATCGTCGCCGATCGCTTGCGCGAGTTCGGTTGCGACGAGGTGGTGACGGGCATCGGGCGCAGCGGCGTCGTCGGTGTGATCCGCGGCCGCAAATCCGCCTCCGGCAAGACCATTGGCCTGCGCGCCGACATGGACGCGCTGCCGATCATGGAGACGTCGGGCGTCGCCTATGCCTCCAAGGTCCCCGGCAAGATGCACGCCTGCGGTCATGACGGCCACACCGCCATGCTGCTCGGCGCCGCCAAATATCTCGCCGAGACGCGCAACTTCGACGGCACGGCCGTGGTGATCTTCCAGCCCGCGGAAGAAGGCGGCGGCGGTGGCAAGGCGATGGTCGAGGACGGGCTGATGACGCGCTGGAACATCCAGGAGGTCTATGGCATGCACAACATGCCGGGCCTGCCCGAAGGCCATTTCGCCACCACGCCCGGCGCGATGCTCGCCTCCTCCGACAACATCCAGATCACGGTCCACGGCAAGGGCGGCCACGCCGGCGCGGGTCCGCACAAGTCGATCGACAGCGTGCTGATCGGCGCGCAGATCGTCAACGCGCTGCAATCGATCGTCGCGCGCAATGTCGATCCGCTGAAATCCGCCGTCATCTCGATCACGCAATTTCACTCCGGCACGGCCTTCAACATTATTCCGGAGATCGCCGAGCTCGGCGGCACCGTGCGCACGCTCGACCCTGAGGTGCGCGATCTGGTCGAGCGCCGCATCGGCGAAGTCGCCGACAGCGTCGCCCGCGCCTATGGCGGCTCGGCCGAGACGAAGTACACGCGCATGTATCCGGTGACGATGAACCATGCGCGCGAGGCCGGCCTTGCCGCCGACGTCGCCCGCGACATCGTCGGTGCCGAGCGCGTCAACGACAAGTTCATTCCCATGATGGGCGCCGAGGATTTCTCCTTCATGCTGGAGGCGCGTCCCGGCGCGATGGTCCTGGTCGGCATGGGCGACGGCAACGAATGCCACCACCCGTCCTATGTCTTCAACGACAACATCCTCGGCCACGGCGCCTCGTTCTGGGTGCGCCTGATCGAAACAAGGATGCCGGCGGGTTAGCGCCGCATTCGCGATCCGTAGGGTAGGCAAAGCGACTTGTCCGCCGTAGCTCGAAGAGCGAAGGCGAAAGCGTGCCCACCACCCGCGACCCGCTCCGGAAATGGTGGGCACGGCGCTTCCCGTCTTTGCTACCCTCCGATTAACTTGGCAGGAATCAATTGCACGTCTCGTAGTTGCCGCCGCCGCCATTTGGGGAGCCGTTGCCCCTTCCAAAAGTAACCCCGCTCGCAAGTTTGCATCCGGGCCGCACCGGCCGACAACCGGCAGAGTTGCAGATGATCTGTCCCGACGCCTGCGGTTTTGATGGCGCAGCCTCGGTCTGCTTGCGCTCGGCATCCTGCTTCCGGGAATCCTCGCGCGTCGCGACGGGCTTCTTCTCCGGCACCTTCTCGCACTCGTTCTCGTCACCGACGTGATAGCCGGCGCGGCAGGTGATCTTCGCGCATTGATCGCCATCGGCCTTGAAGCCGAAATTGCATACCAGCGGGCAGACGCGTCCCGGCTTCGCCTTCAGCGCATCGAGCGCGTCGACGCTCGCGAACTTCGCGTCGAATTGAGTGCCGGCATATTTGTTGAACAGCGTCAGCGAGCGCTGCGTTGCGGCGTTCCAGTCGCCGTCCGGGGCGGCCGAAAGACAGCCGACGCGGCGCAGTTCACTCTGAACCGATTTCGCGAGATCGCCGGGCGGCGGGGAGCTTGGCGGCGGCGACAGCGCGGCGACCTTCTTGCTTTCGGCATCAGCCGCCTGCTTGTCCGCGGCCTGCTTCGCGGCGGCCTCGGCCGCCGCCTTGTCGAGCGCCCGCTTCTCAGCCAGCGACTTGGCCGCGGCAGCTTCCGCTGCCTTGCGATCTCGTTCGGCCGCTTCCGCCTTGGCCTGCTCGATCTGCTTGGCCTTCTCGGCCGCGATCCTCGCCTCCTCCGCGGCTTTGGCAGCAGCGGCGGCTTTCTCCAGCTCGGCCTTCTGGGAGCGTTCGGTCGCGAGCCTCGCCTTCTCCTGTTCGGCCAGACGCGCCTTCTCGGTCGCGGCCGTGCGATCCTCCTCGGCGGCAATCTTCTTCAACTGCACGCGGGCGAGGTTGGCGTAAAAGCCGTCCGGATAGGTCTGGAGGAATGCTTCCCAGGCTTCACGCAGGCCGGCCTGAAGGGCGAGCTCGTAGTCCTTGCGCACACTGTCCTGCGGATTTGCCTGCGGACCGGCTGCGGCGGCCGGCCTTGCCGGCACCAGCGGCACATCGCTGCCGCCCAGGGAGCCATAGACATACGGCTCCTGCTTGTTGCCGGTCTTCCTCAAGACATCGTCTCGGACAAACCCGAACGCCTTGCGCAGGTCGAGCCCGGGCTTCGGCAGATGATCGGTCAGCGCGACCGCGAACGGGCTGTTGCGGGAGTCGCCATCAGACGCGGTCGACCCTGCCTTGGCCGCAAACGCGATCATCGTGTTCGGACTGGTCGGCTCGACCTTGGCAAGCCCGCCACCAATCGCGCGCGAGGCCAAAGTGCGCTTCATCGTCTTGGCGAAAGGATTGTCGCGGCAGGCATCGAGGATGACGAGACGGAGTTGTTTGGCCGGCTCGACCGCGTACAGCGCGCGATCGAGTGCGATCGTCTCGTCGAGGACGTCGCCGTCAGTTTCCAGCATGGCATCGGTCGGAACGAGATAGTTGCTGCCGTCCAGCTCGATGCCGTGGCCCGCATAATAGATCACCGCCATGTCGGCATCGCGCGTCCTGGCCGCGAACTCGCGTAGCGATCGCCGCATTTCGCTGGCATTGAGGTCCAGCTTGATCTCGACCGTATCGAAACCCGCATTCCTGAGCATGCCGCCGACGAGTCCGGCGTCGTTCACCGGGTTCGCGAGCCGCGGCGCGTTCTTGTAAGCGGAATTGCCGATCACGAGCGCGACGCGCTTGTCGGCCTGAGCCGGCTCGCAAGTGCAAAGAGCCGCAAATATGAACAGGAAGAGATATCGGGCGATGTTCACGCGATTCATCCGCGGTTTTGGATCGACTGCGCGATCAGTTGCAGACCTCATAATTGCCACTTCCTACGGTGGCGTTATATCTTGAGGGCGTAGCCCCGGCCACGAGTCTGCATCCTTTCTGCACCGGACGACAGCCGGATGAACTGCAAAAAATCTGCCCACTGGCTTCGGGCTTCGAGGGCGCCGATTCCGAGGCCTTCCGGTCCGCGTCCCGCTTCCTCGAATCGTCTCGCGTCGCGACCGGCTTCTTCTCGGGCACCTTCTCGCATTCGTTGTCGTCACCGACGCGGTAGGCGGCGCGGCAGGTGATCTTGACGCATTGATCGCTGTCGGCCTTGAAGCCGAAATTGCAAACCAGGGGGCAGACCCGTCCCGGCTTCGCCTTCAGCGCATCGAGCGCGTCGACGCTTGCAAGCTTGGCGTCGAATTGGGTGCCGGCATATTTGTTGAACAGTGTCAGCGAACGCTGCGATGCGGCGCTCCAGTCGCCGTCGGCCGTGGCGGACAGGCAGCCGACACGGCGCAATTCGCTCTGCAGTGATTTTGCCAGATCAGCCGCCGACAATGTGGGTGCCGGCGCCGGCGCAAGGGCTGCAACTTTTTGCTCGACCTCAGACGTCTGCCGATCGGCAGCCGGCTTTGCTGCCTGCTCCGCCTTCTCGGCCGCGTGCCTGGCGGCAAGCTCGGCTTTGGCCTTCTCCGCCGCCTGTTTCTCGGCCTGCGCCTTTGCTGCTGCCGCCTCGGCCGCCTTGCGCTGCTGCTCCGCCGCGTCCGCCCTTGCCTGCTCGATCTGTTTCTGCCTCTCCGCCACGATCCTTGCCTCTTCGGCCGCCTTGGCCGCCGCAGCCGCCTTGTCCTGCTCGGCCTTCTGGGCGCGTTCGGCAATAAGCCTTGCCTTCTGCTGCTCGGCCGCATTCGCTTTTTGCTCGGCCGACGCGCGCGTCTCTTCAGCGGCGATCTTGTTCATCTGGCCCTTGGCCAGATTGGCATAGAAACCTTCGGGATATTGCGCCAGGAAGGCTTCCCAACCGTCGCGCGTGGCAAGCTGCAGCGCGAGCTCGTAATCCCTGCGAATAGAATCCTGCGGGTTGGCCTGCGGCCCGGTCGCGGCCGGCTTGGTCGCGACCAGCGGCACATCGTCGCCGCCGAGCGAGCCGTAAACATAGGGCTCCTGCTTGTAGCCGGTATTCTTGAGCACGTCGTCGCGCACGAAGCCGAACGCCTTGCGCAAATCGAGCCCCGGCTTCGGAAGGTGCTCGACCAAAGCGAGGGCGAACGGGCTGTTCCTGGAGTCACCATCGGACGCGGTCGAACCTGCCTTCGCGGCGAAGGCGATCATTGTGTTCGGGCTGGTCGGCTCGACCTTGGCAAGTCCGCGTCCGATCGCGCGCGAGGCAAGCGTCCGCTTCATGGTCTTGGAAAACGGATTGTCGCGGCAGGCATCCAGGATGATCAGGCGCAGCTGCTTGGCCGGCTCAACCGCGAACAGCGCGCGCTCGACCGGGATGGTTTCGTCGAGCACGTCGCCATCGGTCTCCAGCGTCGCGTCGATCGGTATGAGATAGTTGGTGCCTTCCAGCTCGATGCCATGGCCGGCGTAATAGATCACCGCCATATCGGCATCGCGGGTCCTGCCGGCGAACTCACGCAACATGCGCCGCATCTCGCTCGCACTGAGATCCAGCCTGACGTCGACGGAATCAAATCCCGCCTTCTTGAACATGCCGCCGACCAGAGTGGCATCGTTGACGGGGTTGCCGAGCTTGGGCGCGCTCTTGTAGGCGGAATTGCCGATGACAAGCGCCACCCGCCGGTCCGCATGGGCCGGTCCGCAGGCGAGGCCAATGGCCAAAATCAGCAAAGCAAAAATCCGAAACGGAATCACTTGCGTCCCCCCGGATGCAATTCCACGAGACTATTCGGAGCATCGCTCAATTGCCAATTCTTCCTATGTGATATCTGTCACATAGGGGGCTCTGTCGGGGGTATGGATAATGCGGCGAAGCGTCGCCCTGCTTTCGAGCTGACGTCAAAGCCGTCTGTTGAATCCGTCACATTTGCACCACCTCGTGGCGCATCACGAACGGTGCAAGCAGTGCGTGCACCTCGCTCGCAACCGCCTCGCGCTGATCCGCCGGCAGCCCCGCCAGCGTCACGGTGGCGATCGAACCGTGGCTGCCGTGAGCGCCGACCCTGACCTTGCAGTCGATGCCGCGCTCAGTGAGCGGTGTCAGCACCTTCGTGAACACGCGCTGGGCTGCGTCCCAGCGCAGCTGCGGCTTGAACACTTTGCCGACGCCCGTCACCGGCATCGGATCGATCGCTATGACCTGCACCGGCACGGCGGCACGCTCCGGCGTGCGCTCGCGCACCCATGTCTCCAGCTCGCCCGGTTCGACGGTCGCGCCCGGCTTCAGCTGCACATACCCCACCGGCAGTTCGCCGGCATAGGCGTCGGGCTGGCCGACCACCGCGGCAAAGCCGACGGCAGGATGGCGGAACATGATCTCCTCGATCGGCGCCGGATCGATGTTGTGGCCGCCGCGGATCACGAGATCCTTGGCGCGGCCGGTGATCCAGAGATAGCCGTCGGCATCGAGCCGGCCAAGATCGCCGGAATTGACCCAGACCTCATCGACGAAGGCACCCTTGTTGTGCTCGTTGTTGAGATAGCCGCCGAACACGCCTGGACCGGCCATGATGACGACGCCGATCTCGTCCGGCGCGCAGTCGCGGATCAGCTTGCCCTCGGCATCGAGCTGGACGATGCGGACCCGCGCGTAAGGCATGGGAAGGCCGACCGAACCGAGCCGGATCGGCCGCGACCGATAGGCCAGCGTGTGCACGCTCGAGGTCTCGGTCATGCCGTAGACCTCGACGACCGGCAGCTTGAGCTTGTCCTGGATCGCAGACCCCACCGCGACCGGGATCGCCGAGCCGCCACCAGCTGCATATTTCAGGCTGGAGATGTCGGTATTGCCAGGCGGCACCGCGAGCGTTGCGGCGAGCACCGTCGGGACGCTCGACAGCGCCTCCGGCTTGAAGCGCTCGACCAGTTGCCAGATGTTCTTGACCGCATTCGGATTGCGCCATCCGCTCGGCGACAGCACGACCAGCGAGCCGCCGGCCGACAGCGTCGTCAGCACCTGCGTCAACGAGCCCCCGACGTGAAACAGCGGCATGCCGAACAGCATGTTGGCGCCCGGCTTCGACTTCAGCAGCAGATTGAGCGCCCAGGCCTGATAGACTTGGTTGACATGCGTGTGCCGCACCAGCTTTGGCGTGCCGGTGGTGCCGCCGGTGTGGAAATAGGCGGCGATGTCGCTGCCTAAAATCTTGCGTCCGCTGACAAGGCGGTCCGAAGGCTGCTGCTTGATCAGGTCGCTGAAGGCAAAGACTCCCTTCCCCGGGTCACCGCCACCGAACACCTGTACGATCGCCTTGAGATTGAGTTGCGGCCTGATCTGCTCGACTTTCTGCCAGATGTCTGTGCCCGGCATCGGCCCGAGCGCCACCAGGACTTTTGTGTTCGCCGCTTCCAGAATCTCCGCGATCTGGTGCGGCTCCAGCAGGGGGTTGACGGGATTGGCGATGCCGGCGGCCTCCGCGCCGAACAGAGTTACGAAGGCGTCCGGCAGCAGCGGCAGCATGAAGCTGACGACGTCGCCCTTCTCCACGCCCAGCGCGTGAAACATGTTGGCGGCCTGCGTGACGCGCGCGATGAAGTCGCGGTACGTGACCACGACCGGCGTGTCGGCGGGATCGGCATTTTGCAGGAACTGGATCGCCGGCCCGTCGGGATTACGGGCCGCCCCGAGCCTGATGGCGTCGTAAGTGCTCTCGGCCGCGACGCGATCGGCGTAAGGGACCTGCTCGAAGGCCCGAACTTCGGCGTCCGTCGCCAGGTCCGGATAGTCGCTGCCGATGAGCCGATCGAGCGCGTGGATGCCCGCCATGGAATTCCGTCCTCCCTCAGATGCATGTCCCCGCGCCCTGTCTTTTGACTTTTGGGGCTGGCGGGGCCTCGACCGATTGGCCGGCCGAGCATGGGCAGAATGATGGATGATTTGGCGTTCGTCCATGATCTGACGTCCGCGACAATGGGCTCTGGCACAGGCCTTTGAACCTGCGCGCCCGATCCGGGGACCAAGAACTGGCATCGGACTCACATTGCAGCATCCTTGCCAGCGCCCTTGCCAGCGCCCTGCCGCAAGACTCGAGGTTATCATGACTACGCCCCCGCGGGATTGCGCCACCCGGCTGTTCATCGCGTTCGCCGTCACAACGGGGATATTGACTTCGGTGATCGCCCTGCCCCGCGCGGCACTCGCCGAGGACGGCCAGCTCGACAAGATGCGAGCCAAGATCTCGGCCTTCATCGGCGACAAGATGGAGAAGCTCGGCGGGTCTCGCATCGTCTACAAGGTGGACACCGATGGCCTGCGCGAGAGCGTCGTCACGGATTTGCGCGACGACGTCTACAAGACCCTGCGCGAGGGCAAGATCGCCTTCTCCAGTCTCGCGATTCGCGACGGCGGCGTCGAGTTGAAGATTGCCGACGTCAAGGGCTGCGAGCAACTCGCACGCAAGCTCGCGTCGGCAGCGGAAGGATTGCCGTCGCATGCACTCGCCGTGACCGACGCCGGCGACGGACTGGTCAGGCTCGCGCCGACCAATGCGGCATCCGCCGCGCGGTTGCACGAACTCGTCGAAGATGCCATCGCCATGATCGAGCAGCGCCTGAAGGAGGCCGGCGTCCAGCTCGCCAGCGTCCAGCCCGATGGCACCGACCGCATCCGAATCTTCCTGCCCGGTGTGATGGAGCCCGAGCGCGTCACCGCGGTCTTCGCCCGAAGGGTCAAGGTCGGCTTCCGCCTGATCGACCTCTCGATGCCGGCGGAGCAGGCGCAATCCGGCACGCCGCCGACAGGCACGGAAGTCCTGCCCGGCTTCAAGGACAAGACCCTTTATCTGGTCGCCAAGGACAACGTGCTCGACGGCGACGACATCAGCTATGCGGGCCCGGGGTTTGCGAGCGCCACGAAAGAGCCGATCGCCTCGTTCCGCTTCAACGGCCGCGGCACGCGGCGCTTTGCCCACATCACCGAGGAGAATATCGCAAAGCCCTTCGCCATCGTGCTCGATGGCAAGGTGATCTCCGCCCCCGTGATCCGCGAGCCCATCACCGGCGGCTCAGGCCAGATCTCCGGCAATTTCACCCTGGAGGAAGCAAACAGCGTCGCAATGCTGCTGCGCGCTGGTTCGCTGCCCGGGCACCTCAGCCTGGTCGAGCAGCAGGTCGTGCCGCCCGCCAAGCCCTAAGGCGGGGATCGCCCCACGCCCACGCCTGGTCCCGCCCCGCCTGTCGGACGCCGAGGTCCACCACGCCGAGGCTCGGACCCGGTGGGACCCGAATCGCGGCGCGCCACGGCCATGCGCACCGCCAAACAGGCAATTGCCGAAACGCCCGATCAGGCTAAAATTTGCCTCTTGCGGCACGGCGGCCGAAAGCTTCATTCAAGCGGTCGTCGTTCGATTTCGGCTATAGGTGTCGAGAATACGACCGTGACTGAAGGCCTTACACGGGGATAGTACCATGCCGTCCGGCAGCGCAGACATTTCGTCGATCCTCGATCGCATTCTCGAGGCGGCAACGGATAATCTCAGGATCGCGAAGATCCTGGTCCAGATGGGCCTCGATCCGAACAACGTGACCTATGACTCGATCTTCAATCGGATGCTGGAGATCTTCGTCCAGAACATCACGCTGGCCAATATGTTCGCCGCGGTCGGCGCCGGCTTCTTCGTCGCCACCCTCCTGATGCGAACGATGGTGCCGCTGCGCGTCGCCAACATGGTCGGCTGCGCGCTCTTCGCCGTGTTCGGCGCGCTCTCCGCCAACGTCTCGACCTTCCTGCTCTATCTCCTGCTGCTACCGATCAATGCCTTGCGCCTGCGGCAGATGCTCAAGCTCGTCAAGAAGGCGCGCCATGCGGCCGAAGGCGACATGTCGATCGAATGGCTCAAGCCGTTCATGACCGAACGCAAATATCGCCGCGGCGACACGCTGTTCAAACTCGGCGATCCAGCCAAGGAGATGCTCCTCACAGTCACCGGCAAGTTCCTGGTCAAGGAGATCAATATCGAGATCATGCCGGGCGCGCTGATGGGCGAGCTCGGCTTCCTCACGCCGGGCAACCGGCGCACCGGAACGATCGAGTGCATTGAAGACGGGCAGGTGCTGACGATTACCTATGACCGGTTGCTCGAGATCTACTTCCAGGATCCACAGTTCGGCTATTACTTCCTGGTACTGACCAGCCAGCGCCTGCTGCAAAACATCGATCGGTTGCAGAATCAGCTGGCGACGGAGCGGGCGGCCACCACGAACAGGATCGCGTGATCGATTGGGCGGCCGCTCAGTTCAAGAGCAACGCCATGCCCGGATCGCCCTTCTCCATCGCACGCCGATAGCCCGCCCGCGCACTGATGCGGCCGAGATATTCGACCACGTTCGGACAGCGCTGGAGGTCATAGGGCTGGAAGTAGCGCATCGTGGTGAGCGAGAAAACTGTCATGATGTCGGGGGTCGTGAAGGCGCTGCCCGCAAGGTACTCGGCCTCGCGAAGCCTTGCGTCGAGAAGATCGTAGGCCCGATCGAGACGCCCCTTCATCGCGAGCAGGGTCGGATTGTCCTTGGCGAGATCCAGCCGGCTCAGGATCATCATCCGCCCCATGCCGGGTTGCAGGGTGCCGTTAGCGAAATGAAGCCAATACAGAAACTGCGCGAAGGCGGGATCAGTGGGACCGAGCACGAGTCGGCCATTGCCATATTTTGCAACGATGTAGTCGACGACGGCGCCGGATTCCGCGAGCACCAGCTCGCCGTCGGTGATCACAGGCGCCGTGCCAGCGGGATGCAGTGCCTTGTACTCGGCCGGAGCCAGCATGGTGACGGGATCGCGCGCATAGCGCTTCAACTCGTAGGGAATCCCCAGCTCCTCGCACAGCCAGACGATTCGCTCGGACTGCGACTTGCCGAGATGATGGACGGTGAGCATGAGGCCTCCTGGACAGATGATTTCGGCGATTGCGCCGGCATGTGCTTGTCGTGATGCTGCATCATACTCCGTCATTGCGAGCGCAGCGAAGCAATCCAGAAACTTTCCGCGGAGGGACTCTGGATTGCTTCGCTGCGCTCGCAATGACGATGTGGAGAGACCGCCCTACCCCGCCTCGTCCGTCACCATCCGCGCCACGACGCGGTCGCGGCGGATGAAATGGTGCCACAGGGCGGCGATCACGTGAAACGCGATCAAGGCGAGCAGCACATAGGCAAAGAGGATGTGGCGGTCTTCATAGACGCCCGCTGCCGCGCGGTCGGGAGCGGTGAATTGCGGCACGTGAAACAGGCCGAAGAAGTCCGAATAATCAGGTGCGTGCGCACCGGAATGCGCCCAACCGAGTATGGTGACGACGATGACGGCGAGGTAGAGCGCGCCGTGACTGACATGGGCCGCGATCTTCTGCCAGCGCGAGGTCTCGGCCGGCATGGCGGGCGTCGGGTTGATGAGGCGCCAGACCAGGCGCAGCACGGTGAGCAGCAGGATCACATAGCCGATATCGGCGTGGATCGAACGGTAGAAGAAGCGGTCGGGACGCGCCGGCATGTGGTTCATCCACCACCCGAAGCCAATCATGCCGATGATGGTCAGCGCCAGACTCCAGTGCAGCCATCGGGAAATGCTGCCCCAGCCGTTGCTGGTATTTCTGATCATGTCGGCTCTCCGGAGTTTTGCGGGCCTGTCCCTATCCGCACCGCAGTACGGCAGCTGATACCGGGACCATGCGGCAATCGCGAAATTGAATCCATCCAAATTGGCCCTCAGCGCCCCTGCCGCAAAACCGCCCCAAAAACCGAATGGTAACCATGTCCGGCTAGAGTGATCACGTGACCAATTCTCCGACGATTCTGGTGTTCGATTCCGGCCTTGGCGGGCTCACGGTCCTGCGTGAGGTCGTGGCCGCGCGCTCCGACGCGCATTACGTCTACGTCGCGGACGACGCCTTCTTCCCCTATGGCCACCACAGCGAGGACGCGATCATCGCCCGCGTGGTGCCGTTGATGGGGGAACTGATCGGCACGCACGATCCTGACCTCGTCGTCATCGCCTGCAACACGGCGTCTACCCTGGTCCTATCGCACTTACGCGCCGCTTATTCCTTGCCCTTCGTCGGCACGGTGCCGGCGATCAAGCCGGCCTGCGCGCAGTCGAGGAGCCGGCGCGTGTCGGTGCTCGGCACCAAAGGCACGGTGAAGCGCGAATACACCAAGGCGCTGATCCGCGATTTCGCGCAAGGCTGCGAGGTGACGCTGGTCGGCTCGCCCGAGCTGGCCGCGCTGGCTGAAGCCGAGCTCAGCGGCTCTCCCGTCAGCGACGACGCCATCCTCGCCGAGCTCGCCCCGTGTTTCGTCGGCGATGCCGGGGACGCAGGCGCACGCACTGACACCGTGGTGCTCGCCTGCACGCATTACCCGCTGCTGCTCGACCGGCTGAAACAGCTCGCGCCCTGGCCGGTCGACTGGATCGATCCGGCGCCCGCGATCGCCCGCCGCGTCTCGGATCTGCTCGGCCCGCACACCGGCGGCATCGCGCAATCCGGCGCCGAGATGATCTTCACCTCGAATCGCGTGCATGGCCTTTCGGCCGTGCTGACGCCGTTCTTCGGCGGCCGCATTCCGGCCTGACCTTGCGCCTCGGCGACGCGCTGCTAGGCTCCGTCGTCATCCCTTCGCAGGCATAACATGTCGGTCCCCGCAACTCCGCTCAACCGTCTCCGCCAGCTCTGGCGCGAGGGTCGTCCCGCCTTCGGCGCGATCGCGACGATCCCGAGCGTGCAGACCGTGCAGATCATGGCGCGCTCACTCGACTGGATCATCGTCGATCTCGAGCATGGGCCGATTGGATTGACCGAAGCACATGCGATGATCGCGGCCACCACCGGCACACCGTGCACACCGCTGGTGCGGATCGCGGCGAACGAGCCATGGCTTGCGAAGGCACCGATGGACATCGGCGCCTTCGGCATCAATTTCCCGATGATTACCAATCGCACTGAAGCCGAGAAAGCGGTGCGCAGCGTGCGCTATCCGCCACGCGGCGATCGGCTCTGGGGTCCGTTCCATGCGCCATTCCGCTGGGGCCAGTCGATGCCGGACTACATGGCCAGCGCCGACGACGAGATGATCTGCATGATCACGATCGAGCACGTCGACGCCGTCAACCGCATCGACGAGATCATGGCCACGCCCGGCATCGACGTCGCCGTAATCGGCCCCGGCGATCTCGCCACCTCCATCAACAAGCGCGGCCAGATGGACGATCCGGAATTGCTGGAGCTGGTGGCGCGGGCCGAGGCCGGCATCCTCAGAAGCGGCGTGCCGATCGGCGGCGTGGCGCGGACCGCAGACCAGGCCAACGCCTTGGTCGACCGCGGCTACCGCGCGATCGCGCTCGGCTTCGACTGGTCGCTATTCCAGCGCGGCATCATTGCGGCGTTCGAGGGGATCAAGCGCTGACGGCAAAGCCGATTGCCACCTTGCCGGGAACTGCTGCGCTGCTAGGCTCAGTCGTTCCAGGGAGGAAAAAACCATGTTCAAAAAGACTTTGCTCGCTCTCGCCTTCACCGGCCTCGCTGTTGCGGCCTTCGCCCAGCAGCCCGGCATCAAACGCACCCCGCTCCAGAAGGTCGAATTTCCGGATGGCTACAACACCATCACGGCCATCGCGGAGGTCCCGGCGGGCGGCGCGGCCGGTCGCCATACCCATCCGGGCATCGAGACCGGTTACGTGCTCGAAGGCGAACTCAATCTCCTTATCGACGGGCAGCCGGAAAAGACGCTGAAAGCCGGCGATTCCTACCAGATCCCGGCGGGCGTCGTGCATGACGCCAAAGCCCACGGCGACAAGGCTATGAAAGTGCTTGGAGTTTACATCGTCGACAAGACCAAGCCGCTGGCCTCGCCGGCACCCTGATGCGGCGAACCGACCGGCCCCACGCGGGTTGGTTCGTGCTAGAGCAGGCGGCGAGCGGGAACCCCGCTCGCTGCACAAACTTTAATCAGGGGAAACCAAAGAGCGATGCGCGGGACGCCCAAGACCATTTCGCTGCCGCGTCGCCTGATTGTCGACCTCATGCACGCCTCGATGGGCGTGCCCTTCGTGTCCCTGTCCCGTTCGCTCGATGTCGGCCCCCTGCTGGAGGCCCGCGCGGGCGCGATGGCACCAGCCGGCTGGGCGGCCATGTTCGTCAAGGCTTTTGCCCTGGTCGCCAGGGACGAGCCGGTCCTGCGTACCGTCTATGCCAAATGGCCCTGGCCGTCGCTTTACGAACTGCCGAAGAGCGTGGCGTCGGTGGCCATTGCCCGGGTCGAGGGCGGCGAGGAATGCGTGATCCCGCAGCGAATCGCGGCTCCCGAGGCCATGACGCTGGCTGCGGTCGACGCCGAGATCCGGCACGCCAAGACCGCCCCGATCGACGAAATTCCCATGTTCCGCAAGATCATGCGGGCGACCCGCCTGCCGCTGCCGCTGCGGCGGCTGTCCTGGGCGATAGGGCTGAATTTCGGCCGGCAGCGCGGCAACTGGTTCGGCAGCTTCGCGGTGAGCTCGGTGGCTGCCTATGGCGGCGGCGAACTTCACCCCATCACGCCGGGCCCGTTCATCGTCAGCTATGGGGTGGTCGGGCCCGACCGGACCATCCATGTCGTGATCCGCTGGGATCATCGGGTCACCGACGCCGCCCCGATCGCCCGGGTCCTGACCCGGCTGGAACAGGTCCTGAACACTGAAATCGCTGCCGAATTGCGGGCGGCCGGGTCAAAGCCGATCCGGGCGGTCGGAACGTGATTCCAGGCCATTCGCATTGACAGCGAGCCCCAAATCCCCCTAAAAGCCGCTTGCTCGCGGGCCGATTTCGGCCCGCGAAGCGTTTCGCGACCCGTGGTCCTGTCCCTTAAGCTTTGGGGATCGGACCTGTCAGTGCCGGGCTAGCCCGTCACACAGGAGGGCGCGTTTCCTCAAACCAAGTACCTGAAGAGGACGCGATGACTAAGCGCAGTGAGGCGAAGTACAAACTCGATCGCCGTATGGGCCAGAACATCTGGGGCCGCCCGAAGAGCCCCGTGAACCGCCGCGAATACGGCCCCGGCCAGCACGGCCAGCGCCGCAAGGGCAAGCTCTCCGACTTCGGCGTGCAGCTGCGCGCCAAGCAGAAGCTGAAGGGTTATTACGCCAACATCTCCGAGCGTCAGTTCCACAGCATCTATGTCGAAGCCAGCCGCCTCAAGGGTGATACCGGCGAGAACCTGATCGGCCTGCTCGAGCGCCGTCTCGACGCGGTCGTGTACCGCGCCAAGTTCGTCTCGACGATCTTCGCCGCGCGCCAGTTCATCAATCACGGCCACGTCAAGGTGAACGGCCGCAAGGTCAACATCTCGAGCTATCTGGTCAAGCTCGGCGATGTGATCGAGGTCAAGGAATCCTCCAAGCAGCTCGCTCACGTTCTCGAAGCCAGCCAGCTCTCCGAGCGTGACACCCCCGACTATCTCGAAGTTGACCACGGCAAGATGACCGCGAAATACATTCGCATCCCGCACCTCTCGGACGTGCCGTTCCCGGTGCAGATGGAGCCGCATCTGGTCGTCGAATTCTATTCGCGCTGATAGTTCGGCAGATCAAAGTTCAAAGGCCCCGGTTTCCGGGGCCTTTTTGTTTGGGCCAGCCATTCCCATGTCTCGATCCACTTGTGCTATGATTGCAAGTAATGGAGCTACATGATGACGCGTCTTCTGGAAGAGGCCTTTAACACGGTTTCCGCCCTGCCCGATTCAGAGCAGGACGAGCTGGCGCGGACGCTGCTTGAGTTCGCCGGGGTCGATCAGCCTCCGATCCAGCTGACGGCGGCGGAAGAGGCCGATCTCGCCGAGGCCGAAGCTGAAATCGCCCGTGGCGAACTGGCCAGCGCTGACGAAGTTCGAGCGATGTGGACAAAGCACGGGCTGTGAATGTCCGTTACACAAAGCGAGCACTCGCCCAGATCGACGAAGTTCTGACCTATATCGAGGCGCGATCGCCCCCAGGGAGCGAGCCACGCGCGCGACCGCATTGCTGCTCTCATCGCGCTGCTCCAGGCTCACCCTTATGCAGGACGACCGACCACTCGTGCATACGTCCGTCGCTTGCCGGTCAATCCTTATCCGTATCTGATAGACTATCGTGTGACTGTGACGGAAATCGTTATTATGCGGTTTCGTCACGCCGCTCGCCGTCCACCCAGAACTCGCTGACCGCGAGTGGGTACCATTCCCTTAGGGAGCAAGTTGATGCTCTACACCCCTTCCCCGATCGATCCCAAGGCGCCGCCGGTGCGCATCAATTTGCTCTCGGACACACAGACCAAGCCGACACCTGCGATGCGCGAGGCGATGGCGCGGGCGGAGGTCGGCGACGAGCAGGTCGGCGACGATCCGACCGTGAACGCCCTGTGCGCGCGCGTCGCCGAGCTGCTCGGCAAGGAAGCCGCGGTGTACATGCCGTCAGGCACGATGTGCAACGTCACCGCGACGCTGGTGCATTGCCGCCCCGGCGACGAGATCCTCGCCCATGAGAGCGCGCACATCATCGCGCGCGAAGGCGGGGCGCATGCCGCGATCGGCGGCTTCCAGGTCACGCAATTGAAGGGACCCGACGGCCAGTTCACGCCGGAGACCTTTCGCAGAGCGCTGCATCCGCGTACCCGCTACCAACCGCCGCAGACGGTGGTCAGCGTCGAGCAGACCGCCAATATCGGCGGCGGCACGATCTGGAAGAAGGCCGCGCTCGACCAGATCGTCGCGATCGCGAAACAACATGGCCTCGTCACCCACATGGACGGCGCGCGCCTGCTCAACGCCACTGTCGCGAGCGGCATCTCGCCGCGCGACATGACCGCGGGCTGGGATTCGGCCTGGATCGACTTCTCGAAGGGCTTGGGCGCGCCGATCGGCGGCGTGCTGGCGGGCTCGCGC
Organism: Bradyrhizobium canariense; assembly: GCF_019402665.1. GTDB lineage: Bacteria > Pseudomonadota > Alphaproteobacteria > Rhizobiales > Xanthobacteraceae > Bradyrhizobium > Bradyrhizobium canariense. The sequence continues at coordinate 42,814 of NZ_VSST01000084.1, forward strand.
GCTTTCATTGATGCGGTCTGGCAATGGAAGCAGCGGCTCGGCGGCTCGATGCGACAGGCCGGAATCTGCGCGGCGGCTTGCATCTACGCGCTCGACCATCACGTCGAGCGGCTTGCCGACGATCACGCCAATGCGCGCGCGCTCGCCCGCGGATTGTCGCAGATCGCAGGCGTCGAGGTGCAGGAGCCCGAAACCAACCTGGTGTTCTTCAAGCCCGATGGTGCCGGCATTCCCGGCGACAAGATGGTCGCGGCATTGCGCCAGCGCGGCGTGACGCTTGCGATGATGGACGGCCGCATCCGCGCCTGCACCCATCTCGACGTCAATGCCAGTCAGATCGAGGAGACGATCGGATATATCCGCGAGATCGTGCGCGGGGTGTAAGCCGAGCAGTCCTGTAGCCCGGGTGAGCGAAGCGATACCCGGGACTTCACTCGCAGAGACCCCGGATGTCGCTGCGCTCATCCGGGCTACTGCTCTTATCCGACAGCAAAACAACGGCGGTTCACCGCCCCATCGCCTGGTAGATCAGCGTCTTCAGCGCCAGCTGAATCCGGCCGCGCTGCGTCGGGGTCTGCACCATGAAGATCCCGAACAGGTCGTCCTCGGGATCGATGAAAAAGAACGTGCCGCCGACGCCGTCCCAGCGATATTCCCCGAGCGGCCACGCCGTCCCAGGGGGCACCGAGGTGCGCACGGCGAAGCCGAGACCAAAGCCGGAAGATCCACCCGGATAATAGTTCTGGTCGCGCGCGATCTTCGTCTCCGGCCCGATATGATCCGAGGCCATCAGCGCGATGGTCTCCGGCTTGAGATAGCGTCGGCCCTCATAAGTGCCGCCGTTGAGCAGCATCTGGGCGAAGCGGGCGTAGTCGCCTACCGTGCCGACCATGCCGCCACCGCCCGATTCCCAGGTCGCGGGCCGCCTGATGTCGCGGACCTGCGTCGTCGGATTGATGTTGCGATCCCCCGGCATCGGCTCGGCGATGCGCGGGAATTTGGCGAGATCTGCGACGAAGAAAGCCGTCTCGGTCATGCCGAGCGGATCGAGCAGCCGCTCCTTCTCGAACTGCAGCAGCGACTTTCCGGCAATGATTTCGACGACGCGGCCGAGCACGTCGGTGGAATAGCCATAGTCCCACACCGTGCCGGGCTGCTCGACCAGCGGCAGCGTGGCGACCTTGGCGGCGAATTCGGCGTTGGTCAGATTGCTGTTGAAGAGATTGGCGTCCGCATAGAGCTCGCGCACCATACCGCCGCCGTAATAGCCGTAAGGCAGCCCCGAGGTGTGGCGCAGCAGATCCGTGATTGTGATGGGTCGCTCCAGCGGCTCCATCGCCAGGGCGACTTTGCCGTCCTCGGCCTTCTTCTCGATGCCGACCTTCATGCCGGCGAAGGCCGGAATGTATTTCGAGACGGGATCGTCGAGCGACAGCTTGCCCTCCTCAACCAGCATCATCGCCATGACTGAGGTGACCGGCTTCGACATCGAGTAGAGGCGGAAGATCGTGTCCGCGCTCATCGAGAGTTCGGTCGCGACGTCGCGGACGCCGAAATTCTGATAATAGACCGGCTTGCCGTGCTGCTGAAGCAGCAGGATGGCGCCGGGGATCTTGCCGGTGGCGACCTCGTTGCGGATGTAGTCGGAAACCTTCGCCAGCCCCGCGGGCGAGAGCGTGCGGACCGCAGGTCTCTCGGAGCCCGCCTTCGCAACGATGCCGCCGCCGACAAGGACGAGCGCCGCGATCAATGCGCGGCGTCCGAACATGTCAATTCTCCATCGCTTCATAGACCAGCTGCTTCAATGTCCGCTGCACGCGCTGGCGCTCGGTCGGGGTCTGCTCCAGCAGCACGAAGAACATGTCCTGCTTGGGATCGATCACGAAATAGCAGCCGGAGGCGCCGTCCCATTTCAATTCGCCGAGATCGCCGGGCGGCGGCGGTTTTGCGTTACCGGGATCAGTGCGGACCGCAAGTCCGAGACCGAAGCCGAAGCCATCGCCGGGGAAGTAGAAATAATCGCGATCGACGCCCGACTTGGGGCCGATCTGGTCGGTCGCCATCAGCTTGAACGTCTCGGGTTTGAGAATGGTCTTGCCGTCGAGGCTGCCGCCGTTGAGCAACATCTGCGTAAAGCGCTCATAATCCGCCATGGTCGTAACCATACCGCCGCTGGCGAACTGGATCTTCTTGACGACCGTCGGATCATTGATCCGCCCGACCCGGAAATCACTGTCGTTCGGCACCGGCTGCGCCAGCAGCTTCTGCTTCTCGGGATCGGTGACGAAGAAGCCGGTGTCGACCATGCCGAGGGGGTCGAGCAGCTTCTCCCGCTCGATCTCGATGAGCGGCTTGCCGGCCGCGACTTCCATGACCCGCGCCAGGATGTCGGTGGAATGGCCGTATTGCCACAGCGCGCCCGGCTGGTTGTGCAGCGGAAGTTTTGCGATGCGCTCGGCGAACTCGGCGAGGTCGAAATCGCCGGCATAGATGTTGGCTTCGCGATAGGCCTTGCGGACCAGGCTGTCGCCGTAGAAGCCGTAGGTGACGCCCGAGGTGTGCGTCATCAAATCGTGCACCGTCATCGGCCGGTTCGGCGGCACGAGCTCGAGCGACTTGGTGCCGTCCTCGGCTTTCTTCTCGACGCCGACTTTCACATTGGCAAAGGACGGAATGTATTTCGAGACGGGATCGTCGAGCTTGATCGTACCTTCCTCGATCAACTTCACTGCGACGACGGACGCGATCGCCTTGCTCATCGAGAACAGGCGGAAGATCGTCTTGTCGGTGATCGGCGCCTTGCTGACCGCGTCCTGCACGCCGAAGACTTCGTGGTAGACCGGCTTGCCATGTTGCTTGATGAGCACATTTGCGCCGGCGATCTTGCCGGTCGCGACCTCGTTCTTGAAGAACTCGGTGACTTTGGCGAGCTTGTCCTGGTTGAAATGCGCGCCGGCCGGAATCTCGTAGGTGCCCTCCGCCCGCGCGAACGACATCGCACCTAACGGCACAAGCGCGGCGCAGACCAGCGCGCGCAGTCCAGACTGTGAAATCATATCCCCTCCCCGGAACATGGCCCGGCGGAGTGTACCGACCACGTCATCAGGCACAAGGGCCGCCATACCGCGCCAGAACGTCCGCGTGCAGAGCCGCGCTCTTTTCCGAGAAACAACAAAATATGACGTCGACGACCAGCGGCGCGGCCTGCAGGGCTTCAATGGTCGCATGGACCGCAATCTTCGCGGCCTGGTCGGCCGGAAAGCCGTAAACCCCGGTCGAAATCGCGGAGAACGCCACGGAGGTCAGCTGATTGGCCTCACAGAGCTCGAGCGCACGGCGATAACAGGCGCCCAGCGCCTCTGCCTCGCCGCGAGTGCCCCCGTGCCAGACCGGGCCGACCGCATGGATCACATGGCGCGCAGGAAGAAGGTAACCCTTCGTGATCTTGGCACCGCCGGTCGGGCATCCTCCGAGCTTCCGGCACTCGGCTAGAAGCTCGGGCCCGGCCGCCCGATGGATCGCGCCATCCACGCCGCCCCCACCCAGGAGGGACGTGTTGGCCGCGTTGACGATGGCGTCAACGCTCAGCGTGGTGATGTCAGCAACGATGACCTTGAGCTCCGCGCCGCCGATCCGGCGCGTCAGCTGGGTCATGTATCAGGCCGCGACAGCGACGCCCTTTTCGGAGAAGAGCTGCTGCAATTCACCAGCCTGGAACATCTCGCGGACAATGTCGCAGCCGCCGACGAACTCGCCCTTCACATAGAGCTGCGGAATGGTCGGCCAGTTCGAATAGTCCTTGATGCCGTTGCGCAGTTCGGCGGATTCGAGAACGTTGAGGCCCTTATAGCCGACGCCGATGTGGTCGAGAATCTGGACGACCTGGCCGGAGAACCCGCACTGCGGAAATTGCGGTGTGCCCTTCATGAACAGAACCACGTCGTTCGACTTCACTTCGTTGGCGATGAATTCCTCGATGCTCATATCCGTGTCCTTATGGGGCGGAGCCCACTGCAATCGCTCCGGGCTGGCTCCACCGATCTAACCCGATACCTGGGTATATATGTAGCCCAAACCGTTGTGCATCCAAAGTAAAATGGCGGCGAGCGGCCCCTGAGGGACCGCTCTCGGCACCACCGGCCCATTGCATGATGCCACGAATATCATCGCCAGGGAGGACTTTCATACCGTCACGGAGCCCCTATCTAGGACGAACCCGGCGTTTTGGAACCCGACCACGCCAACAACGTTCTCTTGTCCTGTCTGGAGAAAAACGTGACGAAACAAGCCTCCACTATGGCCTCCGCTCCGTCACCGTCGGTCGATTTGGGCGGCCTTGCCCAGAGGCTGGAAGACGCGTTTCTCGCCGTCCGCGACGAGACCGAGCGCCGGGCCGCACCGCTGTCGCCGGAGGACCAGCAGATCCAGTCCATGCCGGACGCGAGCCCGACGAAATGGCACCGGGCGCACACCACCTGGTTCTGGGAGCAGTTCGTGCTCGGCGTGCACTGTGCGGGCTACCGGCCCTTTCACCCTGACTTCGCTTTCCTGTTCAATTCCTATTACGTCAGCGCCGGCCCGCGCCATTCCCGCAATCACCGCGGCGACATCACCCGCCCGAGCGCCGATCAGGTCGGCGCCTATCGAAAATATGTCGACGCTGCCGTCGTGAAATTCTTCCGCGACGCCGGCGAGGACAAGCTTCGCGAGATCGCGCCGCTGGTCGAGGTCGGCCTCAATCACGAGCAGCAGCATCAGGAATTGATGGTCACTGACATCCTGCACGCCTTCGCGCAGAACCCGATTCCGCCGGCCTATGATCCGGACTGGCGCTTCCCGGCCGCGACGCCGGCCAGTGAGGATTGGCTGACGCTGAACGAAGGCATCCATACCGTCGGTCACGTCGATGACAGTTTTCATTTCGACAACGAGAAGCCGGCGCATCGCGCCCTCGTCGGCCCGGTCAAGCTCGCACGCAATCTCGTCACCAATGGCGAATGGCTCGCCTTCATGCGCGACGGCGGCTACCGGACCGCAACGCTGTGGCTGATGGACGGTTTTGCAGCCGTCAACAACGAGGGCTGGGACGCCCCCGGCCATTGGCGCGAGATCGACGGCCAATGGCATGTGATGACGCTGGCCGGCCTCAAGCCGGTCGATCCTGACGCGCCCGTCTGCCACGTCAGCTATTACGAGGCTGACGCCTTTGCGCGCTGGGCCGGAAAACATCTGCCGACCGAGATGGAGTGGGAGGTCGCGGCCCGCGCGGGCCAGCTCAACGATGCCTTCGGCATCGTCTGGCAGTGGACGCGATCGTCCTACTCGCCTTACCCCGGCTATCGCGCCATCGAAGGCGCGCTCGGCGAATACAACGGCAAGTTCATGGTCAACCAGCTGGTGCTGCGCGGCTCTTCGCTTGCAACCCCGGAGGGGCACAGCCGTATTACCTATCGCAACTTCTTTTATCCGCACCACCGCTGGCAATTCACGGGACTGCGGCTCGCCGACTACGAGTAAAATTCTCATCCGACGACAAATGCGCGCCGGACAGCGCGTTCAGGAGAGTATCATGAATGTGCACGCCAGCGCTTTGGCCGAAGCCCATCTTCCCGACGAACAAACCACCGCCTTTGCGCGCGAGGCCATCGAGGACCTCTCGCAGCAGCCCAAAAAGCTGTCGCCGAAGTATTTCTATGATGCGGCCGGATCGGAATTGTTCGAAGCGATCACACGGCTGCCGGAATATTACCCGACGCGCACGGAGCTGGCGATCCTGAAGGAGCGGGGCAGCGAGATCGCAAAGATCATTCCGGAGCACGCCGCCCTCGTCGAATTCGGCGCAGGCGCGACCACAAAGGTCCGCCTGCTGCTCAACCAGTGCAAGTTCGCGGCCTATGTGCCCGTCGACATCTCTGGCGACTTCCTCACGGCGCAGGCAAACGGCCTGAAGCGGGATTTTCCGTCACTCGGCATCTACCCGGTGGCGGCCGACTTCACCACGCCGTTTGAGCTGCCCAAGGCGGTGGCGACGATGCCCAAGGTCGGGTTCTTCCCGGGCTCGACCATCGGCAATTTCGAGCCGCATGAAGCGCAGGCCTTCCTGAAGAGCGCGCGCGCCATCCTGGGCCGGGGTGCGCAGATGATCATCGGCGCCGACCTCGAGAAGGAGGAGCGCCTGCTCCACGACGCCTATAACGATGCCGCCGGCGTCACCGCGCGCTTCAACCTCAATGTGCTGGTGCGGATCAACCGCGAGCTCGGCGGCAATTTCGACCTCTCCGCCTTCACCCATCGCGCGATCTACAATCGCGAGCGGCACCGCATCGAGATGCACCTGATCAGCAAGAAGAGCCAGACCGTGCGCCTGCTCGGCACCAGCTTTTCGTTCCGCGCGGGCGAGAGCATCCACACCGAGAACAGCTACAAATACAGCCTCGAGCGTTTTGCCGCGCTGGCGCAGGGCGCGGGCTGGCGTGTGCGTGAGAGCTGGACCGATGCCGCGAAGATGTTCTCGGTGCACGCGCTGGAGGCGGCGGAGTAGAAATTCCTCCGTTTCCTGCGGCGCATCCTTCGAGACGCCCGCCTTAGGCGGGCTCCTCAGGATGAGGACGGTATCCGTGGCAGCAGTTTCGACGGGCACCGGCGCTGATTAGCTTCATCCTGAGGAGACCGCGGAGCGGTCGTCTCGAAGGACGAGGCGTTCAAGTCAGGCGCTACCGCGGTCCGTGCTCTGATGCTCCTCGGCTTCTTCCGGCGCCGATCCCAGCGAGACCGACTCCCATACCGCAACAACGATCATGATCACCGTTGCGGCGACCGACAGCCATAGCGGGGACAGCTCGGCGGCAAACCACGACAGCGCCGCGAGCGCGATGATGCCGATCCCGTGCGAGAGCTGGAGGAAGCCGCGGATCGCGTGCTTGAACAGGATCGTGCCGACCAGGAACAGCAAGGGACCGCCGATCGTGCTGACGATGATCCTGATATCGGACTGCCCGAACGGATGCTTCAGCACGAGCTCGTCGGAGACCGCGGTCAGGATGATGCCAGCGACGATCGGCATGTGCAGATAGGTGTAGGCGAGCCGCGCCAACCGGCCGGATTCGGCGGATTTCGAGATGCGCTCGGCGCCGGCCTCGGCGCCCTTGTGGAAATAGACCCACCACATCGCGATGCTGCCGACCAACGCAGAGACGAAGGCCAGAATGTTGTTCGCGGTCCAGTCCAGCTCGGCAAAGGTCGCGCCGTTGACGACGACGGCCTCGCCAAGCGCGATGATGACGAACAGCGAGCAGCGCTCGGCCATGTGGCCGCCTTCGACGGCCCAGGCCTCGACCGACGAGAAGCCAAGCTTCGGCACCCAGAAGCGGACCGCCGGCGAGATGTATTCGATCGTCAGCGCCACGATCCAGAACCATAGCCGCGCCTCGTCATGGGCGAGGCCGCCGAGAATCCAGAAGATCGCGGAGACCGAGAGCCACGTCAGGATGCGGATCGCATTGTGCCGGACCGCAGTTCGATGCCGCGGCGTTGCAAACATCCAGAAGGCTGTGCGCCCGACCTGCATCGTTGCGTAGGCGATCGCGAACCACAGGCCCCGCCCCTCAAACGCAGTCGGGATCGTCGTCGACAGCACGAGGCCGCCCAGCATCATCAGGAAGATCAGGATCCGGACCGGCGTCAGTTCGGGATCGAGCCAGTTGGTGACCCAGGCGGTGTAGACCCACACCCACCATACCGCGAGAAACAGCACCGCGACATGCACCGCACCGAGCGGCGTGAAATGGTGCAGCAATGTGTGCGAGACCTGCGTGATCGCGAAGACGAAGACGAGGTCGAAAAACAGCTCGGCATTGGTGACGCGGCTGTGCTGGTTCGGCAGGATGACGCGAAACATCGCGCCGCGCGGATTGTCCGCAGCCATCGTCATCCCCCCGTCACGAGCAGATCAGGCGCCCGGCACACCGGTTTGCAGCGCCAGCGCATGCAGCACGCCGCCCATCTGGCCGCGCAGGGACTGATAGACGATCTGGTGCTGCTGGACGCGGGACTTGCCGCGGAAGGTCTCCGAGATCACGGTCGCGGCATAGTGATCGCCGTCCCCGGCGAGGTCACGGATGGTCACCTCGGCATCGGGGATCGCCGCCTTGATCATCGCCTCGATATCGTGGGCGTCCATTGGCATTCGGGTCGTGCTCCTGTCTCGGCTGCAACCAGCCTTGTCGTCGAATCGCTGCCGGGGTCCGGATCTGCAAAGCCAAACTTGCCGGCGGGACCAAACTTAGCGTGAACGGCCTTCTACGTCACGCCTTCCGGCACTATATCGATGATCCGATCTGGATAAAGCCACGACAAAGTGCCGCGCGCGGCAGAGTGATCGAAAAAGGCGTGAAATCATGAAGCTTCCAGGGCCCGACCACCCCATCACCATCACCCCAAATCCCCGGCGCATCCGGGTCACGGCCGGCGACATCGTGATCGCCGAGACCACCAAGGCGCTGACGCTGAAAGAGGCGAAATATCCGGCGGTGCAATATGTGCCGCGACAGGACGCCAATATGGCGCTGCTGGAGCGCACCGACCGCGTCACACATTGCCCCTACAAAGGGGATGCGAGCTATTACAGCGTCAAGGCCGACGGCAAGACGCTGGACAACGCGATCTGGACCTATGAGGCGCCCTTCCCCGCGAAGACCGAGATTTCGGGCCATCTCGCCTTCTATCCGGACAAGGTGAAGATCGAGGAAGTGGGGTAAGCCCACATAGGGCCTGCTGTCATGGCCGGGCTTGTCCCGGCCATCCACGTTCTTGGCTGCCGCGGATACAAAGGACGTGGATGCCCGGGACAGGCCCGGGCACGACGACTGGGAATGCTGACGCGAGCCCCGCTACGCCCTGAATATCGTGAGCCCGAGTATCAGCAGCACCAGGAAAATCGCGACGAACACGTAGAACAGGAAGCGGGCGATGTCGGCGGAAGCGGCCGAGATGCCGGTGAAGCCGAGCACGCCGGCCACGATCGAGACAAGTAGGAAGATCAGCGCCCATTTCAGGATCGTCATCGCCAGCTCCGAAATTGTACCGCTTGCCGCGGTCCCAAGCCCTTTTGGCGAACGCTAACTTCGTCGCAGGGAACTGGTTCCTAGCGGTCTCGAGACCTGCGGGCGTCCCAAACGACCCTTGCTGAATCCGGTTCCCGGCGGCAAAGTCCGGCCGGGACGGAAAGCGCGACCGGGGCGGCCACGATGACGATGTCACATTCAGCGACGATCGGAGCAGAGGCGCACGCGGTGCCGAAGGCCAAGGCGCGCAATCTGTCGCTCGATCGCGCCCGCACCTTCCTCACGCTGGTGGTGCTGCTGCACCACGCCGTCATTCCCTACACCTATTTCGGGCACACCGATCCGGCGTCCTGGATCGGCTTCGACATCGTCGTGCTGGCCACCGACAGCTTCTTCATGGCGATGTTCTTCTTCCTGTCAGGACTGTTCACCTGGCCGGGCATCGCGCGCAAGGCGCCGTCAGTTTTTCTCCGCGACCGCCTGTTGCGGCTCGGGCTGCCGTTCGCGATCGCGGCGTTCACCGTGATTCCCCTCGCCTATTACGCGATCGCGCTGCGGCACGATCCCGGGCTGAGCTTCACGGCGTTCTGGTGGAAGACGATCACGGTTGGCCCGTGGCCGAGCGGCCCGATCTGGTTCGTGTGGGTGCTGCTGGCGTTCGACCTGACCGCGAGCTTGCTCTACCGGGTCTCCGCGCATCTGGTCGACCCGGGCAACCGCGTGTCGCTACGCGGATTCGACCAGCCGGCCGTATTCTGGCTGCTGCTCGTCGTCGTGACGACAATCGCCTACGTGCCGGCGCTGCTCTATTTCGGCGGCAGCAAATGGTTCGAGCTCGGGCCGTTCTCGGTGCAGGCGAGCCGCATCCTGCTCTACTTCGCCTATTTCTTCATCGGCGTCAGCGTTGGAGCGGCGAACTTCGATCGCGGCATCCTCAGCGCCGGCGGCCAGTTGCCGAAACAACGCTGGCTCTGGGTGATCGCCACGCTGATCCCCTACTGCCTGATGTGGGGCATGATCTACATCAAGCGCGAAGTTCTGGGCAATCCAGACCCGCAGCCGCACTGGTATCAGGCGGTCTACGGCACGTTCTTCGTGCTGTTCTCAGGCTCGATCCTGCTCGCGATCCTCGCCTTCTTCCTGCACCAGAAGTCGCCGGGCCCGAACCTGCTCGACCGCATGCAGGCGGATGCCTACGGCATCTTCCTGGTGCACTACCCGATCGCGTTGTGGATCCAGTACGCGCTGTACGACTACAGCTGGCCTGCGATCGTGAAAGCCACGATCGGCTTCGTGCTCACGGTGACCTTGAGCTGGGGACTGACTGCGGCCTTACGGAAGATTCCGGGGGCCTCGCACGTGTTGTGAGGCACGATACCGTAGCCCGGATGAGCGTAGCGATATCCGGGAAACCTCACGACAAAGACCCGGATGTCGCTTCGCTCATCCGGGCTACCGGTTCAGCTCCTCAGGCCGCTTTCCCGCCCATATACTCCGGCAGCCAGCGCTCGAACGATGCCCTGAGCGTGTCAATCGCAACAGGCGCCTCGCCGGCGATCGCGACGGCGTCGCCGCCGGTGGTGCCGATCCGCACGCAGGGCACCTCGCAGCCGCGCATCTTGGCGAGCACGCGGCCGGCCTCGGTTTCAGGCACGGTGACGAGATAGCGCGCCTGGTCCTCACCGAACCAATAGGCCTGAGGCACCAGCGCGGTCGGCGCCGCCAGCAGTTTGGCGCCGATGCCGCTCGCCATCGCCATCTCGGCCAGCGCGATCAGAAGACCGCCGTCGGAGAGATCGTGCACGGCGGTCGCGGTGCCCGCATGGATCATGCCGCGCACGCAGTCGCCGTTGCGCTTCTCGGCCGCGAGATCGACCGGCGGCGGCGCGCCCTCCTCGCGACCGCAGATGTCGCGCAGGTAAACCGACTGACCGAGCCAGCCGTGAGTTTCGCCGATCAGGAGGATCGCCTCGCCTTCGGCCTTGAAGGCGAGCGAGGCCGACTTGGTGAAGTCGTCGAGCAGGCCGACGCCGCCGATGGAGGGCGTCGGCAGGATCGCGCGGCCGTTGGTCTCGTTGTAGAGCGAGACATTGCCGGAGACGACCGGGAAGTCGAGCGTGCGGCAGGCTTCCGAGATGCCCTTCAGGCAGCCGACGAACTGGCCCATGATCTCGGGCCGCTCGGGATTGCCGAAATTGAGATTGTCGGTGATCGCAAGCGGCTTGCCGCCGACCGCAGTGATGTTGCGCCAGGCTTCCGCCACGGCCTGCATGCCGCCTTGATAAGGATCGGCCTCGCAATAGCGCGGCGTCACGTCGACGGTCAGCGCGAGGCCCTTCGGGCCGTCCTGCACGCGCACCACCGCGGCATCGCCGCCGGGACGCTGCATGGTGTTGCCGAGAATGACGTGGTCGTACTGCTCCCAGACCCAGCGCTTGCTGCACATGTCGGGCGTGCCGATCAGCTTTTCGAGCGCGGCACCGAGATTCATCGGCGCCGCCACTTCGCGCGCATGCACGACAGGCAAAGCGGCGGAGGGGACATGCGGGCGGTCATAGAGCGGCGCCTCGTCGCCGAGTTCCTTGATCGGCAAATCGGCCATGACGTCGCCGCCATGCTTGACCACAAAGCGCTTGCTCGGCGTGGTGTAGCCGACCACGGCGAAATCGAGGCCCCACTTCTTGAAGATCGCCTCGGCCTCTTTCTCCTTCTCGGGCTTGAGCACCATGAGCATGCGCTCCTGACTCTCCGAGAGCATCATCTCGTAGGCGCTCATGCCGATCTCGCGCGTCGGCACCGCATCGAGATCGAGATCGACGCCGAGATCGCCCTTGGCGCCCATCTCGACCGCCGAACAGGTCAGACCCGCCGCGCCCATGTCCTGGATCGCGATGACGCAGCCCTTCTCCATGATCTCGAGGCAGGCCTCTAACAGCAGCTTTTCGGCAAAGGGATCGCCGACCTGGACGGTCGGGCGCTTCTCTTCGGACTTGTCGTCGAACTCGGCCGAGGCCATCGAGGCGCCGTGGATGCCGTCGCGGCCGGTCTTGGAGCCGAGATAGACGATCGGCATGTTCACGCCGGAGGCGGCGGCATAGAAGATCTTGTCGGTGTCGACGAGGCCGACCGCCATCGCGTTGACGAGAATGTTGCCGTCATAGCGGGTGTGGAAGCGGACCTGACCACCGACCGTCGGCACGCCGAAGGAATTGCCATAGCCGCCGACCCCGGCGACGACGCCGGAGACGAGATGCCGCGTCCTGGCATGCTCCGGTGCGCCAAAGCTCAGCGCATTGAGGCAGGCGATCGGGCGCGCGCCCATCGTAAAGACGTCGCGCAAGATGCCGCCGACGCCGGTGGTCGCGCCCTGGTACGGCTCGATGTAGCTCGGGTGGTTGTGGCTCTCCATCTTGAAGACCACGGCCTGGCCGTCGCCGATGTCGATCACGCCGGCATTCTCGCCCGGGCCCTGGATCACCCAGGGCGCCTTGGTCGGCAGGCCCTTCAGATGGAGGCGCGAGGATTTGTACGAGCAGTGCTCGTTCCACATCGCCGAGAAGATGCCGAGCTCGGTGAAAGTTGGCTCCCGCCCGATCAGCTTCAGAATGCGCTCATACTCGTCCGGCTTGAGCCCGTGGGCGGCAATAAGCTCGGGAGTGATCTTGGGTTCGTTCTTCATGGATTCGAGGCTTTCGACGGCGGTGGGCCGTTCTTAGGAACATCGGACGGCTTGGAAAAGCCCTTTATGGCGCATTTTCCCGCTGTCCCACGTTTTGCGGCCGGGGGCTGCGGGAACAGGAATTGCACAGCGTGGACAGATCGGATTTAAGGGCAAACGACTCGCAATTGAAGGCCCATTTCCTTGCACGAATTGACCAAAGCGCCCCCGCCCCGCCGCCCCGACCTCCACGTCGCCACCGATGGGGAATTCCAGGGCTGGCGAACCTGGATTCGCGACAGTTTTGAGAGCCATATCGGCCCGTTCTGGCACAGGATCGAGGACGACGGCAGCGTCCGCTCGGCGTTCCGGGTCGAGAAGAAGCACCTCAACGGCTCCGGAAACGTCCATGGCGGCTGCTTCATGGCATTCTCCGACTATTGCCTGTTCGCGATCGCCACCCACGAGCTGGATGGGCCGGCCGTGACCACCAATTTCGCCTGCGACTTCCTCGACGCGGCACGCGAAGGCGAGCTGATCGAATGCGTCGGCGAGGTCTCCCGCGCCGGCGGCTCGTTGATCTTCCTGCGCGGCAAGCTGACATCAGGCGGGCGGCCCCTGTTCACCTTCTCCGGCACGATCAAGCGGGTGAAGCGGAAGCCGGCACCACAGCCAAACGCATAGCTCGCCGCCTTCCCTTTTGGCGCCCCGTCGCCCAGACTTCGGTCCAGCGCTGTCGCGCCGGGAGCAACACCAAGGTGCCGCAGAGCACACCGCCGACGGGTCGCGCCTCGGCCTCGCCGCTGCCGTCCATGCCCGCCACCAGCGCGCGCAACTGGCGTGACTATGCGCTGCTGGTCGCGCTGGCCTGCTGCTGGAGCTCAACCTATCCGCTGGCCAAGCTCGCGCTGGATACGATCCCGCCCGTGACCTTCATCTCGGCGCGCTCGCTGATCGCGGCCGCCTTCCTGTTCGCGATCCTGTGGATGCGCGGCGTCAGGATTCCGACCGACGCGAAGGCCTGGAAGCTGTTCGCGACCCAGCAATTGATCAACTCGACCTTTCCGTTCCTGATCATCACCTGGTCGCAGCTCTATGTGCCGGCCGCGAACACGGTGGTGCTGGCCTCGACCACGCCGATCTTCGCCTTCCTGATCACCTCGCTGATCACGCGCCACGAGCCGGCAACGCTGCTGAAGCTGTTGGGCGCGATTCTCGGCCTTGCCGATACCATCGTCATCGTCGGCCTTGATGCGCTGCGCGGCTTCGGGAGCGAGATCGTGGCGGAGATCGCCATCCTGCTCGCCACCATCTCGTTCGCCTGCGCCACGATCTTCGGCCTGCGGCTGTCCGAATACGATCCGATGGTGGTGGCGGCCGGCTCGCTGCTGTTCGGCGGCCTCGTGCTGCTGCCGCCTTCACTGATCATCGACCAGCCCTGGACGTTGCACCCGACGCCGACCGCGATCACAGCCACCATCGTCATGGGCATCGTCTCCAGCGCCCTGGGGCTGATGCTGTTCTACATGTGCCTGGGACGGCTCGGCACGCTGACCACGAACGCGCAAGGCTATTTGCGCATCCCGATCGGCGTCGGCCTCTCAGTGCTGCTGCTCGGCGAGAGCGTGCCCTCGAACCTGGCGCTGGGCCTGGTGCTGGTCATGGCGGGCGTCGCCGCGATGACGGTGCCGACGGAACGGCTGAAACGACGCTAGCTATTACTTGGCGTCGTCCGCCAGCATCTTGCGATACTTCTCGACGTCGCGCGTCACGAGCTTCTGAAGCACCTCGGGCGTGTGCTCGTCGGGATCGGGTGCCACGGTCGAAAGATCGGCGAACCGTTTCTTCACCGCGTCGGTTTCCACGGCCGTACGCGCGGCGGCATTCAGCTTGGCGATGACCGCCGGCGGGGTGCCCTTGGGCGCGAACAGGCCGTTCCAGCCCTGCGCTTCGAATTCGGGCAGGCCGGCTTCGGCTGACGTCGGCAGGTCGGGCACTGTGGCGAGCCGGACGGTCGAGCCGACCACGAGCCCGCGCGCCAGCTTCTCGTTGATCGACTGCGAGACGGAGGCTGCCGCATCGCAGACGCCGTCGATCTGGCCGCCGATCGCGTCGGTGAGCGCGGGCGCGGCGCCGCGATAGCCGACCAGCGTCGCGTCGATCCCGGCGGCTGTGACGAAGCTCTTGCAGATCAGGTAATTCGAAGAGCCGACGCCGGCATGGCCGAGATTGATCTTGCCCGGATTGGCCTTGGCGTAGGCGATGAACTCCTTCAGGTCCTTTGCCGGAAAATCTTTGCGCACGGCGATGATGCCGAACGTCTTCGCCACCATGGCGATCGGCACGAAGGAGTCCGGCGTGAACGGCAGTTTTGGATAGATCGTATAAGTCGCGGCGTTGGTACCGGCATTGCCGATCGCAATGGTGTAGCCGTCGGGCTCGGCGCGGGAGGCACGCGCCAGTGCGGTCGATCCGCCGGCGCCGGCGACGTTCTCGATCACGATGGTCTGGCCGAGCGCGATGCCCATCTGCTCGGCAACGGTGCGCGCGATCACGTCGGAGGTGCCGCCAGCCGCGAACGGCACGATCATGGTGACGGGACGCTTGGGGAAATCCTGCGCGAGCGCGGCTGTCGCGAACGCAACGACGGCGACAGCGGCCGGCAGCCGCTTCAGCACGAACGCAATCACGCGGCTTTTTCCAGATGCGCGGTGAGGCCAGCGAACAGACCGCGGCCGTCGGTGCAGCCCATGATGTCTTCGACGTGGTTTTCCGGATGCGGCATCATGCCGAGCACGTTGCCCTTGTCGTTCACGATGCCGGCGATGGATTGCGCGGCGCCATTGATGTTGCTGACATCGTCGATCGTGCCGTCGGCCGAGCAGTAGCGGTACAGCACGCGACCCTCGCCTTCGAGCCGCTTGATAGTCTCCGCGTCCGCCGCATAATTGCCCTCACCATGCGCGATGGGCACGCGGATCACCTGCCCCGCATTGTAGCCGCGCGTGAACGGCGTGTCGGAGCGCTCGACGCGGAGATGCACGTCGTGGCAGATGAATTTCAGCCGCGCATTGCGCATCAGGACGCCGGGCAAGAGACCGGACTCGCAGAGGATCTGAAATCCGTTGCAGACGCCGAGCACGAGGCCGCCCTTGGCCGCATAATCGCGCACCGCGTCCATCACCGGCGCCCGCGCCGCAATCGCGCCGCAGCGCAGGTAATCGCCATAGGAGAACCCGCCGGGCACCACCACGAGGTCGGTACCATCAGGTAGCGACGTCTCGGCATGCCAGACCATTGTGGGCTCGCTGCCCGAGATCAGCCTCAAGGCACGCGCCATGTCGCGCTCGCGGTTGATTCCGGGAAAGACGAGGATGGCGGCTTTCATGGCAGAGGTTCCGAACGAGGATTGAATGGGGCTGGCACGGCTGCCAAATCGGCAGCAGACATAACCATTTGACGGGGATTTTACCAGTGCTAGCCTTGCCCGCGAGCGTTGTGCACAGGCCATAGCCCGCCATTCGGCCGATCGATTCGCCCGGGATCAAAGCCATGAATGTCCCCTCGCTGCCCGCATCCCTCTCCGAGCCGGTGTCCACCGAGGGCGTCATCGCCGCCGGTGCCTATGTCGACGGCCGGCGCGTCGCCAATATCGCCATCAGCGAAGCCTCGAGCTGGCGGGCGAAGCCCGGCCACGTGGTCTGGATCGGGCTGCACGAGCCCGACATGGCGCTGCTCAGCGCGGTGCAGAAGCAGTTCGACCTGCACGAGCTCGCCATCGAGGACGCCAACCATGCCCATCAGCGACCGAAGATCGAGCAATATGGCGAGGCCCTGTTCATCGTGGCGCGCACGGCGCAACTGATCGAGGGCCGGATCGCCTTCGGCGAGACGCACATCTTCGTCGGCGAAGGCTATCTGGTCTCGGTGCGCCACGGTGCGTCGACGTCCTACACGCCGGTGCGCGAACGCTGCGAAAGCTGCCCGCGAGCGCTCGCGCGCGGCGAGGACTACATCCTCTACGCCATTCTCGATTTCATCGTCGACAACTACTCGCCCGTGCTCGAGAGCATTCACGAAGAGGTCGAGAGCATCGAGGATGACGTGCTCTCCAAGTCGATCAGCAAGGCGCAGATCGAACGGCTCTACATGCTGCGCCGCGACCTCTTGCGGCTCCGGACCGCGATCGGCCCTCTGGTCGAGGTCTGCCGCCGGCTCGAGCACGACGAGCTGGCGATGGTGCGCGCGACGATGCAGCCGCTGTTCCGCGACGTCACCGACCACGTCCGCAACATCCAGGAGCGGATCGATTCGATGCGCGAGGTGCTGGCGTTCGCCTTCGAAGCGAGCCTGCTGGTCGGCCAGGCCCAGGAGACGGCGGTCTCCAAGAAGCTCGCCTCGTGGCTCGCGATCATCGCGATCCCGACCGCGCTCGCCGGCATCTACGGCATGAACTTCAAGCACATGCCGGAGCTGGACTGGGAGTACGGCTATTACACGCTGCTCGGCGTGATGCTAGTCTCGTGCGGGGCGCTGTACTGGCGTTTTCGTCGGGTCGGGTGGCTGTGAGCCATCCCGTTCACCCGATCAGCTCGACCCGATAATTCTCGATCACGGTGTTCGCCAGCAGCTTGTCGGCGGCGTCCTTCAACGCCGCCTCCGCTTTCGCCTTGTCCGCGCCGGCGAGCTCGATGTCGAACACCTTGCCCTGGCGGACGCTGGCGACGCCGTCGACGCCGAGCGACTTCAACGCACCCTCGATCGCCTTGCCCTGCGGATCGAGGATGCCCGTTTTCAACGTCACGGTAACACGTGCCTTCACGTCAGATTCCTCTTAGCTCTTCACCAGCACCGGGCCGGAGCCCGCCGGACGCTCGTTCTCCATGAGGATGCCGAGACGCTTGGCGACTTCGGTATAGGCCTCGAGCAGCCCACCGAGATCCCTGCGGAAACGGTCCTTGTCGAGCTTCTCGTTCGACTTGATGTCCCACAGACGGCAGCTATCCGGCGAGATCTCGTCGGCGACGATGATCCGCATCATGTCGTTCTCGAACAGTCGGCCGCACTCCATCTTGAAGTCGACGAGGCGGATGCCGATGCCGAGGAAGAGACCGGTGAGGAAGTCGTTGACACGGATGGCAAGCGCCATGATGTCGTCGATCTCCTGCGGTGTCGCCCAGCCGAAAGCGGTGATGTGCTCTTCCGACACCATGGGGTCGTTGAGCTGGTCGTTCTTGTAGTAGAACTCGATGATCGAACGGGGCAGCTGCGTGCCCTCCTCGATGCCGAGGCGCTGCGACAGCGAACCGGCGGCAACGTTCCGCACCACCACTTCGAGCGGCACGATCTCGACTTCGCGAATCAACTGCTCGCGCATGTTGAGGCGGCGGATGAAATGGGTCGGCACCCCGATGTCGTTGAGGTGCTGAAACAGGTACTCCGAGATCCGGTTGTTGAGGACACCCTTGCCCTCGATCACCTGATGCTTTTTCGCATTGAACGCGGTGGCGTCGTCCTTGAAGTGCTGGATCAGGGTACCGGGCTCCGGGCCTTCGTAAAGAACCTTTGCCTTGCCTTCATAAATGCGACGCCGACGGCTCATGGGGATGTACCGTGTTTTGTTGAAATCCATGTATCTGGTGTGCTCCGGTTGACGAGACTACGACCCACAGCGGAGCTGCCGTGAACGGCCCGGAACCCCTAGAAACAGAACGGGAACCCAGCCCTAGGCAACCTATCCGATTGGCTGTCCCAGCACAATCGATCCGGCCGTCCGGCATCAAACTTATACCGTCTTGCCTGCGGCTTAACGGCTCGTTGTTTTGCCGATTCGTGCCCCCTATCTAGGCATGCACCGGGGCTCTCGCAACGAGGGCCGGCCGGGTCCAGTCAGCAGGGAATTGGAAAAGGCATGAGCACGTTGGACAAGCGCGAGGAAGGCTTCGAGAAGAAGTTCGCCCTCGACGAGGAGCAGAAATTCAAGGCGGAAGCCCGCCGCAACCGCCTGCTCGGGCTGTGGGCGGCCGAAAAGCTCGGCATTACCGGCGATGCCGCCACGGCCTATGCCAAGGAGGTGGTCGCGGCCGATTTCGAGGAAGCCGGTGACGCCGACGTCCTGGGCAAGGTCATGGCCGATTTCGCCGCGAAGAACGTCGCCATCACCGAACAGGCGATTCGGGCCAAGATGAACGAGTTGATCGCGGTGGCGGCGGCCGAGGTGAAGGCCGGGAAATAAGGCGAAAGCGGCATCCGCACGCACTGTCATTCCGGGGCGGTCCGCAGGACCGAACCCGGAATCTCGAGATTCCGGATCGCCGCTATCGCGGCGTCCGGAATGACGGAGGGATCGATCACCCCTCCTTGAATCCATACTCCGGCACGTTGCCGCTGGCGCCGTAATATTTATACGGCAGGAATTTGCCGCTCATGGTGATCTTGACGCGGTCGCCCTTCGGATTGGGCAGGCGCTCCATCACCATGTCGAAATCGATCGCCGACATGATGCCGTCGCCGTACTCCTCCTCGATCAGCGCCTTCCAGGCCGGACCGTTGACCATGACCAGCTCGTAGAAGCGGTAGATCAAGGGATCGGTCGGCGGCATCGGCATGCCGCGCATCGGCGTCTCGTTCAGCATCGTGGTCTCGGCCTTCGTCAGGCCGAACAGTTCAGCGGCGTTCGCGGCCTGCGGCTTGGTCAATTTCATTTGGCCGAGGATCGCGCCTGTTATCAGCACCTCGGAATAGCCGCCGATCTGCTCGCAAATATGTTTCCAGGTCCAGCCCTTCTCGCGCTTGATGTCGAGCAGCTTCTCGGTGAGGTCTTCGCGTTTCATGTCAGGGTCTCCTTTTTCAAGCAGTCAGCCCGGGACTCGTCCCGGGTATCCAGGTCTGTCGTTGCTCGTCTCCACTGGACGCGACGGTCAGTCCGGGCTTGCCGATATGCACCACCGGCACATTGCGCGGATCGTGAGCGGGCGTCTCGGCCGCGAAAGTCTTGCTGCGCGTCACCAGGAAATCAACGATGTGGTTGCGCAGCGCGTAGTACAACGGGTGGCGGTGCAAATCGGTGCGGCCGCGGTCCCTCGGCAGTGGGTTCACGACCACTTCGGCCAGCACCGCGCCGGGACCGTTGGTCATCAGGAATATCTTGTCGGCGAGATAGATCGCCTCGTCGACGTCATGGGTAATCATGAACGCGGTCTGCCCGGTCTCCAGACAGATGCGCCGCACCTCGTCCTGCAGCGTGCCGCGCGTCAGCGCGTCGAGTGCCGAGAACGGCTCGTCCATCAGCATCATCTTTGGCGTAATGGAGAGCGCACGCGCGATGCCGACGCGCTGCTTCATGCCGCCGGAAAGCTCGGAAGGTCGCTTGTGTTCCGAACCCGTCAGGCCGACGAGATCGATAAATGTCTGCGCATGCGCCTTCACCTTGGCGCGATCCCAGCTCCGCCATTTCGAGCTCACGGCGTAGGCAACGTTGCCGAGCACGGTGCGCCAGGGCAGCAGCGCATGGCTCTGGAAGATCACGGCGCGATCGAGGCTGGTGCCTGAAATGGCCTGTCCGTCGACGATGACCGCGCCTTCGCTCGGCGCATCGAGGCCGGCGAGGATGTTGAGCACCGTTGTCTTGCCGCAGCCGGAATGGCCGATCACACAGCAGAACTCGCCGCGCGCCATCGACAGCCAGAGATTCTCGAAGACCGCCGTCGTCGCGCCGTCCGCGCCCGGATAGCGCTTTGCGATGGCTTCGATGGAGATGAATTTTTCGGTCACGGCCCTACTCCGGAAACGTGACCATGCGCGTGAAACGCGCAAGGATTTGGTCGAGCAGCATGCCGACGACCCCGATCAGCAGGATCGCGATGATGACGTTGGTGATCGAGAGGTTGTTCCACTCGTTCCAGACGAAATAGCCAATGCCGGTGCCGCCGACCAGCATTTCGGCCGCGACGATCACCAGCCACGCAATGCCGATCGAGATGCGCATGCCGGTCAGGATCGTCGGTGCTGCCGCCGGGAGGATCACGGTGAAGGCGCGCCTGATCGTGCCGACCTCGAGCGTTCGCGCGACGTTGATCCATTCCTTGCGTACGCTCGCGACCCCGAACACGGTGTTGAGCAGCATCGGCCAGATCGAGCAGATGAAGATGACGAAGATCGCGGAGATCGAGGAATCCTTGATAGTGTAGAGCGCGAGCGGCATCCACGCGAGCGGCGAGATCGGCTTCAGCACTTGGATGAAGGGATCGAGCGCCTGACTTAGCAGCGGCGACATGCCGATCAGGAAGCCGAGCGGGATGGCGACGAGCACGGCAAGCAGATAGCCGGTGCCGACGCGCGCGATCGAGTAGCCGAGCTGGATGCCGAGCCCCTTGTCGTTCGGCCCGTTGTCGTAGAACGGCCTCCTCACATGCTCCCAGAGTTTTGCGCCGACATCGAGCGGCCCGGGCATGGCTGATTTGCCCTGGGTCGCGGTCAGGCCCATCAGCTTGGCGTATTCCGCGCTCATCGTGGCCACCGGCGCCGTCGAGCGCACGGCGAGATGCCAGACGCCGAGGAACGCGACGAGCAGCACGATCGAGACCAGGCCGGCGCGGATACGGAGGGAGGCGGTGGTCATCTCCCTCTCCCCGTTCTTACGGGGAGAGGGTCGGGGTGAGGGGCATGCTTCCACATATTCGGTGAGAGACGAACTCGCGGAGAGTCCCCCTCACCCGGATTGCATCTAACGATGCAATCCGACCTCTCCCCGCAAGCGGGGCGAGGTGAAAAGACAGCGCGGCCGCTCACGACGCCTTCCTGATCTTGAAGCCCGCCAAATAATCCTCGGGCTTGGCCGGATCGAAAGTCTTGCCCATCACCGCGAACGATTTGTAGCTGCCGGCCGGCGGCGCCAGGCCCATCTCGGTCATCAGCTTCCTGGTGTCGGTGGCGAGATAGACCTGCTCGGCGACCGCCTTGTAGTCGACGTCGCCCTTGATCTGGCCCCAGCGCTTCATCTGCGTCAGCATCCACACCGCGAAGGACTGCCAGGGGAACGGGTCGAAATCGACGCGCTTTTCGTCCGTCTTCACGCCGCCGAGGCCGTCGGCATAGGTGCCGGTCAAGACCTGTTCCAGCACCGTGACCGGCGCGTTGATGTAGTTCGCCGGCGCGATGGCTTCCGCGATCTGCTTGCGGTTCTCCGCCTTCGACGCATAGGCCGTGGCATCGACGATCGCGCGCGTCAGCGCGGCAAAGCTGTTCGGCGCCGTCGTGATGAACTCGCGGCTGGCCGCGAAGCTGCAGCAGGGATGGCCGTCCCAGATTTCCTTGGACAAGAGATGCATGAAGCCGACGCCGTCATAGATCGCGCGCTGGCAGATATTGTCGGGCGCGAGGAAGCCGTCGATGTTGTCGGCGCGCAGGTTTGCCACCATTTCCGGCGGCGGTACCGAACGCAGCTGCACATCGGTGTCGGGGTCGATCCCGTGTTCGGCGAGATAGTAGCGCAGCAGATAATTGTGCATGGAATAGTCGAAGGGGATGGCGAATTTCATGCCCTTCCAATCCTTCGGGTCGCGCTTGTCCTTGTGCTTGCTCGCCAGCACGATGCCCTGCCCGTTGATGTTCTCGATCGCGGGCACGGCAAACGGAATCGCGTTGGCACCTAGGCCAAGCGAGATCGCGAGCGGCATCGGCGCCAGCATGTGCGCGGCGTCGTATTCCTTGTTGATGGTCTTGTCGCGGATCACGGCCCAGCCGGCGGTCTTGACCACGTCGACGTTGAGGCCGTGCTTGGCATAGAAGCCCAGCGGCGCCGCCATGATGATTGGCGTGGCGCAGGTGATCGGGATGAAGCCGACCTTGAGATCCTTCTTTTCCGGCGTGCCGGCCTGCGCAAAAACCTCGGTCGCGGTCTGAAGCGGGAAGAACTGCGACAGCGCGGCCAGCGCGGTGGAGGCCCCGACCGACTTCAGGAATGCTCGCCGCGCCAGGTCCTGCGGAAACATCGCGCGCATCACGGCAGAGGCGACCACGCCCTCGTAGCGCTTCTCCTCGCTCTCGACGGGATCACAGCGCAACGCGGTGGCCTGCTCATGCTCCGCCGCGGATTGATGCTGACCACAGGCACAGCCGGCTCGCAGGTTGCGATTGGGATCAAACGGATTGTCGAAAGTGGACATCGGACCTCCTGCGCGTCGTTGCGAGGAGAATTACGCAAGGAGCATGCCACCACCTTCGCGCCCACCAGTGCCTTGATGACGCAGCACTTTCGCCTGCACTTGGTCTTTACGAAAATTCGTGATAAACGACATTTCGTAGTTGAATAACGAGATTTCGTAATGGCAACGACGCCAATGCTCGCCCACGACGACGTGGCCCCGACCATCGATCCGCGCGTCGCGGCTTTCGAATCCTCGGTCGAAGCGACGCTGCTGATCGACCCCTTCGGCGACCTGATCGTCGATGCCAATCCCGCCGCCTGCGCCCTGCTCGGCTACGACCGCGCGCTGCTGCGCCAGACCAGGCCGAGCACGCTGCATGCCGGCGAACTTCCGGCGCTGACCGTGTTCACCCAGGCCGTGCTGCACAAGGGCGCCTACTGGACCACGGCGCTCAACCCGCGCCATGCCACCGGGCAAAATCTCCGGCTCGAATATGCCGGCTGCGTCCTGCCCCATGACGGGCGCACGCTGGTCCAGCTCACCCTGACCGATCTCGAAGCACGCCGCCGCCGCAATGTCGATGCCGCCGCTGAAGACCACATGCGCAGCGGCATCTCGACCTGGCAGCGGGTCGAGCGCGTGTTCCAGGACATCGAGCGCGAGAACCAACTGATCCTGCGCGCCGCCGGCGAAGGCATTTACGGCGTCAACGCGGAAGGAAAGACCACCTTCGTGAACCCCGCCGCTGAGCGGATGCTGGGCTGGACTGCCGAGGAGCTGGTCGGCAAGGAAATCCATCCCATCATGCACCACACCCACCATGACGGGCGGCACTATCACAACCATGATTGCCCGATCTACGCGGCGTTCCGCGACGGGGCCGTGCACCAGGTCGACGGCGAGGTGTTCTGGCGCAAGGACGGCTCGCCGGCCTGGGTCGAATACACCTCCACGCCAATCCGCGACCGCGGCGTGGTGGTCGGCGCCGTCGTGGTGTTTCGCGACGTCAGCCAGCGCCGCGAGGCCGACGAGAAGCTGCACGCCGCGCTCGCCGAAGTCGATCGCCTGCGCGAACGTCTCGAGCTCGAAAACGCCTATCTCCAGGAAGAAATCCGCATCGAGACCAATCCGCGCGGCATCATCGGTGGCAGCGAGGCGATCCAGAAAACGCTGCGCCAGGTCAAGCTGGTGGCGCCGACCACCGCTGCGGTGATGATCACCGGCGAGTCCGGCACCGGCAAGGAGCTGATCGCGCGCGCCATTCACGAGGATTCCACCCGCAGCGACCGGCCGCTGATCCGCGTCAATTGCGCCGCGATCCCGCGCGAATTGTTCGAGAGCGAGTTCTTCGGCCATGTCCGCGGCGCCTTCACCGGCGCGACGCGCGACCGCATCGGCCGCTTCGAGCTCGCCGATGGCGGCACGCTGTTCCTCGACGAGGTCGGCGAGATTCCACTCGAATTGCAAGGCAAGCTGCTGCGCGTGTTGCAGGAGGGCAATTTCGAGCGGGTCGGCCAGGAGCGCACCCGCGCGGTCGACGTCCGCGTCATCGCCGCGACCAACCGCGACCTCAAGCAGGAGGTGCAGCGCGGCCGTTTTCGCGAGGATCTCTATTTCCGGCTCAACGTGTTTCCGATCGAGACGGTGCCGCTGCGCGAACGGCGCGAGGACATTCCTCTGCTCGCCCAGCATTTTCTGACCCGCGAGAGCAAGGCGCTGAAATCGAATCTGCGCTTGTCGGAAGGCGATGCGCGGCGGCTGACGCGCTATGACTGGCCGGGCAATGTCCGCGAACTGCAGAACGTGATCGAGCGCGCTGCGATCCTGTCGCAGAACGGCCGTTTGCGGATCGATCTGCCCGACTCCTCCGGCACGCAGGCCCCGGTTGGCGCCACGCGGCAGAAGGCTGACGCACGGCCCGCTGTGATGACGTCATCCGAAATGCGCGATCACGAGCGCGCCAACATCCTGGCCGCGCTCGAGGGCTGCGCCGGAAAAGTGTTCGGCCCCGGTGGCGCGGCCGAGATGCTGGATATCAAGCCGACCACGCTGGCCTCGCGGATCAAGGCGCTGGGAATCGCGCCCCGTCCGCGTGCCCTCGGTTAGCGGCGATCACGCCGCCTTGGTCGTCACCTCCGATGCGATCGGCAATCCCTGCTCGATCGGCAGCGACGGATCGCGCGACCATTCGTTCCAGGAGCCGAAATACATCCGCACGTCCTTCACGCCGGCGTTTTTCAGCGCCAGGAACGTGTTCGAGGCGCGCGCGCCCTTGAAGCAGTAGAGATAGACCGGCGTGGAGGGCGAGATGCCGACAGTGGCGCATTCCGCCAAAATCTCGTCCTTGGACTTGAAGCGCGGGCCCTCGGCGGTTGGCTTCATCATGCGATACCATTCCAGCCACACCGCACCGGGGATGCGACCCTTGCGCGGGCAGTAATCCTTCCCGTACGGAGACGAGCTGTCGCCGATCCATTCGTCGACGTCGCGCACGTCGAGAATGGCGACGCCCGGCTTGCCGACCGCCGCCAGCATGGTCTTGGCGTCGATCAGGATATCGCCCGCTTCAGGCACGATTCCGAACGACGCCTTCGCCGGCGCCGGCACATCCTTCGTCACCGGAAGACCTGCGGCCGCCCAGGCATCGAAGCCGCCATGCAGCACCTTGATCTTGGGATAGCCGAGCATGGTGAGCAGGTAGTAGCCGCGGCAGGACTGGCCGAAGCCGGAGTTCATCGACTGCTCGTAGATCACGGCGGTCTCCTTGCCGGACAGGCCCGCGCCGCCAAAGGCGTCGGCGAACTTGGTCTTCAGCTCGGCCATGCCCTCCGGCGTCGAGGTCGCAAGAAACGTGAATATCTCATGCACGTTCACGGCATTGGGAAGGTGCCCGGCGCCATAGGCGTCGGGGTTGCGGGTGTCGATCACGACACAGGGCTCGGTCTTCAAGAGATCGGCAAGTTCGCTGGCAGAGATCAGAACGTCCGTCATTGGCAGCCTCTCCGTTGAGGTTAGATGGTGGGTGGGCTCGTAAAACTCAGGAATCGGCAAGCATCTTGCGCAACTGCTTGGTGGCAGGCGTGACGATCGCGACGAAATAGGCCTCGCGCAGCCGGCGCTGCGCGCGGTGGGACTTGAGGTAGCCGCGCGCGCCACAATGCAGCATCGCCGCATGCGCCGCCGCGACGCTGGCCTCGCCGGCGCGAAGCCTGAGCGCGATCACCTTGCGCCAGTAGGTCTCCTCTTCATTGTAGGGATCGCGCGCCAGCGCCATGGTCTCGGCCTCGAGCTCGGCGGCGAGATCGCGGAAATGCACCGGCTGTTGCGGCAAATAGCGGTTGATGTGACCGAGCGGGTTGTCGACCTCGTCCATGATGTTGATGCAGTCCTTGATGAGCCCGAGCGCCATGCCGGCCTGCAGCAGGATGAACCCGGCGCGGATCTTCTTGACGAACGGCGCGGCGGGATCGGCCAGGATCAGCTCGTCCGGCACGAAGGCGTCGCGGAACTGCACGCCGTAGGTGCCGGTCCCGTCCATGGCGAGAAACGGCTTGCATGGCGTCAGCGTGATCGCGGGATCCGAGCAGTCCGCCAAAAACATCACCTTGCCGGGCTCGCCACTTGCGATGCCCGGCTCGTCCTCGCGTTCGAAGATGGTGCCGAAATAATGGCCCGGGCCGAGATTGGAGACCCAGGGCAGCGCGCCGCGCACGATGTAGCCGCCGTCGACCTTGCGCCCCTTCAGTTTGAGCTTTTCGATGCCGAAAAAGCTCTTCATCGGATTCGAAAGCCCGGTGCCGCCGAGCACGCGACCGGTCGAGAACGCATCGCCGAAGCGCTTGGCGAGCTTCATATTGGTGGAGTTGGCGGCGTACCAGACCAGCGTGTTCTGGCACCACGCCATGAAGGCGGTGCTGCCGCAGACCTCACCGATCGCCGACATGGCCTGGATGGCACAGCGCAAATCGGCGGGACCTTCGTGGGGCATGTGACTGCCCCAGGCACCGACCTCGCCAAGTTTGCGCAGCACTTCGGCCGGATAGACCGAGCCGTCGTCGATGCCGGCGGCGAGCGGCGCGAGCTGCTCCCGCGCGATCCGCGCCACCTCGCCTGCAATGGACGGTGCGGGCTGATCCAAAACTTCGGCCCGTGATAAAGCCAGTGAACCCATGATCGTCTCCCGCACCTGTCCTGATTGCCGTTCGCTAGATGCCGACCTCGAGATTGACCGGGCGGGTGAAGGTGTTGGCGACCGGCGACCATTGCTTGACGTGGGCGACCAGCGCATTGATCTCGTCCGGCGAGATCCCCTCGCATTCCATGTCGACCTTGACGCGGACGTCGGTGAAGCCGACCGGCTTGTCCGAGACGTCGCCGGTGCCCCAGACCGCGGTGATGTTGAGGTCGCCCTCCAGCTCGAGCTCGAGCTTGTTGACGATCCAGCCGCGATGCACGGCGTTGGCGTGCAGGCCGACGGCGAGGCAAGAGCCGAGCGCGGCCAGCGAGGCCTCGGACGGATTGGGCGCAGTGTCGTCGCCGAGCAGACCGGGCGGCTCGTCTACGATGTAGGGCTGCAAATTGCGGATGTAGTTGGCGTGGCGGAATTTTCCTTCCGCGACCGTCTTGCACTTCAAGGTCTTGATGACCTTCGGATTGGCCTTGCCGCTCGCGATCAGTTGCTCGAGGCCATTCTTGTCGATGGGCGCGAGGCAACCCGTCAGCACTGTCTTTTGAACGAGGGCAGTCATCATCTTCTCCCTGGCAGAAGTGGAAATCGGCAGGATACCGAACGGTCTGTTTCCTTGCATAGAGCGTGCCAGAGCCCGCCAAAATCAAAAGGCGAAGCATTGGAGCGGCTTAGGGAGCGTTGCCTGCGGATCGATCAGTCGCCCTTTGCTCAAAGGCGATGCAGATGCGCCTCCCGTGCGAATCTTTTCGGCGCCGAACAGATGCGGCTTGCTGATGCGGCGCGGCTGCGGGTAAGTTTGGAATCATGACAAAGACGTCAAAGAAAAAGCCTCATTCGCCCCACGCCGGGGCAGGCGACGAGGAGTCCGCGCGCGGACGCCTGCTCAGCGCCGCGACGCATCTGTTCTGCAAGAACGGCATCAACGCCACCGGCATCGACGCGATCATCGCGGAAGCCGGCACCGCGAAGACCACGCTCTATAAATTGTTCGGCTCCAAGACCAATCTCGTCAACGCGGTGCTGGAGAGCGAAGGCAAGCAGTGGCGCGAATGGTTCATCGGCGCCATGGAGGAAGGCGGCGGCGATGCGCAAGCCAAACTCACGCGCATCTTCCCGGCCCTGAAGAGCTGGTTCGCCGAAGAGCGCTTCTACGGCTGCCCCTTCATCAACGCGGTCGGCGAGCACGACAAGGACGCCAAGCAGTTCCGCAATATCGCGCTGAAGCACAAGAAGATCGTGCTCGGCCATATCGAGAAGCTCGCCGGCGAGCTCGGATCGAACGAACCCATCGTGCTCGCGCACCAGCTCGGCCTGTTGATCGACGGCGCGATCGTCGCGGCGATGGTGTCGCGCGATCCGGGTGCGGCGGATACGGCGGCGCTGACGGCAGGTCCCCTGCTCAGCCAGTCCAAGGCAAAGAAGAAGCGCGCGGCGGATCAGCTCGAGGCGGTGTGATCGCTCCCATCCCGTAGCCCGCATGAGCGACGCGACATGCGGGACGACCGTCCCCGGATGTCGCGTCGCTCATCCGGGCTACAGCACTCGCAGCCGCTCGCGCGGTAACGCAGCAATGAACCGCCTGATCGCCCCCAGCACCGGTCCCTGATCGCCTGCAAAGAACCAGTGATCATGGCCGTCGAGCTCGACGAATTGCGCACCTTTGATCCGGCTCGCGAGATCGCGGCCGGCCGCAATCCGTACGGCCTTGTCGTCCCGACGATGCAGCACCAATGTCGGCATGGCAATCTGCGGCAAAAGCTGCCGCACGTCGGCGTCGCGAAACGCCTCGAGCACGGCCGAGATGCCGCCGGGACTGGAGGCCGCGCGCAATAGCCCCGCCCACCAGGCGCGGGCCTGGGGATCGCCGGCAAGGCTGGGCGCGAAGGTTTCAATCTCTACCGGTCCTCCCCATTGCGCAATGAGGTGCTTGCTCCAGGCGTCGTACTGGCTGGCGCGCAACGCGTGCGGATAGTCCTGCGACCAGCAGCCCTTGGCCAATGCACCGAACAGAATGAGTCCGGCCACGAGACGCGGCTCATCGACCGCAAATTTGATGCAGGCTGGCCCGCACTCGGATGCGCCGAACAGCACGACATGGCGCGAATCCGTCGCCCGCAGAACGGTACCGATATCCTCCGCGGTGACATCGATACCGGGGGCCGATCCAACCCGGTCCGACAGCCCGATGCCGCGACGATCGAACACGATCAGGCGCCCAAGCTTCATCAGTGAGGCCAGAAACCTCCGGCTCGCGGGATGCTCCCAGGCGCGTTCCACATGCGACACGAAGCCCGGCATGACCAGGATGTCGACCGGACCGCTGCCATAGGTCTGATACGCCAGATGCACGCCGGCGCCCTTGACATAGCGCGTCGCTGGAATCGCATGTGCCGCCGCAGGACTCATTAGCGCCTCGGTCTCCGCTTCGGGCGCAACACCAAGCTCGTCACGCAGCCGCTGCGTCAGTGCCGCGTGGTGCCGCTCTGCCGCGCTGCGGTCGCCCGCCAGCAGCAGGCTGCGGATCAGATGCCGGCCGTAGACCTCGCTCAAAGGATCGAGCTCGGCCAGACGGGTCGCATGTGCGGTCGCGGCAAAGTAGTCTCCGGCAGCAGTCTTGTCCTGCACCAGACGCTCCAGCGCGTGAACGAGACGTCCGCGCAGCGCCTCGCGGCGAAAGAACGCCCAGTCGTCGAATTCCGGACAGTCCTCCGGCGAGAAGCCTGCGAGGAAATCTCCCCGATAAATCTGGCAGGCCTGGTCAAAGTCACCGCGATCGCAGGCGCTCTCGAACAGATGTGCATCGACTTGCAGCGCGACTGCCGGAGACCACCGCAGACTGGTCCGATCGGTCTCGAACACCTGCTGACCGAGCGTCAGCTCGATGCGGTGAAGCAGCCGCCGCAATCGCGCAAGGCCGGTCTCGCGGTCGGCCTCCGGCCACAGCAGCGTGGCCACCACGTCGCGGGCCGCAGCGCACTTGGCTTCCGCGAGATAGACCAGCAGCGCGAGGCCCTTGCGCAGGGCCAACTTGATCGGGCGGCCGTCGGCGTGGACCTCCGGGAACCCGAACGTCCCCAGCGAAAAAACCGTCATGAAAGTCCTCCCTCCCCTCGCGGCGCCCCCGGGGGACGCACAGGGGACGGTCCAGCGATAGCAGTCGGGGCAGATCGAGCCTGCTCGCCGGCGAGCAACTCAGGCTCCTGCATGCGGCACGGCTGCATCAGGCACAATAGGAAAAAACATGATCTCGCGCCTCCTGATCCTGCTCTACGCCATCGTGAGCTACGTCATCTTCACGGTCTCATTTCTCTATGCGCTCGGTTTCGTCGGCAATTATGTCGTGCCCAAGTCGATTGATAAGTCGATCGACATGCCGATCGGCGTCGGCAGCCCGACGGACCTGAGCGTGGCCATCGTCGTCAACCTGCTGCTGATGAGCCTGTTTGCAATCCAGCACAGCGTCATGGCGCGCCCGGGCTTCAAGCGATGGCTGGTCAAATTCCTCCCCGCAGCCTGCCAGCGCAGCACCTATGTGCTGCTCTCCAGCCTGATCTTGCTGCTGCTGTTTTGGCAGTGGCGTCCGATCCCCACGCCGGTCTGGCAAACCAGCGGAACAGCGGCCTGGTTGCTGATCGGCGTACATTGGCTCGGCTGGCTGATCGCGTTCGCCTCGACCCACATGATCGATCATTTCGATCTGTTCGGCCTGCGCCAGGCCTTCGTTGCGTTCCGCGGGAGCGCGATACCAGGTCAATCGTTCAGGACGCCGCTGCTCTACAAGATCGTGCGGCATCCCATCATGCTCGGCTTCCTGCTCGCGTTCTGGGCCACGCCCGAGATGACCATTGGCCACCTTCTGTTTGCACTCGCAAACACCGCCTACATCCTGGCCGCGCTTCAGTTCGAGGAGCGCGACCTGATCGCCGAATTCGGCGCGACCTACCAGGACTATCGCCGACGCGTTCCCATGCTGCTGCCGCGTCCTTTCGGAGCGCCCCGATGAAAGCGATTCTGTGCACATCGTTCACCGGACCCGGCGATTTGCGCCTCGGCGAGATCGACGAGCCGAAGCCGGCCGGCGACGAGATCCTGATCGACGTCCACGCGGCTTCAGTCAGTTTCATGGACCAGTTGGTGGTCTCGGGGCTCTACCAGATGCGGCCGCCGACGCCCTTCGTGCCTGGCACGGAAGCATCCGGTGTCGTCGTCGCGGTCGGCGACGAGGTCACGGGATTCGCGCCTGGCGACCGCGTGGCGTGCAGCGCCTGGACCGGCGGCTACGCCGAACGGATGATAGCGAAGGACTCAAAGTGCGTGCGTCTGCCTGAAGGCGTCGCGTTCGAAGCCGCGGCGACGGTCCTGCATAATTACGGCACGGCCTATTATGCGCTGGTCGAACGGGCCCGGGCGCAGCGCGGCGAAACGCTGTTCGTCACCGGTGCTGCTGGCGGAGTTGGCCTTGCCGCCGTCGACCTCGGCCGCCATCTGGGACTGCGTGTCGTCGCCGGTGTCGGCTCCGACGACAAGGCAGCCCTGGTCCAGAGTTACGGCGCCAGCGAAGTCGTCAACTATCGCAGCGAAGATCTGCGCGGCCGGATCAAGGCGATCACGGCAGACGGCATCGATATCGGCTTCGGCACTGTCGGTGGCGCGATATTCGAGCAGATGGCCCGCTCGATGAAGTGGGGCGGACGGCTGATGCCCATCGGCTTCACCAGCGGCGAGATTCCCCAGCTCCCGATGAACCTTCCGCTGCTGAAGAACTATTCCATCCTCGGCGTCTTCGTCGGCGCCTGGGCGGAGAAATTTCCCGCGGACGCCGCGCGTATGAATGCCACGCTGATGCAATTGCTGGCCGGCGGAAAAATCCGCCCGCATATCGATCGCGTCCTCCCTTTGGAGGAGGCCGGCGAAGCCATGCGTGCCGTGGCCAACCGAACGGTTCAGGGGCGAATTGTCCTCAAGATCAGGTAAAGTGCACGGGGAAGAGAGAACAAAACCTATGACACAGATCATCATCGACAAACGCTTTTGCGGTCCTCCCAACTCCGGCAACGGCGGCTATGTCTGTGGGCGGCTGGCCCGCCACATTGCCGGCGCCGCGGAGATAACGCTGCGCGCACCGCCGCCGCTGGACACCCCGCTTGATGCGGTCGCGACGAACGACGGCACATGGGAGCTTCACGACAGCGACAAGATCGTCGCGACCGGGCGGCCGGCAAGCGTCGAGCTTGCGCGGCTGGAGACAGCGAGCCTGGAGAAAGCACGCGCCGCCGAATTGCTGGCGCTAGTCCAGCCGCACGAGCATCCGCTGCCGAATTGCTTCGTTTGCGGTCCCGCGCGTGCGAAAGGCGACGGCCTGCGCATCTTCGCCGGGCCGCTCAGCCGTCATGCGCAGATTCCTGTCCTCGCGGCGACCTGGGCACCAGATTCGAACCTCGCCGCCGAGGACGGCCTGGTCGCACCCGAATTCCTCTGGTCGGCGCTCGATTGCCCCACCGGCTTTGCCTGCAATTACGATCAGCAGAGCGGCGGCTTCGAAAAGACCCCGCTCCTGCTCGGGCGGATGTCGGCTCACATCGACGCCCGCCCGCGCCCGGGAGACCGCTGCATCATCACGGCCTGGCCAACCGCCCGCGACGGCCGCAAGCGCATGGCCGACGCCGCGGTGCATGATGGAGCCGGGAAATTGCTCGCGGTGGCGCGCACGACATGGATTGCGGTGGAGCGCGAGGTGCAGCTCGGGCGCCTTTCGTAGAGGGGACATGGGCGCCCGGTACGGAGCCAGCCAGCTTTCGGCTAGCCAAGAGAGCACTCCACCTTGCCCACCATGCGACGCTGCCAAGCGTCGAGAAGCATTGAACCCCTATTTGATCAAAGATACCCTTGCAGCTGTCGCCAACGCAAAAAAGATCCAAGGGGGTACGCGATGATCCGCAAGTTAACGGCATTTGCAATCCTTGCTACGGGCACGTTCATCGCTGGCGTCGCAAATGCCGAGGCACAGCAGCCGGAGCTTAATGCGCCTGACCTAGTCCTCGTTAATGGCAAGGTTCTGACGTTAGACGACCGATCGACCGTCACGGAGGCAGTCGCCGTCGCGGATGGAAAGATCATCGCGACCGGAACCAGTGCTTCGATCAAGGCGCTTGCAGGCGCCCGGACCCGCGTGCTCGATGTGTCTGGCAAGACCGTCATCCCCGGATTGATCGATACACACGCTCACTTCAAAGCCGCTGGTCTGGGCGACTATGTCGTAAGCCTGGGCCGAGCCAAGACCGTTGCGGACGCGCTCGAGGCCATCAAATCATTCGCCACGAAGAAAAAGCCGGGTGAGTGGATTGTAGGTGGCGCGTGGCATCCACCCTCACAATTGGCCGAGAAGCGCTATCTGACGAGGCAGGAGATCGATAGCGTTGCTCCAGACAACCCGGTCTATCTTCGCACCGTCGGGCATTTCTCGATGGCGAACACCATGGCTCTACAAGTGGTCGGTGTCGACAAGACCACCGCGGATCCGAGTGGTGGAAAGTTTGAACGCGATGCAGCCGGTGAATTGACCGGCGTGCTCGTGGAGACGGCGATCGATCGGGTCGAGAAGGCCGTACCACCCTGGACAGAAGACGACGAAATGCGGCAATTCACCATTGCCGAAGGTGTGCTGAACAGTTTTGGCATCACCAGTGTGATCGAAGGCGCAACAGAGCCACGCGACGTCCGCACGCTGCAGAAGCTTGTCGCAGCCGGGAAGGCCACTTTGCGCACCGGCGTGATGTTTCGACCGGAGCCCCCAGCTGATCTGACTGCATGGGAAGCGATCATGTCAGGCAATGGCGCCTCATCAGGGTTCGGTGACGATTGGCTCAAGTTCGCCGGCATCAAGATCTTTTACGACGGCGGCATGACGCTGAAGACGGCGCTCATGCGTGACGTGTATCCCGATTCACACGACAACTATCACGGCATCACGCAGCAGACTCCCGAGCGGCTGAAGCAACTCATCGCCGTCAGCAACCGTTATGACTGGCGTGTCGGTGTCCACGTGGTGGGCGACCTGGGTATTGACCAGGTGCTCGATGCCTTCGAGGCAGCGGATAAAGAAAAATCGATCCGCGATCGTCGCTTCGTCCTCATCCACGCCAGCCTGATCCGGCCAGAACAGATGGAGCGTGCGCAGAGACTCGGAGTCCGCATCGATTTCCAGAACGTTTTCATGTGGGATAAGGCAGCGACCGTCGAACGATTTCTCGGGAAAGCGACCGCCGACCGCGCCGTACCGACCAGAACGTTGATCGAAAAAATGGGGCTCAACAGCCTCGGCGCCGGGACGGATTTTCCGGTCAACCCGATCAACCCCTTCCTCAACATGTACATCATGGTGACCAGGAAGGACCCCAACGGAAACGTCTACGGCTCGGCAGAAGCCATCACCCGCGAGCAGGCCCTCCGTCTCTACAGCAGCGCGGCTTCACGCTACACGTTCGATGAAGCGCGCAAAGGGACCATCGAACCCGGAAAGCTGGCGGACATCGTGGTGCTCTCCGCCGACTACGCGACCGTGCCGGAGGAGCAGATCAAGGACATCAAGGTGGACCTGACCCTGGTCGGCGGCAAGGTTGTCTTCCAGCGCTGAACCGGCGCTGATCGGCCAAGGTGAGCGAGACCGACAATCCGCTTTGCTTTTCGACGAAATCTAAGCGCTCTGCTGTATCATTCCCTGCAGCCGCTCCAGCTCCGCCTCGATATCGCGCTCCACATCCGCCGCCCGAATCTCCAGCACCCGATAATCGCGCGCCTCCAGCCACGCCCGCCGCGACGCACGATCCGCGACGATCGCCTCGTTCTCACCCGCGTTCACCAGCTCGATCGCGATCCGGTGCGGGAACGAGACGAAGTCCGGGATGTGCCGCCCCACCGGGGTCTGGCGCTTGAACCCTCCTGCGAAACGGCGATCGCGTGTGAGCGCCTGCCAGAGCAGGCGTTCGGCGTCGGTTGGGTTGCGGCGGAGCAGGCGGGCGAGGCCGCGTACGGTGGAGCCACTGTCGGGCACGCCGCCGCCCTGCCCGTGCTCGGCCAAAAGCGCGCGCAGCCGCGTGGCTTGCTCGCCGTCGAGCACGCCGCCCTTGGCCGGGCCCTTGCGCCCTTCCGCGATCGCCATCACGACACCGTGCAGGGTGTGCATGTCCTGCTTGGTCGGCTCCATCCGAGTGAAGATGTTGCGCAGGTTCACCAGCATGGTGTCGCGCTTCTCGGCCGGGCGCAAAAATTCGACCCGGTCGAGCTCGCGGATCAAATTGTCGAAGAAGGCCTGCATCTGGTGCTGCGAGGCGCGCTCGGAGCGCTCCGGCATGGCGTGCGGCAGCTCGCCGGAGGTCGCGCGCTTGAACCATTCGTAGCCGACCAGCAGCACGGCCTGGGCGAGGTTGAGCGAGGCAAAGCCCGGATTGACCGGGAAGGTAATGATGCGGTTGGCAAGCCCGACCTCCTCATTGGTCAGGCCCCAGCGCTCCCGGCCGAACAGGATACCGGCCTTTCCGCCGGCGGCGACGTGCCCGGAAATCTCACTAGCTGCGGCTTCCGGGCCCACCACCGGCTTGGCCTGGTCGTGGGGGCGCGCGGTGGTGGCGAACAGCAGGTCGAGGTCGGCGACGGCCTCACCGACCGTGTCGAACAATTCGACCTTGTCCAGAATATAGTCGGCCCCGGCCGCGGCGCGCTGGGCGGCGATGTTCGGCCAGCCGTCGCGCGGATTGACGATGCGCAATCGGCTCAGTGCGAAGTTACCCATGGCGCGCGCGGCCATGCCGATGTTTTCGCCCAGCTGCGGCTCGACCAGGATGACGATGGGACCGTCGAGGGAAAGGCCCGCCTTGCTCTTGTCAGTCCCCGACATCTCGCTTCGCTTTCACACTGGTTCTCAAGGCCTTGGACAGGCCCTCTTGATGAAATGATTCAAGGCCGGTCCTGACCTGGTCTCGACCTGGTCTCGACCCGGTCTTGACCTGCTCTCGGGCCGGCTGCCCGTTCGCCTGTCGTTTGCCTGTCCCGACAAAATTCTCAAGGGAAATAACGGGTTGGATTCGACTTTTGAATCTCGCCTGAAACTTCAGCCCTGCCCTCGCGACGGGGCTCCTCGAACCCCCATCTGCGGGGGCTGGATGAGCCAAAAGTGCATAATCCCTTGGCTTTCGCCCGCTGCTATCAGGTGCTAAGAGGCGGCGGATATTCCCGTGGCGCGCCAAAGCGCCGTTCCCAAGAGGCTTCCCCGATCATGGCAAAAATCAAGGTGTCCAACCCCGTCGTCGAACTCGATGGCGACGAGATGACCCGGATCATCTGGCAGTACATCAAGGACAAGCTGATTAACCCATTCCTGGATGTCGAGCTGCTCTATTTCGACCTGGGGATGGAGTACCGTGACGAGACCAACGATCAGGTGACGATCGACGCCGCCGAGGCCATCAAGAAGGTCGGCGTCGGCGTCAAGTGCGCCACGATCACCCCGGACGAGGCCCGGGTGAAGGAATTCAACCTCAAGCAGATGTGGAAGTCGCCGAACGGCACCATCCGAAACATCCTCGGCGGCTGCATCTTCCGCGAGCCGATCATCTGCAAGAACGTGCCGCGCCTCGTTCCGGGCTGGAGCAAGCCGATCATCATCGGTCGCCACGCCTATGGCGACCAGTACCGCGCCACTGACATCAAGTTCCCGGGCAAGGGCACGCTGTCGATGAAGTTCGTCGGCGAGGACGGCACCGTGATCGAGCGGGAAGTGTTCAAGGCGCCCAGCGCCGGCGTCGCCATGCAGATGTATAATCTCGACGATTCCATCATCGACTTCGCCCGCGCCTCGCTCAATTACGGCCTGCTGCGCAACTACCCGGTCTATCTCTCGACCAAGAACACCATCCTCAAGGTCTATGACGGCCGCTTCAAGGACATCTTCCAGGACATCTACGACCGCGAGTTCAAGAAGGAATTCGAGGCCAAGGGCCTGACCTACGAGCACCGCCTGATCGACGACATGGTGGCCTCGGCGCTGAAATGGTCCGGCGGCTATGTCTGGGCCTGCAAGAACTACGACGGCGACGTGCAGTCCGACACGGTGGCACAGGGCTACGGCTCGCTCGGCCTGATGACCTCGGTCCTCCTCACCCCCGACGGCAAGACGGTGGAAGCCGAGGCCGCCCACGGCACGGTGACCCGCCACTACCGCGAGCACCAGAAGGGCAAGGAGACCTCGACCA
Organism: Bradyrhizobium canariense; assembly: GCF_019402665.1. Classification (GTDB taxonomy): domain Bacteria; phylum Pseudomonadota; class Alphaproteobacteria; order Rhizobiales; family Xanthobacteraceae; genus Bradyrhizobium; species Bradyrhizobium canariense. The sequence goes on from NZ_VSST01000084.1 coordinate 80,118, forward strand.
ACTCGATCGCGTCGATCTTCGCCTGGACCCGCGGCCTGTCGCACCGCGCCAAGCTCGACAACAATGCCGAGCTCGCCAAGTTCGCCAACACCCTGGAGAAGGTCTGCGTCGACACCGTCGAGGAAGGCTACATGACCAAGGACCTCGCGCTCCTGGTCGGCGCCGACCAGCGCTGGCTCTCGACCACCGGCTTCCTCGACAAGGTCGCCGAGAACCTCGGGAAGGCGCTGGCGGCTTAAGCCGACCGCAATTTCGCCGGACTGGGCCGGACATCATCACGGGCCGCGCCGCAAGCGCGGCCCGTTCTCTTTGGGACCTTTCGCGGAGATGCGACGATGTCGATTAAGCTTGCCGTCCCCTGCCTGTTGCTGCTCGCTGGACCGGCTGTGGCCGCCGACCCGCTCCCCGACGCCATCGCCGCGCCCGGCGAGAGCATCGTGCTCAGTGTCCACGCCGAGGGCGCGCAGGTCTATGAGTGCAAGGCCGGCACCGACGGCAAGCTCGCTTGGGCCTTCCGCGAGCCGATCGCGACGCTGCTCGTCGAGGGCAAGACCATCGGCCGGCACTATGCCGGGCCGAACTGGGAGCATGCCGACGGCAGCGCCGTGGTGGGCAAGATGACCGGCAGACTGGCGATCGGCAACGCGTCGGGCAAGACCACGGACATCCCGTGGCTCAAATTGGAGGTGACCGCCCACCGCGGCAGCGGCGTCCTCACGCCGGTTACGACGGTTCAGCGCATCAACACCCATGGCGGCTGGTTAGACGACGGCCCTTGCGAAATCGCCGGCAACTTTCAAAGTGTGCCCTACTCGGCCGACTACGTGTTCCTGAAGAAGGGCTGAGCCCTCAGCGGTCGGTGCCTTCGCGCTCCGCCTGCGCCAGCTCCGCCACGGCAAGGTCGCCGCTGCCCTCCAGCCGCGCCTTCGCCGTCTTGTGGACGTGCGCGGCGAGCGTCGGCATGCGTTCGATCAGGGCGTGAAAATCCTGGGCATCGAGCACCAGCAGCCGGGTCTTGCGCGTCGCCGTCACCGTGCCGCTGCGTTTTGTCTTATGCAGCAGCGCGATCTCGCCGAAGAAGGTGCCATCCGCGAGCCGCACCTGCTGGTTCGGCAGCGCGATCTCGACCTCGCCGGCGGTGATGAAGTACATCGACGAAGCCGCATCGCCCCGCCGCACCAATATCTCGCCCTGCTCGATGGTGCGCGCCCGCAGCAGCCGCATGATGTCGGCGATCTCGGATGCGCTGAGATGCGAGAACAGCGGCACCCGCGCCAGCATGCCCCAGGTGACCACGAAGTCGCGCCGTTTCACCTCTTCCGCAAAGGCCGTCGAGATTATCGCGACCGGCAGCGCGATCATGGCAAAGCCGCTGATGATGGTAAAGACGGAGATGAACTTTCCGAGCGCCGTCACCGGCACGACGTCGCCATAGCCGACGGTGCCGAGCGTCACGATCGCCCACCACATCGCCTGCGGAATGGTGCCGAGCTTGTCGGGCTGCACGTCGCGCTCGATGGCGTAGAGCAGCGAGGCAAACGTCAGAACCGCGCCGATCAGGATGACGATGCAGCCGATCAGCGCCCGCCGCTCGGCGTGCACGGCCGCGAGCAGCGAACGCATCGCCGGCGAGTACCGCACCAGCTTGAAGAACGGCAGCACGCCGAGGGCTGCCAGCGTCGCATGCCGGCCCGTAGCGAGCACGACCGCAGCCGGCAGGAACGCGAGCAGATCGATGATGCCGAGTGCGGAGAACACATAGCCGAGCCGGTCGGACAGCGCGGACGCCGTGCGCTGGGTATGGCCCGCCACCGTCCACAGCCGCGCGGCATATTCCAGCGCGAATACGATCACGGAGAGGATGGAGATGCCCGCGAATAGCGCGCCGAACTGCGCATCCAGCTCCGGCACCGAGGCAAGGATCATCGCAGCGACGTCCAGCACGATGACGCCGATGACCAGCTGGATGAAGCGCGACCCGACCGAGTAGGCCAGCGGATCGTGCTCCAGCAATTCGTAGAGGCGATCCCTCAGATTGGGATCAGTTGAGCCACGCCCTCGCGGAACGGGGCGCACCTGGCTACGCGCCGGCCGATTTTTGTTCAGTCATGGCTTTTTCGATCGCCGTGAGCGCCGCGGCCGCATTCGCGCCATCGGGGCCGCCGGCCTGGGCCATGTCGGGCCGGCCGCCGCCGCCCTTGCCGCCGAGCGCTTCGGAGGCGACCTTCACCAGATTGACCGCATTGAAGCGCGAGGTGAGATCCGCGGTGACGCCGACCACGACGCCGGCCTTGCCGTCCTCGGTCACGCCGACGATGGCGACGACGCCGGAGCCGATCTGCTTCTTGCCGTCGTCGGCAAGGCTCTTGAGATCCTTCATCTCGATGCCCTCGACCGCGCGCGCCATCAGCTTGACGTCGCCGACCTCGCGCACGCCGGAGGCCGCGCCGTTGCTCGCAGCCGCACCGCCGCCCATCGCGAGTTTCTTGCGGGCGTCGGAGAGTTCGCGCTCGAGCTTCTTGCGCTCCTCCATCAGGGCACTGATGCGCGCCGGGACGTCGTCGATCGAGGTGCGCAGTTCGTTGGCCGCCGTCTTCGCCAGCGCCATGGTCTCGTTGGCGTGCTTGCGCGCGTAGTTGCCGGTCAGCGCCTCGATGCGGCGCACGCCGGAGGCAACCGCGCTCTCGCCGGTCAGCGTGATCAGGCCGATATCGCCGGTGCGCCTGACATGCGTGCCGCCGCAGAGTTCGACCGACCAGCCGAGCGCGTTGGCGCCGCGCTCGCGCGCGGTCCGGCCCATCGAGACGACGCGAACCTCGTCGCCATATTTCTCGCCGAACAGCGCGCGTGCGCCGGCCTCGCGGGCCTCGTCCACGCCCATGACGCGGGTCGAGACCTCGTCATTCTCCAGCACCACGTCGTTGGCGATATCCTCGACGCGCGCGAGCTCTTCCGCCGTGATCGGCTTCGGATGCACGAAGTCGAAACGCAGCCGATCCGGCGCGACCATCGAGCCGCGCTGGGCGATGTGGTCACCGAGCACCTGGCGCAGCGCCTCGTGGATGAGATGCGTGGCCGAGTGATGCGCGCGGATCGAAAAGCGCCTGCCGTGATCCACTTCGAGCTGCAGCGCGGTGCCGAGCTTGAGCTCGCCGCTCTCGACCGTGCCGACGTGAACGAAGAAATCGCCGAGCTTCTTCTGCGTATCGGTGACGCGGAATTTGATGCCGCCCTCGCCCGTCAATACGCCGGTGTCGCCGACCTGGCCGCCCGACTCCGCGTAGAACGGCGTCTGGTTCAGCACGATCGCGCCGGTGTCGCCGGCCTTGAGACTCGTGGCTTCCCTGCCGTCCTTGACCAGCGCGGTCACCACGCCTTCGGCGCTCTCGGTCTCGTAACCCAGGAATTCGGTTGCCCCCAGCTTTTCACGCAGCGGGAACCAGATCGCCTCGGAAGCCGCTTCGCCAGACCCCTTCCAGGATTCGCGCGCCTTGGCCTTCTGACGCTCCATCGCATCGGTGAAGGAAGCCTGGTCGACGCTGATGCCGCGCGACTTCAGCGCGTCCTGCGTCAAATCGAGCGGGAAGCCGTAGGTGTCGTACAGTGTGAAGGCGACGTCGCCGTCGAACATGTCGCCCTTCTTTAAGGACGCGCTCTTCTCGTCGAGAATGGCGAGGCCGCGCGTCAGCGTCTTGCGGAAGCGGGTCTCTTCCAGCCGCAGCGTTTCCTCGATCAAATTTTCCGCGCGCATCAGATCGGGATAGGCCTGGCCCATCTCGCGCACCAGCGCCCAGACCAGGCGATGCATCAGCGGTTCTTGCGCACCGAGCAGCTGCGCATGGCGCATCGCGCGGCGCATGATCCGGCGCAGCACATAGCCGCGGCCCTCGTTCGAGGGCAGCACGCCGTCGGCGACCAGGAAGGCCGACGAACGCAGATGGTCGGCGATGACGCGGAACGAGGCCACGGTCTTCTCGTCCGGTCCGCTTCCGAGAGCCGACGCGGTCGCGTCGATCAAATGACGGAACAGGTCGGTCTCGAACACGCTGTCGACGCCCTGCATGATGCAGGCCATGCGCTCCAGCCCCATGCCGGTGTCGATCGAGGGACGCGGCAGCGGCACGCGCTCCTCCTTCGTCACCTGCTCGTACTGCATGAAGACGAGATTCCAGAATTCGAGGAAGCGATCGCCGTCCTCCTCCGGGGAGCCCGGAGGCCCGCCCCAGATGTGCTCGCCGCGATCGATGAAGATCTCCGAGCACGGCCCGCACGGCCCGGTGTCGCCCATTGCCCAGAAATTGTCGGAGGTCGGGATGCGGATGATGCGATCGTCGGAGAAGCCTGCGATCTTCTTCCACAGTCCGGCCGCCTCGTCGTCGGTGTGGTAGACCGTGACGAGCAGCTTGTCCTTCTTGAGCCCGAATTCCTTCGTGATGAGCGTCCAGGCCAGCTCGATCGCGCGCTCCTTGAAATAGTCGCCGAAGGAGAAGTTGCCGAGCATCTCGAAGAAGGTGAGATGGCGCGCGGTGTAGCCGACATTGTCGAGGTCGTTGTGCTTGCCGCCAGCGCGGACGCATTTCTGCGAGGTGGTGGCGCGCTGATAGGGCCGCTTCTCGACGCCGGTGAAGACGTTCTTGAACTGCACCATGCCGGCATTGGTGAACATCAAGGTCGGATCGTTGCGCGGCACCAATGGCGAGGACGACACGATCTCGTGGCCGTTCTCGGCAAAGAAGTTCAGAAAGGTCGACCTGATCTCGTTGACGCCGCTCATGTTCATCCAATCGGGTGTGCTTGCACCCGCCTTCCAGCCATCCAAACCGCGAGTTTGGGCTGATATCTGCGGGTCAAAGCGCTTTTAGACAAGGCCAGCTTCGCTGTCCAGAAACTGTGCAGACAGATCAAGGCGTTGCCGCACTCGCGTAATCCGTTGGAAAGCCGTCGATGCCGCGTTGACAGGCTTGGCCGGCCTGTGGTCTTTACCCATCTGTATCGTACGGCCACGTCGGGAGAGACCGGCACTGGTGCCGGCGCCGAAGGAGCAACCGCCCCGGAAACTCTCAGGCAAACGGACCGCGTGGCTTTGACAGCATCTGGAAAGAGGCGCCGACCGGCTTAACCCGGATGGCGTCCGCCGACGGGATAATACTCTCAGGCACAGCGACAGATGGGGCTTCGACTGGTGTCCACGGGAAATCGTTCCCGGGGAACCGCCGAGGGCCCCCCGATGCTTGCGCGTGACGACAAAGACTCCCTGAAACGCACACCCCTTTACGACCTGCATGTCTCGCTCGGCGGCAAGATGGTGCCGTTCGCGGGCTATGACATGCCGGTGCAATATCCGGCCGGAGTCCTGAAGGAGCACCTTCATACCCGCAACGCAGCCGGCCTGTTCGACGTCTCTCACATGGGCCAGATCGCACTCAGGCCGAGATCGGGCAAGGTCGAGGACGCCGCCCGCGCGCTGGAACGGCTGGTGCCGCAGGATATTCTGGCGATCGCGCCTGGCCGGCAGCGCTACGCCCAGTTCACCAATGCCGAGGGCGGGATTCTGGACGATCTGATGGTCGCCAATTTCGGCGATCACCTCTTCCTGGTCGTCAACGCCGCCTGCAAGGCCGAGGACGAGGCGCATCTGCGCGCGAATCTGTCCGACGCCTGCGTCATCGATTCGCTTGCCGACCGCGCGCTGATCGCGCTGCAAGGGCCGAAGGCGGAATCCGCGCTGGCGAAATTATGTGCAGAGGCGCCCGCCATGAAGTTCATGGATTCGGGCCCGCACAAGGTCGCCGGCCTCGACTGCTTCGTCTCGCGCTCCGGCTATACCGGCGAGGACGGATTCGAGATTTCGGTTCCTGCCGGCGGCGCCGAGCGGCTCGCCAGGGCCCTGCTGGACAATCCGGACGTCATGCCGATCGGGCTCGGCGCCCGTGACAGCCTGCGGCTCGAAGGCGGGCTTTGTCTTTACGGCCACGACATCGATACCGCGACCACGCCGGTCGAGGCCGCACTGGAATGGTCGGTGCAGAAGAGTCGCCGCACCGGCGGCGCGCGTGCCGGCGGCTTCCCCGGCGCGGAAAAGATTCTCGCTCATTTCGATCACGGCGCATCCCGCCGCCGTGTCGGCCTGCGCACCGAGGGCCGCGCGCCGGTGCGCGAGGGCGCGCTGCTGTTTGCGGACGCAACCTCCAGCGAGCCGATCGGAAAGGTCACCTCGGGCGGCTTCGGCCCGAGCCTGAATGCGCCGGTCGCGATGGGCTATGTGCCCACGAGCCTGAGCGCGCTCGACACAAAACTCTTCGCCGAGGTGCGCGGCCAACGCCTGGCCGTGCAAATCGCCGCCATGCCCTTCGTGAAAAACACCTACAAACGCTGAGGACTGAGAAAATGACCACGACGCTGTACACCACCGACCACGAATGGCTCGCGATCGACGGCGATGTCGCCACCGTCGGCATCACCGACTACGCGCAATCGCAGCTCGGCGACGTCGTGTTCATCGAATTGCCCAAGCTCGGCCGCACGCTGAAGAAGGCCGAACCCGCCGCCGTCGTGGAGTCCGTCAAGGCCGCATCGGACGTCTACGCGCCTGTTAGCGGTGAGGTGCTCGAGACCAACCCCGAGCTCGCGAGCGAGCCGGCGCTGGTAAACTCGGACGCGCAGGGCAAGGCGTGGTTCTTCAAGATCAAGATGGCCGACAAGAGCGAGCTCGGCGGTCTGATGGACGAAGCGGCGTACAAGGCCCACACGGCGTGAGATGATGCGAACTCTGACCTCATATTCGGTGTCATCGTCCGCGAAGGCGGACGATCCAGTACGCCGCGGCCCATCGGCCCTAGCCGAAGCGGCTGCGTTTACTGGATGCCCCGCCCCCGTGCGCAAGTGCGCACTAGGCGGGGCATGACGGCGACAAGAACATCTGAAGCGAGGACCCATGATGACCGCACACCGCAAATCCAACGGCGACACCAGCAGCTTCGTTCGCCGCCACATCGGCCCCTCCACGCGCGACGTCACCGCGATGCTCGAGGCCGTCGGCGCGAACAGCGTCGATGCGCTGATGGCGCAGACGCTTCCCGCTTCGATCCGGCAGGCCGCCCCACTCGATCTCGGCAAGCCCTTGAGCGAGACCGAAGCGATCGCGCATATGGCCGAGCTCGCCGCCCAGAACCAGGTCTTCACCTCGCTGATCGGCCAAGGCTATTCCGGCACGATCTTGCCTGCGCTGATCCAGCGCAACATTCTGGAGAACCCGGCCTGGTACACGGCGTACACGCCCTACCAGCCCGAGATCAGCCAGGGCCGGCTGGAGGCGCTGCTCAACTTCCAGACCATGATCTGCGATCTCACCGGGCTCGACGTCGCCAACGCCTCGCTGCTCGACGAGGCGACCGCGGCCGCGGAAGCGATGGCGCTCGCGGAGCGGCACTCAAAAGTTGAAGCAAAAGCCTTCTTCGTCGACAAGGACGTGCATCCGCAGACGCTCGCCGTGATGCGCACCCGCGCGGAGCCGCTCGGCTGGACCCTGATCGTCGGCGATCCCCTCACCCATCTCGACAAATCAGACGTGCTCGGCGCGCTGCTGCAATATCCGGGCAGTTCGGGCGCTGTGCGCGACCTCAGGCCCGCGATCGCCAGCCTGAAGGCCAAGGGCGCGCTTGCGATCATCGCTGCCGATCTGCTGGCGCTGACACTGCTCGCCTCGCCCGGCGAGCTCGGCGCCGACATCGCTATCGGCTCGGCGCAACGTTTTGGCGTGCCGATGGGGTATGGCGGGCCGCACGCGGCCTATATGGCGGTGCGCGATGCGCTGAAGCGTTCGCTGCCCGGCCGCATCGTCGGCCTCTCCGTGGACTCGCGCGGGATGCCTGCCTATCGCCTCGCACTGCAGACCCGCGAGCAGCACATCCGGCGCGAGAAGGCGACCTCCAACATCTGCACCGCGCAAGTGCTGCTCGCCGTAATCGCCTCGATGTATGCGGTCTATCACGGCCCCGAAGGCTTGACCCAGATCGCACGCAATGTGCATCGCCGCACGGCGGTGCTCGCCGCGGGCCTGCGCAAGCTCGGCTTTGCGCTGCAGTCCGACAGCTTCTTCGACACGCTCAGCGTGGTTACAGGCGCGAAGCGTGCCGAGATCGTCGCGCGAGCGGCCGCCGAGAAGATTAATCTCGGCGTTGGCGACGACAGCTTGCGGATCGCGCTCGACGAGACCACGACGCCCGCGACGGTGGAAGCGGTCTGGCGCGCCTTCGGTGGCCAGCTTGCCTATGCCGAGATCGACGCGACCACGCGTGAGGCGCTGCCGGAGGCGCTCAAGCGCGCGACCTCCTTCCTCACCCACCCCGTCTTCCATGCGCATCGCTCGGAGACCGAGATGCTGCGCTATATGCGCAAGCTCAGCGATCGCGACCTCGCGCTCGATCGCGCGATGATCCCGCTCGGCTCGTGCACCATGAAGCTGAACGCGACCACCGAGATGATGCCGCTGACCTGGCCCGAGTTCGGCTCGTTGCATCCCTTCGCCCCGCGCGAGCAGGCCAAGGGCTACCACGCGCTGTTCGCGCGCCTGGAGAAGTGGCTGTGCGACATCACCGGCTATGACGCGATCTCGCTGCAGCCGAATTCCGGTGCGCAAGGAGAATATGCCGGGCTTTTGGCCATCCGCGGCTATCACGCGGCGCGTGGCGAGACCCACCGCAAGATCTGCCTGATCCCCTCCTCCGCCCACGGCACCAACCCGGCTTCGGCCGCGATGGTCGGCATGGACGTGGTGGTGGTCGCCTGCGAGAAGAACGGCGACGTCGACGTCAACGATCTCCGCGCCAAGGCCGAGAAGCATTCGAACGACCTCGCCGCCGTCATGATCACCTATCCCTCGACGCATGGCGTGTTCGAGGAGCACATCCGCGAGATCTGCGACATCGTGCATGGCCATGGCGGGCAGGTTTATCTCGACGGCGCCAACCTCAACGCGCAGGTCGGCCTGAGCAGGCCCGGCGATTACGGCGCCGATGTCAGCCATCTCAACCTGCACAAGACCTTCTGCATCCCGCATGGCGGCGGCGGCCCGGGCATGGGCCCGATCGGCGTCAAGGCGCACCTTAAGCCGTTCCTGCCGGGTCATCCCGCGACGGATGGGAATGCGCCGGTCGGCCCAGTCTCGGCAGCGCCGTTCGGCTCAGCCTCGATCCTGACCATCTCCTACATCTACATCCTGATGATGGGCGGCGAAGGCCTCAAGCGCGCCACCGACATCGCGATCCTCAACGCCAACTACGTGGCTGCGCGGCTCGATGCGCACTTCCCGGTGCTCTACAAGAACGAGAAAGGCCGCGTCGCGCATGAGTGCATCGTCGATCCCCGCGCGCTCAAGACGACCTCAGGCGTCACCGTCGACGACATCGCAAAGCGCCTGATCGACTACGGCTTCCACGCGCCGACCATGAGCTTCCCGGTGCCGGGCACGCTGATGATCGAGCCGACCGAATCGGAATCCAAGGCGGAGCTCGATCGCTTCTGCGATGCCATGATCGCGATCCGCAAGGAAATCGCCGAGGTCGAAGCCGGCCGCTTCAAGATCGAGGCCTCGCCGCTCCGTCACGCCCCGCACACCGTGCACGATATCGCTGACGACGATTGGAAGCGCGCCTACACCCGCGCCGAGGGCTGCTTCCCCGCGGGCACCTCGCGCACGGACAAATATTGGTCTCCGGTCGGGCGCGTCGACAACGTCTATGGCGACCGCAATCTGGTGTGCTCCTGCCCGCCGGTGAGCGATTACGCGGAAGCGGCGGAGTGACGATCGTAGGTGGGTTAGCGCAGCGTAACCCACCACTTCAGCTTCAACGCAAACGACCAGTGGTTGATTGCGCCTACGGGTTCTAACCGTCGGGCCAACGCATGAGGCTTCCCGCTCGGGCCACAAGGCTCTCGCAATGAGTGCTCGCAACCGTGAGCGCCCAGGCCTGGGATCTATCGATCTGGTCCTGGAGATCAGCGAGCGCCTGCGCCTGCCAGTGAGCTCTTTCGCGTCCGAGGGACAAGGATTCGGTCTCCGATGCAATTCCGACGAAAGGGGAGATATCGGGATCGTCTTCAAGGCGGGCCTTGAAGCTATGCCCTACAATTGCCCTGGCACCTTCCAACGGAGAGACGCTTCCGGAAAGTATGCCTTTCGCCGTCTCAATAACGATCTGGCGAGCAGCAATGACCTCGGATTGATTCCAACTCACGGCGATCCCGGCCTCACCAACTGATCCGGGTATCTCGTGTATCACAAAACGGAAACAGGCGCCGAAGACGTCGGCAACTCAACGTCCTCAGCGCCCGCTCCTCGCGAAAAACTCTACTGTTGAAGCTTACTCGTCCCCCGGCTCCTCGCCGTCGGCGTCACGCTCGGGGCTGCCGGCGAGGATCTGCTCGGCGATCAGGCCGGAGTTCTGGCGGATCGAGGTCTCGATCTTGGCGGTGATGTCGGGGTTGGCCTTCAGGAACGCTTTCGAATTCTCGCGGCCCTGGCCAAGACGCTGGCTGTCATAGGAGAACCAGGCGCCGGATTTCTCGACGATGCCGGCCTTGACGCCGAGATCGAGGATCTCGCCCATCTTGGAGACGCCCTCGCCGTACATGATGTCGAACTCGACCTGCTTGAAGGGCGGCGCCAGCTTGTTCTTGACGACCTTGACGCGCGTGGTGTTGCCGACCACTTCGTCGCGCTCCTTGATCGCGCCGATGCGGCGGATATCGAGGCGGACGGAGGCATAGAATTTCAGCGCGTTGCCGCCGGTGGTGGTCTCCGGCGAGCCGTACATCACACCGATCTTCATGCGGATCTGGTTGATGAAGATCACCATGGTGTTGGACTTGTTGATGGACGCCGTCAGCTTACGCAGCGCCTGGCTCATCAGACGCGCCTGCAGACCCGGCAGCGCATCGCCCATTTCGCCCTCGAGCTCGGCCTTCGGCACCAGGGCCGCGACCGAATCGATCACCAGCACGTCGACCGCGCCGGAGCGCACCAGCGTGTCGCAGATTTCCAGCGCCTGCTCGCCGGTGTCCGGCTGGGAAATCAGGAGTTCGTCGATATTGACGCCCAGCTTGCGCGCATAGACCGGGTCGAGCGCGTGTTCGGCGTCGATGAAGGCGCAGATGCCGCCCTTCTTCTGCCCTTCCGCCACCGTGTGCAGCGCCAGCGTGGTCTTGCCCGAGGATTCCGGCCCGTAGATCTCCACGACGCGCCCCTTCGGCAGGCCGCCGATCCCGAGCGCGATGTCGAGCCCGAGCGAGCCCGAGGAGACCGCCTCGACGTCCATCGAGCGGTCGTTCTTGCCGAGCTTCATCACCGAGCCCTTGCCGAACTGCCGCTCGATCTGGGAGAGCGCGGCGGCCAGAGCTTTACTCTTGTCCATGGAAGATCCTTCGACGATACGCAGGGCAGTGGTGGACATTGGGTCGTGCTCCTTATGGCGAGGATTCGCTAGAGGGACAAACGGCTGGCGAGGCGGCGCGGCGATAAAATCAATGTACCCCATTTGTTCTAGGTTCGCAATATGTTCTTTTGCGGATTTGCGCGTTAAATGACGCGCATCAAAGACGGATGAGCTGCGCGCCGTCAGAATTCCGTAATCCTGCGGCACCGAACCTTTTCGCGGTCTGCGGCCTTTTCTGGGATGGGACTCTTGCATGGGAGTCTTGCATCGGACTCTTGGACGGGACCGCAACTCTGGGGACCTCAGTCATGACGAACAACACGCATCACGATACGACCCGGCGCAATCCGCTGCTGGAGGCGGCGCGGGAGGAGATGATCAAGTTCGAGCGCAAGGAAAACGAGTTCCGCAAGAAGGATCGCGAAGAGCGTGCCGCCGAGCTGCATTTGCCGCTGGACGCGATCAAGGTTCATTAGGCCGCGAGGACGAGCGCTTAGGAGCTGACCGAGGCCCGCTTGCCGACTCGGCAGGCGGCGGTGTTTGCCAGCGGCAACGCGCTGGCGACGATCCCGGAGCAGCGCCCTTTGATCTCAGGGAATCGGCACGGGAATCGGGATTCGGACGGCCATGGAGGCGAGTCCGTGCCCATATGGTATCTAAATACTACCAGTAAGCCATTGATGGCACGACGGAATTTGTGGGCGGGCTACTGTGCATGGGGTTGTTTTCGCGTTTTTGAAAGGCGCGCACGGCCCTTTCGGCCCCCGGAAGCCGTCTCCGGCACCCAACACCGCCTACAGCAGAACCAGCAACCCGATGCCGATCACCAGCACGACGAAGCCAGCCGCCGTCGCGGCGGCGAATGACCGCTCTACGTTGTCCATGATGCCACCCCGTTGCCGGCACGCCACGTTTCCCCCATGGCAGCACCGTCGCTGCGAAATCTCGCCTGCGGTTGTGTCCTGAGTTGTGCGAACGGATGTCGAAATTGGGACCGGTGCAGGGCCAGTGTGCGGCCCCCGAGCTCCGCCGGCTTTCGCTGCCACCGTCGGGCCTTGTCAGGCTGTCGTAAGCTGAGCCGGCTAGGGTCGCCTGGCTATGGTGTTGCAGCCCAGCACCTCAGCCTCCAATAACCTTCTCCCCGCTTGGTTCTCCCAAGCGGGGTTTTTTCATGCTGATTTTCATTCGGATTTTCTTGCCGATTTCATGCCGGCCGGCCGGTTTGCGAACCGCCCTCCTCCTGCGTCAGGCGCAGCGAGAAGGCGCGGATCACCGGCGCCGCGAGCAGCACGATCGGCAGCATCGCCGCCCATGCGATCAGCCACGACACGAGCCAGTGCGCGAGGAAGTCCAGCGCGTTCGCTACGGGAAAGCTGGCGATGCCCGCGGCGATCAGCGAGGTCAGTCCGGACTGGATGATTCCAAACACGAAATGAGAATAGCGGCGGGGAATGCCCAGCATGACGCGCCCATGTTGCTGACCGTCATCGGACCAAGCAAGGCACATGCCGCCGCATTCCGGAAGGCGCCCTTACCCATCCCAGGAACTCTGTTCTTGGCCGGAGAACCACGGAGAGGCCTCGCGCCGTCGCTGGGCGGCAGCGCGTGCGTTTGCGGGATAGCCGTGCGCTATCCGGGGCTTACCGACAGATTTAGCCTTTCCTGGAATATTATGCCGCCCAGCATGTTCTCAGGGATGGAAGTGAATCGTGGGAGATGGCCATGAATCACAGGGGCATCGAGTTCACCGTCGCCAAGACGGCACTTCCCGGCATCTGGCAGTGGCAGTTCCGGATCGGCGAGCAGATCAAGACCGGCAGGACCGAGACCAAGATCGATCTGTTGGCGATCCGGCGGGTGCAGCTGCGCATCGATCGGGAGCTGAAGGCGATCGGGCGCAACGCGACCTGAGCGGCCGGACCGAGATCGTCGTAGCATGGCTGGCAGGGGCGCAGCCGCGTCCATGGGCTATTCCGTAGCCGCCCGGAATTGATCTGCCGATGGTTTAGGATTGGACTGCCCGCGAATTTGGCCGTGGGGACGGAGCCATCAGGCGCGATCGGTACGAACCATGCCGCTCTACTTCTTTCGCATCCGGAACGGCCGCTATTCCGGCTGCGCCGACCAGGCGTCGGAATTTGCCGATCGCGATTTGGCCTGGAAGGAGATGACCAGCGTCTGCGCCGACATGGCCGCCGGCATCGCCCGCAAGCTCCAGGAAAATTCCGAATGGAACATGGAGCTGCTGGACGAGGCCAAGGAGCCCGTGTTCCGGATCCGCATCACATCCGAGACCTTCGAATAGGGCCAGGCCTAATCCGCGCTGGGCAGCCGTCGCATGGTGAATTCGATGTCGCCGCCGGGCAGCTCGCGCCAAGTCTCGACCGCGCTCATGTAGCCGGCCTTGGGGTAGCGGGCGAAGAAAGCCTGCGCCCTTTCCCGCGCCGCCGCGCGCGGCAGCGTGAAGGTCTCGCGCAGATAGCCGTCGCCGGCCGTCGCGCCGGGCTTGCCGCCCATCGTGCGCCGGCGCGCCATCCGCTCGGCGAGATCCCGCGGACGATCGGCCATGTCCCGCCTCCTTTACGCAATACGCTCTCGCGCAATGTAGGAAGCAGGCCGACCGAAGAGGAGTCCCGGCCGGAGGCATCAACCGCCTCCGATCGGGCAGATGGTCAATTGGCAGACGTGCCGGACTTCTTCTTCGGCGCACCGGTCGCGGCCGAGGCCTTTGGCGCCGCCGCCTGCTTCGGCGGGTCGGAGCGCATGCCGCCCCAGGGATCGTTGGAGGCCTTGGAATCCGGTATCTTCTTCAGCGTTTCCTTGTAGGCCTTGTCACGCTCGGCTTCCGCGGCCTTCTCCTCGGGGGTCTTGCCAGGCCCCTCCTGCAGCAAATTGAGATTGGGCATTTGCGCATAGACCGGTCCCGCCAGCACGGTCGGTCCCGCCAGAACAGCCAGCACCGCGGCCATAGGGAAAAGCTTCATCATTGGCTCCTTGATCATCCATGGCGGCACGGGTCGCCCGCGCCTTGTCGCCCCGGCCACAACCGCAAGGGCCGCTCGGCCCGCTAGAGCCGGTCCGATTTGCACGATTTCGGCGCGTGGAGCCAGTCGTCCCAGATCGGGCCGCACTTGGTGCACCCGTTCAGCAACAGGCCGAGCCCGGCCAGACAAAACACGAGGACATACCGACGCAACATCACCCACCCATACCCACTCCGTGGCATCATACCGGGCGAAGTCGGGCATTTTCAAGCCGACCGGGACCCGCGGCAGGCCGGGTGACTTTGCCGCGCCGGTCTGCTCGGATTGCCGAACATCCGACAATACGGAGGGAACGACAGCAATGCCATCGCAGCCAGAAGCCGAGTTCGGCATCACTGAGGCCCGACGCATCCTCGGCGAGGTCTTTGCGCCCTGGGTCCAGGATCTCAACCTGTCGGTCGAGCGCATCGAGCACCTGCCGCCGCCGGACGTGCCGGACTGGCAGCCGGCAGCGCTCCTGCGCATGCCGTTCTCGGAGCGCCTGTGCCGCAACGGCGGCGTGGTCTGCGGCCAAGCGCTGATGGCGCTCGCCGACACCGCGATGGTGATCGCGAACCTCGCCGCCAACCGCGGCTATCGACCGATGACGACGGTCGACCAGACCACGCATTTCATGCGCGCGGTCTCCTCGTCGGACGTGCTGGCCGACGCCCGCGTGGTGCGGCTCGGACGCAGCATGAGCTTTGGCCGGGTCACGCTGCTCTCGGCCACCGACAACAAGCCGGTGGCGATGGTGTCGAGCGCGTTCGCGATGCTGCCGGGTTGAGTATCAGCCGAAAAGAGGAAAGCCGCGTGAGCGCAAAGCGCACCGCGGCTCTCGATGGCGTCATGTCGAGACAGGAAGCGCGATCGCGCTTCGCGCCGTCACGCGGGAGACGTTACTTGCCGAGCACTTCGTCAGCCGCCGTGACGATGCTGACGTTCGGATTTTTTCCGCAATAGCTGCCGAACTGCTTGGCGTTCTCGACGAACACGTCGGTGTCGATGATCGCGTTCTCTTCGTCGCCCTTGTACCAGCCGTCCATCCAGGTCAGCACCATCTTGATGGTGTCGTCGCCGCTCTCCAAGAACTGCTTGCAGCTCATGGTCGCGAGATCGAGCTTGGTGGCGTGGGCGGGCATGGACGACAGCGAGAGCGCTGCGGCGAACAGAAGCGAAAACGTGGTCTTCATCAATATCTCCATCGGCGCGTAGCGCCACAAAGGAACGGCTTGGGGGAAAATCGGCGGAGTGACTTCCGGTTCGACGTCGTAAACGAAATCTGAAGCGCTGTGCAAGTAGCGCCAGTATTGAATTTAGTTCAACGTAATTGGCGCAGCGAGAGGCGCATCGGCCTCGCTTTCGTACAGTAGTGCATATGATGTGAATGATGGTTCGCATCGCGCGCGATGCTGCGTCATGTTCGCGCGATACGACCTCGGCGCCGCCAGCGCAGTCCTGCAACCACGAGCGCGATAATCGCGAGCGCGATCGCCGATGATGCCGCAAAAAATCGCCCACCGGGACGATCGATGGTACGCGACCATAACGACGGCCCCTCGCCGGGCCGTGCCAGGCGAAACGCAACGACGCTGTCGCCGATCGAGGTGCCTGCCTCGGAGTGGCCGCCGGCGCCGATCGCGACATACTGCTCGCCCTTCCAGAAATAGGTCATCGGATTGGCGACGCCGGGCACGGGCAGCCGACCCTGCCACAGCTCACTGCCGCTGCGCGCGTCGAAGGCGCGCAAATAGGCGTCCATCGCTCCGGTGAAGACGAGCCCGCCTGCCGTGACAGCGAGCCCGTTGACGAGCGGCGCACCCCACGGCAGCGGCACGCCGAGCGGGGCCAGATCCTCGGTGGTGCCGACCGTCGAACGCCAGAGGATCTTGCCCGCCTTCAGATCGACCGCGACCATCTCGCCCCAGGGCGGCTTGTTGCAAAGAAACCCGAGCGGCGACATTGCCACCGCACGCGACATCGCAAACGGCGCACCATTCTGCTGGCCGAAATCATGACCGGGCGGAGGATCGAATCCGGCCGCCTCCGCCCGCGGAATCAGCTTGATGAGATGAACGGCCCGGCTGGTGTTGGCATAGAGGACCTGGTTGACGGGATCGAAGGCTGCGCTGCCCCAGTTGACGCCGCCGCCGGTGAAGGGAAACTCCAGCGTGCCTTGCGTTGAGGGTGGCGTGTACAGGCCCTCGTTGCGTGCCTCCGCAAACTGCGTCTCGCAAGCTGAGCGGCGCAGGCCAGGAACGAGCGAGAGCGCATCCTCAGTCGAGATTTTTTGCGACATCAGCGGTGGCACATGCGTCGGGAATGGCTGCGTGGGCGACAGCCGTTCACCTTCCGCGGCCCCCTGCGGAACGCTGCGCTCCTCGACCGGCCACACCGGCTTGCCGGTATCGCGATCGAGCACAAAGACAAAGCCCTGCTTGGTCGGCTGGATCACGACATCGCGCTGACCTTCGCCGGTGTCGATGCGCGTGAGCGTCGGTTGCGCCGGAAGATCGTAATCCCAGACGTCGTGATGCACGGTCTGGAATGCCCATACGAGTTCGCCGGTCTCAATGCGCAGCGCGACCACCGAATTGGCATGCTCGTTGTTGCCCGGCCGCTTGCCGCCCCAAAAATCCGGCGACGGCGAGGACGTCGGCAGGAATACCAGTCCGCGCGCCGCGTCGACCGACATCGGCGCCCAGACATTGGCGTGACCGGCTTCGATGCCGTCGCGCTTGAGCGGCTCGAACGTCCAGCGCGGCTGACCGCTACGCGCATCGAACGCGCGCACCACACCGCTCGGCGCGTCGACGCGGCGGTTGTCGCCGATCGCGGAGCCGACCACGACGACGCCGCGGCCGACCGCCGGCGGCGAGGTGATCTGGAATTCGCCGGGCCATTCCAGCTTCATGCCGATATCGGGCCTGACCTCACCGCCCTCCCCGAATCCGCCACAGGGGATACCCGTCTTCGCATCGAGCGCGATCAGGCGAACATCGTTCGTGCCCATGAAGATACGCGATCGACATGCGGCATCCGCAGGCGCCTCATCGTCGATCCAGTAGGTGACGCCGCGGCAGACGTAGCGGTTGGCGGGACGCTGGTTGATTGCGATCTTCGGATCGTAGCGCCATTTCTGCGCACCCGTGCCGGGATCGAGCGCAATCACCTCGTTGAAAGGCGAGCAGAAGACCAGGCTGTCCTCGACGAACAGCGGCGTCGCCTGGAATTTGGTTCGCCGCATCACTCCGGGCGGCCGCGCCGCGAGATCGCCCGTCTGGAATTCGAAGGCCCGAACCAGGTTGCCGACATTGTCGGGCGTGATCTCTCGCAATGGCGAGAAGCGCGAGCCACCGGGATCGCCACCCCAGCTCTCCCAGGCGAGGCCTGGCCGCGCCGAAAACAAGAGGAGCGTGATGAGAGCTGCCAAATACCGGGGGCGGGTCGCCAGCGCCCGCCTCACCTATTTCGGCTTCTTGGCGGGTTCAGGCGGACGCGCCCCGCTCCAAGGGTCGTACTTCTCCTTGGATTCGGGAATGCGCTCGAGCGCGGCCTTGTAGGCCTTCTCGTCGACCTTGGGCTTGTTGTCCGCCTTCTGGCCGCCCTCGTTAGGCTGACGCCTGCCGCCGCCCATCTGCGCCTGCGCGGAGGCAACCGCCAGCGCCAGCACGGCGGCCGCTATGACCAAAATCCTCATGGGCGCAATCCCCCTCGTCTGGGGTACAAACTAGCCGGCAATTATGGAATAGCCAATGCCGCGGGGTCCAGGGCTTCAGGAAATTCTGGCTCCAGGAAATCTTGCTCCAGGAATCTTGCTCCAGGAAATCTTGGCTTCAAGAAATCCTGGCTTCAGCAAATCTTGGTTGGCCGGGTCTTCGTCGGATCGCATTCGTGCCTATATTTTGGCCCGCAGGGGACCTTCACGGATGTTACGGATTATTGCTCACGCCGCGCTGCTGGCCAGCGCGCTCGCGCTCGCGGCCTGCGGCTTTGCCGACAGCCGCGCACCGGTGCCCGAGTTCATGCGCATGAAGGAGGCCGAGCAGCCGCCGCCCGAAGCGGCCCCCGACGTCAAACGCGTCGTGCGCGAGCAGATCGAATTCGTCTTCCTCAGCACGTCCTATCCGCGTGAGGTGCATGTCGCCTCACCCCATCGTGAGGTGCGGGGACCGGGCTGGACAGCTTGCGTCCGCGCCCAGCTCACCTCGGCGACCGGATCGCCGCTCGGGCCACAGACCTACATCGTGACCATATCGGGCGGAAAGGTGGTCGATCGCCGCCGCGCCGAAGCGGACGACATCTGCGGGTCGGAAAGCTACGAGCCGATCTAGGAAGCAGATCAAGCCGAACATCGATCCGGTTCCGGGAAAAACCTGTAATTTGGCCGGAACGATCATGGCCTCCCCTTCTTGTTACCGCCGAGGGCAGTTTCGAGGAGGACATGATGAGGACATTCACGATTGCATTGCTGGCTGGTGTCGGAGCCTTGGCAGCGGTGAGCGGCGCGAAGGCCGCCGACGTCTATACGACCAGCGAATACACCAGCCCCGATCTCGTCCAGCAAGTGCGGCTGGTCTGCGACGATTCCGGCAATTGCTATCGCACCCGCGGCGGCTCGCGCGTGATCGTGCGCGACTCCTATGCGACCATGCCGCGCGACCGCTACTATGAGCGCCGCACCTATCGCGACTGGGACGATGGTCCGCGCGGCGGCGTCGGTATCCGCGCGCCCGGCGTCAGTGTTGGCGTCGGTGTCGGCGGGGACCGCTGGTAATCAATGATGACATGACAGGCGGGACCGAACGAGACAACTCGTCCGGTCCCGCCCATGCGATTCGTGTCGCAGACGTCAGGCAGCAACTGTCTGCTGCTGGAACTGCTCGTAGGCCGCGATCGCATCCGCGGCATACATCAGCGACGGCCCGCCGCCCATGTAGACGGCCATGCCGAGCGTCTCCTCGACCTCCTCGCGCGTTGCACCGAGCTTGACCAAAGCTTCGGTATGGAAGCCGATGCAGCCATCGCAATGCGCGGCAACGCCGAGCGCGAGCGCAATCATTTCCTTGGTCTTCTTGTCCAGCGCGCCGTCGCGCGTGGCGGCCTGTGCAAGCGCGGAAAATCCCTTCATGGTGTCGGGAATGTCGCTGCGCAGCTTGCGCATGTTGGCGGAGATTTGGCGGGTGATCTCGGGGTAATTCTTGTCCATGACTTACTCTCTGCGTTTACTCTAGGTGTCGAACGGATCGGCCGGCGTGACGAAGCGCGTCAATGACGGCAGGTGAGCGACGAAGCGGGCGAGCGCCATGCCGGCACTCATCGCAACGACGAAGATGACGGCAGACACGGAGCCAAATCCGAGCGCGGTCAGCGCCGGCCCCGGACAGAAGCCCGCCAGCCCCCAACCCACACCGAAGATCGGGGGGCCTGCGATGATCCTGGGATCGATGTCGTTGCGCGTCGGAAGATAAAATCGTTCGGCGAAGTAGGGCCGCGCGAGCTTCAGGACGCGTTTGAAGCCGGTGAAAGTCACGGCCACCGCGCCGGCCATCACGAAGGCAAGGCTCGCATCCCAGGTCCCCGCCGGGATGCCGCCGACGTCGAGGAAGTTCAGGACCTTCGCCGGATTCGCCATGCCCGAGACGATCAGGCCCAGGCCGAAAATCACGCCGATCAAGAATTGAACCGGTATAGCCATCGCCATCAGTTCCAGTGCCGCATCACGAGGACCGTCGCCATGCCGGTCGCCATAAAGGTCATGGTCGCGACCAGCGAGCGCGCCGAGAGCCGCGACAGGCCGCAGACGCCGTGGCCGGAGGTGCAGCCACTGCCCCAGACCGAACCGAAGCCCGTAAGCAAGCCGCCGACAATCAAAACGACCGGATTCGCCTCGATTGTCTGCGCCGGCAGGCTTCCGGTGACGAGCAGCACGAGCACGGGCGCGGCGACGAGGCCTGCGATGAAGGCAAGCCGGCCAGGAAATTGGCGGTCCTCGTAAGGGGGAAACAGCCGCGCCGCGATGCCGCTGACGCCGGCGATCCGCCCCGTCGCCCACATCAGCAGAACGGCAGACAAGCCAATCAGCGCACCGCCAACAAGGGAGGCGATTGGCGTAAATGATGTCGAGACCATGCGACCTCCGGATCGAGCACGCCCGGCGCGGGCGGATACCTTTATTTTAGTTCTTTCGTATTTTCGAATATACTAATATATATGTCGGCCATGAAACGCAAGCTCCGCAATCAAGAGTTGGTCGCGCTTGAGGAGAAGGCTGAGGAGGCTTCCCGCCTCCTCACGGCCATGGGCAATCCGAAGCGACTGCTGGTCCTCTGCAACATGCTGGACGGCGAGAAGTCGGTCGGCGAACTCGCCGACATCGCGGGCCTGTCGTCGGCCGCACTATCTCAGCATCTCGGCAAGATGCGCGCATTGAGCCTGGTCAAACCCAGAAGGGATGGTCAGACGATATACTACAGTATCGCGAGCCAGGAAGTCCGCGCGTTGCTGGAGACGCTGTACCGCCTCTTCTGCACTCCCGGATAGGCCTCTCGCTTGCGCTAGACGCGAGGAGCGCAGGATGACCGACGACACCATCATCGAGGGACCGCTCTACGAGAAGCGGAAGAAGGTCTACCCGCAATCGGTCCACGGGCCGTTCCGTCGCATCAAATGGGCGATCCTCTGCGTCACGCTCGGGACCTATTATCTGCTGCCCTTCATTCGCTGGAACCGCGGACCCGGCCTGCCGAACCAGGCTGTCCTGGTCGACTTGCCGCATCGCCGGTTCTATTTCTTCTTCGTCGAACTGTGGCCGCAGGAGGTCTATTACTTCACGGGCCTGCTCATCATTGCCGCCATGGTGCTGTTCCTGATGAACGCGGTGGCCGGTCGTATCTGGTGCGGCTACATGTGCCCACAGACGTTATGGACCGATTTGTTCTATGCAGTGGAACGCTGGGTCGAGGGCGACCGGCGCGAGCGCATGCTGGGCGACAAGCGCTACTGGACCTTTGGTCACATCCGGAAGGTCGCAACCAAGCACTTTCTCTGGATCATGATCGCCTGGTGGACCGGCGGCGCCTGGGTGCTCTATTTCGCCGACGCGCCGACGCTGGTGAAGGAGCTCGCCACCTTCCAGGCGCCGTTCATCGCCTATCTCTGGATTGGCATCCTGACCGCAACGACCTACGTCTTTGCAGGTCACGCCCGCGAGCAGATGTGCATCTACATGTGTCCCTGGCCGCGCATCCAGGCGGCGCTGACCGACGAATGGGCGCTCAACGTCACGTATTGCCGCGACCGTGGCGAGCCACGCATGTCGGTGAAGAAGGCGCAGGTCGCCCGCACCCATGGCGACATCGCGGGCGACTGCATCGACTGCCACCAGTGCATCAATGTCTGCCCGACCGGCGTCGACATCCGGCACGGCATCCAGCTCGGCTGCATCCAATGCGGCCTGTGCATCGACGCCTGCGACAACGTGATGCGGGAGATCGGCCGGCCCGCCGGCCTGATCGGCTACGATACCGACATCAACATGCAGCGCCGGAGCGAGGGCAAGGCGCCGATTTACCGCATCATCCGCGCGCGCACCCTGATCTATACCGCGGCCATTGCCATCGCTGGCGGCATCATGCTCTACGCGCTCGCCACGCGTGCGACGATGGACGTCAACGTGCTACACGAGCGCAATCCACTCTTCGTTCAGCTCGCCGGTGGCGGCGTCCGCAACGACTACACCCTGCGCATCCTCAACAAGGGCGAGCAGCGGTCGTTTGCGCTCGAGGTCTCCGGCCTGCCGGGCGCGACAATTCGCGTCGCCGGCATCGAGGTTGGAGCTGACGGCAAGCCCGTCGTCGAGGTCGGGCAGGATCAGACCCGCGAGGTCCGGCTGTCGGTGCAGGTCGGCCCGGCCCAGCTGCCGCAGACCTCGCGCGACATCGACATCGGGATCACCGACACTGCCGGCGGCGGACGAGCAAGCGCGCGCGACCATTTCGTGCCGGGTGACCGATAGCCAGCTGTCTCCCGCTGCATGCCAGGCCTATCGCAGCTGAAAGATGCGGCGGAAAGCTTGCTTGCGGCCATCCTTCGAGACGCCCGCCTGGGGCGGGCCCTCAGGATGAGGTCGCGGTTTGCGGCGAGATTTCAGACCCTCATGGTGAGGAGCCCGCACAAGCGGGCGTCTCGAACCATGCAGGCCGAGGTCGTCCGGCAGCCTTCTGCCACCCTATGCAATCGCCATGCGGCGGCTCGTGGCCGCATGCTCAACGGGACGTTAATATTACCACTCGAATTGAAGCGGCGTCCCAACGGTATTTTCCAATCTTTGCGCTAAGCATGGCCTCCTGAACGGGGACGACGGGACGTGGTCGATATCGCGCACCAGGCTGCGATCAATCCGGCATCGGCAAAGCATGCCGCGGCGGCGCGCGCGCGTGTCCCGCTTACGGCGATCGAACCCAGCCAGTGGCGCGCACTCGCGCAGCGCGCGATCGAGCCGAACGGATATTACCTGCCGGGCTGGGAGCTCGCTGTCAGCGCAACCGCGCGCGGCCGCACCGATGCCTCGGCGCTTTCCGCATGCGATGGATCGCGGCTGATCGGGCTGATGCCGGTGATCTCGCTCTGGCGGGCATGGAAGATCCCCCTGCCCGCGCTGGTGAGCGCGCATCCCTATGGTACGCTGTGCAGCCCGCTGATCGACCGCGATGCCCGGATCGAGGCAGCGGCGCGCCTGTTGCAGCAGGCCCGCGCGGCCGGAGCGCATGCGCTCGTGCTGAACGATGTCGCGCTCGATGGGGCGGCAATGACCGCCCTCAACCAGGTTCTGAATCGCGACGGCCTGAAGCCGCGCCTCCTCAACTCCTACATCCGCGCCAGCCTCGACGCGACCCAGGACGGTGAGACGCTGCTTCGCGATGCGCTCGGCACCAAAAAGCTCAAGGAGCTACGCCGCCAGCGCCATCGTCTCGAAGAACACGGCGCGGCCGTGTTCGACGTCGCGCGCAGCCCCGACGAGATCAGGCCGGCGCTCGAGACATTTTTGCAGCTCGAAGCCAGTGGCTGGAAGGGCAAGCGCGGAACCGCGCTGGTCCAGCATGCCGGCGATGCAACCTTCATCCGCCGCGCCGTTCCCGCGCTGGCAGAAACCGCGCAATGCGAGATCGTCACCCTTCGCGCCGGCGCGACGCCCGTGGCCGCCGGCATCGTACTGCGCCATCAGGACCGCGCCTTCTTCTTCAAGCTCGGCATCGACGAGCGCTTCGCAAGATATTCGCCGGGCGTGCAGCTTACGCTCGAGCTCACCCGCCGCCTCTGCGCCGATCCGGCCATTGCCAGCGCGGATTCCACCGCGAGCGCCGATCACCCTATGATCAACCCGATCTGGCGCGGGCGTTTCGCCGTCGGCGACGTGCTGATACCGTTGCTGCGGAACGACCCCATCGTCGCGCTCGTTCACGGAGCGCTCGCGGCGCACGGCACCGCCTACGCGGCGGCGCGCCGCGCAGTTCGCCTGCTTCGTAAATAGGATAGCTCCTACTCCGCCGCCTGGGCGTTGATCTCCGCCGAGACCTCGCGGATGGCGCGTGCGAGCATGTTGGGATCCTGCGCGCCGGAGACGGCGTATTTCTGCGCGAACACGTAGGTCGGGACGCCGGAGATGCCCTTCTCGGCGGCTTCCTGCGCGTCCGCCGACACGCGCGCGACGTCCTCGTCGGTCACAAGGCGCTTGCGCACGTCGTCGGCATCGAGGCCGACATCGGCAGCCGCCTGCACCAGCACGTTCAAATCGGTGAGGTCGCCGCCGTCGCGGAAGTAGAGCTCCATCAGGCGCTGCTTCATCTCGGGCGCCTTGCCGATCGCCTCCGCCCAGAGGATCAGGCGGTGGCAGTCGGTGGTGTTGGGCTGACGCGCGACAAGCTCGGGCCGATAGACGAGCCCCTCTTCGCCCGCGGCCGCAACGACGCGTCCCGCAATGCCCTTATAGGCCTCGACCGAGCCGAACTTCTTGGTGAGATACTCCTCCCGGCTGATGCCCTCGGACGGCACCCAGGGATTGAGGAAGAAGGGACGGAAATTGAGCTTGACCGGAACGTCGGGCACCAGCGCCAGCGCGCTCTCGATCCGGTGCTTGCCGATATAGCACCAGGGGCATACCACGTCGGAGACGACGTCAATCTGGAGCGGCTTTAGGGTGCTCATGAGCGCCTCCTTCGGGCGTTGCGGGTTGTGCCCAAAGATAAGCCGAACCCATTCCGAGGCAAGGCCGCTAGCTCATAGCTGCTGCCATTTGTCGGAGCCGCTCGGCAGTGCGCTCGTCGGCCGGGAAGAAGGTTTCCAGGGCCAGCTCCGACAGCGTGATATCGACCGGCGTACCAAACACCATGGTGGTGGAGAAGAAACTGAGTATCTCCCCGTCATGTCGCAGCTTGAAAGGGATCGCGACATTGTCGCTCGACAGCGGCGCCGCGCGCGCCGGGATCGGATAGCTCTTCAGGTCGTTGTACAGCTTGATCAGCTCGGGATCGGCGGTCGCCTCGCATTGCCGGTGCAGCCGCTCCAGCAGATGTCCGCACCATTCGGCGAGATTGACCGTGCGCGGCGCCAGAGCCTCGGGATGGAAGGCAAGCCTCAGCACGTTGAAGGGCTGACCGAGCAGTCGCTGCGGAATGCCGGCGAGCAGCGGCGCCAGCATGCGATTGGCCGAGACCAGATTCCAGTGGCGGTCATAGGCCAGCGCCGGATTGGGCTCGTGCGCCCTAAGGACGAGGTCGATCGCCTGGCGGGCTGATTTCAAGGCGGGATCCTCCAGCGGGCGCTGCGGAAAGGCCGGGGCGTAACCGGCTGCGACCAGCAGCACGTTGCGTTCGCGCAAGGGCACGTCGAGGCGCTCGGCTAATCTGAGCACCATGTCGCGCGAGGGTGCGGCGCGGCCGGTCTCGACGAAGCTCAAATGCCGCGCCGAGATTTCGGCCTCGCCGGCGAGATCGAGCTGGCTCATGCGGCGGCGCTGCCGCCATTCGCGCAGATGGTCGCCGATATGGACCGGCTGGCTGCGTTCGGCCTGTGCCGTGGATGCATGTGCGGTCATGGTCGAAAACCTAGCACGCAGATTTCGGCCCTTCCATTACGTCGGAGGTAATCGAATTGGGCCTCGGGCCGGCGCATCTTGGGTCGCAACAGGAGACGACCATGATCGCACTGCTGCTCTACCGGACCGTCGCAGACCACCTTGTTCCCTGGGCCATGGCACTCGCAACCCGGATGCTGGCGCGCGGCCTCAACATGCCGGAGCCGCTGGTGCATTCGACCGGCGACTATGTCGTCGCGCAGGTCACAGCCTTCGAGCACAGCGTCGGCAGGAGCCTCTGCCCGTTCCGCCTCGCCCGCCTGCTCCGCGCCTGGTGGCGCGGATTGCACTGACTTTCACCTCGAGCCCAACCCAACCATGGAGACCACGATGATTGACGCATCCACCTTGCTTCGCCGCGCGCTTCTTGCCGACGCGATCTTCAGCGGCGTCGCCGCTCTCGGTTTCACTTTCGGCGCCAGCGCGTTCGCGTCGCTGTTCAACCTGCCCGAAGCGCTGCTGCGCGAGACCGGCCTGTTCCTGATCGCCTACACCGCGCTCGTCGGTTGGCTCGCCTCGCGCGGCTCCGTGGCAAAGCCGCTGGTGCTGCTGGTCGTGGTCGGCAACGCGGCCTGGACGGTCGGCAGCATCGCGCTGCTGCTCTCGGGCGCGGTGTCGCCGAATCTTGCCGGCGAGCTCATGGTCGTGGCGCAGGCGATCGCGACCGGCGTGTTTGCCGAACTGCAATATGTGGGATTGCGCAGGAGCGGGAGTATGCTGGCTGCGTGAGGCCGCATCACTCGCTGTCGTCGCCCGGCTTGACCGGGCGACCCAGTATTCCAGAGGCAGTCGTCGCATACGAAAAGGCCGCGGCGTACTGGATGCCCCGCTTTCGCGGGGCATGACAGTTGTGCCAGAAGCTCGAACTCAGGCTACGCCCGCGCGCGCCCGTTGGCTTTGCCAACAGCGACGCCGTTGAGCTTCTTCTTTTTGGCGGGCTTTGCCCCCGCCTTCTGCGCTTTACGCTCCGCGCGCGCCCTCACCTTGGCGCGCTCGGTCCGCGCTTCGGCGCGCAGCTTCTTGCGCTTCTTCTCGCAAGATTCGCACTTGCAGCCGATCGGCTTCAGATAGGCTTTGAAATAATCAGTGCCGTAGTCGTAATTGATCTCCTCGCCCGGCTCGATGTTCTTGATAGCGCGGATGAAGACCTTGCGCTCGCGCGGCCGGACGTCGGATTCGGCGTTGGGCCGGCACGAATGGTTGATGTAGCGCGCGAGGTTCTTGCGCACCGAGCCGTCGATCGTCCAGCGGCCGTTGAGCTCGAACAGGTACTTGTTCTCGATGTCGTCGTGCTCGGGAATCCGGGAGTCCAGGATCGGTCCGTAATAACGGATGATCCGGGTGCCCTTCTTGATCGGCTTGGTGGCGAAGAGGCCGAGCCCGGTCTTCGAGCGGCCGACGCGATAAGGTTTGTTCGACGAGGTGGCTGGCATGATCACGAAAAACGAGGACGCGAATGAGGCTGAAAGAGCCCAAGCGAAGCCGCCCTTCTAGAACGATTCCGCGCCGCTGTCAGGTGTCTGTCGAGACTGTTTGAACCTTGCCCACAATCAAGACGTCTGATGGTACGGAGTTCCCGCTCGATCAAAGGCGTCGTCATGTTCCGCATCACCACCGCAGGCTTGGCCATACTGCTCCTGGCCATGTTGCTGATGTGCAGCGGTCTCGACCGCGCCGACGCCCAATCCGTGGGCAGCCAATATACCTCGACGGCCCCGAAGGATTGCCACCAGATCGGCAAGCCCAGCGAGCTAGACGGCAGCACCACGCGGGTCTGCAAAGGCAAGGATGGCCTCGAGATCCTGATCGCCGAGGACGACCTTCGCGAAATCGTCTCCGTCGGCCGCAATCGCAGGGCTGCGGCCGAGGAACCGGCGGCAAAAGTCTGGTTCGCCCCGTTCAACTCGTCCGAGACCACCGTCGAATGGCGCACCGCGGCCGCCAGGCCGTTTGCGATCATCCAGCGCTGGCACATCGCCGATGGCACCGATCCCGACAAGGAGGAGCGGCCGAACACCAAGGCCATGCTGATCGTGACCCGGCTGCCACCCGGCCCCGTCTGCCATGTCGCCTATGTCGACGCGATCGCCAACCCGAACGCCAATGAGCTCGCGCGCAAGGCCGCGGACGAGTTCGCCCGCAGTTTTACCTGCGGCAAGGACGAGGTGAAGATCATCGGCGCGCGCGGCCGAGCCGTCGAGCTCGCGACGATGCGCTAGGCCACCGTCTTGGCGCGACCGTCGCACGGGTTGCGTTCGTCCCGACCGAATCAGGGGCCCGGCGGCTTCCCCGTCACGGGCGACATCAGCATCGCCTCGAGCAGTCGTTCGGGAGTCGTGCCCTCGGGCAGGCGCCCCAGAATATCCTCCAGCCGCCCATCGAGCAGCAGCATGGTAAAACCATGTACCATCGACCACGCGCGCGCGATCGCGGCGCCCTGATGGAGCGTCAGCGCGTCGCCGCTGATCTGCTCCTGCCGCATCATGCCGACGGCATTGGCGAGCCCGGCAAAGGACGCCTCGGCGGCCTCGTGCAGCGACGGCCTGGAATAGTCGAGGCGCTCGGTGCGGAACATGATGCCGTACATGCCGGGATGAGCCTGGGCATAGGCAACATAGGCTTTCGGCCGCGCCAGCGCGCGCTCGATCGGGGTGGTGGCGGAGTCGGAGGACGACGCCATCGCCGCATTGAACTGGCGGAAGCCAACCGCCGCGAGCTCACTGAGAAGCCCGGTGAGGTCGCCGAAATGATGGGTGGGCGCGGCATGCGAGACGCCCGCCTCGCGCGCCACGGCGCGCAATGTCAGGCCGGCGAGCCCGTCACGCTCCAGCACCCGTTCGGCGGCCTGGAGCAGCGCCTCGCGCAGCGCGCCATGGTGATAGGGCGCCTCGGCCTTGACGCTCGCCGTCCGTCGCGCGAGGCGCGCCGGGGCGCTCGCCTTCTTTGGGGTGCGCGCACCGCGCGCGGTTGCTGTCCTGATTTCGCTCTTGCCCATAGGCCAGCTATAAGACGCAATATTTACAGTGTAAAGATTTCACTTGACCAGAACTCCTCGTACGACTATTTGATCTTTACGATGTAAAGATGAGGGAGGATACGCCGTGCAGCAGGACGCCGTTGCCGAACGCCGCCACAATCTCGGTCCGATTCCGTTCGAGGCCGACGCGCCCTTCCTGAAAATCATCGGTGAATTGCCGCGCGAGCTGAACGGCACGCTCTATCGCAACGGCCCCAATCCGCAGTTCGAGTCGCCCGTCGCGCACTGGTTCGTCGGCGACGGCATGCTGCACGCCTTTCATCTCGAGAACGGGCGCGCCAGCCATCGCAACCGCTGGATCCGCACGTCGAAATGGCTGGCCGAGCACGATGCCGGCCGCGCGTTGTTCGGCGGCTTTGGCCGCAAGCTGCCGGATACCCCGGCGAACCTGACCGACGGCGGCGTTGCGAATACCAACATCATCTTCCATGCCGGCAAGCTGCTTGCGTTGGAGGAGTTGCATCTGCCGACCGAGATCGAGCCCGGTACGCTGGCGACGCGCGGCTATCACAATTATCAAGGCCGCATCGCCGGCACCTTCACCGCGCACCCGAAGATCGATCCCGTCACCGGCGAGCTGGTGTTCTTCGGCTACAATGCGGCGGGACCGCTGACGCCTGCCCTCTCCTACGGATCGATCGATGCGTCCGGCAAGGCGACGCGCTTCGAACGTTTCGAGGCGCCCTATGCCAGCATGGTGCACGACTTCATCGTCACGGAAAACCACCTGCTGTTTCCGATCCTGCCCCTCACCGGCAGCATGGAGCGCGCGATGAGCGGGCGGCCGCCCTATGCCTGGGAGCCGGACAAGGGCGCCTATGTCGGCGTGATCAAGCGCAAGGGCAGCGCGAAGGACATCGTCTGGTTTCGCGCTGAGGCCTGTTACGTCTTCCACGTCATGAATGCATGGGAGGAAGGTGACCGCATCATCGCCGACGTCATGCAGTTCGAGGAAGCACCACTGTTCACGCATCCCGACGGCACGCCCACCAATCCCGAGAAATCCTTCGCCCGCCATTGCCGCTGGACGTTTGATCTTGCCGGGAATACCGACCGCTTCCAGCAGACCTATCTCGACGATCTCACCGGCGAATTCCCGCGCATCGACGACCGCCGCGCCGGATTGAAGAGCGGTCACGGCTGGTACGCCTGCGCCAATCCGACGCTGCCGATGTTCGGCGCGTTGTCCGGCGTCGTCCATGTCGATGGCAAGGGCAAGCGCCTCGGCCATTATCTGCTGCCGGCCGGCGACACCATTTCTGAACCGGTCTTCGTCCAGCGGTCGAAAGATGCGGCAGAAGGCGATGGCTGGCTGCTGGCGGTGGTCTGGCGCGCGCGGGAGAACCGGAGCGACCTCGCCGTGTTCAACGCTGGAGATATCGAGGCCGGTCCCGTGGCGCTGGTGCAGCTCGGACATCGCGTGCCCGACGGTTTTCACGGCAATTGGGTCGGCGCGCAGTAGCTGCTCCTCGTCATCACGGATGCCACCAAAGAGGTCTCTGATGCACATGCCATCGAGCACTGCGGACTATCTCGTCCTGGTCCTGATCTGCGCCGCCCTCACACTTCAGATGATCCAGCCGCGGCGGAGCGGCCAAACCGTCTTCAACGGCGGTATCTTGCTCGCCCTCGTCCTCTCGGTCGCCTGTGCGTTACCTGCGCTGTCCTACCTGCCCTGGGCCGGATTCATCGACGAAATGGCCGACCAAGCCGTTGCAGCAATTCAATTTTTGGAAGTCGCTTACGTCATTTTGACACTGTAAAGATTTTGCTTGACCCTGCTCCGCCCGTGACTTATTGATCTTTACATCGTAAAGATAAGGCCTGACCGAGGCGGACCATGGCGATTTTCCTGATCCTCGCGCCCTACGGCGCCTTCACCTTCCTGATGCTGATGACATCGGCCACGATCAGCGTATTCGTGGCCTCGGCAATCTGTCTCGCCACCGTCGCGATCGATGTCGTGCGCGGTCGATCGGTGAAGATCCTGGCGATGAGCTCGGCGCTGCTATTCGCCGCAATCGGCATCCACCTCGCGCTGTTCGATCCGGCGCTCGGCACACTCGGTGTCAAGCTGTCGGTCGACATCGGCATCTTCGTCATCTCGCTCGGCTCGATGCTGGTCCGCCGTCCATTCACGCTGCAATACGCGCTGGAGGCCGTGCCGGCCGAGACCGCGGCAATGCCCGGCTTTCTCTACGCCAATTACATCATCACCGGCGCATGGACCGCGGCTGCGCTGCTGATGGCGGCCGCCAATCTCGTGCTGCTCTATGTCCCCGGCCTGCCGCTCTGGTCGAGCCTTGCGGTCGCCTTCGCCGCCCGCAACAGCGCGATGTACTTCACAAAATGGTATCCCGAATATCGGCAGATCAAGTACGGTCCGCCGGCCAGCGCATTGCCCCACACTCGCTGAACAGGATCGACGATGAAGGACGTATTCGCCCGCCTCGCCTCCGACCTCTTCTCCGCCATCGTCTTCCTGGTCATCTACCTCGTGACCGACAACGTCGTCCTGGCAACGTCGGTGGCGATTGCCGGAGCGATCGCGCAGGTGATCTACGCGCGCGTCAAGGGGCAGCAGGTCAATTACATGACCTATGCGAGCGTCGCGCTCGTCGTCGTGCTCGGCACGATCACGCTGCTGACCAACGATCCCCGCTTCATGCTCGCAAAGCCCTCGATCGCGCATTTCGCGATCGGCGCCATCATGCTCAAGCGCGGCTGGATGCTGCGCTACATGCCCGCGATCGTCGTAGAGACCGTTCCGGAATATGTGACGGCTGCAGGTTATGCCTGGGCTGCGCTGATGTTCGTGATCGGCGCCGGCATGATCGCCGTCGCCTCCACAGGCGATCTGAAGCTGTGGGCGTTCTACATCACGGTCGTCGCGGGCGGCGCCAAGATCCTCGCTTTCGCCGTGCAATATGTCGTGCTCCGTCTCATCGTCACCAGCCGACGGCGCGCCGCCGCCCGCGCCTAAATGCCTCCGACGGAGCGTTAGGCGCGAGCGGCGAGTTGCGCTATACGCTCGGCCGGGACTGGCCCGCGGATCGTCGCGGTCCGCCGGGATCTTGGGAGACGCGAATGGCCGTCGACGGCAACTGGACTCTGACCCTGACAACCCCCATGGGCGAGCGCAAGGCGACGCTGCGCCTGACGGCTGCCGGCGGCACGCTCACAGGGACGCAGGGTGCGGAAGGCGATACAGCCGAGATATTCGACGGCACCGTCAGCGGCGATGCCGTCAACTGGAAGGTCTCGATCACCAATCCGATGCCGTTGACGCTCGAATTCATCGGAACCGTCTCGGGCGACAGCATGAGCGGTGAGATGGGCATCGGCCCGATGGGCAGCTTCCCGTTCACCGGCACGCGCGCCTAAGCCGCGCGTCAACCGTGCGCGCGCTCGGTCTCATCGCGGCGACGATCCTGTGTGTCGCGGCACAAGCGGCGCGCGCGGACGACGCCGAACCGGCGTGGCAGGCAAGCGCGCTCGCCATGCTACCGGCAGGCTATGTCGCCGGCACGGCCTATCGAACCGAAGGTTCGACGGGCTACCTCGCCGTCTATCCGATCTCGTCGAACGATCCGAAGTCGCCTGCAAGCGTTTTCGGCGCGCGCCAGGCTCTTGTGGTCGCGCTGACGTCGGATGCGACGCGCGCAGTCTCGGCCGCATTGAAGCCGCGTAGCGGGCCGGATCCTGACAACGACGACACCGAATTCGCAAAGCTGCATGCCGATCTCGCCGCCAAGCGCTCGACGCTTCCCGACGGTACCGAGCCCTGCGATTTCGGCGCATGGTCCGTCGACAAGGATCCTGATGGCCTCAACGTGCGTGCCGAACCATCGACCAAAGCGCGTGTGCTCGGCACGCTTCCGCCGCCCTACCTGCTCAAGCTCGGCGGCAGCGAGAACACGCCGGATGGCGGCTGGCTCACCGAATTCCGCATCATCGGCTTCAAGAACGGCTGGTTTTTGATCGAAGGCGCCAAGCCGCCCGGCAGGGACTACGAGGACGACAAGAAATATCCGCGCAGCGCGCCTAAGCCCTACGCCGGACGCGGCTGGGTCGCCTCCAACAAGGTCGGCGCGTCCTACGCAAATGGCGCGACACGCATGGGCGGCCTGTTCCAGGCGCCCTTCGTCGACGCGAAATGGATGCCGGCCCAGCGCGAGCTCGGCGGCCCGATCGACACCGATGGCGGGCCGAAGCACATCTTTGCTTGCAGCGGCCTCTGGGGCCTCGTCGCAAGCGAGGACGGCGTCTGCGGCTGGTGGCGCGGGCTGTGCTCCAATCAGGTCACGAATTGCAGTTAGCCTGCGGCCCATCCTTCGAGACGCCCGCCTCCGGCGGGCCCTCAGGATGAGGTCATGTTTCGCGGCGAGATATCAGACCCTCATGGTGAGGAGCCCGCCAAAGCGGGCGTCTCGAACCATGCAGGCCGAGCTCTTCCGGCACTCCGGAGCGAGGCGAAGAGCTAGCCCAGATTCAGCTCCTTGAAGAAGTCGTTGCCCTTATCGTCGATGATGATGAACGCCGGGAAGTCGACGACCTCGATGCGCCAGATCGCTTCCATGCCGAGTTCGGGATATTCGAGCACCTCCACTTTCTTGATGCAGTGCTCGGCAAGATTCGCCGCGGCACCGCCGATCGAGCCGAGATAGAAGCCGCCATATTTCTTGCAGGCCTCGCGCACGGCCGGCGCCCGGTTGCCCTTGGCGACCATCACCATCGAGCCGCCGGCGGCCTGGAACTGATCGACGAAGGAATCCATGCGGCCAGCGGTGGTGGGGCCGAACGCACCGGAGGCGTAGCCCTCGGGCGTCTTGGCGGGGCCGGCGTAATAGACGGGATGGTTCTTGAAATAGTCCGGCAGCGGCTCGCCCTTGTCGAGCCGCTCGCGCAGCTTGGCATGCGCGGAATCGCGCGCGACGATCATGGTGCCGGTCATCGAGACCCGCGTCTTGGTCGGGTACTTCGAGAAGGTGGCCAGGATATCCTTCATCGGCTGGTTGAGATCGATCTTGACGACCTCGCCGCCCAGCGACTGCTCGACCTCAGGCAGATACTGCGCCGGGTTGTGCTCGAGCTCTTCGAGATAGACGCCGTCCTTGGTGATCTTGCCGAGCACCTGGCGATCGGCCGAGCAGGACACGCCGAGCCCGATGGGGAGCGAGGCGCCATGACGCGGCATGCGGATCACGCGGACGTCGTGGCAGAAGTATTTTCCGCCGAACTGCGCGCCGACGCCGAGCGACTGCGTCATCTTCAGAATTTCCTGCTCCATCTCGAGATCGCGAAACGCGTTGCCGTCGGGCGAGCCGTGGGTCGGCAGTGCATCGAGATAGCGAGCCGACGCCAGCTTCACCGTCTTCATGCAGAGCTCGGCCGAGGTGCCGCCGATCACGATGGCGAGGTGATAGGGCGGGCACGCCGCGGTGCCCAGCGTCAAGACCTTCTCCTTCAGGAAGGCGAGCAGCCGGTCCTTGGTCAACACCGAGGGCGTGGCCTGGAACAGGAAGCTCTTGTTGGCGGAGCCGCCGCCCTTGGCCATGAACATGAACTTGTAGGCGTCATCACCTTCGGCGTAGATCTCGCACTGCGCCGGCATGTTGTTGGCGGTGTTCTTCTCCTCGTACATCGAGAGCGGCGCGACCTGCGAGTAGCGCAGATTGCGGCGCAGGTAAGCATCGCGCGCGCCTTCCGACAGCGCCGCCTCGTCGTCACCATCGGTGATGACGTTGCAGCCCTTCTTGCCCATGATGATCGCGGTGCCGGTGTCCTGGCACATCGGCAGCACGCCGCCGGCGGCAATGTTGGCGTTCTTGAGGAAGTCCAGCGCGACGAACTTGTCGTTCGGGCTCGCCTCGCCATCCTCCAGGATCGCGCGGAGCTGCTTCAGATGCCCCGGCCGCAGATAGTGGTTGATGTCGCCAAAGGCCGCTTCCGACAGGGCCCGCAGCGCCTCCCGCGACACCACCAGCATGTCCTTCCCCAGGACCTTCTCGACCCGCACGCCCTCGGCCGTGATCTTCTTGTAGGGCGTCTCGTCCTTGCCGAGCGGAAACAGCGGCGTGTGCTTGTAGGGCGGAACGGGCTTTATGGGGTCGGGGAAGGCGGTGGGAGCGTTCATGGGCTGGAATCTCGGGGTTTTGGAGCCCTCGTATGGGCCCCTTCCATAGAAGCGTTCTAAGCTTTTTTGCCGCAAAGGGAAGGCGCTCTGGTGCGGTCGGGGCATCCCGATTCGGCGACATGGCGACCTATTTTCGGCGGCAGTCGACGGACACGAGGCCCTCATCATGCCGGTGAAGACCCTGGGTGCACCCCTTGCGCTATGCGCGGGACGACGGTTGAATGCGCCTCTAAGGGGCTTTTCATCATGACATTGAACTTGCACGTCCGCGGCGCGATCCTGGTCGCCGCCGCCATCACCGGCCTTGTGACCCTCGCCTCGCCCGCGCGCGCAGACCGCTGCGACGACAGCGCCAAGGAGCTGGCGAACCAGGTCGATCGCCTCAAGGTGAATTTCCGCGCAGCCAATGTCGTCTACTTGACTCATCCCGCGGCCAAGGAATTGTCCGTGGCTTGCCGTGGCGACAAATATTCGATCGAGCTCTATGCCAAGGGCGATCGCAAGCCCAAGCCGGAGTTCTTTGCGCTGGTGGGGTCGATGGCGGCGATCGTCTTCACCGTGACCAAGGACGATACGACGACGGGCGCGACACGCTGCCTGAAGCGGATGGGGCTCTTGCGCGGCGACAAGATCAGCATGCGTTACCGGCGTCTCAACATGGAATGCACCCGCACCAAGACGGATGCGTCCATCGCGATCACGCGCGGCAAGGACGAATAGGCGGGGCGACCCCTCGCTCTTTCCACGCACTCCGTCATTGCGAGCGCAGCGAAGCAATCCAGACTGTCTCTGCGGTGACAGACTGGATTGCTTCGTCGCAAGGGCTCCTCGCAATGACGAGGAGAGGTCCGAGAGCACATTCCACCGCACCGGATCCCTCGCATTTTAACGATTGGCTTGAAGGAAATTTCGCTCCTCGCGGCGCAGGGTCAATTGTTTCCATGTGTGAGGATTTGTGGATGAGCGTTTCTACCGTTTCGCCGCCGCCGATCGCGATCGTGGTGCCGAGCTACGACACGACCAAGCAGCAGGACGATCAGATCAAGACCAAAGACAACGACCCGACCTATAAGCCGCCGCCGCCTGCGCCGCTGCCGCCGGGTCAGGGTACGCGGATCGATCAGCTCGCCTGAACAGCCGCGTCGAAGATGAAATGCCCGATCCGGTCGATCGGGCTTTTCGCGTGTCCGGCCGCAACTTCGCCGGATAGCGGGGCCAATATTGTGCGCGGCTACCCTGAGACCTGCGCATGATCGCAAGACTCCTGTTGCAGAGCACGATCACCACCGCCGCCATGGGCGCGCTGCTGTTCGCGTCCGCGGACACCCTGCATTGGCCTTCGGCCTGGGTGTTCCTCGCGACCTCCGCCCTGCTCGGCCCGCTTTGCGGCTGGTGGCTTTACCGGGTCGACCCCGCACTGCTCGCCGAACGTCTGCGGCCGGTCCTGCAAAAGGACCAGCCCGCCGCCGACAAGGTGTTCATGACAGTCTTCGTCGTCGCGATGCTGGTCTGGCTGGCGGCGATCGGGCTCGACCGGCGTACGCTGTCCTCCGACGTGCCGATGGCGCTGCAGATGCTCGGCTTCGCCCTGTTCCTGCTCTCGACGCTGTTCATCCTCTGGGTTTTCCGCGAGAACTCATTCGCGGCGCCCGTGGTGAAGCTGCAGGCCGAGCGCGCGCAGCACGTGATCTCGACGGGGCCCTATGCCCATGTGCGCCATCCCATGTACAGCGGCATGATCCTGTTCTTCGCCGGCGTGCCGCTGCTTCTGGGCTCGTGGTGGGGACTTCTGATGGTGCCGCTGTTCCTCCTCTTGTTTGCGGTCCGCATTCGCATCGAGGAGCGCACGCTGCGCGAGGGCCTGCCGGGCTATGCCGATTATGTGACGCGCGTGCGCTATCGCCTGCTGCCTGGCCTGTGGTGAGCGCGCGCATCACTCTGCTGTGCTTTAACCATCCAACTCGCGGTAGCGGCGGAAGATGCCCTGCTCGTTAAAGACAATGCGGCGCCCGCTATCGAGATAGGCCTTGATGTTCCGCCGCTCCGCGACGCGGTCGTGCAGATCGACCAGGCCCGGGATATCGGTCTCGAACGCCTTCATCCGCTTCGGAAACGCATAGCGCAGCCCCGCGACGATCTGGAACAGCGAGAGATCGACATAGGTCAGCCTGCGGCCCGTGACATAGGCACCGCCATTGTCCTCAAGGAGCTGCTCGAAATAGCCGAGATATTTCGGCACGCGCTCGCCCCAGAAGTCGGCGGTGCGCTTCTTTGCCGGCGGTTTCTGATCTTCGTAGTAGAGCGAGGGCCCCAGCGGATGATGGGTGTCGTGAATCTCGACCACGAAATCGGTGATCGTGAGCTGGAGCTGATGGACCCAGAGTTGACCGGCCTCCGACTTCGGGGCGAGGGCGTGGCGGGCGCCCAGATAGAGCAGGATGTTCGCGGTCTGGCCGATGACGAGCTTACCGGCTTTGAGGAACGGCGGCGCAAAAGGCGGCGTGCCCTTGTGCGCGTCCATCATCTTCATCATCGCAGCTGTGCCGCGTGGGCCACGCGCCACGTCGACATAACCCGCGCCCGCCTCCTCCAGCGCCAGCCGCACATATTCACCGCGGCCCTGGATCTCGGGCCAATAATAGAGCTCGTATTTCATGAAAGGGGTCCGTGAGCGTGGAAGCGACAGGACCAATTTATCACGCGCGACAAGGTTCCGTAAGGATGAGGCTGAACGGCGGCACCACACGCTCCGTCATTGCGAGCGCAGCGAAGCAATCCAGACTGTCACCCTGGAGCGACTCTGGATTGCTTCGTCGCTGCGCTCCTCGCAATGACGGCAGCCTCAATTCGATGCGAAGCAATACAGCAGCCCGTCGCCGCCGGTGCTCTTCAGATCGGCCTGCGAGCAGCCGCCATCGGGGCCGCGCGAGGGATGCGAGCTGTTCCACGATTTCGACGGCTCGTCATCGCGCAGGCCTTGACGATCGGCGTGGCCGACAACCGCCGCGCCTTGCGTGCTCGACGTCCAGTTCTTGCAGGTCTTGTCGTCACCCGCGGGAAATGCGCTGCCGTCGGCTTGCGAACCCGTGAGGATGTCGTGCCGGTTCGGCGTGTCGCCGCGGCCGTTGATGACCTCGCCCTTCTCGCTGAGCGCGGTCTGCTTGGTGAGGTTGTTGGCCGCCCCGTGCAGGTCGGCAACGTCCTTGGCGATCACAGCACCCTTGGCGTTCTGCCACGGTCCCTTGCCGATGCGGTCGCGCGCGTTGACGGCCGGCTTGCCGTCGGCGGCCTGCGTGGAGAGATAAGCGCGCCAGGTTTTGCTGCCGGCGCCGCCGGTCTGGGCCAGCTTCTGGCACTGCGCATCGGCCCCCTCCAGGCCGCCGAGATCGGCGCCTTTGCCAGGACCATTGGAAGTCACGAAGAACGTCATGTCGGCCGACTGCGCCTGCGCCGATGGCGCCGCAAGCAAGGCCGCAGCGAGCGCGAGGCCTGAAATCGTCACGGATCTCTCAATGCGGGTCATCCTGTCCTCCCTTTGTGTTGTCGTTGGCCGCCAGATTTCAACCCGACGCAGGCCCGCTTATTCCGACGTCGCAATGCGAGACGCCCAAAAGAGCAAGGCGCCGTGCAAGAAGCACGATGCCCTGGCTTTTCATGTCGTCTGCGATCAGTTGGTCAGCGGGATCGCCGACGATTCCCAGCCGCTTCCCGACTGCCATGTCGATTAATTGCTTCCCGGGACAAGGGTGCCGGGCGAGCATACCAAATGGGCCGATCCTCAAGTGATCGTCCAGGGGAGGACGCGGGGGACTGTGGCGGGACCGTTCAGGGCGGTATCCGCGATCACATCGGGGCTGCGCAGGGCGCGGCGCAAGGGGGAGATCGTCATGCACCGGACCACCATCCGCCCAATCACGACAATTGCCGGCCGTGCCACCCTTTGCTGCCTTGCCATCGGTCTTGCCATCGGTCCGAACTGCGCCTTGGCCGCGGAACTGCTCAAAGCCCGACTTGCGCAAAACCTCGGACCGATCTCCGGCATTGCGATCGTCGCCAAATCGAAGGGAATCTTCGAAAAGAACGGACTGGACATCACAGTCTCGAACTTCACGTCCGGCAAGCAGTGCCTGGACACGGTGATCGGGGGCGGCGCCGACATCGCGACCACGGCCGAGGCGCCGGTCACCGCTTCGGCGATGGCAAACCAGCCCATCGCCTTCGTCGCCGGCATGGAATATTCCGACCTCAAGACGGTCGTCGCGGCCAGGGCCGGCGTCAAGACCAAGGCCGATCTTCGCGGCAAGCGAATCGCCTTCACGGCCGGGACCGGCAGCGAGGTTTACACGGCGACTTTGCTGAAGTCGGCGGGATTGACTGCCAAGGATGTCACCCTCGTCAACCTGCGGCCCCAGGAAATGCTGCCGGCACTTGCAGCCGGAAGCATCGACGCGATCGACACCTGGGAGCCCCACGTCGCCAACGCGAAGAAGGCCCTGGGCGAAGCCGTCGCTGAGCTCGATACAACGGGCACTTACTCCGAGACGTTCAACATCGTCGTCATGAGGCCCTATCTGGATGCCAACCCTGCGCTGGTCGAGAAGTTCATCGCCGCACTGATCGATGCCGAGGTCTGGATGAAGGAACACCCGGATGAAGCGATCACGACAGTGGCGGACGCGGTTGGAATGAAGCGGGACGAACTCGCGCCCATCTGGGCCGACTATGTTTACCGGGTGCGTCTCGACGACCGGCTGATCGAGATTCTCAAGACCCACTCCGCATGGCGCCTCGAGAGCGGCAACCATCCTCCGGGAGCGGCGATGCCCGACTTCAGCAAGGTCGTCGTCACCGAGCCACTGAAAAAGGTCGATCCCGCACGCGTCACCCTGTCGTGGAAATAGGCACCCGCGCGGCCATGCAGGAAGCCACTTCAGCGGGACGCGATGTTGCCATCCGCACTGGCGGTCGCGCTCGGCGGCCGAATTCAGTTCGGCTTCGCCGTCTCAATATTCTGGTCGGGGCGCTTTCGCTTCCCTTGTTCATTGGGCTCTGGGAACTTGTCTCCCGTTCCGGAACCGTCAACATGGTGCTGTTTCCGCCGCCCACGGTGGTTGCTGCGGCCGTGCTTGAATGGATCCGAAGCGGACAGTTCTTTAGCGATCTGTTGGCCAGCCTCTTTCGCGTCACCACGGGATTCATCATAGGCGGCGCACTCGGCATCCTGCTCGGTGTTCTCACCGGCCAATTCCCCGTTATCTCGAGCTTGCTGTCCCCGCTATTCCATATCTTGCGGCCAATTCCGCCGATTGCGTTCGTGCC
Source organism: Bradyrhizobium canariense (assembly GCF_019402665.1). GTDB lineage: Bacteria > Pseudomonadota > Alphaproteobacteria > Rhizobiales > Xanthobacteraceae > Bradyrhizobium > Bradyrhizobium canariense. The sequence continues at coordinate 120,199 of NZ_VSST01000084.1, forward strand.
GATCGTCATCCTCTGGTTCGGCCTGTCGGAGGCGGGAAAATTGTTCCTCGTCGTATGGGGCGTATTCTTCACGGTATGGCTTTCGACTCACATCGGCGTGCAGAAGGTCGACCGTGGCCTGATTCGGGCGGCGTTGATGCTCGGCACGCCCCGACGGCAGATGCTGCAGGAGATCGTGCTGCTGGGCGCGCTTCCCTACATTGTGGTCGGGTTGCGCACCGCCGTCAGCATCTCCTTCTATACGCTTGTCGCGGCTGAACTGGCCGGCGCTTTCGCCGGCATCGTCTACAGGATCGAGATTGCGCAGCAGAATTTGCAAACGGGCCAGGTCATGGGCGGGCTCGCAGCGCTCGGGTTGATGTCGTTCATCGCCGACCGGCTGTTTGCGGCTCTTGCCGAACGTATCGTCTGGTGGCGCTGATGTCGGGATCTCGATCGGGCATGAAACTGGCGCTGGCAAGTTCGCCTGCCTCCGTCGAATCGGCCCGAAAACAACCGGCCATTCAAGTCTCGAACCTGAGCATCGTCTTCGACACCAAGCGCGGGCAAATGATTGCGGTCGATCGCGTTTCGTTTGACGTGGCGCCTGGCGAGTTCGTTTGCATCGCCGGGCCCTCCGGCTGCGGCAAGTCGACGGTGCTCAATACGATCGCCGGGCTGGAAGTGCCGTTCGAAGGCGAGATCCTGGTCGAGGGCGCGCCCGTCTACAGTCCGCGTCCCGATGTCGGCATGGTGTTCCAGCAGCCGCATCTCTTTCCCTGGAAGTCCGTCCGCAGCAACATCGCCCACGGCCCCAGGATGCTCGGGAAGTCCAAGACGGAAGCGTATGCCATCGCCGACGATCTGATCGCGATGGTTGGCCTCAAGCGTTTCGCCGACGCTTATCCGAACACGCTGTCCGGCGGCATGCAACAGCGCGTGGCGATCGCGCGAGCGCTGGCCAATCAGCCCCGTGTGCTGCTGATGGACGAGCCCTTCGGGGCGCTCGACGCGCAGACCCGCGCGGTGATGCAGGACAATCTGCTGGCGCTGCGCGACCGGATCAAGGCGACAATCGTATTCGTGACGCATGATATCGATGAAGCCATCGTGCTGGCCGACCGCGTTCTCATCATGAGCGCGGGACCCGGCCGCATCCTGCGCGAAGTCGCGGTCAAGCTGCCGCGCCCACGGTCGAGTTCTGTCATGGTCGAGCCAGCTTATCTGTCGCTCAAGAAGGATTGTCTCGACGTCATCCGCGCAGAAGGGTTGCGGGCGTTCAATCAGTCGGACGCGGACTGATGACGCGGAGCCCGCGGGTCTGAGGCGGACGCAGCGGGCTGGCATGGTTCTTGAATATTCGATGCCGGGTCTCACATGCGGAGCCGGCCATGCACAGGGCGAACAGCGCGATAGCGGCAGGTGTGATGCTCGCGGAGTCGGACGATCTCGTCAGACCGCTGCCCGGCTTGCTGGATGGTCTCAACCGGGCTGATTGCAATCGCTTGCGTGCGATCGGACGCGAAAAGATCCTGGAAGCCGGCCAACTGGTTTGGTCTCAGGGCGACGCACAGGCCGGGATCTACCTGATCAGCGAGGGACGCATACGCAGCTACTATGCTGCACCGTCGGGGCGCGAAGTCACGCTCGCCTATTGGTTTCCCGGCAACTTCGTCGGCGGGCCCGACATATTCGGGACGGGCCCGCACATGTGGACATCGGTTGCAGCCGAGCGCAGCCGGTTGACGTTCATGCCCGGACCGGCGCTGCGGCGGCTTGCGCTGGAATCGCCGACGATTGCCGTCGCCTTGCTGGATGCCCTCGCATTCAAGGCGCGATGCTATTCGGCGATGGCCCAGATGCTTGGGACGCGCTCGGTGACCGAGCGGCTGCACAGCCTGCTGATCTTCCTGTCGCACGTCTACGGCGTGAAGCGCGACAACGAGGTCTTCGTCGGCATGCCGTTCACCCACGGGGATCTCGCCAACCTCATCGGATCCACCCGCCAATGGGTGACCGTGCAACTCGCGCGGCTCCAGGACGAAGGCGTGATCAGATACGAAAGATCCGTGATTTCGATCCTGGATATTTCTACGCTCGGGCAGGCGATGGGATAATGTCCGCCCTTTAGCCGCCAGACTTCAATTCGAACGCCGATCCGTCTGCGCCTGCCTCGAACCGCCGCGCCAGTCCGATCAGCGCGCGATCGTGCCAGGCCGGCGCTAGCAGGGTCACGCCCATGGGCATGCCGTTTGACAATTTCGCATTCGGAACGGCGACGCCGCAGAGATCGAGTAGATTGGCAAAGTACGAGTAGTAGCCCAGACGATTGTTGAGGGTGATCGGATCACGATGCATCTCCTCCAGTGTGAACGGCCGCGGTGCAGTCGGAACCACCAGGGCATCGATGCCGGCAAAGATTGCTTCGGCGTCGCGGCGAAGCCGGTGCAGCCGGTGAATGGCGCCAAACGTGTCGATCGCCGAATAGCCGGCGGCTGAGCCCAGCACGGTCCTCGTGACATCAAGCAAGGAGCCGGATTCGACATCGATGAGAGAAGCGATGGCGGAGCGCCGCTCAGCGACCCAGGGACCGCTGAACATCAACTCCCCCGCTTGGCGGAATGGGGCGAAGTCCACCTCGATCGCCGTTCCTCCGATATGAGCAAGACGTTCGCAGGCGCTCTCGTAGAGTTCGCCGCATTCCGACATGCCGAAGCATTCGAGATCTGCTGGCGCAACGCGGCCGAACCGGAATGATGCCGCCGCCCCGTTGGCGGAGAAAAAGGTTCTGGGCAGGCGGCTGTAGGGATCTTCGAAATCAAACCCTTCGATGATGTCGAGGATTGCTTCGCCGTCGCTGACGGTATTGCAGAATACCGACACGCAATCGATCGTCGGACAATTCGGCACCAGGCCACGTGATGACACCAGCCCAACGGTCGGCTTGATTCCGACGATGTTGTTGAACCCGGCAGGTATGCGCCCCGAGCCGCCGGTATCGGTGCCGAGCGCAAAGGCGACGTGCCCCGCCGCCACGGCGACCGCGGACCCGGAACTGGAGCCGCCCGCAACATAGCGCGCATCGGCAATCGACGCGCAGGGGCCATGGGGCGAGCGCGCGCCGGACAGGCCTGTGGCGAACTGATCGAGATTGGTCTTTCCGAGGCAAATTGCGCCGGCTGCGGTGAGGCGTTCGACGCTATGCGCGGAATGCCAGGGCGTGTAGCTGAACGCCGGACATGCGGCAGTTGTCGGCATTCCCGCGACGTCGATATTGTCCTTCACACCAAATGGAATGCCAAGCAGCGGAAGATTTTCGCCCGTCCGCGCGCGCGCCACCAGCTTATGGCATTCTTCGAGTGCCTCCTGCCGTGGGCGAAGATAGATCCAGCAATTGCGGTCGCGCTCGGCCTCGATCCGGTCATACGCCGTTCCGATCGCCTCCAGCAGCAGGGACGAACTCCTGGCAATGCCTTCGTAGTTTGTCCTGAGGCGCGCGACACACTGGCTCACGGAATATCTCCTCATCCAACCGGCATGTGCGAAATTGCGGCAGTTCTGCGCCGCCAACAAGCAATTAAGTGCTTCGCCCAAATGGCCGCCTGACCGAAACGCGCAGCTCAAACAAAAAGGGCGCCGTGCCGAAGCACGACGCCCTCGTTTGTCGCTATACGCGCGATCAGTTGGTCTGCTGGATTGCCGACAATTCCCAGGCGCCGCCCGGACGTCGGGCAAAGGTCCAGACTTCGGTGGCCTCGCCCGGCTGCTCGCTGCCGGCGACGATTGCGCCGGTATTGCGGTCGAGCGTCTTGTCGGTGAGCGCGAAGCGCAGCGCCACCGTCGCGTAATCGGTCTCGCCTTCGCGCCAGGATTCCGCGAGGTCGCCCTGCAACAGCTTCACGCCGCTGACCTTGTTGACGACATTGCGCGCGCGGTTCTGGCCGAGGTCCTGCTCGAAATAGGAGACCATTTCCGGCGTCGCCAACGTGTGCAGCTTGGCCACGTCCTCATTCGACCACGCGGTCTGGACATCGCCGAGCAGGCGCTCGAACGCTTCATAGTCGTCCGGCTTGATCTCGAGCGGGGCGTTGTTGGCGCCGAAGCCGAAACCGCCGCCAAGACCGCCACCAAGACCACCACGGTTATTCGCCTGCGGTCCCGGACCGGCACCGGCGTCAGCGTTGGCATAGGCCGCCTGCGGGGTGTGCCGGCGCTGCCACCAGGACATCGCCAGCCGAACCACGAGCACCACGAGCACGATCTGGATGACCAGGCCGATGATCGACGACAGGCCGCCGAGGCCGCCGAACAGGCCACCGCCGAACAGCATGCCGAGCAGGCCGGCGCCGAGGAACCCGGCCGCAAGGCCGCCCAGGAAACCGCCACCGCGGCCGAACAGGCCGCCACGCGCGGGTGCGGCGGCAGCCGAATTCATGCCTGCGCCCGGCTGGGTGTAGGTCCGATTGAACTGCGAGGTCGAGCCCGGCGCGGTCGTGGTCGACGGCGGGGCCGAATAGGTGCGCGAACCGCGCGAACCAGACGACATGCCGCCACCGACGCGCGCGTCGGCGGACGAGATCGCCAGCGCAGTCGGCAGCGCAAGCGCCAGCACGACGGCAATCGTCTTGAAGAGGCTGCGGGAGCGTTGCGAGAAATTCATGTTGGTTTCCCAGATCCCCGGCATGGGGACGTGCCCCTAAGATGGGCAGCCTTCCGTAAAAAGGAAGCCACTATCGGAACTTATGGCTGCGGCCCTCAGTCGCGGGGATGTGGCAAAAGCCCATCTTTGGCGGCAGCTTGGCCGGGTACGCGAAGAGGCCGGTCGCGGGTTACCGGTCACTTGTGCGACGGGAGTTCCGGTTTCCCGTCGTCATTGCGTCGAGGGCCTCACCCCGCCTTCGCCATCGTCTCCTTCACGGCCGCCACGAGTTGGCTGAGCGTGAACGGCTTGGGCAGGAAGTCGAACTGCTGGCCTTCGGGCAGGCTCTTTTCGAACGCGTCCTCGGCGTAGCCGGAGACGAAGATGAACTTGATGTCGGGGTTCTTCTCGCGCATCGCCTTGAGCAGTGTCGGGCCGTCCATCTCCGGCATCACGACGTCGGACACGACGAGATCGATTCCGCCGCTCTGCTCTTCCAGCACCTCCAGCGCCTCGACGCCGTTCTCGGCCTCGACCACGGTGTAGCCGCGCGAGCGCAGCCCGCGTGCGTTGAGCGCGCGCAGACCCTCCTCGTCCTCGACCAGGAGGATGGTGCCCTGTCCGGTGAGATCGGTGCGGGGCTTGGCGTCAGCCGCAGGCCCGGCGTCCTTCGCGGCACCATTGCTGGCGCCAACGACCGGCGCCGGCTGCTCGACCTGCACCTCGGGCTCGGCATGGTGGCGCGGCAGGAAGATCTGGAACGAGGTGCCCTGCCCCGGCTCGGAATCCACGTAAATGAAGCCACCGGTCTGCTTGACGATGCCGTAGACGGTGGAGAGCCCGAGGCCGGTGCCCTTGCCGACTTCCTTGGTCGAGAAGAACGGCTCGAAGATCTTGTCCCGGATATCGGCGGGTATGCCGGTGCCGGTGTCGGCGACCTCGATCCGCACGTAATCCGCTGCCGGCATGCCCTTGTAGGCCAGCCTGGCCGCTTCCTCGGTGGTGACGTTGGCGGTGCGGATGATCAGCTTGCCGCCGTCGGGCATGGCATCGCGCGCGTTGACCGCGAGGTTGACGATGACCTGCTCGAACTGGGAGACGTCGACCTTGACCGGCCAGAGATCGCGGCCGTGGATGGTCTCGTGCTTGACCTTCTCGCCGATCAGGCGACGCAGCAGCATGGCGAGATCAGAGAGCGCATCGCCGAGGTCGAGCACCTGCGGCCGCAGTGTCTGCCGCCGCGAGAACGCCAGCAACTGCCGCACCAGCGTGGCGGCCCGCGTCGCGTTCTGCTTGATCTGCATGATATCCTGGAACGACGGGTCGGTCGGCTTGTGCGCGTTCAGCAGGAAGTCGTTCGCCATCATGATGGCGGAGAGCACGTTGTTGAAGTCGTGGGCGATGCCACCGGCGAGCTGGCCGACGGTCTCCATCTTCTGCGACTGATTGATCTGGTTCTCCAGCGCGCGCCGCTCGGTGGTCTCGAGCATGTGCACGATGGCGACTTCGGCGTCGTTCTCGGCCGCGTCCACGGGCGTGACGAAGAACTGGCCCCAGCGCTCTCTGGTTCCTTCGAGCGCCACTTCGACCGGCGCGACGTCGGCCTGGCCCTCCGCGGCCTGGTTGATGGCCGCGATCAAGAGATGCCGGTCGCGCGAATTGACCGCGCGGAAGATCGACTTGCTGGTGCTGTCGAGCCCTAGCGCCTGCCCGAGCTTGGCGTAGCGCGCATTGGCGCGCACGACGTTGCCGCCGCGGTCGACGGTGGCGATCGCCATCGGGGTATGGTCGAAGAAGCGCATGAAGCGCACTTCGGCGGCACGGTCCGGATCGCTGCGCTCGTCGCGGGCACGGCTGATCACCAGCGTGCGCGACGGGCCCGGCGCGCCGTCGGCGCCGAAGGCGAGCTTGTGATAGAGCCGCACCGGCATGGTCTTGCCGGTACGCATGCGCAGGTCGATGTCGAAGACCTCGGTCTTCACCTCGCCCGGCACCGACACGATCGCGGTCAGCAGCGAAGCGCCATCGCCGGAGACAATGTCGGTGAGCTTCAGCCCGCCCGAGCCGATCTCGGCAAGGTCGTAGTCGAGCCAGTTCGCCAGCGTCGCGTTGACATAAGCGAGCTCGCCGGCCGGATTGACCGAGAAAAAACCGCAGGGCGCGTGATCGAGATATTCGATCGCGTGCTGGAGTTCCTGGAACACGTCCTCCTGGCGCTCGCGGTCGCGGGTGATGTCGGCGATCGACCACACCGCATATCTCGTCTCGCGCTTGCCGGTGCCGAGAGGCCGCACCCGCATGCGTAGCCAGCGGCCCTGGCTGCCGTCATTGCCGGAGATGCGCACCTCTTCCTGCTGCCGCTTGCCTTCGCGCGCGGCTTTCAACAGGCGGAACACCGCCTCGGAGACGTCGGGGTTGCCGATGAAGACGCGCTCCACGGGACGCACGTCCTGTGGGCCGGCGGCGCCGGTCAGCGTCAGATAGGCCGCGTTGGAATAGACCACATGGCCCCGCGGGTCGGTCACGGCGAGGCCGTCAAAGGCGTGGTCGGCGATGCGCCCCATCACGGGATCGTCGAGATTGCGATCGACGAAGCGGATGATGCCGGCGGCGAAGGCGAACAGGTTGAACAGGCCGACCATCGCCAGCACGGCGAGGATGCCGAGGATATAGGGCTGGGCCTGCGCGCGCCCAAGCGTCATCAACCCGACGGCAACGGCGACGAGGCCGGCGGCCACCAGCAGCACCAGCGCAATGCTGCCCGAGCGCGGCGACGGCTCGTGCGCCGCAACGGGCTCGCGTGTGAGGTCGTGGTCGGTCTCGGCAGTCATCTCAAGCTGGCACAGCCTGTCGGCAGAGAATCAACGCGCTACAGGGCGCGCAGGGTCCTCCCTGCCTGAATCGGACCCGCAGACGCAAGGGCAGCAGGGGCGAAAGGTACGCTGATTCCCAGATTACGGCCATTTCCAGTACTTTTCAGGGGTATTATTGCCGGCTGGCGCCAAATCCGCTCTTCAGACGCATGACGTAGCCGATCACTTCGGCGACCGCATGGTAGTGCTCGGTCGGGATTTCCTCGTCGATCTCGACGGTGGCGTAGAGGGCGCGGGCGAGCGGCACGTTCTCGACGATCGGGATGTCGTGCTCGCGCGCGATCTCCCGGATCTTGAAAGCGAGGTTGTCGACGCCCTTGGCGACGCAGATCGGCGCCGACATGCCGCGCTCGTAGGACAGCGCGATCGAATAGTGGGTCGGGTTGGTGATGATCACGGAAGCCTTGGGAACCGCCGCCATCATGCGCTTCTTCGAGCGCTGCTGGCGCAGCTGCCTGAGCTTGCCCTTGATGTGCGGGTCGCCTTCGGACTGCTTGAACTCTTCCTTGATCTCCTGGAGCGACATCTTCTGCCGCTGGAACCAGCTGCGATACTGGAAGAAATAGTCGCCGATGGCGATGATCGCGAGCGCCGCGACCACCGCGCCGAGCAGGTGAATGGTCAGGCTGGTGGAGGCGCCGAGCAGGGCGGCGGGATCGAGCCTGACCATCGCCTCCATGCGATGCCGCTCCGGCCACAGGATCATGGTCATGACCGCGCCGAGCACGATCAGCTTGCCGAGACCCTTGAGGAAGTTCGCCGCCGCTTGCTTGCCGAAGATGCGCTTGAGGCCCTCGGCCGGCGACAGCTTGCTGAACTTGGGCTTGAGAGATTCGGCCGACCAGACCAGGCGGTGCTGCAGCACGTTGCCGGCAATTGCCGCCAGTACGAGCATCAGCAGCGGCACGCCCACCGCCGCGAGCACCGCGACTTCGATCTGCTGCATCAGAGCGAGCAGAGCCCTGCCGTCGGTCTTGATCATCCAGGAATTGGCGAGCAGGTTGCGCATCGGCGCCAATAGCCCGCTACCGACCGATCCTGAGAAGCTCGAGACCACCAGCGTGGCGCCCGCAATCATGAACCAGGTGTTGATCTCCTGGCTCTTGGCGACGTCACCGCGTTCGAGCGCCTCTTCGAGACGTTTTTGCGTCGGGTCTTCTGTTTGACTCTCTGGATCGTTGTCTTCCGCCATCGATCACCCGGTCACTTGAGTGGCATCATCTGGTGCATGACACCGATGAAATAGTCGAGATAGGTGCCCATCATCGCCGTGAGCACCACGGCGAGCACCAGGAAGCCGGCGAAGATCGAGAGCGGCACGCCGACGAAATAGACCTGCATCTGCGGCATCAGCCGCGCCAGCACGCCGAGCCCGATGTTGAAGACGAGGCCGAACACCAGGAACGGGCCGGAAAGTTGCAAGCCCAGGCGGAATGCGGCGGCAAAGGCGCGCGTCGCCAGCGCGGCGACATCGCCGCTCGACACCGTCTCGCCCGGCGCGAAGATCGTATAGCTGTCGTTCAGTGCCGCGATCACCAGATGATGGCTGTCGGTGGCGAACAGCAGCGTGACCCCCAATATCGTCAGGAAGTTGCCGACCAGCACGCCCTGCTGTCCCTGCGTCGGATCGACCGAGGTGACGAAGCCGAGCCCCATCTGCTGCGCGATCACGGCACCGGCAACCTGCAGCGCCGACAACGTCACCCGCGCGGTCGCCCCCAGCACGATGCCGATCACGATCTCATGCAGCATCAGGACCAGCAGCGGCGCGATCGAACCCATGTCGACCTGATAGGCGTTGCGATGCAGCGGCAGGATGATCAGCGTGAGCAGCAGCGCGATCGACAGTTTGACCCGTGTCGGGATATTGGTCTCGCCCAGGCCCGGCAACAGCATCACCATCGCGCCGACCCGGGCAAAGGCGAGCATGAAGGAGGCGGCAAGCGCCGGCAGCAGCGAGACGTCGATGCGCATGATGGGCGCATAGTGCCTCAGCCGCCGATGATTCGCGACGATATCCGCAGCATGTGGGAATGCAGTGCGTCGGCCATGAACGGCAAGGCCAACAGCATTGTGGCAAAGATGGCCAGGATCTTCGGCACGTAGATCAGCGTCTGCTCCTGGATCTGCGTCAGCGCCTGGAACAGCGACACGACGACGCCGACCACGAGGCCGACCAACATCAGCGGCGACGACACGATCACGATGGTCCAGATCGCATCACGCGCGACGTCGAGGGTTTCCGGTCCGGTCATTGCACAATTCCTTTGTCTTATTCCTCGCCTCCCACCGCTCTTGCGAGCGATGCGAAGACCTATCCCCCGTCATTGCGAGCGTAGCGAAGCAATCCAGACTGCCGCTTCGGAAAGACTCTGGATTGCTTCGCTGCGCTCGCAATGACGGTTGGGGCGGGCGCGAGCGCCAAAAATCAGATCGGCATCTTCATGATGTCTTCATAGGCCGCGATCACACGGTCGCGGACCGAGACCAGCGTCGACACGGCGACGTCGGTGTCTGCGACCGCCGTCACCACGTCCATCACGTTGGCCTTGCCGGCGGCCATCGCCACCGTCTGCGCATCGGATTTTCGGCCGGACTCCAGGACGCTGCCGACAGTGTCTTTCAGAAGAGAGGCGAAGGACTGCCCGCTCGGCTCGCTGCCCTTGCCGGCACCGCTGTTCTCCAGCACGCGAGCGAGGTTTGCATAGGCGTTGGCGGCAATTGTCGGTGTTGCCATGGTTCAAATGTCCTGTTCAGCTCTTGAGGATGTCGAGGGTGCGCTGGATCATCCGGCGTGTCGCGCTGATGATGTTGAGATTGGCCTCGTACGACCGCTGCGCGTCGCGCATGTCGGTCATCTCGACCACCGAGTTTACGTTCGGATATTTGACGTTACCGGTCGCATCCGCCGCCGGATTGTTCGGCTCGTATTTGGTGCGGAAATTGGACTGGTCGGGCTTGATCCTGCCGAGGGCGACGACCTGCGCGTCGAGTGTACGGTCGAGCGCCGAGGAGAAGGTCGGCACCTTGCGCCGGTAAGGATCGCCGCCGGCGGTCTGCGACGTCGAATCCGCATTTGCGATGTTCTCCGAGATCACCCGCATGCGCCCGGCCTGCGCCCGCAGACCGGAGGTCGCGATCGCCATCGAGCGGGCAAAGTCGCTGCTGTCGTTCGCCATGGTCTATCTCCAGCGCTCATTTTTGAGCATGATCTGGTCGGAAAACCGCTGCACACTTTTCCGGATCATGCTCTAGCCTTTGCCGATCGCGGTCTTGAGCAGATGCAGGCTCTTCGAATAGAGCGAGGTCACCGCCGCATAATCCATCTGGTTGCTGGCGGCCTTCATCATCTCCTCTTCGAGATTGACGGCGTTGCCCGCGGGGCGGGTCTCAAAACCCGCATTCTTGTTCTGGTCGAATCCGGAGGCCGCACCTGACGGCGCCATGTGGGAACCGCTGGTGCGGGTGAGCGCCAAGGGGCCCATCGAACCCGTGACGGCACCGCTCTTGTCCAGCTTCGGCTCGACCAGGTCGCGCGGCCGGAATTTGGGCGTGTCCGAATTGGAGACGTTCTCGGAAAGGACGCGCTGGCGCTCCTGGTGCCATTGCATCTTGGTGCGAAGCGCCGATAGCACCGGAAGATCGTTGATGGACATCGTTGCGGCTCCTTCCGCCTCGCAGGACCCATGGGTCCGAAGCTAGGCAGAATTTGCCGCCTGTATGGTTAACAGCTGGTTAAGGAGGTCGGAGGCAGTTGTACCCCGCCGGGACACGAATGCGCACGCCCCGTGATTCTACGCCTCCAAAAGCGGCATTAACCCAACCGCTTGGCGGCGCATGCACAGGCCAAGAAGTCGTTTTGGATCGAGCGATTCATGGGTTATTAAGAGTTGGGGACGGCAAAACTTGCCGTGGGACGTTAAGAAATCGCAGTTTGGGGCAACGTAAGCCAGTGGTTGGCGCATCTGACCACGGGCCCGAGACAAGCGCCATTTGTCGGGGACAAGTATGCAAGGCAGTCCTATCACCTTCATCGTCGCGTTCATCGTCGTTCTGGCGTTGATCGGCGTCGCTGCATGGCTGGTTCGCCGATTCGCCACCAGCCGGCTCGGCGCCAACACCCAGCGCGGCCGGATGCCCCGGCTCGCCGTGATCGATGCCGCCGCAGTCGACGGCCGCCGCCGTCTGGTGCTGGTCCGGCGTGACAATGTCGAGCATCTTCTGATGATCGGCGGCCCCACGGACATCGTCGTCGAACCCAACATCGTGCGCGCAGCGCCCGGCCGCGACCAGCTCCCGCAGCGCTCCAACGCTGCCGAGCCGCCGCGTCTCGCGCCGATGCCTGATAGCAGCAGCTGGGCCGACGAAGTACCGCGGCCCGAGCTGCTCGATCATCCCGAGCCGCAAATGCCCGAGCCGCCACCGCGGCCCGCGCGCCCCTCCTTTGCCGACGAAGTGCGCCGGCCCGCTCCTGCGCTGGCCGAACGCCGCAACGAGCCGCCACTGGCCGGCTTCACCTCCGAGCCGATCGCGCCGCGCCCCGAGCGCGAGCTTCGTCCCGAACCTGTTCCGCCGCGCGTTGCGCGCAACGAACCCCCTCTGATGCCGCGTCCGCCGCGCCAGAGCGAGCCGGTGAAGGCGCCGCCAGTGCGCGCCGAGCGCGTCGCCGCACCACCTCCGCCCGTGCCGCAGGCTCCGCCCGTTCCGCCGCCGGCGCCCGCTCCTGCGGCGCCATCGAGCGCCGAGCAAAATCTCGCGGAGATGGCGCAGCGACTCGAAGCAGCACTCCGCCGCCCCGCCGGCGAGACGCTTGCCCCTCCGGTCGCCCCGGAGCCCCCGGCCGCTCCTCCGCGTGTGGCCCGCAGCGAGCCGCCGGCACCCCCGGCCCCTCCCGCAAAGCCGGCTCCGGAAAAGACCAGCTTTGAAAATCTCGAAGACGAGATGGCCTCGTTGCTCGGCCGTCCGAAGCCGTCTTCGTGAGGCTGCCGGCCCTCCCGCGTAGAGTTTTTCTTCTTTCTGTCCTGATCGGCGCGGCTTCGCTCGCGATGCCGGCGCATGCGCAGGATATCAGCATCAATCTCGGCGGAGGAGGCGCTGGCGGTGGCGGCGTCACCGAGCGCGCGATCCAGCTGATCGCGCTGCTGACGGTGCTGTCGATCGCACCGTCGATCCTGATCATGATGACGTCGTTCACGCGCATCGTGGTCGTGCTGTCGCTGCTGCGCACCGCGATGGGCACCGCGACCGCCCCGCCGAACTCGGTGATCATCGCGCTGGCGATGTTCCTCACCTTCTTCGTGATGGGACCCGTCCTGCAAAAATCCTACGACGAAGGCATCCGTCCGCTGGTCGCCAATCAGCTCGGCGTTGAAGACGCGCTTCAGCGCGCCTCCGTCCCCCTGCGCGGCTTCATGCAGAAGAACGTGCGCGAGAAGGACCTCAAGCTCTTCCTGGATCTCTCCGGCGAGCCGCCGCCGGCAACCCCCGACGAGCTCGGCTTACGCATCCTCGTCCCCGCCTTTATGATCTCGGAGCTGAAACGTGCCTTCGAGATCGGCTTTCTGCTGTTCCTTCCCTTCCTGATCATCGACCTCGTCGTCGCGTCCGTGCTGATGTCGATGGGCATGATGATGCTGCCGCCCGCAACCATCTCGCTGCCGTTCAAGCTGATCTTCTTCGTGCTCGTCGACGGCTGGTCGCTGGTGGCAGGGAGTCTGGTACAGAGTTACGGAGGTTAGCGGGCGCGTGCCCAGGGGCGAACTGCGGAGCCCGCCTTGCATCCCTCCCGCACTCGACTTGGCCCCGCTATCTCCCCATCATTGCGAGGAGCTCTTGCGACGAAGCAATCCAGGCTGCCGCCGCGGACAGACGCTGGATTGCTTCGCTGCGCTCGCGATGACGGAGAATGGGGCGACCAGCAGCGCTTCGCGCGATACGGCAGCGCCCGCCCTCCCCCTACACGTCGTGCTGCTTGCTGAACTGATCGCCAATCAGCACCAGCATGCGGTGAGGTCGCATTGACCTGCATCACGCTGCCGAAAGCCTCACATGCATCTTGCTGCCTGTCGCCTCCGCGAAGCGCAGAAGCGTTTTGGTGCTGGGCAGGGTCTGGCCATTTTCGAGCCGGGCAATCGTAGATTGACTGGTGCCCATCCGAGCCGCGAGTTCCGCTTGCGAAAGACCAGCACGCAAGCGGGCCCTGAGCAGTTCGGCAGCGATCTCGAACTCGGGCGCCAGCGCGTCATACTCCGCCTTCACTTTCGGGTTGGCGAGCAGACGCGCCTTCAGCTTCTCAAAAGCGATCGACATGAGACGTCCTTTGCTCTTCGCAGCTCGATCTCGGAACGCGGCGTCTTCTGTGTCTTTTTCACAAACGCGCGCACAACGATCACTCTGCGTCCGATCGCAGTAACGTATAATGCGCGGGCAATTCCATAGCGACCGGCCAAGCGCAGTTCCCAGAGCTTCCCCTCTAGATGTTTCACGTGTGGCTCGCTAAGGCTCTCCAGCCTGCTGAAGCGATGCGCTCTGCGAGCCGCAGAAAACGTGCCTGCATATCGGCCGGCAGAGCCGCAATCTCTGCGGCGGCGGCCTCATCGAGAATTTCAACCCGCCAGGACACGGATCGACATTATCTCATTTTTGAGATTTTGAAAAGCGCAAAGAACCGACGCCGTGGCGGATCCGCTGTGCTGCTGGCTAACGATCTTGCAAACTACCGCGTCATCTTGATCTGCCGCACGACGGGAATCGTGGGCAACGAGCCGGTGTGGTCGGACTCGTCCTTGGCCTGCGGAGAGGCCGGCGCGCGGGCGGTGGCGTCGGGGAAGCGCTGCTTCATCTCGCGCAGGAAGCCGTCGAGCGTGTCGACACTGGCAGCCAGCTTCGCGATATCGGCAAACTCTGCGCTGGAGGCGCCGGTCGGTTTGCTCGCGATGTCGAAGGCGAGCCGATCGGCGCTCTCGCTCATCAGCGGCGCATATTTCTCGCGGAAGCGCGACATGCCGATCGAGTCGTCGGCGAGCGCATAACCGACAGCCGCGCGGATGATGTCGCTTTTCTCCACACTGTTGAGCGGCTTGAAGTCACGGAAGCGCTCGCCGTAATAAAGCTCGATCTGCTCGGCGGATTCACGCCAGCGCCGCGCCGCCCAGAAGATGTCCGAGCGCAGCCGCAGCACCTCGCGTCCTGTAACGTTGGAGACGATGTCGAGCGCGAGATCGTGGCGGCCGACGTCGCTCTGCGCACGCGCCTCCAGCAGCAGCCGTTGCTGCCTGAGCTCGCCCGAGAGGTCGCTGATACGGCTCGCGCGCAACGCCGTGATCGCCATGTCGGGTCTGCGGTTGGCGAGATAGATCATGGAAAGGCGCGCGGCGACTTGCGCACGCGCCGCGCCTTCGAGGCGGTGGTCGACCTGGTATTGCAGGAGCTCGGCGGCCTGGTCGAGCAGATCGATCGAGGCGAGCCGGTCCGAGAGGCGCCGGATCAGTTCGTCGCCGCGGCGGCCGATCGGCGTCAGCTCGCGGAACTCGTAGAACATCCCCAGCGCTTCGATCGGCGGCAGCTCGTCGCCCTTGGGTCCCAGGAAGATCTGCGTGAACAGGTCGGAGGCGAGGTCCTGCGCCTGGCGCGAGGCTTCCGCGTTCGGCTGCAGCTTTGTCGCGGTACGCGCCGCGGTGAGCGCATCCCGGTAGCGCCCGTTCTCGGCAAACATCTGCGACAGCATCTGGAGCGTCTTGACCTCGATCGAGTCGCCGCGCCAGGTCATCGCGAGCGTTTCGAGCTCGCGCAGCGCGTCTTCCTTGCCGATCTCGTCGCGCTTCTGCCGCAGCGCGACTTCGAGCTGCTTGGCCTCGGCCGCGGCCGGCCGGTCGGACGAGCCGACCGCGAATTTGTAGTCGTCGAGCGCGTCCTTGTCGTGGCCGAGCGCTTCGGCGAGCCGGCCGCGCAGCACCGCGAAGCCGGGCGCTGCCTCGGGCGAGACGCCGACCACCTCGAGCTCGCTGCGGCGCTTGGAGGCACCGGCATAATCCTTCACCTCGAGCGAAGCGCGCATCGCCTCCATCGTTACGATGCGCTGGATGTCGAGCGGCAGCGAGGCGATGGCGAATTCGACGTTCTTGAACTTCTCGCGCGCGTCCGCCCATTTGCCCTGGCGCGCATAGGCGAGCGCCTTCCAAAGCTGAGAATCGTGACTGTTGCCGATCACGGGGTTGGCGAGGTCCTTCAGGCCCTGTGCCGGCCGGCCGATCAGGATGCTCGCGATCGCATGCATGATCAGCGCACCGCTCTCCTCCTTGTTGAGGGGATCGGCCAGCATCAATTCGGTGACGGCCTTGGCTTCGTGATACATCGCGCGCGACATGTAGAATTGCGCGAGGTCGAGCCGCGGCAGCGAACGCATCGCCGGCTCGACGTTGGAGATCGCCGTGATCAGCTCGTTCTGGCGCGCTATGAAGTTCTCCGACTGGCCCTTGCGCCAGGCTTCGGGGCTGAAGACCGGCCGCACTGCGGTCGGCGCGCGCTCGGCCGAGATGTCGACCGGCGACAGCGTCAGCCCGCCCTTCTTGCCGAGGATGACCTTGTCGGCTCCCACCTCGACGCCGACCTCGTCGGAATTCGGCCGGATCGCGATGCCATGTGCGGACTCCAGCAGCGCGAGGTCAACGAGGTCCTGTCGCTTGATGAAGCCGCGCACCGGCCGCTGCGCGGTGACGACATAGAGCGTGTCGCCGGCATCGGGATCGGTAAGCTTGTGCAGGAGGCCCGGATTGGCGAAGGGGATCGCGATGTTGGCGAGCGCCGGATCGGTGATGTTGCGCGAGATCATTAGCGGCAGCGGCGTCGCTTGGATTTTGTCGGCGAGGGTCAAGAGCCAGTTGGTCTGCTTGCCGACCTCCTCGCTCGTCAGCGAATAGACCAGCGGCCGGGTGAGACGGATGCGCACCGCCTGTCCCTTCTCGAGCGGGACGCGGCCGACCTCGCCGATCATCGCACCGCCCTTGGTGCGGATCGCCTCGACGTCGATCGGCTTCGCCGTATCGAACACCAGCCAGACGGTGTCGCCGCGGCGGAACGCTGCCGCAGGCGTTGCGACCTGAAGCGGGAAGGTCACCCGCAGGCCGTCGCTGTCGCGGCGCACATCGACGCTGGCACCAGTCGGCTGCGGCGCGGCGGGCGCCTCTGCCGGCACGGCCTTGACGGCTTCCTTGACCGGCTCCTTGACTGGCTCTTTGGCAGCTTCCTTCGCGGCCTCTTGAGGCGCTTCGACCACGACCGGCTTGGCAGGCGCGACCGCAGTTTCCGCAACTGGCGCGACGGTCTTTGAGACTTCCTTGGGCGTTTGCGGGGCGGACGCAACTTCGGCCGCAGGAGCCGGCACCGATTTCGGCGCTTCAGCGGGCGACATGGCGGCGGGCGCTTCCGCCTTCACCTCGGGCTTGACGTCGATCCTGGCTTCGCGCGCGATCGCCTCGGAGGTCGGCGGCGCGATCTCGCGCTGCGCGTCCTTCGGCTTCTCGGCCGCCGGTTTTTCGGGCCCAGGCGCCGGTCCATGAGCGGCGGGCTTGGCCTGCGCGATCGCAGCCTCGGCCGAATTGGCCATCTTGCTCTTGTCAGGCTGGAAGGAGATGTCGACGACGTAGTTCTTCTCGTCGCGGAACGAATGCACGTCGGAATCGCCGATCAGCGCGATCTCGACACTGGTCTGGTCGATGTCGGCCTTCTGCTTGATCGAGGCGACGTTCGGCGGCGCCGCGACGACCGCGTCCGCGAGATCGAAATTCAGGTTGGCGTTGAAGGCGAGCGTGAGCTTCTGCTCGTTGAGCACGGAGGATACGCCGACGCCGTCCGGCATCTCGAACACGAAGCGGACGAAGGTCGGCTGCACCGAGGCGCGCACGCGGATCTGCGGACGCTTCTTGCTCTCCGCCGCGGCGCGTTGGGCGCGCAGCGCCCGTTCGGCGACGCGCGCGCGCTCGGCGAGTTCCTTGACCACGTCCATCGGCAGGCTCGGCGGCGGTCCCTTCCACCCCTCCGGCAAGAGGTCGATGAAGGTTCGTTCGCCGGCATTCATGGTGTTGACGGTAACGCGCCGTGCCAGCGACAGGCGGATGGCGCCGCCATCGGGATCGCGGCGGGCGGAGTTGACGTAGTCGGGCGCGCCTTCCGGGACGCGGTCGACGGGCACGTCGACCGCCCGGTCGAAGCGGATGACGAGAATGGAGCCGGCCGTCGTCACCTCAGAGGGGACGTCCTCCCCGAGCTTGATCACGAGACGGGCAAAGCCGCCGCTGGCCGAGAAAGTCGCCTCGCCCCTGACAGCATCGGCCGCCCGGACAGGCGCCGTGAAGCCGATCAGCAGGCCGGCTGCCAGCAGCGGCGCCGCGCGGACATGACGCGACAGCCTCCGCGCCAGGGCGCGGGCTCGCGACACAAATCCAGCGGCAGCCTCTCGCGCCATTGGCGGCATTTCTTCCGGTTCGACGGTCCACGCCGGCATTGGTGCCGGCCCCTGCCCCAGACTGTAGATTTTGGCAATTAAGGACTTCTTAAGTATGAGCCCTCAATTCGGCTTTTGCGTCGGCTTGCCGTCGATCTTGGGCAGCTCGCCGGCCGAAGCGGACTGATCGCCGCCGCCATTGGCCCGGCGGGCCATCTCGACCGTCAGCCGCTCGGCGGCCTCCGGGGACATCAATCCCATGATGTCCGACATTTTTCGCGGCGCGATCTGCGAGGCGATCTCGATCAGCACGCCCATCTCGAGCCGGTCAAAGACCCGCGCGGCGTCCTTGGGCTTCATGCCCTCATACATGGTCACGAGGCCCTTCATGCGCTGGGCTTCGGCGGCCTTCTGCTCGGCCTGCGTCGCGGAGATACGGGTTTCTACCGCCTTCATCTCCTCGACCTTGTTTTCGATGCGCTTCTCGGCGGATTTCAACAGGCTCTCGCGGATGTCAATCTCGCGCTGGCGGGCCTCGATCTCCTGGCGGCGCGACTGCAAGCGTTCCAGGATCGCGCGCTCCGAGGCGGAGATCTGCGACTGGGCTTCCTCCTTGACGGCGGCGCCTTCGGACTTGGTGTCGGGTGCGGCCGGCTTCGGCGCCTCCTTCGGCGCGCCATGGGTCGAGCCCGTGATGTCGGGATCCTCACGGCTGGCCGGGAAGTTCAGATTCTCCTGCGCCCAGGACTTCTTGGTCTGGCTCGGCTTGTAGTCGAAGACATAGCCGCCATTGATCACAAGACCCGTGACCTTCAGCGTGGCGAGGCCAGCGACGGCAACCAGCACGATCGGAATGACGCGGATGTTGCGAAAAGACTTCATACCCTGACTTTATGCGGCAAGACCGTTGGATCGTCGGCGCTCGGAGAAGGCTTCGGCCGCAGCCGCCACCGCCTTCGCCGACGAGGGCTTGGCTGCGGGCGCGGCGACCATTTCCGCGTTCGTCACGGGGCGCGCGGCGATTGCGATCTTGGACAGGCGCCGCACCACGTTGTCGGCTTCGCCGAGCTGCTTGTAGAGCTGCTCGGACATCTGGGTCGCCGCAGCGAGCTGGCTGCCGAGGTTCTCGTTGACGTCGCGCACGGCGAGCTTCAGCCCGCCGATCGCGCGCTCGGCGATCTCGGTTGCGGTGATCAGCTCCCCGATGACCGCCTTCAGCGAATGCTCGTCCGCCTTCAGCCGCGTCAGCCGCTTGTTGAGCGTGACGCAGTAGACGATGGTCAGCATCAGCAGGATAGCCACCAGCGTCTCGATCGCCATTCCTAGGGAGTGGTTCATGGGGCCTCCATCATCTTGTTCTGCTCGTCGACCTTTTCGAACATCGCAAGTGTCGTACTTGGCTTGCGCAAGGGTTTCGTCACCCGTATCGCGACGCGATCGCCGACCCGGCCCATGCGTCCTTCGGTGATGGTGACGTCGCCGCAGCGAACGGTGACGTTGGCATCCGCGCGCATGTCCAGCGGCAGCGTGTCGCCGACCTTCAGCCGCATCAACTGCTTGAGCGGAATGTCGGCTTCGTAGAGCACGGCGTCGACGGAGATCTCAGCCTGGACGATCTCGGTGGCGAAATGGCCTTCCCAGATCTGGTCGCGGCCGAACTTTTCGCCCATGAACATCTGGAGCAGGACGCCCCGGATCGGCTCGATGGTCGCGTAAGGCAGCAACAGCTCGATGTTGCCGCCGCGATCTTCCATGTCGATGCGCAGGCGCACCAGGATCGCGGCGTTGGCAGGACGGCTGATCGCGGCGAAACGCGGGTTGGTCTCGAGCCGGTCGATGGTGAAGGTCACCGGCGACAGCGGCCGGAACGCCTGTTCGGCATCGGTCATGACGACTTCGACCAGCCGCTTGACCAACTCTGTCTCGATCGTGGTGTAGGGCCGGCCCTCGATGCGCAGCTGGCTCGAGCCGCGGCGGCCGCCGAGCAGCACGTCGATCATCGAGTAGATCAGGCTGGAATCGACCACGGCCATGCCGAAATTGTCCCACTCTTCGGCTTTGAAGACGGTGAGGACGGCGGGCAGCGGAATCGAGTTCATGTAGTCGCCGAAGCGCACCGAGGTGATGCGGTCGAGCGAGACTTCGACGTTGTCGGAGGTGAAATTGCGTAACGAGGTCGTCAGCAACCGCACCAGGCGGTCGAAGACGATTTCGAGCATCGGCAGACGCTCGTAGGAGACCATCGCCGAATCGATGATGGCGCGAATGCCGGAATGGTCGTCGAGCGTGACGTCGCCGACCGCGAAGCCGAGGAGGTTGTCGATCTCCTCCTGCGACAGCACCCGTTCGCCGGAATTCTTGCCGGCGCCGAGATCGCGGCTGCCATCCTCGACCATGGCCGCCCATTGCAGGGCCATGGTCTCGGACAGTTCGTTTTCGGCAGCAGCCTTCGCGGCCTCGGCGGGATCCTCGGAATCAAGCGAGGCCTCCCATTGGGCGGCAATTGCATCCTGGTCTGGTTGGTCGGTGCCTGCCATGATCCCTAGCCCGTCATGCTCACTGGATCACGACTTCCTTGAACAGCACCGCGCTGACCTGGACCGGAGCGACCGCCGCGTTGACGCGCTTGGTCAACTCTTCCTTGAGGCGGAAGATGCCGGCGGAACCGTTGAGGTCAGAGGAGCGCAGCTCGCGCGCATAGGTCTGGAAGATGTCGGTGATGCGCGGCATCGTCGGCTTGATCGCCTCGACCTGCTTCTCTTCCTTCAGCTCCAGCACGATCTTGAGCTTCAGATATTGCACGCGCTCGCCCGGCGCGCCGGCGAGGTTGACCATGATGTCGGGAACCTCAACAAAAGCCGGCGGCTTCGGCGGAGGCGCCGCCTCGGCGTGATGCTCGTCGTCGCCGTGACGGAAAAAGAAGAACCAGGTCGCGGCGCCGCCGCCGAGAACGGCGAGCAGGCCCACCACCATGATCATCAGCTTGAACTTGTTCTTGGGCGGAGCGGCTTCCGCGCCCTCAGCGGCTCCGCCGCCTTCCGCTTCATTCTCTGCCATGATCGCCGCGCTCGCTCATCTCTCAAATGGGTCGAAAGAGCGAAGCTCCTGGCAGACAGTGACGCGATACAAATGCCCCAGCGCAGTGCTCCTCTTACGCGCAAACGCTACGGTAATAATGGTTAACGGAACCTTTCGATTGGGCCTTCACTAGGAAAAATCTGCCGGGCAAACATGGCTAACAGACCCTTTCTGCCGCCTCCCCGCGCCCTCGAAAAACAGACAAGAGACTGAAACAACACAATTTTCCAGCTTGGCACGAGTTTCGCTGAGAAAGGATCGAGACCCAGGGTTTGGGAGAACCCGAGGTCTCGTTCACGGGATCGGCCAAGGCGCTTGGGAGAGCGAGCTGGCAGATCTCACTCAGGGGAGATTTCCGATGCAGAACGCGCTTCTGATCGGGTTGTCACGACAGATGACGTTGGAACGGCAGATGGATGTCATCGCCAACAACGTCGCTAACGCCAACACCAACGGCTTCAAGGCCGACCATTCGCTTTTCGAGGAGTACCTCAACTCGAACGCGCGTGAGGACAATTTCGTCGGCTCCGACCGCCGGGTCTCCTATGTGCAGGACCGCGGCACCTTCCGCGACGTCGGTCAGGGGCCGATGGAGCCGACCAAGAATCCGCTCGACATGGCGATCAGCGGCAACGCCTATTTCGCGGTTCAGGCCAATGGCGCCGAGCGCTACACCCGCGACGGCAAATTCTCGCTCAACAACACCGGCCAGCTCGTCACCTCCGACGGCAACCTCGTGCTGGGCACCAGCGGCCCGATCACCTTCCAGCCGACCGACCACGATATCAACGTCGCGCCGGACGGTACCGTCACGGTGCTCGAGGGCACGGCCAAGAACGACTCGATCCGCGGCAAGATCCGCATGGCCTCGTTCGACGATCCGGCCAAGCTGACCAAGCTCGGCGCCAACCTTTACAACATCGGCTCCGCGGTCCCGCAGGCCGACACCAAGTCGACCGTGCAGCAGGGCTACGTCGAGAAGTCGAACGTGAACTCGGTCGGTGAGATGAGCCGCATGGTCGAAGTCATGCGCAGCTACACCGCCATCGCCAACCTGCTCCAGCAGCAGAGTGACATGCACAAGTCGGCGATCGAGAAGCTCGCCGACGTTCCGGCCTGATTGAGGGAGAACTGACATGCAGGCGCTTCACACCGCAGCAACCGGAATGGCGGCACAGGAACTCAACGTTCAGGTGATCTCCAACAACATCGCGAACCTGCGCACCACCGGCTTCAAGAAGCAGACCGCGGCGTTCCAGGACCTGATCTACGAACACGTCCGCCGCGTCGGCGCCCAGTCGTCCGACCAGGGCACCATCCTGCCGGTCGGCGTCGACATCGGCGGCGGCGTCAAGACCGTCGGCACGCCGCGCAGCATGACCCAGGGCACGCTGTCGCAGACCGGCAACGACCTCGACATGGCCATTACGGGCGAAGGCTTCTTCAAGATCCTGATGCCTGACGGCAGCTTCCAGTACACCCGCGACGGCACCTTCCAGATGGACAATCAGGGGCGCATCGTCACGGCGCAGGGCAACCCGGTGCAACCGACGATCACGATCCCGAACAACGCCTCGGGCCTCACCATCAACGTGCAGGGCCAGGTCTCGGTGACGCTGCCGGGTTCGTCGACCTCGGCCGTCCAGGGCCAGATCGGCCTGACCCGATTCATCAACAAGGCCGGCCTCCAGCCGGTCGGCAACAATCAGTTCACCGAGACGCCCTCCTCCGGCCCGCCGCAGGACGGCACCGCGAGCTCCGAGGGTTTCGGCAACATCACCCAGAGCAGCCTTGAGCAGGCCAATGTCGACGTCGTCTCGGAAATGAGCGACCTGATCGCCGCCCAGCGCGCCTACGAGATGAACGCCAAGGTGATCAGCGCCGCCGACCAGATGATGCAGTCGACCACGGCGCTGTTCCGCTGAGGTGATGACGATGATCCGCACCACCCTCGCCACGATCTCCGCTCTCCTCGTGCTGGCGCTGCCCGCACGGGCCGCCGACGATTTCATCGCGACGCCGACGCTGCGCGCGAGCATCACCGTGACCTCGGACGTGGTGCGGGTCGGCGATCTCATCGACAATGCCGGCTCGGCCGCGCTGATCCCGGTCTACCGCTCGCCCGATCTCGGCACCACCGGTGCGCTGCCGGTCGCCCAGGTGCTGGCGGTGTTGCGCGCAAAACAGGTGATCGGCGTGATGACCGGCGACATCAAGGAGGTCCAGGTCATCCGTCTCGCCCGCACGCTGGCGAACAAGGACCTCGAAACCGCGGTCGCCACGGCGCTCGAGCGCCGCTTCGGGCTTGGCGATGCCGCCAACATCACCGTCACGTTCGACCGCGGCATTGCCGACATGCGGCTGGATGCCTCCAACACCGGCACGCTGCAGCCGGTCGCGACCCGCTACGACGCCCGCAGCGGCCGTTTCGACATCGCCTTCGAGATCAACAACGACAGCAATCCGGCACCGACCAAGCTGCGTTTCACCGGCACCGCGATCGAGACGGTGGAAGTGGCCGTGCTGACGCGCGACATCGATCGCGTCGATCTCCTGAAGGCCTCCGACGTCGCCATGGAGCGCCGGCCGAAGGCCGAGGTCACCGGTGAGGCCGCCTCGCGCGACCGCACGCTCGGCATGCAGCTCCGCCGGCCGATGCGGGCGGGGACGCCGATCCGCGTCGCCGACATCGTCAAGCCCGACTTCGTGCAGCGTGACCAGAACGTCACTGTTATTTACCAGGTCCCCGGAATCTACCTCACCACGCGCGGCAAGGCGATCGAGAGCGGCGCCGAGGGCGACACCATCAGCGTGCTCAACCTGCAGACCAAGCGCACGCTGAGCGGCGTTGTCACCGGCCGCGGCCAGGTGACGGTCCAGGGCGCCAGCCAGGCCGCGCCAATGCCGGCCGCGGTCGAGCAGACCTCCTCGCTCAAGCGCGACGAGGCGCCCGCCCCCGTCGACACCGCAGCCCTCGTCCGGAACCTGGTCCAGACCCCGGCATCCCCGGCCCAGATCGCGCAAGCCCAGATCCCGCAAGCTCCAGCCAAGTCAGAGTAAGTCATGTCCACGTTCAGTTCGGCTTTTCGTCTTCGTCGCATCGCGATCTCTGCCCTGCTGCTGGCGACTTGCGCGCTGGCGAGCGGCTGCTCATCGATCGACCGTTTGTCACAGATCGGCGAGCAGCCGAAATTATCGGCGATCGACAATCCGACGACGCAGCCCGGTTACAAGCCGGTGCAGATGCCGATGCCGAAGCCGGAAGTCGCCTCCTACAATCCGAACTCGCTGTGGCGCAACGGCAGCCGTGCCTTCTTCAAGGACCAGCGCGCCCACCAGGTCGGCGATCTCCTGACGGTGGCCGTGAACATCACCGACAAGGCCAATATCGAAAACGATACCCAGCGCAGCCGCACCAACAAGGAAGATTCCGGAATCACCGACTTCATCGGCGCCAAGACATTGGGCGCCCAAGCGCAGAAGGTGTTGCCCGGCCGCATCCTCACCGCCGACTCGACCGCGTCTAGCGAGGGCAAAGGAAGCGTGGACCGCAAGGAAGCGTTGCAGACCAACGTCGCAGCCGTCGTCACCCAGGTCCTGCCCAACGGCAACCTCGTGGTCGAAGGCAAGCAGGAGATCCGCGTCAACTACGAAATCCGCGAGCTCATCGTCGCCGGCATCGTCCGTCCCGAAGACATCCAGAGCGACAACACCATCGATTCCACCAAGATCGCGCAGGCCCGCATCGCCTACGGCGGCCGCGGCCAGATCATGGACGTGCAGCAACCGCGCTACGGCCAGCAAGTCATGGACGTGCTGCTACCCTTCTAGCTTCTCCCGAGCTCCCACATCGTGTTCGCGAACCTAGGCGCGGACGACGATGTACGACGCGGCCCTCGCTAGCTCCCCTGGCGAGGGCCGCATGTATTTTGCGACGGCTGCATACAGCGCGTCGGGCACGCGCGATTGCAGCGACGCCGCTCCCCCTATCCGCCCTCTCAACTGTCATCGCCCGCGAAGGGGGGCGATCCAGTATTTCGAGACGTCAGTGATGAACCGAGAAGCCGCGGCGTACTGGATTCCCCGCCTTCGCGGGGCATGACGACGTAGTGCCCGCAGCGCGCCCGCAGCGCCTACGTAAACTCCGCCTCCACCGTCCCCAGCCCGTCCAGCTCCATTCGCACCTTGTCGCCGGGTTTCAGCCACAGCGTCTTGACGAGGCTCCCGGTGAGAACGAGCTGTCCTGCGTGCAGACCCTTGCCCTCGGCGGCGAGATGGTTGGCGAGCCAGGCGAGTGCGTTGTGGGGATGGCCGAGCACGTCGGCGCCGGTGCCGTGGCTGACCTCTTCGCCGTTGACGATGGCGCGGCCTTTGACCGCCTTCAGGTCCGGCACCGACGAGCGCGGCACGACCTCACCCAGCACGCAGCCGGCGGCGAAGAAATCGTCGGCGATCAGCGTCGGCGCCCCCATCGTTTCCCACTTCACATAGCGGTCGTCGACGATCTCGATCGCGGGATGATAGGCCTCGACGGCTTCGCCGACCCATTCAGCCGTGAACGGCGCCTCGCCGGCGGCGAGATTGCGCTTCAGCCGCACCGCGATCTCGCATTCGACGCCGACGCGGACATAGTCGGCAGCCGCGAGCCGCACACCGCTGTCGTGGACGCCCTTCTGGAACACGCCGCCGCCGCAAGGATGCGGAATGCCGATGTATTCCTGCATCACCTGGCTGGTGCAGCCGATCTTGTAACCGACCAGCGGGCCGACATGCGGCAGCAGTAGATCGTGCAGCGCGCGCTGGACCTGATAGCCCTCGGCTTCATCGGCCGGAGGAACTTCGAGCGCCGCGAGCGGTGCATGGTTGCGGCGCGCCTGCGCGATCGCCTTTGCGGCTGCGAGAATTCTGTCCATCGGCGCCGGCTCCTACACACCACAATCGAGGGCGGCACTTCAGCATCCCCGCCGGGGCGTGACAAGCGCAAGAGACCCCACGGCAGCACGTCATCGCCAACCCAAGCTGGATGAGCTGCGAACGCTGATCGGGCACATCATGGCAAGCCACACGGGCTGTGCCGGCGTTTAAGGAAATATTGAGCTGGTCCGGGCTTTATCGGGATGCGCGCCTTGTAGCGTCGCATCAGGCCTGATTGCAGCAATGCGTGAAGCTGCTGGATCGGTGCCTCAGCATTCGAGTCGATGTCCTTGATGCGACTCGCAAAACCTCCCGCACCTGAAGTGAAAGGCTGTTTCTCATCCGAACTCACGTGAGCTCGGAGGAGTTGAGTCTAGCCCATTGATCGCGATTCACTTTTCGCGATTGCGCTCGCGCGCCGAATGCGCGGTTGCAAGCGACAGGCAAAATGCAGATCACGGCGCGAAAAGGCGCGCCTTGCGTTTATGCCGCCACATTAAGAGCGGGTCCCCTAAGTTATTGAAATCACGAGCAGCGGCATCGGGCAAACGAGTCGACGCTGACTAAAAGAACGAGTCGATTGGCAGCCTTTGACGAGAAAAACGAGTCGCGCTCCGCAAGCGGTTGAAATACCTAAGCAAAGTAGTTTGTCAAAACCCCCGAGGGCGCAATCGGTCTGAGGGAAAGAAAGACGGCCCGCGATCCGCACGCCGCGCGGCTGGGCATCCGTGCTGCAGGAAGCCGGCGCCATCCGCGAATGCGAGGGGCACGGCTGGAAGCGGGACCGAGACGACCCGCACGCCCGCGCGCGCGCTCGACATCGCGCGTCGCGATCGGCCGTCGGGCCTCTCGTTCGACGAGGCAGTTGCCGAGGTCCGTGACGTCCCGGACTCGAGCGGTGACACCTGCCCGGAGTGACCACCCGAACTCAAGTAGGCCCTCTACTCCGTAGGCCCTCTATTCACAAGAGGCCCTCTATTCACAAGTTGAGCCGCTGCCGCCTGCGACGTTTGCTATGCCCTTAGCAGCAGCGCAAACGCCATATGGCCGGAAGGCGGAGTGGGCCAACAGCGGTCATGGCACGCTTGGCTTTAGAGTGCAATTAATGGTATGCTTCAAAGATTAAGGTCAACTGGGCGTCGTGTTGAGCCGCTGAATTTTCCTTAGGTTCGACGAGCGCTTGTCTCCCCTTTGAACCAAAGTGAGGAGTTCGCCATGAAATCGACCCGACGATCATTCGTAAACGGCGCGGCTGCAGTCAGCTTGGCATTCACAGTCTTCAACGGAATGCCCCTGCCTGCAAACGCACAAACAGTCACTCCTGAGGAAGCGCGGCAGATCGCCGAGGGCGCGTATATCTATGGCTATTCGCTCATCACCACCTATGTCACCCAGGTTCAGATGAGCAATGTGCCAAAGGTTGAAGGGCTTACGGCGCCGACCGGACAGTTCATCAACGTTCCGCGCTATCCGCCCGCCGATTATCGTGGCGTTTCGGCGCCAAATGCGGACACACTTTATTCTCTGGGTTGGCTCGACCTGACTGAACCGCAGGTGTTCAGTCACCCAGATATGGGCGATCGTTTCTATTTGTTCGAGCTGACCGATCTTTGGATGTCGGACTCCGAGTCATCGCCGAGCAAACGCACGGCTGACGGCAAGGCCGCCAACTACCTGTTCACCGGGCCTGGCTGGAAGGGCGAGGTACCGGCAGGCATGAAGCAGTTCCCCATGGCGACGCGCTACATGGTCATTCTGGGCCGAACTTATGCCGATGGCACCGAACAGGATTACAAGGCAGTCAACGAGCTGCAGGCACAGTACAAGATCACGCCGCTTTCCTCATGGGGCAAGTCGTATACACCTGTCGCGCCGCCGGTGAATCCGAATCCCGGCTTCAGCATGACCGATAAGCCGCAACCGGTCATCATCGCTATGGGAACCGAGGGATATTTCAATCTCTTGGCGAAGCTAATGGGTGGAGATGCACCGCCAGCCGCGGGAGATGGCCCCATCCTTGCGAGCATGGCGAAGATCGGCATCGTACCTGGCAAGCCGTTTGAGATGAGCAAGCTCGATCCCGCTGTGCAGGCTGCATTGAAGGACATTCCGCAATCAGCCCTGAAGAAAATTGAAGACAACAAGGCAGCCTTGGGCGGAATCATGGACGGCTGGGTGGTGACAAAGGGACTAGGTACCTACGGCCCCGACAGCTACATGAAGCGCGCTGTGGTTGCGGCATTCGGTTGGCCCGCCAACCAGCAGCGGGATGCGGTCTATCCCTACACGGAGACCGATTCGACGGGACAGAAGCTGACGGGCGCAAACAAGTACACCTTGACCTTCGCCAAGGACGCGACGCCGCCGGTCAACGGCTTCTGGTCGATCACCATGTACATGATCGACCAGGGCTGGTGGTTCGTTCCCAACCCGCTGAACAAATTTACCGCCAGCCTGCGCGACAATCCAAAGTTCAATGCCGATGGTTCGCTGACGCTTTACTTCCAGAATGAATCGCCGGGTAAGGACAAGGAAGCGAACTGGCTTCCGGCTCCGAAGGGCGAGTTCATTCCGATGCTGAGGATGTACTGGCCGAAGAACGAGTCGCCTTCGATCCTGAACGGCTCGTGGAAGCCCCCGGCAGTACAAAAAGCCAGCTAAACATGTACCGCGCTGGGGCGCCAACGCACCGGTGCGGTATTTCCCACGCGCAGTTAAATCGGAGAAAAGTTTGACGTCCGAGTCGGGTCAAAACGCGAAAAACTCAACGTGAGAAAATTTGGTCCGCCATGCCTCGGTGAGCGGACCTCGTGGGGATGCCGCCACTTCGCCAGGGCCAATTGCAGACATTAGACAGCGGCGCAGGATCGGCTTTCTCAACACTGAAAGCCGCAGCTTGCTTGCTCCTAGTATTTTCTGACGACGGGTTTTGTTGTCGGAGGCGCTCCGGGCGCAGGCGGCGAGATAGAGAAGGTGACCCAGGTATTCCAGCCTGATGGCCGGTTTTCCGCAGCGAACTCTCCGTAAGCTTTCAGATTGAGATAGCCCTGCATGTCGCCGACCGGGAAAAGGAAACCGATCTGGGGTCCGATACCAACCACCTGGGACTGGAAGCAGCCGACACGGTCACCCGAACCGCTGTCACAGCCCAGCCCCTTGTATACATAGCCGACGAGGCCGACCATCACCTGCTTCGACAGGAATTGCGATGCACCCCAGTCGAAATGCATGTCGACGCCGCTTTGATACTGCGTCGCAGTGTTCTTGAAATTGTAGGTGAAGCCGAGCACGCCGGAGAATTCGTGACCGGTCTGCGGATTGAAATAAGTGTAGCCGCCGCCGGCGTCGATCGCGCCGTGTCCGATGCCCAGGTTCGACAAGCGATCGGATTGGTAGGCGCCAACCGGGATGTCGCCGGTGATATAGGTCATGTAGTTGTGGACGCCGGCGTTCCAGCGCAATGCGAACTGCGGCGCCAGATCCCCAAAGCCCCAAGTCGTGTCGCTGATGGTGTCGGACCGGGCAAAGGGAACATTGCCGAACGGCGTCGTGAGCACGCCGGACAAGGTCCCCGCCAGGCTGGTGCCGACGACGCCATAGGCTGCCAGGAGGGACACTGAGGCCTGGCCGCCGAGCACCGGCGTTGCAAACACGTAGCTCGGCAGCACAAGGCCGAGATCACCGGTGGCGTTGAGATGCAAATTCAGATTCGCGTTTACGTTGAGGTTGGCGGGAACTCTTCCAAGCGTGAATTCACGCGCCCGCGCGACGTCGGCGCCGGCGGAAACGGAGGTGTGGTAGTAGATATTTGCCAGTGACCAACCCGGCTGCTGCGGTGTGGCCGCGAGGCTTCCGAAGAGGCCAGGGATCCAGAAACTGATGCCGTTTTCGTCGGCGAAAGCAGACGGGGCGGAAAGCATTAGAGTGGACGTCAGGAGCGCTGCAGAAATAACTCTGCGTCGATGTGCTGTGATTGGCCGCGCACCATTAGCCGAGGCCAGTGCAATTCTCGCCGTCATAGCCAGCCGTCCCCCGCAGGATGTGTCGCCTCCGAATACAACTCGGCGATACTGTAGCCCTGGAGCAAGCAGGACTGCTATGTAAAATCCGCTCAGGATTGATTTGCCAGAAAAAAGGTGAAAACTGCGACGAAAGAGCAACAGCCTCGCCGGTGCGGCCTGCTGGCCGATGCTCCGACGCAGCGGCGCCATCGCGTTCTCGCGGACCGGGAATCCATCCAGCGGCTACTGCGCTGTTGATGTTCACGGAAAACGACAATCCGCTTCCCATTCCCTTCATGGTCGTGCTGATTTTCTGGCTGACCATGATCTGCGTAAGCTTTGGCCTGTTTGCCCAGCCCGGCGCAACCGTCGCCGGCCTTGCTCGTCGCCTTCGCGCCGTCGGGCGCCGGAGCGATCTACCTTGTCCTGGAGCTCGGGCAGCCATTCGCAGGCCTGATGCAGATCTCAAGCGCACCGCTTCGCCAGGCGCTTTCGCCGCTGAGCCTTTGGCATTGACCAGGGCGGTTCAGCTACTTGGCTTGCTTGGCGAACTGCAGGCAGGTCAGCAAGCTGACGTAGCTTCGCGTGCTGTTTTCCATCCCGGCGCAGCTTACTCGGCTCGAGCTGGTAAATGTTGACCACTGGCTTTCGAGCTGGCGCTGCGCGTCCTGCTCGTCGCTTATGCACCGCTTGAGCGGCTGGTCCTCGGACATGCCAGCCGTCGCACTGGCAGTGGCCTTGCAGCTACCCCCGATGTCAAATTTAGGGACCGTATCGGCCGCGGCGACGACCAATTGCGAGCTCAGAACTATCAGCGAAATCGAGAGAGGCATCTGAAATCTCCTACTCACCAGTGCCAAGGCAGTAATGTGCCCGAAGAACCTGCCCTCATCGAACAGATTCGACCTTCGCGGCCATATCGGGGGCGCGTCCGATCCGGTACGTCCCGTTGCTGCATTTCAGTGTCCAGACGGCGTAGTCCGGCCTGGAGCGCTTTTTGTCCCTCACCGCCTCCAGTGGCTTGTCGCATGCGAACCCCTGCAGACGTATCTGCGCGGCCAGCCCCTCCTGCGGATTGTCGGCCCCCGCAAGCGGCTGCGCCTGCGCAACCGGGCTGAAAAGAACAGCGACGGCCAGCATCATCGGTCCAAGCGATCTACCCATGATGTCGTCCTTCTCGCCGTCCTTACCGCTCGCATGGCCAAGCCCATCCAACCATTGTTCAGCCTGGTCGCGCGAGGCCTATTTGGTCACTATTCGCCGCAAATGGCTTGAGATCAATTCGAGCTGTTTGCAGCCCCTCAACTCATCTTCTTCGCCGGCGGAAGCTTCCAAGAATTGTCGATGATCAAGGGATCGTTTTCGCTCGGCCAGTACAGCCGCATCATCAGGACGAAATCGCCGCGAGGGGCCGAAAACCTCGGCTACCTCAACGAGTATTACCCTAGCACGGAACGCAAGCGTCAGCCATTGCTATTATGCGCCTCCACGTCCATGTGGCCCGTCCGCAACATTTCGGATGGGGCGACGGGTCGAAAGGGGCTGATCAAACGACTTGACGCTGCGGCCCGTCTTTCACGATGTCGATTTTCCATGAATTTTCGTGCGGCACGACGGAGGGCCAGGTCCGTCGG
Organism: Bradyrhizobium canariense; assembly: GCF_019402665.1. Taxonomy (GTDB): domain Bacteria; phylum Pseudomonadota; class Alphaproteobacteria; order Rhizobiales; family Xanthobacteraceae; genus Bradyrhizobium; species Bradyrhizobium canariense. The sequence continues at coordinate 151,758 of NZ_VSST01000084.1, forward strand.
CTACTCGCTGATATCTTCCATCCCCACCTGATCGCCACTTCGATTTCACAGTCTCAGACGAGTGATTTGGTCTTTCGTCATCGGGCGTCTCCGCGTTGTCACACAGCGAACACCCATCTCGGACACAGCATTCGATCAAACCTCTGCCGTTTTTGGCATAGCTAACCATCGCAACCCGCGGTAGTGTTCCACGCATTCGGTTCGAGGCTTAAAAACGGAGACGATATAATGAAGCTCCTTCTTAGCCGCCTTGCAGTCACTGCAGTCAGCGCCGCGCTGACCTTGCCACAATTGGCCCCCGCACAGACCGCCCCCGCCAATGCTCGTCAATTGGTCAGATGAGGCAATACCCTTCGCGACGTATTCTCGCGCCGACTTGGGCATAGCCGACATCGGCCGACAGTTCTGATATATAGTGCGGTGCGTTTGAGCAGGGGCCGCTGCAATCAAGGCGATGCAGCGATGTCCATCGGACGACGTGTCTGGAGTGGCGAGGATGTCGAGGAAATTACCGCTCTGGCTTCGCTTCTTCGCGCTTATCGGAGTAGTGATCGTTGCGACAGGCGCAGGTCTCCTCGCCTATCGGTACTACGCTCGCCCGGTCACGCTGACCGTGGCGGTCGGGTCGATCGACGGCGAGGCAGCCAATGCAATGTTGGCGATGGCGAGCGAACTCGTTTCGACGAACGCGCCGGTGCGGCTCAAGGTCATCGACAGCGGCACAGCGCTTGAGGCCGCTGCCGCGTTCTCCACGGGTAAGGTCGATCTGGCCGTGGTTCGCGGCGATGTCGGCGATTTGTCGCAGGCGCAAGCCGTCGTCGTCGTCAGCCATATGGTCGTACTGGTCATCGCGCCGCCGGGATCGGGCACCGACAGCATTGAAAACCTCAAAGGACGCGCGATCGGCGTGGTCGGTGGGGTGGCGAACGCCAAAATTGTCGATGTGCTGACCAAAGAATATAATTTGGCAAACGCAAAAGTTGTGTTCAAAAATCTTCCTTTGGCGGACGTCCGGCAAGCCATTCAGTCAAAACAGGTCAGTGCCCTGCTGGTCGTGATTCCGCTCGCCGAAAAATACCTCTCACTCGTTCGCGGATTCTTTCAGCTCGACCATAAAAAGGTCCCGGTATTGATCCCGATCGATTCAGCGGGAGCAATTGCAGAGACAGAACGCGCCTTCGAAAGCTTCGACGTGCCGAAGGGCACGCTGCGGGGGTCGCCACCGGTCCCGGAAGATGATCTGACGACCTTGAGGACGTCGTTGTACTTGGTTGCGCAAAAGAAGCTCGGCACCGATCTGGTGACCAGACTCACGCAGGCGATCATGAGCGCGCGCAGGAATCTTCTGCGCGAGCAGCCGATTTTCGCGCAGATCACCGCGCCCAGCACCGACCAGGATGCCTACCTTCCGCTCCACCCCGGTGCGGCCGCTGTCTACAACAGCACCACGCAGAGCTTCATGGATGAATACGGCAACTGGATCTATCTGACGCCGATGGTGTTGGGCGGCGCCGCCACTATGCTGGCGGCGGCGTGGAAATTCCTGGGGCTCGGTAGCCCCGCACCTGAAGGCCCGCTCGACTCTCTCTACGCCCTGGCACGTCGGATTCGGAAAGTCGATACAGAGGCTGAGCTTTCGGATATCGAAGAAGAAATCGACGGCATTCTAAGAGCGGAGCGCGCCAAATCCGCTGGTGGAGACGAGCGCGCGGTGGATGATGCCACATTGAACGTTGCAGCCCACCGGCTGGAGGGCTTGATCCACGACCGACGAGCCCTGCTCGCGAAGAGGCCCGCAGTTGCTTCCGCGGCCTAGGCGACACCGCAACGTCGCGGCATGCCGTGGCACGGCGATTGCGGGAACGCAAAATGGACGGAGTGACCCCGCTGCCTCGCGACACTGGTGAATCATGAATGCAATCGCGTTATCGGGCATCACGTTTGTATGCATCGCGGGCGGCGCCCTGTTCGGTATGTTCCTTCCTGGGCATCACCTGAGCACCGATGAGAAGGATGTGGTCAGGCTGGGCACGGGCCTCATCGGGACGATAGCCGCGCTTGTCCTCGGCCTGCTGATTGGCTCGGCGAAGGGCTCCTACGACACGCAGAGCACTCAAGTGACGCATATGACGAGCAGCGTGGTAGTGCTGGACAATCTGCTGGCGCAGTACGGACCGGAGACGAACGACGTACGCCGTCTGTTACGGCGCAGCGTCGCTGTTTTGGCCGATCGAATGTGGCGCGAGAATAGTTCCGAGGCGGCCAAGGGGACCCCTTTCGAGGCGAGCGCCGCAAGCGAGGCATTCTTCACGAAGCTGCAGCAGCTTTCGCCGCAGAACGATGCCCAGCGCTCCGTGCAGGCCAGGGCCGTACAGATCGCCACCGAGATTGCGCAAAGCCGCCTGCTGCTGTTCGCACAGACGAGCAATTCGATCCCCATGCCGTTCCTGGTGGTGCTGATTTTCTGGCTCACCATCATCTTTGGAAGCCTCGGCCTGTTTGCCAAACCCAGCACAACCGTTTTCTGCGCGCTGTTCGTTTTTGCACTGTCGGCCGCGGGAGCGATCTACCTGGTCTTGGAGCTTGGTCAGCCATTTACGGGTTTGATGCAAATTTCCAATGCGCCACTGCGCAACGCTCTCACGCCGCTCAGCCCCTAGGCCATTCGCATGATCGAGGTTGTTGAGCTGATTGAACGAGATCTTCTCGTTCTCCGAGGTGGCCGGATGGAGCGCGACGGGACAGGTGACGAGCGATAGACGCAAAATTCGTTTCCAGTTCGCGCGGGGGACCATGGGTACGCAGCGCTCCGCTCGGCGGCATCGTGTTTGTGATAATGGCGCTGGGGTCCATTGTCGCGGTGCCCATCATCTTGGGCTATGTCGGTCTGAGTGGCGCAGGCGACCTGCTGCTCCGGATCGGACGGTGGCCAGCGATGTTTCTGATCCTGACGCTCGCGCTCGCAGTGATCTATCGCTATGGGCTCAGCCGGGAGACGGCGCGCTGGCGGTGGGTCGCCTGGGGCAGTGCGATCGCCGCCCTGCTCTGGATCGCAGTTTCCGGCGCCTTCTCCTGGTACGCGGCGAATTTCGGCAAGTTCAACGAAACCTACGGCTCGCTCGGCGCTATCATCGGCTTCACGACCTGGCTGTGGATCTCGGCCATCGTCGTTCTGCGCGGAGCGGAGATCGATGCGGAGATGCACCCGCGCTCCTCTGGAGCCGACCGGCTTCGAGGGGCCGGTCGTGGTGGTGGATCGCAACGCAACCGAGTGTGTCGGCCTGCGCCTGCTACGAGACCCGCTTGACGCCGGGCGGCTGCCACGTCCCTGCGCCCGCCGGAAGGATCGAAGGCGGCGTTGGCTTCGGCCAGTACAGGCGCATGACAAGATAGATTCTGTCATCCGGCGCTGGAAGCCAATTTGCTGCCGCATCTGCGCCGGGGCTATCCTTTTGGATGTACAGCGTCACCGAGCCGTCTGCGTCCTTCTTCATCGCCGTCAGCATCGGAGAGTTGATGAGGTAGCGATTGATCGGGTTCTTGACCAAGAACTGGCTCTTGCCGTCGTACATCGTAACCGACCAAAACGCATTGACCGGCGGTAACTGGCCGGGCGCAAAGGTGATGGTGTACTTGTGCTTGCTGCCGTCGAGCGCCTCCCCGGTCGCGTCCGTTCGCGTATAGGGGTACATGGCTTCCACCGCATCGTTGCCATAGAGACCGCCCTTGGCAGCCCCGGCCCGCATCACCCAATCACCGTTGTAGAAGGTCTCGTCGCCAAAAAACGAACCGACGTTCCAGCCGTTGATGTTTTTGTTCCCACCAGCCAGCCATTTGTCGACCTTGTCGTCACCCTGCTTCATGCCCACGAGGATTTCGGCCTTGTGTTCGAGGGATAGATCCTTGAAGGCGAAGGTCTTGCCGGGACCGACGCCAAGCCTTGCAAGTTTCGCACGGATCGCCTTGTCCCTCGCTGTCTCGGGGACGAATTGGAGGGCTGCATCGAGATATTGGAAGAAGTTATCTTTGATGCCGGCCGTGCTGGCAGGAAGAAACTCAATCTTGGGCGCCGCCGGCGGGGCGGGTTGTTTACTGAAGGCAGAAAGCGGCTCCGCCCTGTAGCCGGACTGAACTTTCTCGACGTTCGACATGTCGCCGGGATTGAAGAGCTGAGTGCGAAAAATCGCAAGCGTGAACGGCGTGGTCGATCGGAACACCTGCTTGATTCTGCTGGGCGTTTCACCCTTCCAGTCGGGACCGACCACCAGATAGTCGCCCGGCTCGCTCCCCGTGGCGCGGGCGCCGATGTAGCCGAAATTGTAGGTGTTACCGTCTATCAACTGGACCGAGTAATAGCGCTCCTTCTCGATCGTCGGCACCGAGACGACTATTGGTTCAGCCCGCAAATCCAGCCAGAGCAACGAGTAAGGGGTGTCGCTGTTCGGCGTGATGACGGCGGTGTCCTCCGGGGTAGCGACGTGGTGCTCGTTGTTGATCTGGTTGAACGGTGCCTTGAACTGCCCCGAGTTCTTGTTCACGGCAAATTCTTGCATGACCGCATAATTCATCACGAGCGGTAAGCCGTAGATGAAGCCTTCCTCGGCTATGTCCTTGGCCTCGATTAGGTTCGGCCATTCGACCTTATTCTGCCCAAACGCCGGGGCGGACCTCGCCGTGGTGACCGCGAGCGCTGTCATCGAAGCAGAGCGAAGCAGGTCTCGTTTCGTAAGCATCTGAACAACTCCTGCCGGTCGCACTTATGATCGGAGCGCGCTTAGGTAGCAGGAGGACGTTAGCACCAACCAGGATGCTTCGCTATGCGGAAACACCCACCCGCCGCGTCGGCAGAATCACGCCCGCCGCCGATCACGCCGGGATGGTTGCGCAAAAGCGAATGTCATGTGTATGCAAACGAAATAGGATCAGAAAATGCTTTATTTCATATATGCGCGCGACGGTGCGTGCCGGATCATATTGAGACGAGAGACGCGGGCTGCGGCCGAAAAGAAGGCTGCCGAACTCCGCGACATGGGTTGATTCGAGGTCGAGATCATCGAGAAGCCCGAAGAAAAAGCTGCCTGAGCGCTCTCGTCGGGCCGCAGCGGGTCATGTTCGCAGATGGTAGACAAGCTGCGGCGTCTGAAGAGGCGCTCTAGGCTGACTTAGGCGCATTCCTCAAATGAATGAGAGCTCGACGACCCGCAGAGGTGAGGTCAGTGAGGGTGATCTTCCCCTCCAGTGCGGTTTGGATCAGTTCCTCGGCGACGTATCTGCGGCTTTCGTGATCGCCGCCGTTCGGCAATTCCCGACAGACCTCTTCCAGGACCACGTCCATGTTCGCTTGAACTCGTTCCGGAAACTCGCCCATGCCCTTCGCTCCTTGGAGGAAAAAACGGCGGAAAGCTAAGCACTTTTCTGCGGCGGGTACAGCGGAGGATCGCGGCGAGGTTAAAGGGCGTTTGTGCAGAAGTGAACGGACGCGTTGATGGTTCGCGAACAATTGCACGCGGCGGGAGTCGTCTTAGGAGAGGAGAACGGAGCGCCGCGATGGATGAAAGGAAAAAACTCGAGCATCAGATCGCACTGGCTACCCGCACTGCCGCGTCCACAAGGGATGAAGGTACCGCGAGCAGGCTGCGGCAATTCGCAGACCAGCTCAGGCGCGCGCTATTCCCGTCCGCTTCCCGGCGCTCCCAGATCACCGCACGCGCCTATCAGCTTTGGGAGCAGGCCGGACGCCAATCCGGACGGGACGTGGAGTTCTGGCTGCAAGCCGAGCGGGAGATCAGCCGCCCGGACCCCGAAAGCCAGGATTAGGGGATACCGTCCTGCAGGCCCTCCGCTGCGAGTCAGCGTCGGCGGGCAAACCACATTCCGAGCACGAACGCGAGGGCCAGGGATTGCAGCGGCGCCTCGACGGTCGCCTTGCGGAGGCGATCCGCCCAAACCATGGCAGCATCCTCCCAAAACGTTCTTCCGCTTGCGCCGAATCGAGCGCGATCGAGAACGTTTTTCCAGTCGTGCGTCGACTGTCGGTTGTGAGCGTGCCTTGGCACCAACCGACTCGTTCTTATTGCGCTACCGACTCGTTCTTTCGGTGGCGGCATAGCGTTCAAAAACAAAGAGCCGCATCGCTGCGGCTCGGACTCTATTCGTCGCGATAGACCTTCTCGCGTTTCTCGTGGCGCTCCTGCGCCTCCACCGAGAGCGTCGCGATGGGACGGGCCTCGAGCCGCTTCAACGAGATCGGCTCGCCGGTGTCCTCGCAATAGCCGTAGGTGTTGTCCTCGATACGCTGGAGCGCGGCGTCGATCTTGGCGATCAACTTACGCTGGCGGTCGCGGGCACGGAGTTCGATGGCGCGGTCCGTTTCGGACGATGCCCGATCGGCGAGATCGGGGTGGTTCACGTTCTCCTCCTGCAAGGCTTGCAGGGTGAGCTTGGACTCTTTGAGGATCTCATCCTTCCAAGCGAGGAGCTTCAAGCGGAAGTACTCCTTCTGCCTGTCGTTCATGAAAGGCTCTTTTTCGGTCGGTCGGTAGTTTTTCAACTTTTCCAAGGGCGGCCTATCTGTCTAAGCAACGACTCGTACGCGGAACGGGGTCCGCTGAGCGGGGCGTTATATAGCGGCCTCCTGTGACAGACAATGTTTCCCTGATCGCCCGACCGGCGCCCCCAAGCCCTTGCACAGGAAAGGTTTATCCTGAAGGGCTCGGGAGCGGCCGACGGCCTAGTAGCCGACCGTGAAACGCTGCCTTTCATGGGCCGGCCGCTCGATCTCGTCGGCGAGCGCGATGGCGTAGTCCGCGAAGGTGATCCAGCTCTTCCCGTTCGCATCTGCGAGAAGCTGATCGGTGCCAAGCCGGAACTTGCCGATGCGCTCGCCCTCGATGAATAGGGCAGACGGCGAGATGAAGGTCCAGTTCAGCTCCTTTTCCTGCCGTAGCAGGTCGAGAAAGGTCGAACCCGCCTCCGCCTCGGCCTTGTACTGAGCCGGAAAGCCGGGAGTTGTCACCAGTTTGACGCCCGGAGCGACCTCCAGGCTGCCGGCTCCGCCGACGACGAGGTAACGACCGACCTTGGAGTCCTTGGCCGCACCGATCAGCTTGAGCGCGTCACTGGCCAGGAAGTGCACGGAACTCACGGCGACGTCGTGCCCGGCCCACAGCTTGGCAAGGCCTGGCTGGTCGAGCACGTCCCCCTTGGTGGGGGTGACGTTCGGCAGGGCGGCGATCTGCTCAGGGTTGCGGGCGATGGCCGTAAGCGTGTGGCCGCGGCGGGACAGTTCCTTGGTGATCTCCGACCCGGCCCGGCCCGAGGCGCCGGCAACTGCGATTTTCATGGAAGGCTCCTTTGCTTCTGTGGTAACTATGGGTAACTAGATATCGCAAAGAGCGCTGGTGTTAAGAGAGCACTTTGTGCTTACCTGATTACACAAGAGTAACCGGCGGCGGCCGGCAAATCAGTGGAATGGATCGTGAGGACCCGACGATGAAGCCAGACGTCTACGCAGCGAACTGCCCCACGCGACAGATCCTCGACCGCGTCGGTGACAAATGGGCGGTGCTGATCCTGCTGCTGCTGCGCGAGGAGCCGATGCGCTTCAATCAGTTGCGCCGGACGATTGAAGGCATTTCGCAGAAGATGCTGAGCCAGGTTCTCAAGTCGCTCGAGCGCGATGGATTGCTCAAGCGTCACGCCATCGCAACCGTGCCGGTGACCGTGGAATACTCGATCACGCAACTCGGCGTGACGCTCGCCGCAGCCGTCGATCCGCTGCGCGATTGGGCCGAACAGAATCTGAAAGACGTGCTGGCCGCCCAGCGCCGCTACGATTCGCAGTTGAAGGATGAAGCGGCGTAAGACGCTACGCCTGCCCGGCCTTGGCGAGCTCGACCTCGACGCGCAGCTCGATCTCGGACAGCACCGAGTCCAGGCCGGGATCGCCGGAGGACGATTTCAGGTTCGCCGCAGCGTCACGCAGCCGCATCACGGTCGAGGCGTCGAGCTTGCCGGACAGAAGTCCCATCTTGAGATCGTCGAGCACGTCGAGCGCGGTCTTTCCACGCACGACCGAGCGCTTGCGACGCTCGACCGGATCCTCCTCGATGCCTTGCAGCGCCAGCAGCCCGTCGATGTTGGCGGCGGCCTTCGGCGCCGCGGCGCCCCGCGTCTCCGGCGCCGACGAGGTGTCGGGCAACACGAAGGTGCCGGAGCTCGTCCGCCTGGCCTGGCTGGCCGGCGTTCCAAGCGTGGTGCCGTTCGGTCCGTAGATGCGCATCGGAAGCAATCCGGGTGATCGATGTGCCACATTCGCCGTTTTATGGTTAACGGCCCGTAAACAGCCCGGCAAAATCTGCCGACAGGCGGCAGTTTCGCTCCTCAGAGACAACACAGGCTGAGGTCGCTCGAAACAGATTTATTCAACCTATTCAGCTACCTACCCCCGCTGCCCCGACTTGGCACAGCGCTCGCAAGGACAGCGTCGGACCAGCTCGTCATGGGAGTGTCGCGATGGTTCTTTGATTTGAGGAGCCTCGGGGAGCAGAGGATGCCAAGCGTTCGTTGGGTGAGACTTGTGGGGGTGGCCTGCGCCGCGCTGTCAGCGCTGGTGCTCTCGGCCAATTCTGCAAGCGCGACATCGCGCATCAAGGATCTCGCCAACATCGAAGGCGTGCGGCAGAACCAGCTCATCGGCTATGGCCTCGTCGTCGGCCTCAACGGCACCGGCGACACCCTCAACAACATCCCCTTCACCAAGCAGTCGCTGCAAGCGATGCTCGAGCGCATGGGCGTCAACATCCGCGGCGCCACCATCCGCACCGGCAACGTCGCCGCCGTGATGGTGACAGGCAATCTGCCGGCCTTCGCCACCCAGGGCACGCGCATGGACGTCACCGTCTCCGCGCTCGGCGACGCCAAGAATCTCCAGGGCGGCACCCTGCTCGTCACCCCACTCCTCGGTGCCGACGGCAACGTCTATTCGGTCGCACAGGGCTCGCTCGCGATATCCGGCTTCCAGGCCGAGGGTGAGGCGGCGAAAATCGTGCGTGGCGTGCCGACCGTCGGACGCATCGTCAACGGTGCCATCATCGAGCGGGAGATCGAGTTCGCGCTCAATCGCCTGCCGAACGTCCGTCTTGCGCTGCGCAATGCCGACTTCACCACGGCCAAGCGGATCGCCGCCGCGATCAACGACTATCTCGGCGTCAAGACCGCCGAGCCGATCGACCCATCGACCGTGCAGCTTGCGATCCCACCGGAGTTCAAGGGCAACGTCGTCGCCTTTCTCACCGAGATCGAGCAGCTCCAGGTCGATCCGGATCTCGCCGCCAAGATCATCATCGACGAACGCAGCGGCATCATCGTGATGGGCCGCGACGTCCGCGTCGCCACCGTTGCGGTCGCACAGGGCAACCTCACCGTCACGATCTCCGAGAGCCCGCAGGTCAGCCAGCCCAACCCGCTGTCGCGGGGGCGGACCGTGGTCGCGCCGCGCAGCAGCGTCAGCGTCACCGAGGACGGCAAGAAGTTCGCCGTCGTCAAGGACGGCGTCTCGCTTCAGCAGCTCGTCGACGGCCTCAACGGCCTCGGCATCGGCCCGCGCGATCTCATCAGCATCCTGCAGGCGATCAAGGCCGCCGGTGCGATCGAAGCCGACATCGAGGTGATGTGATGCAGGCCGGCATGGTCAACACCGCACGCGTCGCCAGCTCCGCCTTCTCGGTGGAGAGCCGCAACGGCCGCCCGGACTTCGATCTCGCCGCGGCACTGCAGAAGGTCTCGCCGAAGCAGCAGGTCAAGGCGCAGAAGATCGCCACCGACTTCGAGGCGATGTTCCTCAACAGCATGTTCTCGCAGATGACCTCGGGTCTGAAGGGCGAAGGCCCGTTCGGCGACACCCCTGGCACCGGCGTGTGGCGCTCAATGCTGACCGAGCAATATTCCAAGAACTTCGCCAACGCCGGCGGCGTCGGCATCGCCACCGACGTCTATCGCACCCTGATCATGCAGCAGGCAAAAACGATCCGCACGGCATAAGGTCAAACGAGATGAACCACTTCAACGCCTCGCGTCAGCCGGTGCAAGCGCAGCGCCCGAACACCGCATCCGGCAGCGCCGAGGCGCGCAAGATCGCCGAGCAGTTGATGGATGCGATGAGTGCCCTGCTCGGCCTGATCGAGCGCGAGACCGAGCTGGTACGTGCCGGCCAAGTCCGCGAGGCGATGACCCTCGAGAGCAAGAAGCAGGAACTGTCGCGAAACTATGTCGGCGCCGTCACCCAGTTGAAGGCGAACCAGGCCCAGCTCGCCAAATCCGCGCCCGAGCTGCTCTCGACGCTGCATCGGCACCATGATGCATTCCGCGCGATGCTCCAGGTCAACCTCACCGTGCTCGCAACCGCTCACGCGGTGTCGGAGAGCGTCGTGCGCGGCGTCAACGCCGAGATCCAGAAGCGCAACGTGCCGAACACCTACACGGCCGCGGGACGCCGCGCCACGCCGGGCCCGCGCCACATCACGCCGCTCGCGGTCAGCCGCTCGCTCTGAGCGCGCGCAATAACAAATGACAATTTTACGAAAAACCGCGGGGCAACATCGTCGCGCGGTTAGGCACGTTTCCTTACCGGATGTTCAATCCCGGTGTTCCATGCTTGCGTATTGAGAGGGGTTGGGATTTGACTCACGTGAGGCAACCAGGAGGCTGCCATGAGTACAGATTTCAGCATCAGGCCGGTGGGGATACCGGTTGCCGTGCAGATCGTAACGACGTCGAATGCGGCGGCGAACGAGGCCGTGCAAACCGATCTGCCCGTGAGCCAGACAGTGGCCGCTGGCGATGCGAGCGCGCCTGCACGCAATGATTTGCGAAGCAACGAGAACATCTCACGCCAGGTCGTGTTCGACCAGGCGGCGGCGTCGTTCGTCTTCCAGGTCGTCAACGACAGGACCGACGCGGTGGTGAACCAGTTCCCCGACGAAGCAATGCTGCGCCGGCGGGCCTATTTCCATGCGCAGGATTTGAAATCCGAGCCCTCGCGTCCGGCCAGCACGGACCGCAGCGCCTGACCATCAGGCGTCGAGCCTCGCAACGGCAACATCGAGATCGCTCGAACGGTCGCGGGACCGGTGACGACGTTGTTGATCTGCGCCTTGCCGCTATCCGTCACTTGAACTTGATATTGCCGCCGCGGAACGAGCCGTGCTCGATCACGGACGGCCGGACAGACCAGCGGCGATATTGCGGTTGATCTCGATCAGGGGACGGAAGTGATCGAACTGCGGGCTCATCTGCAGCGCGGCGGTCTGGCTCAGCACGAACACGCTGATGTTGGCGATCTTCTGCCGGACCTCGATCGGCTGCGGATTGTTCTCGCGCATGGCCTCGCCCAGAAAGATCGTCCAGAGCTTGCGATTGAACATCAGGGCCTGCGTGGTCTGCTCGCTGAACGGCTCGGCGCTGTTGATCGCATCCTGAAGCTTGTTCGCGGCCTTGAGCAGGGTCTGCGCTTCGATGTCGCGAGGAGATGCGGTGGTCGTTGCAACACGCGCGTAGGCCGAGGCAGCGGAATTCGACATCAATCACACCCTGGAGGTTACCTAGCCCGTTGAACGCGCTTAAGGATTTCTTTCCCGACCCTAGGCAGCACCGCTTAAGATTTGCTTACATGTGTGCTTGGAAGCACTCCGGATTATTACGGGTCTCGGAGTTCTTCGTCATCGTGAAGCTAGACGCGCATGTGCACGCTGTAAACACGTCACGCGCGGTGTGCGTCGATCTCAGCTAATCCTGCCTTAGCGATCTCCGTAAAATGAACGGCGGAGCCTTAGCCCCGCCGCGAAATCGATGAGCGAGCTTGCGCCGCGAAATTAGCGGAGCAGCTGCAGCACGCTCTGTTGCGACTGGTTGGCCAGCGACAGCGCGGACACCGCGATCGACTGGCGGGTCGACAGCGCCTGGCTGTTGGCCGCTTCCTCGTTGGTGTCGGCGAGCGTCAGGTTGGACGAGCCGGTCTGCAGAACGTTGATCAGGTTCTTGGAGAAGTCCTGACGCACCTGCACGATCGACAGGTTGGAGCCGAGCGCAGAACCTTCCGAGCGCAGCGTACTCGAGGCCGCGTTCAGGCTGGTCAGCACCCTGTTGGTGGCGCCGTTGTCGATGAAGTCGATACCGTTGACGAGGTTGCTGAGGCCGAGGCCCGCCGCGTTGAAGACCACGCCGTTGATGCCGAGCGTGGAGCTGCCGGTCTCGTTGAAGATCAGCTTCAGCGTGTCGCCGTTGAGCAGGTTCACGCCGTTGAATGAGGCATCCTGCGACGTCGTATCGATCTGCGCCAGGATGTTGTTGAACTGGTTGACCAGGTTTGAGCGCGCCGTCTGCGCGACCGGATCCTGGATCGGCGGCTGGGCGGTCGTGAAAGCGATCACACCCGTGATGGTGCCGGCGACCGCGCCCCCGGCAGTTATCGAGCCCAGCGTCGAAGAGGCATACTCGTTGACGGTGGTGATCGTGAGCACGCCGTTGGCGTCGATCGTCGCCGTCAGGTGGTTCGCCTGCAGCTGAGAGTTCAGTTGATCAAGCGTCTTGACAGTCCCGTTGGTGCCATCGCCAAAGGTCACGTTGACCGGCGTGCCGCCGTTGAACGAGGTAAAGGTCAAGGTCTTGCCCGAGATGCTGCCCGCTCCGGGAGCGCGGCCCGCGGTGAAGGCCGTGCCGGTGCCGGTCGGACCGGTCAGTCCGAACGAGGACAACGCATTGCCGGTTCCCGTGATCGACAGATCCGCCGTGGTGCCGGTGCTGAGCTTGAGCGCGCCGTTGACGACGGTGGACAGAGACGAACCGCTGGCCGCAACCACGGCGGCGCCGCTGACGATGCCGGCACCCGACGCCAGGTCGATCGCGTTCAGCGAATCCTGAACGCTGGCGCCCTGGAGATAGACGACGGAGTTGCCGTTGTTGTCGGTTACGATGTTGCCGATCTTGGTGGAGCCCGTCGGAGCGGCAGCAGGAACCGCAGCGTTCTTGAACGAGACGGTCTTGCCATCAACGTTCAGCGTGGAGCCGTCATTGATGAGCGTGCCCAGCGTCGTGGGGCTCGTCAGACGCGCCTTGCTCACATTGACATTGCCGGAGCCGGTCGCGGTCGTAAGGCCAAGCGCCTTGAGGAAGTCGGCCTTGCCGGTGATGCTGAGGTCGGCGCCCGTGCCGGTGGTGAGGGTAAGCTGGCCGCCGGCGATGGAGGCGACGGCGCCCGACGAGAGCGATAATGTCGCGGTGCCGCCGGTGATGGCTGCCTTTTGCACGCCGGTCGCGAGATCGATCGCGTCCATCACGTCCTGGACTTTTGCAGCCGGGACGGCGCTTGTCCCGAGGTAAACGGTGGAATTGCCATTGCCGTCGGTGACAACGTTGTTGTTCCTGCCGGAACCGGCGGGAACGCTGGCCGCCGCAGGTGCAGCGCCGGCCCTGAAGGTGATGGTCTTGCCGTCGACGATCACGACATCGCCGTCCGTCGGTGCACCATTGGCCGCAATGGTGCTCGCGCTGGACGGACCGAGAAGGGTGAGGTTTGCAGCAAGGCTTGCCGGAGTGGGGACACCGTCGGGAGCGGCAAGCCCCGTCAGGGATTGCGAAATGCCGCCGAGCGTGGTCGTGCCCGTAATCGGAGTCGTACCGCCAGCAGTACCGTCGGTGACGACGTTGCCGGTTGCGGTGGCGTAGGTGTAGCTCGTGGTGCCGCGCAGATCCGCCGGCGTCGCGCCCGGAATCGTCGTCGTGATGTTCGACTTGGTCGAATAGCCGACCGTGGTCTGCAGCGCCTGGTTCGCGATCGACTTGGCGCTGTCGATCAGCTTTTGCAGCGAGGTGATGCCGGTGTTGGCGGCCTGCAGCACCTGCACACCGTTGTTGATGCCGTCGAGCAGGTTGCTGATGTCGCTCGCCCGGTTGTCCAACCCTTGCGCGGTGAAGAAGTTGGTGGGGTTGTCGAGCGCCGTGTTGACCTTCTTGCCGGTCGAGAGGCGCTGCTGTGTCGTGGCCAGCAGGTCGGCCGTCGACTGCAGTGACAACAGGTTCTGGCGAACGGACGCCGAGAGAACGATGTTGGACATTGGCTGGTCTTCCTCTTGAACCGGGTACGAATCGGGGCTCGCGATCTGGAAAGCGGGCTTTTGTCCACTTTTAGGGGCTGTCCTTTAAAGTATGGTTAACGACGGTTTAAGGGATACGGTTAATGCCGAGTTAGCGCCCCCTTCCCGGCCCCGGCTGCACGTTCTGCACGGTCTCCGCACACGCAAAAAAGCGGCGGAGCCGAAGCCCCGCCGCCATATTTATCTTGTGATTTCAGTTGCTTATTAACGGAGCAGCTGAAGCACGCTCTGCTGCGAGGTGTTGGCCAGCGACAGCGCGGAGACCGCGATCGACTGGCGGGTCGACAACGCCTGGCTGTTGGCCGCTTCCTCGTTGGTGTCGGCCAGCGTCAGGTTGGACGAGCCGGTCTGGAGCACGTTGATCAGGTTCTTGTTGAAGTCCTGACGCACCTGCACCACCGACAGGTTCGAACCGAGGGTCGAGGCTTGCGAGCGTAGCGTGCTCGAGGCCGCGTTGAGACTGGTGAGCACCCGGTTGGTCGCCGCGTTGTCGATGAAGTCGGTGCCCCGTACCAGCGAGGCCAGACCCAGCCCCTTCGAGTTGAAGGTCACACCGGTGATGCTCAGGCTCGACTTCGCGGTCTCGTCGAACACCAGCTTGAGCTGATCGCCGTTCAGCAGGTTCACGCCGTTGAAGGACGAGTCGACCGAGGTCGTGTCGATCTGCGACAGGATGTTGTTGTACTGCGACACCAGGTTGGAACGGCTCGCCTGGGCAACAGCATCGACCGTCGGCGCGGTCGCGTTGGTCCAGGTCAGGGCCGTCGTGATCGTGCCGCCGATTGCGCCGCCAGCGACAGCCGATCCGATCGTCGAGGATGCGTAGTCGTTGATCGCGGAGACCGTGAGCAGGCCGTTGGCGTCGATCGTGGCGGCCAGGTTGTCGGCCTGAAGCGCCGTGTTGAGCTGATCGAGCGTCTTGACCGTGCCACCGGTGCCGTCGCCGAAGGTGACGTTGACCGCCGTGCCGCCGTTGAAGGAGGCGAAGGTCAAGGTCTTGCCCGAGACGCCGCCGGCCGACGCCGAGCGGCTCGCCGAGAAGGCCGTGCCGGTGCCGGTGGAGCCGGTGAGGCCGAGCACGGACAAGGCATTGCCCGAGCCGGTGATCGACAGATCCGAGTTCGCGCCAGTCGAGATGTGGAGCGAACCGGCAACAAGCGAGGACGCGGTCTGGCCACTGGCCGTCGCCAAGCTCGCGGCACCCGAAGCGATGGTTGCTGCCTGCACGCCGGTGGCGAGATCGACCGCGCTCAGGATGTCGGCGACGGTGCCCTTGTTCAGGTAAACGATCGAGTTGCCGCTGCCGTCGGTGACGACGTTACCGGTGACGCCGGATCCCGTCGGCACGTTGGCCGCAAGCGGCGTGCCGCCGTTCTTGAACGTGATGGTCTTGCCGTTGACGTTCAGGGTCGATCCGTCGGTGATCAGCGAACC
>NZ_VSST01000085.1 GCF_019402665.1 Bradyrhizobium canariense
GCCGAAGCCCGGAGCCTTGATGGCAGCGACCTTCAGGCCGCCACGCAGACGGTTCACGACGAGGGTGGCGAGGGCTTCGCCTTCGACGTCTTCCGCGATAATCACGAGCGGCTTGCCGCTCTGCACTACGGCTTCCAGCAGCGGAAGCAGTTCATTCAATTGAGAGAGCTTCTTTTCGTTGATGAGGACATAGGCATCTTCCATTTCAACGCGCATCTTGTCCGCGTTGGTGACGAAGTAGGGCGAGATGTAGCCACGGTCGAACTGCATGCCTTCGACGACCTCGAGTTCGGTCTCGAGCGACTTGGCTTCCTCGACGGTGATGACGCCCTCGTTGCCGACCTTCTTCATGGCGTCGGCGAGGAACTTGCCGATCTCCGCGTCGCCGTTGGCGGAGATGGTGCCGACCTGGGCGATTTCCTCGTTCGAGGTGACCTTCTTGGAGTTCTTGACGAGGTCGGCGACCACGGCTTCCACCGCCAGGTCGATGCCGCGCTTGAGGTCCATCGGGTTCATGCCGGCCGCAACCGACTTGGCGCCTTCACGAACGATCGCAGCCGCCAGAACGGTGGCGGTGGTGGTGCCGTCGCCGGCCGCGTCAGCGGACTTGGAGGCGACTTCGCGCACCATCTGCGCGCCCATGTTCTCGAACTTGTCCTCGAGCTCGATCTCCTTGGCGACGGTGACGCCGTCCTTGGTGATGCGGGGAGCGCCGAACGACTTGTCGAGCACGACGTTGCGGCCCTTGGGGCCCAGCGTCACCTTCACCGCGTTGTTGAGAATGTCGACGCCGCGCAGCATCCTGTCGCGCGCATCGACGGAGAATTTGACTTCTTTAGCTGCCATCTGGATTTTTTCCTTAGGTGTTTAAACTGGATAAGAGAGGGGCTCTTACGCCGCCTTCTTCTTGGAAGCGGGGACGTCGAGGACGCCCATGATGTCGCTCTCCTTCATGATCAACAGCTCCTGGCCGTCGATCTTGACCTCGGTGCCTGACCACTTGCCGAACAGGATGCGGTCGCCGACCAGGACGTCTATCGGGATCAGCTTGCCGCTCTCGTCGCGGCCACCGGGGCCGACTGCGATGACTTCACCTTGGGAAGGCTTTTCCTTCGCAGTGTCCGGAATGATAATGCCGCCAGCGGTCTTTTCCTCTGCGTCGATGCGCCTGACCACGACGCGGTCGTGAAGCGGACGAAATTCCATGAGATCTCCTAAGCGTTTACACTGGCTGATGATTTGACGTTGCTAGCAATCATTGCCCGCGAGTGCCAACGCGGGCGCAGCTGAAATAGGACTGATTTCCGGGGGGACAAGGGTTTGTAACCGGAAAATCGGCTCGTCGCGCGGGATCTCTATGGGGCTTACCCAGATCACCTATTCGAGTTTGCCGCCGAGCACCCGACCTTCTTCTGAGTGAGTTTGTACGTCTCAAGACCTAATGTCGCCGACCAGTTCAATTCCTCTGCCGCGTTGACCTTAAATTCGAGAAGGTAAAGGAACGCCGATCTGGTGCCGGTTCAGATGCGAATCGTCGGCTGACTTCGTTCCAAGATTGCGATGCGTTGAGACCTAAGGCAGCGGTCGGGAATTGGAGGTATCGCTCCGCTTGATGATGATCCGATAGCTCTCAGCACGTCGAGGCGAGGCAACGCTAATTGGCGAGAGCTAACGCAGGAACGTGCTCAGATCGTTCGGCACCTCGTCCATTTTCAGACGCGTCTCTCAGACCTCATTTGTTCTTCCTGCTTCGTCGGCGGATGGAGAAGGATTTGAAGGGGAGTGAGTCGGATTGCGGGTGTTTGACGAGCCTTCCACGCAGGGGCACGCGGTGAAGAAGAGCGTCCGGGAACTGCATGTGTCGCAGCAAGACCGCCGAAGCAGAAGCGGGCAATACGACACAAGACAATGCCCATGAAGCAGTCCTCCAAGCCAAGTCCGTTTGAAGTTACAGCCTGGACGAGAGAGTTCGGCTGCAAAGCCGTCTCGCGTCAGCAGGGCAATCTTTCCCTCGACAACGTTCATGGCCGAACTTGGCCTTCCATTTGTAGACGCTGGCGTCGCTGAGGCCATGCTTGAGGCACAGATCGGCGACCGACACGCCGGCCTCATGCTCCTTCAAGATCCCGATGATCTGCTCTTCCGAAAAGCGGCTGCGCTTCATGCTCTGGTCCTTGTCGTGGGCCAGAACGAACTTCAAACCGGATTAAACCCGCGGGGCAAGGTCAGCCGCAGCTCGGCGCCAAATTCGAACTGCGTTTCGTTTTCCTCCACGGACGATTCTTCGCCGTCTTCGCACGGCATGGACGCAAGCGTGGTCTTGATCTCGGGGATCTTCATTGGCGAAGACATCAGGTCGAGTATCGAGGCAAGTCGGCCGAGGGCAAGGTCCGGCATCCGCCCTTCAAGGGTTTGCGGGAGGACCTGTGATGGTGCGTCTGAACCCGGCTGAGCAGATTGAGCAGAGCTATGATGAGGCCATGATCGCGCTGGCCGACTACTTGACGCATCAGCGCGATGCCACGGCCACGGTCGACGCACTGATCCGCATCCTCGACCACGACGGCCTTCGAAACGCGATCACGGAGGTCCTAGTGGACTCCCGCGTCCACCCCAGGACTCGCGTGTCGGGAAGGCTTTAGACGTGTTGTGCGTTGCTTCAACGGCGCGCCGAACTGCGTCCGGGTCACCGCGCAATGATGCCTGGCTGACCTGGGTCACTGCGCCTTCTGTCACGATCGGTTTCGCGGCCGGTAGGATCGATCGCAATTCCTCGAGCAGCGCCACAATCTGTGCTGGCGTGGCGATCGGCAGTTCGGCAAATGGCTTTAGCGCAAACGGCCAAACGTAAGGCAACTGAGTTTTGGGGTGGATGCCGTGAAAGACCGCAAAGCGACCGTCTGACAGGATCTCGACTCGGCCGCGCGGCTGATTCTTCTCGGTGAGCGGGCCGAACTCTATCCGGCAGTATTTGATCGGCTCCGACACGCGGCACAGATAGCCGACCTTTGGAAAATTTCCAATTCGACAAGGGGTGACGCCGATGTGCTTTACGAGTGCCTGCTGAATCAGCGCCGCGTGAGCTTTGTCGAGTGCGTCCGCATCAATCAGATGCAGACCCTCGCCCAGCTTGACGCCTATTCCTGCCCCATTGCGGCCCACCGGCGAAGATCGGTCTCGTCGGCCTCATGCTTTGTCCAATCGAAGGAATGCCACTTCCCGTCCTGCCCTCTGACGCCTGGCACCTTGCCGCGGGCGTCCTGGCTGGTGCCGATGCGGTTGAAGAGCGAAGACGTTTCGCTGATCTCGGCGTTCGGCGGGATCACCGGTACCAGCCTGCGAAACCCCATTCCAAAGGTCTCGGAAGGTTGAGGGCGTCGGCGTCTTGGGAACAAAATTCATCTGCGCCTCACTCTACGCACGACCGGCTACAGGGCCGGAAGAAAGCGACCCTTTCGGCAGCGAGCAGGCGGCGGCGCGCAGCTTCCACTTCCTAGGTTAGAACCGGCTGGCGAACTGAGTCCCACCACCAGCGGCGGCACGGCCGCGCCCTTGCTTGCGATTTCGCTCAGCTCGCGCCGAACATGCGGGAAGCAGGCCAAAAGACTTCCGACCTGAACATCCGGCGAGGCGCCAAGCGCAGCCGCGCCGCTTCGCATACGCTTGCGCGCGCTCCGGCCCCATTCTGACCAAATCGTAACGAGACAATCCTTCAACGTCGCGGGTTCGCCGGCGCGCTCGAGGTCCGCAATTGAGGCAGCGATGAAGGACTGCGCGCCGACCGCCATCGGTTCGATTTCGTCACCTGCGTAGGCCACAAACAACGTGGCGCCGCGCCATCTAAGATCACTGATGGCGACAACGATCTGTGTGCCGTCGGCTGCGAAGTAGCGATCGAGGTTCGGCTCTGCTATGGCGCTGTCGAGCTGTTGAGCAATCTGTTCGAAAAGCGGCGCGAAGCCGGCCCATGTCTGCCGAGTTTAGATCAACCGTCGCTCTAATGGCGGCCAGCGCTGGGCCGGTGACCGGAGCTGACTGGTGCTTCGAAATGACAAGCTTCAATGGGCGCGGGTTGGCGCTGTGCAACGTCTTCACGGTAAAGATGCCCGTCTAAGCCGTTAGAGCCGAACGAGCCGCCGTCTTACGAGCAGCCCGCGCTTCTTCGCCGCGCTTTCGCGGGGTCCAATCCTTCGCCGTATCGAGCAGCGCGACGAGGCTTTCGGTAGAGACCAGCGTGCGGCCTCCAAACTCCCGCAGCTTCAGCTTGCCCTCATCTGCGAAGCGGTACAGAGTCGCTGGCGACACGCCGGCGATCTCAGCTGCGATCTTGAGCTGCGATAGCGGTCTATCGCGCCATAGTGTGTATTCGCGAGGGGAAAAAGATGCACTTGCTGTTGCGGTCTGCTTGCGGGCCACGGGATTTGCACTCCTGAAGGAACGGGGCATGTCGCTTCAGGCAAACAGCAACTCAGGCAAACCAGGCAAAGTGCGACGCTGAACTTATTGTCTCGAATGTCTATGTTGGCAATGACATACAAAAGTCACGGCACAAAGTGACATACGAACGGCATACACCGGCCGCTAAATCCCTTTGATCTATTCGCGCGTTGCACGCACTGCGGAGCACTTTGCGCTGGCCTGTTTGCCGCGTCTTGGTGGTGTCCACTTCACCTGCGTCGAGAAGTTGGACGGCTAGGCTCGAGGTTTACTCGATATCTGTGATTTTTCGGAAGCTTTATCACGTGTCCCACCCGGCGGACGCACCGCTACGCTGGCCACCGCGGCCGCTGCTGATCGTGCGCACAGCCAACCTGTAGGTTGCTAGAGCTGATGTTGAGGCGATCAAAACCAAAGGCAAACGCCCTGTAAGCGGGGCCGCCACCTGTCGGCTATTTTCCTCTTGAACCAGCATCTCGTAGATGACGATCGTCATTTCGAAGTCAGAGTCGGAGGCGCGTTAGTCGCTTCGACTGCCCGAAGCGGCGGCGCTCAGACGCTGTCAGAACCATGAGGATGTTCTGGCCGTCTGTCCGCGTGATGTGAGCAACCCAGCGCTTGGGCGCATGCTCAAATCGCTGGAATGGGGCTGCTTCTAAGGCGACATGTCTGCCGTGTCCGACGTCCCACGATCACAGAACCGACGGTTGCCTTGGCAAGATATCTCTAAGCATCTCGCCGCTCGCTGGGCCTCAGGAACGTATGGCGTCAATCGCGTGGGCGATCAGGATTGCAATGCTGACCGCGATGATGATGACTAGCAGCCAAGTGATCACGTTAGTCTCCATCCACGCCATGGAGTGAACGCGCTCAATCGCGCACAGTCAAAAACAACCCGCCGGCAGGCTTAAACTCGGCGCAGGGCTGAGGATTCAAGGCAACTCTTGCGTCCGGATTCGGTCCTATCGGCGAATGGGCCCGCCATCCGAGTTGTGTCGCCGCGACCCTTTACCGGGTTGCAGCGAGTTTGTGGCTTCCAGACGCTTTTGCAACGTATTTATCTGGCTTGGAGCATATTCACCGGCAGCATACTTACTCTTTAATGCCTTCTTGTACTCGGCGATGTCATGTTGGACAGGAGACGTTACAGATCCGACCAACCAACTTTCGGCTCATGTCGGGGTTTCGAGCCCTGGTATCATTTGAAAATAGTTGAGGCTAAGTATTCACTAGCGATCCAGGTAGAATGCGACCGACATATCCGTGTCGCCGTCTCGCAATGCTTCCAGCTCACTCTGCGCTGTTTCACCGAAAAGCGTGAACTGAATGTCACCTTCCTCTACCGACAAGATCGCGCTCTTCATCGATGGAGCCAATCTCTACGCGACGGCGAAAACTCTGGGCTTCGACATCGATTACAAGCGTCTGCTCAAGGAGTTTCAGAGCCGCGGGACGCTGCTGAGGGCGTTCTACTACACCGCCATCATCGAGGATCAGGAGTACTCCTCGATCCGGCCGCTGATCGACTGGCTCGACTACAACGGCTACACCGTCGTCACCAAGGCGACCAAGGAGTTCATCGACGCCTTCGGCCGCCGCAAGGTCAAGGGCAACATGGACATCGAGCTCGCCGAGAACGCGATGGAGCTCGCCGAGCACATCGACCAGATGGTGCTGTTCTCGGGCGACGGCGACTTCCGCTCCCTGGTCGGGGCCGTTCAGCGCCGCGGCGTGCGGGTCACCGTGATTTCCACGATCGCCAGCCAGCCGCCGATGATCGCCGACGAGCTGCGTCGCCAGGCCGACGTCTTCACCGACCTCGTCGAGCTGCAGTCCAAACTCGGCCGCGACCCGTCCGAACGCCCGGCCCCGCGTGATCGTGAAGCGCGTGGACACATGCCAAAATTCTTGCAGGAGCCGAAGGGAAATGACCCACACGACTAGACCCTGAAGGCGGCGCCCGCATTCCGCAAGCGCGGCTCGCGGTGGGCATGTTTGTCGCTTGAGATATGTTGGCGTCGGCTCGTTGTCGCTTGCATGAAAAGGGCGGCATCCGGCATTATGTTTTTGCTGGCGAGGCGAACCTGCTGTGACTCTGAAGAACCCCGACGCTATTGCGGTCATCATGACCGCCCTCCGGCTTTCTCACGGCGACGAAGCTGCACGAGCCATGCTGGTCGGCGGCATGAGCCTGGCCGCGCTGATAGAGACGATGTTCTCCGCACCGATCGGGCGACGCGATGCCGTTCACAACATCGCACGTGCGTTGGACGACTTCGCCCTTTCGCCGGAACTCGGTCCGGTCTGGCACCTTCGCTACGTTTACGAAAGTCATGGCTCGTTTCGCGTCGTCGATATGGAGATTGCGACGCCAACCGGCACGCTGTCCAGTAAAGACGTTTGGCTTCGTCTGCCCGTCTAGCTATCTCGCCACCTCTGCGATGTGGCCGGTGCTGTCGACGATTAGCGAGCGCGCGGTGCTTTCCTTGACGGCCTTGTAGGTCTTGATCTTTCCGGTCGGCACCTCCTTGGATCTGCGAGTAGCCTGCGGCGCGAAGCTTAGCGATGATCTTCTCAGACGTCAGGCAGA
>NZ_VSST01000086.1 GCF_019402665.1 Bradyrhizobium canariense
GGGCGATCCAGTACTCCGAGCCGGTTGTGATTAGTCGATGGGCTGCGGCGTACTGGATGCCCCGCCTTCGCGGGGCATGACAGCGGTGGTAAAGGCTAGACCAACGCTGTGGCCGCACTCGCCCCGGCCACACTCCCCTCCGCCAGATGCCTTCCCGCGATGTAGCCGAATGTCAGCGCCGGCCCGAGCGTGATGCCCGGCCCGGGGCAATTGCCGTTCATGATCGAGCCCATGTCGTTGCCGCAGGCGTAGAGGCCCGCAACCGGCGTGCCATCCTCGCGCAACACGCGGGCCTGGGCATCGACCTTCATGCCGATCGCCGTGCCGAGATCGGCTGGATAGATGCGCATCGCAAAGAACGGCGCGCAGAGGATGGGCGCGACGCAGGGGTTCGGCTTATGGCTGATATCGCCGAGATATCGCTGATAGATGGTGCTGCCGCGACCGAATTCCGGATCTCGGCCGTCCTTCGCATCGGAATTGTAATTTGCGATCGTCGCCGCGAGTGTCGACGGCTTGATGCCGATCCTCGCTGCGAGCTGCGCGATATCAGCGGCCTCGATTAACTCGCCGCCCGCCGCATAGCGCCTGATATTGCGCGTGAACGGCCTGATACGGCCTAGGCCGTAGCTCCACAGGAACGGACGGTCGCAGATCAGATAGAACGGCCGGTCCGGGTCGCCATTGCCATCGCGCAGCATGGCGAGCACGAACTCGTGGTACGACAGCGCCTCGTTGACGAAGCGCCGGCCGGCTGCATTGACCGCGATCACGCCGGGCTTGGCGCGGTCGGTCACAATGTGCGGGAAAACGCCTCGGCTCCCATCGGCGCGCCGGAGCAGCGAGGCCGGCACCCAATAGGCCGGGCTCGTCGCATCCGTATTGAGCGCGGCGCCGGTTGCAGTCGCAAGGCGGAGCCCGTCGCCAGTAGCGGACGTGTGGGTCGCCGAGATGAATCCGGCCGCGGGTGGGAAGAAGTGTTTTCGCAAGGTCGCGTCGTGCGAAAAGCCGCCGGTCGCGAGCACCACACCGCGCCGCGCGGCGATCAGGCGATCGCGCGCGCCATGACGGATAATTACACCGCCGACGCGCTCGCCCTGCATCGACAAATCCTCGACGTCCGCACTGAAGAGAATCTCGACCTGCCGCGCCAGCAGCGAGGCATACAGTCGTGCGGCGAGCGCATTGCCGAGATGCAGCGTCGTGCCGCGCGAGCTCCGCAGCCGCTGCCACGCATACTCCGAAACCAGCCGCATCGCGCGAACAGTCGAGCGCAGCGATCTTCCGGCCCGGCGCAGATGCGGGATGTCGAGGCGGTTGACCATCATCCCGCCGAATCGCGTGAACTCCGGCAGCGGTGCGCGCAGCCGCGCGAAATGCGCGCCCAGCCGCGTGCCGTCGAAGACGACCGGCTCGAGCACGCGCCCGCCCGCGGTCGCGCCCAGCCGCTCCAGATAATAGTCCGGACAGGCTTTCACCGGCTGGAGCCGCACTTGCGTGTTGGCTTCGAGATAGGCGACCGCCTCCGGTCCGCGCGCGAGGAAAGCGGCGCGGAGACCCGCATTGGCGGGCTCGGGCACCGTGTTCGACAAATATTGCACGGCGTCTGTGACGCTATCGGAGAGCCCCGCCTCTTTCATTTTGGCATTGGCGGGAATCCAGATCATGCCGTCGGACCAAGCGGTGGTGCCGCCGGCGAAAGCGGTCTTCTCGATCACTAGCACGCGCAGGCCCTCAGCGGCGGCGACGGCCGCAGCCGTCATGCCACCGGCGCCGGCGCCGACGACGATGACGTCGTAGGTCTCATGTGCCGGCATCATGCGGCGGGGTTCCCGAAGCGAGGCATGACACCGTCATACCTCGCTTCGGCGCCCGCACGCTAGCGGGCCGGCTTGCGCTCGACCGGGTCGATCTCGATCGCCCGCAGACGGCCGAGCCGCAGCACGTCCATAGCCAGCCGCCGGCCGATCCGGTCGCGGTCGAGCACACGGATCAGATCGTCCACGCCGTTGATCTCGACGCCGTCGAGGCCGATCACGACATCGCCGGACAACAGGCCCGCCTTCGCCGCCGGCCCGTCCGGCTCGATCTGCGCCAGCAGCGCGCCCATTTTGTTCTCGACGCCGGCCAGCACCGCGTGCCGCCGCGGGATCGGCGCGGTCTGGCCGGCCACGCCGATATAGGCGCGACGGACATAGCCGTGGCGGATGATCTCCGACAGCACGAACTGCGCGGTGTTGCTGGCGACCGCAAAGCAGATCCCTTGCGCGCCATTGATGATCGCGGTGTTGATGCCGATCACCTCGGCATTCGACGACACCAGCGGCCCGCCCGAATTTCCGGGATTGAGCGCAGCATCGGTCTGGATCACGTCCTCGATGGTGCGGCCACTGACCGAGCGGATCGAGCGCCCGAGCGCCGAGACCACGCCGGCAGTGACGGTCGATTCAAAGCCGAGCGGATTGCCGATCGCGATGACGAGCTGGCCGCGCCGCAAGGTCTTGGAGTTGCCGAGCGCCGCATAGGGCAAGTCCCGCACACCGTTGGCGCGAAGCAACGCAAGATCAGTGTCGGGATCGACGCCGAGCACCCGGGCGTCGCCGACATGGCCCTCAACGTCGCGTAGCCGGATCTCCTTCGACGAGCCGACCACGTGGCTATTGGTGAGCACGAGCCCGTCCGGCGAGATCACGATGCCCGAGCCGAGCCCGCCGCGCTCGCGGCCGTTCGGCACCTTAGGCCCGGTCTCGACGCGCACGACGGCCGGACCGACGCGGTCGGTCACGTCGATCACAGCATTTGAGTAGGCGTCCAGCAGGGCCCGGTCATCGACCGGAGCGGCCGCTTCCGTTCGCGATGACGCGGCGCCATCGACGATATCTGAGGTGAAATCCAGCATGATGGGAGTCCTTGAGGCTCACACAGATGGTGGCCTGCTCCGTCAGGCGCAAGGGACCCGTCCGGGGCGCAAGGCTGGACTGCCCAGGTGGCTAGGGCACTCGCCGCAGCGTGCCTGCCCTTGCCTTGACCGGATCGAGCAGCGACCAGTCGCCGTCAGGGAGCACGTAGCCCTTGGGAAAAGGTGCGCGCAGTTCGAGACCGAGCGAGCGCAGCACCCGATCGTCGCGGTAGTAGCATTGCAGCACCACGCGGACGAGCGTGGCCGCAGCCGCACCGCCGGAACTGCGAAACTCCTGCGCCACCGCGTCGCGCTTCGCCGCATCGAGCTCAGTCAACGGCTGGCCCGCGAGCCGCGCCAGATAGTCCAGCGCCGCCACCACCAATTTGGCGTCACGTCCGAGCGTCGCCAGCATGTCGGCCTGGATCGCGGGGTCGTCGGCGCCCGGCACCTTGTACTCGTCGCTGGCGGGAACGATCATCGCGGCGATAGCGCGGAGGTCGTCGCGCTGCCGCGGCGAGAGGGAGAATTGATCAGGCATTGTGTCCTCTCGTCAGAACTCTACAGCTGCGGTGACGGTGCGCTCCCTCCCCCGCTTGCGGGGGCGGGTCGGGGAGAGGGTCTCTCCGCAGAGAGACTCCCGCAGAGGAGAGAACCCTCACCCGGCCCTTTGTGCCGACCTCTCCCGCAAGCGGGAGAGGTGCATCGAGCGCGCGGTCAGGTTTGAACATCATCTTTCTCAATCGAACAAATTGGCGAGGCGCTGCTTCATCTGGTCGGCGATGTAGAGCGCGAGGGCCTGAATGGTGGACGTTGGATTCACGCCGCCCGAGGTGACGAAGATGCTGCCGTCGACGATGAAGAGGTTCTTCACGTCGTGCGTGCGGCCCCATTCGTTGACGACGGAGCGTTCGGGGTCGGTGCCCATGCGTGCCGTGCCGAGCAGGTGCCAGCCGCCCCACGGGATCGGCGAGTTGACGCAGATGTCGCTCGCCCCCGCGGTTTCGAGAATCTCGCGGCCGTGCGCCAGCGCATGCTCCATCATCTTCCGGCTGTTCTCGCTGATCGTGTAATTGATCTTCGGGGCGGGAATGCCGTGGCCGTCCTTTAAGACCGGATCGAGCGTAACCTGGTTATGCTCCTCCGGCAGGTCCTCGCAGATCGCGGAAAAGCCGAGCCGGTGGCCGTTGAGCTTGCGGAAGACGCGGTGGTGATCGGCGCCCCACGGCAGAATGCCCTTCTGCTCGCTGACGACAGCCTCGAACACCGGCCCGGCGCCGCGCACGAACTGAACGCCATAGCCGCGCACGAACCCGCGCGAGAGGTCCGTGTCATACCATTCCTTGCTCCACAGGCAGGTCGGCGGTGCGCGGTTGCTATCGGTCGGCTCCTTCACATAGCCGTAGATCTGCGCATAGGGGTGGAACATCAGGTTCTTGCCGACGAGGCCGGAGGAATTGGCAAGCCCGTTCGGAAAGCGGTTCGACGCCGAGTTCAGCAGCAGTCGCGGCGTGCCGACGCCGTTGCAGGCGATGATGACGACATGCGCCGGCTGGAACTGCTCGGCACCGTCCTTGTCGTAATAGACCACGCCGGTGGCCATGCCGCTCTCATCGGTGGTGATCTCGCGCACCCGGCAGTGCGTACGCAGCTCGACGCCGGCGCGGACCGCGTGCGGCCAATAAGTGATGTCGGTCGAGGATTTTGCGCCCTGCGCGCAGGCCGGCGTGCAATGGCCGAGATTGATGCAGCGCGCGCGGCCCTCGTAGTCCATGGTCGCGACCGTCGTGTCCGAGGGCCACCAGTGCCAGCCGAGCTTGTTCATGGCCTTGCCGATGATCGCACCGGATAACCCCATCGGCTGTTGCGGCATCGGCGGATGCGTCAGCGGCGAGAGCGGGTCGCCCGACAGGCCGGACGTGCCCATCATCCGGTCGTTCTCTTCAAAGAACGGGGTCAGCGCGTCGTAGTCGATCGGCCAGTCGTCGGCGACGCCGTCGAGCGTCCTCACCTTGAAATCGGAGGGATGCAACCGCGGCCAGTGCGCGGTGTACATCACCGTCGAGCCACCGACCGCATTGTAGTTGACGACCTTGATCGGCGAATTGTCGTCGTTGATCGGATAGTCCTCGGGCCGACCGCGGACGTTGGGGCTGGACGACCACTCGCCGTAGAACTTGGCCTCCCAGTCCCGGCCCGTGCTGGGATATTCCGCCGGGTTCATCCAGCCGCCCTGCTCCAGGCAGAGAATGTGCATCTTGGTCTCGGCCAGTGACCACGCCACCGCCGCGCCTGAAGCGCCGGCGCCGATGATCAGGACGTCCACGGGGTCTTTCATCGCGAAATTTTCCTCCCTTCGCCGCTTCCCGGGCGATTCGGCCTCCGCTCTGCAAGGCCGGCGAACGATAGGATCAGAGCTACGGCCGAGTAAAGCCACGAGGCCGGAATGTCGCACTTCGCGGGGCGCAGACCATTGGTATCGCCACATCCGGATGCTAGGAACAAGGCGCACGAGCCATCGATAGCGAGACCTTATGTCCTTCCGAAACTCCTTTGCCAGCGCCCGCGCTTTTGCGTTCGTTTCCTTTCTCGCCCTGTCCGGATTTCTGGGCACCACCGGCCCCGCCTCCGCGCTGACCGCCGCAGCGACGGTCCGCGACGGCAACGCCATCCAGCTCGGCGACGTCACCTATCGTCTCGACGGCGTCGACGCGCCCGAGCTGGACCAGGTCTGCATCGACGATCACGCCGATCCCTGGACCTGCGGCATCGAGGCCCGAGATCAGCTCGCCAAGCTGATTGGCAAGCGATCGGTGCGTTGCGACGATGTCGGACCGGAAAAGAGTTTCGGCAAGCGGCACCGCGCGATCTGCACGGCCGAAGGCGACAAGACCAGCTTGAACGAGCAGCTGGTCAAGCTCGGCTATGCCATTGCCCGCGAGCCGGTCAAGGCGAACGTCAAGTCGGCCGCGGCCGACGCAAAATCGACCTCGGCCGGAATTTGGAAGGGCTGTTTTGTCGCACCGCAAGAATTCCGCACCGGCAAGAAGGATGGCGCGCTGCTGGGCGCCGCCTGCCGCGCCGACCGCGACAAGGAGATTCGCGCGGCGTTATTTCCCGAGGATCTGACGATGCCGCCGAGCTGTGGCATCAAGGGCAAGCTTGCGGTGCGCGCGCGCGTGACCGGCAATATCGGCATCTACCATTTACGGGGCTGCCCGAGCTACCCCGCGACCACCAAGCCGGATCGCTGGTTCTGCTCGGAAGACGACGCCCAGGCTGCGGGCTTCCGCAAGGCCTACAATTGCCGACGGCCGAAATGACGAAGCTCATCACGCAGCCGTGAGCGCAAGCCGGAGACAGTATTCATCCGGAATTGAACTCCATCGAGAGTTTCTGCATTTGTAAGCGTACGCGAGCGCTTTGCGCGAGCGTTTCCTTGGCGGCAATCCGGCTCTGGCCCGATTGCTTTGCTCGGGCGTTTCCTCCCTAGACTTGGGCCGCTTGTCACAACAAGCGGCTCTTCTTTTTTGCATAATGCGCTAGCGGCGCATTGGCATGATCTGATCCATGGCTGGCATGTTCGCATTCAGATGCGCCATGATCCAGACGGTGCCACCGACCACCAGGAACACGACCAGCAGCCCGAAGGCGAGCGCCAGCACGTTGTTGGTGTTATCGGGGCCGGTGGTGATGTGCAGGAAGAACACAAGGTGCACGCCCATTTGCGCGATCGCCAGCACGATCAGCGCGACGGGAATGGAAGGCTGCCAGACCAGATCCGTGCCGGCGATGAAGAACGAGGTCGCCGTCAGCAGCAGCGCAAGCACGAGACCGACCACATAGCCGAGAATCCTGGTGCCGACACTGTGTTGCTCTTCCTCGCCCGGCGCGAGGTCGTGTTCGGTCCGCATATGTGCCTGATCGCTCATACGCCACTCCCAAGCAAATAGACGACGGAGAAGACCCCGACCCAGACAATGTCGAGTGCATGCCAGAACAACGCAAAGCACATCATCCGGCGCAGCACGTCGGCACGAAAACCCTTTGCGAAGACCTGGGCCATCATGGTGAGGAGCCACAATATGCCGGCCGAGACGTGGAGGCCGTGGCAGCCGACCAGGGAGAAAAACGCAGTCAGGAACGCGCTGCGCGATGGGCCATAGCCTCGCGCGACGAGATCGGCGAACTCGCGAAACTCGATGACCAGAAAGATGAGGCCGAGCAAACACGTCACGGCCATCCCGAGATAGAACCAGAGCCGGTTGCGCACATCGGCCGCGATACTTGCCATGCCACAGGTGAAGCTCGACAGCAGCAGGCAGACCGTCTCGATCGCGACGTTTCGCTGCTCGAATATCTCCGAACCCTTCGGGCCGCCGGCGGTCTGGTCGGCCAGCACCGCATAGGCCGCGAAAAAGCAGGAGAACATCACGATGTCGGAGAGCAGGAAGACCCAGAAGCCATAGGCGGTCACGATGCGCTTCGGCGCCGGGCCGGGATGCTCGATGACGAGCCCGATGTGGTGGGGATCGGCGTGCGCACGGCCGGCGGTCGCGGTCATTGACATCAGACTGTCCCCGCCATGCTGACAAGACTGCGCCGCTCCTCGAGATTGACGCGGTCTATCGCTGCGACTTCCTCGGCCGGAATGACGTATTCGTCATGGTCGCGCCAGGCGAACACGACGAAGGTCGCGAACGCTCCGATACCGCCCAAAATCACCATCCACCAGATGTGCCAGATCAGCGCAAAGCCCATGACCGTGGCGAAGAACGCGCAGACGAACCCGGTCGGCGAGTTCCTGGGCATCTCGATGTCATGATACTCGGGCGCATCATGCTGGAGCGATTGCTGCTTGGCATGGGCCTTCAGATCCCAATAGGCATCCTCGCCGCGCACATCGGGATTGAAAGCGAAGTTGAAGACCGGCGGCGGCGACGACGTCGCCCATTCCAGCGAGCGGCCGTCCCAGGGATCGCCAGTGTGGTCGCGCAGGGCCTCGCGGTTGCGGATGCTGACCACGAGCTGCATGATCTGGCAGATCACGCCGATCGTCAGCACGGCCATGCCAACGGCTGCAACCAGCATCCAGGGCCGCCACGCCGCGACGTCATAGTGCTGCATGCGCCGCGTCATGCCCAGCATGCCGGCGACGTAGAGCGGGATGAAGGTGACATAGAAGCCGAGGAAAGTGAACCAGAACGCGAGCTTGCCCCAGCGGTCGTTGAGGCGAAAGCCGAACGCCTTCGGAAACCAGTATTCGAAGCCGGCGAAAGCGCCGAACAGCACGCCGCCGATGATGACGTTGTGGAAGTGCGCGACCAGGAACATGCTGTTGTGGAGGATGAAATCGGCCGGCGGCACCGCGACCAGCACGCCCGTCAATCCGCCGATAATGAAGGTGACCATGAAGCCTATCGACCACAGCATCGGCGTCTCGAAGCGGATGCGGCCGCCATACATCGTGAACAGCCAGTTGTAGATCTTCACCCCGGTCGGTATCGCGATGATCATGCTGGCGATGCCGAAGATGGCGTTGACGTCGGGGCCCGCGCCCATCGTGAAGAAGTGATGCAGCCAGACCATGAAGGAGATGACGCAGATCGCCATGGTCGCCAGCACCATCGAACGATAGCCGAACAGCGCCTTGCCGGAGAAGGTCGAAACCACCTCGGAGAAGATGCCGAAGGCCGGCAACACCAGGATATAGACCTCGGGATGTCCCCAGGCCCAGATCAGGTTCATGAACATCATGACATTGCCGCCGGCCTCGTTGGTGAAGAAGTGGAAGCCGAGATAGCGGTCGAGCAGCAGCATCGCGAGGGTGGCGGTCAAAATCGGGAAGGCCGCGACGATGAGAAGATTCGAGGCCAACGTGGTCCAGCAAAACATCGGCATGCGCAGATAGTTCATGCCTTTGGTGCGCAGCTTCAGCACCGTCGTCACGAGATTGATACCGGCCACCAGCGTGCCGACGCCGGATATCTGCAGCGACCACGCGTAATAGTCGACACCGACGCCCGGCGAGTAGGACAGCTCCGACAGCGGTGGAAACGCGAGCCAGCCGGTGCGGGCGAACTCGCCAATCACGAGCGAGAGATTGACCAGCAGCGCACCGGTCGCTGTCAGCCAGAAGCCGACCGAATTGAGCGTCGGGAAAGCGACATCCCGCACGCCAAGCTGGAGCGGCACGATGAGATTCATCAGCCCGATGACGAACGGCATCGCCACGAAGAAGATCATGATGGTGCCGTGCGCGGAGAATATCTGGTTGTAGTGCTCCGGCGGCAGATAGCCCTGCGACTGGTACGCGACAGCCTGCTGAATCCGCATCATGATGGCGTCGCTGCCGCCGCGCAGCAGCATCACCGAGGCCAGCAGGATGTACATCACGCCGATTCGCTTGTGATCGACGCTGGTGATCCACTCGTGCCAGAGATAGGGCAGATGCCCCTTCACCACGACCCAGGCCAGCACCGCGAGAATCCCGACCAACACCACCGCGCCAGCGATCAGGGGGATCGGCTGATCGAACGGAATGGCCGACCAATCGAGCTTACCGAGCATCATGGCCTCCACTTTGCGACCGGCCTGCTTCGGATGCGAGCTCTGGGCCCGGCCCCGGCGGAATGTGCTGGGTCGCGATCAGGTCGAACAGCCGGGGATCGTCGAGCCGGTAGGTCGGCCTGCCCTTCTCGACGCCCTGCTGCATCAGCTTCTTGTAGCTGTCCTCATTGAGGACGGCATCGCTTTTCGCCGTGGTCGCCACCCAATCCGGAAAGGCGAGCGGCGAGATCACGTTGACGTCGAACATCATGTCCGGAAACCCGTCGCCGGAGAAATGCGCCGACAGGCCCTGCAGCTTGCCCTCGTTGTCGGCGCGCAGGTTCAGCTTCGTCACCATTCCGTTCATGGTGTAGATCATGCTGCCGAGCTGCGGGATGAAGAACGTGTTCATCACGCTTGACGACGTCAGCTGGAAATTCAGTTCGGCGCCCGCCGGCACCGTCAGGGTGTTGACGGTGGCGATGCGCTGGTCCGGATAGATGAACAACCATTTCCAGTCGAGCGAGACGGCCTGAATGCGGACCGGGCTGCCGGTGCCAGGCACGGGTGCTGCGGGATCGAGCTGATGCGAGCCGATCCAGGCGACGCCGCCGAGCAGGATCACGGTGAGCGCGGGGATCGCCCACACCACCATTTCCACCCGCCCGGAATAGACGAAGTCCGGCTGAAATTTTGCTTTCGGATTCGAGGCGCGAAACCAGAATGCAAAAGCCAGGATCGCGAAAATGGTCGGCACCACGATCGCGAGCATGATGAAGACGGAATCGACCAGGATGGTGCTGTTGGCCGCAGCCACAGGCCCTTGTGGATCGAGCAGATTCATCGGCAAGCCACTGGCGGTTGGGAAGCCCCGGGACAGAGCCTAACGTGGGAACGGTTCCGGCAGCAAACGCGATCGTGTGAGGTCGGTTCCTAACGGGGCAGGTCGATCGTTCGCCCTTCTCGCGCGGCGGCATGCAATTCCATGCGATGTCAATGACATGAAAGCTGGAGCCCGGCCCTTCTCTCCGCTCGGGGCGATTGCTAGAGTGCACGAAAATATTCGGGATGAACGACATGCAGGGGCTCGAGGACGATCCCGGTCTCGCCGGCAAGGTGGCGCTGGTCACCGGCGGCGGCGCTGCGGGCGACGGCATTGGCAACGGCCGCGCGGCCGCAATTCTGCTGGCCCGCGCCGGCGCCAAAGTTCTGGTGGCCGATCGCGAGCTCAAGCTCGCTGAACGAACCGTCGAGATGATCGCAGCCGAAGGCGGCACGGCCGCGGCGCATGGCGGTGACGTCACCAGCGAGAGCGATTGCAGGACGCTGGTCGAAGCCACGCTTGACCATTGGGGCCGGCTCGATTTCCTCGACAACAATGTGGGCATCGGCAGCCGCGGCAGCGTGGTGGACGAAGCGCCCGAGCAGTATCGCCGCGTCATGCAGGTCAATGTCGAGAGCATGTTCCTGCTCTCCAAACACGCTATCCCTGCGATGATCAAGACCGCGCGGGGCGGCGCGATCGTCAACATCTCGTCGATCTCGGCGCTGCGGCCGCGCGGGCTCACGAGCTACACGACATCGAAGGCCGCCATCATCGGTCTCACCCGCGCGATGGCGGTCGATCACGGCCGCGACAACATCCGCGTCAACTGCATCTGCCCCGGGCCGATGTACACGCCGATGGTCTATGGCCGCGGCATGAGCGAACAGGCGCGCGCTCAGCGGGCCAAGGCGTCTTTGCTGAAAACGGAAGGCACCGGCTGGGACGTCGGCCACGCCGTCAAATTCCTGCTCAGCAATTTTGCGCGCTATATCACCGGACAGGTGCTGCTGGTGGACGGCGGGGTGACGCTGCAAGCGCCCGAACGCGAGTCACAAGAACACTAGCAAGGAAGGAAACACAGGGATGGCCCGCCTGCCCTATCTCGAGGCCGACCAGGTCGCGCCCGAATATCGCGACATGCTCAAGCGCAACACCAATTTGCACAAGCTGTTGGTCAACTCGCCGGAGATGGCGCGCGCCTTCAACGGCATCGGCGGATACATTCGCTTCAAGAGCAAGCTCGACCCGCGCCTGCGGGAGCTTGCGATCCTCCAGGTCGGCTGGATGGAGAAATCGGAATACGAGTTCACTCACCACGTGAAGATCGGCAAGGAGTTCGGCGTCACCGACGATGACATCGCCGGCCTGATGGCTGAGACCGACGGCAAACCCTCGACGCTCGAGCCACAGGCGAAGGCGATCCTGAAAGGTGCCCGCGAGATGGTACGCGAGCTCGCGATGTCGGACGCAACCTTTACCGAGATCAGGCAGCATCTCTCGGACGAGCACATGGTCGACCTCGTGCTGACCATCGCCTTCTATTGCGGCGTGGTGCGCGTGCTCGCCACCATGAAGATCGACAACGAGCCATATTACAAAGAGGTACTCCAGCAGTACCCGATCCCGGGAGTGAACTGACATGCGCGTGAAGGACAAGGTTGCGATTATCGTCGGCGCCGGCCAGAGCCCCGGCGAAGGCATGGGCAACGGCCGCGCCACCGCACTGACCTTCGCGCGCGAGGGCGCCAAGGTGCTGTGCGTCGATCATCATCTGGAATCGGCACAGGAAACCGCCGCCATGATCGCCGCGAAGCATGGCACCGCCGCGGCGTTCAAGGCCGACGTGACCAAGATCGCCGACATCGAGGCGATGGTCGCGGACGCGCAGGCGCGCTGGGGCCGGATCGACGTGCTGCACAACAACGTCGGCGTCAGCCTGTCCGGCGGCGACGCCGAGTTGCTTCAGATCACCGAGGAAGCCTTCGACCGTATCGTCGCGATCAATCTGAAGAGCTGCATTTGGGCGGCGAAAGAGGTGGTCCCGATCATGCGCGCGCAAGGAAGCGGCGCGATTATCAACATCTCCTCGATGGCGGCGATCACCACCTATCCCTATGTCGCCTACAAGGCGACGAAGTCGGCGATGATCGCCTTCACCGAACAGCTCGCCTACCAGAACGCGGAACACGGCATC
Source organism: Bradyrhizobium canariense (assembly GCF_019402665.1). GTDB lineage: Bacteria > Pseudomonadota > Alphaproteobacteria > Rhizobiales > Xanthobacteraceae > Bradyrhizobium > Bradyrhizobium canariense. Next base: position 12,469 of record NZ_VSST01000086.1, read on the forward strand.
CGCGCCAACGTCATCCTGCCGGGCCTGATGAACACGCCGATGGCCGTCGACACCCGCGCCCGCGAATGGCACAAGACCCGCGCCGAAGTCGAAGCCGAGCGCGACAGCAAGGTGCCGCTGCGCAGGAAGATGGGCACGGGGTGGGACGTCGCGAATGCCGCGCTGTTCCTGGCGTCGGACGAGGCCAATTTCATCACGGGCGTGACATTGCCGGTGGATGGCGGGGCGAGTGTGAGACGGGGGTAGGCGCCGCAAGCGCAGTGCCTCTTCCTTCTCCCCTTGCGGGAGAAGGTGGCGCGAAGCGCCGGATGAGGGGTTCTCTCCGCACATGCACAAGGAGTTCGCGGATAGAACCCCTCACTCGTCTCGCCGCTATGCGGCGAGCCACCCTCTTCCCGCAAGGGGCGAGGGTACACCTCCACCGCGGCTCAGCGCACGCTTGTCACCCGCCAGATTGTCCCGTTGCCATCCTCCGACACCAGCAGCGATCCATCCTTCGCCACAGCAACACCGACCGGCCGCCCCCACACCTCGGTGTCGCTCACCACGAATCCCGTGACGAAATCCTCGTACTCGCCGGTCGGCTTGCCGTCCTTCATCCGGATGCGGATCACCTTGTAGCCGGTGCGCTTCGACCGGTTCCAGGAGCCGTGCTCGGCCGCGAAAGCATCGCCCTGGTATTCGGATGGAAACTGCGTGCCCTGATAAAAGGTCATGCCGAGCGAGGCCGAGTGCGGTTGCACCAGCACATCGGGTATCGTCACCTTGTCCTTGAGGTCCGGCCGCGCGCCGGCATGGCGCGGGTCTTCGTTGCCGCCGATATAGAACCACGGCCAGCCGTAGAACGCGCCTTCCTTCACGCTGGTCACATAGTCAGGCACGAGATCGTCGCCGAGCCCGTCGCGTTCGTTGGTCGAGCACCACGGCAGCCCGGTCTGTGGCTGGACCGCGAGTCCGACGCAGTTGCGGATACCAGTGGCGTAGATCTTCCGCTCCTTGCCATCAGGATTGAAGGCCAGCACGGCGGCGCGCTCGGTCTCGCTCGCCCACGCCGCACCAAGCGGATGGGTTTTCGACCACACATCCAATCCGCCCGGCGGCGTGCCCATGCCCTCGGCGACGTTGCTGAGCGAGCCGACCGACACCAGCATGCGCTTGTTGTCGGGCGTAAAGACGATGTCGCGGGTGGAATGACCGCCGTCGTGGGGCAGGCTTGCCACGATCGTCTCCGCCTTGCCACGCGCCTTGAGATCACCGGCCTGATAGGGAAAGCGGACGATGCTGTCGGTGTTGGCGACGTAGACCCACTGCGGATTGTCGCCGTTTGGGAAGAAGGCGATGCCGAACGGCTGCCGCAGCCCACTGGCGAACACCTCGTTGGTCGCGGCCTTGCCGCCTTCGCCGGCGCGCAACACGCGGATGTTGCCCGCGCGCGTCTCAGCGACGAAGACATCGCCGTTCGGCGCCACGCGCACGATGCGCGGGGCGCGCAGCCCTTCGGCGAACAGCTCGATCTTGAAGCCGGCCGGCACCTGAAGCGCCCCCTCCGGCGGGCGCGGCACCACGCGCGACGAGCTCGCAACCGACCGCGTGGCGCCGGGCCTGACCAGATCCTGCGGCCGGATCAACCTGACCGTGCCAGGCTTGTCGGCCTGCCAATCGCCGTAGGCATCCTTGCCCTGCAGCACCGGCTCCGCCTGGGCGCAGCTCGCGACCGCGACCAGCCACCCGGCGGACATCGCTACGAACGAAATCCTGTTCCTCAAATCGTTTCCTCCCGGCCGTCACGTCTGGCGCACCAACGCCGATCGACGCGCAAACGTTCTGCGACAGGCCAAATGCCTGCCGAATCCCACGTCAGCTCATGCCCGCACGATGTGCATCAGCCGCAGCCCATCGTACTGGAAAATGCGGCTGATCGGTGCGACACATTGTAAGGGCGGGGCCGCCGGTTGCGGTCATCAAGGCTGCGGCATTGGGGCTGCATCTGTTGGGGTGATCATGTGGGGATCCATCATATCGGAATGGGCGAGCCTGCTGCTCCGCTGGCTGCACGTGGTCGCCGCGATCGCCTGGATCGGCAGTTCCTTCTATTTCATCGCCCTCGACCTCAGCCTTAGGCCCCGGCGCGATCTCCCCGACGGCGTGCAAGGCGAGGCCTGGCAAGTCCATGGCGGCGGCTTCTACCGGATCATGAAATATCTGGTCGCGCCTGCCCAGATGCCGGACGAGCTGACCTGGTTCAAATGGGAGGCCTACACCACCTGGCTGTCCGGCTTCGCGCTGATGGTTGTGGTGTATTATCTCGAGGCCGATTTGTTCCTGGTCGACAAGTCAATCCTCGACCTCACGCCATTCCAGGCCGGCCTGTTCAGCCTCTGCAGCCTCGCGCTGGCATGGCTGCTCTATGAAGGCGCCTGCCGCACCGGGCTCGCGCAACGCGAACTGCCCTTCGCCATCGGCGGCTATCTGTTCCTGGTCGCATTGACCTATGCTTTCACCCACGTGCTGAGCGGGCGCGGCGCATTCAACCAGATCGGGGCGATCATCGGCACCATCATGGTCGCCAACGTCTTCACGCTGATCATCCCGAACCAGAAGAAGATCGTAGCCGCCCTGCTCGCGGGACAGGCGCCCGATCCGAAGCTCGGCAAGTCAAGCAAGGAGCGCTCGGTTCACAACAACTATCTAACGCTGCCTGTCGTCGTGCTGATGATCAGCAACCACTATCCCCTGCTCTATGCCACGCGCTTCAACTGGATCATCGTTGCCATCATCCTGGCGCTCGGCCCCGTGATCCGGCACTTCTTCAACGAGGGGCATGCCGGGCGCAAATCGCCGTGGTGGGTGTGGGGCATCGCAGCGGCGGGCGTGATCGCGATCCTCTTCCTCTCCGCGGCCGGCCCGCGCGAGGTCAAGACAAGCGCGCTGTCGGCGCCGGTCACGGTGGCCAATGTCGAGGAGATCGTGATGTCCCGCTGCAGCATGTGCCACGCCGCCGAGCCGGTCTGGGCCGGCATCGTCACCGCGCCGAAGGGCATCTTGCTCGACGCGCCCGAGCACATCCATCGCAACATCCGCTTGATCGGCCGCGTCGCCGCCTGGTCCAATGCCATGCCGCCGGGCAACATCACCGAAATGACCAGCGAGGAGCGCGCCATCCTCGCCGCCTATCTCGAGCAGGCGCGCTGACACCATTGCGCGTCGATATCGCCTTTCGCGGAATGAAATTTCCGCATGTCCCGCCGATTTGAAAATGACTTGACCGCCTATCCGGCGTAGACAGGATTTGTGGCCGTCAACGGCGGTCCAGTCAGTTTGCATCCGGGGAAGAACAGTGGCTCTCAAGAACGTCATCGGTATCGACCACGCCGTGGTCATGGTTCAGGACCTCGACAAGGCCGCCGAGAATTACCGGCAGCTCGGCTTCACCATCTCGCCGCGCGGCACTCACAGCGCACATATGGGCACCGGCAACTACACCATCATGTTCGACCCGGATTATATGGAGCTGCTCGGCGTGCTCGCGGCGACCGAGCACAACGCGCCGGCGCGTGCCTTCCTCGACAAGCGCGGCGAAGGCATCGAGCGCATCGCCTTCACCGCGGTCGATTCCACCGCCGGCGCAGAGGAAATCCGCGCACGCGGCCTGGAGCCGATCGGCCCGACCGATTTCGAACGGCCCGTGACGCTGCCTGACGGCACGATCTCGGCAGCGAAATTCCGCACCTTTATGTGGCCGACCGCGGAAGCGCCCGGCGGCGTGCGCATTTTCGCCTGCCAGCACAAGACGCGCGAGACGGTGTGGATTCCCGCGCTGATGAAGCACGCCAATGCGGCCAAGCGGATCAAGCAGACATTGATCGCAGCGCCCGAACCCGCGAAGGAAGCCGCGCATCTGGGGCGGCTGATCGACCGCGAGCCGAAGAATGAAACCGACGACGCTGTGACCGTGGCCTCCGGTGGCGATCGGGCCGATTTCGTTTACTTGACGCTGGAGCAGCTCGGCAAACGCTATCCCGGCGTGCCGCTCGCGGGTCTTTCCGAACGCGGAGGCGCTGCCCTGGTGCTCGTGAGCGGCGATCTCGCGGCCACCGAGAAGGCGCTTGGTTCGGCAGCGGTGCGCAGCGGGTCTGCGATCTGCGTGCCGCCGGCCAAGGCGAACGGCACTCTGCTCGCCTTTGTTGCCGGCTGATTTGAACTAATTCTTTAACAAGCGTTTTACCGGGCCGTCCTAGGCTTCTGGGCTACCCGCGCCTTCAGGGGCCAAGCGCATGTTCAAAGAGAAATCGCCGATCGCCTATGACGCGCCGGCCGAACTGAAGAAGTGGCCGTCGCTGAAAGGCGAGAGGCAGAAGGATCGAGGTCCGCCCTATCTCGTCTACGACGGCACGCTCGCCGACTGCGTCCGCGAGCTCATGGGCAAGCCGATCAAAGGCATCTCGCTTTACGACATCATGACGAGGCCGCAAGCAGCGTTCGACCAGACCGTGCTATCGCCCGGCGATGCCGCCGAGATCGCGATGCGCAAGGACTTTCCCAAAGACTAGTTCGAGGCGCGCCTGCCGACGGACTTCCGCCGCTGCTCGGACGAGGAGTCCGTCGGCGCATCCAGGAAGACCACCGGTGTGCCGCGCTTGACGTGCTCGCCCAGCGCGCGCACGTCCCAATTGGTCAGCCTGACGCAGCCATGCGACGCCGACTTGCTGACCCTGTCGGGCTCCGCCGTTCCGTGGATGCCGTAACCCTGCGCGGACAAGCCGATCCAGTATGCTCCTACCGGATTGTTCGGGCCCGGCTGAACATCGAACGGCTTTTTCGATTTGACGCTTCTGAACTTGTAGTCGGGGTTGTAGTGATAGACCGGATTCTCGTGGGCGCTGGTGACCTTGAGCGTACCGCTCGGCGTCGGACGATCCGGACTTCCGATTGACGCAGGATAGAATGCGATGAGGGTGCCGCCCTCGTCGAATGCTTTCAGCGTGCCGTTCTTCTTGTCGATGTCGAGCCGCGCGATGTGCGGCAGCTCTCGCCGCGCCGGAACGTTTGCAACGACGATGGTCACTCCGGCCTTGTCGAAGGCCTTGTCCGGGTTGAGCGCCCTGAGCAGATCTGCGCTCATGTGGAATTTCTCGGCAAGCCCTTCGAGCGGACTGGTGTAGCTCAGCGCCTTCAGCGGCTTCATGTCATCAAGCTTGCCGGGCAGCTCCTTCAGAAACGGCCCCTTCACATCCGCATCCGTGATCTTGTATTCGATCAGGACCGGGCCTTCGCTCGCGGCGTTCAACTTATCCCAAAGCTCCGGTGCGATCGTTTTGTCGGATGCAACGCCGTTCTGCTCGGCGAATGCCTTCAGCGCCTTCTGCGCGTTCTCCCCGAGCTTGCCGTCGATCTCCCCCGGCGAGAACCGCGCACGGTCGAGCAAAATCTCAAGCTTCACGATCGATGCGTTGAGCTTATCGGCAGCAATTTGCTTTGCGGGACGCGCAGCGTCGTTCACCGCTGCTGCATCGAGGTTGCCTGCAAGCGCCGCAGAGATCACCGACAGCGAAATCACCGCGCCAAGCATCCATTGCATCATCTCGCTCGTCCCAATTCGCCATGCCCGCAAATTCGCGGAGACAGCAAATTCGCGGAGACAAGAGTTTTCCCGGCGGGAACACCGTAGTAACACCGGCGGAACCGGTGAGACCGCAGCTTTGCCGCAATCGCACGGTTAAGAACTCCTTATCGCCGGCGCACCGCTGGCCGTTCACCCACAGTTCGAGGTTGCTCCAGCAAATGCGATTTGTCGTCGCGGCTTGCGCCGCGTTCATGATTCTGATGTGCGACTTCGATCCGTCGGTGTCCCGCCAAACGTCAGCCTTCGATCACACCGTTCTTCAAAACACTCAGGCCTCGCCACTTGTTCCGGTGGTCGAACTGTTCCTCGCAAGCGTGCAGGCGCTTGAGCTCGCCAATGCGCGTGCGGCCTATGAGGAGATACCCGAGCCGCCGGATACGGTCGAACCCGTCGCGCAGGCGCCGGTTTCGCCGACGGAGCGCTTCTGCCACGCGCTTCGCGGAGCGGCCGAAGCCAGCGGCATTCCGGTGCCGTTCTTCGCACGTTTGATCTGGCAGGAGAGCCGCTTCAAGTCGAACGAGGTCAGCCAGGCCGGCGCGCAAGGCGTCGCACAGTTCATGCCGCAAACGGCAGCGGAGGTCGGGCTGGATGATCCGTTCGATGCGATGAAGGCGCTGCCGGCGTCGGCCAAATTCCTGCGCAAGCTACGCGACGATTTCGGCAATCTCGGACTTGCCGCAGCCGCCTACAACGCAGGCCCCGGCCGGATCCAGAAATGGCTTGCCAAAGAGAGCGAGCTGCCGCGTGAGACACGCGACTATGTCCGCATCATCACCGGCACCAGGGCCGAGGACTGGACCGAGCGCGCGGAAGCCCTCGCGATCCGGATCGACCTGCCGCGCGAAGCTCCCTGCGAGGGCATCGGCAGCCTGTCCAAGACGAAAGACGTCGCCTGGGTTCCGGTGAACCTGACGCCCTCGGTCACGACCATCATTCGCAAGGCGGAGCAACTGGCGGCGCGATTGACGGCCAGCCGCGCACGCAAGCGGCTCGCGTCCCTGATCCGGAAGAGCACCCACGGCAAGGCACGCAACATGATCGCCGCGCGCGCGGCGGGAAAGAGCGCGAAGGCCCGCGCCATCCGTTTTGCAGCGCGCGAACGATCTTCGGGCTGATGCGAAATCCGGAAGCCGCTCGATGGAGCGGCTTCCGGTGGTCCGCGAACTAGTCGATCTCCTCGATGATGCGGCGTTCGCTGGGCTCGACGACATAGGTCCGTGTATCGCGGTGAATGTAGCGGTATTCGCGCAGGTCGGGGGCGTCCCGGTAGACGCTGCTCGGGAATTCCTCGACCTCGACACTCTCGGGAACGCGGTCACCAACATGGATTTCGGACCGCGCAGTGCTGCCGGTGGTCTGTCGTTCGCTCCGTCCCTCGGTGCGGGTCTTCGCATGCTTGCGGATCACTTCGCGATCGCGATCCGAAAACTTGCTGGCGCTGCGCTCGCGCGTGGTCGTCGTTGTCGCGGTGGATTGTCCCGAGTAAGGCAGCACCGTCACGATCTTGTATGTCGCCGGATCGACCACCACGATCTCATCCTTCACCAGCGCAAAGCTGTAGCCGCGATATTGCGGCACGATCTCGACCACGTCGGGCGGCAGCGTCGACAGCTGGACATCGCGCGGCACCACCGTGCCGACGTTGAGCGAGAAATTGACGCTGGTCAGCGGCCGCACGTTGAGATGGGAGATGGACGCGCTGATCTTGGTCTCCTGCTGCTTGTCGAGGTTGACGTTAGTGCGGGCGGCGGTCTGTGAATTGGCGCCGGTCCGCTCGCCCTGCGCCTGATTGCTGCTCGGCGCGTTTGGCGATTGCTGGGCCTGGTTGGTTCCAGATGCACCGGGCGCCTGCTGTGCCTGATTGGTATTGTTCGACGGAGGATTGGAGCGATCCTGCGTCTGGTTCGCGTTCGCCGCCGGCGGATTGGCGCTCTGCTGCGAGGCGGGCTGGTTGCCGGCCGCGTTCGAGTTTGCCGTACCGCTGGGCGGCCGGGAGGACGTGTCCGCGCTATTGGTAGCGTTGGTCCCGGACGGGGAATTGGCCGACCCGGAAGACGGAGTGGTCGCCTGGGTATTCTGTGTCGATGCTCCCGGCGTTGATGATTGCTGCGGCTGCGACGTGGTCTGTTGCGTTTGTGCCGCGCCAGAGGGCGACGTGTTGGACGGAGCTGCGGAATTCGACTGGGATTGCGGCGTCTGCTCGGATTTGGTGTTCGTGCTTGGCGATTGCGCAAAGGCGGCGTTCGCCAGCACCAGCCCTAAGGCTGTCGTTGCCAACAGGCGGATCATGGTTCACTCCCTTGTTCGGTCAAAGCGTTGGCTATTAACCTGCGCTAAAACCGTCTGTTCCACTTTTTCCCGGGCGAATGCGCCGCCTGCAGGGAACCTGCGATGCCATCGAAAAGCGCCGGGATCATTGCCTATCGGAAGCGCCGGGGAATCGAGGTTCTCCTCGTTCATCCCGGAGGACCGTTCTGGCGCAACAAGGACCTCGGTGCCTGGTCGATCCCGAAGGGCGAGTATGCGGACGAAGAAGACGCAGACATCGCGGCGCGACGGGAGTTTGCCGAGGAGCTTGGACTTGAGCTGTCCACGCCGCTGACTTCGCTTGGTCAGGTCAAGCAGCGCGGCGGCAAGATCGTCACCGCGTTCGCAGCCGAGTTCGACATCGATTTGCGCAGCATTCGCAGCAACAGTTTCGAGATGGAATGGCCGCCGCGCAGCGGCAAACGTCAGACCTTCCCGGAGGTCGATCGTGCCGAATGGTTCACGCTCGAAGCAGCGCACGAGAAGATCAACGCGGGACAGCGCCCGCTGCTCGAGCGGCTGGCTGAGGTGGTCGGCATCACGCCAAGCAGACGCCCTACTCCGCCTTGATGTTTGCCGCCGCCACGACTTCGGCAAGCTCCTTGGTCTCCTTCGCGATCTTGGCGGCATACTCGGCCGGACTGAGCACGCTGACGACGCCCTGCGTCTCCAGCCGCTCACGTAACACGGGATCGTTGGCGGCGGCGACGATCTCCCGGTGCAGCATGTCGAGCGTCGGCGCGGGCGTTGCCTTCGGCATGAAGAAGCCGACCCAGAACGAGATGTCGAAACCGGGATAGCCGGCTTCCGCGACGGTCGGCACATCCGGCAGCGCCGGCAGCCGCTCGGCTGAGGACACCGCGAGCGCGCGCAGCTTGCCGGCCTTCACCAGCGGCACGGCGGACAAGGGATCGAACACCGCCAGGACCTCCTGCGCGAGGATGCCGACCTCGGACGCCGCACCACCGCGATAAGGCACGTGGATCATCCTGACGCCGGCTTTCTGGCTGAGCAGCTCCATGGCGAGATGGGCAAGGTTGCCGTTGCCGCCCGAGCCGTAGGCCAGCGCGCCGGGCGCAGCCTTTGCCGCGGCGACGAGATCAGCGACGGTGTTGATGTTGGCCGTCTTGGGATTCTCCGGGTTGACCACGAGCACGAGCGGCGCCGACACGACGGTGGTGAGCGGCGCGAAGTCTTTTTCCGGGTCGTAGCGGATATCCCTGAACAGCGTCTTGTTGAGCGTGATCGTGGATGAGTTGCAGGCCAGCATCGTGTAGCCGTCGCCTTCTGCACGGGCGAAGCCTTCGGCTGCGATCATGCCGTTGGCGCCGGCGCGGTTCTCGACCACGAAGGCTTGCCCGAGCTTGTTGCTCAGCCGATCGGCGACGATGCGCGCGACGACGTCGACCGGGCCGCCCGCGCTGAAGCCGACCATGATCTTGACCGGCCGCACCGGATATTTTTGCGCAAGGGCCCCCGTCGGGGCGCACAATCCGGCGACGATCGCCAGCAGGCGAAGCGTTCGTTGCATTCGTTCTCTCCCCAGACGAATCGCGCCGCTTTGTCATGACGCGGCGGATTCGCGAATCATGATGAGCGGCCGTGCCGGATTTCGCAATCGCGTTTGCAGGCCGGCATTCCGTCGCGCGGCAGGTTGGAGCCGCTTCGAAACAAAAAACGCGAAAACAACCCCATGCACAGTAGCCGGCACCTGCAAGAACAAGGACTTGCACGAACGAGGATTTGTACGAACGAGGATTGCGCGCTTCGCAATCTTCGTTTGACTCGTCGGGCAAAACACCGGCAGAATGCCATCATCGCAACAATCGTCAGCGTCCACGCCGCCCGTCCACGGGGCGCCTCGCGGCGATTGCGCGTAAGCCCTTCATCAACATCCTGAAAATCCCACAGGCGCGCGAGCCGAGCGATCGATGTCGCGCGCAATGAGCCCGCTCGGGCAAGGACACAGCACATGACGACATCTGCGAAACGCCACAGCACGCTGCCGGTTGCGGCAAACGATCGCAGCGGCCCCGCCGCGAGCCCGCGGATCAAGCTCTACAAGCGGGGGATTGCGATCCTTCATGCCGACCCGCAAGCCGGCGAACGGCTGCTGGCCGATGCGCTCGGCGCCGCCGACCGCGACGCGCTGCATGGTCTGCTCAGCCAATTGGTGAAGGCCAGCGTGATCGGGCGCAAGCCCGATGAAGCCAACCTCGCCTTCCTGATCTCGCTGGTGAAGAATATCGCGCCGAAGGACTCGATCGAGGCCATGCTCGCAGTGCAGATGGTGTCCGTTCACGCCGCAGCGATGCGCTCCGCCTGCCGCCTCGCCCTCACCGATGACATCCCGCAGCAGGAGAGCCTCACACGCGCGCTGACCCGGCTGGCCCGCACCTTCGCAAGCCAGATCGAGGCACTGAGCCGCCACCGCAACAATGGCGAGCGCGCGATCACGGTCCGGAATTTGTCGGTGCAGGACGGCGGCAGGGCGATCGTAGGCAACGTCACGCAACACGCCAGCATGATCGTCGCGGAGCCGAACGTTGACGTAGAGGACGGCGCCATCGCATGAGCAGCGATCACGTTCGCAACACCAGCCCGATGCAAGCGAGCCGCCGCTGCGGCGCAAGGGCTCGTAGTGGTACCCCCTGTTGCGCGCCGGCGGTGCGCGGCAAGAGTCGATGTCGCATGCATGGCGGCGCCGCAAGGACAGGCGCGCCGCCCGGCAACCGCAATGCGCGGAAGCATGGGATGTTCACGGGGGAAGCGGTCGCGGAGCGGAACAACGTTCGGACGCTGCTGGATCAGGCAGGCGAACTGCTTCGCGAACTAAGCCGCGCCAGTCCGTCGGCGGAATGACAGCGAACGGCTGTTGCGCGTAGCGTCGATCGCGACCGTGGATATCCGGAGGTCACGGCGACCATCGATCGTGCTCCTCGCGGTAGGCATGCTCGTTGAGACGGTCGGCGATCTCCTCCGCCACCGGCTCGCTTTCGGCGTCCGCAAGCGGTTCGCCCTTGTTGGTCTTGACGGTCGTCTTGCTGGTCTCAACCGGGAAGTCATCTGGATGGATCGCGGGCTTTTTCATGGCTCGTCCTTCGGTGGCGGTTCGTCAACCAATTCAAACATCGGCTCGAGATCGTCTCTCGCCTGCCTCAAGACGCTGGCCGCGCGCTGCACATCGGCGCCGCCGCTGTCGACGAGATTCGCGTGCCAAGTCCTTCCCACGCCGGTGATCTCAACCGGCGTGATCGCGATCTCCTTCACGAGCTCGCAGTCTGGATGCGCATGGACAATGGCAAGCACCCCGGCCGTGAGGTCTCGAACGGTGATCGCGGTTCTGGACATCGACGTATTTGCTCTCCGGTCAATCGCTGCAGCAAGCCTGGCTCTCGGCAGGATCCGCCCGGCTCAATCCGACGCCGTCCTTGCCGAATCCGCGCGACTGGTACGGGTTCCTTCGCCGGTATCCAGACGATAAAGCGCAGCAGCACCGCCAGCGAGGATGAGCACGATGATCAGGATCGCAATTGCGTTCGTTCGCCTCAAGGCTGCCTCCTTCAATCGTGGTGCTGCTCCTCAATCGAGCACGCTGGCGCCGGGTTCCGTGAAGTTTCCATGACTTGCGGCGCCCCTAATCGCCAGCCGCTTTGAAATGCTCGCAGCATCGGAACTTCCCGCGGGTGCGCCACTTTGAATGGGCAACGGAAAGATCCAGCCATGAATGCAGAAACGGAACTGAAATTCCGGATTTCACCGCACAAACTGTCGTCGATTTTGCGGAGCGGCGCTGCGGGCCAGCGCCGCGACAAATCCGAGCAGACGCTGGTGTCGACCTACTACGATACGAACAGGCACAAGCTGAGGCGCCACGGCCTAACGCTACGCGTTCGCAAGATCGAGGACCGCTACGTGCAAACCGTCAAAGCAGGCAGCGCGGGCGGCATAAGGCGCGGAGAATGGGAGCACGAGGTCTCCGGCGCAAATCCCGATCTTGCCAAGACCAGCCATACACCGCTCCGGCGCCTTGCTACGGGGAAACTTCCCCGCAAGCTGAAGCCGGTATTCCAGACCGACATCCGTCGGATGGCGCAGGCCCGCCGCGTACGAAAGAGCCAGATCGAACTCGCCGTCGACCGGGGCCGCATCAGCGCCGGGCGGCGGTCACGGCCCGTTGCCGAACTGGAGCTGGAACTCAAATCCGGACATGTCGCGGACCTGTTCCGCCTCGCGCGCCATCTCGAACGCCGAACGGGGGCCGAGCTTGATCTGCGCTCCAAGGCCGAGCGCGGTTACCAGCTCGTCGCGAACAGCGGCGGCGGCGCGCAACATGCCGAGGCGATCGAGCTCATTCCCGAGCAATCGCCGCACGAGGCATTCCGCGTGATCGCGCATTCGACGCTGCGTCACATCACGGCGAACGCCGATCCGGTGCGTGACCTCGATGCCGAGGGCGTTCATCAGATGCGCGTCGGGCTGCGGCGCCTGCGCGCGGCGATTTCGCTGTTCGGCGACATCCTGCCGCGAGCAAGCACGGCGCGGATCAAGGCCGAGCTGAAATGGCTCACCGACGAACTGGCGCCTGCGCGTGAAATCGACGTGTTTCTGAAGGAGAGCATACAGCCGATCACCAGGCACGGCGTCCCGGCACGCGGCGCACGGGCGATCCGCGAGAGGTTCTCAAGGCAAAGGATGGCGGCTTTCAAGCGCGCCCGCGACGCGGTCGCGGCGGCGCGTTACCGCCGCCTGCTGATCGATACGATCGAGTGGACCGAAGCCGGACGGCCTCGCGTCGATGACGACCGCTCGATCGCCGCCTACGCCGCGGAGGTGCTGGATCGGCGCATCAGGAAGGCGCGAAAGCAAGGCAAGCGACTGAATGATCTCGATCCGGTGCAACGCCACAAGCTGCGGATCAAGATCAAGAAGATTCGCTATGCAACCGACTTCTTCAGCAGCCTTTACGGCGATCGCGGCCAGAGGGAGCTTGCAGCTCTTTCCGGCCGGCTGAAGCAGATTCAATCGGCCCTGGGATCGCTGAACGACTTCATGACACACCGCAAACTGGCGACCGAGGCTGCGCTGGCGGCGCCGCCTGCACACCGCCGCGCCCAGGCTTTCACATCGGGGGTCATCGTCGGCCAGGAACGCGAGGCCGCCGATGGCCTGATGAAGGACGCGGCAAAGGAGCTGCACCGGTTGCGCCGGCTGCGCGCCGTGCCCAGCGGCTGAGCTGAGGCTCCCATGGATTTCCTGATCCGCCGGGATCATCGCTGACAGACTGACCGCCGAGCAATCCCCATGTCCGATCTCGCACTCAACGATGCACGTCCGGCCGCGCAAGCCGCCGCCAAACCCGACCTCCACAAGAAACCCCATGTCAGCATGGTGGCGGTCTTCCTGCTCTTCCTCGTCAGCGGCATCGGCTATGCCGCCTACGGCATCTTCACCGATACGCAAAGCGTCGGCGAGCCACTCGCGATCAGTGCGCTGCTGCTGCTGGGCGTCGCCCTCATGATCGCACTCGGCTTCGAATTCGTGAACGGCTTCCATGACACCGCCAATGCAGTCGCGACCGTCATCTACACCCACAGCCTGCCGCCGCTGACCGCGGTGATCTGGTCGGGCGTGTTCAACTTTCTCGGCGTGCTCGTTTCCACCGGCGCGGTGGCCTACAGCGTGATCACGCTGTTGCCGGTCGACCTGATCCTCCAGGTCGGCAGCGCCGCCGGCTACGCCATGATCTTCGCCCTGCTGATCGCGGCAATCATCTGGAATCTCGCGACCTGGTCGATGGGCATCCCGAACAGCTCGTCGCACTGTCTGATCGGATCGATCATGGGCGTCGGGCTTACCAACGAGCTTCTCGCCCCCGCCGGGCAGGCCACGTCGGGGGTCGACTGGACCCAGGCCATGAGCGTGGGCAAGGCGCTGCTGTTCAGTCCGGTGGTCGGCTTCGCGTTGTCGGCCTTGCTGCTGCTGTTGCTGAAGGCCGTCGTTCCGGTGCCGAAGCTGTACCAGGAGCCGAAGGGCAAGACGCCGTGGTGGATCCGCGGCATCGTGATCCTGACCTGCACCGGCGTGTCCTTTGCGCATGGCGGCAATGACGGGCAGAAGGGCATGGGCCTCATCATGCTGATCCTGATCGGCGTGGCGCCGACCGCCTACGCTCTGAACCGGACCATGCCGGATTCGAGCACGCCGGCGTTCGTCGACATCACCAGCAAGGCGAAGTGGGTGTTCGCGGCGCATGCACAAGGCGCTCAGCAGGTCAGTCCGAACGATGCACGCGGCCTGATCGGGACCGCGCTCAAGACCCGGAACCTGAACCGGCCGGACGTGTTCGCAGCGCTCGCAAGCCTGTCCGACGAGGTCGCCAATGGCGTGAAGAGCTACGGATCGATCAGCCGGGTTCCGGCGGCGGCGACGGCCAATATGCGCAACGACATGTACCTGGCGGCCGACGCCATCCGTCTGCTGCCCGAGGCGGGCGCCAAGCTCGAGCCGGGCGATGCCGCGATCCTGAAGAACTATCGCACCAGCCTGGAAGACGGCACGCGCTTCATTCCCACCTGGGTCAAGGTCTCGGTCGCGATCGCGCTTGGCCTCGGCACCATGGTCGGCTGGCGGCGGATCGTCGTGACGGTCGGTGAGCGCATCGGCAAGCAGCACCTGACCTACGCGCAAGGTGCTTCGGCCGAGCTGGTGGCCGCCGGCACCATCCTCGGCGCTGAGTTTTACGGCATGCCGGTGTCGACCACGCATATCTTGTCAAGCGGCGTCGCCGGCACCATGGCGGCCAACGGCTCGGGGCTGCAGACGGGCACGATCAGGAACATCGTGTTGGCATGGGTTCTGACATTGCCCGCGGCCATGCTGATCGCCGGCCTGCTGTATATGATGTTCCACGCCGTGATCTGACCGTTCGCCATCTGCAACGATGGTCTGTCGGCGCGCCACTTGCGCACGGGCCGCCCGATCGTGTAACGCCACCGAAAAGCTGATCGGGACGGGACGCTGATGGGGACCGCGCCACCAACGACGCGGGCGGTGCCCGCGCGCTGATCCTTGCGTTGCTCGCATTGGAGCGAGATCAAAATAGCTGTCTTCTCACCCGCCGTGCACGGCAAGTCTCGCTGGCGCATGCACGGCGGCGCACGGAGATCAGGCGCGCCGAAAGGAAATCAGAATGCGCAAACGCACGGCGCATTCACGCGTGATGCGGCCGCTGAACGAAGGCAGCTTCACGAGGTGCTGGATGATGCGTTGAAGCTACTTGGGGAGCTGTCGCGAGTTGCCGAATAGATTCTCAAGCCAGCGTAGATCGCAATTGTTATTGACGAGGACGCTTGCAGAGACCCGCAACAGATGCCCTGCAGACTTGCACCGTGGGTCATTTTCTTAGAATCCCTGAGGGCTTTGCTCGGCTACGCCGTCACGAGCGGACAAGCTCGGCGCCAGCCTGGAGATCGGCTAAGGGTTGAAAAGCAGCAGTGGGCGCCAAGCAAATGCTGTTGGTCCACGCCTGGGCGCGGGCTACGCTGCGCTGGCGCGCCAGAAAGCCCTTGACGCAACAGAACACCATGGATTTGGATCGGTCGGAGGGCCTTGATTAGTCGATGGACGGAGCCGACCCTTGGGATTTTTGCTGAGAATTATGCTCGCAACCGCTTTCGTGAACCTTGCTCCAGCCGTTGTACAAGCGAAGAAAGCCGTCGCTTCTCCTGCCTTGCAGAAGGAATTCGATGCCTTCATCGAGAGGTTTCGCGCGGCGCTGAGGACAAACGATTCCGCCGCCGTCGCCGGTATGACACGATTGCCGTTCATGAACGACAGCGCAATTCGTGACGCCGCGCAATTTCGCGCCAAGACCTATCCGACCTCGTTCACGGCGAAAAACCGCGCGTGTATCCAGCGCGGCAAGGCCGTCTACGACCGCGATCAAGAGAACAATGACACTTACTTCGTCTTCTGCGGCGAGGTCATCTTCGTCTTTACCAAGACGCCGGCGGGGTTCCTTTTTACCGATGTCGGCGCGAATGACTGATCAGGCAACAATGTAAAGCGCATCCGCGCGACCAGCGACGGAAGGCCCGCTCGCCCGCGGGTGCGGCAACTCCTGCTAACCACTCAACGGGAGTTCACTGGTGCCTGCGCCCGCTCGGCGTCGGCGGTCGCGGTGCCCATGTATTTCGATTGGAAATGAGCAACCCGCTCGCGCCACATTCCGACGAACGCCTCCGACGTCAGCTTCTCCACGGATTTCCACGCCTCTTTGACGGCCGGAAGCGTATTGCCCCAGATCGCGCGCCTGCACCATTTTTCGCCCTTCTCCCTGCCTTCGCCGGTGGCGCACATCGATTTCCAGGCGATGCGATTGGGTTGGCTGAGGTGCTCCGCGGCGCCTTCCCAGCCCTGCTGATGGATCAGGTAAAGATCGTTCAAGTCCGGCTTCCTGTGCGTCACCCACTGGAATAGAATGCCTTCCGTGATGACCTTGTAGGCTGCCGCAACGGCATTATCGCGGGGGCTAAGAATGTCTCCGGAGCCGAATTTTCTGAACTCGTATTTGCTCAGCTGGAACAGCCCGATATATGACCCGGTGCGCTGCTTGGGATCGAAACCGGACTCGACCTTGGCCACGGCCTTCATGAAAGTGAAATCCAGACCGAAAGCGTCGGACGCGCGCTTGATCTCTTCCACCGGCGTTCCGACCGGGATGTCCTTGAACGAACGCAAGACGATCGCCGCCGGCTTCTCGGCAGGCGGCAGTTCGGACCAGACATAACAAATGAGATACCGGAAATCCTGCGGCCCCGTGCTGGAGGCACCGCCGGATGCACCGCACGTGGTCGGCGCCAGCTGGGCGACATCGTGGTGGCCCAAGTCCACCGAGTCCTGCGCAGGCGGTAAATCGGCCGACAGCGTTTGTGACGAATCGTGCAACGCGGCCACGACGATCGATTCCGATTTATCCGAGGCCGCCGTCGTGTCGGTGGCCGTCCCCGCCGCGGGCTCAGCGGCCGTCGCCACTTCGGCGCTAGCAACAGCGGCGTTCGCGGGTCCGGTGTTGCCCATTGCGATTGCCTGCGGTTCATCCGCGAGCATCGCGGTGGCGGCGAGAGATGCTGCGCGGTCCTGGATGGTCACTGCGCGGGCGTTCTCGGTGCCGGCCGGACCCAAGCCAGCCAGCCAGCCAGCGATCCACCCCGCGAGAACGACCGTTCCGCAAAACGTCGGCGCCACTATCGCAAATCGCCGCGGGTTCATGATGCCGTCGCCCCCATAGGCTCCACCGGAGCCGTGTAGAAAAGCCAAGCATGCGAAGAGGCTCATTCTTGGGTTCAATGTGGGTCGCGCAATGGCGCAAACGGCCGCTCGTCAATTTTTCCGAAACGTGTTGCCCGATTGCAACGCGTCGATCGCAAGCAATCGCGCCCGTCTCAGCGGCAACTCCCACGGTAATTGTGAGTACGGTCCAATTTTCGACCCACTGCGACCAGATTTGGAGGAGAGGCTTGGTGCGCTGTCAGGATGACGCATCAGGCTTCGGCTTCGCGCATCGTCTCGAAACGATGGAATCGCGCCTACGGGACCGGGCGATGCTCGTTAAGGAATTACCAGCAATGCAGCGCGCGATAACAACCGCTGTACTCGCCATTTTCATGCTCCCTGCGGGGATCGCACACGCTCAATTTCTGTTTGGACCCCAACACACGTTCTGGCGAAGCCAATACGCTCCGTACAAAGACAAGCACCACCACCGGCAGACAAACTCTGAAACGGCCAAGAGCGTTCGGCCCGAGCCCCTTCCGAAGGGCCCGCTCCAGATCATCATCTCGCTCGCAGACCAACGGGTCTCGCTGTTTGACAACGGGGCCCTGATTGCACGCTCTTCGGTGTCCACGGGAATGGAGGGGCATCCGACTCCCCTCGGCGTGTTCAGCGTCATCAGCAAAGAACGATGGCACCGTTCAAATATTTATAGCGCCGCCCCCATGCCCTACATGCAACGCATCACCTGGTCAGGGATAGCGTTGCACGCCGGTGTCGTGCCCGGGCATCCAGCGTCACACGGCTGCATCCGTTTGAAAAATGATTTTGCCGTTCGACTCTGGCATCTCACGAAGCGCGGCACGCGCGTGATCATTGCGCATGGTGATGTCCAGCCGGTCGAGATAACCAATCCGCATCTTTTTCAACCGAAAGCCGCGTCCGGTTCGTCCGAATTCCAGAGTGCCACCGTCGCAACCAAGAGCATCGGTGCAGCCGCGGCAACGCAGGGATCACTGGTGTCAAGCGCCGAGACTCCAGAAGCCGCCAGTCTCCAGGAGCCGGGCTCGGCTCCCGCTGCAAGCGTGCCTAAAAAGATCGTCCCGATCTCCATCTTCGTCAGTCGTAAGTTGAGCAAGCTGTTCGTGCGTCAGGGCTTCACGCCGTTGTTTGATGTCCCGGTCAAGATCGAAAATCCGGAGGAGCCGCTGGGAACGCACGTGTTTACCGCAATGGAATTCCAGAACGAGGGAACGGCTATTCGCTGGAGCGTCGTGTCGATTCCAGAGGAATTGCCCCGTATGTCCGAAGCTGCCACGAAACGGCGAGAAGCGCCCGCGAAGCAAACCGCGCCGGAACCGTTACCCGACAAAGCCAACGCGGCGCTCAACCGCATCGAAATGCCCCAGGATACGGTTGAGAAGATCTCTGAACTCCTGACGCCGGCCTCTTCGTTGATTGTTTCCGACAACGGAATTAGCCAGGAGACGGGAAAAGACACGGATTTCATCGTGGTAACGCATTGACGCGGCGGCGCACCCCACCAACACACGATGTCGCTGCGCAAGCCGGTGGAATTGTCCGATCGCAATTCTGGTGCAACTTGATGTCCGCACCTGAGCCAAAGCGGCGCGAGGTCGGCTAAGGGTCACAAGCGGTCATGGACCGGCTGCGCGGGACAGGTCAGCTATGGGCCAACATGCGACATTACAGGCCACCGGCTATCAACTCGTCCGCGATTCTGACAAAATACCTACGCTTGGCTGAATACATCTGACGCAACGATGAGGCAGCAATGGTGCAATGCGTTTTAGGCCGGCCTGGCCCGGTAGGCGACCCTTCGGTCGTCCGATCGCTGGGTCTTGATCGGATAGCCGGCTGTGTTGCTGTGCACATGCGTGCCCTGTTTCTCGTGCTCGCACTACTGGTCGCGGGCACATCCGCCCAAGCGGATCCGCAGCGCTTTCGCGCTGGCATCACGCGCATCACCGTGCAGGACGCCGTCCCGTTCGATGCATTGGTTGCGTATCCGACAGACGCGGCCGAAGTCTCCTTTCAGGATGGGCCATTCACAATCACTGCCAGTCGCGATGCGCAGATCGCTTCCGGGACGCGCTCTCCAGTTATCCTCTTCTCGCATGGTGGTGGGGGAACGATCAAAGCGGGGGGCAGTCCGTTCCCTTATGCCGCTCTTCTCACGTCCTTGGCGCGCGAAGGTTTTGTGGTGATCGCGCCGTTTCATCCTGGATCCAAGCGCCCTCGCGAAGCTCTCGAAGATCGACCACGTCAGATCCACAAGGCTCTTGATGCTATGTTGGCCGATCCACGCTTCGCGACGCATGCCGATCCTAATCGTCTTGGCATGATGGGATTTTCTTACGGCGGAGCCGTCGCGCTGATCGTCGCGGGCGGGGCTCCTAGCCTAGCTCACCTAGCGGCCTATTGCCGAGACCGGACAGACGATCCGATGGCCTGCGACGGCGTGCCGACCGATGGCTCCTTGGCCAACGCGGTCGGCAAGAGATCGGCGGATGCGCTCGCCGTGAAAACTCTCGTCCTGTTGGAACCGTTTGGTTCCTTGTTCGGTCGGGACGGGTTAACATCGGTCGACATGCCGACGCTCCTCTATCGCGCGGAAAGCAGCGCTCTCAAAGCTGAGGGCAATATCATCGCTCTCGCGGCGGCATTGCCCCATCCGCCTCGACAGGAGACCGTACCGGGCGGCCATTTCATATTCTTCGGTCCATGCCCTCCCGCGGTGGAAGCTGAGGCGCCTGCGGCCTGCAAGGATGCTCCCCGCGTCGACCGTGCATCGGTCCATCGACGTATCGAGGGTGAGATTGGATACTTCCTGCGTCGGAATCTATAGCAGCGCAGTATAGACCCCGGTGTCCGCTTTGGATCACAAGCTGAACTGGTGCATTGAAAGCCAGGGGCCCGCTTCGTGTCGAAAAGCGGACGTCGGGTGGTTGAGTCTGCGGGTATGATTAGGGACAGGATTTGAACCTGCGACCTCAAGATCATGAGCCTAACGAGAGCGCGGTCGACCCAGCCCCGGTCAAACGCTGCATGCCGAGCTAGCACCACGCCACGCAAGCCGGCCAGCGCCACATCCGGCGCCGGCCGTCTCGCGCCCGCTACTGCGACCGGTCCGAGGTCCAGCCCTTGTACTCGCCGACATTGTCGCGCGTCACGAGTTTCGACGGCAGCAGCTCGACCGTGGACGCCGGCTTCTGGCCGTTGAGGATGTTGACGCCGACCTGCACGGCGCGGCGGGCCATGAAGAACGGGTCCTGCGAGGCGGAGGCCTGGATCTGCGCCGCCTGCGGATCCTTGAGGGCTGCTTCGATATCGGGTGCGCCGTCGACCGCGGTGATGATGATGCCGGTGCGCTGCTGCTGGCGCGCGGCAAGGTCGGTGCCGATCGCCTGCGGATCGTTGATGGCGAAGATGGCGTCGATCTTGGCAAAGCGGGTCAGATAGCCTTGCGCCACCGTGAGGCCGCCTTCGCGCGAGCCCTTGCCGTCCTGGTCGTTGGACAGGACCTTGATGCCGGGGTTCTTGCCGAGCACGTTCTTGCAGCCGACGACGCGGTCGATCACCGCGGAGACCTGCGGGCCGTTCTCGATGATGACGTCGCCTTTGCCTCCCAGCTTGTCGACGATGTACTGGCAGGAGATCTCGCCGGCCTGGACGTTGTTGGTGGTCACCGTGGCGTCGGCGCCTTCGGCCGCGGTGTCGACGGCAACCACGACGATGCCGGCGGCCTGCGCCTTCTTGATCGCCGGTCCGACCGCCTTGGGATCGCCGGGGTTGAGCAGGATCAGGTCGACGCCGGCGGCGATGAAATTGTCGATCTGGGTGACCTGCTTGCCGAGATCATATTCGAAGCCGACGGTGGTGATCTTCACGTTGGGGTTGGTCTTCTTGGCCTCGAATTCGGCGCCCTTCGACAATGCGACGAAGAACGGATTGCCGAGCGAGCCCAAGGAAACGCCGATCGACTTGAGCTCCTTGGCGCCGGACGGCGCGGAACTCAGGACGAGCGCCATCGCGGCGCCGGCAAACGAGATCGACTTCAACATTGGCTTCCTCCCTGGTCTGTTTGAAGCTCCGGCACGGCGACCAGTTGCCGTGACGAAATGAACATGACGCTGCAGCGCCCGCTGCATTTTTTCCGCGCTCACGTGCGGGCCGAGCCCTGCAGCCGATAGCGGTCCAGCGCCACCGCGCCGATGATCACCAGGCCCTTGATCACATATTGCCAGACGTCGGACACGCCGATCAGGATCAGGCCGTTCGACAACACCGCAATGATCAGCGCGCCGACCAGCGTTCCCCAGATCGAACCGATGCCGCCGACGAAGGAGGTGCCGCCCAGGATCACGGCGGTGATGGCGTCGAGCTCGTAGGACTGGCCGAGCTGCAGGCCATTGGCGGCGTAGAGCCGCGCCGCCTGCATCGCGCCGCCGAGGCCCGCGAGCAGGCCGGACACGCCATAGACGAAGATCAGCACGGCCCAGACCTTGATGCCGGCGAGTCGCGCCGCGCTCTCGTTGCCGCCGACCGCGTAGATGTGGACGCCGAGCACGGTGCGCTTGAGCACCAGCCACGACACCAGGATGACCAGCAACGCGATCACCCAGAGCCAGGGAATCGACAATACGCCGGGAATGAGGGTCAAGGCGCCGTTGCCGATGAAAGCATAGGGGATCGACGGATTGAACACCGTGGTGTCGGCGCCGAGCAGCCGCGCCGCGCCGCGCACGGCGGTCAACGACCCCAGCGTGACGATGAAGGGCGGCAGGCGCAACAGCGCAATCAAGCCGCCATTGAGAATGCCGAAGACGGCGCCGGTGAGCACCGCGGCCGGCAACCACAGCACCCCGAGATCGGGGAATTTGGAGATGATCAGCCCGGCCATCGCCGACGCCGCCAGGATGGAGCCGACCGACAGGTCGATGCCGCCAGTGAGGATGACGAAGGTCATGCCTGCGGCCAGTACGGTATTGACCGCGGACTGCTGCACCACGATGCCGATGTTCTGGCCGGTGAAGAAGCGGCCGTCCGACAGCACGTGAAAACCGATGCACAGCAGCAGCAGCACCGGCAGCATGCCGACCGCGCGAATGATCATCCGCGTCCGCTGCCGCTTCGTCTCCTGCGCGGCGGCAAGACCGGGCGCGACGGGGACGGCTTTGGCGGGGGCGGTGGTGGAGGAAGCGCCGTTCTCAGGCATCGAGCTGCTCCGTTCCGGTGGCGAGGGCCATGATGTCCTCCTGGCTGAGCGGCGATGTCGCGTTGCGCCGGATCTGCCCGGCGATATGTCCCGCGCGCATCACGATGACGCGGTCGCAGATGCCGATGATCTCGGGCAGGTCGGACGAGATGACGAGAACCGCGGTGCCCGACTTCGCGAGATTGTCGATGATCGAATAGATCTCGGACTTGGCGCCGACGTCGACGCCGCGCGTCGGCTCGTCGAGGATCAGGATTTTCGGGCCGATCGCGAGCAGCCGCGACAGCAGCACTTTCTGCTGGTTGCCGCCGGAGAGCCCGCCGGCGGGAACAGCGACATTCGCAGCACGGATGCCGAGCCCCGCAAACGCGCGTTTGGCGCGGTCGCGGGCCTTGTCGCGGTCGAGGATGCCGCCGAATTTCGCATCCCGGCCGAGCACCGCGAGATTGATGTTGTCGAGGCAGGACATGTCGAGGAACAGGCCGAGCGCCTTCCTGTCCTCGGTGAGATAGGCAATGCCGGCATCCAGCGCCTCACCGGGCGTGCGGATCGAGACCGTGCGCCCCTCGATCTCGACATGACCGGAGATCATCGGCGCGGCGCCGATGATGAGGTGCGCAAGCTCGGTGCGGCCGGCGCCGACCAGGCCGGCAAGGCCGACGACCTCGCCCGCATGCACCGTCAGCGAACATCCCTTGACGCGCCTGCCGTCGGCGATGTCGACGGCCGCGAGCACGGGAGCTCCCGACCGCGCATCATTCCTGGGATCATGCTCCTTCTTGTAGAAGGAGGAGACGTCGCGACCCACCATCATCCGGACGATGGTGTCGGCGCGGATGTCGCCCTTGTCGAGCGAACCGACCAGCGTGCCGTCACGCAGCACCGTGACGCGGTCGCCGAGCGCATAGACCTCATCCATGCGATGCGAGATGTAGATGATGGCGAGCCCTTCGGCACGCAGCTGGCGGATCAGCGCGAACAACCTTTCGCTCTCACCGGCCGACAGCGCGGTGGTCGGCTCGTCCATGATCAGGATCCTGGAGCGGGCGTGCAGCGCGCGCGCGATCTCGACCAGTTGGCGCTGGCCCATCGAGAGATTGGCGACCTGCGTCTGCGGCGTGAAATCCGCGCCGAGCCGCGCCAGGATCGGACCGACGCCGGCCTGCATCGCCTCGCGCGCCAGCAAGCCGCCGCGGGAGACCTCGCGACCGAGATAGATGTTCTCCGCGACGCTCAGATTGGGGGCGAGCGAGAGTTCCTGATAGATGATCGCGATGCCGGCCGCGCGGCCGCCGAGCGGACCGCTGATCTGCACGGGCTGGCCGTCGATGCGGATTTCGCTGCCCGGGTCCGGCCGGTAGGCGCCCGACAGGATCTTCATCAGGGTGGATTTGCCGGCGCCGTTCTCGCCCATCAAAGCGTGGATCTCGCCCGCGTAGACGGTGAGGTCGACGTCGCGCAGCGCCTTGATGCTGAAAAACGATTTAGAGACCCGGCGCATCTCGAGGATGGGCTCGCTCATCACACCTCCCCGATGCGCCGACGGCGGCATCGCAATCTCACCCGCGTCTCGTTGGTCCCCGGCGCGGGTGCAAGCATTAAACAAAAGGTTGTGGCGCAGGGCAATACCTCACGCATGCCGACGAACGGTCCGGCGCTGCTTTTATCTTTTGCAGACGGAACCGATCCCGCGCGTGATGCCTTTTCTTCGCCACATCATCGCGTATCGCGATCAGCGCCGCGGCCGGTACAGGCGGCGCCATTGCGGAAGCCGCTCGGCATAGGCCTGCGCAAGCGCGGGCTCAGGCTCGAAGGTCTCGACGCGCCGTGGTGCAGTGCAGACGGCATCAATCGCCTCCCCGGTGACGGCGAGGCGGCCGAGCCGGGCCGCACCAAACGCCGCGCCGGTCTCGCCGTCGGCAAAGCGATGCATGGGGATGTTCAGGACATTGGCCAGCACCGAAAGCCAGAACCGCGACCGCGAGCCGCCGCCGATGACATCCGCCTCCGCGATCGCCAATCCGGTCTCGGCAAGGACGTCCCGGCAATCCGCCAGCGCGAAGGCAACGCCTTCGAGCACGGCTTGCACGATCGCATCACGATCGGTGGCGTGACTGAGCCCGTCGAGCATGCCGCGCACATCCGGATCATCGTGCGGGGTGCGTTCGCCGGAGAGGTACGGCAGGAAGCTGACCTGCGACGGCGCCCGCGGGCGGCACCCGAGCGGCGCCAGCAGGTCGGCCTCGGAAGTCCCCAACAGCCGCGCGATCCAGGCCAGGCACGACGCCGCCGAGAGGATCGCGCCGGCTTGTATCCACCTGTCGGGGACGGCGTGACAGAACGTGTGCACGACCCGCTCCGGATTGGCCGCGATCGTCTCGGTGGGCACCAGCAATGCGCCGGAGGTTCCGAGCGAAATGAAGGCTGCGCCGGGATTGATGGCGCCGATGCCGACGGCTCCCGCCGGATTGTCGCCGGCCCCGCCGGCGACCATCGGCCGCCCGGTCATGCCCCAGCGCTGCGCCAACTCGCTCTGCAGCCGTGCCGCCGGCGCGCAGCCCTCGACCAGACGCGGCATCCGCCGGCGCGACAGCGCGGTCGCGGCGAGCCCCTCATCCGACCAATCGCGGCTGACAACGTCGAGCCACAGCGAACCCGAGGCGTCCGAGACATCCTCAATCGCCTCGCCCGTCAGCACCAGGCGCAGATAGGCCTTGGGTTGCAGCACGAGTGTTGTCGCCGCGAAGATCTCCGGTTCGTGCCTCGCGACCCACAGCAATTTTGGCGCCGTGAATCCCGGCATCGCCTTGTTGCCTGTCGTCATTCGCAAGGCGGGCCAGCGCCGCTCCAGCTCGGCGCATTCCGCAAACGACCGTCCGTCATTCCAGAGAATGCAGGGCCGCAACGGCGTGTGACCGGCGTCGAGCAGCGTCGCGCCGTGCATCTGGCCGGACAGGCCGATGCCCTCGACCGCGGCCAGTTCGCGCGCGTGATCTGCCTTCAGCGCGTCCAGCGTCGCAAATGTGGCCTCGATCCACTGCGCCGGGTCCTGCTCGCAATGGCCGGAACGCGGCGAAGAGACCGTCAGCGACCGGCTGCGGCTCGCCACCACGCGCTGCGCGTCGTCGACCAGAACGGTTTTGACGGCAGAGGTGCCGAGGTCGATGCCGAGATACATGATGTCACTTGCCTTGTGCATCCATGACATTGCGGCCATGGCGTTCCCGATGTTGGCACGCACCCGTCAATCATGTAACCCCACCCGAAACCTTCTCGGGACGCAACGCCCATGACCGCCGCCGCCACCAACGACGCGGGAGCCACCCGCGCGCTGATCTTTGCGCTGCTTGCGCTGGCCTGCGGGCACATGCTCTCGACCTTACTGCGCACCATTCCGGCGGTCAGCCTCGATTTGATGGCGGCGGATTTCGGCATCGAACCGCAGGCGCTGGCGAGCCTCACCTCGGTCTACCCGTTCGCGTTTGCGGCCGCGCAGATCCCGGTCGGTGCGGCGATGGACCGCTTTGGCGTGCGGCCGGTGTCGCTGAGCCTGCTCGCGGGAACCGTGGTCGGCGCCATCGCATCGGGATTCGCAACGGGCCCCGAAAGCTTCGCGGTCGGTCAGGTGCTGCTGGGCGTTGCCACCTCCGGCATGCTGATGTGCCCGATGACATTGGCGGCCAAGCAATTGTCGGCCGCCCGCTTCGGGCTTTGGTCGGGCGCGATCCTCTCGATCGGCAATATCGGCATGCTGTTGTCGTCGAGCCCGCTCGCCTTCGTGGTCGACACCTACGGCTGGCGCGCCGGGTTCTGGATCTCGGCGCTCGGCGGCGTCGCCGTGGCGCTCGCGGTGTTCCTGCTGGTGCCGAACCAGCCGGCCGAGCACAAGGACGAATCCTCGCCGCTGTCGCAGATGATCGAGGTGCTCAGGCTCGGATTGTCGCGCCCCTTGCGCGGCCTGATCGCGCTGGCGCTGGTGTCGCTTGCGACCTCGCTGGTGCTGCGCGGCCTGTGGGGCGGGCCGTGGCTGATGCAGGTCAAGGGATTGTCGCGGGTCGAGGCCGGCAACCAGCTCGGCGCGTTCACGCTGGCGATGATTGCAGGTCCGCTTCTCGTCGGCATGATCGACCGCAGGCTCGGACGCCGCCGCGCGCTGGTGGCGGGAACACACCTGGCCGGCGCATTGCTGCTAGCGCTGATGGCGTTAGGGGCGCCGCACTATGCCGTCTCGATGCTGCTCGGCCTTCCCGTGATGCCGCCGCAATACGACCTCGTACTGTTCGTGCTCATTGGCTTGGCGACCTCGGCACAGCCGCTGCTGTTCGGCATGTCGCGGCAGCTCGTCGATGCGCAAGTGGCAGGCAAGGCGCTCTCGGCGATCAATCTCGCCTTCTTCCTCGGCGCGGCGCTGATGCAGTCGATCACCGGCGCGGTGGCCGCGTTCGCGGGACTGCCGGCGGTGCTGTTGTTCATGGCAGCCATGCTTCTGTTCGGTACGCTCATCTTTCTGGCCTATACGCGGACCGTCCAAAACCGGTAGGCTCGGAGTTCCTGGTCTTCTGGAGGGACGAATGGACGTGCAGCGGATCGCCGCTTTTTCGCAAGGAGAGAACGGGGGCAACCCTGCCGGGGTCGTACTCTGCGACGCGCTGCCTCCGGCCGACCGGATGCTGGCGATCGCGGCGGAGGTCGGGTATTCGGAGACGGTCTTCGCCGCGCCAAACCAGGATGGCTGGCGGGTACGCTACTTCGCCCCCGAGATCGAGGTGCCGTTCTGCGGCCATGCAACGATCGCGCTCGGGGCCGCGCTCGCCCTTGCCCATGGCGAAGGCACCTTCGCGCTCCAGCTCAACGACACAGCGATCACGGTGACAGGCTGGCGGAAGCAGTCCGCACTGATGGCGGCGCTGCAATCGCCGCGCACGCGCAGCGCGCAGGCGCCCGACGCACTGGTCGCGGCCGCGCTGGGCCTGTTTTCGTACAGCGTTGCCGATCTCGACCCGCGCCTACCTCCCGCGATCGCCGAGGCCGGCGCCCGGCATCTCGTCCTGGCCCTGGCGAGCCGGCAGAAGCTGGCCGCGATGCATTATGACCTGGAGCAAGGGCGGCAGTTGATGACTGCAGCCGGCCTCGTCACCATCAGCCTCGTCCATGCCGAGACCGACACGCTGTTCCACGCCCGCAATCCATTCGCAGCCGGCGGGGTCTACGAGGATGCCGCGACAGGCGCCGCGGCCGCGGCCCTCGCCGGATATCTGCGGGACCTTGGCTGGCCTCATGGCGGCACGATTGATATCGTTCAGGGCGAGGACATGGGCGTGCCGTCGCGGCTGCGTGCCGAGATCAGCGCCGAACCCGGCGCGAGCATCCGGGTCTCCGGGGCGGCCCGGCAGATGTAGCCGGCGAAGTCCCGGCAGGAGGATGTCAATTCGCAGACATCCGGTGCGGAAGGCGTGCTGATGTCGTAGATACAGACGTGGGAAATCGTTTTGATCAGGAAAAGCGTCATGTCCGGCTATCCTTTTGAGGACAGCTACGGCTATGCGCGTGCCGTCCGTGTCGGGGACCATGTCTTCGTCTCCGGAACGACGGCTCGTCCTCCAGCACTCGAAGGGGATGCGTACATACAGATGCTGGGCGCAATCGCGATAGTCGCCGAGGCGCTTGCAGATGCTGGAGCGGAGCTGCGGCACGTGGTGAGAACAGTCGTCTACGTTCTCGATATGGCGGACACACACCAAGTCGCCCGCGCCCATCGCGAAACATTCGGGGCGACGCGTCCGGCAAGCACGCTCGTTCAGGTAGCCGCTTTAACCCCCGCCCGGGCTCGTGTCGAAATAGAGGCGACGGCCATCGTGCACGACTGATCGGACGGGAATAGCGGTTGGTTCTGGGACCATGCGCGCACAGCAACGCGGCGCCACAGTTCATGCGTTGAGGCCGCCTTGCGAAACAAGTTGCCGCAGGGGATGCTGGCAGGCACCGTGCATCAAAGGGACATCTCATGCCTGTCGACACCAAAGCCGCCACCGACCGCCTCATGCGCTTTCTCGCCGTCGAGGGCGTCACCGGACAGGAGGCGGCGATCGGGCGTGAGCTCACGGCTGCGCTGAAGGAAAGCGGCGTACCGGCGAAGGCGATCCGGCTCGATGACGCCAATACGCGCATTCCGGTGTCGACCGAGACCGGCAACCTCATCGTCGATCTGCCCGGCCGCGGCGCGCTGCACAACCAGCCGCGCATCATGTTCATGACCCACATGGACACCGTACCGCTCTGCGCCGGCGCCAGGCCGAAGAAGTCGGGTCGCAAGATCGTCAACGAGGCCAAGACCGCACTCGGCGGCGACAATCGCTGCGGCTGCGGCGTGCTGGTGACGCTGGCGGCCGAGCTCGAGAAGCAGCAGCTCGATCATCCGCCGATCACGTTGCTGTTCTGCGTGCGCGAGGAGAGCGGGCTCTACGGCGCGCGCCACGTCAATCTCGACGAGCTCGGCTCGCCGGTGATGGCGTTCAACTATGACGGCGGCTCGGCCTCCAACGTCGTCATCGGCGCTGTGGGTGCCGACCGCTGGACCGTCGAGATCTTCGGCCGCGCCTCGCATGCCGGCGTCGCGCCGGAGCGCGGCATTTCATCGACCATGATCATGGCCCTCGCGCTCGCCGACGTGAAGGCCGGCGGCTGGTTCGGCAAGGTGGTCAAGCGCAAGCAGCAAGGCACCAGCAATGTCGGCCCCGTCACCGGCGGCGAGGGGCGGCCTGCGGGCGACGCCACCAATGTCGTCACCGACTACGTGCATGTGCGCGGCGAAAGCCGCAGCCACGACGGAAAGTTCTTCAAGGAGATCACGAAAGCCTACAAAGCCGCGTTCGAGAAGGCCGCCAAGAGAGTCACCAATGCGCAAGGCAAGTCCGGCAAGGTCAAGTTCAAGGCCGAGACCGATTATTTCCCGTTCCGCATGAAGGACAACCTTCCCGTCGTCAAACGCGCGGTCGAGGCCGTGTCCGCCATCGGCGGCACCCCGAACGTGCGCACCGCCAATGGCGGCCTCGATGCCAACTGGATGGTCCGCCACGGCGTTCCGACCGTGACCTTCGGCGCCGGCCAGAACGAGGCGCACACCATCGACGAGTGGATCAATCTCGACGAATACGATCGCGCCTGCGCGCTGGCCGTGCAGCTCGCAACGATGCGGTGAGCTAACTTCGTAGGATGGGTAGAGCGCAGCGAAACCCATCGCTACTTGCGAAGATGACGATGATGGGTTTCGCTGCGCTCTACCCATCCTACAAGAAAAAAATAAGGGAGGCTGCATGCCGCGCATTTCGACCATCGAGACCGGATTCTACCGGATCCCCCTCCCCGTCATGCTCTCCGACTCGACCCATGGCGACATCGCGGCATTCGAGCTGATCACCTGCCGCATCCGCGATGCCGATGGCGCCGAGGGCGTCGGCTACACCTACACGGTCGGGCGCAATGGCGGCGCCGTCGCCGACATCCTCAAGCGCGAGATCCCGCCGCTGGTCGAAGGACGCGAGGCCGATGATACCGAAGCGATCTGGCATCAGGTCTGGTGGGGCCTGCATTATGGCGGCCGCGGCGGACCGGCCGTGCTGGCGCTCTCGGCGCTCGATATCGCGCTGTGGGATTTGAAGGCGCGGCGCGCGAAATTGCCGCTGTATCGATTGCTCGGCGGCTTCGATGCGCGCGTGCCCTGCTATGCCGGCGGCATCGACCTCGATCTTTCGGTCGAGGCGCTGCTGAAGCAGACCGACGGCAATCTCGCCAAGGGTTTTCGCGCGATCAAGATGAAGGCAGGCCGCCCCGATCTGAAATCGGATGTCGCCCGGGTCGCGGCGATGCGGCAGCATCTCGGCGACGGCTTTCCGCTGATGGTGGATGCCAACATGAAATGGACGGTCGAGGACGCGATCCGCGCCGCCCGCGCGTTCCAACCCTACGACCTCACCTGGCTCGAGGAGCCTGTTATCCCCGACGATGTCGCGGGCCACACCCGCATCATGCAGGCCGGTGGCGTGCCGATCGCGGCGGGCGAAAATTTGCGTTCGCTGTGGGAGTTCAAGAACTACATCGTCGCAGGCGCGGTGTCCTATCCCGAGCCTGACGTCACCAATTGCGGTGGCGTCTCCGCCTTCATGAAGATCGCGCGGCTGGCGGAAGCGTTCAACCTGCCCGTCACCAGCCACGGCGCGCACGACATCACCGTGCACCTGCTCGCAGCCTGCCCGAACCGGTCGTATCTGGAGGCGCACGGTTTTGGGCTCGACAAATATATCGAGCATCCGCTGATGCTGCAGGACGGGCTGGCGCTCGCGCCGGACCGTATCGGCCACGGCATCAGCTTCGACTGGGATGGGCTGGCGAAGCTGTCGGCGTAGCGCGGAGCCACGGCCGCGAGTGCGACCCCTCTGCCGCTTGCGGGAGAGGGTTGGGGAGAGGGTGTCTCCGCAGTGAGATCCCCAATGACGATCGAGCCCTCTCCCGGCCTCTCCCGCAAGCGGGAGAGGTGAAGTGGAGCGCAGTCGGTCTGCCCCGGCAATCACTAACGCGTTGCTGCACGCGAGGCATTCGCTGACGCTTGATGCAAGCTGCGGTTATTCGGCTATGGTGTCGATGCCGACACACAAGCCGAGAGATTCCCGCCTTGACCCCCGAGCTGCACCAGAAACTGACGGCGTGGCGCCGGCATTTGCATGCGCATCCCGAACTGTCCCTCCAGGAGAAAGCCACCGCCGCTTTCGTGCAAGACAAGCTCACCGAACTTGGCATTCCCTTCGTGTCAGGCGTTGGCGGTCACGGCATCGTCGCGACCCTCACGCGAGGGGCTGCACAGGGCCGCGTCGGCCTGCGCGCCGACATGGATGCGCTGCCGATCACCGAAGATACGGGGCTAGCTTACGCTTCGCAAAATCCCGGTGTGATGCATGCCTGCGGCCATGACGGGCATACCGCTTCGCTGCTCGGCGCCGCCGCGCTGCTCGCCGCCGACACCAGCTGGAGCGGGACGGTCGATTTCATCTTCCAGCCGGCCGAGGAAGGTTATGGCGGCTCGCGTGCGATGGTCGCGGCCGGGCTGTTCGAGCGCTTTCCAATGGAGCGGGTGTTCGGTTTTCACAACTGGCCGGGGCTTGCCGCCGGCACCATCGCGGTCCATGACGGCGTCGTCATGGCCTCCGGCGGGCGCATCACCATCACCATCGATGGCCATGCCGGTCACGCCGGCATGCCGCATTTGACGCGCGATCCGGTGATGGCGGCCGGCCATTTGATCGTGGCGCTGCAATCGATCGTCTCGCGCAGCGTCGATCCGCTCGACACCGCCGTGCTCTCGCTCTGTACGCTCGAAGGCGGCACGGCACGCAACCAAATCGCCGGACGCGTCTCGATCGGCGGCACGCTGCGCTACCATCGCGATGCGGTGAAGGACACCGTCGTGGCGCGGATCGAACAGATCTGCGCCGGGATTGCCACGAGCTTCGGCGTCAAGGTGACGCCCGAGATCGTCATGGGCGTCGGCGTCGTGATCAACACGCCGGCCGAGGCGGATCTCGCCCGCCTCGCCGCGGACAAGGTACGGGCCGAGCTGCGGCGCGACCTCGCGCCCAGCATGGCAGGCGAGGATTTCGCCCACTTTCTCTCGCGGCGCCCCGGCGCCTTCGTCTGGATCGGCAATGGCGAATTGCGCGACGGCGCCGAGCTGCACGGCCCGCGCTATGATTTCAACGACGCGATCCTGCCGGTCGCATCGGGCTGGATGGCGGAAGTCGCCAAGGCGGCGCTGGCTTCGAACTAGACTGTGCATCCGTGAATGATACTGCACTTGATGCCCGCCATGCTTCCGACGGGTCAAAGGCGGCGGTCTGCACCGGGCAACGGCTTCTGCCCTACCCCGACTCCACACCTGCCGCTGCAATGCGCCAACCGACGGCGATGGGCGACTTCAGACTTCAGCGCTGCCTCCGGCCGCGCCAGCAGCCTCATTCTAGATCGTGAAGGTCCTTGCCGAGCGGCGCCGTCATCCGAAACTCCGAAAAAGCCACTTCCAGCCCGGCCCGCTCCGGCGTGCAAGCCATCGGTCCAACAAGATAGGAAGGTTTCTTGGCAAACGGCGCAAGCCTCATGAGAGGCCAAACCTTGCCATCGTTCGAAGCTTGCACACGAAGAACGCCATGAGCAACGGTTACCCGCAATCGGAAGTCACGTGCGTCGTGCTCATAGGGTGCTGTTGCCCAGTCCGACCGCCCATCCGTCAATACGCTCGAAAGCATGGCCCGTCCGTCCGCAAATTCGATTCCGGCCTTAAGCCAGCGATTAGCGTCTACGCGCACCATGATGCCGGCTTGATCGTAGAGCGCTTGGAAATTACCTCGCACCCGCAACTCGGCCGTGAAGGCATCCCCGGCCAGAAACCCGAGAAAATGTCCGTTGTCGCGGATAAAGCCGTAATGAGTCTCGCGCCAGAAGTCGGTGGCATTGTCAGTGACCACTTCAAGGCTGTTGCCCTCCTCGGTCCATTGTTTCGGCTCATTCAGCCAAATGCCGTCAGATCTGCCAAGTATCATTTTAACCTCGATGCAAACCATGTGACGGTCTCGACGAGCTTTCGGGTTTCGGCCCGACATCGCGATAGCGGCATCGAAGAACTGAACCTGAGCAAATCCAAATCCGTCATGCCTCGCTGAACGGGCCTCAACGAGGTGCGCCACTACTTCGTCGACGGACCAATTTCGAAAGTCGGCGATCAGCCGCCGCGGCGGATCATCTTGAGGCCCGACCGTCTTGCCGTGCTTCAAGCGATAACGAACTCACCGGGTCTTGCGCATTCATCCGGCTAAGCCTGGCTGCGCGTAGTAAGCTCACCGCCCTGCGAACACGCGCCCGCTCAAGAGATCTCGCGCGGCAGCTTCCAGCCCGGCTTCGGCTCGAACGTCTCCTCGACCTGCGCGACGTGATAGCCGGCAGGCAGAAGCCGGCCGCCCTCCTCGTCCGCGACCGGCACGTCGGTCACCAGCCCCTCGATCAAGGCGGCTTCCCACACCTCCTTCTCGGAGGGAAAGGGGTCGCCGATCTGCTTATTGCCTTCGAACAGCGCGTACATCGGTTCCGGTCCTGCGTTGATCAAGCTCACGAGCAACGTATCGGCCGCACGGACGTTCCCATCCGGCAAATCGCAACGGATGGACACGGCAAACATGGCGCGCGTTCTGATCGGAACTTCCGGCTGGCATTACGCCTCCTGGCGAGGCCCGTTCTTTCCCGAGGGCGTGACGCTGAAGCAGCAGCTGAGCTACTACGCCGGGCAGTTCGACACCACCGAGCTGAACGGCGTGTTCTACCGCACCCCGACGCCGGAGGCCGTCGAGGGTTGGCGGGCGCAGACCGGCCGCGATTTCGTCTTCGCCTGGAAGGCCTCGAAATTCATCACGCATTGGAAGCGCCTGTCGGACCGCTCGGTGAACAGCCTCGAGCTGCTCGAGGATCGCATCTCACGGCTCGGCGGCAAGGCCGGCCCGATCCTGTTCCAGCTGCCGCCGCAATTCGCAGCCGACGCGGACCGCCTCGCCGGCTTCTTCAAGCTGTTGTCGCGGAAGCGGCGTTACAGTTTCGAATTCCGTCATCCGAGCTGGTATCAGCCGCGCATCTTGCGGATGCTGGCCGACGAGAACATCTCGCTGTGCCTGTCCGACCATCACGACGCGTCGGCGCCATGGAAGCGCACGGCGGATTTCGTCTATGTGCGCGGACACGGGCCCAGCGGGCGCTATCACGGGCATTATGCGAAACCCACGCTCGCGCAATGGGCGCGGCGCATCAAGTCCTGGAAGCGGCAGGGCTGCGACGTCTATGTCTATTTCGACAACGACCAGAAAAGCGCGGCGCCGGCCGATGCGCAGGCGTTGAAGCAATTGCTCAGCGTGCGGCAAAGCCCGGCGATCACGACGGCAAGCCGCCGTGCAGGTGCCGTTGTTCACCGCTAGACGATGCCGCCTTGCCGGAGCGCCGCGATCGCGGCCTTGTCGTAGCCGAGCTCGGTCAGGATGAGATCGGTATGCTCGCCGAGCGTGGGCGGGCGCGTCGCGATTTCGCCGGGCGTTTCCGACAGGCGGACGGCGGCCCGCGCCACCGGTGCGGGCTTCGGCAGACCTGGATAGTCGACGTCCTGCATGAAGCCGGCGGCGCGGATGTGCGGATGGTCCAACGCCTGCTGCGGGCTCAGCACGGGGCCGGTCGGAATCATGGCCTTGCCCAGGGTGTCGACGGCCTCCTGCGTGGTGCGCTCGGCGCACCAGCGCGCCATCCGCTCGCTGACGACAGGGCCGTTGTTGCCGCGGCTGATGTCGTCGGTAAAGCGCGGATCGTTCAGCCAGACCTCCTCCTCGCCCATCAGTTTCGCCCAGCGCTTGAACAGCGGATGCCCCGTGACCTGGCACAGCACCCAGCCGTCCCTCGTGCGATAGATGTCGGCGGGTGCCGCGGTCTGGCCGAGATTGCCTGTCGGCACCCGATTGACGTTGATGACGGCCTGCTCGATCAGCGTGGCATTGGTGAAGGACAAGGCGGTGGCGAGCAATGCTCCCTCGACGATCTGCCCGCGCCCGGATTTGCCGCGCTCGATCAGCGCGGCGAGCGTGCCGAACGCGCAATGCAGCGCGGTCCCGAAATCGACCCAGTTGACCGCAGCCCGGTAGGGCGGATCGCCGGCGCCCGTCATGTACACCGCGCCCGACATGACCTGCCCGACGCCGTCGAAGCCGACGCGGTCGGACCATGGCCCCGGTCCGCCGAACGCGGTGGCCGTCGTCAGGATGATGTCCGGCTTGATCGCCTTGAGCGAATCGTAGTCGAGCTTCATCGCGCGCAATGTCTGCGGCGGCAAATTGGCGACGACCACGTCCGCGGTCGCAACCAGCCGGCGCATCACCTCCTGCCCTTCCTGCTTCATCGGATCGAGCGTGAGGCACTTCTTGTTGCGGTTGACCTGAAGGAACAGCGCGCCTTCGCCATTTTCGCCGACGGGCGCCACGAAGCGATCCTCGCTGCCGTCGCGCTTTTCCACGCGAATGACCTCGGCGCCGAATTCGGCCAGCAAGGTCGCGCAATAGGGCCCCGCGATATAGCGCCCGAAATCGAGAACCCGGACGCCGTCCAGAACCCCTCCCATTGATCTCTTCCTTTGTGCTTTTTGTCAGCTTACAGGGATTGGCATTTGCGGCAAGGTGGCAACGGACGCCATGCCCCACCCTCGAGATGTGATCGGCGAATCATTTCGACTGGCGGAAATTGTGCTCTAGTATGGACCTCCCTCCCCAATCAGAGCCCCGTCCATGCCGCAACAATTCGATCGATCCAAAGAAGATCTCGGCAACGCGATCCATTTCGAGCACGTCAACATCCAGGTCCCGGACCAGCGCCTCGCCACACTGTTCTATGTCGCAGGCCTCGGGCTCACCCGCGATCCCTTTCTGATGGTGTCCGACACCAACATGTGGATCAACGCTGGACGGAGCCAGTTTCATTTGCCGAGCGGCCGGCCGCAAGTGCTGCGCGGTCATGTCGGGTTGGTCATCGCAGGCCGCGAGGCGCTGCTGGCGCGATTGGCGTCAGTCGCGAAGAAGCTCGAGGGCACGGCGTTCGCCTTCGCCGAGCGTAACGACCATGTCGAAGCGATTTGTCCGTGGGGCAACCGGCTACGCTGTTACGAGCCCGACGCCGCGCGCTTCGGTCGCGTCGCGCTCGGCATTCCCTATGTCGAGTTCGACGTGCCGGTGGGATCTGCCGCGCGCATTTGTGCCTTCTACCCCGAGATCATGGGCATGCCATCCGAGTTGCGGAACGGCGACGGCACGGTTGCCGCCGTGAAGACCGGCCGCGACCAGCATCTGTTGTTCCGCGAGACCGATCAGCCGCAAGGCGACTATGACGGCCACCACGTGCAGATGTACATCACCGATTTCTCCGGCCCGTATCGCAAGCTGCTGGCGCGCGATTTGATCTCGCGCGAGGACAATCAGTACCAGTACCGCTTCTGCGACATCGTCGATCTCGACAGCGGCAAGCCGCTGTTCACGGTCGAGCACGAGGTTCGCAGCGCCACCCACCCGATGTTCATGCGGCCGATGGTCAATCGCAATCCGGCGCTGAACAATCGCAATTACGCATCCGGCCACGATCAATCGCTTTGGGCGATGGGGCCGGATCAATACGAGGGATAGGTGATAACCAAGTCCCGCGCCTAGCCGCAGCAACGTCGGAATGACCGAAGTCGCGGCCGGGCGGCTCCGCTGAGCGGAGCCGCCACATGTTGCGTGCGCTCCGGTGGGACGGGCATGCCCCACCTTTCGCATCAGACGGGTGAGCGTCCCGTCAGAAGTGGACCTCGGTGCGCATGCCAAGAACCACGGCATTGTCGGTCTTCACGCCCACCCCGTTATAGCCGCGCCCGCCGGGATTGATGACATACTGGGCGTCGAACTTGAGGTTCAGCCAGCCGGTCGCCTGCCATCCGTACCAGACTTCGAGCGGCACTTCGTTGCCGCCGGCGTTGGGACTGAGGGCCGCCGTGTTCACGTGGGTCGTGCCCACCGCGAAGCCGACTTCGTCCTGGGGACGCCAGGAGAACGTTCCGGTATGCCGGAAGCCCAGGGCGATCTGGTAATCCTGGTACGACGTCCGGTGATCGGCGACGGTCGTGTTGAGGAATGTGTACCAGCCTACCGCACCGGGACCGTCAACAGTCAATCGTTGCAGGATCGACTCGTAGACGCCGAAGCGGCCGCGTTGATCGCTGATATTTTGATCCGGCACGCCACCGACGCCCGGGATGGTGCTGATGACACCCGGAAGGCCGCCATCAATAGACGAGGCGCTGTCGTACCAGCCGCCAAGTCTCCAGGTCCCGGTCAAGGGCCCCTTCGGCGTCCAAACCAATTCCACCGGCACCATCACGCCACTGGCGCGATTCGAGGCGGGAATGCCGGGCAAGAAGTAGACGCCTGGGTCCGACGTCGTCAGGTAACCCGGATTGGCGTCGTAGACACCGACCGACACTGTGAATTCCGGCGCGATCTTGTAGTGGACGACCCCGGCCCATTGGCTCACCGGCCAATTGTAGATGTAGCCGCCCTGGATGTTGCCGGGCTGGCCGCCGCAGAAGGTCAGGTTGATGAACTCGCACAGGCCGAAGAAGAAGTCCGAGCCGACCGGAAGACGGCCGCCTTTGAGTTCAAGGCGGTCATCGAAAAGCTTCTGCGAGTAGTAGAGCTGCGTCAGGCGCAGAATATTGCCGCGGCCGAACACTTCGTTCGTCAGCTGCAGGGCGGGAATGTCCGCTTCGGTATTCAGATTCTTGCCGAAGCGGTCGACCAGCGTGAGACCGACGGTGCCGCCGGGGATGCCGGCGAGTTTCCCCATGTCCAGCTTCGCGCCAAACCACAACTGACCGGCGTTGGCTGCGGTGTTCCTGCTTCCACCGGAGAGATTGCCGACGGATTCGTTACCGAGCGTCAGGCCGATATCGATGCCCTGCTCCTTCAGCCTGGTCCTGCCGAGATCGCCGAACAGATACGGTCTCGTCCAGAAATCGTCAGCCGCATAAGGAACAGGTGCAGCTTTCGTCGAAAAATCGGCCGCATATACTCCACCGCAAAACAGCGATGAGAAAGCAATCCCCACACCGCACACCCCTGCGGTGTTTATAAACCTGCGCAACATTTGTCTCGTCCTCCCGCCGTCTCAGGCTTTGCTTGTTTCGCCTTCACGCCCCTGCCCAAAGCCCTCGAGCCTGGAACGCGCTCCCTCCCCCAGCGGCCGCCGACCAGGCGGCCTTGTGTCAACTGGAGCGTGGATCTGTCATGCCCGATCACCCGTTCTCGCCGGCAATGCATCCGCGGGGCGCGGTGACGCGCCTTGGACTTGCTCGGCCAATGTCGATTTCGGCGCCGCACGGGCGAGGCCGGCCAGCGCCAGCTTGCGGCGCCGTCGTGCCTGCAATTGCTGATCCGCCAACACGCCGATCAGAATGACCGTGCCCATCACCGCGAAGTTCAGCGAGTTGGGAATGCCCAGGATGTTCACGAGGTTCTGCAACACCTGCAGCAGCGCCGTGCCCAGCACGATACCGAGAATAGACCCCTCGCCGCCGCGCAGGCTGCACCCGCCCAGGACGGCGGCCGCAATCGCGTAGAGCTCGTAGAAATTGCCGAAGGAGCTCGGCGAGACCGAGTTCGTGTAGAACACGAACAAGACTGTTGAAACTCCGGCGAGCCCGCCGCTGATGATATAGGCGGTTGCGATCACGACGTTTGTGCTGATGCCCGAGAAGCGCGCCGCCTCCTCGTTCTTGCCGACGGCATAAAGCCAGCGCCCGTAGACCGAGCGGTGCAGCAGCACAGCGAGGATCAGCGCAAGGACGATCAGCAGGATGAAGGTGTTCGGGATTCCCGCCACATTGCCCGAGGCGATGTTGCTCAGTGTCGCCGCCTCGTCGCCATAACCGAAGCCGCGGGTCGAATCGCTCGTGTAGTAACGGGCGGCGCCGCGATAGATCAGCAACCCACACAGCGTCACGATGAAGGGCTGCATCTTCAGCCGGGTGATCAGGAACCCCTGGATGCCGCCAAGCACCAGCCCGCCCAGCAGCACGGCCGCCAGCGCCAGAGGCCACGGCACGTCGTAGGTCGTCAGAAGGTCGACGAACACGACGCCGAGCAGCGCAAACATCGAGCCGAGCGACAGGTCGATGCCGCCGGTGATGATCACGAGCCCCTCGCCGAGCGCGAACACACCGAACAGGCCGATCAGATTGGCCATGTTCAAAAGGTTCACCAGCGACAGGAAGGCGGGATTGATCGCGCCCGTGATGGCGGCGATCACCACCAGCAGCAATCCCAGACCGAGCTCTTTCCTGATCATGGCGCGGCCGCTTCCGCGGTTTCCTGCGCCTGGCCCATGGCCAGTCGCAATACGTTGTATTCGCTGAACTGCTCCCGCTCGAGCACGCCGCTGACGCTGCCTTCATGCATCACCGCCACCCGGTCGGAGACGCCGATGACTTCCTCCATGTCCGACGAGATCATCACGATCGCGACGCCATGGTCGGCGAGGTCGCGCATCAGCGCGTAGATCTCGCTCTTGGCACCGACATCGATGCCGCGAGTGGGCTCGTCGAAGAACATCACGCGCGGCTTCATGGACAGCCATTTGCCGAGCACGACCTTCTGCTGGTTGCCGCCGGAGAGCGTCACCACCTCCATGTCGATGCTCGGCGCCTTGATGGAGAGGCGCCTGACCTGCTCTTTCGCGACCTTGCGTTCGGCCGCGCCGCTGACCAGCCACATCCGCGCATGATCCAACAGGCTCGCCAGCGTCATGTTCTCGCGAATCGGCAGCTCCAGCACGAGCCCGGATTTCTTGCGATCCTCCGGCACCAGATAGATGCCTTGGCTGATCGCGTCGCGCGGCGATGCGATTGCGATCGGCGCGTTGTCGATCCTGATCTCGCCGCCCAGCAGCGGGTCAACCCCGAAGGCCGCGCGGGCAAGAGAGGTCCGGCCGGCGCCTACCAGCCCCGCCAGGCCCAGGATCTCGCCATGCCGCACGGAAAGATCAACCTGCCGGTCGGGAAAAGCCGATGTCACGACGCCGACGATGTCGCAGCCGCCCGGCTGCGGCGGGTATTTCGGCGGAGTATGCAGCGCTTTCAGGTCGCGGCCGATCATCAACCGGATCATCGCGGCATGGCTTAGCTCGTTCCGCGCCAGCTCTCCCACCGTGCGGCCGTCGCGCAGCACCACGACGCGGTCGGCGCAGGTCATGATCTCGCCGAGCCGGTGGGAGATATAGATCACCGAGATGCCGTGTGCCTTCAGGTCGGCAATCACCTCGAGCAGCCGTTCCGTCTCCGAAATCGTCAGGCTGGAGGTCGGCTCGTCCATGATGATCACGCGGGCGTCGATCGAGAGCGCCTTGGCGATCTCCACCATCTGACGCTCGGCGATGGACAGGTCTTCGACCAGCGTATCCGGCGCGAAATCCGCACCCAGCCGCTCCAGCAGCGGCGTCACGCGGGCGCGCATCTGCGCGCTGTCCACCAGCTTCAGCGGCCCGCCCATCAGCTTCTCGCGCCCGATGAAGACGTTCGCGGCGACGTCGAGATTCTCGAACAGGTTCAATTCCTGATGCACGAAGGCGATGCCGGCCTGCGTCGCCTCGTTCACCGTTATCCGCGCGTAGTCGTTACCGCCGATGCGGATCACACCCTCGCTCGGCGCGATCACGCCGCCGAGCACGCGCATCAGCGTCGACTTGCCGGCGCCGTTCTCGCCGATCAGGCCCAACACCTCGCCGCGGTACACCCGCAGGCTGACGTCATCGAGGGCCATGACCCCGGGATAGGATTTGCTGATCCCGGCGAGTTCGAACAGGATTTCCGCCATTCATTTCCTCCCGCACGACGCCCGGCGGACGTGCCGCCGGGCGCCTGATACTCACTTCTTGAGGAGGTTCTTCATGTCTGCGGTGAACGCCGCGACGTTGGCCTTGCTGATTACCTTGGTCGGCACGATCAGCTTGCCCCCCGCCGGGATCCAGGACTTGTCGCCGTTCAGCGTCTTGATGATGTTGGTGGCGGAGAGATAGCCGAACTCGTAGGGCTGCTGCACCACCGTCGATTCGATCGTGCCGTCGGAAACGCCCCGCAGCGTGCGCTGGTCCTCGTCGAAGCCGACGATCTTCACCTTGCCGGCCTTGCCCGCCGCCTTGACGGCGTCGTAGATCAGCGGTGTCTCGTAGCTCCAAAGGCCGGACAACAGCGCGATGTCGGGATATTTGACGAGCACGTTCTCCATGTTCGCCTTGGCCTTGGCGAAGTCCACCTGGTCGGTGAACACGTCGACCAGCTCGACCTTGGTGCCGGCGATCGCGTCCTTGATACCCTGCACCCGCTCGCGGGCATTGTCCGCATCCATCGTGCCGACGAACAGCGCGATCTTGCCGCCGTTCGGCAGCGCCTTCTTGATCTCCTCGCCTGCTTGGCGTCCGGCCGCGACGTTGTCGGTGCCGATATAGGCAAGGCGATTGCTCTGCGGCGCGTCGCTGTCCGTCGTGATCAGCACGGTCTTGGCCGCAACCTTGTTGAGCTCTTCGGTTGCGTGCGGCGCATCATCCACCGAGATGGAGATGCCGGCGACGCCGCGGACCAGCAGGTCGTCCAGCTCGCGCCGCTGGCCGGCCGCGGTGGCCTCGTTGGTGACGATCAACTGGATGTCGTATTCCGGGTGCTCCTTCTGAGCCTTCTCGAGCCCACGGCCCGCGATGGTCCAGAAATCGGCCGCGGCATTGGTGACGAGCGCAATGGTCTTTTTCTGCTGAGCCTGCGCCATCCCCGTGGCCATCGCGAGCGCGGCGGCGGTCGCGAGCAGCGGCACTATCAATTTCTTGATTGATCCGTTCATGTGTATCTCCCTTTGTTCACCCACTCCGGGGCTTCACAGCGCTTTTGCGCCCTTATTTTATTTACGCCGCGAAGAAATGACGCAGCGTAAAGTGTCAAGATCAGGATGTACGAGCGTCTTATTCAAGCGTAACTAGTACATAAGGTACGATATTAGTAAACATGGCGCCCAAAGACGTTTTCCGAATGTGCTTTTTACGCCACAGTACTGCACCGCGCGCATATTAAATTCACCAATAGAATTAAAGGGGCAACATGGTTGACCAGACTGAGCCGCCGAGACGCGTTTCAACCGTGGCCCGCGGCTCGAACCGTGGCCGCCTGGTCGAAGTCTTGCGACGCCAAGGGCCGTTGCCGCGTGTGGAGCTCGCCCGGAACACGGGATTGAGCTTCCCGGCCGTTTCAGGCCTGACGTCGCGGCTGATCGCGGAAGAGATGCTGTGCGAGACCGAGACAGCGGCAACCGCATGGTCCGACGATCCCGACGAAGAGGATGCGGACGGGCCGAATGGCCGTCGCCGCGGCCGGCCGGCCGTGCTGCTGACCTTGAACCCGGAGTTCGGGCGCATCGTCGCGATCTCCGTGCGTATGAACCTGATCGAGACGCTGATCGCGGATTTCCGGGGCTCCGGCGTGGCGCAGTCGCGACTTGCACTGTCGACGCGCGCGCTCGATGCAGGCGCGCTGCGCGATCTCGTGATCGCGCAGATCAATGCGCTGCTCGATGCGACGGCGACGCCGCGCCATCGGCTATTGGGAATCGGGATTGCGCTGCAAGGCATCGTGAACGTCGACACCGGCACGACGCTGTGGAGTCCCGCGCTGTCGATCACCGAAGTCGATCTGGCGACGCCGATACGTCAGGCGTTCGGGGTCGAGGTCGTGATGGCGAACGACGCTGTCGCGGTCGCGCTCGCCCTCACGTCCGCCGAACCGGCATTGGCGCAAGGCCTCTCGGCCACGATCATGGTCGGTCACGGCATCGGGATGGGCGTCGTTGCCGATGGTGAAGCACGCTGGGGCGCCGGCAGCGAGATCGGCCATGTCAAGCTGGCGCCGGACGGCCCGCAATGCCGCTGCGGCCAGCGCGGCTGCATCGAGGCTTATCTTGCCGATTATGCGCTCTACCGCGACGCCCGCACCTTTCTCGATCTGCCGCCGGCGGACTCGCAGCAGCCGTCCGAAGGACAGATGGCTCTGTTGCGCGAGCGTGCGCTGGGCGGCGATCCACGTCTCGAGCAGCTGTTCCTGCAGGCAGGTCGCGCCCTCGCCGAGGCGGTCG
Organism: Bradyrhizobium canariense; assembly: GCF_019402665.1. Lineage (GTDB taxonomy): Bacteria > Pseudomonadota > Alphaproteobacteria > Rhizobiales > Xanthobacteraceae > Bradyrhizobium > Bradyrhizobium canariense. The sequence continues at coordinate 55,670 of NZ_VSST01000086.1, forward strand.
CCGCAACGATATCGGTGCTGCGCCCACACCATGTCATCCTGGCGGGTCCAGGCCTGATGGCATTCGACATGATGCGCCACGCCTATGAAGAGCGGCTCGAGCAGTCGGTGTTGCCATGGCTGCTCAGGTCCACGGCGATCCATCTGCGTCCAAGCGAATCGACGGTCATTGTCGAGGGCATGGTGCGGCGGACGCTGCGGGTCGTGGACCAAAACCACATGGAAGCGACCGAGTAAGCGCCGCGAGCTAAGCGCTGGCTGGGGCGGGAGGGATCGAACCTCCGAATGGCGGAATCAAAACCTGCTTGATTATATAGTGATTTCAAGGCGCATTTGGAAAAAACGGTCGAAACACACTCCAGTAGTTTCAATAGGTTGACTACTGTTTCCAAATGAAAATGGGCAGCTAGCGATCGATTGAGCAACGCAGCTGCCCTTCAGATTCGCTTGGGCGTGGCGCGCGCTAACACGCAGGCAAGTGCCCTTGAACAAGCATCTGAGGAGCCCGATAAAGCGGCTAATTAAGAGTCAGCTGGGAGTTCAGAACAATCAACGACTTAGTGGTCACACACCTGGGTTTGACCGACTGGAAATGGGCATTCGTCGCACGGTTATCACGGCCAAAGGGACCTCAGCTCGCCGGGCGCGGCAATCCCAGCAAGTCACGCAGGGTCGAACCGTCGTACTCGGTTCGGAACAGGCCGCGGCGTTGCAGCTCCGGCACGAGCCCCTCGACCAATTTCTCTAAACCGCCCGGAAGATATGGGACCTGCAACATGAAGCCGTCGCAGGCGCCGCCCTCGAACCACTCCTGCATGCGATCGGCCACCGTACCAGGCGTGCCGGCAAATCCGCTGGTGGTTCGCCCCGCACCGTAACGCTGCCCCAGCTCGGCGAGGCTCAAGCCCGAGCGCCGCGTCAATTCGGAGACCTCGCGGTAGTGCCCTTCGACACCGGGAACATCGAGATTCTCGGGCAGGACCTGATCCTGTGGGAAGCGCGAGAGATCGACGCCGAGATGATAGGACAATGTCGAGAGGCCGGACTCCGGATGCGATAATTCGTGGAGCTGGTCGTGCAGCGCCTCGGCCTGTTTGTCCGTCTCACCGATAACAGGGACAATGCCGGGCAGCACCTTGATCGTATTGGGGTCGCGACCGAAACGCACCGCGCGAGCGCGCAGGTCGTTGCGGAATTCGACAGCGACGTCGATCAGGCCTGGCGTCACGAAGATGATCTCGGCCCATCGCGCGGCGAAGTCGCGTCCGCGATCCGAAGCACCGGCCTGGATGAAGACCGGGCGTCCTTGCGGCGGCCGGCTGACATTGAGGGGCCCGCGCACATTGAACCATTTGCCGGAATGGTCGATCCGGTGCACCCGCGCAGGATCAGCGAACAGCGGCGCCTGGCGATCGCGGACCAGCGCACCATCCTCCCACGAATCCCACAGCTTGGTCACGACCTCGAGAAACTCGTCGGCGCGTTCGTAGCGCCCCTCGCGTGAGAGCTGCTCAGTCAGGCCGAAATTGCGAGCCTCTGCCTCCTGAAACGAGGTGACTATGTTCCAGGCGGCGCGACCGCCGCTGAGGTGATCGAGCGTCGCGAGCGCGCGCGCCAGGACATAGGGTTGGGCGTAGGTTGTCGAAATGGTCGCGCCGAGACCAAGATGCTTTGTCGCGCCCGCGATGATCGAGAGCACCACTAGCGGATCGAGCCGCAGCGCGCCCAGCGCACCATAGCGGAGCTGGCTGTCAACGCTGCCGCCCAGCGTGTCCGGGATTGCAAGGATGTCCGCGATGAAAAGAAGATCGAACCGCCCCTGCTCCAGCAACCGCCCGATGTTCTGATAGTAGGCAGCGGACAGCAGGTCGCCGTCGGCTTCCGGATGCCGCCATCCGGCGTGGCTTCCGGAGACGGGACCTGCGGAGACAAAGGCGGCAAGGTGGAGCTTCTTGTCAGGCATGCATCAGCTCACAGTCCAGGAGATCTCGACGGGACCGCCGCGCTTCAGCGTGTTGTAGATCGGGCAGTTGGCGGTGAAACCGGTAACAAGCCTCTCAGCCTCGCCCGCCGTGACGCCGGACAGGCGCACGACGATCCGTATCCATTCGTATTGCGTAGGATCGGTCGCGTGACGCCGGAACGAAACTTCGGATCCGGCCTCATGCAGCCGAATCCCCTGCTCTTTCGCCGTCTTCTGAATCAGTCCAAGCGAGCAGCTACCGAGCGACGACAGCAGCAATTCGCCGGCGTTGATCGCTTCGCCGGGACCGCCGACGGCGACGCGCTGGTCCGAGATGAAATGGTTCGTCCTTGCACTAAGCAAATAGCGGCCGAAGTGGCCAATCGTGGCAGAGGTGATCGACACCGTCTCGGCGGCCTGACTGCTCATGATGTTTCTCTCGTGTTTTCGTGTGGCCGCTTACGCGCCGAGCTCCAACGCAACGGCCTTCTTCGCGGCGTCGAACTGGGTGCCGAGCAGGAATGATCGGACGTCGACCTTATTCGGCAGCACGCCGAGCGCGTGGAAATTGTCGGCGAGATCCTGGGCCGACGCTGCCGCCGCATCATCGATCGGCTTGAGCGCAACCGCGGTCGACTCCGACAGCCTGGCATCGCGGACAAGTTTCTCGTAGACGGCCTGCTCGGTCCCGTTCGGCGGAAAGCCGCCCTGCGAGGCCCACAGCGCAACGGACTCGGCCGGGTGCGCGAAAATGTAGGCTTGTGTCTCCCGGATGATCTTCACGAACTTGGCGAAGAGCTGCGGATATTCCAACGCGACGTCACTGCGCGCGACGTAGAAGGCGTAGTCGTAGGTCTTCACGTCAGGCAGCAGACGGGACTTGCCGCCGAGCTTTGTCAGCGCCAGGGCCGTGGCCGGCTGCCAGTGAATCCAGCCGTCGATGCTTCCTTGCGCGAAGGCCGTGAACGCATCCGCACCGCTCAAGCTGACGGCCTGGACGTCAGACAATCGCAAGCCGGCAGTCTCCAGATATTTGATCAGGCTGTAGGTGCCCGTGGTACCGTTCTGGTGGGCGATCTTCTTACCTTTCAGATCGGCCGCTGTCTTGATCGGCGAGTTGGCCTGCACCAGGAAATCGACTTCATCGACTGGCAGCGGATAGGCCGCAAGCGGCACGATCGGTACGCGCGCAGGAACGGCGTTCACAACCGCGGTTGCGGTTGCAAAGGTGAAATCGACGGAGCCGGCCTTGATCGCCTCCATAACCGGCAGCGACGCGGTAAAGCCGGGTTGCCAGACGATCCTGGTGCCGAGCTCCTGCTCGAGATTGCGGCCACCCACGCCTGCGCGCAGCGATGCCCAGACGCCGGTGCGGCCGTCTCCGATCACTGCGACGGTCAGTTGCGACGGCGCCGGCTCCGCGGCCTTCGCGCGCGGCATCCCACCTAAACCTGCGGACGCCGCAGCAAGTCCCGCGCCGACCGACAACACCGTTCGCCGGGAGATACCAACGCGATCGCTGGTCGCGCCATTCAAAGTCATGTCGTCATCCTTTTGTCTATTCATGCAACGGCAGCCAAGTCGCGCTCGGCCGTCAGCAGACCGTCGAGCAGTTCCTCCTTCAGAGTCGCCAGCGCCGGATCGCTGCGATGCCGGGGACGCGGCTGATCGAAGATCAAGTCGCGTGCGATGCCTCCATCCTTGACCAGGAGCACGCGATCGGAAAGCAACAACGCTTCCTCCACGTCGTGCGTTACCAGCACGACGGTGCGGGGCCGCGCGACGAGCAACTGCTCCAGCAGCAACTGCATCGCAGCGCGGGTGATGGCGTCGAGCGCGCCGAACGGCTCGTCGAGCAGCAACAGGTCTGGCTCGTGGATCAGCGCCCTCGCCAGCGCCACGCGCTGGCGCTGGCCGCCGGACAGGCCCACCGGAAATTCACTTTCGCGCCCCTGCAACCCGACTGCGTCGAGGATACGCCCGGCGTCCCCCTTCCTGCCCTTGACGCCCAGCAATACGTTGCCGAGCACGGTCCGCCACGGCAGCAGGCGATCCTCCTGGAACATCAGGCGCACGTCAGCCTTGTGGCCCGTCGCGCGAAGCTCGATGCGACCGCGCGAGGGCGCGTCCAGACCTGCCACGAGGCGCAGAAGTGTCGACTTGCCAGCTCCGCTTGGTCCGATGATCGAGACGAACTGGCCGGCGGCGATGTCGAGATCCACGCCGTTCAGAACCGTGCGGCCGGCAAACGATTTTCCGACCGAGCGCAGGCTGACGCTGGCTCCGCTCATGCCTTCACCCGATCCGCATAGCTCGGATGCCAGCGGAGCAACCGCCGTTCGATCAAGCGCGTGACGAGGTCCGACAGCCAGCCTGCGATGGCGTAAAGGATGATGGCGAGCACGATGATGTCGATGCGCAGCAGCTCACGGGCGTTCTGTACGAGATAACCAACGCCGTCCCGCGACGCGATCGTTTCCCCCACGACCAGGGTGAGCCAGGCAACGCCGAGCGCATAACGCATGCCGACCAGGATCGGCTGCAACGCCGCCGGCAGAATGATCGACCAGACCAGTTCGGCGCGGCCAAGCCCGTAGGATCTTCCGAGTTCGATCAGTTTGGGATCGACGTTGCGGATGCCCCCTACCGTGTTGATGTAGACCGGGAAGAGCGAACCCATCGCCACGAGAATGAGCCGCGGCTCCTCCCCGATGCCGAACCAGAGGATCATCAGCGGGACCAATGCCAGGTGCGGTATGGTCCGGATCATCTGCAGCGACCGATCGAACAGATCGTGCAACAGCTCGAACAACCCGACGGCCAGGCCGAACAGCAGCCCACTAAGGGCACCGATGCTGAAGCCGATGGCGACCCGGCGAAGGCTGACAAGAATGTCGTGCTGCAGCTCGCCGCGCTTGGCAAGCTGCCGCGCAGCGTCCCAGATGTCGGAAGGAGCGGGCACGATGGCTGTAGACACAATTCCTGTCGCCGACAGGAATTGCCAGACCAGAAGCAGGCCCAACGGTAGAAACCAGGGCAGCACGACCGAACGCCATGCGAGCCCGCGCTGATGCAATCCCGCGGCCTTGGACAGGCGCGAAACGTCGGCAACCACCGTCACCACAGACTCACCGGCGCGCAAAAATGGTTCCGTGCGACCAGCTGCAGGCGCCGTTTTTTTATCGGCAGGCCCGGAAAGTAACGACGCATCCGTCATGAAATCGAACTTGCTCCGTCTCACGAGACGGCGCCACCTTCGCAAACTCCGGCGCGCAATTCGATGGTAGGAAAATCCGTTCTTCGGTCGCGGGCATTAGTGCGGTTCTACCGCGCGCGGGATTTTGCAGAATGTCCTTTCAATCCGGCGCTACCCTGCGCGAGTTGATGCGCTAGAAGAGGAGAATCTCGAAGCTGAACTCGAGTTGGCGTGCGATCGAAAATCGCGATTGATGCGTTTTCGGTCGTCAGCGGACCGCAATCGTGCACGTTCGCACGAAAAACAAAACGGCTGTCGCGCACGTGGCCCACTGCCGAGGCATTTGTTGTCCGTCTCACGCCAAATTTGGAATGGCCAGGTCTCTTCGTTTCGCTTCTCCTGAGCGGAAACTCCGATCGTGCCAAAGCATCTCCGGGAACCGTGACCCGATCGGCGCCAGCAATCATCAGGGGCTATCCATGACCGCACGCTTTTCTTCTCGCCCTCTCTCCCGGCGTCGCCTGTTGGCCGCGACCTCGATGGTGGCGGCCGTTGCCTTGACGGCAATGGCGGGCCTGTCTCCGGTTAAGAGTGCCGGCGGTCCGCGCGACGGCGGTGATATCACCTTCCTGATCGATTCCCTGGGCGGCACCTGGATTCCGAACAACAGCTCGATTTCCAGCTTCCAGGGCCACATCTGGGGCCACGTAACCGACAAGCTCGTCTATGTCGATGCCGACGGTAAAGTCAGTCCCTGGATCGCCGAGAGGTGGGAGCAGAGCAGCGACGCCACCCAGTTCACCCTGCACCTCAAGAAAGGTGTGACGTTCTCCGATGGCACCGCACTCGACGCATCGGCCGTCGTCGCCAATCTCGACATCTGGTACGCTGGGCGGAAGAGCGAGGCCATCAACCCGGTTGGCCTCTTCCCGAAGACCTACGACCGCGCCGAGGCCGTCGACCCCACCACTGTGAAGGTCTTCTTCAGGGCGCCGACGCTCGGCTTCATTCCGACCCTGGGCTATCACGGCTCAATTCTCATCTCCCCGAAGACGCTCGCGCAGCCCGCAGCCCAGCAAGCTGACCTCAGCAAGACATCCGGCAGCGGGCCCTATGTGGTCGCCTCCTGGAAGGAGGGCGACTTCGTCAAGCTGGTGAAGCGCAAGGACTACAATTGGGGCCCCGCGGCTGTCGGCCACACCGGCCCGGCCTATCTTGACTCGATCACCTACAAGATCGTGTCCGAACCATCGTTGCGGGTCGCCGCCGTCCAGTCCGGCCAGGCCGACATCGCCTACAGCCCCTCACCGCAGCAACTCAAATCGCTCAAGGATGCCGGCTTCACCACCGCAACGCCACGCTATCTCGGCTTCGTCAACGGCCTTGCGGTCAACACCAGGCTGGAGCCGTACAATGACGTGAAGGTGCGACAAGCGCTCCAGGCCGGGATCGACCGGAAGGAGATCATCGACACCATCTATACGCCCGACTGGAAGCTGGCGACGTCCTTCATCCAAAGCAACGTGCCCGGCGCGACCGACCACAGCGACCTCCTGGCCTACAACCCAGGCAAAGCCGAGAAGCTGCTCGACGAAGCTGGCTGGGTGAAGGGGGCCAATGGCATCCGCACCAAGGACGGCAAGCAGCTGTCGCTCACGCTTCACTCCAACCCCTACCTCGCGACGGCGAAGTCGATCGACGAGCTCATCGCCCAGCAGCTCGGCAGGATCGGCTGGAAAGTCACCATCCGCGCCTATGACGTCGTGACGTTCGGCGAGAAGGTGCGGTTCGGCGGGCCGGCGGTGCCGGCCTATGAGGTGACCCGCAGTTTCATCGATGCCGGCACGGTCGCCAGCATCCTCACCGATTCCAACAACGGCGAGAACTGGTTCAATCTCGGCGAGGGCGACAAGAAGCTCAACGAGCTCCGCGACAAGATTGCCGGCGCCTCCTCGCTCGAGGTTCGCAATCCGCTGCTCGATGAGTTGCAGACCTACGTCCTGGAGCAGGGCTACTTCATCCCGCGCACGCAGATCGTCCAGCGGATCTACGTACAGTCCCCGAGGCTCAAGGGCGAGGTCTACAACGGCATCGCCTACGCCAGCTATTACACGGCCACGAAGGGCGAGTGAGGCGCGCCATGCGAGCGAATAACGTGACGAGGGTGCCGGCATGAGCCATGCTTACCTTGCCGGTGCCGCAAAACGCATCGCGCAGGCCAACGTCGTGATCCTGCTCGCTTACGTCCTTACGTTCGTCGTCGTCAGCATTTTGCCGGGCGACCCCATCACGAACGTTCTGCGTGATCCCCAAAACGGGTTCGGCGAGGACGAAATCAAAGCGATCATCGCTGCCCAAGGCCTCGATCAGCCGATTCCGGTTCAGCTCTGGACATCGCTGTCCCATTTCGTCGTCGGCGACCTTGGTCTGTCGATGCGGTCCAGCCGCCCCGTCGCGACCCTGATCGCCGAGGTTCTTCCTTCAACGCTGATCCTCTCATCCGCCGCCTTCGCAATCGCGCTGCTGCTGGCGGTGACGATCGGCTACGGTACGCAATTTGTTCCGAAACGATTGGGCCAGGGTCTGCTGCGCGGCTTCCCGTCGTTTTTCCTGTCGGTGCCCAATTTCGTTATCGGCCTGGTGCTGATCCACCTGTTCGGCTTCCAGCTCGGCCTGTTCCGCGTGATCGCACCCAACAGCTTCTGGGCGACCTGCTTCGCCGCGGTCGCGCTCGGCATCCCCGTCTCCGCGCGGATCGCCGAGGTGCTGATTGCAAATCTCGACAAGGAGTCCGAGCAGGAATACGCCGCCGTCGCGCGCGGCCGCGGTCTGACGCAGATGCGCCTCTTTGCCAAACATCTGCTCAAGCCGTCTTCGCTCCCGGTCGTCACCGTCATCGCGCTCGCCATCGGCGAACTTCTCGGCGGATCGCTGATCACCGAGACGGTGTTCGGTCGCACCGGCATCGGCAGCCTGGTGCAACGCGCGGTGAGCACGCAGGACCTGCCCGTCCTGCAGGCGGTCGTCTCACTCGCGGCGGTCGTGTTCGTGCTCGTCAATTTGATCGCCGATCTCGTCTATCCGCTGCTTGACCCGCGCGTGAAGCTGGTCGGCGATTCCAGGGTGCGCCGGACCACCGCTGACGACAGCGCGATTGCCTCATCCGCAACGGTGACATCATGACGCTCGCCTCCTTCTCCTCCGCTTCGCGCGTCGCGTCGATCGGCCCGCCGACAGCTCTGCGGGTACCACCGACCGTAGCGCTTTCCTTTGCGGTCATCGCGATTGTGATCGCCTGGTCTGTGGCACCAAGCTTGTTCACGGGCCAGAGCCCGATCGTCGGCGTCCCCGCTGACAAGCTGCTCGCCCCCAGCACGGCGCACTGGTTCGGCACCGATCACCTCGGCCGAGATCTCTATACCCGCGTCGTCTATGGCACGGCGTCCTCGGTGACGAGCGCGCTCGTTGCCGTCGTCATCGCCACCTTTACCGGCGGCTTCATAGGGCTCCTGGCCGGCTTCCTCGGTGGCTGGGTGGACGTCGTGCTTGCCCGCCTGGTCGACGTGCTGCTGGCGATCCCGAACTTCCTGCTGGCAGTCATCGTCGTCACCGCGATCGGTTTCGACACAACGAACGCCGCGATCGCGACCGGCGTCTCGGCGGTCGCGGTGTTCGCCCGGGTGATGCGTTCGGAAGTCATCAAGACCCGGCAGGCGGTTTTCGTAGAAGCGGCGTTCCTGATGGGCGGCTCGCGCTGGCACATCCTGTTGCGACATGTGTTGCCGAATGCGTCGCGCTCGGTGCTCCCGCTCGCCGTGCTGCAGTTCGGCCTGTCGATTCTGGTGATCGCGAGCCTCGCCTTCCTCGGTTATGGCGATCCGCCGCCCGCATCCGACTGGGGCCTGCTGATCTCGATCGGCAAGGACTACCTCAAATGGCCGTGGCTGGTGTACGCGCCCGCCTTCGTCACGATCGCGACCGTCCTCTCCGTGAACAGGATCAGCCGATGGCTGCGCAAGACAGACTGACCACCAGCACATTCACACGCGCCGAGCTCGCCGCGCCGGTGCCGCTGCGTCCGATTCCGCTACTCCGGGTCGACGGCCTGTCGGTTTCCTACGGGCCGCACGAAGTCGTGACCAATGTGGGGTTCGAGCTCGGCCGCGGCGAGAGCCTTGCCCTCATCGGAGAGTCGGGCTCGGGCAAGTCGACGATCGCCCGCGCGGTGCTGCGGCTGCTTCCCAGCGGCGGGCGTGCCACCGGCCGCGTCGCCTTCGATGGCCAGGAGGTGCTGGGGATGTCCGAGCGCGGCTTCCGGCCGCTGCGGGGACGAGCCATCGGTTTCGTGCCGCAGGATCCCGGCAACGCACTCAACCCGGTGCGTACGATCGGCGCCCAGGCGCAGGAGGCGGCCGCGCTGCTCGACGAGCCCGACAAGGCGATCCGTAAGCAGCTCATCCTGGAGACGTTCGCCGAGGTCGGTCTCGACAATCCCCGGCGGGTCTACGATTCCTACCCGCACCAGCTCTCCGGCGGCATGCTCCAGCGCGTGCTGATCGGCCTTGCGATCCTGCCACGGCCGGCATTACTGGTCGCGGACGAGCCGACCTCCGCGCTCGACGTCACGATCCAGAAGCGGATTCTCGACCTGCTCACGCGGCTGCAGCACGACCTCAAGATCAGCTTGCTCCTCATCACCCACGATCTGGCGATCGCGGCCGAGCGCGCGAACTCGCTCGTGGTGCTCAAGGACGGCGTCATTCAGGAAGCCGGCCGGCCTGCTTCCGTCTTCTCCTCGCCTGCCTCGGCCTATGCCAGGAAGCTGCGCGCGGATGTTCCGGCGCTCAACCCTGATCGTTATGCAGCGCTGCGCGACACGGGTTTTCGTGCCCTCAAGACCGGCGGCGGCGACACGCCGAAGATTGGCGTCAGCGCCGTCACCAAGACTTTCACCGTCGACGGCAAGACGCTGACGGCGGTCGACGACATCTCATTCACGGTCCCGGCCGGCACCACGCACGCGCTGGTCGGCGAGTCCGGCTCGGGCAAGACGACGGCGGTACGGCTGTTGCTGGGCCTCGAGCAACCCGACACCGGGACCATCGCGGTGGCCGGCGAACAGATCACCGGTCGCTCGCCGGAGGCGCTGCGAGCGGCGTGGCGCCACCTTCAGCTCGTCTATCAGAATCCGTTCACCTCGCTCGATCCGACCTGGACCATCGAGCGGCTCGTGCGCGAGCCGCTCGACCGTTTCAATATCGGAACTAGCAAGGAGCGGGTCGCGCGCGTTCGCGAGGCGCTGGCCGATGTCGGGCTCGGTGAGCACCTGCTTTCGCGCAAGCCTGGAGCCCTGTCAGGCGGCCAGCGACAGCGCGTGGCCATCGCCCGAGCGCTGGTCCTCAAGCCTGATGTGATCGTTCTCGACGAGCCCACCTCCGCCCTCGATGTCAGCGTCCAGGCCGACATCGTTGAAGTCCTGCTCTCGCTGCAGGCCAATTTGGGCCTGACCTATGTGTTCGTCTCTCACGACCTGGCGCTGGTGCGCCAGCTCGCTCACACCGTTTCGGTGATGCACCGCGGACGGATCGTCGAACATGGGACCGTCGCCGCTATCTTCGATAATCCGCAGCAGCCCTATACGAGGTCGCTGCTGGCGTCGATCCCGTCAGGTGTCGCCGATCCCACGCAACTACCGCACGCGCGCCCTCGGCTGATGGCGACTGCGGATTGAGTGACCGCAGCAAGCTTCTGCTGGCTTACATCCCATCATCCAGCGCGAGAACGGCGAAGCTCGCGAGCCAGTGTTCGCCCATGTAATGCTCGGCGATATGCGGAAGGGCTGCGGCGAGATGTTCTTGTGCCGCCTTGTGAGCAATGGCGCGCCGCTCGTCGTCTGCCGGCAAGGCGTCGCCGAGAGAGCGCCAGCACCAGGCTCTGCTGAGATTAAGGCCGTCGAGGTGCGCGATCTTGCCGTCGGTGCGATCCGCGACCGTGGCAGGCCGGAACAGCGTCGCCGGCTGCCTCTCGGCCAATCGCGGCAGAAACCGGTCAAACCAGGGCAGGAACGTGTCTGGCGGCAACAGGCGCCGCATGCACTCGGCCTGGACGAGAGCCGAGGACTGGAAATCGTCACCACTCGGCTCACCCCAGGCCGGGCAGTCGCTGTCATCACCATACCAGCGCAGGCCGGTCTCGCGCAGCAGCTTCGCCAGTTCGTCATCCTTCCTGATATCGGCATAGTCGGCCGCCATCCGCAAACCGAATGCCGTGTTGAAATGCGTGCCGACGCGCACCGGATAAGTCGCCCGCGGCAGAAAGTCACGAAAGCGCTGGCCGATGATTTCGGCCAACGGCGCGAGATTGCTGCTCCATCGCGCATCGGGATGAAGGCTCAGCTCGGTGGCGAGCTTCAGGAGCCACGCCCAGCCATACGGCCGCTTGAAGCCGCGGGCGGTCGGCCGGGCAAAGTAGGCGCACTCGGCAGCAACCTTCTCGGACACGAACTGCGTGTCGAACAGCGCGCGGATGTCGGACGCTGAGGAAAGGTCAGGAAACCGACGCAGCAGCCGCGCCAGCATCCAGTAACTGTGGACGCAGGAGTGCCAGTCGTAGCTGCCATAGAAGATCGGGTGCAGCTCGCTGGGCGTGCGGGCGTCCGCAGATTCGGCGAGCGCGTGGTCCACATTGTTCGGATATTCGCGCCTGACATGGCCGAGCGCGATGCGGGCGAAATGCTGGGCGTGATCGAGGGAAAGACGGGGCGTGGTCACGGCTTGGCCTTTCGAGTGTGCCGGCTGATCAAAGTCTCGATCAGACGCGGCAGGAGGTAGATCGGAAATTGCGTCGCGGCGAAGTATAGGGCCATGCGCGGCGAGGCGGCAGCGCCCAGCGCCGACCAGACCAGGCCGACATTGCGATTGCCGAGAATGAGCCCGACTGTCAGGCGCTGGGCAAAAGTCTCCGGCAGCAAAGCGGCGCCCGCAACCTGAAGGGCGATATTGCAGGCGAAGGCAAGCACGAGACAGAGCGTTGCGGCCTGCAGATCGCCGGCGATCTGCGCACGGATACCGGACATCGTCGCCACAGCAAAGACGAGAAGTGCCGCGACGATGATCCCGTCGACCACGCCGCCATGGGCAGCCAGAACTGGCGCCGCATGCCGACGGAGCAGAAAGGCGATGCCCTCCGCGCTGCTGATCAACAGCGCCAGCCGCATCGCAAGCTCGGACGCGCTGATCTCGAGTCCGCCGAACCAGCCTGCGAGAAGCGGCACGGTGATCGGCGCCAGCACCATCGACAACACCGTCACGACGAGCGGCACCGCGCCGTCGAGCCCGAGCATGCGCGCCACCGCCGCCGTTCCGCTCGATGGCGGCGCCGACACGGCGAGCACGACCGCAAGCGCGAGTTCCGGAGCAAGACCGAGAGAGTGACCGGCAACACCGATCGCCAACGGGCAAGCAACCATGACAACGGCCGGCAAGAGCACGGACAGCGACGGCCGACGCAGCACGGCGACGACGGCCTCGCCATCGATCCGCAGCAGCGTCCCCAGCACGATCAGGAAGATCGTTGCCGGCATCAACGGGCGAGCCAGATCCGCGAACGCCGGACATACAAGCCCGAGCAGCACGCCAAGCGCCAGCAATGTCGGTCCACGCGGGATGAGGCGCAGGAGTGAGGGTCGCATACGCCCGGTCCAATCATGTCGTCTTCAGCAGAAGAGCACTCCCCGCATCATTCTTGAAATCGATTATTGCTATGGCTATCATCGGCTAAATGAATTTAGCTTCAATCGACCTTAACCTCTTGGTCGCCTTCGAGGCGCTGATGGAGGAGCGCCATGTGACCCGCGCCGGCGAGCGCGTTGGCCTGGCACAGCCATCGATGAGCAGCGCGTTGACGCGGCTGCGCACGCTGTTTCGCGACGAGCTGTTCGTGCGCTCGGCCTCCGGAATGCAACCGACGGCCAAGGCGCTGTCGCTGGCGCGGCCGATCAGCGACGCACTAGGGCAGATCAGGGGCGTGCTCGAGCCCAAATCGGCGTTTGATCCCGCAACAACCCGCCGTCGGCTGTCGATTGGCGCGACCGACTATGGCGATCTCGTCGTTGTGCCTCCCCTGGTCGAGGCGCTACGACGGGAGGCTCCGGCGGTCGATCTCGTGGTGCGCCCCATCATCGAGCCTGCGTTGAGTGTCGCGAGCCTCGAACGCGGCGACGTCGACGTGCTGATCGGCGGCCACCTTCCCGCCTCCCCGCGCATCACAAGATGCCCCCTGTTCAAGGAGAATTTCGTCTGCATTCGTGACGCCAAACGTGCCGGACGGAAAACTCGGCTCACCAGGGACGAGTATGCACGCCTTCCGCATGTCCTGTTCTCGTCGGCCGGCGGCGACGGGCTTCCCGGCGCCATCGATACGATGCTGAGCCGGCACGGGCACAAGCGCCGGATCGCGATCACGCTCGCCCATGTCGTCGCGGTGCCGTTTGCTGTCGCCGGAACCGATCTCGTGGCCACCATGGCCGAGCGCATCGCGCGCCGCTTCGCGGCCGCCGCCGGCGTATCCGTCGTTCCGGCTCCCTACGATGTGGAGGCATTCGCTATCGATTTGCTCCATACCCGCCGAGCCATGACCGACCCGGCGCTGCGGTGGTTCATCGAAATTGGTTAGCCGTGTCTGCAGACAAATCTGACACGATATTCCAACGAATGGCAGCTCGACAGAAAACGGCTGCCCTTGATGACCGAAGAAGAGAATATTGCACTTGTCTGACTATCAACGCATTTGAACGATAGAACCAACTCCAGTCTTGCGACGTTGACCACCAATCAAAACGGGGGGCGGCACGATGGGTCCGGAGGGGCGGCATGCGATCGTCATCGGCGGGGGTGCCAGCGGCGTGCTGCTGGCTTTTCAACTCCTCAAGACCAACGCACCTGATCTCCGCGTCACGCTGATCGAGAAGCGGGCGGAGATCGGACGCGGACTTGCCTATCACGCAGGCAATCCCGAACATCTCCTTAACGTGCGCGTGACGAATATGAGCGCGCTGCCCGACGATCCCGAACATTTCTGGAACTGGCTGTGCGCACGGGCCGCCGGGCCGCTGTGTCCGGATCCCTATTGCTTCGTTCCGCGGCAGACCTACGGGGACTATCTCGCCGATTTGATCGCGCCGCTGAAATCGCGCGACCGGTCTCACGGCCTCACCATCGTGCATGGCGAATGCGCGGCCATCCGGGAAACTCCGTCTGACGTCGCGGTCACACTTGCAGACGGAACATACATCACCGGGAGCACGGCTGTTCTTGCGACGGGGCATGACGCCGCAGCCCCGCTACTGGCGGGCCATGCCGAACCCTGGACCTCACCCACGGACGCCGGCATAGACCCGAACGCCACCGTACTCATCCTCGGCACGGGTCTTTCGATGGTGGACTACGTCCTGTCGTTGCTTCGCTGCGGACACCAGGGGCGGATCGTCGCAATGTCGCGGCGGGGCCTCCTGCCAAAGGCCCACCGGCGCGTCGACCCGATGCGCTTCGCCGAGCGGGAAATACCGTTCGGCGCCGAGATCGGACCATTATTGCGCTGGTTTCGCCGCCGCATCGAGCTGCACGCCACCGAGGGCGGTGACTGGCGCGGTGCCATCGATGCGATCAGACCCTTCACTCAGCGGCTTTGGCAGGAGCTGCCATTGAGCTCCCGGCGCCGTTTCCTGGAGCACGCCCGCGCCTGGTGGGATGTCCATCGCCACCGCACGGCGCCGGAAGTCGAGACTCGCATCGCGGAGGCTCTCGCGACGGAGCGGCTGACGGTCATCGCCGGCAAGCTCGCCGCCATCGCGCCGAACGTCGGCGGCGCGCTCGTTCGCTATCGCAGGCGGGGCCAAAGCGAGACGTCCGAGCTTCAGGTCGGAGCCATCATCGACTGCACCGGGATCGTCCGGGATCCCGGCGCCAGCACCAACCCGGCCGTCCGCAGCCTGCTCGACCAAGGCCTTGCCCGGATCGATCCGCTGCGGATCGGCATCGACGTCACGCCGGACTGCGCGATCGTCAACCGTGACGGATCCCCCTCGCGCCGTCTGTACGCCGTCGGCCCGCTGACGCGGGCCGCGTTCTGGGAGATCATTGCCGTTCCCGACATAAGGCAGCAATGCGCGGAGTTGGCTGGCCGGCTCCGCGCGTTCAACGGTCCTAGTTGAACAGATCCGGCTCGGCCTGCGTGATCCAGTCCCAGAGCGGCTGGAAGCTGAAATAGCCGCCCTTGTGCGTACCGACCTGCCGCGAGGTCAGGCTGGCGATCTCATGGGGGATCGGCTTTGGCGTACCGGCGGCCTCGGCGAGCAACTGGGCGCGCGCGGCGTTGTCCATGGCGATGTACCACCACGCAGCCGCCTCGATGGTGGGTCCGACCGTCAGCAGGCCGTGGTTCTGCAAGATGGCGGCCTTCTTGGATCCCAGCGCTTGCGCGATCTTGCGGCCCTCTTCCGCCTCCAGCACGACGCCGGAGAATGGGTCGAACAGCACGTGATCCTCGTAGAAGGCGCAGGAATCCTGCGTCAGCGGATCGAGCAGACGGCCCAGCGCCGACCAGGCTTTTCCGTAGGTGGAATGGGTGTGGGCGGCCGCGATCACCTCCGGATGCGCGGCATGGATCGCCGAATGAATCACAAAGCCGGCCTGGTTGATCGGCTTGTCGCCGATCAAAATGTTGCCGTCATGGTCGACCAGCTGAAGGTCGGACACCTTGATCTGGCTGAAATGCTTCGACAGCGGATTGATCCAGAACCGTTCGGGAAACTCCGGATCGCGCACGGTGACATGGCCCGCGAGCCCCTGATCGAAGCCGTAGCGCGAAAACAGCCGGAACGTCGCGGCAAGCCGCTGCTTGCGATGCAGCCGCTCCTCCTCGAACGTCGCCGCCGGCGTGTGCTCGACCAGGGAGTATTTCTTCGGCTTCTCGACGACCTTGTTCATTGTTCCGGTTCCTTTTCTAGTACTCGAGGTTCCTATCGAAGACGTCGGCCAGCGCCACGCCATGCGCATAGGCGTCGAGGTTGACCAGCGTCTTGTCGGCCAGCCGCCTGGCGTCCTCGCCACCCGTCCACGACACGTGCGGGGTCAGGACGACCTTGGGATGGTCATAGATCGGATCGCCCTCCAGCGGCGGCTCGGGATCGGTGACATCGAGCGTTGCGCCGGCAATCCGACCCTCGTCGAGCGCCTGCAACAGCGCCTTCTGATCAACGATCCGTCCACGCGCGACATTGATCAGGTGCAGCGATGTCTTGGCGCGTGCCAGCACGTCGGCGTTGATCAGGCGCGCCGTCTTCGTCGTCGCCGGCAGCGCAAGGACGAGATGATCGGAAACTTCGACCAGTTCCTCGATGCTATCGACCGGCTGGATGCCCGGAAGGACATATGGCCACGCCGAGCGCCTGAGAACCCTGATGTTGACGCCGAACGGCTTGACGCGCTCGACGACGGCGCGGCCGATCGCGCCGAAGCCCGCGATACCGATCGTCTTGCCGCTGAGCGAGCCCAGCGGGGTGATCTTCCATTCTGCACGGCTGCGCGGCCGGATCTCGTGGATGCGCTTCTCGAAACCAAGGATCGCCGCAAGGACATATTCCGCGATCGGATCGGCCGAAATGCCGCGGCCAACCGTAACCACCGGGCCATCGAGCAGCCATGCCGGAAAGAAATCGACGCCCGTCGATGCGGTCTGAATCCAGCGGAGGCCAAACGGCCAGCCCACCGGCTTCTCCGTAGGCGCACCGTGCCAGCCCGCCAGCGGCCGCGTCAGCAGCACATCGGCCTCGGGGGCGATCTCCCAAGGCGCGCGATCGGCGGGATGATCGATGATCAGCGGTCGCGACCAGTGATCGGCCAGCGCGGTCCGAATTTCCGGACCAAGCTGATTGACGATGATCGGTGATCGCACGCTGGTGGATACGCGCCGGCTTTCAATTCGGGGGGTATTCATGTCCTGCAGCTTTACGATGGCATTAACGAGGACATGCTATGCGCTCAGATCAAGATAGTCTTTTCAAAGATCGCCGCGGTCCTGCAACAACAGGACGACGCATCTCGGCACGACATAAGAGTTTGTCTCTCCGAACTCACTTCGTGCGGATAACGTCAGCAGACGTCACCTTCGCCTGAGCCGCCGCCTCGCCGGCACGGCGGAAGACGTTCTCCATCAGCCATTGCTCGTTGGGAAACTGCTCCGCCCACTCATCCCAGCCGGAATGCTTGCGATATTGGCCAAGGCGCCCGGACGCCAGCACGTCCTCGGTGCTCACGGCAACGCGGCGGTCGCAATCGGGCGCGACGTAGATCGCGTCTGCACGGCAATAGAGTTCGCACAAGAAACAAGTCTGGCAATCCTCGACGCGCGCGAGAACCGGCAAGCCGTCGCGGCCGGGATCGAGCACGTTGGCCGGGCACACCTCGATGCATGCCCCGCAATCGGTGCAGCGCTCCGCAACGATGAGTTCGATCATGACACCGCCTTGAGCTGACCGGGTTGGACGCCCGCAGAGCGACGATCCAGCGCGACCCAGACCCGATCCAATCCGCCGCTGAGCAGCCGCCCGGCCAATCGCGCATCCTGCACGGGATGATCCTCGCGACGGTGAAGTCCCCTGCTCTCATTACGCACTGCCGCCGTGGCGACGGACCAGCGTGCAGTGGCCAGCAGCGCCGCTGTCTCCCGCAAGGCGATCGAACTCGCCTGTCCGTGATTGGCCACCTCATTCCAAAAACCTTCGAGCGTTT
Organism: Bradyrhizobium canariense; assembly: GCF_019402665.1. Lineage (GTDB taxonomy): Bacteria > Pseudomonadota > Alphaproteobacteria > Rhizobiales > Xanthobacteraceae > Bradyrhizobium > Bradyrhizobium canariense. The sequence continues at coordinate 73,616 of NZ_VSST01000086.1, forward strand.
GCGACGAGGCCGCGAGCCCTGCACCCGTGCGGAACAGATTCTTGTCAAACGGATGCATTTCGGCGCGCACGCCGTCCCTGGCTGCGGCCTTGTCAACGTCCTTTGGCCGGCCACGCGGACGCAGCCCGGCCTGCCCAAGCGGCGAGAGCTCCGTTGAGCGACTTTTCGTGCTGCGCGCCACGCGCGCGGCCGCGGCTCCCGCGAATACGCCGGACGACAATGCCCACGCCGAATTGACGTTGCCGCCGCCGGAAATCGCGCCCGCGACCTTTTCGCGCGAGGCGTTGTCGCCGGCGACGAACAGTCCCGGCACCGACGTCGCGCCATTCACATCATCGACGCGCACACCGCCGATGCCGCGGATCGTGCCGTCATTGTGCAGCGTGACTTCGAACCGGTCGCGGTAGGGATCAATCCCCCAGCGGTCGAACACCAGCGGCACGTTGGGCGAGATCGTGTGGAGCCTCGCCTTGATGTCGTCGGGGAGGCGATCGAGCGAACAGTAGACCGGTCCGCGTTGCAGCGCCCGCGCGAGACGGACGGTCTGTTCGGGACCGAAGGGAAGATCGAGCTCGTACCCGTCGACGTCGTAATAGGTCGCGAACGCATAGGCCATGCTTCGCGTCATCGTCGAATGCGCCGGCGCGATGGTGTAGGCCGCGGTAAACTCCATGCCGGACATCTCCGCACCCGCCTCGGCCGCCATGAGATAGCCGTCGCCCGTGTTGGTTTGCGACCCCAGCAGATGTGACAGGAAGCTGGTGCCGCCGGCCGCGAGCACCACCGCACCGGCTGCAATCCGATAGGCCCGGCCACCGACCTGCCGACGCTGACCACCCGCGCCGCCAATCGACCCATCGGACCGCGCTAACAACTCGAGAACGGGCGAGTGATCGAGAATGGTGACGCCGTGGTCCAGCACCTGCTGCCGCAACGCGCGCATATATTCAGGCCCGCGCACCGCGCGGTAGTTCACCCTCCCTTCGTCGTCCACGCCAAATTTGTAGTATCGAGCAAGCGTCGGCAGCGTGCGCCAGGTCTGATCGAGGATGCGATACATCCACTCTGTCTCGCCAAGGCCGAGGCCGGCGGCAATCCGACTGGCGACGGCCGTGTCGCGCGCCGCCGGAGGGTCCGGCGGCACCCACCAATGGCCCGGCCCCGCGGCCGCCGTAACGCCGCTGGTGCCGCAATAGCCCTTGTCAGCCAGCACCACCTTCGCCCCCGCCTGCGCGGCCGAGGTCGCCGCCCAGGCGCCCGCCATGCCGCCACCGACGATCAACACATCAGCCATCAGCGACAGTTCTTCAAGCGACGACGAAACCACCGTGGTCCTCCGGACAATGTGCGGCCGCCCTTCCGCGCCGGACGCAGAAGCGTGCCACCTTCTCGCGGCATGTTTGGGCGAGGCGGCGCGCAGGTCAATGAAAGGCAAAACTCTTTTCGCGGCTCAACGCGAGCAAGTCGTGCCGTCCTTGCCGGTGTCGGGGCGACGCCTGTTTCGTCGTAGAACAAGCTTCTCCAGCTGGGACGGCGGATAAAATGAAACTTCTCGGCCTAAGGCAGGCGAAAAGCGAATCAAAGCCTCTTCAAAACTCGAAAGAAGCTTCCTCATTGACACGCGATCGGAGAACAGATTCCCTACGAAGCGCAGCCACTCGAGCGCGATCGTTTCGAAATTGGCACAGCGACATCAGTTCACTGGACCGTCTGCCTGATTTCCTGAAGTGTGCCCCGCAAAGGCTCATGGCGAGCCGCTCGAACAGGAATTCAAGAGACATCAAATGAACGGATCGAAGCTTTTGCAGGCCGTGGCGCTCGCGCTGACGATCACGGCAGGTGGCGTAAACGGCCTCCGCGCGGAGACAGCTCAGCTTCGCATCGCCCAGCAATTCGGCATCGCCTATCTTCCGCTCATCGTCGCCAGCGAAAAGGGCCTGATCGAGCAGGAAGCCAAGGCGGTCGGCATTGCCGCGCCGAAGATCGAATGGCTCCGGTTGTCCGGCGCGGCGGCCATGAACGAGGCGCTGATTTCGGGCGGGCTCGATTTCGCCACGGCGGGCATCACGCCGATGATCCTGACCTGGGACAAGACGCGGACCACGGCCAAGATCATCGGCGTCGCCGCACTGGGCTCGATGGCCAACATCCTGACCACCAACAATCCGAACATCAAGACGCTGGCGGACTTCACCGAAAAGGACCGGATCGCGCTTCCCTCGGTGAAGGTCGGCTTTCAGCCGATCGTGCTCCAGATGGCGGCGGACAAGGCGTTCGGCAAGTACGACAAGCTTGACGAACTCACCGTCAGCATGCCGCATCCGGACGCGACGGCCCAGATCCTGTCGGGCCATTCCGAGATCACGGCGCACTTCACTTCGCCGCCATTCTCGCAGCAGCAATTGGCGAGCGGCAAAGTACATCAGGTCCTCAACAGCTACGACGTGCTCGGTGGTCCGCATACCTTCAACGTGGTCTACTCCACCACGAAGTTCGTCAATGACAATCCGAAAACGATCCAGGCGTTCGTCCGCGGTCTCGATCGGGCCAATGAGTGGATCAAGGCCAATCCGAAGGAAGCAGCCGCGCTCTACATCAAGGCGGAGGGTTCGAAGCTCGCGCCCGATTTCGTCGAGGGCATCATCCGCGACAAGGACGTCAACTTCACGACGGCTCCGGAAGGCGCCCAGAAGTTCGCGGACTTCGAGGCCAAGGTCGGCCTGATCAAGCAGGCGCCGGCATCATGGCGGGACCTGTTCTGGTCCGGCCTCGGAGAGAAGCCTGGAAGCTGACATGAACGTCGCTCCGCGACTGACGGGCCTCGCCGGCGACAAGGCGTCGCCAACGTTGCTTGAACTCGATCGCGTCAGCATAAGCTATCCGACCTCGGACGGGATTCTCACGGCGGTCGAGGACGTCAGCTTCAGGATTTCTGCCGGCGAACGGCTGGTGCTGCTGGGCCCATCCGGCTGCGGCAAGTCCACGCTGCTGCGCGCCGTCGGCGGCTTCCTCAAACCGAGTGCCGGCGAGGTCCGCATGAACGGTCGGCGCATCGGGGCCCCAGGCCCCGACCGTATGACCGTGTTTCAGGAATTCGACCAGTTGCTGCCCTGGCGCACGGTCCTCGGCAATGTGCGCTATGCCTTGGAGAGGGGAAGAGCGCTGTCCCGCCGGGACGCGGAGCAAATTGCCCGTCGCTGGCTCGAACGCGTCGGACTGAAGAATTTCGTCGACGCCTTTCCTCACACGCTATCCGGCGGAATGAAGCAGCGCGTTGCAATCGCGCGGGCCTTTGCTTTGGAGCCGGCGCTGCTGCTGATGGACGAACCCTTTGCTGCGCTGGACGCGTTGACGCGGCGCCAGATGCAGGACGAACTGCTCAGGCTATGCGAGGAGACGGGGAACACCGCCTTGTTCGTGACGCACGGCATCGACGAGGCGATCCGCGTCGGGACCCGTATCCTGGCCCTGACGCCACATCCCGGACGGCTGGCCGCGACGTTCGATGTCCCGCCGGAAACCCGGGCCCGTGGCACCGCAGGTTTCGGCGAGCTGGAACGGCGGATTCAGGAGACTGTGTTCTCTGCTCCGGAAATCGGCCATGTCTGACATCGGGGCTCCAAAACTCGTTCGCGCGCCTGCGTTGCGGCGCGCGCTCGCGGGAACGCCCTGGCGGCGCTTCATCATCCTCGCCGGCTTTGCTCTCGTCTGGGAGCTCTATGCGCGCTGGCTCGACAACGGGCTTCTGCTGCCGACCCTGGGCGCGACGCTCTCGGCGCTGTGGTCTGCCATCCTGTCGGGCGAACTGCCGAACCGCGCGTTGACCTCGCTACGGGTTCTCATCACCGGCTACGCGCTGGGCGTTGTCATCGCGGCGGTGCTCACGACCTTCGCGGCCCTGTCGCGCTGGGGCAATGAAGCCCTCGGCCTGTTGACCTCGATGTTCAACCCGCTCCCCGCGATCGCACTACTTCCCATCGCGCTGCTGTGGTTTGGTGTGGGTACGCCGAGCCTCATCTTCGTGATCGTGCACTCGGTTCTGTGGCCGGTGGCCCTCGCCTGCTACGGCGGTTTTCTCGCGGTGCCGCCGACGCTGCGAATGGCCGGCCGCAACCTCGGCCTTTCAGGCGGCCGGTTCGTCGCGGAAATTCTGGTGCCAGCAGCGTTCCCTCAGATCCTGTCGGGCCTGCGGATGGGCTGGGCTTTCGCCTGGCGCACGCTGATCGCTGCCGAGTTGGTGTTCGGCGTCAGTGCCCGCTCCGGCGGAATCGGCTGGTTCATCTACACCAACCGCGCGCAGCTGGAGACGGCGAGCGTCTTTGCGGGACTGCTCACCGTGATTCTGATTGGTCTCCTTGTGGAGGGCGTGATCTTCCGAACCCTGACGCGGATCACGGTGCAGCGTTGGGGCCAGGTGCAAACCTAGTGCGTGGCCGCCCCGGGAAGCGTCGGGTCGACGTCATGGCGATCGATGCCCTCGTGGTGAACATATGGGAATGCGTAGCGGTCTGCCAGATAGCGGAGTATCCGCTCCGAGGAATCGAGGAAGCGCCGGCCGTTGGCGACACCGGCATCCTCTGGCACCGGCTGGGTCTCGTCGAAGACCAGGACCGGAAGCGATTGATGTTGCTCGCCCAGAATCTCGACGAGCGCCGTTCGAGGCCGCAGGAATGGCAGCCGATGCACCTCGATCTGCGTTGCGAGACCGGGAAACGACGCCAGTAATCCCTCGATTGCGTTGCAGTGCGGGCAGACGAAGAAGCGCCCCGGCTGGTCGGGATCTTCAAATCCTGGCTTGAGCAGGAACAGGCGATCTCCACTCATGACCGTTCTCCGGATTCGACATGATCTTCAGTGGCCGAACAGCCGATAGCTCCGATCGGCCGCCCGCAAGTGGCAGCTTTCATCGACCCACCCGACGGCACGCCGGTAACTTCCCAACACAGCGGCTTCTTTCAGCGCAGCCACGTCGATCGCTTGCGGCGCATCGGCAAACGGCGAGACGAACAGCGCATCCTCCGGGCAATAGAGCTCGCACAGGAAGCAGGTCTGGCAGTCGCTCTGGCGAGCGATCGTTGGAATTCCGTCGGTCTTGTCGAAGACATTGGTCGGGCACACGTTGACGCAGATGTCGCAAGCCGTACAGCGCTCGGCATCAATGACCTCGATCATTCCGCGGCCTCCGAATATTGCGCCCAGACCAACGGACGCGCTGATGTCCAGACGTCGTCGAGCCCTCCGGACGTCACGTAGTGGCGGTAGCGGTCGTCCTGCTCGGGATAGTCGTCGCGGCGATGCATTCCCCGGCTTTCCTGACGCGCCAGCGCGCTGCGATACATCCAGCGCGCGGTCGCAAGCATGGCAGCGGCTTCCCGCGCACGCAGCAATTCCTGTTCGTCCGGCGAAGCCGCATGCGACGCCTCCGACCACAAACCGTCCAGCCGATTGAGCGACTCGCCCAGTCGCCCGGCCTCGCGGAAGTAGTTCAACTCGTAGGGAAACACCTCGTCCTGAACGCTCCGCGCAAGTGCGCCGCCCTGCAATGTCCGTCCATTGCCGGAGCGCAGACCAATCGTGCCGCGGCGGAACGCCTGGCGTCCAACTGTGGCGCCCAGTTGGCGCGCGAACTCGGCCGCGCCCTGGCCGGCCCAGTAGCCTGAAGACATCGCCCAGGCGGCGTTGTGGCTGCCGCCGCCGGTGAAACCGCCGCAGATCAACTCTCGGGTCGCAGCGTCACCTGCCGCGTAGAGACCCGGCACCGTCGTCGCACAGCTGTCGTCGACGATACGCAGACCACCTGTCCCGCGAACGGTTCCTTCGAGGCGCAACGTGATCGGAAAGCGTTGCGTGAAGGGATCGATACCGGTGCGGTCGAACGGAAGGAAGAAGTTCGGTTGGGAGACGCGCATGTGCCGCTGGGTCTCCGCATCAGCCTCATCGAGTTGAGCAAATACGGGGCCCTTGCGAAGCGCCCGTGCAATCACGGAGCGGCCGCCCTTCGACGACGCGCCCGGAATGACGCTGCCCTGCTGGTCGGTAAAACTCGCCCAGCTGTAGAACAGGGTCTTGGTCACCGATCCGAACGCCGGCGAGATCGCGTAGGCGTTGGAGAACTCCATGCTGGTGAATTCCGCCCCCGCTTCCGCGGCAAGGAGATAGCCGTCACCGGTCAGCACGTTCGATCCGAGCGTCTTGCTGAGAAAGGCGCATCCGCCGGTGGCGATCACCACGGCCTTGGCGTTGACCGCCCAGCGATCTCCCTTCTGGCGGCGCAAGCCTGCGGCGCCGGCCACCACGCCATTGCCATCGACCAGCAGTTCGAGCGCCGGCGAATGATCGAGGATGGTGACGCCGGCCTGCTTGGTCCGCTTGCGCATCAGGCGCATGTATTCGGGGCCCTGCAGCGAATTCCGCTGCGGCTTGCCGTCCTCATCTGCGGGATAAGGATAACCCCAATCGGCAAGCTGGTTGCTCTGGGCGTAGGTCCGGTCCAGCACGCGCGCCATCCAGCGGCGGTCTTGGAGATAACCACCCAGTTTCTCGCGACCGGCCATCGCGGCCTCGCGGTGTTCAGGGACGGGGTCGACATACCACACACCGGTGCCGGCCGCCGCGGTCGCGCCTGAGGTGCCGCAAAAACCCTTGTCCGCCAGTACGACGCGTGCACCGTGTTCGGCCGCACTGATCGCGGCCCAGGTGCCCGCGGGACCGCCGCCCAGCACCAGCACGTCGGCGTCGAACACAATCGATCCTGCCGAACTCGACAGCTTCTCGGCGCGGTCATATCGCTTCGTCATCACGCGTCTCCAAGTCATTTCTATGCGGCCCTTCAGCCGTCACGGGCAATGTGCTGCAAAAGCTAGGCGACGCGGGCAACCAGGACGTCCGCCGTGGCGTCCGCGAACTCGGATGACATGTCGTCGAAGAGAGCGAGCTCCCGAACCGTTGCAGCACGCGGACGAGGGTTCGAAGCCGCGGAGCCTCGCTGATTCAAGAAAAATCGGTCGAGCGCCCGCACGAACCCGGGCGAACCCGCTATGTCCGCGGCATGTCTCTCGCTTCCGGCCACGAAGGCAAAGCTCATCTGATTGACGTCGACGACATAGATCATCGCGCGATCTCCTTGCGTAGCGCGTCCGTCTAGCTGCCGAACCCGGCGGGAATGAAGGCCGGGATCTTCTCCTCGATGAACTGCTTCACCTCGGGAGAATTGAACACCTGGATGAATGCCTTCAAACGCGGATCGTCCTTCTTGTCCGGGCGCGCGGTGAACCGCAGCACGAGGCCTTCGTCGACCGTGCGATCGATGATCAGTGCCGATTTTGGGTCGCCCCCGGCGGGGATCAAATAAGTGATGTTGACGAGCGCAAGCGTCACGTCGTCCAGCGACCGATAGGTCTGCGCCGGATCCAGCTCGACGATCTTGAGATTCTTGGGATTGTCCGTGATGTCGAACTTGCTGACCGAGAAGCCTTTGCCCGGCGCCAGCTTGATCAGCCCGGCCCGCTCGAGCAGGATCAGGCCGCGGGCGCCGTTGAGCGGCTCGTTCGGAATGGCGACGCTGTCGCCGGACTTGATCTCGTCCAGCGTCTTGATCTTCTTCGAGAACAGGCCGACCGGGGCGATCACGCCGACCTTGTCGACCTGCACGAGGTTGAAACCCCGCTGCTTGTTCTGGAGCGCCAGATAGGTGGCGTGCTGAAACAGATTGGCGTCTACCTCGCCGCTGTTGACGACCTCGTTCAACACGACCCAGTCCGAGAGCTCGACGATCTTGACGTCTTGCCCCTTCTCCTTGGCGAGCTTGGCGGCAAAGGCCGCCAGCTGTCCGACCGGACCAGCGCTGGTTGCAATTTTCAACGGCTCGTCAGCGACGGCGGCAGCAGTGAGCGCAAGCCAAAGGCCCACGGCCTGGGCGGCTCGAAGAACAGTTCTCATTGTCTCAAGTCCATTCCAGTTCAGATGATGTGCTTCAGGCGGCCTTGCGCGCACCGGCGTCAGCGCCGGCGACTGTCAGTGCCTGACCGAGATCTGCAAGAATGTCGTCCGGATGCTCGATTCCGACGGACAGCCGGACATAGCCAGGCGTGACGCCCGCGGCGAGTTGATCTGCCGCAGTGAGCTGCTGATGCGTTGTCGAGGCCGGGTGAATGGCCAGTGACCGCGCATCGCCGATATTGGCGACGTGATAGAACAGCTTCAGCGCATCGATGAACCGTCGTCCCGCCTCGACGCCACCCTTCAGCTCGAAGCCGACGAGGCCCCCGTAGCCGCCCCTCAGATACGCATCCGCCCGGCGCTTGTTCTCTCCGCTTTGCAGGCCTGGGAAGATCACGTTCGACACCGAGGTGTTCTTGGCGAGGAAGTTCGCGACCTTGACCGCATTCTCGTTGTGCTGGCGGATGCGCAGCGGCAGAGTTTCGAGACCCTGGATGAACTGGAAGGCATTATGCGGCGCGATCGACGCGCCAAGATCCCGCAGCAGCTTGACGCGGGCCCGCAGGATGTAGGCGATCGGCCCCAGCGGCTTCGCGGCCTCCGTCCAGATCGCGCCGTGATAGGCCTCATCGGGCTTGTTCAGCAGCGGGAAGCGGTCCGCATGTGCCGTCCAGTCGAAATTGCCGCCGTCGACGATGGCACCACCGATGGCGGTGCCATGGCCACCGATATATTTGGTCGTGGAATAGACAACCACCGCAGCGCCATGCTCGAACGGGCGTGCAATCAGGGGCGACGCCGTGTTGTCGAGAATGAGCGGCACCCCGAGCGAGCGGCCGATGTCCGCGACCTCCTTGATCGGAAAGACATTCAGCTTCGGGTTTGGGAGCGTCTCGCCGAAATAGGCTCGTGTCTTTGCGTCCGTGGCGCGACGAAAATTTTCCGGGTCCGAGGGATCGACGAAGCGGACCTCGATTCCGAACTGCTTCAGGGTCTGCGACAGCAGTGTCCAGGTGCCGCCGTAGAGGTCCGTCGACGATACGATGTTGTCGCCGGCCTGGGCAATGTTGAAGATCGCGAAAGCGGAAGCCGTCTGTCCCGACGCAACGGCAAGCGCCGCCACGCCGCCTTCGAGCGCAGCCAACCGCGTTTCAAAGGCTTCCTGGGTCGGGTTGCCGATGCGGGTGTAGATCGGACCGAGCTGCTCGAGTGCGAACAGGCGTGAGGCGTGATCGGTGTTTTCGAACTGGAACGAGGTGGTTTGATAGATCGGAACCGCCACCGCGCCAGTGGCGGGATCGGTGCGGTACGATCCGCCATGCAACGCCAGCGTCTCGAAGTTCCGGGTCTCCAACGTCATCTGCAATTCCCTTTCGATCTCGAGAGCGCGCGCGTCGCGCGGCAAGCCGTGCCTGTCGACGAAAATGATGCGGTCGGATTCCGTGGCTGTCGAGCGGGTTGAAAAAATAGCGATGCGCGTGCTGCGGCACCGTCGCTTCGTAACGCGTTTCTTTCAGCTCTTTCGCTGAATTGGAAACAAACTCGCTGGCGCCAAATGTTAAGAACGGTCGTACGGAGCGAATGTGCTTCGCAATGCATGACCGGGCCCTGACCATGACGAGACCGCGCGAGCTGCGCTTCAACGCTTTCAACATGCCCGCGCCGAGCCACAACTGGGCGGGCCTGTGGTCTCATCCGCGCGATGCGTCCATCGACTACAACACGCTCGACTATTGGATCGACTACGCAAGGACCGCGGAGCGCGGACTGCTCGACGGCATCTTCCTGGCAGATGTGTTCGGCGTGTACGACGTCTATGGCGGCAATGCCGATGCCGCTGCACGGCATGCGGTCCAGCTTCCCAACGCCGACCCGACGCTGCTCGTATCCGCCATGGCGCTCGTCACCAGCCATCTCGGCTTCGGCATCACCTCGAACCTGACCTTCGAGCATCCCTATCAACTGGCCCGTACGTTTTCGACGCTCGACCACCTGACCAAGGGCAGGATCGGCTGGAACATCGTCACCGGTTATCTCGACAGCGGCGCGCGCGGCATGGGCCTTCCGGCCGGCCGGGCCCATGACGATCGTTATGACGCGGCCGAGGACTTTCTCACCGCGGCCTACAAGCTATGGGAAGGCAGTTGGGAGGACGATGCCGTACGCCGCGACCGCGGTGCCTGCATCTTCACGGACCCGGCCAAGCTCCATCGGGTCCTGCACGAAGGCCCCTATTTCAAGGTCGACGGCATCCATCTCGCCGAGCCCTCGCCACAGCGAACGCCGCTGCTGTATCAGGCCGGCACGTCGAAACGCGGCCGCACCTTCGCAGCCAGGCACGCGGAGGCTATCTTTCTCAACGGCCAGACCAAGCCGATCCTGGCGCGCGCCGTGCGCGAGATCCGGAGTGCGGCCAAGGACTATGGCCGCGATCCCTATGACATCCGCTTGTTTGCCGGCGCGACCGTGATCGTGGCGCCGACCCGTGCCGAGGCGAACGATCTGCTCGAGGACTATGCGCGGCATGTCGATCAGACCGGACAGCTCGCTCTGCTGTCGGGCTGGACCGGCATCGATTTCTCGACTTATCGGCCCGACCAGCCGATCGAATATGTCGAGAGCAATGCCATTCAGTCCATGGTGGAGAATTTTACAGTGCGGAGCGATCGGCCGGTCAATATCAGCGACCTCGCAAGATTGAGCCGTGCCGGTGCGCGGTCGCCGTTCTTGGTCGGCTCGCCGCAGGACGTCGCCGACGAACTGATCGCCTGGGCTGAGGAGACTGATGTCGACGGCTTCAACCTGTTCCGGCTGGTCGTGCCGGAATCGCTGAACGCGTTTGTCGATCTGGTCGTGCCGGAACTGCAATCACGCGGTGTCTACAAGACTGCCTATCGTGAGGGTACGCTGCGCCAGAAGCTGTTTCCTGGACGCGGTCCGCGATTGCACGCAACGCACTCCGGCGCGAGCTTTCGCCGTGCGCCTACGACCGCCAAAACGCTCCGATCCGATGCCGCTGAGTAGCGGGCGTCCGATTTCACGCAACAAGTGGCGTTGCATGGAAAATTCCGTTCTCGGATTGCGACGGGCCGGGAACGCTTTGTTCTCCAACAGCGTCGTAATGTGAAATTGCAACGCGGCCGTGATTGCCGGCACATTGCGGCCTGTAGTTTGCCAACGCGCCGCCAAGGCGGCTGAGCTTCAGGATCATTGTTCATGTCTCGTCTCACCTCCCGCCTGCGGGCCCTCGCCGCAGCCGCGCTCGGCATCTTCGCCATGGCGTCCATTCAGCCCGCCATGTCCGAGGAGATCCGCATCGGCTATCAAAAATCCTCGACGCTGACGGCGATCCTCAAGACGAACGGGGAGCTGGAGAAGGCGCTCGCGCCGCTCGACGTCACCATCTCCTGGCACGAATTCACCAGTGGCCTGCCGCTGCTGGAGGCGATCAATATCGGCAGCATCGATTTCGGCGCGGATGTCGCCGACACCGTGCCGATCTTCGCGCAGGCCGCCGGCGCTAAGCTCGCCTACGTCGCGGAGGAAGCCGCCTCGCCCGCGGCGCAGGCGATCGTGGTGCCGGAAGCGTCGGCCATCAAGACCACCGCTGAACTGAAGGGCAAGAGGATTGCGGTGAGCAAGGGCGCCGGCAGCCACTATCTTCTGCTTGCGGCCTTGGCGAAATCCGGGCTGAGCTTCAAGGATATCACCCCTGCCTATCTGACGCCGGCCGATGGCCGTGCGGCCTTCGTCAGCAACAATGTCGATGCCTGGGTCGCCTGGGATCCGTTCCTGACCAGCGCCCTCCACCAGACGAAAGGTCGTATCCTGTCCGACGGCAGCAATGGCCTCGCGAGCTACAAGCGCTACTACCTCGCTTCGGCGGCCTATGCGGACAAGCATGCCGAGGTGCTCAACGTGATCTTCGCCAAGCTCTCGGCGACCGGCAAATGGGTGAAGGCGCAGCCAAAGGACGCGGCCACGTTGCTTGCCGGGCTCTGGGGTATCGACGCAGCAACTGTCGAGGAAGCCAACAGCCACCGCTCCTATCAGGTGGGCGCGGTGACCGGGCCGGGCCTGTCGGAGCAGCAGCGCATCGCCGACGCATTCCATGGCGAAGGCCTGATCCCGGTGAAGCTCGACACCACCGACATCAAGATCTGGTCGCCGAAGGGGTCTTGATCCTCGTCACTTGCGGCTTCAACCGTCGACTTTCGGAATCCCTATGTCGCCCCGCCAACTGCACTTGAACGTCAACCTGCTTCACTCCGGCGTCTATCCGTCTGCCTGGCGGCTGCCGGACAGCGATCCGCGCGCCTTCTTTGATCTCGGGCATTATGTTCGGGTCGCGCAAATTGCCGAACGCGGGAAATTCGACGCGATCTTTCTGGCGGACTCGCCAGCCGTCAACGACCGTATCGACTATCGGTCGTTCACGTCGCTGGAGCCGACCATCATCCTGGCGACGATCGCAGCCGCGACGAAGCATGTCGGGCTGATCGGGACGGTATCGACGAGCTACAACGAGCCGTACAACATTGCGCGCCGCTTCGTGTCGCTCGATCACGCGAGTGGCGGACGCTCGGGGTGGAATGCCGTCACGACAGCAGATGCCGCTTCAAGCCGCAATTTTGGGCTCTCGGGTGCACTGGAGCACAGGGCCCGCTACGAGCGGGCCAAGGAGTTTACGGAGGTCGTCCACGCGCTGTTCGACAGCTGGGAGGACGACGCCTTCGTCGGCGACAAGGCGAGCGCCAGGTTCGCCGATACGACGAAAGTACATCCAATCGCCCACCGCGGCCCGCATTACTCGGTCGCGGGCCCCCTGAACGTGCCACGCTCGCCGCAGGGGCGACCGGTGACGGTGCAGGCGGGCGGCTCGAATGACGGCCGCGATTTCGCAGCTGCCTATGCGGAGGCCGTGTTCACACTGGCGCAGTCGGTCGAGGAAGGCCTCGCCTATGCACGCGATCTGCGCACGCGTGCAGCGGCATACGGACGGTCCGGCGATTCCATTGTCATTCTGCCGGGGCTTGCGACCGTCATCGGCAGCACGGAGGCCGAAGCAAAGCGTCGGCAGGACGAACTCTGGGAGCTGGTCCCGATCGAATACAGCCTCGCGCGTCTCGCCGGCACACTGCAGATTGATCCCGCACAGCTCGAACTCGACAAGCCCCTGCCCGATCCACTGCCATTGCCGGTCAACGCAAATCACACGATGTTCCAGGGCACGGTGAACCTCGCACGGCGCGGCAACCTTACCGTCCGTGAGCTCATCCACGCGCTCGGAGGCGGTGTCGGACATCGCGTCATCGTCGGTACGCCGGAGCAGATCGCCGACGACATCGAGGCTTGGTTCAAAACGGGTGCCGCCGACGGGTTCAATCTCATGCCGGACGTGCTTCCGTCCGGGCTGGAGACCTTCGTCGATACCGTCGTGCCTATTCTGCAGAAGCGCGGGCTATTTCGCAGCGAGTACACCGGCTCGACGCTGCGCGATCATTTTGGCCTGCAGCGACCGGCGAGCCGATACACCAAGCGGCCGCCGGAGGTCGCATCGGCCTAGCCGCCCCGACTATCTACCCCAGCGATCGGGTCCGCCCGTCGGCGGACCCGGCCGATTGCCTGCCTCGCACACGCGGCATTACCTCGCGCGCAAAGCGCCGCATCTCGGCCTCGAACGGCTGGAATTGCAGCATGAAGAGCTCAATGCCGGCCGCATGGAACGCTTCGATGCGCTCCGCCACCTCGTCATAGCTCCCGACCAGTCCCGCTGCCGTACCACCGTTGCTGCCAACGCGCGGCGTCTTCTGCATGGTCTGCATCATTACGACCTTGGGGTCAGTGTTTTGCTTCTCGACCGCCTTCATCGGTGCATCCTTTGCGGCGAGGTTCAGCAACCGCTCGTGAGCGGCCTCCGCCTGCTCCCGGGTTTCGCGAGCAATCACGAAGGCCGAAAGCCCGAACCGCAACGGAGCGGCGCCCTCGCGCGACCGCGTCGCGACATTGGCGATCAGGCCGGCCACGTCCTCCAGCGGCTGGCCGTTGATAAACCAGACGTCGCCATGGCTGGCGACCAACGATCGCGCCGGCTCCGATTCACCGCCGACGTAAATCAGCGGGCGTTTGCGATACAGGCTCGTTGGCCTAAGTGCGTAGTCTCGCACATTAAAATGCTCGCCGGTGTAAGTGAGACGCTCACCCTCCATCAGGCGCGAGACGACCGAGATCCATTCACGGCCGTAAGCGTAGCGTGCATCGTGCTCCGGAAATCCGATCCCGGCCTTGTCTAGCTCCGGCCGGTTCCAGGCATTGACCAGATTGATCGCAAATCGGCCACGGCTGATGTTCTCGATTCCGAGTGCGAGCTTCGCCAGCACCACCGGATGATAGAGATAGGGCTTGATCGCGGCGATGATCTCGATGCGCTTCGTGAGCGCCGCGAGCGCCGCCGCAGCACTCCAGGCCTCAAGCTGATCGAGATCCTCCTGATGTGGATTGATCGTATGTTGGGCGATCAACGTGGAGTCATAGCCGAGCTCTTCGGCTGCAAGAATGAGATCGCGATTGCGTTCCCAGGACGCGTCATAGGGCTCTTCGGGATCCTGATGCGCCGCGCGCGGCCCGTGCACCAGCGCCCAAATGCCGAAGCGAATAGGTGCGGTCGCCATCGTGCTCTCCTTTAATTTTCCCTGGCTATGTCATCGATCGTGACCAGTTCTCGCCAACGACTGATGCAAGATCAAGCACATCCATCCCAAAAGATTTTCTTTGTCGCGGAGCGGCGCCGCAACGACAGCAGATCACTCCGTATCGAATGACAATTGAAATAGCGCTCTATTTCTGTCGAGCCGATTTCGTGGGACATTTTCTACGAACGGCAGGTCATTGCCGTCGCATCTGCCGCATCGGATGCGGGAGATGGAACGAGGTCTCGCATCTTGAGCAATATCGAACTGAGCCAAATCGACCGCTCGGCGATCGGCGCGGATCACGCGCCGTCATCGCGGGGCAGCATCCAATCGCCGACGCAAGCATACAAGCTTGGCGCTCGCGCCCTCCAGCTCCTATCCTGGATCGCGCCCGTGTCGCTCCTGATTGTCTGGGAAGCGCTCGCATAGGCCGGATGGCTTTCGCCCCAGGTTCTGCCTGCGCCGAGCAAGGTGGTACGGACAGCGTTCAAGCTCGCGGCCGGCGGGAGCCTGTTGAACGACCTCGGCGTCAGCCTCCTGCGCGCCGCAGCGGGCTTTGCGATCGGTGCTGCAGTTGGCGCCACGCTGGGCGTTCTTGTCGGCTTCTCGCGGGTGGCGGAGGCCGCGATCGACCGCAGCGTGCAGATGATCAGGGCCATCCCTTTCCTCGCCGCGCTGCCCCTCGTCATCGTCTGGCTGGGCGTCGGCGAAGCGGAAAAGATCTTTCTTGTTGCACTCGGCGTCACGTTCCCGATCTACATCAATACCGTACTTGGTATCCGCCAGGTGGATCCCAAGCTGCTTGAGCTGGGACGGGTCCAGGGCCTGAGCTCGCTGCAACTGATTCGCCGGATCATCCTTCCCGGTGCAATGCCGTCGATCCTGACCGGTGTTCGTTATGCTCTTGCCACCGCGTGGCTCGCGCTGGTGGTGGCCGAAACCATCGGCGCCCAATCGGGCATCGGCTTCCTCGCGATGGATGCGCGCGAATTCCTGCGCACCGACGTGATCGTCCTGACGATCGTGATCTACGCGCTGATCGGCGTCGCGGCCGATGCCATTGCCCGCTTTCTCGAACGTCGTCTCCTCGCCTGGCATCCGAACTACGGAGCGCCGCGATGAATCTGCACGTCGCTCCGCAGTCTTCCACGCCGTTCGAATCCGGACCGGCCGTCGTAGTCAGCAACCTCGTCCGCAGCTACGGCAGCCGCGTCGTGATCGAAAAATTGAACCTGCGAATCGGTCGCGGCGAGTTCGTCGCCCTGCTCGGCGAGAGCGGGTGCGGCAAGACAACGCTGTTGCGGGCGCTGGCTGGGCTGGATCCCATCCAGGGCGGCCGTATCGTGGCGCCGCGCCGCCCGGCCGTGGTGTTCCAGGAACACCGGCTACTCCCGTGGGACAGTCTCTGGCGCAACGTCTCTCTTGGCCTGCAAGCGCCGGCCGCGCGCGAGCGCGCCGCCGAAGCGCTGACCGAGGTCGGTCTCGGCGATCGTCTCGACGACTGGCCCCGCAATCTCTCCGGCGGGCAGGCCCAGCGTGTTGCGCTCGCCCGTGCGCTGGTTCAGCAGCCCGAGCTTCTGCTGCTCGACGAGCCGTTTGCAGCGCTGGATGCGCTCACCCGTATCCGCATGCACGAGTTGGTCCGAGAGCTCGTCGCCAATCATCAGCCGGGCGTCCTGCTCGTCACCCACGACGTCGATGAAGCCATCGCGCTTGCCGACCGCATCCTGGTGATGCGTCACGGCGCGATCGCCTACGAGCACCGCGCGTTGCGCGACGGCTCTACGCCCATCTCGCGCGCCGAACTTCTCGGCGAGCTCGGCGTGATTTCCCGTTCCCCCAACTGATTTGTCCGGAAGGCCAATATGTCCGACTCCCCAATCGCCAAACCATCCCGGCGCAGCTTTCTCGGCTCCGCAGCTTTCGGCATTGGCGCGCTCGCCGGCATGAACATCAGCGAATTCGCCCAAGCCGCGCCTGGTCGGACCACCGACACCGTTCGCCTGACCTGGGGCCTCAGCGGCCTCAATCTGATCGCCAAGGAACGCGGTGAGTTCGAGAAGCTGCTGGCCAGGGACGGCATCAAGGTCGAGTGGCTCGGCCCGTTCCCGAACCACGCGCCGACCTTGCAGGCTGTTACGGGCGGCAGCGCCGATTTCAGCTTCGGCGGCAGCACCACGCCGGCGCTGGCCGCCATCATCGCCGGCTCCCCCCTCGTGTTCACGCAATTCGTGGTCTACGAGCCACGCACCACCGCGATCATCGCCAAGGACGGTTCCGGCATCGACAGGATCGAGGATCTGGTCGGCAAATCGGTCGCAGTCAATCGCTCGGGCCTCGGCGAATTCCTGCTGGTCGCAGCCCTCGAGAAGCACAAGGTGGACCGCTCCGCGGTCAAGTTCGTCTATCTCAATCCGCCCGATGCTGCGCCCGCGCTCGCTTCGGGTAAGGTCGATGCGTGGTCGATGTGGAGTCCCGGCGTCGACATCGCCCGGCGCGAATACAAGGCGCACGACATTTTCCTGGAAGGCCGCGACCTCGACTTCCAGATCGACTACACGTCCTATCTCACCACCCGCAAATTCGCGACCGACAATCCTGCACTCGTCCGCGCCGTGAACGAAGCGTTCCGCGCCGAGGGCAAGTGGATCTCGGAGAACAGCAAGGACGCCGAGTACATCGCGCAGAAGGCGGGCAAGTACAGCGACGAAGTCCGCGACCAGTTCATCGCGCTGAAGCGCCGGTATCGCTACTTCGCCGTGAAGGACGAGCGGTTCATCAGCGAGCTGCAAAAGGCCGCCGACTGGCTCGTGACGCGCAAGGTTTTGCCCGATCCGGTCAAGGTGATCGAGCATCTCGCCCAGCTCTAAGAACGTGACCTGCAGGCCAAGACAATGAACAAGACCGTATCCACACCCTCCCTGACGCCATCCGAGCCGCTCAAGACCGGCTCGCCGGAACTGGAGGCTCTGCTCAACCAGATATCCGAAGGGGCCAGTGACCGCGAGCGCGACCGCGTCCTGCCTTTCGAAGTCATCGATCTCATCCGCCAAGCACGACTCGGCGCACTGCGGCTTCCGGTGAACGCCGGCGGTGCCGGCAGCACGATCCGCGATCTTTTCGCCTTCGTGATCCGGCTCGGCGAGGCCGACGCCAATGTCGCGCATATCCTGCGCAACCATTTCAGCGTGGTCGAGCGACTGGTGCGTACACCCAAGGACGAGCAGAGCCGGGAATGGCAGAAGGCGGTCGCCGAAGGAGCCATTATCGGCCTCGCCACCACCGAGCTCGAAAGCCCGCGCGTCGGCAATGTCACGCCGGGCACGGCCTTCACGCCCGACGGCAACGGTGATTATTTGCTGAACGGCACCAAATATTACTGCACCGGCACGCTGTATTCGGATTACGTCCTCGTTCGCGCGGCCGATCCGTCCGGCGCGACCGGTGCCACGATCGTCCCGGTCAAGCGCGACGGCATCGAGCTCGTGGACGATTGGGACGGGCTCGGGCAGCGGCTCACGGCGACCGGCACCACGCACTTCCGCAACGTCAAGGTCAAGCGCGAGGAGGTCGTGTTCGACACGCCGGACGGCGGCTATGGCGTGCCCTATTCCAACACGTTTGCACAGCTGTTTCTGACGGCGATTGTGGCAGGTATTGCGCGTGCGACGCTGCGCGATGCGACAGCCCTGGTCCGCTCGCGCAAGCGTACGTTCTACTATGCACCGACCGAGATCCCGACTGATGATCCGCTATTGCAGCAGACGGTCGGCCAGATCGCCAGCGGCGCCTTTGCGGCCGAAACCGTCGTGCTGGCGGCCGCCGAGGCGCTTGACATCGCGACCGACGCATTCGATGCCGGCGCTGCGAACGCAGCAGATGCCGCGCATACGGCTGCCCTGCTCTCGGCCAAAGCAAAGATCATCGCCGACGATTTCGCCATTCGCGGCGGCAGCCTGCTGTTCGATGCCGGCGGCGCATCGGCGACCAAGAAGGTCACCAATTTCGATCGCCATTGGCGCAACGCGCGGACCCTGTCCTCGCACAATCCCACCACCTACAAGGCGCGTTCGATCGGCGAATACGAGCTCAACGGCACGCCATTGCCCGCGAAGGGCTTTTTCTGAGAGAGAACAGGTCAGATCCACGGCGTCCGATGCGAGGAGCGGCAGATGGGAAAGTCCGACATTCATCTGGTCAGCGGCGATGACGAGGTCGAGCGCCAGTTTCGAGCCGTGATGCGGCGCCTGGCCGGCGGCGTCACCATCATCACGGCCGGCCACGACGATGATATCACCGGCATGACGGTGACGTCCCTGACGTCGCTCAGCGCCAGTCCGCCCCGGTTGCTGGTCAGCGTCAACCGGCAGGCCTCGTCCTTCGCTCGCATCGCGCGTTACGGCATATTCGGCGTCAACATCCTGGGATCGGGCCAGCAGGCCCTCGCCGGGCGCTTCAGCGACGGCAGCCTGAAGGGCCACGAGCGCTTCGACGGGATCCGATGGTCCGGCGTGCCGCTGCTTGGCGATACCCTCGCGACCATCGAATGCAAGGTCGAGGAAATCATCGAACGGCATTCGCATGGCATCATCATTGGCAGCCTGCTGAGCTTCGAACTGTCCCACGAACTGTCCGGCCTGGTGTACTGGAACGGCCAGTACATCAGGATCACGCATGACTTCGACCTCGACCTCCTCGCCGAGATCAGCATTCCGTTGGCCCATGTCAGATAACCCGCCGGAACCGCCCAGCGGCGGGCGCTGGCAGCTTGACAGGATTGTCGCCGAGCTTCGCCTCTCGCGCGAGGAAACACACAGCATAAGGCGCGACGGAGAGGCGCGACGCGCCCCCTCGCGTGAGGCGCTTCAGGCCATTCTGGATGGCCTCACCGAGGCGCTGTTTCCGAGGCACTACGGTCAGTACGATCTCGACGGCGAGAATATCGACTATTTCGTCGGCAATCGCCTGAGCATCGCCCTCGACGGCCTTTGCGACCAGATCCACCGCGGCGCGCGATTCGTCGGCGACGAGCTGATCCCGGGCTACCGGCGCGAGGACGCGATCGAGCTAACGCGGCAGTTCGGCGCGCGCCTGCCGGTGGTGCGCGGTCTCCTGATCTCCGATCTCAGAGCCGCCTTCGTCGGCGATCCCGCGGCCAGGAATTTTCCGGAGATCCTGATCGGATATCCGGGCATGACGGCGATCATCCATCACCGGCTGGCACATATCCTTGATGGGCTCAATGCGCGCTTGATCGCCCGGCTTGTCGCGGAGATTGCTCATACGAGAACCGGGATCGACATTCACCCCGGCGCCAGCATCGGATCCGGCTTCTTCATTGATCACGGGACCGGTGTGGTGATCGGTGAAACCGCGATCATCGGCGACAACGTCCGTATCTATCAGGCCGTGACGCTCGGCGCGCGCCACTTTCCGACCAACGACGATGGCCATCTGATCAAGGGCGATGCACGGCATCCGATCGTCGAGGACGACGTCGTGATTTACGCCGGCGCAACCATCCTGGGACGGATCACGATCGGCCGGGGCGCGACGATCGGCGGCAACGTCTGGGTCACGCAGGACGTGCCGCCGAACAGCATCGTGACGCAGGCCACCGCCCGCAACAAGCAGGGTTAGGCGGCCGGCGCCTTCCAGCGCATCAGGCGGCGTTCCAACCCCTCGAGGATCGCGTTGAAGACGAGGCCGATCACGGTGATAGCCAGGATACCAAAATACATCTGCGGGATCAGGAAGCTGTATTGGCTGTTGATGATGAGATAGCCGAGCCCGGATTTCGCGCCGACCATTTCTGACGCCACCAGGACCAGCATTGCGGATGCGCTCGCCAGACGGATGCCGACGAAGATCGTCGGTAATGATGCCGGCAAGATCACCTTCCGAAACAACTGGCTCGGCGTCGCGCCCATGGTCCGCGCAGACTTGACCAGCAGCGGATCGACCTGGCGCACGGCAGCGATCGTATTCAGCAGTAGCGGCCAGGCGCAGCTATAGACCACCATGGTGACCTTCGAGAGCTCCCCAATGCCAAGCAGCAGGATGAAAACAGGGAGCAGCGCAAGTGGGGCCGTGTTGCGTGCGACCTCGATGATCTGATTCAGGAAATCGCCGAGCCTTGCGTACCATCCTGTCAGCACACCCAACGGCACGAACAGGACAATGGCGACCAGGAAGCCGCTCAGGGCTCTAAGCAGGCTTGCGCCGACGTCGTCATAGAGTTCACCGCTCTGCGCGAGCTGCCAGCCCGCGGCGATCACCTCGGAGAACGGCGGCAGGAACGTCACATCGATCAGCCCGAGGCGCGGCGCCGTCTCCCAGACGGCCAGAAACACCAGCAGCAACAGGCATCGTTGCCCGACGATGCCGAGCCATCGCACCAGGCTGCCCGTCGCGGCGGCAACCGCGCCCGGCCGTGGTCTGGCCCGGTGTTTCGGGCTGCCCTCGGCCAGTTCCAGCAGCGTCAGGACTTCCAGATTAGACATGGGCCAGCTCCTTCGCCTTTGCGATGGGCTCACCGTCCGATGCCGCCATTTGGGAGCCCTGCGCCTTCAACACCTCGTCGCGCAGCAAGGACCACACCTCGTGCCTGACATGCCCGAACTGGGGCAGCGAACGGACGTCCTCGGTCTCGCTATGCAGCTCATCGGGAACATCGATGACCTGCTTGATGCGGCCGGGGCGCGAGGTCATCACCGCCACGCGCTGACCAAGGACCACGGCTTCGTCAATGCCATGGGTGATGAACAGGATGGTCTTTCCCGTGCTACGCCAGATCCGCAGCAGCTCTCCCTGGAGAGTTTCGCGCGTCTGTGCATCGAGCGCCGCAAACGGCTCGTCCATCAGCAGCACCTCCGGATCGTAGGCAAGGCTCCGAGCGATGGCGACGCGTTGTTTCATGCCACCGGAGAGCTCGTGCGGATAACGGTCGGCAAAGCCGGACAGTCCGACAAGATCGAGGTAATGTAACGCCTTCTCCCGCCGCTCCCGTGCTTTGAGGCCGGCGATATCGAGCCCGAACTCGACATTCTGCGCAGCCGTGCGCCAGGGAAACAGCGCGTATTGCTGGAACACGATGCCACGGTCGCGCGCCGGCCCCTCGATGACCTTGCCATCCAGCAGGATGCGGCCGCTGCTCGGTGTCGTCAGGCCGCCGAGCAGGTCTAGCAAGGTCGACTTGCCGCAGCCGCTCGGTCCGACCAGCGCAAGGAATTCGCCAGCACGAACATCGAGGGTGACGTCATCCAATGCGGTAAATTGCTGCACAGGCCCACCATCCTTGCCGCGGATGGTGAACTCCTTGCGCACATGCTCGAAGCGGATCTTGGCCATGGTCATTTGGCCTCCGCAGTCTTACCGGGACGGAAATAATTGAACTCGTTGGTGTAGAGATCCGACGGCTTGAGCTGATCCGGCTTCAGCAGCCCGTCCTTGACCAGCCAGTCGATCCAGACCTGAAGCTCGCCATCGCCGATCACACCGCCCTTGGTCGCAACGCCCGTGCTTTTCCAGTACTTGATCGGCGTGGCGTCCTCGTTGCGCTTGCGCTCGGCGATGATGCGTTCGAACCGGGCGCGAACCTCTTCCGGCGGCGTCGTCTGCGCCCACTCGATGGCATGGGAGACGCCTTCGATCAGCTTGCGGGACGTGTTGGGATTGTCCTTGATGAATCTGTCCCGCAGCACGTAGGACCCGCCGGTGAAGTTCCCGAAGATGTCCGTATCCGCAAACAGCCTGCGGATGCCGCCGCGTTCCAGCGCCTTGTCGCGCAGCACGCCGTTGAGCGTGCTGACCTCGACCTGCCCTTGCCGCAAGGCCTGCTCGCCGGTGACCGGCGGGATCGCGACCAGCGTCACCTGCTTTGCTTCTGCCGGGGTCAGCCCGTTGCGCGCGAGGTACTCACGCAGCACAAATTCGAGGTGCGCCCCCAACGTGTTGACCGCGACGCTCTTGCCGATCAGATCACGGGCGGATTTGATCGGGCTGTCCTCCTTCACGTAATAGCCATTGTAGGTGTTGTGGTCTGAGCCGTAGTAGCCGACGACCGCCTTGATCGGCGCCTTGGCGGCGATCAGCTTGATGATCGCGCCATAGAACGCACCGCCGATATCGATATCGCCGGTGACGACGGTCTGGATGTCCTGAGGACCACTGATGGTGTTGCCGACCCATTTGAGCTTCAGGGGCGCGAGATAGCCGAGATCGTCGGCCAGCTCGATGAAGGTTACCTGCCCGGCCCATCCCTGGTAGAGGATCTCGGTCTTTTCGAGCTGCGGCTCGGCGATGGCGCTGCCGGCCAGAGCTGTCAGGCCGAGACCGGCCAAACCAAGTTGCCGGCCTGTCGCCGGCAGGCCGGCAACCAGGCGACGCAACGCAGAGATGGCGATCTTCATTGTGTTCACTCCCTTGCTCATTTCAGGCGGCCTTCGCCTGCGGCTTCGGCGCCTTGACGCGGGTCACGCTGTGCCGTCCATCGATGCTCACTGGCACCTCGCCATCGATGGTGGCGCGCCGGACCACGCGGTGCTGGTCGCCGTAGTCGTTCACCGCGTAGTGCTGGGTCGCCCGATTGTCCCAGATCACCACGTCTCCCTGCCGCCAGCTCCACCGCACCGTGTTCTCGGGTGCCGTGATGTGCGATTGGAACAGGTCGAACAGCTTCTGGCTGTCATATTTCGACAGGCCGACGAAGCGCTGCACGAAGTTGCCGAGCACCAGCGTCCGCTCGCCGGTCTCGGGATGGATGCGAACGACCGGATGCTCCGTCTCGTAGACCGTCGCCGTGAAAACCTCCTCGAACTGCTTCCTGTCGGCTTCGCTCGCCCGGGTCTTGACCGCATAGTCATAGGCGTTGCTGTGCACGGCCCAGAGTTCGTCGGCGAGCTTGCGCAGCGGCGCCGGCAGGTCGAGATAGGCCGCAGCCGTGTTCGACCAGATCGTGTCGCCGCCGAATTCGGGAATCACGACGCCGCGCAGAACCGAGATCTTCGGATAGGCATCGACGAAGGTGACGTCAGTGTGCCACTGGTCGGCGCGGCCGCCGCCCCGTCCGGAATCGAGCTCCAAAATCGACGCCGTTCCCTTTGTCGCGCCAACCGTCGGATGCGGCACCAACTTGCCGAGCCGGTGGGCAAACCGCTCCTGCTCGGCATCATCCAGATGGTTCTGGTCTCGGAAGAAGATGACTTTGTGCTCGAGGAGAACCTGGTTGATCACCGCGACCGTCTGATCCGGCAGATCGCCGGAGAGCTTGATGTTCCTGATTTCGGCGCCGATGCGGGCCGACCGCTTGACGATATCCGAACGCGGAATGACGTTGGCGATGGTGATTCCGTCAGTCATGTCATCTTCCCCGAGACTGCGATCCGTTTGGACAAGGCTCCGCCGTTCGCCGATCGCTGATGCGGCGGCGGAGTGAAAGACAGTAATGTTGCGATCGATCCTCTTGCGGAATGCCGTCTGCTCTGACGGCACTCGTGTCTGGTGGGATCTTCCGTGGAGCTGCATCAATGCAGCCTGTGTTCAGTTGCACGATGCTAGCGCAAGGACTTCGGAAATAGCTTCCAAAGTTCGAACGGCGTGGGGAATGGTTGCATTCGCGAAATCGACCAAAGCGAACGCAGAACCGCACTCGCTGGAGAGCACAGCATCGTCGCCGCCCGCGACGTTCGTCTGGCGATGCACTTCCCCAATACACCCTACGGGTGGACGGCGCTCGATCTACGTTTGCACGTTTTCTCGCAAATTCATGCTCGCGCCGAACTCAACAACGCAAATCCATTCCATCGACAACGATGTGAGCGCCGACATAGATTTTGCGCAGGTCGACCAGGAACATTTCGACATGAGCAACCAACGGCAGCTTGTACTAAATCTCTTTATCTACCCCGGCGGCCACCACGAGGCCGCGTGGCGCTACAAGGGATCTGAACCGGACCGCATTCTGGACATCACGCATTATCAGGAGCTGGCGCAGCGCGCCGAGGCGAGCAAGTTCGACGCCATCTTCTTTGCCGATGGCCCGGCGTTGGCCGACAACGTCCGCTATGCCCAGCGCTTTCGCTTCGAGCCGATCACCTGGCTTGCCGCCATCGCCGCAGTGACGAAACGCATCGGGCTGATCGCAACCGCATCGACGACCTATACCGAGCCGTACAATCTGGCGCGCCTGTTTGCCTCGCTCGATCATCTCAGCCGAGGCCGCGCCGGCTGGAACATCGTCACCACCAGCGCGCCCCAGGCCGCGCAGAATTTTGGGCTGCCCGAGCATCCGCCTCACCAGGAGCGCTACGAGCGCGCCCGCGAATATCTCGACGTCATCTCGCGGCTCTGGGACAGCTGGGAGGACAACGCGCTCGTCAACGATCCCTCCTCCGGCATCTTCGCCGACACAAGTAAGATCCACACGCTCGACCACGTCGGCAAGCATTTTCGTGTCCGTGGCCCGCTGAACATCTCGCGCCCCCCGCAGGGCCGGCCGGTCTATGTGCAGGCCGGCGCCTCCGACGACGGCCGCGCCTTCGCCGCCCGTTATGCCGAGGCGATCTTCACGGCGCATCAAACCCTGGACTCGGGGAAGGCGTTCTATGCCGATATCAAGCGCCAGGCCCGCGTCTTCGACCGCGCTCCCGACGAGATCAAGATTCTGCCCGGTATCAGCCCCTTCATCGGCAGCACGCAAGTGGAGGCCGACCGGCTTCAGGACGAATTCAACGCACTGATCCAGCCCGAATATTCGCTGACGCAATTGCGCCAGATGATCGGGGTCGATCTCACCGGCTACGATCTCGACGGTCCTGTCCCGCGCCACCTCATCGACACCGCGAGCGCGCGCGGCGTCGCCAGCCGCTTCAAGCTCGTCGTCGACATCGTCGACCGCGAGAAGCCGACCATTCGCCAGCTGGTGCAGCGCCTCGCCGGCGCGCGCGGACACTGGGTGATTGCCGGCACGCCGGAAAAGATCGCCGACAACATCCAGAGCTGGTTTGAGAGCGGCGCTGCCGACGGCTTCAACGTGATGCCACCCTGGCTGCCCGGCGGCTTCGACACATTCGCCGAGCAGGTCGTCCCGATCCTGCGCAAGCGCGGCCTATTCCGCGAGGACTACACCGGCACGACGCTGCGCGAGCATTACGGTCTCGCCCGCCCTGCCAGCATCTACTCCAACGCGGTCAAGGCGATTGCCTGACACCGCGTCCGCACTCACATCTCAGCTTGAGACCAGTTAGAAGACATGAAGGCAGCGTTGTTTCTCCTCTCCGGCCTTTTGGCCCTTTCTCCCCTCGCCGGCTGGAAGGCCCGGGCACAGCAGCCCGCCAAGCCTGAACTGCGGGTCGGGTTCGTGCCGGGACCGTATATCGACGAATTCAAGATCGGCGTCGAACCCGAGTTGAAGAAGAAGGGCTACAAGATCCGCTACGTCGAGTTCTCGACCGGCCTTGAAGCCAACAATGCGGTGTTCAAGTCTGAGATCGACGCCAATGTGATGCAGCACACAATCTTCCTCGAATCCTACAACGAGCGGCAGAAGACCGATCTCGTCGGCATCGTCCACGTTCCGACACCACCGATGGGCCTCTATTCGAAGAAGCACCCGCTGGGTACGCCGATCAAGCCGGGCTCGAGCGTCGCCGTGCCGAACGATCCCGTCAATCTGCAGCGCGCACTGTGGGTGCTGCGCGACCTGGGCCTGATCGAGATCCGCGACAGCAAGCCGGTCGACGTCACCGAGCTCGATGTCATCAAGAACCCCGGCGGCATCAAGATCGTCCCGCTCGAAGCCGCACAGGCGCCGCGCGCGCTCGACGATGTCGATTTCGCCGCCGTTCAGGGCAATTTCGCGATCTTCAGCGGGCTGAAGCTGACCAACGCCTTCGCGCTGGAAAAGATGACGACGCCCTACATCAACGTGCTCGCGGTCAAGAACGCCAATGCCAATGCCGAATGGGCCCAGGATATCGTTGCCGGCTACAAGTCTCCGGCGTTCAAGACGGCAATCCAGGCCGATCATTTCTATGACGGCTTCACCTTGCCCGACTACATGAAGTGAACGTTCGCAAAACAGCAGCGGTAACACACGGCACCGGCATGTTCGAATTCACACTGGAATGGACCGGTCTTCGTTCTACCGCCGACCGGGCGATCGATGCGAGAGCGGTCACGGATCGCATCGGCAAGCATGCAGCATTGATCCTCCCGCTGGTCCTGTTGATCGCGTTCCTGCTCGTGCTTGGCCTCATGACGGGAGCGCATCTTTACCAGCGCGCTGACCGGAGCCTGCTGTATGCATCGTTCGGCAGCATGGGGTTGCCTATCCTGCCCATGGCGTCGGGCTCGTGCCGGTGGCCGCTAAAGGCCGGTTCCACGCCCCGCTTGCGGCATGCCGACCTGCTCGCGCTGCTCGCGAACGACTGATCCAACGCCTCCGCGTCAGGTACACCGCATGAAAATCGTCCCTTGCGAAACGGCGCCATGGAATTTTCTACTTGAACAAATGACAGCTTCAGCACGATCCAACCAAACTGATCGATGCCAGCGTCTGGCGATGTTCAACGTCACGTCGCCCGTGATAACCTTGCCGGGTTCTCGCCCCACAACGTTGTCCGGAGTGAGCATGAGCTACGTCGCCTCGCTGCATCTCAGCCTCGCCAGCTGGCTCGAACAGGCACGCGGATGGTTCCGGCGATCGCTGCGGCCGCAGACAGGCGGCGAAAGCGGCGATCAGGACGACCTCTACGAGATCTTCCTGTTCGGGCCCCACGGCTGAGAGTTTTGCCGAAGTGCCGGCCCTCGAGCTTCGCCTGACACAAAGGTAATCGAACATGACCGACGCTGCGTTGCAGCTCGCCGAGACGGGCCGCCGCCTCGATGCCATCGACCGCAAGATCCTGACGGTGCTTCAGGAGGACGCCTCACTATCGGTGGCCGAGATCGGCGACCGGGTCGGCCTGTCGTCCACACCGTGCTGGAAGCGCATTCAGCGGCTGGAGGCTGACGGCGTGATCCAAAAGCGCGTTGCGCTGGTCGACCAGAACAAAATCGGCCTCGGTCTCTCCGTGTTCGTCTCCGTGGAAAGCTCCGATCACTCCGACGTCTGGCTTAAGCGCTTCGCAGCTGCCGTTAGCGCCATGCCCGAGGTGATGGAATTTTATCGGATGGCCGGTGACGTCGACTACATGCTGCGCGTCGTCATTCCGGACATGCAAAGCTACGACGTGTTCTACAAAAAGCTGATCCACGCCGTACCGCTCAAAAACGTCACCTCGCGCTTTGCGATGGAGAAGATCAAGTCGATCACTGCGCTGCCGATCCCGCTTGTGGTGGCGGACTAAGAAGCGAGCCCTGCATCGGTTGTCCGATTTGTTCGCCGCACTAACAACCGATACCGACATTCGCTGATGGTAGCCGTTTGATGTGAGCTACTCCTTGCGTCCCGAATGCAGTGAACATCTTCTAAGTTGTTGATTTTTCTCTGATTGGCAGGTGCTTCCGTCCCGTTTTGTTCACGCTCGTTTCACCCAATTCGTTGCGGCGGCAGCGAGGGAGAACGGTGCTCGGCGCGTTATTGGGATCTTGGACTTGCGCCGGAGCAGCCGAGGCCTGCGAGGGTAAGCGTATTAGACTAGGCGGTGATCTGTCGGGGGTTCGAGTCACTAGACCGCTACCGCTTTTCCCCACACCAGCCGAAACTACGATATTTTCTGCGGGCGTGCGCCTAGTGCCTCCGATCCCATCGAGTTGAGTTCAAATCGGGGACCTGTAACCATTTCAAATGCTATTTCGAAGATGGTATTCGCGGTGCTGGACTTTAAATCAGCTCAGCTACAGACGCCGATCGACACGACAAGTCTTTGATCCACATGACATCAAAGGTCATGCGTCGGCGCCAATTTACACTCGAAAGACAAGACCGCGGAAAGCTGCTTAAATGCGCCACATCGACTCGGCGGTTTGAGCCATCCTTGGAGTAATGAATTTGCGCGCACTTTCACCGGCTTCGATCAAAGCGCCTCTTGCGCGCTACAGTCACGGCATCGCTATCTCGGCCGGGCAACGCTTGGTGTTCACCTCTGGCCAGCTCGGTATTCGCGGTGATGGAATAATTCCTGCCGATTGCGAAGCACAGGCTGATCTTTGCTTTGCAAATGTCGCGGCAATCCTGGCCGAAGACGGCATGACGCCGGCCGATATCGTTCGGATCAACGCCTACGTTACCGATCGCGCGCACATGCAAGGCTACATGCGCTCACGTGACCGGCAATTTCCCGGTACGCCGCCGGCGTCGACCTTGCTCATTGTATCAGGCTTTACGCGGCCGGAATTTGTCGTCGAGATCGAAGCTATCGCAGCGGCTCCTGACTGACGAGGCCGGTTCGGTACGAGATACGCCGAAGATATCCAGCAGCGACCTCATGCTGGTCACCGATGCCCAGCTTTTCAAAGGCCTTGCAAGATCCTGACATCATCGGCATCGAGCTGCACCCGGTCACCGCCACGAATCAGCTCGGCAAAACCTTCATTTGGCGTCATCACCGTGAGCGTGTAGAGCTTATCGATCCCAACATTCTCGATCACATGTTCCGAGCCCGGATGCAACAGCAGCGAGTCGCCTTTCTTGATTGGAATCGTCTTGCCCTCGCAGCGCGCGACACCGTCGCCATGCAGCACGTGGAAAAATTCGTGCGCGGCGGCATGCTTGTTAGGTGGCGTCGCACCGCCTGCCTTGAATATTTCGATGACGAAAATATTGTCAATAGCATCGCTGCTCCTGTCGAAAAGCATCACGAAGTAATTGGTGTCAATGGGCGAAATGCGGAATGCCTCGGCCTCAGAGATATCGGCAACGCTGAATGCCATCAAAAGCCCTCCTGGCTGCAGACAATCGTTCGGTACGGGCGCAGTATCCTTCAAGGCAAAATCTTGGCACCGGCAACGAATTGCGTGGTGTAAGTTTGATCGAGAGATACCTTTGACGCATCGATTAGGCCAAGACTTACGAAGGTATCGTAGGTCGCCTTCATCCGGTCATCGGTTATCGTTCCTATGCCTTGCGCGATGGCATCTCCGCCCGTCACGAGCTTGGTGTCTCTCACTGCCTTGAAAGTGTAATCGATATCTGCCGCAGTTTGCTTCGGATTTTCACTCTTTAGAATTGCGTTGCCTGGATCGGGATTGGCAAGATAGCTTTTGTACCCTTCGGCCGTCGCTTTGATGAAGGCCGCAATTTGAGGGCCGCGTTGCGCGATAGTCTTGTCCAGGCAGGCGATCACGGTCGAGTAGGTCGGGTAGCCATAGTCACTGATAAGGAATCTATTGAATTTTACTCCGAGCTTCTCAATCATGCTCGGATCGGTTGTGACATAGCTCTGAGTCGCTGCATTTTCGTCTGCAACAAAGGGTTGGAAATTGTTCGTGAACGGCCTGGTCTGATCGTCAGACAGTCCGTATTTCGCCTTGAGCCATAACCAGTAGCCGGTGCGCGCACCGGTACTGATCAAAACTGTCTTGCCTTTGAGATCGGCCAAGGACTTCACGTCGTCATGCGCAATAATGGCAATCGCTTCTTTCTGAAAGACGGCAGCAACGGTCTTGACCGGTAGGCCGCTTGAGCGCAGTTGCATAACCTGGATTTCGTTTGAACCCATCACGCAATCTGCCTGTCCGGCCGCCATCAGCTGATAAACGTTGATTTGCGGCCCACCCATTTTGATGGTCACGTCAAGGCCATGCTTTTTATAGGTACCCTCTGCCAAGGCCTGATAGAAGCCACCGTGTTCAGCCTGCGCAAACCAGTTGGTTAGAAACGTAAACTGTTCATCCGCCCGTGCAGGAAGGCATGCCATCAATGAGGCTGTCGCCATCACAACAGCTGATCGGAGGCTCTTTTGCATCAGTGATCCATAAGTTAGGGAGGAGGAACGATGCGTCAGAATTTGCAATCTGCGCTTTATGCCGTCGCCAATTTTCCGAGATCGAATCGGTTCATGTCTTTGAGCAATTCGATACACTCCGAGATCTGATGCCCGGCGATTGCAGAACCTATCTCGGAGGTTCCCGCTGCGGCATCCCCCACGGCGCCGTCCCGGTTCATGTCGTGGATGATCCAGCCCATATTGTGCTGACCGGTCGCGCGGAGATGCTTAAATGTGGATTCCATCCACCGCGTCGCCGAAGCGAAATTGCGAGCCTTTTCCATCCGGACGAGATCGGGGCGAAAGTGCAGCATGAGGGACGTCTCGACCTTGCCCGCATGGATCCCGTAGCGTTTCTCTTCGTCATCGATCAATCCTGCCGGTGTTCCAAATCGACTCCATTGAGTCGCTACGGCGAGCATCGCAAACCTGACACGCAGCTCTCGCGCTACGATGTCCATGATTGCGTTGTTTCCGCCATGTGAATTGACGATAAGTATTTTTCGAAGGCCCGTTCGATACACTGCAGCACCGATGTCGCGCCAGGCCGAAATCAGCAACTTCGGGTCAAGTGTCAGTGTTCCCGGCCCCAACATGTGCTCGTTGGATTTTCCTATCTTCTGATGCGGCAACACGAGCACGGAGACATCGACCGGCAAACGGTCCTTCAGCAACTCGATCATGCCGACCGAAATGGCGGAATCCGTAGCGACTGGCAGATGAGGCCCGTGCTGCTCTGTTGCGGCGATGGGCAGGATTGCAATGGTCTCGGGGTTAACCGACGCGAAATCTTCCGTCGTCATGTCTTCCCAATAAAACGGACGGGGCAAGTTGTTCTCCTAAGCGATACGTCCATACTGGCGGCGGGCGATGCGTCGTAAAAGCATCAAATTAGTCCCATGGGCATCTCTTTTGAGCATCACTCGAACACGTATTCTTCGCGTCGCGCGAGGAGTGATCCTTCGGCAGTAGACAAGCTACCTCGTGGTGGAGGCGGACGACGCAGCCCCTCAAAATACCGCAGCAATCCGGTTTAGCTGGAATGCCATGATCCCAGAGCGAGCCTGCTGAGCCACGCCATCACCGCGAACAGGGCCACCCCCGTCAAGGAAATCAGGAGCAACGCCGCAAACATTCTCGGAATGTTTAGTTGAAAGCCAGATTGCAGGATCTCGTAGGCCAGTCCTGCACCAGCCCCGCCGGTCCCGGCGACGAATTCAGCGACCACGGCGCCGATCAGGGCAAGGCCGCTCGATATTCGCAACCCGCCGAAGAAGTACGGAAGAGCACTGGGTATCCGAAGTCGCACCAATTGCTGCCAGCGCGTCGAATTGTTGAGAGTGAAATAGCTCTTGAGATCGGGGTCAATACTGCGCAGCCCGAGGGTGGTATTGCTGATAATCGGGAACAGGGCAACGAGGCTGGCGCAAACGACCATGGCGGCGGTCTGGTTCTTAACCCAGATGATAATCAGCGGAGCGACGGCGACGATCGGTGTTACCTGCAACAGCACAGCGAACGGGAAAAGAGCTTCTTCGATCACTTCGCTCTGGACGAACACAAACGAGATCAGCACACCTAGGAGAGTGGCGAGAGCGAAGGACAGCAATGTTATTTTAAGCGTCGACAATAGTGCCAGGCCCAGCGGTACAAACTCGGTGACGAGCGTCTTGAACATGAGCAGCGGCGTCGGCACCAGGTAGGTAGGAACCTTCAGCGCAGTCACGAGGAACTGCCAGACCATCACGAGAACTATGCCGACAAAAAGCGGCAAGATTAATCGGCGGAAACGCCTGTTGCCAGCTCGCTTGACCGGCCTCGTGGCCGCACGCATTGTCGTCGCGCTCATACGGCTTCCTCTTCCAGTCCGGCGCTAGCGCTCAGAAGGCTGTCCTGAAGCCGTTTGGCGTAACGGGCGAATCGCGGAGACACCATGAAGTCGGCAGTACGCGGATAAGGTTCATCGATGACAATCTGTTCGACGACTCGGCCGGGCCGGGCCGCCATCATGATCACACGCGTCGAAAGGAACACCGCTTCGTGGATCGAGTGCGTCACGAACATTATGGTGAGTCTCTTCTCAAGCCAGAGATTTAAGACTTCCGCATCGAGCTTGAAACGCGTGATCTCATCGAGCGCGCCGAATGGCTCGTCCATCAGCAGAAGATCCGGTTGCTTCACCAAGGCACGCGCGATCGACACGCGCATCTGCATGCCGCCGGACAGCGCGCGCGGGACAGCGTCTGCGAAATTGCCCAATCCGACCAGATTGAGAGCCTCCGTCACGCGTTGGTCGGCGTCGGCCCGGCAGATACCTTCGAGGTCGAGCGGCAGCCGGACGTTGGAGTGGACTGATGCCCATGGCATAAGGGTCGGCGATTGGAAAACGAACGCGAGTTTGCGGCCGGTGTTGATCAGGCTCTTCACCGGCTTGCGCCAGAGTTGAAGCCTGCCGTCGCTCGGTTCGAGCAGTCCCGCGATCATCTTGAGCAGTGTACTCTTGCCGCAGCCAGAAGGACCAAGCAGCGATATGAATTCGCCCTCCGCCACCGAAAGGTCGACGGGAAGCAAAGCCTGAGTCCCGTTCGGGTACACCATCTCGGCCGACAACACCTCGACCGCCGGTATGGCGGACTGGTCTTTTGATAGTCGTGTCAAATCGGAAACGGCGTGATCCATGGCAGATTTCTCGTCGGTCGAAGCGGGGCGCGTCAAGCTCTATGTTCCGGATCAGGCCGGTGGATAGCAAAGGAAGCGCTAGAACTTGACCGAGACGCCCGCGCTGGCGGATTTTTCTGTACAGCTATTGGTGCTGACGCCCGTTGCCGCGACGGTGCAAGTTCCGGGAGTGGCGTTGCTATCGAGGCCGTACTTATTGTGCCAATATCGATAGGCAACCCAGAGGTCGACGAAGTGGCCGTACTTGGGGCCGATGAAGGCCTTGCCGGCATCAAAGGTCAGGCGGATCGGTTCGCTGTTCAATTCGATTTTGCTGTTGGTGCTGAAACGTCCGACGCCAGACAGCGCCGGGAGGGTGTTGATATCGCCTTTGGCTCCAGTCATCGAAACGCGGCCGCTAATAGCGAAGTACCTCACGCTTTCAGGGAGAAAGCCCAGATCCATGTAGTAATTGGTCTCAATCTTCCAGGTGGGCGGGAATACCCTGTTCCCGTCCGCAAGGCAGGTTACCCCAGGCACGCCCGGATTAAAGAGACCGCACTGAAGAAATGATTTGTGGCTTGCCAGCCCGTAGACGACCAGGGGCGCCAGATTGACATAGCCCTTGTACGGAAGGTCGAAGGCAAATTGCAGACCGGCGACGACGTTGTTCGTCGTAGGAGCATAATAGCTGTTTGCCGCTCCGAGATCAGCGCCAACTTCGAACGAAATATTTCGCAGCGGCCCTATCTTGAAAGCCTTGGTCTTGAATATCTCATTCCAGCCGAACGTGCTGCGTTCGATGCCGTAGAATTCCGTCGCGCCGGCGCAAGCGCCTGGCGGCCCGAACGGCAGGGTACCAGTGGGCTGGCAAGGCGAGGCAGGATCGTTATGGGTGGATTTCAACAGATCGACGTTGAAGAAGTTCGTGCCATAAGCCCACACATCGAAGTGGGTGAACGAATAAACCTGCTTTGCAGTGGTGCCGTTGATGGTCCCGTTCGGCCGGGTGCTGTAAGCACCGGGATCAGTGGCCGTAAACTGGTAAGAGTATGTCAACCGGTTATCATTAACGCTGAAGAATGGGGCATCCGTTATCAGACTTGCCTTGACAGGCATCGCGGGCGGGTCTGCTGCGTTTGCAAAGCTTGTCGAGGCGAGTATGGCGAGCGGAGCAAGCGATAGCAGGAATGCTGAATTTTTGGTACGATGCGGCATGACTCTTCTTTCCCCAAAATTGGCGATAATGAACGCGCCGGATAGTTTGGACTAAAGACCTGAGCACCTGCCGATACGCAGCGTCAGGAAGCTTTCAAGGTCGCTCGCAGTATCGGACTGCGATTTATCTTAGGCGAGCCTCGATCCAATTTACTCCGCCCTGGCGAATTTTGCTGAGCAGCTGTTTGTCTCTCGTGGACGCACCTCGAAACAATTTGCCGGCTCTCTCCTTGTATTCACCTTGCCGCCGTTGAACCCGGCAAGTAACCGTATGATCGCTTGAACATTTCAGCGGTGTGCTCCTCTGTCGTGCAAGACGGGAAAAGAGGTGGAGCCCCGTCGCCGACGCAAGTCGGAATCGCCTCAATCACAGACCGGGAATCCGGGCTGTAGAAAAATGGAGTGGAGTAGCGATCGCGATTGGCAGTGTTGTTCTTCACCCGATGAAAATTCGATTTGTAGATTCCGTTCGTCCACCGCGCCACCAAATCCCCGAGATTGATGACGAACGTATCGGGAATCGCGAAGGCCTGGATCCACTCGCCGGCAACATTTGAACCTCGAGACCACCAATGCTGACCTGTGCGAGGATGGTGATCCCACCCCAGTCGGTATGCGCACCGGCGCCTAATTGGTTCGTTACGGCAGCTTCCTGCTGGGGAGAATATTTGATCAACCGCAGCTTTGCGCCCGCTGTCGCGAAATGCGGAGCAAACCAGTTCGATTGCAGGTCGAGCGACAGCGCCATCAGCTCCAAGATGGTGTCGCCCAGGCGCGCTACGCGGCACCATAGGCTAGCATCTGCTCGCGAAACCGTGCGATACCCGCCGGGCACTGGTTTTCCCAAAACCCCTGAAGCCGGCGGTGACGTAAGGATGATCGTCTGGCAACTCAGCTCCGCAGTAAAGCTTTCCTTCAAGTCCGGCGGCGCAGCCTTCTGCGTCGCGTCCTGACTATCGAGCGCTTGACCGCCTATCGGTTCGTAGCCACTCGCTGCAGAGGAACTCTTCATCCAGATCGACATCTTTTCTTTGATCGGCAGGTCAAAGAACTTCTTGGTAAAGTCAAACTGCTTTTCGATCAGAGCGGAATCAATGCCGTGGTGGGAGACGTAAAAGAAACCGGTTCGAACGTACGCTCGGTGGATTTCGGCGGCAGCCCCCTGTCGAGCTGAGGCGCCGAAATGGAGCCTACCCAGATCAATCACGGGGATGGATCTCGGCACTTTAGGTGGGGTATAGGTATGCATGGGCGCCGCCTCTGAGACTAACCCTGACTTCGATTTACGCAGTCAATACGGGAGCGGCTATTCCGAAAAGCATTGTTTTAATGCCGCACCGATGACAAAATGAGAGCGCTCTCTGCCCAAGAGGTTCGCATAATGGTGCACTCACGTATGCTCCGATATCTGGATGAAGTCGTCCGGGCGGGCTCCATTCGTCAGGCCGCAGAGAGATTGAATGTGGCTTCTTCAGCTATTAACCGGCAAATCATAGAACTTGAGACCCAATTCGGGACGCCGCTGTTCACGCGTCTGCCACGAGGTCTGCGTCTGACTGCGTCTGGCGAAATTCTAATCAGCCACATCCGGCAAGTGCTGAAGGAATATGACCGCACTCGTGAACGCATGCTAGACCTTGAAGGTCTCAAAGCCGGAACCGTGGCCATTGCCGCCATGCACGGGCCCGCGGAAGCGCTCGTGCCATATATCGGCTCGCGTTTCCGGGAAAAATTTCCGCGTGTCACGATCAATGTTCGTGTCGCGAATGTCGAAGAGATCGTGCGGCTTGTCGATGAGGGCGACGTAGATATCGGATTATGTTATAATCTCCCTTCGCAGCATGGCCTTCACGTGATGCAGACCTATCCAACCAGGCTAGGCGCCGTTGTCGCAGCGAAACATCCCTTGGCGTCGAAGCCGTCAATACGTTTGTCTGACTGCATCAGCTACCCGATCGTATGGGCGGATTCCGAACTTACGATCAGCCGAATGATGCGAGCGGCTTTCCATCGGGCAAACATTGCAGTCAGACCGGCGTTCATCAGCAATTCAACAGCCATGATGAAGGCTATCATTCGTGACGGGATCCATCTGACATTTTTGACCCAGCCCAACGTCTATTGTGATGTAGGTGACGAAGCGTTCGTCTATGTCCCGATTGTAGGCAGCAATCTGCCGCTGCATCCGCTTTCGCTTGTCCATAGAGCCAATTCCACACTTGGCCTTGCAGCCAGCATGGTTGCGGAGCAAATGCGTGCATCGCTTGAGAGAATGGTCTCAAAGAATGGGGCACCAGCTGAGGGTGCCTGACGTGAGCGGCAATGCCCGCGCAACTCGGGTTATGCGTGCGCTTGGTTCGGAAAAATAAGGCGCTCTGAAGATGTTGGCTTTCGGGTCCTCCGAGAGGGATTGATAAATTCGTAACCAGGTTTGACGACACGACCTCCGAAGATCTTAGTCCGTTCGGAGGCGGCGACGACCTCTTCCCGAGAGGTGACGTCGATCTGGCGTCCGCGCGAGACAAAAGCATCGTACTGCGCGCAGGGCGCTCCCAAATTGTGGGCAGGCTCCACTGCCTTTTCGGCATTGGGCCGAGCTTATTTCAGCGCTGTACGCGGACGGTATCTGCTGAGATGCTCCGGTATTCCGGCGGCAACAGAATGGCCGGACGTTAGTCGAGAACCCATCACCATCCAAGCCGATCGCGCACGGAGCCCATTCATGACGGATGGAAGGGGATTCGGGTTTCAGATCCTTTCACACCGGGCCGATAGTCCAGACAGGGCCACATGGTGAACAACCGGCACGATCATTCGCTTTTGTACACTGGAAGCTCAATATGACATCCGAAGTGATTGAAAAGTTTCGTCAAGATATCGGAAGCGTGTTTTCAACTACGGAAGAGCGGATGCTCGCCAGAAAATCGCGAGACTTCCACTGGTATAGTCCGGTATTGACTCCGCAGCTCCAGCACTATCTCGCCGATGTAGTGGTTCAGCCGCAGACTGAGCAGGAGATAGCAGCTATTTCGGCCGCGGCAGCGAAGCGCTGCATTCCGATTACGGTTCGCGGGGGAGGTACCGGAAACTATGGGCAGTCAGTCCCCCTCCGCGGCGGTATCGTCTTGGACATGACGCGCTTCAACCAAGTGAACTCTGTCGAAAGTGGATCCATTCGCATTCAGGCCGGAGCTATTATCAAAACGGCTCTTACTGCAGCCCTTGGAACGGGGCAGCAGCTCATGATGTACCCGTCGACTCTGCAGTCGGCCACTATCGGCGGCTATTTAGGCGGCGGCTTCGCAGGCATTGGTTCCGTCAGGCATGGCGTTATCCGGGATTCGGGCATGATCCAATCGCTAAAGGTCATGACTATCGAAGAAAACCCGGAGATTCTGACTCTATCGGGCGATGATGTAGGGCTCGTGTTTCACTCTTGGGGAACGACAGGCATTATCCTTGAGGCCCAACTCCGACTGGTACCAGCCGAGACCTGGATCGATTGCATAGCCACGTTTCCAACTTATGGCGAGACCATCGCATTCGGCAATGCCGCCTTTGCAAGCGATTTGGATCTTTTTCTGCTAAGCGCCGTCGAAAAGCGCTTCGCGCCATTTTATAAGCGTACACGAGCCTACTTTGACGGAACGCGAGATGCGATGTTCTCAATGGTAAATGAAAAGGACGTTGACGCCTTCTTCGCATTGGCTGCTGAATTCAACGGTGTTAGATCAATGGCCGTAAGCGAGACAGAACGTGCGAATGCGAATCTACGTGCAATTCATGAAACGGCCTTCAATCACACAACCCTCATGGCATTACAGGTCGACCGAAGCTGGACGTATCTGCAGGTCGTAATGCCGGACCCATTTGAACCTGACTTGGCGGAGGCGCAGCTGGAGCGGTTCGGTGATGAGGCCTTGATGCACCACGAATACACGAAGGAGCATGGGCGCCCGAGAATTGGCGGTCTTCCTCTGATCAAATTCTCGACAGAGGAACGTCTTAATGAGATCATGCGGTCGTTTGAGGCCGATGGATGCATCATCAACAATCCACATATTTTCAAACTCGAAGATGGTGGTCGCTTTGATGCGGACGGCCGGAAAATGGCGTTTCGCAAGCGAGTCGATCCAATGGGGCTTTTGAACCCCGGAAAGCTTCGTTCGATTGACTGATCCTTACGAGTGATCCCGCCAAGTGTTTGTAGAATTGGGCTTGGTTCTCACGCAATTTTGGTGCAGCTCCTATTCGGCGCCAGATTAATCTGGCTTGAAGCAGATCGATTTTACCGCGGCCATACATCTGACGTCTGACGAGCTTCAGACGCGTGATCTGACCTTCAGTGCCGTTGGATCATGGCGAAGTGATTGCCGCTCGAACCCCCTCAACGCCGCTAGCGAACGAGGCGATGAGACTAGCGCGGACGCTCATCCATGGGGCAAATCCCGTCTCAAGCCTGCACCGGATCATCAAGTGGAATTGGTTGATGATCTCGCGCGGTTCGGCCAGGGTTGGTACGCCAGCTTGGATCGGCGCGACCATGACGGTTTCCGCTTTGATGAGCAAGTTCCGCCCGATTGTCATGAGGCGTGCAGTTTTTTTGCCGACGAACCCGCTGAAGGTTTTGTGCGTCGGCCTTTTCAGCCCGTCGTCTTCGGGTCGCCCACTCGCTGATGACGCGGCGTGTGACCGCGCTGTCGCCCAAATTGGATAGGGCGAATACATCCGCCCCTTAAAGAGACGCTACCATCGTAGCGTAATGGATCGAATGGGGTCGAAGGAAAGCGATCAAAATCGAAAAATTTGGTAGCGAGAGACCGCTACCGCTTTTGCCCACATGGCGCAAATCTGCGATATTTCCTCCGATCCTCCGCCTAAGCGCTAGGTTTGTGGGCCCTCGCATACGAGGGAGCTACGAGCCCCGGCATAAGAGCCCTATCGGTTAGCCGCACCGACGAATGCTGCATATCGCCGATGGCTGGATGGCGACAATGCCGCTGGTGCTTGGCCAAGGGGAGCTGTTCCGAGGGGCTGAAGCTGATGACCTTTCCCGGCACTTCTGGTCCGAGGCAGTTGCGCCCAACGGGGTTGATAACGGGCCCGAGAGTTCCAGCACCATCGAAGAAGCTTCTGAAAACACGAAATTTTTGCTTGCTCCGTCGGGCAAAACAGTGGTTCATAAGGCGCTGGTCCTAGCAGACGAAGGAGCCAGCCCCGATGGCAAATGACGTCGACACTTCCTCGGAACTGTCCAAAATTGCGAAGCTGAATGGTGATTTCCGGAGGAATTACGGCACGCTCATCGGAGCGATTTTGTATCTCCGCACCGTGGCCGCCGCCCGCCGAAGCCCTTGGCTTTGGGCCAGCCTGATTTCGATCGCTTGTTCAGCGGCGCTGACCTACTTGGGGCGGTATGGTTGGATTTTGCCAGCGTTGCAGTGATTGCTCCAAACAACGCACCCTTTTCCGCGTAAAGCACGCCTCGATGTCGACGAAGGGAATCAGATGAGAGCCAGAGGTAGCGTCCTGCCCTCAACGGGGAAGACAACAGCACGTAGTCCTCGATCTCCCGATTCGCCGCATTCAACCGCATCATGGCAAGTAGGCCCGATGAGATCTGCCTTCGGTAGGCTTTCCATTGCGCGGCGTGGTCCTTTCCTCGATGCGCCAGTCGTCGCGCGACGAGAAACGAAATCACGCGCGCGCCTCCGACATCAAGCCCTATGCCGTTCGGAAGAAGATCAGCCTGGAGGCCAAGCTCCGTTCGCAGTGCCTCCGCGAGTTCGGTGGCATGCCTCGATTGTTCGGCGGCCCAAAAATCCCGCATATCGATCCAGTCGCAGTCGCGCGGCGACACGTATCCGATCAGCGCATAGGCCTTCCGCAGCGAACCGAAGTGCTTCACGTACGAGGAGACGTGATTGAGACCCAGCGTCGTATTGATGATGTACGAGTTGAGTTTACCGCGTCGGCGGAGCGTCAGACGAAGGCGCAACAGCATCTCTTCTTCCGGAATCTCCACGCGGCGCTCGGCCAGCAGCTTCTGGGCGCGAGCGAATATGCCCTCGTCCACGATAGGTTCGATCGCCGCAGCGCCCCGGACCCAAGCGTTATCCGGATTCTTGACCAGCTTCTGGCCCAAGCGTCTTGAGGTGCGATTGTAGACGGTGTTGCCGATGTAGTTCTCGTTCCGGAGAATGGTGGGTATCATACCGTCGGTCCAGGGCCGACCGTTGGGATTGGCGATGCCCGCGTCGTTCAGCTGGCGACTGATGTCGCTGTAGGATTTCCGGCAGTTGACGAACTGATCGAAGATTTCCCGGATCACCGCTGCCTCTTCTGCCGATCCGTGCTGCAGCCGAACGCGATCCGATTGCAGAGCCTTGAATTGCCCCCTTTCGAGAAAGGCCTTCGGATGCTCGCTTTCGTCGACCATCAAGCGTCGGAGGCCGTAGCCGACGGGAGCGCCAACGCGGTATCCAAGGCTCGCGACCCGGCAGTGTCCGGCATGCACCTTGACC
This sequence comes from Bradyrhizobium canariense, assembly GCF_019402665.1. Classification (GTDB taxonomy): domain Bacteria; phylum Pseudomonadota; class Alphaproteobacteria; order Rhizobiales; family Xanthobacteraceae; genus Bradyrhizobium; species Bradyrhizobium canariense. Next base: position 114,575 of record NZ_VSST01000086.1, read on the forward strand.
GAAAGCTCCCGGCTCCACTCGGCGGCCATGCCGCGCTTCAGGCTTTTCGCGATCCCGGAAACAAAGGTGCCGTCGTTCTTGAAGATCTCCGCGCAGTATTCGACCTGGACGCCGTTCCGCTTGCACAGAAATTCGTAGTAGGCACTCTCGTCCACATCTTGGAACCGGCCCCAGCGACTGACGTCGTAGACGAGGATGTGGTCGAAGTCGACTCGGCCCGATTGAACATCTTCTATCAGTCCGATGAGACCGGGACGTCCCTTGATCCGGAGGCCACTGCGGCCGTCGTCGCGATAGGTGCGGACGATCGTGAGCGTGTTCGCCTCGGCATAGGCGGCGATGGCCGCCATCTGGTTCGCGATCGAGTAGCGCTGGAGCTCCCTCGACATTCGGACGTACTGCGCAGCACGGCGCGCCCGGGTCCGCCTTGCGAAGCTTGTTCCTTTGGGAACTACCAGCCAATTACCCATGCACCCCTCCTGCCACTTCAGGGTACCCGCGAGTGCAACTACACCTTCCGCGGTCAGGATAGCAATGCTGAACAGCTTGCACAGCACTGCGGCGCGCCTCACGCCGGCGCCCGAAGTTGGCTTGTGTACAGCTCGCGGAACATGGGGACAAACCTCAGCCCTGCCGATGAGGCGCTCGACGCCAGCAGGCGAGTTCCGATCGCTCGCCAGCGGACTCTGCTCGCAGGAGGCGGCGGCGAGCGCATTTTCTCCGCAAGCGATGCGACAGTGAAGCTCGCCTGCCGGGTTGCGCGCCTAGTCGACTGGTCGGCGACGCTGGAGTCCTTGGCAGAATTGGGGATCACCAGGGTGCTGGACCTCGGTCCGGGACATGCGCTGGCCGAATTGATGCGATCGTTCCGGCCCGACATCCGCTGCTACGCGGCCGATGGATTTCATACATTGGACGGGCTCCGAAACTGGCTCGCCTCTCCATAGCCAAGATGCCAACCCCGTGCCTCAGCCAGGCTGATCTATGCCGCTCCAATAGCACGTGCGCAAAAAGGGTAGGATCGCTCAACGACCGATACCGATATTCGGTTTGATTTGCGATCTGACTGACGCCCTTGCGTCCCGAACGCAGTGAGCATCTTGTAAGTCATTGAATTCTTTTGATGTGACAGGCGTTTCCGTCTCGTTTTGTTCACGATCGTTTCGCCCATTTCGTTGCGATTTCGTTGCGGCATTCCTGGGAAGAACGCTCTGTCGGAGCGGGATGGTCGCATCTTCGTGGCGGCGTCCAGAGCGGACGGCGCGAGCGAGGTCCGCTTCAGGGCTGTGCTTTTCGACGCGCAGCATGATCTTGCGACTTGCCTCCAATCGACGCCATCCACGCGGGCGTCGCGCAATTCGTATTGGTCAGCACCCGGGGCATCTCGCCGAGATCTGCACGATCTCTCAAAACGGGGACAGGCGAGGCTTTATCGCCATATCGCTGCGTCGCAACGCGATGGGGGCCGATATCGAAGGCCGCTCCGCTCTTTGGACTTTCTGCAGCCGGCGGTAGGTTCAGCCGAAACCTGGAGGGTAGAGCGGATGGACGACGAATCTGACGAAGCGGAAGGATCGCGCGGCCGTTTGGCCGATGCACGTCAAACGCGGATTGACCTCGGTTGGACTGAAGACGAACTCGACGACCTGGATATCTCAGATATCCTCCAGTACGCACGAAGCAGGACGCCCCCGCCGCCACAACTGCGATTCTAGTTTCCGCAATCAAGGGGCCAACTCTTCAACATCGCAGACGAGTTGGTGCTCGGAACGAGCCGCTGATTAAGAAGCATACTACCGGTCTTGATTTCTCAAGCGAATTTTTCCAACTGGGCCAATATCCGATCATTGCAGATCAATGGCTTACAGCGAAACCCCAACCGCGAGTGCGCTTGGTGTGGCGCATCCCCCGCTATCGTTCGCGTCATTCTAGGGCTGGTTCAGCATTTTGGAGTTCGAGGTGCTTCCGCGCCGAAAGATGCGCATGTACAACCAACGGATCGCATCCAACAGAAGTGTAGGCCCACAGGTCGCACAACGATCAATCTGGACTTCGCCGCGTTGAACATTCGACGCTTCTATGCTGGCTGATCAATCGGTCTAATCCATCATAGGCTAGTTGAACTAACTTAAGGAAGCGTCATCGAAGGACGTCAAATAGCAAGGCGTGACACTGCCAAGTTCGGGGGCTCGCAGCGACCGATAACGAGATTCGCTGATCGTGGCCTTTGGAAATGGAGCGATCACTTTCCTGTCCGACGGCACCCTCCCAGGATGCCATCCGCCATCCTAGACGTGGCGTCTCACTCGGTTGCGATCGTCAAGCTGCGACCGACGTTCGCCTGCGTTCGAAGACGAAGTCGCGGTAGCCTGCCTGGATTGCGGCGGCACAATACTCTCGATATTTGGGGAAACCGCCGGTGAACAACGTCAGTCCCTGAGCCTTGTCCTTGACGTTGGTGCCGACGTACCAGGTCTTCGCCTTGGACAGCAACGAGCGCTGCGCAAGCCTGAAAACGAGCTCCATCCAGTCGTCTTCAGCCTGCTTGGTCGGCTCGATGGTGTCGAGGCCATGCTTGGCCATATGCGTAATCGCATGCGCAATCCAATCGACGTCGTTCTCGCTGATCCTGACGACGTTGGCGACCGCCGCGGGACCGTTCGGCCCGGTGGTCATGAAGAGATTCGGAAATCCCTCCATCATGAGGCCGAGATAGGACCGCGCTCCCGCCCTCCACTTCTCCTTGACAGTCCGGCCGTTGCGGCCGACGACGTCGAAGGCCGTCAGCGCACCTGTCAGCCCGTCATAGCCGGTCGCAAAGATGAGCATGTCGAGTGCGGTCTCGCCGGACTGCGTGCGCACGCCATGCTTCGTGATCTCCACGATCATATCCGTGACACAGTCCATCAGCTGAACGTTCGGCTGGTTGAACGTTTCATAGTAGCCAGTGTCCAGGCACGGCCGACGGGCGAAGATGGGGTAGTCGCGCGGCTTCAGCTTCTCGGCGGTGGCGGAATCCTTGACCACGTCGTTGATCTTGCCGCGCACGAACTCGGCAACGTGCTCGTTCGCCTCTTCGTTGCTCAAGAGGTCGGTGAAGGTGCCTAGCATCGCCAGTCCGCCGGACTTCCAGGCATCCTCGAGCAGTTCGCGACGGCGCGACGGGGTGACGCTGAAGAAGGCGCGGGTCGTCCATGGGCGCACGCCGCCGTTCGGGCTGTTGCGCGCCACCTCGCGAATGCCGGTGTAGTTGCGCTTGACCTCCGCGACGTAGTCGGGATCGAGCTTCTGGTTGCGCATCGGCATGGTGAAGCTTGGCGTGCGCTGGAACACAAACAGCTCACGTGCCTGCCGACCAACCTCCTGCACGATCTGGATGCCGCTCGATCCCGTGCCAATCACGCCCACGCGCTTGCCGGTGAAGCTGACGGGATGATGCGGCCATTTGCCGGCGCGCAGCAGCTGCCCCTCGTAAGTCTCGATACCAGGAATCTCTGGATCCCTCGGAATCGAGAGCGGGCCGGTTGCCATCACACAGTAGGTCGCCTCGACCGTCTCGCCGCGATCCGTCGTGACCTTCCAAAGCCTGCGCGTCTCATCCCAGACCGCACTCTTGATACGGGTGTTGAACTGGTAGTGCTTGCGCAAGTCGAGGCGGTCGGCCACGAAATTGAAATAGGCCAGCAGCTCCGGCTGCGCGGCGAACTCCTCGGACCAGGTCCACTCCTGCTCGACCTCGGGTGAGAAGGAATAGCTGTAGTCGATGCTCGGAAGGTCGACCCGCGCCCCGGGATAGCGGTTCCAGTACCACACGCCGCCAACGTCGCCGCCGGCCTCGAAGGCCGCGATGTTGAGACCCATTTCGCGGAATTTGTAGACTGCGTAGAGACCGCCGAATCCAGCACCGACGATGACGACGTCTAGCCGTTGTTCGCTGGCATGCGCGCTGTTCATGTCGGCGTTCCCTCAGTTTCGTGCTTGGTTCGTTAAAGACGGCGTCCGCTAGCGGGCGCGGAGAAGATCGTAGATGGGGTCGTCGGGAAATCGTCCGCCCAATGGCAGCCGCGGACCAAAGCGCACCGCTTCGGGTTCGGTTGCAGCGACCTGCTCGTCCACCCAATCGTAGACGAGCACGCGCCGGAAGACCCGCCATTCGCCGTCGCGCTGCTGGAAGGCGTCGCAATAGCGACCGGCGATCAGAAACTGACGAACTTTGTCGCCTCCTCCCGGCCCGCGCTGCAAGGCAAGAAAGTAGGTTTCGACAACGGCCTCGTTGGGCGCGGTGAACTCGATCAGGATGTTGCCGACCATATGGACGTTGCGGGCACCGCTGTCGAAGATTCCGTTGGCCCATTGGAAGAAGCCTTCGACCGGCCCCGAATACGGACCGTGCTGGTCCGTTGCATCCGGCCAGTAGGCGCCACGAAGCGAGGCCTGATCCGCCCGATCGACCCCGCGGCAATAGCGGTAGATGCAATCGCGGATCGCCTCTCTGTCCAGCAGTTCGGTGATCTTCTCTTGAGACATCGTCATATCAGAGCCCGTCCAAACTCCGGTCCGATGCGCCCAGTGCATCGGTCACTCCCTTGACGACAGCGACCATCTCATGTGCAGTGAGAGCAACCAACAAAACTTCATATGTGAAGCCGAATTTCACATCCGTGAATTTGCTGCGACCAGGGAGCGGCACGAAGGGAGGCAAATTGCCAGCGCGCCTGACGACATCCGCCTCGATTTCCGCGGCCGGATCCACGGTCAAATCGGCCTTGCGCGCCATCGAAATTCTCGAGTTCTTCATGCGCGTGCGGCGGCCGTGCGCGATGTCCGAGATCGGCCTGGCGCTCGGCTATCCGCCGTCCAGCACCACGGTTCTGCTCAAGACACTGGTCGGCCTCGGCTACCTGAACTTCGACCGTCAGGCGCGGGTCTATTTCCCGACAGCGAAGGTGACTTCGCTGGGCGACTGGATCCCGAAATCCCTGTTTGGCGATAGCCGCGTGCTCGAGGCGATGCACGACGTCCACGCCGCGACGGGTGAAACCGTTGCGATTGGCACCACGAACGACGTGTATCTGCAATACGTCAAGATCGTGCAGTCGATCCACCCGCTCCGCTTTCATGTTGACGAGGGAACGCTGCGGCCGCTGACGCAGTCCGCGCTCGGCTGGCTCTTGATGTCGACGATGTCCGATGAGAAGGTCGACAGCATCGTTCGCCGCGCCAACATCGCCACACCCAACGCGTCCGACAGGGTCAAACTCCCGGACATGATGAAGCGCATTCGCCAGATCCGCGGCAAGGGCTACTGCTCCGCGGAGAACGTGCCCATGCCGGGCGGAGCAACGATTTGCGTGCTGCTGCCGCTGACGATTCAGAATCAACCCGTTGCCTTGGGGCTCGGCGGCATTGCCGAGCGGATCAAGCAGAACGCCGATCGCTACCTCAGCGTTCTGCAACAGGCCGCCAGATCGGTCAAAGCAAACGACGTGTCCAGTCGGCCGGCCGATACCAGCGCTTGATTTTGTATCGGCCCAGCCGACGCGCGACGCTTTCACTCCTGTAACGCCTCCTCCCGCCGCGTGCGGATCGTGGGCAGCATGATCAGGATGACCGCGATCGCGGCTGCGGCCAGCAGCGCGGCCGACAATGGCGACGTCAAGAACACGGTCGCATCGCCGCGCGAGAGCACCATCGCACGGCGGAAATTCTCCTCGATGGCGGGCCCGAGCACCAATCCCAGCAACAGTGGCGCGGCCGGCAGTTGCAGCTGGATTAGCAGATAGCCGAACACGCAGAACAGGGCGGCCTCATAGACCTCGAAGGTCCCGCTGTTGATCGAATAGACGCCGATCGAGCAGAACACCATGATTGCCGGAAACAGGTAACGATAGGGAATGGTGAGCAGCTTCACCCACAATCCGACCAAGGGAAGATTGAGGATCAGCAGCATCAGATTGCCGACCCACATCGAAGCGATCAGGCCCCAGAACAAGGTCGGGTTCTTGGTCATGACTTGCGGACCGGGCTGGATGTTGTGAATGTTCATGGCGCCGACCATCAGCGCCATCACGACGTTCGAAGGCACGCCGAGTGTCAACAGCGGAATGAAGGAGGTCTGGGCTCCCGCATTGTTGGCCGATTCCGGACCGGCGACGCCTTCGATCGCGCCCTTGCCGAACTGCTCGGGATACTTCGACAGCTTCTTCTCCAGCGTGTAGGAGGCGAAGGACGACAGCACCGCGCCGCCCCCCGGCAACACGCCGAGCAGCGTGCCGAGCGCGGTTCCGCGCAGAATGGCCGGAATCATGCGCCGGAAATCCTCCCGGGTCGGAAACAGATTGGCGATCTTCTGCGTCACCAGCGACAGCTTGTCGTCCTGCTCGAGGTTCTTCACGATCTCGGCAAAGCCGAAGATGCCCATCGCCATCGGCACGAAATCCAGCCCATCGAACAGCTGCGGAATGCCGAAGGCAAAGCGCTGCGTTCCCGTGCTGAGGTCGGTGCCAACAAGGCTCAAAAGCATGCCGAGCGCGACCATCCCGATGCCTTCGATAAAGGGACCGCTCGAGAGCACCGACGCCAGAATCAGGCCGAGGATCATCAAAGCGAAGAATTCCTTGGGGCCAAACAACAGGGCCGCCGCCGTAAGCGGCCCAGCCAGCGCGGCAAGTGCCAGCGTCGCCACGCAGCCCGCGAAGAACGAACCGATGGCAGCCGTCGAGAGCGCCACGCCGGCGCGGCCCTGCTTCGCCATCTGATAACCGTCGATCGTGGTGACGACAGACGAAGACTCGCCGGGCAGATTGACCACGATGGCTGTGGTCGAGCCGCCATATTGCGCACCGTAATAGATGCCCGCCAGCATGATCAGCGCTGCGTCCGGCGGCAGCGCATAAGTGATGGGCAGCAGCATCGCGATGGTGGCGAGCGGACCAAGGCCCGGCAGCACCCCGATCAGCGTGCCCAGCAGACATCCGAAGAAGGCGTAGAGCAGATTGGCCGGCTGGGCCGCGGTGGAGAAGCCGAGCGCCAGATTATGAAAGAGATCCATTATGCTCCGCCTTCAATTGAACAATGCCGGCCACACCGGCAGCTGCAGCCCGAGGCCATAGACGAACACCGCGAGGCACAGCCCGATCAGGATGGCCGCGTTCGCCAACGCGCCCTTCCAGGTGAACTCGGGACTGGCCCTGCTCGAGACCATGATCAGCACGAACAGTGCGCCGGCGAAGCCGAGTGGAAACAACAGGAGTGCAAACAGGGCAACCGAACCCGTGACCCAGGCGAGGCCCTTCATGTCCCATTTCAGCAACGCCTGTCGTTCGGCGGTCCGCCTCACGGCTCCCAGCATCACGACAAGCCCGATGGCCGCGAGCACGATCGCAAGTAGCCGGGGGAAATAGCCCGGCCCCATCCGCGCCGCGGTACCCGACGGATAGTTCAGCGCGGTCACAAAGAAGAACGCCGCAAAGGCGAGAAACAATGCACCCGAACCGAAGGCGCGCTGGTCGCGGATGATCGGCCCGGTCATCTTCGTCCTCCCGCTTGTGTTTTCTACGCGCCGACAGCCGGCGACTTGCTCGTCGTCTGACCAATCGCATCCATCAGGAGCGGCACGCCCATGGCGCAGGCATGTACGCCCAGATGGGCCGTCATCTGAAGAACCTGGAGGATTTCGCGCCGATCGATCCCAAGCCGCAGCGCTCGCTTGATCTGCAGGCGAAGCCCGTGCGGATTGAGCGCAGTGAAGCATCCGTTCAAGGCGAGCGTGATCAGGCAGCCCGATCGTTCGTTGAGACCGCCGACCTGACGCCCCACCGCCAACAAATCGAGCATCGCAGCGAAATAGCCGTGATCGGCGCGCAGCCACAGGTCACAGAAGTCCGGCCAGTCGCCGAATTGGGCGACATAGGCATCTCGAAGCGCCTGCTGCTCGTTCGAGAGCCCCGCTTGGACCGAACCGAGCCCCGCCATGACCAGCTCCTCAGCGAGAATGCCGACGCCGACGTAACAGCCCTCCAGCCCCTGCGCCGTAGCGAGCCGCAACACGTCGACGATCTCCTGCGCGGATGCGCCCTGGTCAAGCGCCAGCTGCATGTGCAAGGCAAGCCCGGAGCGAAACAGATGCGTCGCCGAGCCATCCAGCGCGACATAGATCAGTTCGCACATCTTGCGCGACAGTGGACCGGTTTCGGCGGGATAGCCGCCATAGCGGGCATAGGTTGCAAGAAAGTCCGGATCGAGCCGCAGCAAGCCCTCCGTCCACGGCCGCCAGTAACCGCGGGCACGAATGAAAGCTTCCTTCAGGTCCTGCTCTTCGGCCGTGAGAGTCATGAGAGGTCTCCTGCAACGGCGCGATCGGGGCCCGCATAAACGCTGAGCCCGCCGTCGACTGCGATGACGCTGCCGGTGACATAGGCGGCGTCCGGGCTGAGCAGAAACGCCGCCGTCTCGGCGATATCCTGCACAGATACTGCGTGCCCCAGCGGCATCCGGCCAATGGCGCTCGACGCCGTTCCCTCGATCGGTCCCGCGGCGATGGCATTGACGCGAATGCCACGCCCGCCCCATTCACACGCCAGCGTGCGCGTGAGCATCGCGACCGCCGCGGCGCTGGCTGCGACCTCAGCATCTTCGCCGAATGCGACCTCCCCGCCGATCGATGTCAGGTTGAGCAGCGTGCCAAAGCCCTGTCGCTGCAGGATGGGTCCGACCGCCTTCGCGACGCGGAGTGCTCCCGTCAGATGGACGGCGAGTGCGCCACCGGCAGCGGCTACGGCATCCGCGCCAACCGCATTCACGACTCCATCGACGCGCCCGAACCGGCGCACAATGCTGGCGATCGCCTCCGCCATGGCGGGCTCGTCCGAAATGTCGAACGGGAGCGCGTGGCATTCGGCTCCTGCTGCGGCAAGCGCCGCCAATTGCTGGCCGCCAGAATCGAGCACCACGACCGTCGCATCTCTATTAGAGAACCTTCGGACCATCGCCTGGCCGAGCGAACTGCAGGCGCCGACGACGACATAGGTCGGTGGCCCGGATGGCGCCGCGCTGCTGTTGGCGTCTTGCATGGTCCCATGACCGCCGACGCGCGATCCACCGTCGACGAGAAAGGTGGACCCCGTGATGGACGATACGCGCGGCGAGGCCAGAAATGCGATAACGGCGGCGATTTCTTCGGGCGCCGCCATCCGACCGAGTGGAATTCGTCGGGCCACGGCGACCGGGTCGATGCGGCCGCGCGCGATCAGCGCTTCGACGAGTTCGGTGTGGGTATAGCCCGGCGCAACCGCGTTGACCCTGATTCCATCGCGCGCCCAAGCGCAGGCATGATGCCGCGTCATTGCCAGCACGCCCGCCTTGGAGGCGCTGTAGCCGTTTCGAAACGGCACCGGCCGCAACGCCGCCCCGGACGCGATATTGACAATGGCGCCTCCGCCTGAGCGCCGCATCACCGCTGCCGCCTGCTCCGCGGCGACAAGGCTGCCGCGCAAATTGACCGCCACGAGATTTTCAAAGACGGACACCGGCTGATCCACCACACCAACCCCATCCGTGTCGGTACGGCCTGCATTGTTGACGAGCACATCGAGGCCACCGAGCCGACCGACGCAATAACGCACCATCTCGGCGACCTGCTCCGGCTGCGCCATGTCCACGCCGAAGAATCCATGCGCCGTACCGAGCTCGCCGGCGCGGATCGCGGCCTTGTCGGCGTCAATGTCGGCGATCAGCACCCGGGCGCCCTGAGCTGCAAAGCGCCGCGCGGCCGCCCAACCGATTCCGGCGGCCGCCCCGGTGATCAGGACGACACGTCCGCTCAGTCCGACTTCCCGTTCCGCTCGCGTCACAGCCAGTCCCCGCGATGCACCTGCGTCGCTTGGCGCTAGGCGATGTTGGTGACGGCAATCCCACCGTCGACCGTCAGCACCTGCGCCGATATGAATCCGCTATCGTCGCCGGCGAGGAAGGCGATCGCCCTGGAGATATCGTCCACCGTGCCGAGCCGCCCCAGCGGCGTGCGTGCGATCCGGCGCGCGTCGAGTTCGGCATTGCGGTTTCGCATCGTGCCTTCGGTCGGAATCGCCGATGGTGCCACCGCGTTCACCCTGATATTGCGTTCGCCAAGCTCCGCCGCCGCCGCGCGCGTAATGCCCATGACGCCCGCCTTGATGCCGCTATAGACGATGCTGTTCTTCGCCGAGATCAAGCCGGCGACGGATGCGACATTGATGATCGCGCCGCCACGCTCGGCGTCCATGGCCTCGGCCGCGGCCTGAATGCCCCAGATGATCGCCTTGAACCCGATATTGAGCATGCGATCCACGGTCTCGGGCGCGATGTCGGCGACCGACTGGTAGCGGACCCAGGCGGCATTGTTGACGAGGATATCGAGCCGACCCTGCCGCTCCGCATGGCCGAGAACCGCCGCGCGCATTCCGTCGCGGCTTGAGACGTCCTGCGTGATCGCGACCGCGTTCCCGCCGGCCGCCTTGATCGCATCCACCGTCGCATTGACGAACTCAGGCTTCAGATCGTTGATGCCGACGATGGCGCCGCGCGACGCCAAAAGCATGGCGGTCGCCCGTCCGATCCCGTTGCCGGCACCTGTGACGAGCGCAACTTGTCCTGCGAGGGTTTTGTCTTTCGTTTCCGTCATGGGGACTTCCCTTCTTTATCCTGACACTGCGGCGTCGGCGACTGGCGCAATTGCATCGATGTAACGGCGACCGAGCGCGGCCAAGGTCGCGCTCGCTTCTCCCTGCGCCTGCAAGGCGCGGACACGGCGCAAGTGCCGGTGCACCGGCACGTCCCACGTGAAGCCCATGCCACCGTAGATCTGCAGCGCGCCTTCGCTGATGGCGCTGCCATAGACACCGGCTGCAAGAAACGCCGCGTCGCGCTGCGTCGCGGCGGCCTCGTCGCTCACGCTGCGGGTGATGGCATGCCGGATGCCTTCGAGCCCGAGCTTTTGCCGGGCCAGGGCGTGCCGTATGGCCTGATTGTAGGAGAGTGCACGGCCAAACTGGCGGCGCGTCGAGGCGTGCTCCTGGGCGAGCGACAAGCATGCTTCGGCAGATCCCAGAATCGCGGCCGCGCGCAGCACATTGGCGTCCGAGCACAGGAGCTTCCAGGCGCTCTCGGGCAGAACGCTTGCTGCCGGGATGGTGACGCCCTGCAAGCGGACGCTATGTTCCGGCACCGTGAGATCCAGGCCCGTCGCCTCCTCGACAACGGTCCCGTCGCTATCCATCGGAACCAGTGCCGCCTCGCCGGTGCCGATCCGCACCAGCAGGCTATCGGCCTCGGCGGCGCAGGCCGCGCGCGCAACCCAACCGTTGAGCACAATTGAGTCACCCTCACGCTCGGCACTGACGCTCCCTTGCCAGGCAATCGTCGCCAGCGTCTCGCCGGTCACGACGGCTTCAGCTGCTCGTGGCAGCGATTCTTGCAACGCGCGTCCGAGCAGTAGCGCTTCCATCAGGGGAAACCCGAGCAGGCCCGAACCGGCCGCCGCGACCACCGGCACCGCAAAGGCCAACGGCAAATCCAGGCCGCCGACCTCCTGCGATGCGATCACCCCGAGCAGGCCGTCATTGGCCAAATGCCTGGCCTGCTCTCGCAAATCCAACGCCGCGCAATCCGCAACCGCGCGTGACGCGGTGACCGCGAACTCGCTCGGCTGCAACCCTTCGCCGGTCAATGTCATCACTTCCCTTTCGAAAGCTGCAGGATTCTGTCGGCGATGATGCCGAGCTGAATCTCGGTGGTGCCGGCATAAATGGTCTCGGCGCGCGCCTGCAGATAGATCGCTTCGAAGCGGCGGCGGGCGAGCTGCACGGCCGAGATTTGCGGCAGCGAAGCCTGCGCGAGCAATTCGAGCGCGAGCGCGGCGAAGCGCTGATGCGCCTCGCTCCAATGCAGCTTCGCCAGGCTGCCACGCGCACCGATCTTGTCACCGTTCGCGAGCGCGTCCACCGCGGTCTCGACATGCGCCTTCAGCACCTCGATATCGACGACGACTTCGCCGAGCTTGACCTCGTAGTGGCGCTCAGTGACCAGTTGCGCCAGCACGGGATCGCTCTTGCAGGCCGAGATCAGATGGCGAAGCTCGTTCTCGAAACGCCAGGACCGGTACATACGGTTGGTCGCCCGTTCGATCTCGAGCACGCGGATCGCAGCGTTCCAGCCTTCATCGGGTGCGCCGAGCGCGTCGGACTCCAAGACCTCGACATCGTCAAAGAAGACCTCGCAAAAACTCTCGCGTCCGTCGATCGACTTGATCGGCCGCACCCGCACGCCTTTGGCATCGAGCCGCACCGCGAACATGGCAAGGCCGCGATGCCGATCCTCCAGCGGTCCGGTTCGCGCCAGCACCAGGCAGCGCTGGGCGCGGTAGGCCCCGCTCGTCCAGATCTTCTGACCGTTGATCCGCCATGTGTCGCCATCGCGCGTGGCGCTTGTCCGCAAGCCCGCGAGGTCAGAACCCGCTTCCGGCTCGGAAAAGCCCTGACACCAGACGTCCCGCATCTCGAGGATGGCGGGGAGAAAGCGGTGCTTCTGCTCCTCGGTTCCGACGGCGAGAATGATCGGGCCGGCGAGCTCCTTGCCGATCGAATTGACGCTCTCCGGCATCGCGAGCGCGCCGATCTCCTGGTTTGCGATCAGGTGCTCGCGCAAGGTCCGGCCGTGGCCGCCATAGGCCTTCGGCCAGGTGATGCCGGCAAGCCCGGCGCGATACATCGCCGCTTCCCAGGCAATCGATTGCGGCAAGGTCGGCGACGCGAATGCTGCGACGTCGCTGCGAAAGCTCGCCGGCAGATTCGCCCGCAGCCAGCGACGCTTGGCGACCCGATACGCCTCGCCGGATAGCTCACCGGTCGTGGCAGCTTCAGGCGCCGCTCTTTCAATCGCTGTCATCGTCGACATCCCGCTTTGGCTTGCTCTGCAGGGACCGACACCGGCCGATTGTCGGCCGGGTCGCCCCATGATCATTTGCTCATTGCGACTTGAGCAGATCGCACACGCTCTCCGAGGCTGGCCGCCATGCCTCCTCGGCGGGGATGGTCCCCGTGATCTCGTAATAGTCGTAGGTGTATTTGGACTCGGCCGGCGTCTTGATGCGGGCGACGTAGAGCGGACGCATGACCTGCCCGTCGGCTCGGATGCCGACATCCTTCATTTCGAAATCGTTGATCGGCGTGTTCTTCATCTGCTTCATCACGGCGTCCCCGTCATCGGTACCTGTTGCCGCGACGGCCTTGAGATAATGCGTGATGGCACTGTAGGTGGCGGACTTGGCCTCGTTCAGGATCTGGCCGTTGAACGCCTCGCCAAAGCGCTTGGAAAAGGCGCGCGTTTCCGGATTGAGGTCCCAATAGAACGGCGTGGTCAGCCGCACATTCTGCAGGTCGCGCAGTCCGATGCCGTGCGCTTGGTTGATCATCAGTCCCAGCGGCACGAGCAGTTGCTTCGGCGACAGTCCGAATTCCTGTGCCTGCTTGATAGCGTTGCCGAAGTCCGCTCCCGAATTGGCGAGCGCGATCGCCTTGGCGCCGCTCGCTTGCGCCGTCAGCAGGAACGAGGAGAAGTCCGACGAGTTGAGGGGATGCAGTACCGAGCCCACCACCTTGCCGCCACCGGCCTTGATGAAGTTCGTGGCGTCAGCCTGCCAACCCTTGCCGAACGCATAGTCGACGGTGAGGAAGAACCAGGTGTCGACGCCCTGGGCGAGCAAGGCCTTCACCGTGGCCTTTGGCTGTGCATAGGTGTCCACCATCCACTGCGTGGTCATCGGCGAGCACTTATCGTTGGTGAAGAACGAACCGGCCGTCCCCGCCAGCATATAAGGCTTCTTCCGCGTCTTCATGATGTCCTGCACGCCGAGTGCGATCGATGAGGCCGAGCAGCCGACGATGGCGTCGACGCCCTCATTATCGAGCCAGCGCAGCGCGACCGCGACGCCGATATCGGGCTTGTTCTGGTCGTCGGCGACGACGAGCTCGATCTTCTTGCCATTGACGGTGCCGCCGAAATCGCTGACCGCGAGTCTCGCTGCGGCCACTGAACCCGGGCCGCAATTGTCGGCATACGGGCCGTTCTGGTCGTTCATGATGCCGATCTTGATCACGTCGCCCGAGACGCCTTGCGCACGCAGCGGCATCGCCAGGACCAACAGAGCGCCCAACATCACGGCGATGTTGAGAAGACGGGTATTGAGCTTCGTCATGGATTCCTCCCTGCAATCGTTGAGCCGGCTTCGCGGTTCTTGTTGATCGATGTCTCAGTGGTGGTGCGTTGGTGGGCCGCCGTGTGGCACGAGCAGTGCGTCGAGCGCGACAGCGCTCTCGCCTTCCGCTTTCAGCAGCAGCGGATTGATGTCGACTTCCGACACCGTGTCCGCGTGTGCAACAGCGAAGCGCGACAGCGCAGCAATCGCGTTGGCCGCGGCCTTGAGATCGGTGCGGCGCCGTCCGCGTGCCCCGTCGAGGACAGCGAACGCCTTGAGTGATTTCAGCATCGCCATGGCCTGCGTCTCGTTCACCGGCGCCATCTGCACAGCGGTATCCTGGACGATCTCCGCGAAGATGCCGCCGAGGCCGACCATCACGACCGGGCCGAACACCGGATCAATCCGGCTGCCAAGAATGAGTTCGGACAGGCCCTGCGCCATCGGAGCGACGATCACGCCATCGATCACCGCGCGCGGTGCCTTGTCGGCGACACGCGCCAGCATCTGGATATGGGCCTGCCGCACCTCCTCCTCGGAGCGAAGGCCGACAGCGACGCCGCCGACCTCCGTCTTGTGCGGCAGATCGGGCGAGGCGATCTTCAGCACCACCGGAAAGCCGATTTCGCGTGCGGCTCGCGCCGCAGCATCGGCGTCCGACACCAGCCGCTCGCCAAGCACGGGGATACCGGCCGCAGCCAGCGCGCGCTTGGCGCCGAGCTCATGGCGGAATGCATCGGCGGCGAGCGGCGACGCCTTCGCAATGGCAGGCAAGCTTGCATCCTTTGGTGCAGTCGCCAATGCCTGCAAGCGGGCTAACGCCGCAATGATGGCACAGCATCCGTCAAAACTTGCAATCGTCGGATAGCCCAAGGCATGCAATTCAACTAACGCATCCGGCGGGCCTTCGACACACAGAATGACGGGGCGATCGGGATACTGCGCGCGGACATGGCGCAAGGTCTCCATATAGACCGAGCGCAGGCGCGGCACGTGCAGCGAGAACGGCAGCGGCAGCACGATCACGTCAGAGCGGTCGTCGGCCACGACCGCCGACAGGATCTTCTGCAGCATATCGGGACGGCTGGACATCTGTGCGGTGGCGTCGACAGGGTTGCGCGCCGACGCAAACGGTACGAGTTCGAGGATCGCGCGCTGCGTCGCTTCGCTCAATTCCGGAAGCGACAGCCCAACGGCTTGCGCGGCATCGGCGAGCAACACGCCAAAGCCGCCCGACGCCGTCACGACAGCAAGGCGCGGCCCCTTCGGCAACCGATCCGGCAAAAGGATGGAGGCCGCATGACCGAGATCGATCAATTCCTCGATGCTGCGGACCCGAACGGCGCCATATCGCGCCAGCAACGCATCAAACACGGTGTCCGATCCCGCCATGGCCCCGGTGTGCGACGCCGCCGCGGCCTGCCCCGCCTCCGACGTGCCGACCTTCAGCGCAATGACCGGCTTTCCGGCATCGCGCGCCTCGGTCAGCGCGGCGATGAGCCGGCCGGCATCGCGGCAAGCCTCGAAGCAGCACAGGATGACTTTGGTGGCGGGATCACGGGCCATCCAGGCAATGCCGTCGGCAATGTCGATGTCGCACTCGTTGCCGGTGGTCATGAAGCGGCTGATGCCGGCGCCGCGATCGCTCGCCATGCGCATGGTGTAGCTACCGAGATTTCCGCTTTGCGATACGATGCCGAGCGAGCCGGCCGTCGGCATGCTGTGCTCGAGCACGATCGAGAACGTGGCGATGACGCGTTCGGCGACGCTGACAGCGCCGAGACAATTCGGTCCCAATAGCCGCATGCCGGTCCGGCGCGCGGCCGTCTGCAACCGCTCCTGCATCGCGCGTCCCTGCTCGCCGAGCTCGGCAAAGCCGGACGAGAACACAACGGCGCTGCGAACGCCGCGCGCGGCGCATTGCTCCACCGCTTCGGCCGCCCGCTCGGCATCGACCGCAATGATCGCGAGATCGGGGGCCTCAGGCAGTTCAGCCACCGATGCATAGGCCTGAAGCCCCTGCACCACCGCGGCCTTCGGATTGACCGGATAGATCCGGCCCGCATAGCCGTAGCGGCGTAGCAGATCGACCGGCCGACCACCGATCTTGGTCGGCTCCTGAGATGCGCCGATGATCGCGATCGAGCGCGGCGACATCAACGCGTCGAGACCCTCTCCCGGCCGCATGATCAGCGTCCCTTGAACACCGGCGCGCGCTTCTCCAAGAAGGCCATGCGCGCTTCCTTGGCGTCCTCGGTCTTCGACAGCGCCATGGTGATGTTCTGCTCGAAGCGATAGGCATCGCGCGGCGGCATCAGCTCGACCATGTTGGCCGCATTCTTGGCGTACTCGATCGCAATCGGGCTCTTGGCGGCGATCTCGCGTGCGATCTTCATCGCCTCGGGCATGAGATCCTCCTTGCTGGTGCAGGCCTCGATGATGCCGAGACGATAAAGCTCCGCGGCCGGCACGCGGTAGCCGGTGAAGAACATCCGCCGCATCAGCGAGCGACCAAACAGCGTATTGAGCATCGCCGCGCCGCCAGCCAGGCCGACATTGATCTCGGGCATGCCGAACACGGCGTCTTCAGAAGCGTAGAAGATGTCGCAGGACGCCATCAGGCCGAGGCCTGCACCCAATGCGACGCCGTTGATCGCGGCGATGATGGGCTTGGAACATTCTCGGATGCAGTTGCCGGTCTCGCGGGTGATGCGGTTGTGGTCGTGGAATGCGCCGACCTTCGCCGGGTCCGGACGATCCTTGAGGTCGGCGCCGCTGCAGAAGATCTTGCCGTTACCGGTGAGGATCGCCACGCGGACGTCGCTGCGCTCGGAGATCTCGTCGAACACGCTGACGATGCGGTCGCGCATCGCGCGATTGAGCGCATTCACCGGAGGGCGATTCAGCGTCACGATTGCAATGTTGTCGGATACTTCAAGCGTCACGATGTCATCGGACATGGCTTCCTCCTGGCTCTTGTTTGATCTTGGCGCCTCGACCCTGGACGGCGACAATTTGTCGCCTGACCGATCGGTCAGTCGATTGGCTCATAACACCAAGGCCGCTCGCTTGCAATACCTGCGACTACAGAGCTGTTGACTGACCGATCGGTCAGGTCGTAGATTTCAGCCAACCGACAACAAATTCCCCGGGAGAAATCGCCATGACCAAATTTAGCCGGCGTCGGGCCGCAACCCTCCTGGCCGGCGCCATTGTCGCGCCGTTTGCTGCACCTGCGATCGTGAGCGCGCGCTCGTCACAGACCATCTTCATCATCGTGCCCTATGCGAGCGGCGGCTCGATCGACAGCCTGATCCGTTCGATCGCCAAGGGAATGTCCGAGGCACTCGACCAGCCGGTGCTGGTCGACAACAAGCCGGGCGCCAATGGCATCGTCGGATCGCAGTATGTGGCGCGCGCGCCCAAGGACGGCACCGTCCTGCTCGCCGGCGGTACCGGACCGATCTCGTTGAACGTGCTGCTGCGCAAGGCCCTGCCCTACAAGCTCGCGGACTTCGCCTCCGTCGCGATGCTCTGCAACGGCCCGCTGTCACTGACCGTGAACGCGAAGATGCCGGCCACCGACATGAAGGGCTTCGTCGCCTATGCCAAGAGCCGCGACAAGCCGCTGTTCTACGCCACGCTCGGCCCGGGCAGCGTGACGCATCTGTTCGGGCTCATGATGGGAAAATCGATGGGTTTTGCGGTCACCGACGTCGCCTATCGCAACAACCCGGCCTCGATCATGGAATTGCTGTCGGGCGAATGTGACCTCAATTTCGCCACGCCCGCCGCCGTCGTCGAGCACGTCAAATCGGGCCAGCTGCGCCTGCTCGCCGTCTCCTCGGACAAGCGCATGCCGAACCTGCCTGATGTTCCGACCTTCGCCGAGTCAGGTTACCCCGAACTCTCGGCATCGTTCTGGACCGCGCTGCACGCGCCCGCAGGCACGCCGCGCGAGACGATTGAACGGCTGAATACGGCAGCCAACGCCGCGATGCAGAAGCCCGAAATTGCAAAGCAGCTGGAAACCGATGGATTGCAGGCCGATACCGGCGCGCCGCAATTGCTCGATTCCCAACTAATCAAGGACGCCGCCCTCTGGGGACCTGTGATCACGGCGCAACATATAGCGCTCGAATGAAGCGGGCTTGCCCTCGCTCACGGGATCGTCTCGGCCTCACTTGCCAGCGCGCTTTCGTCGGGCAGGCTTGGGCTGCTCACCGGTCGGCGGCACTCCAAAATCCGGGTTACAGAGGCCGTTGAACACCATGTCGAAGAAGATGTCGGCGATCTGCTCTGGCGTTGCCGTCTTGTTGGGATTGTACCAGCGATGCATCCAGTTGAGCGACGACAGGATCAGACGCCCGGTCATGGGGACATCGAGCTTGCGGATTTCGCCGGCGTCGATCGCTTCCTGGATCAGGCCGCGCAGAAAGTTCTCGAACCGGTCGCGGCGCGTCAGCCTTTCCTTCTGCCTATGACGATCCGGATCGTTCCAGAAGGCGGTCGTCGATGCGATCCACGCCCAACGGTAGCGCCGGAAATATTCGGCGGTGGCTATCATGAAGGCGCGGATCTTCTGCGACGGCGGGCCATCCGGAACCCGGTCGCGTACGAACAGGTACAATTCGAGCGTGGAGCCGACTGCCACGCGCGCATAGATTTCGTCCTTGTTGGAGAAGTGATGATACAGCAGCGATTTCGAGATGCCGCAGGCGACCGCAATGTCGCGCATCGACGTCCCGTCATATCCCTTGGTGGCGAACAGCCGGGCGGCTTCCGCGAGAATCTGCAGGACACGATCGGACTGCTCCGCCTGGTTGGCGGTTCCGTCCTTTGTCGTCGATAATTCAACCATCGAACCCGCAATCTACCCTGGCACATCCAAACAGGCCGAACACCGACCGTCACATGCAAACAACCGTAGTTTTTCACCGACCGATCGGTCAAGCCCGCTCTGTCCTAGAGATCAACGAGGTGCCTCGATGAGCACGCCCCCGCGCATCACGCGCATCGGCGATACCACGGACCAACTCGGCGAGAGCCCGGTTTGGGATGACCGCACGCAGTCGCTGTACTGGATCGATTCGCTTGCGGGATTGATCCGCAGACTGTCCCCCGCAATCGGCGCGGTTGAGGAGTTTCAGGTGCCCCCTCCGGTCGGGTCGATGGCCCTGGCGCACAATGGCGACGCCATCCTGGCTTTGCGCCATAGCTTTGCGCGCTACGATTTCCGGACGCGAAGCCTGACCACGGGTCCCTCGATCGGCCTCGATCACGCGATGCTTCGCCTGAACGACGGCAAGGCGGACCCTCATGGTCGTTTCGTGGCCGGCACCATGCATGGCGGGCGGGCTGAAGACGAAAAGCCGCTCGGCGGCCTCTATCGCATCGACGCCTCGGGCGCGATCGAGCACCTCGAGTCCGATCTCGCCGTGGCCAACGGTCCGTGCTTCAGTCCCGACGACAAGACGTTCTACCTTGCCGACACGGTGCGGCGCGTGATCTGGGCTTACGACTATCACCGCGACGGGCCCCTCGCGAACAAGCGCGTTTTCGCCGAGATGGATCCGCTCGGCTCGGGCGGCGATGGGGCGACGGTCGATGCGGAAGGCTATTTGTGGACCGTGCTGGTCCGCATCGGGGCGATCGCGCGGCTGGCGCCAGATGGAACGGTGGTGCGCCGTGTCGACATGCCGGTCCGCCATCCGACCAGCGTAACGTTCGGCGGCGCCGGCCTCGATGTCCTCTATGTAACGTCGATCTCGCGCAGCACCCACCTCAGGGACGATAGCCCCGGCGCCGGCGGATTGTTCGCCGTCGAGGGTCTCGGCGTGACGGGGCTGCCGGCCCACAGGTTCGACTTGGGCTAGGCGGGTCGCTTGATCTGCCGCGGCACGCTCTCGGCCATGTAGTCGACGAAGACCCTGATCTTTTCCGGCAGATAGCTGCTCTGCTGGAAAGTGGCGTAAATGCCTTCGTCGAAGGTGGAATTGGTGACACGGAAGCCCGGCAGCAGGCGAACCAGTCGCCCGCCCTTCACCTCGTCCGCGACCGTGTAGTCGTCGAGCAGCGCGATGCCATGCGCGCGCACCGCAAGATCGCACAGGATGATGCCGTTGTTGCTGCTGAACGAGGACGGCACGACGATCTCACGAAGCCTGCTCTTGCGCATGAACTTCCAGACCACGTCGTCAGGGCCCATCCAGTAGGTGAGGCAATTGTGCCCTGCCAGATCATCCGGCCCACGCAGCTTCGGCATCCGCGCGACATAGTCCGGCGAGGCAACCAGGATACGTTCGCTCCGCACCAGGCGGCGCTGCATCAGGCCCGGATCCTTCGGCGCGGCGATCTGGAAATCGATGTCGAACTCCTCCTCGCGAAGGAGGACACGCCGTTCCGACAGGCGAAGCTCGACCTTCAACTCCGGATAAAGCTTCTGGAACTGCGGAATTAGCGGCGACAGCACCTTGATGCCGAACAGCGTCCGCGAATGAACCCGGAGCGTTCCGCGCGGCGTGCTCTGCAGGGAA
This sequence comes from Bradyrhizobium canariense, assembly GCF_019402665.1. GTDB lineage: Bacteria > Pseudomonadota > Alphaproteobacteria > Rhizobiales > Xanthobacteraceae > Bradyrhizobium > Bradyrhizobium canariense. The sequence continues at coordinate 135,341 of NZ_VSST01000086.1, forward strand.
AGCGCCGCAGCCTCGGCATCCTCGATGCCATGCAGCACCTGCTCGGTCCGCTGGAAGAAGATTTTTCCGGCCTCGGTCAAGCCGAGATGGCGGGTGCTGCGGTTGATCAATTGCACCCCGAGCTGGGCCTCGAGCTCGCCGACATAGCGCGACACCGATGCCGGCGAGAGCCCCGCCCGGCGTCCGGCCGCGGAGAAACTGCCCTCGCGGACGCTGCTGACAAACAATTCCATGGCCTGGAGACGATTCATCGATCTTTTCAGATTCTGCAAAAGATATACTCAGATTACGCCAATTGTTCGAAAAACCTCAAGGCCATAACCTCGCGTCAACCGGTCGAAAAACGGCCGCGGCGCAATATGGTAGAGGAATGCACCCATGGAATTCGGCGTTTTCATCCTGGCGCAGCAGCGCGGCTATCACCAAACCTCGCAGCAGGTCATCAACAACGCGGTCGAGCAGACGGTCGCCGCGGAAGCCGCCGGCTTCGATACGGCCTGGTATGCCGAGCATCATTTCAACAATTACAGCCTGTGCCCCTCGCCGCTGATGATGGTCGCGCATTGCGCCGGACTGACCAAGCGCATCAGGCTCGGCACCGCGGTCTGCGTGCTGCCGCTGTATCATCCCGCGCGCCTGCTGGGCGAGATCGGTTTTGCCGACACGGTCTCGAACGGCCGCCTCGATCTCGGCATCGGCTCGGGCTACCAGCAATTCGAGTTCGATCGTTTCGGCGTCGACCTGAAGAACTCACACTCGTTGTTCGCCGAGCTCTACGACGTGCTTGAAGCCGGCATGAAGGAACACGTCTTCTCCTATTCCGGCCAGCATCTGCAGATTCCGCCGACCTCCATCGCGGTGCGTACCGTGCAGAAGCCGATGCCGCCGATCTGGGTAACGTCGGGACATGCGGAGACGCTCGGCCGCGCCATCCGCGACGACCACAATCTGTTCGTCACCGCCCTGCTCAACGGTACCGACGCCATCAAGGCGCTGCGCGAGCGGCTCGAGGGCATTGCGGCCAAGGAAGGCCGCTCGATCGACGACACGCGCTTCGGCTTCCTGCGCTGCGCCTATGCCAGCGACAATGACAGCGAGATCCAGTCGTATCTGGACAATGCGCGCTTCCAGCGCCGGCTCTCCGAAAGCCTGAAGTTCCGCCGTGCCCAGAGCGATGACGGTTACCTCATTAAGGAAGAGGCCGGGCCGAACGACATGAGCCTCGAGACGATGCGGAGCAACTTGCCCGTCGGCAGCGTCAACCAGGTGATCGACCGCATGCTGGAAGAGATCAGCATTCTCAAGCCGACTCACATCGCGCTTCAGACCCAGCTCGGCGATTTCGACCAGCGCACGATGCTGCGCCAGATCGAGCTGTGGGGCAGCAAGATCATTCCCGCGATCCGGAAGGAGCTGAAATCCGCTACCGCCGGACGCGGCAAGATCGCGGGCGAAGCGGTTTCCGCGTAGCCCTGGTACCCTCGCATAGGGAGGAACGTCATGGGATGTCAAATGGCTCAAATGACCGATTTCCGCTCGGTTGAGGCCGCCGAATTCCGGCTCGCCATGCGGAACCTCGCCGGCGGTGTCGCGATCGTGGCGACGGGACGTGAGACCGCACGGCGTGGATTGACCGTGAGCTCCGTCACCTCGCTGTGCATGGAGCCGCCCTGCCTGCTCGTCGGCGTCAATGCGAGCTCCGAAACGCATGCCGCCATTCTCACCAACGGCCGCTTCGGGGTCAGCCTGCTCGGCCGAGGGCAGGAAGATCTGGCGCTGCGTTTCGCGGGCGGCGCCAAGGGGGCCGAACGCTTCGCGACAGCACCTTGGCAGCAAGGTGTCCTCGATGTCCCCCTGCTCGAACCGGCGATCGGCGTCTTGGAGTGCGTGCTGCATCATCACCAATTGGTCGGCACGCATGGTCTCTTCATCGGCAGAATCGTCGCAACCCGCCGCGGGAACGGCGATCCCCTACTCAACTATCAGGGGACGCTGCGCGCGTTGCCGCAGGCATAGTTGACGTTCGGTGCTAGCGAAGCGGCATAATGGCAACACGAATAGAAGGATAGCGGCTCCGTGATCATCGAATGCTTCGAGGGCGGCATGGTCCAGCTGAGCGAGCCGCTCGACTTCCGAAACTTCAAGCTGGTGCTGCATGCCGACGCAGGATCTAAAGCGCAGGGGTGGCAAGGGATTACGCTGCTCGACAATCGGGATGCGCTCGTTTCTGTCGATCTCGTTCCAACCCTTGCCGGTTGCCCCGGCGGGGCCAACTGGGCTCAAGACTACGCGGACATGGTCGCCAAGGCCGGCGAGCATGGCTGGATTGATTCAGAACGGAACGTTATCCGGGCTCATATCGAACGCGCGGCCGAGGCGAGTGGCCTCAGTTAGCACGCGCAGATCTGCTGGCCTTCACGTCGGTCGCCGTCAACGTGAACTCCGCGACGCACAGCGGCGCTCCCGTCAACGTTCAGAGCTCAATTGCGGACGATGCCTCAATTTTTTTGTCGCCAAGAATGGAATGTACCAATGATCCCAGAGTGTCCAGCTGAAGGCGATCTACAACTGACGGAGCCGTTTGATTTCCCGACGTTCGAGAGATCGCTGAAGGATAACGCAGGCATCCAATCGCTTGAGCAAGCCAGGATGATTATCGTTAATGACGGCAATGTCCTCGCGCCCACGGCTCTGGTTCCAGCCCTGCTCGGTGCTCCGATTGGCCCTGCTGCAGCATTTGGCACGCCCCGCGGCCTGAGGAGGCGCCGCGGAGGGGTGGTGGCGAGCGCGCTCCTATGTCTCGTCGTCGCGACGACGTTGCTCTTTCAGACGAGCGCCGCGACGGCCCAGACGGCGGCGGAAACTTGGCCGAACCGGGCGATCACTTGGATAGTACCGTTCGGGGCTGGCGGCGTCACCGACCTCGTCTCGCGCAAGATCGCAGAGCTGCTGCGGACGCGGCTTGGGCAGCCCGTGGTGGTAGAAAATCGACCCGGCGCTGGCGGGACCATCGGGACCGAGTTCGTAGCCCGGGCCCAGCCAGACGGCTACATCGTGCTCTACGCCTCGGGCGGCCCTATGACGATCCAGCCAAACCTAGGAATGACGAAGCCGAATTACGACCCGCTCAAGAGCTTTGTTCACGTCCGTGGCGTGAGCTCGTCAAATCAGATCCTCGTCGCGACTGCAGCAGCGCCATACAATACGCTGGCTGAGTTCGTGGCCTACGCGAAGGCTAGCCCGGGTAAGATCAACTTTGGCTCCCCGGGGCCCGGCACCGCCCAGCACCTCGCCGGCGAGATGTTCCAGGCGGCCGCCGGGATCACGCTGACACACGTGCCCTACAAGTCGGGCTCGAGCCAGATGACCGACATGATGTCCGGCATCCTGGATGTGTCCTTCGACTATCTCAGCGTGCTCAGGCCGCTGATCGACACCGGCAAGGTTAAGGTGCTCGGCACCACCGGTGCGGCGCGGTTGGCCGCGCTGCCGGATGCGCCGACGGTCCTCGAGGCCGGCTACCCGGACGCCGTCAGTGTCGGCTCAACCTGGGTCGCGCTCCCGGCCGGGACAGACCCGAAAATCGTAAGCAAGCTCTCTGAGGCACTCAGCTCTGTCCTTGCCGACCCAGGCCTAGTCGCCGACCTCGTCACCAACGGCCAAGTGTCGATTGCCGACAAGGGGCCGGCCGAGATGGTCCCGTTCATCGTCAAGGAGACCGCAAGTTACAAGCGGGTGATCGACAACACAGGCATCGCCGTCCATTAGCTCTGGCGCACGGGGTCAAACACCGGCCACAGCAGCGCCGCCGTTCGCACGAATGTCGTGTTCAGCCAATTCTGAAAATGTCTTGCCGCGGGGTCAAGTATTTCAGCGACGAGTGCGGGCGCTCCGCCACAACAGCAATTGGTTGGGTTTGGTGAGAATGCCGCTCGTGCCGACGTGATGGCTGCTATTGGCCCCCTTTGGCGTTCGCCGTGGATCACCTGACGACTCAGCATCCTGCTATGACTAAAGCGAATCCGCCCGCGCGGTGCATCGAAGGTTAGTGTCCTGAGGCCCCGCCGAGAATTGGGATACGTCAGTTGGCATGCTGCCGCCGAGCTCTTCAAGCATAAGCATGATGGTCTTGTCGTTATCGTATCCGAGTGACGCGTTGATCTCCGCGTCTCGTTGAACATTTGCCGGTATGCCGAGACGAACATGAGGTTCGCTGCGTTATCCGAAGCCGGAAGGTAAGACGCGACGAACTTCGAGCCGTAGACGAGGTCCCCAACAGCCGGCCAAGCAGTCTCTGGGGACAGGGATCGGCACGTTGACGCCAACCATGCCGACCTTGATCTGATGAGCAAATTCACGGGCGGCATCGCAGTCACGTGTGAAGATCGATGTCCCGTTGCCGAAATCGTGCTCATTGATCAGGCGCGCGGCCCACTATTCACTAGGCGCTTGCGCCAATCCACGGCGACGCTGCGCACTTCAGAACGCCTGCTCACATTGGCAGTCGTTAGATTTTCTTTGGTCTCCCGGCGCACACGTCGTGCACACGGCGCGTTCTAACCGATTGAAACACTTGAACGCTCCCTCCAATCCATCATGGGCCAATTTGAGCGAACTACAGCAACCGAGTGCCAACCAGATCCAATCTTGCCCCCGAAGCACTCGGATTGATGGATCGGGGCGGATTTGATGTCCTGTTCGCCGACGCGATCGTGCCGGGCGGCATCAACGGACGGCTGCTTGCCGTCCAGATCGACAATCGCCGGCCCGGTACTTTAACACCTGAGGATGTTCGGAGAACGCAATCATTCACCATGGCCTGCTCGATCCGGGGCTTCCTTGCTCTGCAAGCCGTCCCGGAAGGCCCCTGCTTCCTCCGCTTTGGCGCGTCAGTTCGCGCACCGCGCTTCCAATGCGTCGATGAACGAACGATCCCACCGGCCGTCACGCATGGCCTGCATCGTGGCTTCTTCGCGGGCACGCTGAGTCTCGGCATTCGCGATCAACGAGCGAGCGGCATCGGGCGCGAATGCGAGCAGGCCATCCTGATCGCCAACGAGCAGATCGCCTGGCCGCACGACCATCCCACCGACAGTGACTGGCACATTGATCGCGCCAGGACCATCCTTGTAGGGGCCGCGGTGATTGACGCCGCGTGCATAGATCGGAAACGTCCGCTCGCGGATTTCCGCCACGTCGCGGATTGCGCCGTCGATCACCATCCCGGCAAGCCCGATGGTTGCCCCATAGAAGGATAGAATACCTCCGATCACGGCGTTCGTGGTGTCGCCACCCGCGTCGATCACCATGACATCGCCGGGGCGGCAAAACTCGAAGGCGCGCAGGATGGCGAGGTTGTCGCCGCCCCGCGTGAGTACGGTGACCGCCGTTCCGGCGAGCGAGGCAGGCTTATGATAAGGCGTGAGCCCGACGGAGCCGCGGTTGCGCTGCATATTGTCGCTTAGGAGCGCCACGGGGATGTCACGCAGCGCCGTGATGATGTCGGCGGACACCTGTGGTGCGGAGGCATTCTTCGTGAGACCGGACGTCTGCATGGCTTCGAATCCTGTGTGGAGTGTTAGCGTAAATCCGACACGGCCCGCGCGATGCGCGCGACCCCATCGGTCAATGTTTCAATGTCGGTGGCGATCGAAAGCCTGAAATAGGGAGAGAGCCCATAGGCCGTTCCGGCAACCAACGCGACACCGGCGCTGTCGAGAAAATACAAAACCACGTCGCCGTCGGCGTCGAGCCGTTTGCCGTCGGGCGTGGTCTTGCCGATCAAGCCTCCGCAATTGACATAGAGGTAGAAAGCACCATCCGGCGCCCGGCAACTCAGGCCGGGAACGGCGTTGACGAGCGGCAAGATCGCGTCGCGTCGTTGCCGGTAGATCGCGACACTTTGCTCGACGAAGCTCTGGTCGCCGTCGAGGGCCGCCGCGGCTGCGGCTTGGCTGATCGAACAGCAGTTTCCGGCCGATTGGGACAGAAGCGTGTTGATCGCCTGGACGAGATCGCTCGGGCCTGCGATCCAGCCGATCCGCCAGCCCGTCATGGCGTAGGTCTTGGAAACACCGTTGATGGCCAGCGTGCGATTGCGCAGTTCGGGTGCGACCGTGAGAAGGTGTGGCGCGCTGACACCGTCGTAGCGAATGTGCTCATAGATGTCATCGGTCATCACCATGACATGCGGATGCTTCGCCAGCACGTCGGCGAGCGCGCGATATTCGTCGGCCGTATAGCTTGCGCCGGTCGGATTGCTCGGCGAATTGATCACGAGCCACCGCGTTCGCGCCGTGATCGAGCCCTCCAGTTGCGCCGCGGTCAACTTGAAATTCTGCACCTCCTCGCACGGAACAAAAACCGGAGTACCATCACAGGCAATCGCCATATCGGGATAGGAAACCCAGTAGGGCGCTGGAATGATCACTTCATCGCCGGGCTCCAGCGTGGCCGCGAACGCGCTATAGATCGCACTCTTTGCGCCGTTAGTTGCAATAATCTCGTCGACCGTATAGGTCAGCCCATTCTCGCGCTCGAGCTTGGCCGCAATCGCGCGCCTGAGATCCACAGTACCAGCCATCAGGGTGTATCGCGTCGCACCCTTTTCCATCGCGTTCGCCGCCGCCTGGCGAATGTGCGTAGGCGTGTCGAAATCGGGTTCGCCGACTACGAGACTGACAATGTGTCTGCCCTGCCGGCGCAATTCGTTGGCGCGATCGGCGGCCGCCGTGCTGGGTGAGGGTTTAATTCGCCTGACGCGCTCTGCGATGCGGGATGAGTTCACCATGAACCTCGATCATACTGTCGGGTCGCGATGCTATCTTTCGGCGCGCGGTAAGGCCAAGACGAGTTCGGTCTTCCTCGATATGAATCTCTTATAGATGATGGCGATTTCGGCTAAGGTGGCAGAGTTCTTGCTGGCGCCGAGGCGGGCCGAGCAACGGGTAGAGGGCGACGGCCCGGTGGGAGTAATTCGTGAACCTGAGGCGCTTGCAATACTTCGTGAAAATCGTCGATATCGGCAGTCTCACACAAGCAGCCGACATCCTGCACGTGGCGCAGCCGGCGCTCAGCCAGCAACTGGCGACGCTGGAGGGCGAGGTCAAGCAGCAATTGTTGCTTCGGACGAAACGCGGAGTCACGCCGACGGAAGCTGGCAAGGTACTCTACCGACACGCCCAGCTCATCCTGCGCCAGTGCGACCAGGCGAAAGTCGACATGAACGCGGCCGGCCAGGGCCTGTCGGGTGCGGTATCCGTCGGACTGGCGCCCGGCACGGCTGCGGCCAGATTGGCGCTGCCGTTGTTGCGGACGGTGCGCGCCCGTCATCCCGGCATATTGCTCTACCTCAATGAAACCTATGGCAACACGTTGTCCGAACTCGTCATGAACGGACGCATGGATATGGCCGTGCTCTACGGTGGGCAGACCGCCGTGCATGGCCTGGCGTTCGTTCCCTTGCTGAAAGAACAGCTCTTCCTGGTCGGCTCCGACCAAATGGTGGCGCCGCCCGAACAGGTGCCTCTGCGCATGATCGGAGAGCTGGAGCTGTTTCTTCCGCGCCCCTACAATGTCGTGCGCCGAATGGTGAACGAGGCTTTTGCCGCCGCCGGAATGACGCCCAGGGTCGTCGCGGAGATTGAATCGGCCAGCACGCTCACGGCCGCTATCGCCGACGGTCTCGGAGCCACGATCCTGCCGGAATCGATGGCTCGCGAAGTTGCAGCATTATGCAACGCCTGGCAATCGCGGATCACGGACCCGGTGATCGAAGCGCCCCTCGCCCTCTGCCAATCGGACCATCTGCCGCTGTCAGAACCAGCGCAAGCGATCAGGGATATTCTTCTGGAGCTGATCGCCGCGCTGCATGGCAGCGAGATCGCATCGGGATGAACAACTAAACTCCCGGCTTCATAAGCGCGCCTTATCGGGACAAAGCCATTATGTCTTGGCGCCCGTGCCCGAGCATTAGTAGCCTTCCTTACATTGGCTGCGTGTTCGCGCGAGGAGCCCGAATTGGGTAGACGCCCATGGAACTGAAGCAGATCAAGGCTTTCATCGATGCCATGGCATCGTCCGAGCTCACTGAATTGCACGCGAACAAGGACGGCTGGACGCTCAGGCTGGTGCGGGGGGCGCCTGGCATGCCGTCTCGCGCCGCAGTTTCCAGATCGCCTCTCTCGACTTCCGCCCAAGCCATCCCGCGCGAACCGGGCGCGGCCTCGGCGATCGCCGACAAACCTGATACTGGCGTGCGTGCCCCCCTATTCGGCGTCCTCCACCTCACTCCGTCTCCCGACGCATTGCCGTTCGTCGTCGTTGGCCAGGCAGTCAAAGCCGGCGAGACACTGTGCGTCATCGAAGCGATGAAGGTGTTCAACAACATCTGCGCCGAGCGGGACGGCGTCGTTGAAACCGTGATGGCGACCTCCGGATGCGAGGTCGAAGCCGGACAATTGCTCATGCGCATTGCTTGATGCCATGTTTCAATCCGTTCTCATAGCCAATCGAGGCGAGGTCGCGCTACGCATTCAGCGGGCGTGCCACGGTTTGGGTCTCAAGACCATTGCGGTCTATTCCGAAGCGGATCGCGAAGCCCCTCATGTACGCCGTGCGGACCAGGCGCTCTGCATCGGGCCAGCGGCGGCCGGTGAAAGCTATCTCAATCAGGCGGCCATCATCATGGCCGCCAAGGTCACCGGCGCAGAGGCGGTCCACCCGGGCTACGGCTTCCTCTCGGAGAATGCGTTATTCGCCGAACGGGTGGCAGAAGCCGGCATGGTCTTCATCGGCCCCAGCGCCGCTAGCATTCGGGTTATGGGGGATAAGGTCGCCGCCAAGCGCGCCATGCGAGCGGCCGGCGTGCCTTGCGTGCCTGGCCCGGATGCCGCACTGCCCGACGCTCCCGACCAGATCCGCGATCTCGCACGCGAGATCGGCTATCCCATCATCGTCAAGGCCGCCGGCGGTGGCGGTGGACGTGGCATGCGGGTGGTCGAGCAGGAGACTGCCCTGCTCGGCGCACTGTCCGTCACGAAAGAAGAAGCCCGCCGATCCTTTGGCAATGCCGAAGTCTACATCGAAAAATTCCTTGCGAGACCCCGTCACGTCGAGATCCAGGTGCTGGCGGACCGCTACGGCAATACTTTGTGGCTCGGCAGCCGGGATTGTTCGCTGCAACGCCGTCACCAGAAAGTCCTGGAAGAGGCGCCGGCACCGGGAATTCCGGAGGCCTTGCTGGCAGAGGTCGGATCCCGTTGCGTCGAAGCCTGCAAGCAGATCGGCTATCTGGGGCTCGGCACCTTCGAGTTCCTTGTCGAGGACGGCGCCTTCTACTTCATCGAGATGAACACGCGACTGCAGGTCGAGCATCCCGTTACCGAGATGACGACCGGCATCGATGTCGTGCAGCAGCAGATCCGCGTGGCGAGAGGCGAGCGGCTCACATTTACTCAAGCCGATATCCGGTGTCGGGGCCACGCGTTCGAGTGCCGCGTCAACGCCGAAGACACCGAACGTTTCGTCCCCTCGCCCGGCACGATCACGCGATGGGATCTGCCTGGCGGCTACGGCGTGCGCGTCGATAGCCACGCCGGCGCCGGGTATCGGGTATCGCCTTACTACGACTCGATGATCGCGAAATTGATCGTGCACGGCGACACGCGCGAGGATGCACTCGGCCGACTGCGTATCGCCCTTGATGAGATGCAGGTCGAAGGCATTGCCACCAATCTGGCGCTGCACCGCCGGTTGGTGCGGGACCAGGCCTTCATCGCCGGAAGTGTTGACATCCATCATTTGGAGCAACGATTGCGCGAAGGAGAGCTGATGTGATCTCCGATCAGCCACGCATCAGCGTCCTCGGAACAAGCGCCCTGCTGTTTGAGGCGCCCGGGGAAACCGACCTTGCCACGCAAGAGCGCATCTGGGCGCTTGCGAAAGAAGCGGAGTGTTGGCCGGAAATACGCGAAGCAGTCCCCGGCATGAACAACCTCATGCTGAGCTTCTCGCGTCCCCCCGCATGCTGCAAACCGATCGAGGACCGGTTGCACGCGGCCTGGACTGCGGCCGTGCCGATGCGAATCGAGGGACACCTCGTCGAGTTGCCGGTCGTCTATGGCGGCGACGGTGGTCCGCACATGGCTGACGTGATGGCTCACACCGGCCTCGACATTGATCAAATAGCGGCGATTCACAGCGCGCCGACGTATGTCGTCTACGCGCTGGGAAGTCATCCAGGCTATTGTTACCTGGGCGGCATGGACCAGCGGCTCGCAACGCCGCGGCGCAAAACGCCGGTCGTCAGTATTCCGGGCGGAGCGGTTTCGATCGGCGGAGCGCAAACCGGCGTTTCAGCCTCGGCCGGTCCGAGCGGCTGGAACACGGTCGGCAGCACATCCATGCGTTTCTTCGACCCTGCGCTCGATCCACCGGCGCTGCTTCGTCCAGGCGATCGGCTGCAGTTCAAGATCGCCAAGGTGATCCGATGATCGAGATCATCGCAACCGGCGCGCTCGCAACGGTGCAGGATCATGGTCGTGGCGGCGCCCTCAAATGGGGAGTTGGAGCGTCAGGCGCACTCGACAATCTCGCGCTGGCGGCGGGAAACATCCTGCTCGGAAACGACGAACACGCGGCCGGTGTCGAGATTCAGATTTTTCCGTTCCAGGTCCGCTTTCTGGAAGACTGCGCTTTCGCGATCACCGGCGCCGATTGCGGGGCTTCTCTCGACGATCTGCCGCTGCCGCCATGGTGGGTACAGACGGCGTCGGTCGGCCAGATTCTGAGCCTGGGCATTCCTCGTCAGCGAATATGGCGCGCTAGCCGTGCCTATCTTTGCCTCGCCGGCGGAGTCGACGTGCCGCTGGTGCTTGGTTCACGCAGCACACAACTCCGCGGCACGTTCGGCGGTCTTGAAGGCCGGCCGCTTCGCAGCGGTGACAGGCTGCGGGCCGGAGCGAGGGCCAACGGTGCTGGCCGGGGAGGCTTCGGACTTAGCCCACCCGCCCTGGATCTACCTCTGACGGAAGGCGGTCTGCCGGCCGTCAGAGTCCTGCCGGCCGCCGAATACGCGCAATACACCGAAGCCGCACATCAGGCCCTGTGGAACGAGCCCTGGCGTGTCACGCCGCAGAGCGACCGCTACGGATATCGTTTGGATGGCGCGCCGCTGCACCTCATTGCGCCGATCGAAACCCGCTCCCATGGAATTGTGCCCGGGGTCATCCAGGTGCCACCAAACGGACAGCCGATCGTGCAGATGCGCGATGCACAGCCTTCCGGCGGTTATCCCAAGATCGGCGTCGTGATCGAAGCCGACCTCTGGCGGCTCGGCCAGGCGCCGATCGGCAGCCGTATCCGCTTCAGGCAAACTTCCTGGGACGAAGCGATCGCCGCTGGCGAGCTGAACGCGCGCTGGCTGGCGGAGGCGCGCCGCCTGGCGGACCTATATCGCGGCCGCACGGGGAGCAGCTGACATGTCCTTCGATGATCTCAGCGATCTCTCGGCATGGATGGCCGAGGCCGGCATCGACGAACTCGAATTGACCGGACCGTCGTTTCGGCTGCGACTAGACAGTGGTGGCGTGCACGCGCATGACGATCTGGCTGACGACCGGCAAAGCGACACCAGGTTGGATCAAATGCTCTCCAGCAAAGTGATCGCGGCATCCACGGTGGGGATATTCCTGCACCGCCACCCCTTGCATGAAGCTGCGCTCGCCCCCGAGGGAACTCAGGTACGCGCCGGACAGGCCCTCGGGCTGCTTCGGATCGGACCTCTTCTGGTTCCGGTGATCGCACCGCTGGACGGAATCGTCGGCGCCCTCCTGGTTGCCCACGCGACCCCCGTCGGGTTCGGAACCCGCCTTGTCGAACTTCACCCCGCCAGCGCCAGGTAGCACCGACCATGGACATCGATCTCAACGCCGATCTTGCCGAAGGCTTCGGCCCGTGGCTCATGGGAGACGACGAAGCGCTGCTGGACGTGCTGTCGTCAGCCAATCTGGCCTGCGGCTTTCACGCCGGCGATCCCCTGATCATGCTCCGCACGGTCAGGCTGGCATTGGCCCGAAACGTGGATATCGGCGCCCATGTCGGTTTTCCCGATCGCCAGGGCTTTGGGCGACGCATCATGCACATCGATGGCGCCGAACTCGCCGCGATGGTGATCTATCAGCTCGGCGCCCTCGACGGCATCACGCGCTCCGCCGGCGGCCGGATGACGCATATGAGTTTTCATGGCGCCCTTGGAAATATGGTTGCAGCCGATCAGGGATTGGCCGAGATACTGGTCCGGGCGGTTGCCGAATTCGACCCTCGACTGCTGATCGTCTCATCGAGCAGCCGCGCCATCGAAACGGCGGCTGCCGACTGGGGCCTGAGGGTTGCGACAACCTTCCTCGCCGACCGCGCCTACGACGATGACGGCTTGCTCGTTCCACGTAAGCTCCCGGACTCGGTGATCCATGACGAAGGCGCCGTGATCGAGCGTGTGCGGCGCATGCTTAGCCGCGACGAGGTTGTCGCCTACTCCGGCAAGCCATTGACGATGCGGCCGCGAAGCATCCTGCTGCATGGCGACACGCCCGGCGCGGTCGACCTCGCCAGACGCATCCGGCGGGAGATCGAGGCCCTCGGCGGCAGAATCGTTCCGGTCTCGCGCCTGCTGGATCGGCCGGCGGCGGGATAACGCATAAGGCGGTCTTATCCCGCCACAGACATTCCATCTTATCGCACCGCCACGCGGCTCGGTAAGCTCCCGCAACGATCTGGAAGCCAGCGATGCCTTTTTCGGATTACAAGACAGCACTCGTGACAGGCGCCTCGTCCGGCATCGGTGCTGCCGTGGTCGAGCGCCTGCGGCGCGAGAATCTCGAAGTCCACGCGCTGGCGCGCAGTGCGAAGGCGCTCGGAGAATTGTCCGAACGAACCGGCTGCATCGCCCATGCGCTTGATGTGACGGACCTCAAGAGCGTGACCAGGCTCACACAAGAGGTCGCGTTCGACGTCCTCGTCAACAATGCAGGCGTCGATCGGCCCAACCCGTTGCTGAAGGCAGAAGCCGAGGACATCGATCTTCTCATCGACGTCAATTTGCGCGCCGTGCTGCATCTGTGCCGCCTGGTCGTGCCGGGAATGGTCGCGCGCGATCGGGGCCACGTGATCAATATCAGCTCGATCGCTGGCGCCTACAATTTCGGCGGAAACTCCACCTATCATGCGACCAAGGCCGCCGTCAGCATGTTGTCGCGCCAATTGCGCATCGATGCCTTCGGCCGGCGGGTGCGCGTGACCGAGATCTGTCCGGGCCGTATCGCCACGGACATTTTCGCGCACGTCCATGGCGCCTCGGCAAACACCTACGAACGGTTCATCGAAGGATATGAGCTGCCACAAGCCTCTGATGTCGCCGATACGATCGCTTTTGCGATTGCCGCCCCGGTAGCCGTCAATATCGGCCATATCGAGATCACACCGACGCTCCAGGTACCCGGCGGACTTTCGACCGCGAAGCCGGCCGCGCCCGCCGCTGACCCAACTTCTTGAGCAGACGATGCAGGGTTTCGACGTCAGCGCAATCCTGCTCAATCCCCAACTGGCCGGGATGCTGGTCGACGGCTTTTGGGTCACGCTTATCATCGCGGTAGGGTCCTGGATCCTTGCGATGAGCCTCGGCATCCTGTTGCTCGTGATCCGGCTGATGCCAGGCCGCATCGCAGAGCGCGCCGTCCGCGTCTACGTCTCCTACCACAGCAATGTGCCGACCCTCGTCCAACTGATGATCTGGTACTTCGGCATCTTCAGCCTGCTGCCGTCCGCCTTCCAGAACTGGCTCAGCGAGCACTACGCCGAGGCCACATTCGCTATCATCGGCCTCGGCCTCTGCCAGGCGGCTTATTTCAGCGAAGATCTTCGTTCGGGCTTGCGGTCGGTCGTGGCCGGACAGGAGGAAGCCGCGCGCGCTCTCGGGCACAGCTACATCGGTACCATGCGCTATGTGCTGTTGCCACAGGCGTTCTCCAACGCCCTTCCCGCACTGGTCAACCATACCGTGTCGCTGTTCAAGAACAGCACACTGGCCCTAGCCATCGGCGCGGCCGAACTCACGCATGCGGTCAAGGAGGTGGAGAACCAGAGCTTCCGCACCTTCGAGGCGTTCCTGATTGCGACCGTCGTCTATCTCGCCTGTTCGCTCATTTTGATGGGAATCGGCGCGTGGCTCGGCCAGCGCGCCAAAGCGGTCGGAGCACGCTGAGCGATGCTGAGCGAGGTTTACCATATCATCCAGGACGATTGGCCGCTTCTGCTGATCGGACAATATCCCAACGGACCGCTGGGCGGCATCGCGGCGACGCTGCTGCTCTCGGTGCTCGGCATCTCGCTGGCATTCCCGCTCGGCGTTCTGGTCGCCCTGGCGCGGATTTCGCCCTGGCTCCTGTTGCGCGCGCCAGCAACGGCGCTGGTCTACACGATGCGTGGCGTGCCGCTGCTCGTGATCATATTCTGGGGGTACTTTCTCGTTCCGCTGTTGATCGGGCGGGTCGTTCCGGGCTTTGTCACGATGGTTTGCGCCCTTGTGATTTACGAGGCCGCATTCCTGAGCGAAATCGTGCGCGCCGGGATCCAGGCGCTGCCCTCGGGACAAACCGACGCCGCCAGAGCACTCGGCCATAGCCACCTCGGCGCGATGCGATACGTCGTCCTGCCGCAAGCGCTCTACAACATGATGCCGAGCATACTCAGCCAATTTGTTTCCACGATCAAAGACACGACATTGGGTTATGTCATCAACGTTCCGGAACTCACATTCGCTGCGAACCAGATCAACAACCGCCTGCTCACCAAGCCGTTCGAGGTCTTCTTCCTGCTCGCGGTCATTTACTACGTCGTCTGCTGGAGCCTCACGCAGCTGGCAAACTGGCTTGAGCGGCGGATCGCTGCGAAACGAGCCGGCAGCGGAGGCGCCTACAGAAAGGATTTGGCGGTGCAGGACGGCCAACCTCTGCCAGCGGAGCTATGAACATGTTCGACGCAGCAGTTCGGGAGAACCGCACATGATCGAATTCTCGCACGTCAACAAGCGATACGGTGAATACCACGCTTTGGTCGACATCAATGCGCAGGTTCGCAAGGGTGAGGTCGTCGTCGTATGCGGACCGTCGGGATCGGGGAAGTCTACCCTCATCCGCACGGTCAATCGCCTGGAGGAGATCCAATCTGGAACGCTGACGTTCGACGGCCAGAATGTTCATGCCAAGATGAGCAGCAAAGAACTAAATCGGATCCGAAGCCGCATCGGGTTTGTCTTCCAGAGCTTCAACCTGTTTCCGCATATGTCGGCGCTCGAGAACGTCATGTTCTCGCCTATCCGCCTCCGCGGCCTCAGGCCTGCCGACGCGCATGACAAGGCCATGCTTCTCCTTGATCGCGTCGGGCTGGTCAACAAGTCGCGATCCTATCCGGCACAACTTTCCGGGGGACAGCAACAGCGCGTCGCAATTGCGCGTGCACTCGCAATGGAGCCCCCGGCGATGCTGTTCGACGAGCCGACAAGCGCCCTCGACCCCGAAATGGTCGGCGAAGTCCTTGCGGTCATGCGCAGCCTGGCGAGCGAAGGAATGACGATGATGTGCGTCACGCACGAAATGGCATTTGCACGCGAGGTCGCCGACCGCGTCTGGTTTATGGATGCGGGGAGCATCCTGAGCATGGCCGAGCCGAATAGTTTCTTCGGCAATCCAGAACATCCTCGCGCGCAACGCTTTCTTGCCGACCTTCGCGCGCGATAAGCCGCTATCATCCGTCGACCAGGAGTCCGATCATGTCAGCCAGAAGCTTCGCAAGTCATTTCGTTCTTGTTGTTGCCAGCCTCTCGACAATCTTCGCCGCCCGTGCCGACCAATTACAGGACATTATTCAGCGCAAGGAGTTGCGTTGCGGAACATTTGCTGACGTGCCTCCGTTCGCCGCGCCGGATTCCAAGACCCGAGAGATGGTTGGCTTCGATGTCGACTTATGCGGCGCGATTGCGAAGTCTCTCGGCGTCGTCGCCAAGATCACGCCGTTGTCGGTCGATGCGCGCGTGCCTGAGGTGAAATTGGGGCACGTGGACATCACCGTTGCCAACCTTGCATATACCCTTAGCCGCGCAGAACAGATCCAGTTCAGCGATCCCTATTACATCGCGAAGGAAATGCTGGCCGTCAAAGCCAGCGACCCCGGCACCAAGAAGGCAGACTTCACGGGCAAGCGGCTTTCGTCGACCAAGGGATCGACTTCCGAGTTGTCGATCAAGCTCAACGGCTCTGATCCTCTCACTTTCCAGGATACCGGCTCGGCTTTCATGGCGGTTCAGCAGAACAAGGCGGTCGGAATGGTCGCCAACACGATGACGATAACCAAGCTAGTCAACGAGTCCAAGAACGCGAACGCCCAGCTGAAAATGATCGACGAACCCATGATCCTTCAGCCGATCGGCATCGGCATGAAAAAGGGCGAGCCGGCCCTTCTCGCAAAGGTCAACGAATCCCTCGCGGCACTCGACAAGAGCGGCGAGATCAATCAGATCTGGGAAAAATGGCTCGGCGCCGCCACGGAATACAAGATGGTACGCACCGACAAGGTCGCGCCGCTTGGCGAGCTGAAATTCACGCCCATTCCCTAGAGTGTTCAGGGCGAACTGGACTTGTCGACAGCTCGCCCTCTCCTCGGATCGACGCAACTCTGCCGCTTCTGGCTGATGAGGGCGACGGCTGCATGCGGCAACGTCTAGAGACTGGTGGTGATCCCGCCATCGACATAGAGCTTGTAGCCGTTGACGAAGGACGACGGCCTTGCCGGACAGGCACGGCCGCTCCGACCAACCCGTCAATATTTCGCAATTGACCGGTGTCCGCTATTCGGGCCAGCTCGAGTCGGTGGTCCGCTACATTGCAATGCTCACTATTTCGGAATTTTCTCTTCGAAGGGGCGCCCCCGGAGCAGTTCCATCGATCTCTCCGCTCTCAAATTGTCGGACCGATCAGGCAAATCGCGATATGGCGAACGGCCGGACATTGATGCCGCCATCCCTGCCCGCAATGAGATCGGCCACGATCCGGCCTGTGATCGGGCCCGATGCTAGGCCGACATGTCCGTGGCCGAACGCGTGGACGATATCCGGTGAGGCCGAGGCTACGCCGATGACGGGACGTCCGTCCGGCGTCGAAGGCCGATGCCCCATCCAGCGATCAACCGTCAGGCCCGCGCGTGCTCCAAGACCGGGGTAGGTCGTCAGCGCATGCCGAACAAGAATCTCAACGCGGGCCCAGTCCGGCTCGGCGCCGACGTGCGCGAGCTCAACCTGTCCGGAGAGCCGCAAACCGGCGGGCGTCGGCGTGTTGGCCATTCTTCCATCGCTCGGCATAATCGGAATCCGCGGGCCCGCGGCGGGAGATGCAATGACGCCGTGATAGCCGCGCTCGCTCGCGAGCAAAACTCGATCACCCGCGGCCTCGGTCAGCGCCTTGGACCAGATCCCCGCGCAGATCACCGCGCGATCGCAACCGATCCAGCCTTGGTCGGTCGTCACCGCTTCAAGACGACCATTCCTCACGGCAAAGCTCGTCGCGCGCGCCTGACGAAGGACAGCGCCTCGCATGCGCGCAGCGTCCACGATCGCCGCCACATAGGCGCCCGGGTCGGTACAATAGGCGCCCTCCTCGACGAAAGCACCGAAGCGATAGGCGGGGCTCAAATCCGGCTCACGGCGACGCAGCTCGCCAGCGTCGAGCTCGACCCATCGCAGCCCGTTCTCCTTGCGAAGCCGCCAAGCGAGCGCGTCATCACCGAAAGCCTCCCGATCAGGATAGGCATAGAGCAGACCCGTGCGGCGGATGTAGTCCGGCTTGCCTATTTCATTCGACAGGACAACATGGCGCTGCGGACTGTCGCGCAGGATCGACGCGAGCAGGCGTGCCGTGTGCTCGACCTTCTCGACGGTCCATCCTGCCGCGAGGAAGCGCAGCAACCACGGAGCCATTGTGGGTAAGGCCGTCCAGCGAAGGACAAGCGGCCCGTTGGCGTCGAGCAAATAGCCAGGCAACTTGCGCCACAGGCCGGGCATCGACATCGGTATGATCGAGGCGGGGCTGATCCAGGCTCCGTTGCCATAGCTTGCCGCCTGCCGCCCGCCCGGCTCTTCCGGCTCGATCAGCGTGACGTCGTGTCCGTCCTTGATCAGCTCCCACGCCGTCGCAGCGCCGACGATGCCGGCGCCGATCACCGCGATGCGCAACGTCTTGTCATGTTCCATTCAAAGACCCAGTCCCAGCCGTCAGCCGGTCATCCGTTAGCGGCAGCCGCCGGGAGGCCGCTGCTATGGAAGTGACTGAGGAAAGACCGCGTCGCAGGCTGGCGCGGCGTATCGATGACCTGTCGCGCCGGTCCCTCCTCCACGACGATGCCGTCGCGCATGAAGACAACGGTGTCGGCGACCTCACGCGCGAACGCCATTTCGTGGGTCACGAGCACCATGGTCATTCCGTCGGCCGCGAGCTGGCGGACCACCGCCAAGACCTCTCCGACCAGTTCGGGGTCGAGCGCAGACGTCGCTTCGTCGAACAGCATCACTTGCGGCCTCATCGCCAACGCGCGCGCGATGGCCACGCGCTGCTTTTGGCCGCCCGACAGCTTGTCCGGAGCCACGTCCGCCTTGTCCCTCAATCCAACCTTGTCCAGCAATCCGAGTGCCGTATCGCGCGCCATCTCCGGCGGGATCTTCAGAACCGTGACTGGACCTTCCATCACGTTTTGAAGCGCGGACATGTGTGGGAAGAGGTTGAAATTCTGGAACACCATGCCGGTGCGCGCGCGGAATGCCGCCAGCTCTTTGTCGCGGGGCAATTTGTGCCCGTTCGTGAAGTCCATGGTGCTTTCGCCGACCCGGATGGCACCGCTTTCCGGGATCGTCAACAGATTGAGACATCGCAGCAGCGTGGACTTGCCCGATCCGCTGGGTCCGATGAGCGCGAGCACACCGCCGCGGGGTACGCGCAGCGATATGTCCTTCAGAACGCTGACGGGCCCGAAGGATTTTTTCACGTGAACCAGTTCGATCATCGCGTTGTCAGGCACAGAACCATTCCCCTCTTTGATGGACATCGCCGGGCTTCACCGCGCGAGCCGCGTTTCGAGCATGCGGGCGACACGAGTCATCGGGAACAGTATGATGAAGTAGATGACCGCAATCATCGTGTAGGTTTCCAGTGGTCGGTAGGTCGCAGACGTGATGAGTTGCCCCTGGTAAAGCAGATCCGGCACCGCCAGAACCGAGAGAAGCGAGGTGTTCTTCAGCTGAAGGACGGCCTGGTTGACCAGCGGCGGAATCATGCGCTTCAACGCCTGCGGCATCACGATGCGCTTCATCAGTTCGAAGCGGCGCATCCCCAGCGCGCGGCCGGCATCCCACTGTCCCGGATCGATCGACGCGATCCCGCCCCGAATGATCTCCGAATAGAAGGCTCCGGCGTAGAAGCTAAGAGCGATGAACGCCGCCACCGCAGGCGAGAGTTCGATCCCGATCAGGACCGGAAGCGCGTAGTAGATCCACACCAGTTGAACCAACACCGGCGTGCAGCGAAAAACCTCGACAAGCATCACAAGCGGCGCGGAGATAAACCTCACATTGGACAGGCTGGCGATCGCCACCACGCATCCGACCGCAAATCCGGTCACCGCGGTGGCGACCGTAAAGCTGATCGTATAGGCGGTGCCGACAGCGATGAGCCGGCTGTACTGTAGGAGAAAGCCGAAACTCCATTCGTAATGCATCGCACCTATCCCATGTCAATCGATTGCGAATAGGCGGTCTGGGTCAACCCCGAATAGAACCAGCGCCCGAGCGTGATGATGTCGTAGACCGGCAGTCCGAATGCACGCGACACCTCATCCGAGAACGGCGGAAGATTGGTGCATTCGAAAATGACCGCGCCGATATCTGGATTTGCGGACAGCAGCGTGCGGACCGCGGCGTGCACGTCGCGTGCCACTCCGTTCCGGTCGTAAGGGCGACCACCCTCGATGTGCGCGCGCAGGCTGCCATTCACGGGCAGCCCGGCACGTGGCGTCTTCGGATCCGCGCCGACTTCTGTAAAATGCCGGTCCGTCAATGCCTTCGCATCGTAGGTGATGACGCCGGCACGGCGACCAGCCGAAAGGCAGTGCTCGACCATCGGCAGTTGCAACAGGCTTGACGTCGCCAACGGAAGCTTCATCCGTGCGGCGAGCTCGCGCTGGCGCGCCGCGAGAAATCCGCACGATGTCGTCAGACCGACGGCGCCCTCGGCATGCAACTCATCACCGGCAGCGACGAATGCGTCGATCAGATCCGCGTCGTCTCCATCCACGATCTTTCGCGCGGTCGCGCCCGCAACGGTCCTGAAGATGACGTCAAAGGGCCAACTCGCCGGATGGCCCACATCGCCCGGCGGGCGATCGATCGCCAGGTCGAGCATGATGACGCCCAGCGGAGGATTTCGCCCAGATTGCATCGATCCAATATCCCCCAACACGCTAATCTTCGGTTGACCCTAACCCAGCTGCCTTCCTGATAAAAAACTGCCCGCGTCACACGAAGACGCGGGCAGTTCGATCGATGGGGTCAAAACTGGAGACCGGGAGGAACATCCTGCTCGCCGATATTGACCAGCGAGAGGCTCGACAGGATCCACTCGCGCAAGGCGCCGAGGGAGCGGTTATATTCCAGCCAGTTGTCCACATAGGTCCGAAAGCGGGTATCGGCGTCCACGCGCACGCCGCAGCAAGTCGGCTGTGAGGCAATCGGCGTCGGGATGATGACCTTGCCGACCTTCGCGTTCTTCTTGACCGTCACCAGCGAGAGCATCGCGACCTGGATCAGGCAATCCGCCCGCCCCGACTGCACCGCCAGCACGGCGTCGTCGGGAGTCTTGAGCGCAACCAGCGTCGCCTTGGGCAGGATTCGCCGCGCGTAGAGATCATGGGTGGAGCCGATATCCACAGCAACCCGCACTTCCGGCTTGTTGAGGTCTTCCCACGATTTCGGCTCAAAGCCCGACTTGGCGATGATCGTGAAGGTGTTGTTCAGGATCGGGCGGGTGAACTCGAGGATCAAGGCGCGCGACGGCGTCGGGCTGAGGCCGAACATGATGTCGATCTTGTTGGCCTGGAGATCCAGAACCGAGTTGCCCCAGGTCGATTCGATGATCTCGACCTCGGCCTCCAGCGCCTTTGCGAGGTCTGTCGCCATGCTTACGCAAAAGCCCGACCATTGTCCGGTCGCAATATCCTTATGGTAATAGGGCTCGGTGCCGACAATCCCGGCAATGCGAAGTTTCTTGGTCCTGCGAATCTGCGCGAAAGTGCTCTCCGCCGGAGGTTGTGCCTGGGCAACGGCCTGGGACACGGCGGAGCCGGCGGCGATTGCCGCAGCCGTAGCGCCAAGCCCAACCAGCGATCCGATTTCACGACGACTGACCATATCAAACTTCCCCTCTTGTTGAATTCCTCAAACCGTGATGCTGCGGAATTCTGCCCCCCGGCTCAAAGCACTTACGCAGCCCTCTTGGTAGCGAACTGAATGGCAAAGTCACTGGTCTCGGAGCTGCGTGCCTCCCTGGCCAGCCTGCCGCCTTCGCGCGTGGACAGAAAATCGGACAGGCTCGCATCCTCCTGCCGCACGAAGCCCTTTGCCGGAAGCTTGCCCGACAGGAAGAGCTCGACCATGGCGACGCAGCCAGCCGCCGTGGTCAGCTGGATCGCGCCGAGTTCCGGCCGTCCATCATAGCGCAGCACGATGCTGTCCTCCTCCATGCGGCCGTTGCGTTCGCCGATGCCGGTGACGAAGATCACCACGACATCCTTGCGCGTGAACGGCGCAGCGCGGTTGAGAATGCGGCGCATGGTATCGCGGTCGTCGGCGAGCCCCAGCCCTTGTAGCAGAAGCTTCATGATCTCGGCGTGGCCGGGATAGCGCAGCGTCTTGTAGCTCATGTCGCGCACCTTGCCGGCCAGCGTCTCAGTCAGCGTGCCGAGGCCGCCGGAGGTGTTGAAGGCCTCGTAGGCGACGCCATCAATCATGACGCTCTCGACGCCCTCGAGCGCCGGCACCGATATCGACTTGCCGTCGTAGACGATCTCGCACGGGTTACAATACTCATTGATCAAGCCGTCGATGGACCAGGTGACGTTGTAGCGCAAGGCATTGGTCGGGTAGAGCGGCAACGCACCGACGCGCATCTTGATGGTCTTCACGGTGTCGAAGCGCGCCGCCATGTCGGCCCCGAGCACACAGATGAAGCCCGGCGCCAAGCCGCACTGCGGCGCCAACATCACGTCGGCGCCGGCCGCGATCTCCTTGATGTACGTCGTCGTCGCCACGTCCTCGGTCAGGTCGAAATAGTGTGTTCCCGTTTCCACAGCGACCCGTGCGATACCCTGGTTAAGAAAATACGGACAGGCGCTGACGACGATATCCTGATCATTCAGGAAGCCGCGCACCGCGTTAAGGTCTCCGGCATCCACGACCTTGGTAGCGAAGGTTAGGCCGGCACTCAAGGCGAGTTGCGCCTCTGAAGCGTCAGCCAATGTGACTTTGTGCCCGTGCGCCGCCAGCATCCCGGCGATAACGGCGCCGATTTGCCCGGCACCAAGGACAGCGATGTTTTTCGACGGATGAGCCATGTTGAAACCTCTCTAGAGCGCAGCCTGGACGCCGACGGCCGCCGGATCGGCGCCCACCTTTTTCAGCCATGAGAACACCGGCGGCAGACGATCGGCGATGGATTCGACCACGACATCGATGAAGACCGGCTCGCTCAGCGCGAAAGCCTCGCTCAGAGCCGCCTCCAGTTGCGCCGGCGTCTCGACCCGGAAGCTGCGAATCCCGTAGACGTCCGCGAGCTTGCTCATGTCGTACTTGCCGAAATCGACGCTGAACGTCGGATCATTGGTCGCCGCGTCCCGGCTACCGCGCGCGGAAGCCTTGCGGGCATGATCGCGGTCGACGACCCGCTGCAGCGCCTTGATCCAGCCGAAGCAGGCATTGTTGAAGTGGATCAGCACGGCCGGGATCTGCAGGCGCGAGAGCGTCTCGAGTTCACCGGCGGACATGCCGAGCGAGCCATCGCCGAACAGACCCACGGGCCTCAGATGCGGGGCAGCGAAATAGGCCCCGACGACGGCCGGAATGGCATAGCCCAATCCACCATAGAAGCGCGGGATCACGAGCCTGGACTGCGGATCGCGTAACCGGAGGAAGCGCGTCGCGTAAGGGGTCGGCGTACCGGCGTCCGACACCACGTTGCAGGGCATCGGTAGGCAGCGGTTGAGCGTTTCAATGACCCGTTCCGGGCGCAGCGGTACCTCGTCGCTCTCCAGTTGCGGCGCCATCACATCCCAGAACTCCGCACGGCGGCCGTTGATTTCAGCGACCCATTCCGCCGCGGACGGCGCGCGATCCGCGGGGACCTTGGCGAGTAGTGCATCGACGACCGCGCGGACATCACCCACGAGCGGAAAATCAATGGCATAGGTGTTGCCGATGACTTCCGGTTCGAGATCGACCTGAATGATTCGTGTCTCTCCGTTCGGGACCGGCCATTGCCAATTCATGGTGGCGACCGAACCCATGCGACAGCCCACATAGATCACGAAGTCAGCGCGTCCGAGCGCCCACACCGCATGCGGGTGGAAGCCGTTGTCGCCGATGATGCCAATGCCGAGCTTGTGGTCATCGCGAATGACTCCTTGCCCGGTGATCGTGGTGACGACGGGAATGTCGAGCCGTTCAGCAAGCGCGGTGATGGAAGCTGCCGCGCCGGACCGATTGGCACCACCACCGGCGACGATCAGCGGGCGCTCGGCGGTGAGAATGGCGTCGATTGCCGCGTCGAGGTCGCAATCCGGCGGCCTGCTCCGATAGGATGGCGCCTGTCGGCACTGCGGCTCGACATGCAGCGACACCGCCTCTCCCGGCATGTCCTGGTAGAGAAGGTCCTCGGGCAGCGCGAGCACGACAGCCCCCGGACGACCGCCGGTCGCCTCGCGGAAGGCACGACGTACGACCTCGGGCAACTTCCCGACGTGACCCAACGTCTCAGCGCGCTTGCAGAGCGGCTTGAACAGTTCCTCGATGGGCAATTCGGTTAAGGTGCCGCGCCCAACACCAGGCTGCGGGATGTCGTTGACGAGGAGGATCAATGGCACCGAGGATTTGTTGGCTTCGGCCACGCCCGGCAGACCATAGAGCGCGCCGGCACCGCTCGGCACCTCCGCGATCCCCGGCTTGCCCGAAAGACGTGCGTAGCAGTCCGCCATAAACACGGCTGAGCGTTCGTCACGGCACAGGATATGACGCGGGGCGTCCTTGACCGTCCTCAATGCCTCGTAGAGCGCAACATTCGTGTCGCCGGGAACGCCAAAAATGACATCAACGCCGTATCCAGACAGCATGCTCACGAGGGCAGTTGCACCATTCATTCCGAACGCTCCTTGATCTTGTTTTCTTATCCAGGAGCATAGGCGCGACATAAATATCCAAACCGCCGGCTATAGGAATAATATTGTTACATTCCGCTGGCTTAACCTTCGCTTCGATGGGAAATGAGAAATTTTGCACATGAATGTGGCGTGCCGATCGTCTCGGAGGCGGCCTTCGCCTAGCTTCTGCTCACCTCTCGAATTTTCGGGCGAGCAGAACCGACGAGGTGGTGCGCCTGACGCCATCCATCTCGGCGATCCAGTCGATGACTTCGTCGAGATGAACGGAGGTCGCGCAATTGATCTTCACAAAGAGATCAAACGGGCCGCTCAGCGTATAGCAATTGACCACTTCGGCTCGCTTACGCAGCGCTGCAATGACATTGCCCTGCTGCCTGACTTCAAGCTCAATCAGGATAATCGCCGAGATCGCCGTAACATGATCTTCCTTGCCTAGAATGGCGGTGTAGCCGGCGATCGTTCCCTGCTTCTCCAGCCTTGCCATTCGCCCCTGCGCGGTCGCGCGGGACACGCCGAGCGCCTTGGCGATATCGGCGACAGAGGTCCGCGCGTTCGCAATCAGGATGTTGATGAGATCCTGGTCCTTCCTGGCGTCGGCTGGGCGGGCCATTTTTGTCCCTTCGGATTGATTGTTTTTCGACAAAACGATGGGGAATTATTGCATTTTGCCAACCCAAGTCCACCGTATCCCGCTCACCGGTCGGGTGCGGTCTCCGCCACCAGCCACACCCGGAAAGCCAGGAGCGGCGGATACGTCGCGCGTTCGGAGGGCCAGACGAGGTAGTATTGCTCAGGACTCTTCATCGGCAGATTGATGGCGCGAACCAGCTTGCGGCTCGCCAACTCGTCCTGGATCAGGAACGTCGGGAGCAGCGCCACGCCGACGCCGGCAATCGCAGCCTGGGCCACAGTCGCGAATTGGTCGAACACCATCCCCTGAAAGGTTCTGCCAGGCACATCGTGAAGCGAAAACCAACGATCCCAGGCCTGAGGGCGGGTGGAGATGCTGAGCAGCGGAGCCTGCTTGAAGTCGCCCGCCGCACGGAAGCCGTGTTGCCGTTTCAGTGCGGGACTACAGGCAGGAACCACCTCCTCGGATCGCAACAGCACCATCTCTGCACCTGGCCACTCCGGCCGACCGAAATGAATCGCGGCATCCAGTGCTTCCGCACGGAAATCGAAGTAGGACAAGCGCGTCGCAAGATTGATCGTGATCCCGGGATTGGCCGCCAGGAACCTGGGCAGGCGCGGCGCGAGCCAGCGCGTACCGAATGTCGGCAGGATGGCGAGATTGAGCATGCCCCCGCTCGGATTCGCGTGAAGATTGACGGAGGCGGCGCTGATCTTGTGCAGCGCTTCGCGGACCTCGCGCGCATAGACGTCGCCGACGGCAGTCAGTCGAATGGTCTGTCGCTCGCGGACGAACAGTTCGACCTCGAGCTGCTTCTCGAGAATCTTGATCTGACGGCTGACAGCACTTTGCGTCAGGCTGAGCTCACGCGCAGCCAAGGTCATGCTGCCGGTCCGAGCGGCGGACTCGAACGCCGCTAATACGGCGGTGGAGGGAAGGAAGCGACGAGGCGTTTGCATACTCATTCCATTTCAGAATGATCTAGTGAGAAAACATTGATTGAATCGGCTCATTCCGCAAGTCTAATCTCGACGATCATAACTAAATCGCATGAATATGCCGTCGGACCAGGCACGCCGGCGCAGGCGCGTTCTGTGGCAATGGAGATACTGATGACAGCGCTGCACGCGGATCCCGACGAAATCCGCACTCTGTTTTCCCGCGCCATGTCGGAAATGTACCGAGCCGAAGTGCCGCAATACGGAACCCTCCTGGAGCTCGTCAGTGACGTCAATCGAGAGATCTTGCAGCAGCACAATGAGCTTTGTGCGAGCCTCGCACGAAACGACGAACTCGATCGGTTGAGCGTCGAGCGTCACGGCGCGATCCGCTTGGGGCGCGCCGAAGAGCTGTTCAATATCCGTCGTGTCTTCTCCGTGATGGGCATGCATGCAGTCGGCTATTACGATCTGTCGGTCGCAGGTGTCCCCGTCCACTCCACCGCCTTTCGGCCGATCGCAGATGCAGCACTCCGCCGCAATCCGTTCCGAGTTTTCACCTCACTGTTGCGCGTCGAGCTTATCGAGGACGAGGCGCTTCGCAGGCAGGCCGAACAAATCCTTGCCGAGCGCCAGATTTTCACGCCACGGGCGCTCGAATTGGTGAACATTTTCGAGACTGACGGTCGCCTGACCCGCCCGCAAGCCGAGGAGTTCGTTTGCGAGGCCTTGGAAACGTTCCGCTGGCACAGCGAAGCGACAGTGAGCCTCGACGTCTATCGAAAGCTGCATGATGCTCATCGGTTGATAGCTGACGTGGTGAGCTTCAAAGGCCCTCATATCAACCATCTGACACCGCGCACGCTCGACATCGACGCCGTCCAGGCGGGGATGCCACGACGCGGCATCGTGCCGAAGGCCGTTATCGAAGGTCCGCCGCGCCGCAACTGCGCGATCCTGCTGCGCCAAACCAGCTTCAAGGCGCTGGAAGAGCCGATCATCTTCCGGCAGACAGATGGCAAAGGCGCTGAGGGAATGCATACCGCACGCTTTGGCGAGATCGAGCAGCGCGGCGTTGCGCTCACACCGAGAGGCCGCGAGCTCTACGACGCATTGCTTGCCTCGGTGCGGCAGGCCAGTGCGGCAGGGTCGACCACAGGCGACTACGACGCCGGACTCGCCGGGGCGTTCACGGCTTTCCCGGACGATTGGGCGGCGCTGCGTTCGCAAGGCCTCGCCTTCTTCCGCTACTCGGCGACGCCGGCAGGCGTTGAGGCGGGCAAGCGTCGGGCTCTGCCGTCCTCCCTGGACGAGTTGGTGGCTGAAGGCTTTTTGCGTTACGATCCGATCGTCTACGAGGACTTCCTCCCCGTCAGCGCGGCAGGAATCTTCCAGTCGAATCTCGGCTCCGACGTGCAGCAGAACTACGCCGCACGCTCGAACCGGGCTGCGTTCGAGGCCGCCCTTGGCGCCGAGGTACAGGACGAAATGACGCTATACGCAGAGACCGAAAGAGATTCTGTCGAGCGGGCAATGAATCAACTCGGTTCGCCGCATCTCGCACGCAAGGCAACGGCCTGATCCCGCCCTTTCAACTATCCAAGAGAAACCACCATGACGATTACGAGCCAAATTCCGACGGGTATTGCCAAATCCCTGGCCGGCGAGGCAGACCAGCTCCTGAGCAAGCTTAACGTCAAGAGGACCCGCTACACCGGCGGCAAGCTGATTGCACGATCTCCGATCACTGGCGAGATCACGGGCCACGTGAACGAGATCGATGCCGCCGACGCACGGACGGCAATCGACAAGGCGCACGCCGCCTTCCTCGAATGGCGACTTGTTCCCGCCCCGAAACGCGGCGAACTCGTCCGCCTTCTTGGCGAGGAGTTGCGCGCCAACAAGCAGGCGCTCGGCAGACTCGTGTCCATCGAGGCCGGCAAGATTGCGTCCGAGGGCCTCGGCGAGGTCCAGGAAATGATCGATATCTGCGACTTCGCGGTGGGCCTGTCACGCCAGCTCTATGGCCTGACCATCGCGACGGAGCGAAGCGAGCACCGAATGATGGAAAGCTGGCATCCGCTCGGCGTCACCGGAATCATCTCGGCGTTCAACTTCCCTGTCGCCGTATGGTCCTGGAACGCGGCACTGGCGTTGATCTGCGGCAATAGCATCGTCTGGAAACCGTCCGAGAAAACGCCACTGACGGCGCTTGCGACGGAAGCGCTGTTCGATCGCGCGCTCGAGCGCTTCAGAGCGGAGGGCGGCAGGGCGCCGGAAGCGCTTTCTGCCGTTCTGTTTGGTGGTCGCGAGATCGGTGAAATCCTCGTCGATCATGCCAAGGTGCCTCTGGTGTCTGCGACCGGCTCAACGGCAATGGGGCGTGTCGTCGGGCCGCGGCTGGCGAAACGCTTTGCGCGCGCGATCCTCGAACTGGGCGGCAACAACGCCGCAATTGTCGCGCCAACGGCCGACCTCGACCTGACTTTGCGCGGGGTCGCATTCGCCGCCATGGGCACGGCAGGTCAGCGCTGCACGACGCTGCGACGCCTCTTCGTGCACGAGAGCGTCTATGACAGGTTCGTACCGCGTCTGAAGCGCGCCTACGAGAGCGTCACCGTCGGCGACCCGCTCAAGGACGGCACCCTGGTCGGCCCGCTGATCGACGGACCGGCGTATGCATCGATGCAGAAAGCGCTGGCCGAGGCGCGCGCTGCGGGCGGCGCGGTGTTCGGCGGCGAGCGAATCCTCTTCGACGGCACTGATGAGGCCTATTATGTTCGCCCGTCGCTGGTCGAGATCACAGGACAGGTCGGCCCCGTCGAGCACGAGACCTTCGCGCCCATTCTCTACGTGATCAAATATCGTGACTTCGATGCGGTGCTTGAGCTGCACAACGCGGTCCCGCAGGGACTCTCGTCCTCGATCTTCACCAACGATCTCCGCGAAGCAGAAGCTTTCCTATCGGTGGCCGGATCGGATTGCGGCATCGCCAACGTCAATATCGGCCCATCCGGCGCCGAAATCGGCGGCGCCTTCGGTGGGGAGAAGGAAACCGGCGGCGGCCGAGAGTCGGGCTCGGATTCCTGGAAGGCTTACATGCGCCGCGCGACGAATACGATCAATTTTGGCCGGACGCTGCCGCTCGCCCAAGGCGTCAAGTTCGACGTGGCATAAAGAGAAGACGCATGAACGCGCCCCTCCACAGCCCGACGTTGTTCCGCCTCTCCCACCGCCTTTCGTCGATCGGCGTATCGGAGATCCTGAAGATCAGCGGGCTCGCTGCAGAGATGAAGCGCCAGGGCCGGGATGTCATCATCCTCGGTGCGGGCGAGCCTGACTTCGATACGCCGGACTCTATCAAGGATGCAGCCGAGCGCGCGATGCGCGCCGGCGCGACCAAGTATACCGCCTTGGACGGCGCGCCGGAACTCAAGTCTGCCATTCGTGCAAAGTTCAAGCGCGATAACGGGCTCGAATTCGCCCAGGACGAGATCACCGTGTCCGCTGGTGCCAAGCAGGTGCTTTTCAACGCCATGATGGCCACCATCAACCCTGGCGACGAGGTCATCATCCCAGCGCCGTTCTGGGTGACTTACGCCGACATCGTCACGATCGTCGGCGGCACGCCGGTGCTGGTGCCATGTTCGGAGGCCAATGGCTTTCGGCTTTCGACTGACGATCTTGAACGCGCCATCACGCCTCGCACGCGATGGCTCATGCTGAACTCGCCGTCCAATCCATCCGGCGCGGCCTATTCGGAAACCGACTATCGGCCGATCCTGGATGCGCTTATCAAGCATCCGCACGTCTGGCTGATGGTCGATGATATCTACGAGCATATCGTCTACGACGGCTTTCGTTTCGTCACGCCGGCGGCGATCGAACCGGCTCTCCGCAGCCGAACACTGACCGTCAATGGCGTTTCGAAAGCCTACGCGATGACCGGCTGGCGCATCGGCTACGGTGCTGGGCCAAGCCCCCTGATCCGTGCCATGGCTGTCGTCCAGAGCCAATCGACCTCCTGCCCATCCTCGGTCAGCCAGGCTGCGGCGATCGAAGCCCTGAACGGCCCGCAGGATTTCATCCGGGAGCGCTGCCGGTCATTTCAACAGCGCCGCGACCTTGTCGTCGGCGCATTGAATGGGATCGACGGCATCTCCTGCCGCGTGCCCGAGGGCGCATTCTACACGTTTGCGAGCTGCGCCGGCTTGATCGGAAAAATCACGCCTGACGGCCGAACGCTGCAAAGCGACACGGACTTCGCGGAATATCTTCTTCGCACCGTTGGCGTTGCCGTCATCCCTGGTTCGGCTTTCGGTCTTGCGCCGTATTTCAGGATTTCCTACGCGACCTCCGCCGTCGAACTTGAAGATGCTTGCCAGCGCATCGCACGTGCAACTGCGGGACTCTCGAGAAAGCCCAAAGACGACGCTGAGAGACCGTAGCCGTGACACTCCACCGCGACCTCCAATATTCGTGGAGACATTGCGTCTGATTTGATCCTGCCCGGCTTTTCCTGGCCACGACCAAGTCTCGGTCCAGTCCATCGCCAGCAAATTTGGGCTAGATCCAGCCAGCGGAAGCAAGTCAAGTCTAACTCCGACACACTTCAACGACTGCTGTGCCAATAGGGTCATTCCATCCGTTACCGGCGCAACAGTTCGCAAGGCGCTGCCTGCCGATCTGAACGGCCCGATGAATCGGTGATCGACGCCGACACTCGGAGCCGACCAGTTTTCCGTTGAGGCGACTTACAGGAGCTTTTAGGGGCGCCGTTCCTGAAACGTGCCGCGGGTGGGGAGCCGTTGGTAGCGGGAGACCGCTACATGGTTAAACCCACTACTGTGGAGGCGCTGTTCTCTTACCGGAGGGCAGCTTAGCTCCCGACCTCGCGCCTTGGTAGCCCGCCAGAAGCCGCCGTTCTTACGCGGTCCAACGCATGCCCGTGTGTCGACGTAAAAGTCACGATTCCGGCGGAGCCGCTGATTAAGAGGCGTATGATTTCTCTGTAAGATCAATGGCCATTCCGACAAACGTCTTCTTGAACGTGCATTGAACCCACAATTGGATTTCCATTTGTCGGAATGACCCGATACCAAATACGCGCAGCTAGCAAGAACCTACAGGACGAGGCGTCGGGGTTCGAGAGCCCACGCCAATATCTTCCAAGTCCTATTCACGTTGAACTCCCCATTGTTGACGACCGCGCTTCCCGACCGTCACATCGCCTTGTTGATTCGGAATACATTCTCCGTGGCGCGTTCGGGCCGCGATGCAAGCGGATCTTGAAGCGGTTGAAGCCTACTCGGCGGGCCGTGTGACCGCGGCACCAGAGCTCTCCGGGAGGTCCAGCACAGCAAACGCCTTCGGTTTCCGCAAGCGCACGTAGATCTGCGCCGCCAGAAGCACCACGCACAGGAGCAAAAAGAACGCGCTGATCGGCCGCTCGACGAAGATCATGGCGTCGCCCCGCGAGACCAGCAGCGAACGGCGGAAGTTCTCCTCCAGGCGCGGCCCCAAGACGAAACCGAGCAGGATCGAGGCCGGGTGGAAATCAAGCAGCAGCAGCAGATAGCCGACCAACCCGACGACGACAGTCTCGCCGACCTGGAACATGTCGTTGTTGGTCGAGTAGACGCCGATCGCGACGAAGAACAGCGCGCTCGGATATAGATATTTGTAGGGAATCATCAAGAGCTTCACCCACAGCCCGATTAGCGGGACGTTGAGAAGCACCAGCATGACGTTGCCGATCCAGAAGCTTGCGATCAGGCCCCAGAAGATGTCCGGATGCTCCTTGATCAACTGGGGGCCGGGCACGATGCCCTGGATCATCAGTGCACCAAGGATTAGGGCCATGACAGCGTCGCCGGGAATGCCGAGGCTCATTGTCGGGATGAAGTCGCCCTGCACCGACGAATGCGTAGACGCCTCTGGACAGGCGACGCCTTCGATCATCCCGGTACCGAACTTCTCTGGCGTTTTCGAGACCTTTTTCTCCGCAGCGTAGGAGATGAAGGAGGCGATCGTCGGTCCCGTTCCCGGAATGAGCGAGCAAAGACTTCCTATGATGGTGCCCCGCAACATCGCTGGAATAGAGCGGCGGAGTTCGTCGCGTGATGGACGCAGATCGCGCAGACCGACGTTCGAATAGCGCGTATTCACGTCGGAGTATTGATTCACGCTCTTCATGAACTCGGCGATGCCAAATAGACCGAGTGCGAGTCCGACGAGTTCGATGCCGTCAAGGAGGTTCGGAATGCCTAACGTGAAGCGCTCCGTGCCAGTCTCGACATCCGTTCCCACGATTCCCAGGAAGAGGCCGAGCAAGGTCATTGCAATACCCTTGAGAGGTGAGCCCTTCGCCAACGTCGAACCGGCGAGCAGGCCCAGAAGCATCAGTGAACAAATCTCGGTCGGACCGAACTCCAGTGCGACCTTCACCAGCACCGGCGCCAGAAAGATCATCTCCACTATGCCCCAAGAGGCGCCTACGAACGACGACAGTACCGTGATGCCGAGTGCCGCGCCGCCTCGACCCTGCTTCGTCAGCGGAAATCCGTCGAGGCACGTCACCGCGTGCGGTGGATGGCACGGTAGGTTGAGCAGGATGGAACAAATCGCGCCGCCGTATTGCGCTCCATAGAAGACGCCTGACAGCATCAAGATCGCGCCGACCGGGGGAATGCCGAACGTTAGCGGGAGCAGCACCGATATCGTGGCGAGAGGCCCCATTCCTGGCAGGACCCCGACCATGTTGCCAACCAGAACACCGACGAAACACCACATGAAATTCTGTGGCTCGAAGGCGACCCCGAAGCCGTACCAG
>NZ_VSST01000087.1 GCF_019402665.1 Bradyrhizobium canariense
GGTCGCCGAGCAGGTCCAGCGCCAGCAGCGAGAAGCCGCGCTCGCGCGCATGCGGCACGAGCTTGAACAGAAATTCCTCCTTGCGGTGGCCGGGCTCGCCGATGCAGATCACGGTCGGGGCTCGCACGCGTCCCGACGGCGCGGGCAGGAAATAGCCCTGCAACGAATGTCCGTCGAGCCAAGGGATCGTCACGACCTCCCCGGCAGGCTCGCGCGCGACGAGGAAGCGGCGGGCGCAATCCTGCATCGCGAGGACCGCGACCCAGCGGCGCTCGTCCGCCTGATCGAGCGGCATTGCGGCCGCGCTGTAGTAATTCATGGCGCGGAGCCAGTTGCGCTGCGCAGTCGCCCTGTGACCTTCCGCGAACGCGGCCTCGGCACGAAGTCGATTGGCTTGCGCCAGATTCTTCCACTCACGATGCCAGGACTGGTCTTCGCCCCGCTTCAGCCGCCGCGCGATCATCAGGCATTCCGCGATCGTGGCGCCGCCCTCCTGGGCCGCGGTGAGGAGCCGCGTGAACTCAGCGGAGATGTCCTCTCGCTCCGGGCAAAGGATCCAGTCGTCGGAGAGGCATGCGGGTATCATCGGGAGCTACGCTCTGGTCATCGCCTTACAGATGACTGACTAAACTATTTTGGTTCCCTGACCAAGCTGCCGTGCGCCGAATGAGAGCCGTTCGAGATCACCATCGCTTGAACGCAGGGACGTCTCGCATGCGTGACATTCCAATTCGTCATGAGTGACTGAACACTGGCAGGAAGAATGGCGGCGAACTGGCAAGAGAACTGGCAAGAGGTGGCACGCGAAATTGCCTGCGCGCCTCTTGCCATGATGCTCATCATACCTATATCCGCGCCCGCTCGGCGGCCGCCTCAGCCGAGCCGCCAGCCGACCTCCTGCGTAAAACTTTCGTAGAACGCGCGGTCGTAGGCCTGCTCCGGCGTGGCGCGCACGCGCTGGTCGAGGCGCTTTGCGTCCTCGCCCACGAGAATGCGCCATTGCTCCGCCTTGACCCCGTCGAGGATGATCCTGGCGGCCTGCGCCGCCGTCGTCGGCGCATCCTCGAGGAAGCTGCGGGCGCGCTCGGTAAACACCGCCTGGATGTCCTCGTCCGACATCTTGTCGGCATCCGGCACGCCGGCGGCGACCATGCGCTTGCGGGTCAGCGCGACCTCGTCGGGGTTGAGCCGCTCCGAGCCATCGGCGCTTTGCACCTTGCGCGAATTGGAGACGATCGAGGTGCCGATATGGCCGGGCATCACCACCGAGCATTTGACGTGCGGCGCATGCAGGCGGAGGTCGTTAATCAGCGCTTCGGTAAATCCCTTCACGGCGAACTTTGCCGAACTGTAGGCGGTGTGGGACTGGTTCATCCCGATCGAGGCCCAGAAGCCGTTGACGCTCGCTGTGTTGACGATATGGGCCTCGTCGGCTGCGACCAGCATCGGCAGGAAGGTGCGGACGCCGAGATAGACCCCGCCCCAGCAGATGTTGAAGGTGCGCTCCCACTGCTCGCGCGTGTTGGTGAACAGGCTGCCGCCGCCGCAGATGCCGGCGTTGTTGAACAGAAGATGGATCCGGTCGGTCTTCTGCTGTTCGGTAAGCTCGTCGCGGAATCGCTTGAGATGATCCTCGATCGAGACGTCGGCGACATGGGTCGTGACGCGCAGGCCCTGCGGCAGCTGCTCGACCTCGCACAGCCGCTTGGTCTCGGCCATTGCGGCTTCCGAGACGTCGCACATCGCGACGTTGCAGCCCTCGGCGACGAGCTGCCGCGCGAGCTCGCGTCCCATTCCCGTGCCGCCGCCGGTGATCACGGCGATCTTTCCTGCAAAATCCTTCATGGGACTTTCGGCCCCTCCCCTTGTCGGTATGTTTCTTCACAGCTCGCGCCGCGCGCATCGGAGTGCGCGCAAAATGTAGCAGCGCCGCATCCGCAGGTAAAAGCGGATCGGCGCTGCCATGCTCATCAGTTATTTCGGGGCGTGGACTATTCGGCCGCCTCGACGCGCCGCCCGTTCAACGCACCGAGCCCGTCCAGCGCCTTGCGGATCGCCGCCTGCTGCGCGCTTGAGGCTTCCGGCATCGGCGCGCGCGGATAGGTCATGGGCAGGCCCTGCAGCGTCTGCGCATAGCGCGTGCAGGCCGGCAGATTGTCGGCGATGACAGCGTTCCACAGCGTCAGCAGCTTCTTGTGCAGGTCGAGCGCGCGCGGATGGTCGCCGGCCTTCACCGCATCCCACAGCGCGACGGAGGCATGCGGCGCCGCGGTCAGGATCGCGGCGATCGAGCCATGGGCCCCCAATGTGTAGGACGGATACATCAGGGCATCGACCGCGCTGTAGATCAGCTTGTCGGGGGCCATCATCATGAGGTCCGCGAACAGCTTCAGGTCTCCCGCGCTCTGCTTGACGCCGACCACCAGCGGCACCTCGGTCATGATCCGCGTCAGCAGCGCCGGCGACAGATACGACCACGGCACCACATTGTAGATGATGATGGGCATGCCGGTCTCATCAGCCATGGCGCGGAAATGCGCCACCATCGCCTCGTCGTCCGGCTTGAACAGATAATGCACCGGCGTGACCTGGAGCGCGGCGACATTCATGTCGCGCACCAGCTTGCCGCGCCGGATCGCATCGCGCGTCGAGTCGACAATGATCCCGGCGATCACGGGAATGCGTCCCTTCACCGCCGCAACCGTCGCTTGCATCAGGTCGCGATATTCCTCGTGATCGAGCGTGTGCCCCTCGCCGGTCGAGCCGCCGGCCGCGACGCCATGCGCGCCGGCGCCGATCATCCAGTCGACCTGGTGCGCCACCAAAGTGTAGTCGATCTCGCCATCCTTGCGGAACGGCGTCGTCATCGGCGGGATCACGCCGGTCGGTCGTGCCTTCATGGTCTGCCCTCGCGTTTCCATGTCCCGTGTGGCGGCCCAGCTCTTTTGGCGGGTGGCCACGGTGCTTCCGAGCCTACCGGCTGCGCGCGGCCTGTGAAGCGCCACCGGCGCGGCGCTGCCCCGACATCGCTGCGACTCACCCCTGCCGGTTCCCCGTATTTGCCCGGCTTCGGTTTATGGGCAATTTTTTTACAATCCGAATCGTCAAATGGAGTCCGGACGCTGGGTCGAATCGGCCAGGCCAGCGTGTTGTTTGCGTCACAGGCTCTGGCACTCCGCTTGCATCCTCTTCGTGGTCAGAAACTACCAATGAGGTGACTGGAATGTTCGTGACCGTCGTTGCCGTGCTCTGCCGGCTAAGCGCAGCCAGCTCAGGCAGTTGCATCGAGGAAATCGTGACCGACAGCAACATGACGCCCGAGATGTCGATGATGCAGTGTGCGATCGGCGCACAGGCCCCATTGGCGAAATGGATGGGCGAACATCCGATCTACCACGCCAACTGGCGGCTCGATCGCTACAAATGCGTGCCAGGTCGCTACGAGATCAAGGGCCACGCCTAAGGTCCCGCAAAACTACTGATACTAAGACGACGGACCAAGACTAAAAACGAGGAAACGCCCCGGAGGCCGACTGGTCTTTCCGTGCGGGCACCGACAGCGCCAGACCCCATTGCGGCGGCGCGTTTTGTGACAACGATCACACCTTCCTCTTAAGCCACCGCACGCAGAATGATTGTACGCGCGCGTCACCCCTGCGGCGTCGCGACTGGTCGCGGATCAGATGCAGATGCAGATGGTGTGGCATATTGAGGTGACGGCCGAGCGAGAAAAAAGGAGTGAGGCCTTCGCCGAGAACGCGCCAATCCGCGAAGGCGAATAGCGGTTGCCCGACGCCGGGGCCGAGGCCATACTTGGCACCTCGATTGTCGTCGATTGCGAGCCCGGTGTCGAAGCGCCCTGTTCTTCCCCCCAGCCGCGCACCTCATCAAACCGATTTGCGCGAGCGCGCCACGCTCGCGCTGCGAATGCAGAATTTCGCCGAGGCGGAGCGGCTTGCAGCCGAAGCCTTGAGGACGAGCCGGAACGATATCGTCGCGACATGGGTTCTCGGCCGCGCCTTGCTCGCTCAGAACCGCGCAGCGGAGGCCATCCTGCCCTTGGACAAGGCGGCGCGCCGCACGAGCGATCCGGGCATTGAAACTCTGCTTGGCGCGGCCTTGGGCGAATCCGGACGTCGCACGGAAGCCGTCGAACAACTGCGCCGGACCGCGGCGCGTCGCCCACCTTTCCTGCCGGCGTTCCAGGAACTCGCCGGCCAGCTTGCCAAGGATCGGCGCCTCGATGAGGCCATCGCGGTGATCGGCACCGCTCTCGCGCTCGCGCCGGAAAGCATCGACCTACAACTGGATCTTGCGCGCCTGCATCTCGAGCGCAATACGCGCGGTGAGGCGCGCGCGATTCTCGTCAAGGCCAACGAGGCCGCGCCCGGGCGTCCCGATATCTCGACCCTACTTGCACGCGTGCTGCGCCAGGATGGTGATTATGCCACGGCCGCAGAAATGTACCGGCTCGCGCTGGCGCTGCGCCCTGACGATGCCATGGCACGAGCCAACCTCGCAGCCTGCCTGTTCGAGTTGGGTCAGCGCGAAGAGGGCGAGGCGAGCCTTCGTTCGGCGGTACGCGGCCGGCCCCGGATGCTGGCACAAGCCGCCTACACGCTCGTCCATTCATCGCGCGGCCGCTTCTTCTTCCGCCCGAGCGCGCTCAAGAAGTTTCTGCAAAATGACATCCCGTGATGCGGCTCACGCACGGAACTGCCGTCGATAAGTGCCAGGCTCCTGCGCGACCGACTTCGTTACCTCGAACACCCGCCGCATCTCCTCTGCAGTCAGTGGCGCGGTCTGAGCGACCCAGGTTTCCCGCTTCACCGCCATGCATTGCGCGATCGGTGTCCCCTTCTGCAGCACGCCGTTGAAATTCACGTCGTGCCAATGCACCGGGAAATGGATCCAGCTGTCACGATATCGATCGCAATCGACGAGGCCAGTCAGCGTAGTGAAGGGCAAATCAAACCGATTGATCGGATGCATGAACAGAACCGAATAGCCTTCCGGCGCTTCGATCAGCCATGGGTTACGAAACTTGATGAGAAGCCGGTCCGGCTCGAACAACGGCGATCCCGTGACCTGACTGGAGTCGTGAAATCCAACGGGAGAGCGCGGGAAATCAAGCTCACCACCGGCTGGCAGGTCATTGTCCCAGGAAATTTCCCCATTCTCAAACCTGACATCGCACATCAATGGGATCAGGAAGCCGCTCGTCATGGCGTCGACGACCGGAGGGCATCGCTTGACCGTATCCTCCTCGCGCTGATTGATCGCGTTGAAGGCCTGCGTCGGCATCGCCTTCAGCCAGGCAGGCAGGCCTAAACTCGCAGGGACCGGCGGCGGCAATTTGTCTTCAAGACCCGGCGGACAGCGGAACTTGAGGGTCATCGGCTCGTCGGGCACTTCTGATGCTCTCATTGTCGCCGGGCGAGCCCTAGGCCTGATCGCGAACAGACAATGCATCCGTTGCGATGCTTTTCGCGCGTGTGCTCAGCCAAGCCTACGAACAATTGGTCGGAGCGAGAGGATTTGAACCTCCGACCCCTAGTCTCCCAGACTAGTGCGCTAACCGGGCTGCGCCACGCTCCGAACGTCGTTCCATTAGCTAGGATCGCCGGTTTGCGCAAGGCGAGGTCACACCATTTTGCTGCCTCTGCCGAAAGGCACCGGAACTGGCCCAAAGCCGAGGGTGTCCGGCGTCAGGCGTCCTTGAGCGCCTGATCCAGCATTTCGCGGCAGGCGATCAGCTCGGCGAGCACCCGTCCGAGGCGCTCCCGGTCGATGGCGCTGGGGCCTGCGGGCGCCGCGGGGGTGCCGCCTTTGCGGAAGGTGGTGAGGATTTCCTCGTCGTCGGTCTCGGAGAAGCGGAAGTCAATGCCCTCCTCCTCCTCGCCCTGGTAGTCGTCATCGTCGCTGTCGCGGGCGCCGCGGACGCCGGTCTCCTCCTCGGGCTCCATCAGGCTCGCGCCGACGGCGTCCTCGATGGCCCCGAACGAGACCGCGGCCGCACCGTCGGCGAGGCCCTGCACCGATTTGACGCCGTGTTCTTTCAGGATCCGCTGCACCCCGCGGATGGTGTAGCCCTCGCCGTAGAGCAGACGGCGGATGCCCTTGAGCAGGTCGACGTCGTCGGGGCGGTAATAGCGGCGGCCGCCGCTGCGCTTCATCGGCTTGATCTGGGAGAAACGCGTCTCCCAGAACCGCAGCACGTGCTGCGGAATGTCGAGTTCCTGCGCTACTTCGCTGATGGTTCGGAACGCATCCGGCGCCTTGTCCAAATGCCAAATCCTTATCCGGAAGGCGGATTACGCCTCGGGTTGCGCCTTGCTGGCGTCGCCATTGGTGCGGTGCTGGGCGTTGATCCGCTGCTTCAGGATCGCCGACGGCTTGAACACCATGACCCGGCGGGGCGAGATCGGCACCTCGGTGCCGGTCTTGGGGTTGCGACCGATGCGCTGACCCTTCTTGCGGACCATGAAGGAGCCGAACGAGGACAGCTTCACCGTCTCGCCTTTCTCAAGGCAATCGGTGATCTCCTTCAGCACGAGTTCCACGAAGGCGGACGATTCCGTGCGCGACAGCCCTACCTTCTGGTAGACGGCTTCGCACAGATCGACACGCGTTACGGTTTTACTTTGATCGGTCATCGCCCTGCCCCACATCACGGCGAACAATTGTTGTCTGAAATTATGAGCTTACGATACGGCGGTCAACAGCCCTCATCAATGCAGGCGCATCGATAATCCGATCTGATTCGGGCAAAATTTTATCGACTGTGGCTTACCAGCGCACCAGCGCGGAGCCCCAGGTGAAGCCGCCGCCCATGGCTTCCAGCAGAACCAGGTCGCCGCGCTTGATGCGGCCGTCCTTGCGCGCCACCGACAGCGCCAGCGGGATCGAAGCCGCCGAGGTGTTGCCGTGAAGGTCCACCGTCAGCACCACCTTCTCCGGCGCGATATGAAGCTTATGCGCTGACGCGTCGATGATTCGCTTGTTGGCCTGGTGCGGCACGAACCAGTCGATGCTGTCGGCATTGAGCCCGGTCGCCTCGAAGGCGTCGACGATCACGTCGGTGATCATGCCCACCGCGTGCTTGAAGACCTCGCGGCCCTCCATGCGCAGATGGCCGACAGTCTGGGTCGAGGACGGGCCGCCGTCGACGAACAGCTTGGCCTTGTGGCGACCGTCGGAGCGCAGATGCGTCGTCACGATCCCGCGGTCGGTGGCGGCATTGCCCGGCTGCTCCTGCGCCTCCAGCACTACCGCGCCGGCGCCGTCGCCGAACAGCACGCAGGTACCGCGATCGGTCCAGTCGAGGATGCGCGAGAAGGTTTCCGCTCCGATCACCAGCGCGCGCTTGAAGGCGCCCGTGCGCAAAAAATTATCGGCGGTGGCGAGCCCGAACACGAAGCCCGAGCACACCGCCTGAAGGTCGAAGGCCGCGCCGTGGTTGATGCCGAGCCCGTGCTGCACGGCGACCGCGCTGGCGGGGAAAGTGTTGTCAGGCGTCGAGGTCGCGAGCACGATCAGGTCGATCGACTGCGCGTCCACGCCGGCATCGGCGAGCGCGGCCTGCGCCGCCTTCAGCGCCAGATGCGAGGTGAACTCGCCCTCGGCCGCGATATGCCTCTCGCGAATGCCGGTGCGTTGCACGATCCACTCGTCGGACGTGTCAATGCGCGCCGCCAGTTGGGCGTTGGTCACCACCTGCTCCGGCAGATAGGAGCCGCAGCCCAGCACGACCGAACGAATTTGAGTCACGAAACATCCTCCGGCGCGGGCTGCACGAAATTGAGCGCACCACCTTCGCGGTTGAGCATCTGATTGATCTTGTTGAGGAGATCGAATTTGACCATCTCATAGCCAACATCAATCGCATAGGCAAAGCCTTCGGCAGCGATTCCGCCATGGCTCTTGACCACGATCCCGTTCAATCCCAGCAACACGCCGCCGTTGGATTTGTTCGGATCCATCTTGTTGCGCAGGGCCTGGAAGGCGTTGCGCGCAAAGAGATAGCCGAGCTTTGACAGCCAGTTCCGCTTCATCTCGTCCCTGAGCAATTCCGCCATCTGCCGTGCGGTTCCCTCCGCAGCCTTCAGCGCGATGTTGCCGCTGTAGCCCTCGGTGACGATGACGTCCGCCACCCCCTTGCCGATGCCGTCACCCTCGACGAAGCCGAGATAGTCGAGCTCAGGCAGGTTCCTGGCGCGCAAGATTTCGCCGGCCTCGCGGATCTCCTCGTGCCCCTTGATCTCCTCCACCCCGATATTGAGCAGGCCGACCGTGGGTCGTTTCTTGTTGAACAACACGCTGGCCATCGCCGCGCCCATGATGGCGAGCGACACCAGATGGTGGGTATCGCCGCCGATGCTGGCGCCGAGGTCGAGGACCACGGAATCGCCGCGCCTGGTCGGCCACATGCCGGCGATGGCCGGACGGTCGACGCCGGGCAGCGTGCGCAGGTGGAAGCGCGACATCGCCATCAGCGCGCCGGTATTCCCGGCCGAGACCGCAACATCCGCCTCGCCCTTTTTCACCGCATCGATGGCAAGCCACATGGAGGAAGTCCGGCGGCCGCGCCGCAGCGCCTGGCTCGGCTTGTCCGACCCGCTGACCGCGACATCGGTGTGGATGATCTTCGACGCCGCCTTCAGCGCGGGGTGGCGCTCGAGCTCGGGCTCGATCTTGGCGCGGTCCCCGATCAGCAGGAATTCGATCTCGCGATGCCTATCAAGCGAGATGGCGGCGCCTGGAATGACCACGGCGGCGCCGGCGTCGCCCCCCATGGCGTCAAGCGCGATGCGAACCTTGCTTGGCATAAAAGTCCTGGAAACCTGGTCTGGTGCGGTCTTGAACGAGCGGGGCCG
Organism: Bradyrhizobium canariense; assembly: GCF_019402665.1. Lineage (GTDB taxonomy): Bacteria > Pseudomonadota > Alphaproteobacteria > Rhizobiales > Xanthobacteraceae > Bradyrhizobium > Bradyrhizobium canariense. Next base: position 8,877 of record NZ_VSST01000087.1, read on the forward strand.
CAAATGGGTCCGCCACGAACATGGCGGTCGGTCAAGCGCCACGCTGCACCCCGACCGGGGCGCGACAATAGCGTTTTGTTATCCCGAAACAACCTCTTGCCCCCAGCCTTTTGGATTCGGGAGCATCGGGCCGCGGACGGACTAATTCACAAGAAACGCATCAAAATCAAACAGATAATTCGACCTTTCAAACCACCATCGCAAACACCTCGCGCCCCGTAGCAAAGCGGTCCTCTGGGGGAGACGGCACCTATTGGTCTTTCTTCTTGTCCTGGAGTGCCTTCAGGACCGCAAAGGGATGGTCCTCCGGATCGGGGGCGATGATTTCGGGCTCAAACACCACCCCCGGTTTCCGCGGATAGGGATCGACCGCCAGAAACAGGGCGTCGGTGGCGAGCCGGCCGAGGTCGATGATGCCATTGACGATCGCCTCCGGGGGGTCGGCGACCTGCTCCTGATCGTCCTGCCCCTCCTCCATCAGGTCGGCCAGGCGGCGGACCTCGGCCTCGGGGGCAAATATCAGGTCCACCTCCTCGTCGATCTCGCTCTCCATCGGGTCAAGCGTGACCACACAGGTCTGGCCGATCCGAGCACGAACGTGGCCCGTAACCTGGATCCGGTTGCCGCTTTTCGGCACGACATCGAAGTCGGCCTGGACCGAGACAACCTCGCGCAAGCCTGCCGTCTCGGCCATGGCCTGCCGCTCGGCGGCCGAGGCCTCGAGCTTGCGATGCAGGCCGGTATCCGGGATCTGGGCAACGATGACGGGCACCCGCCAGGGATCGGGCCCGGATGCTGGTATCGGTCGGGTCATGGCGTGACATCCTCAGGAAGCGCTGGAGGAAACTTGAAGGACGCACCCAGCAGTGCGGCCTCGCCGGTCCGGCCGAGCTCGGCCTCGGCAGCCCTGGCATAGGCCGCGAGCCGCTGCGCCTGGTCCATGCCGGCCCCATTCAAGATATTCTTGCAGATCGCCGATGCCAGCGCCTCGCCGCCGCTTTCCATGGCCTGATCGTAGGCCTGGACCCGGCCGTAAAATGCCTCGCCGAAGGCCCGCATCCGCTTCGGCACGGTCTGGTCGCCTATCCCCATCTCGCGCAGATTGTCGTCCATGTCCTCGCAGAAGCGGTCGAACAGCGCCTGCGACAGCTCGGTGGCGCCCTGAACCGTGCGCAGACGGCGCAGCAACAGCCAGAGGTGCAGCAGCAACAGATCGAAACGCCCGTTAACGCTATCCGGCACGCCCAAGTCTCGGTAAAATATGGGTTCTCGCGCCTGCGTCACGATCATGCCATAGATGGCTTCAATGGTGCCCGGCGAGGCTAGGCGGGGTTTCCTGAAGTGATTGAACGGCCAAAGCATTGTGGTTTCCGCAAGCGGGCGCGCGCGTGTTGCATTCAGAGCCTCCGCCCGGTACTTCAGCGCCTCGCGCGACGCAAGGGGACGGAATCAGTTCCGCTATGACGATAACGAACCAGACCAGCCTGCGTGCAGACAAGCGGCGCGGCCTTCAAGCACGTTGGCGCGGCTTGCGCCTGTTCGCGGCCGCGGCCCTGGTGGGCGCTGCCCTTGCGGGCTGCACCGGCGAGCAGTTCCAGAAGGGTTACATCCTGCCGCCCAACGCGCTGGAGCAGATCCCGATCGGCGCGAGCCAGGATCAGGTGCTGATCGTGATGGGCACCCCCTCCACCGTCGCAACCCTCGACGGCGAGGTGTTCTATTACATCTCGCAGCGCTCCGAGCGCATGGTCGCCTTCATGAACCAGAAGGTGGTCGATCAGCGCGTCATCGCGGTCTATTTCGACAAGAACCGGCGCGTGCGCCGGCTTGCGAATTACGGCCTGCAGGACGGCAAGATCTTCGACTTCGTCAGCCGCACCACGCCGACGTCGGGCCAGGAGATGAGCTACCTTACGCCGATCTTCAAACTGCTCAGTTTTAACTGAGCCTTCAGCCTGCGGCCTCGTGCGGCTTGCCGTTGCGCGTCCGGTTCCATACGCTCCCCGCAAAACAAGACCCAGGGAGTGGATTCGTGCCCAATCAATTGCTGTCCCGCCGTCGCGTGCTCACCGGTGCTGCCGCCATCTCGGCCGCAGCAATCCTGCCGCGATCGAGCCTGGCGGACTGGAAGCCCACCGAAAACGTCCGCCTCGTCGTGCCGGCTGCCGCCGGCGGTTCGACCGACGTGATGGGTCGGCTTCTGGCGGCGCATCTGCAGACCGCCTGGGGCCAATCGGCCGTGGTGGAAAACCGCTCCGGCGGCGGCGGGACGATCGGCACGGCCGAGGTGGTCCGCGCCAAGCCGGACGGCCACACCATCCTGATCGGCAATCCCGGCCCGAACGCGATCGCCTACAGCATCTTCAAGAACCTCACTTACAAGCCGGACCAGCTCCAGCCGGTCTCCAACATGATCCGGATCCCGAACATCGTCTCGGCGCATCCCAAGACCGGCATCAAGTCGATCGCCGAGCTGGTCGCCTATCTCAAGGCCAATCCGGACAAGCTCAGCTACGCCTCCTCCGGCGTCGGCCAGAGCCCTCATCTCACCGGCGCCTGGTTCCTGCAGCTCACCGGCCTGAAGATGACGCACATCCCGTTCCGCGGCGCCGGTCCCGCGCTCCAGGCGGCGCTCGCCGGCGACATCCAGATCCTGTTCGACAATCTCTATCCGAGCCTGCCGCAGGTGCAGAACGGCACCCTCACCGGCCTCTGCGTCACCACGACCGAGCGCAGCGACCTGGCGCCGAACCTGCCGACCATGCGCGAGAGCGCGCCGGAGCTTGCGGCTTTCGACGTCTCGTCGTGGTTCTCGGTGTTCCTGCCGAAAGGTGTGCAGCCTGCCGTTGTCGAAGCGCTCAACCTTCAAGTAAAGGCGATGCTCGAGCGCGACGACATCAAGAAGAACATCGTCGCCATGGGCGCCCGCGCCGACTACGGCACGCCCGACCAGTTTGCCGCCTTCGTGGACGCCGAGACGAAGAAGTTCGCCGGCATCATCCAGAAGGAAGGGCTGCAGATGGACGTGCAGTAGCCTTCGCATCCGCGGACGCGGCCCAACATGCATCGCCGGGCCGCGCTTTCGGGTTGAGCGCGTGGCGACACATCGGTTGCTATGCAAGCTCGGCCGACGGCTGTCCCACCAAAGCAGCAATCGCCGAAATCGAGTCCAGGCGCGTCAAATCGAAGCCGATGTCGGAGAAGTTGATCCCGTGGTCGGTCTCAATGCTCATGATCAGCTCGACCGCGTCGAGCGAATCGAGGCGGCCGCTGGTGAACAGCAGATCGTCGTCACCTAGCGGCGCGCTGTCGCCCTTCATCAGCAGCCGCTGCACGATGTAGCGTCGCATCTGCGATCTGACTTCAGGGCCGGCTTTCGTGGTCATGTCGAGACTCCCAGGAGATAGAACAGGAATTCGGCGCGTTGCCCGAGCGAATGCTCGCGGTCGAGCGGCGCATCGAAGACGTGAATGAGACAAAAGAAGCTCGACACCCACAGGCAAGGCAGCAAGTGGCCACGCACCCATCCTCGCGGCGCGAGCCGTGGGGCGCGGCGCATCTGCGAGAGCCCGACGCTGACGGCCAGGACAAACGTGTAGAACGCGTGGGATTGCTGACCGACCACGGCCCGCCAAAGGCCCATTTCGCCGACGAAATGAATATCGCGAATGAAGTGAAACAGCAGGTTGCCGACACAGGCCGCGGCAAAGGTGGCGAAGAACATGCGAAGCCGGCGATGGCCGCGGAGGCAGCGAACAAAGGTGGGGTAGAAGAAATGATCGACGAGCAGTTCCTTGTAGTAGAAGTAGTAGCGGTTCCAGAATTCCGCGAGCGTCGTCGACTCCAGAGGCCGGTAGGTGTTGCGCAGCAGGCGAAAGCCGGCAAGCCGCGCCGTGGCGATGATGACGCCGCCGAACACGGTCATGCTCAGCAGGTCCTCGACGAAGAAGCTGACGAGGCTCGCCCATCCGACGAAACGCGACCAGGGATGGCCCGTGAGATATTGCGGCAGGTTGTCGTCGAACATTGGAAGCTGCAAACGCCCGTGGACGAGCTCGACGAGACAGATCCTGATGATGGCGAGCACAAGGATCCAGACCGCAAGCTTGACGCCCTTGAGCTGCGTCACCGCAAGCTCCTCGGGTGTCTTGGCCTCGAAGCGGTCGAGATACGACAGCCCCTTCCCGAACGGCGTCAGCGACGATCCCCAGAAGGGGTGGAAAACGCTCAGATGCCGCCACACCGGAGATCGCTTCCTGCCCGCATCGGCCAGACCATAGGCAAGAAACCACAAATAGGGCTGGAACGTCATCAGAAATGACCACAGCAGAACGCGCGGCAGGCCGGCCATCATCGTGGCCTGTGTCAGCGCGACGAGCGCCAGGAACGCCAGCAACAGGCTGAGCGTCGGGCGGCGGAAGACCACCGTCCCTGCGCCCTGCATGATCAGCAACCCCGCGAACAGCGCAAACACGACGGCCACCATGACCGCTTCCAGCAGCGGCTGATGGATCCGGTCGCCAACGCCTTCGTCGATCGCCAGCCGTTCGAGAAAACCTCGGTCGATCAGGAAGCCGCTGCGATAGAGCAGCAGCAAGGTTGCGAGCAGGATCAGGACGCGCCGGTACCGGCCGGCATAGGCGCACACCAGCGCGAGTCCCGCCGCTGAAAAATCGATACCTATTTGCCGAAACAAAACCGCGAGCAGTCCGACCGCGCAGCAGAGCAGCACGCGGCCACCGATGTCCTGGGCCCCTGCCACGAGCCTCGGGTCCCGATCGATCTTCGGGATCAACCGCCACGACGGCTTCCCATGAAGACCCGACGGCGCGTAGCCGTAGGATTGGCTTTCAACACTCATCGGACAACGCGCGCGATCACGACGAGCTGTTGCATCTAAGAGGCCCTTGCAACAGCTTCGCCAAGCAGTGACGCCACCGAGCGCCGGTCCGCCTTGCCATTGGCATTGATGGGAATGTCTTCCATCCAGACGAACCGGCCCGGCACCATGTAAGCGGGAAGGTGCGCCGCGCAGTGCTGGCGCAGATCGCTTTCCGCTATTCTTGCACCCGAATACGCGGCCAGCAGCCGACTGGCGCCACTGGCGTCGTGCTGCACCACGGCAAGCGCACGGGTTATTCCCCTGCACGCCATCAGCGCGTGGTCGATCTCCTCCAGCTCGACCCGATACCCCCGAAGCTTGACCTGATTATCCGCGCGACCGCGGAAGCGCAGGACGCCGGTTTCAACGTCGGCCTCCACGAGGTCGCCGCTCCGATAGAGGATCGACCGATAGCCGTCGATTAGAGGGTCCTGACAGAAACGGCGGGCCGTCTCTTGCGGGTTGTTGATGTAGCCGAGCCCTACCCCAGGGCCTCCCAGCCACAACTCGCCGGCGGTGCCCCCGGGCACCGGCTTCATCTCTTCGTCCAGAATCCGGTAGCTGAAATTGGGATTGAGCCGTCCCAGAGGAGCCAGCCCGTCCGTGGTCTCGAAAACGGATTCGACGATCTCGAAACCACTGCAAATACAGCTCGTCTCGGTCGGCCCGTAGCAATTGATCAGCTTCGCCTTGCCGGCAAACGCGTCGTGGAACCGACGAAGCCGGGCCAGCGGAAACCCCTCACCGCCGAACATGAACCGGCTGATGCTCGGCAGCCAATCCGGGCTCAGAAGGTGCATGGAGTCCAGGAACATGAAGAGGGTCGGCACGGCGAAGAAGAACGTGCACTGATGCTTGGTGATCTCCGACACCAGCTCTGCGGGGGGCCGCCCCTTCAGCGCGTCCAGCGCGACAACCGCCGCTCCGTTCAGCAAGCCGGCATAGATGTCGAAGACCGAATTGTCGAAATAGATCGGGTTGACATTCGTCAGCCGGTCACCGGGTCCAATTCCAAGATCGTTCTTCGCCCAGGCGACCAGGTGAAGCACCCCTTGATGGGGGATGACCGCGCCCTTCGGTTCGCCCGTCGATCCCGAGGTGAACATGACATAGGCCGGATCGGCCCCGGTGATCAAGGACGTCAGCGGCAGATTGTCGTCTTCAAGCTGCGACAGGGCATGATGCAAGGCAGCCCGGGCACTTGCATCGCCGATCAATGTCCGCGGTCCAGCACCCTCGCGCACGCTGACGATCAGCGCGGGCCGGCATCGCTCCAGCATCAGCCGGGCACGTTCCTCGGGGGCCGCGGGATCGAGGAACGCATAGGGTGCTCCGATCTTGATGCAGGCGATCGCGAGCGCATAGGCCTCGGCGATTTTCGGCAATTCAAGGCACACCACGGCGCCCTTGTTGACGCCCCGCGATGTCAACCAGCGCGCCGACCGGTTTGCCAACTGGTTGAGCTCCGAAAAGGCAAAGCTATCGCCTTCGCAGTACAGGGCGACGGCGTCCGGCGAGGACGCAACGACCTCTTCGAAATGCAGCGCCAGATTATGGGCGGTCATACCGACGCCTCGATCATTTCATTGTCGCCGGGATCGCCCGGCGCGTTCGACGAGGCCTGCACGATCTCGGCAAAATCTCGCTGGTTGAGCGCGATCACGGCCGCGGGCAATTTCGCCTCCGGAAACTGGGCCTGCAACACGCCCCCGAACTCCATGCCGAGATGCTGAAGGAACGCGGCGGCCATCGGATCGGTCGCCAGCGGCCTGCCCTCACTTGCTCCCTGGTTCATATCGGGCACGAGGCTGCTGTTCTCGCTGCCAGCTGAAGCAGCTTCGCGATCGACACGCAGCACCACGTCATAGCGATAGCGGGTCAGCTCGTAGCTTGATCCGCGCTTGAGCAGGATTTCCGTACCCGATATCCGCGGGATGGATCGGGAAATGCCCTGAAAATAGTGGGGATGGATCACCAACTCGCGCTCCTGGGCGATCGACAGGAAGATCTTTCGCGCGAGTGCGGCATCGGTGGCACTCGAAACTTTCGCGGATTGAACTTCGCGATGGAACACCGGCAGGAGCTCGAGGTTACGAACGTCGCCGACGAAGATGTGCCCCCCAGGAGCCACCAGGCCCGCGGCTTGCTCCAAGACTGCGTGCAGGTATTCGATGCCGGGAAAGTATTGCACGACCGAGTTGAGCACCACTGCATCGAACGAATTCAGCGACAAGCCGCTCAAATCGGTGGCTTCCCGCTCGAGAAATTCGACATGCCGAAGCTCGGGCTTCGACTGTGCGAACGCACGCAGCCGCTGAACCGCTACCGGCGAGAGGTCGGTGCCGCAATATACGTCACAGCCGGGCGCGAGCTTTTCGACGAGCAAGCCGACGCCGCATCCGATCTCCAATACCCGCCTTGCACCAAGAGCACGAATTTGCAGGACCGTATGATCCAGCCAATCGACCATGTCGGGTTCGGGAATGGGCCTGTTGGTGAAGTTGCTGGTCCAACCGACGAATGACGGCACAACACCATCGGCATCATGGCGATACGCTTGATCGAAAGCGCGACGCCATTGCGCAACTCTGCGATCTGTCTCGGCCTGAAGACGCTTCGCCTTGCCGGCGCTCAGATGATCGGGGTCAATTGCGATGAAAGCGACCTCGGACTGGCCGCCGTGGCCAGGCTCGGCGCTGAAGAAAGCATCCGCCACGCCCGGATGCGCCATCAATGCCCGTTCAATCTCGTTCACAGGCCGTGCAGGCAATGGAAACCTCCTTCGTGCGGGCGGCAAGCAGCGAACCCCTGAACATACCGAGAGCGCGCCTCGCGCGGAGCATCTCCACGCGTGCTGCGGAACTCGCTAAAATGCCGCCGACAATCTCGCGTATTTCTAGAGCTCGGCCGGTTAAGCAACCTTAAATGTGGCGCACGCGTAGGATGCACATTTTCGGGCGGCTTACGCTCTCGGCATCGATGGATGCGCTCTGATGACCGGATTGTTGCAGTTCCACGTCTCGTTGGCCCTTCAGATGATGCGGCGGCCCCGGCACGCACGCAAAGAAAGACCCCGCAGGCCTGCGCCGCGGGGTCTTTGTTCAGCAATGTGTACCTCAGTGCGCCAGGATCGCCAGCAGCAGCAAGGCAACGATGTTCGTGATCTTGATCATCGGGTTCACCGCCGGGCCGGCCGTGTCCTTGTAGGGATCGCCGACGGTGTCGCCGGTCACGGCCGCCTTGTGGGCGTCACTGCCCTTGCCGCCGAAATGACCGTCCTCGATGTACTTCTTGGCGTTGTCCCAGGCGCCGCCGCCCGAGGTCATGGAGATCGCGACGAACAGGCCCGTCACGATCACGCCGAGCAGCATCGCGCCCACGGCCGAGAACGCCGCCGACTTGCCGGCCGCCCCGCCCCCCGCGATCGCATAGATCACGAAGTAGACGAAGATCGGTGACAGCACCGGAAGCAGCGAGGGGATGATCATTTCCTTGATCGCCGCCTTGGTCAAAAGGTCGACCGCCTTGCCGTAATCCGGCTTGTCGGTGCCTTGCATAATGCCCGGCTTCTCGCGGAATTGTCGGCGGACCTCCTCGACGATCGCGCTCGCCGCGCGGCCCACGGCGGTCATGCCCATCGCGCCGAACAGATACGGCAAGAGCCCGCCGAACAACAGGCCCACCACGACGTAGGGGTTGTTGAGCGAGAAGTCCGGTTTGACGCCGGCGAAGTAGGCGTGGTGCGCGGAGTCCGCAATGAAGAACTTGAGATCCTCGTTGTAGGCCGCGAACAGCACCAGGGCGCCGAGACCGGCGGAGCCGATCGCGTAGCCCTTGGTCACCGCCTTGGTGGTGTTGCCGACCGCGTCGAGCGCGTCGGTCGATTTGCGAACCTCCTTCGGCAGGCCTGCCATCTCGGCAATGCCGCCGGCGTTGTCGGTGACCGGACCGAACGCGTCGAGCGCGACGACCATGCCGGCGAGCGCCAGCATCGTGGCGGTCGCGATCGCGATGCCGAACAGGCCGGCGAGGCTGTGGGTGACCAGGATGCCGGCGATGATCACGAGCGCGGGTAGCGCGGTCGATTCCATCGAGATGGCGAGGCCCTGGATCACGTTGGTGCCGTGGCCGGTCACGGAGGCCTGGGCGATCGACTTCACCGGACGATAGTCGGTGCCGGTGTAGTATTCGGTGATCCAGATGATCAGCGCGGTGACGGCGAGGCCGACCACGCCGCACTCGAACAGCGCCATGCCGGTATAGTCGACGCCGGCGAGCTTGCCGAAGCCGATCAGGTAATAGATCACGCCGGCAATGCCGACCAGCGACAGGACGCCGGTTGCGATCAGGCCCTTGTAAAGCGCGCCCATGATCGACTGGCTCGGCCCGAGCTTCACGAAGAAGGTGCCGATGATCGAGGTGATGATGCAGATGCCGCCGATGGCGAGCGGCAGCGTCATCATGTCGGCGAGGATCGGCGTCTTGGCGAAGAAGATCGCCGCCAGGACCATGGTGGCGACCGCGGTCACCGCATAGGTTTCGAACAGGTCGGCGGCCATGCCGGCGCAGTCGCCGACATTGTCGCCGACGTTGTCGGCGATGGTGGCCGGGTTGCGCGGATCGTCCTCGGGAATGCCGGCCTCGACCTTTCCGACGAGGTCGCCGCCGACGTCCGCACCCTTGGTGAAGATGCCGCCGCCGAGACGGGCGAAGATCGAGATCAGCGAGGCGCCGAAGCCGAGCGCCACCATGGCGTCGATGACGACGCGGCTGTCAGGCGCAAGCTTCAGCGAATGGACCAGGAAGCCGAAATAGAGGGTCACGCCGAGCAGCGCGAGACCCGCCACCAGCATGCCGGTGATGGCGCCCGCCTTGAAGGCAAGCTCGAGACCACCCGCGAGCGACGTCGTCGCCGCCTGGGCGGTGCGCACATTGGCGCGGACCGAGACGTTCATGCCGATGAACCCGGCCGCCCCCGACAGGATCGCGCCGATGGCAAAACCGATCGCGACATAGAGCCCCAGGAAATAGGCAAGCAGCACGAAGATGACGATGCCGACCATTCCGATCGTGGTGTATTGACGCCGCAGGTAGGCCTGTGCGCCTTCGCGCACCGCTGCCGCGATTTCCTGCATGCGCGGAGACCCCGCATCCGCGCTCAACACCGAAGACGTCGCCCAGATCGCGTAGACGACGGAAAGCACTCCGCAGAGCACAATCAACCATAATGCTGTCATGTGATTTTTTGCCTCAGATCCTTGATGAACGTACCCCCAGCGCCTTTTGTTTTCCGTCGTGCGGTGCGGCGCCTTGATTTGAAAAAGGCCGCCCCTTGCCCGAAGGCGCGGCCTTAGTCGGTCACGACCTTGCCAAAATCAAATTGAGGGTGCAACGCCAGATAAGTCCGAAAAGCCGATCTCGGCAGGTATTTAGCCGGTCTTGGCAGCCCGGACGCCGGTTTGGAGCATTTCCTAGAAGTGGCTGTAGGACAGTCGCTTCAAGACCAGCTCCTGGCCCTGCCCGTCCAGGAAGCGCGGCCGCTCATGGCCCGCGACGATCGTGCCGATCGCCGTGACGGCAAGGCCTGCCGCCCGCCCCAAGGCAATCAGTGCGTCACCTTGCGCCGGCGGAACGGTGCACAGCACCTCGTAATCGTCACCCCCGGCCAGCAGCGTCTCGACGCCAACGACCTTGCCCGCGATCAGGGCGGCGGCTGCTGCCGAGAGCGGCACGCTGGTCACGTCGATCGTGGCCGAGACGCCTGACGCCGCACAGAGCTTGGTCAGATCTCCGGCCAGCCCGTCGGAGACATCCATCGCAGCCGTCGCATGCTCACGCACGCCTTGCGCGAGAGCATTGCGGGGCTGCGGCACGCGATAGCGCGAGATCAGAGTCTCGCGCGCGTGCGAATCGGAGGCCAGCGCATTCGCCACCGCGCCGCCCTTGAGCACATCGAGGCCAAGCGCGGCGTCGCCGATCGTTCCCGTCACCAGAATACGGTCGCCCGGTTGGGCGCCGGTGCGGCCGACCATCCGCCCCTGCGGCACGCGGCCAAAGGCGGTGATCGAGATCATCTGCGGCCCCGGCGTCGACACCGTGTCGCCGCCGAGCAGCGGACAGGCGAAGGCTTTCGCATCCTCGCCGAGCGCGTCCACGAACGGCCTGAGCCAGGCGTCTTCCTTGCTGCGCAGCGCCAGTGTCAGCACGAAGCCGGCCGGCGCGGCCCCCTTGGCAGCGAGATCGGACAGGTTCACCCGCAGCGCCTTGCGCGCGATGGTATCGGGCGGATCGGTGGCAAGATAATGCACGCCCTCCACCACCGCGTCGGTGGTGACGACGATATCGCTGCCGAGCGCCTGCAGGATGGCGGCATCGTCCACCAGCCCCAACGCGCCGGGATCAGTCGCCAGCGGCTTGAAATAGCGCGCGATGAGGGAGTCTTCGGCGGAGGGATTGTGCGGGCTGGTCATTAGCGTCCGCCACATACATCGCTGTCATCGCCCGGCTTGACCGGGCGATCCAGTACGCCGAGCCGCCTCTGCTCAAGCACCACCGCCGCGGCGTACTGGAGCACCCGCCTTCGCGGGTGATGACAGCGGAATATGGGGCAGCCACATCGCATCAAATCACCGCCCTGCGCCTCAATCTACCCCCGCCCGAACTCGTCACCGCGAAACTGGCGGCCGATCTGGTCGAGCACCGCGTTGACCATGCCGGTCTCCTCGCGGTCGACGAAGGCATTGGCGACGTCGACATATTCGGAGACGACGACGCGGCCCGGCACGTCCTTGCGGTGTTCCAATTCGTAGGCCCCTGCCCGCAGCACCGCGCGCAGGATCGCTTCGATGCGCTTCAACGGCCAGCCCTTCGACAGCGCCTCGTCGATCAGCGGATCGAGCTTCTTCTGGTCGCGCACGACGCCGGAGACGACGTCGCGGAAGAACGCCGCTTCCGCAGGGAGATATGTGTCGCCCTCGACCTCGTTGCCGAGCCAGTGGCTCTCGAACTCCGCAAAAATGTCGTTGATGCCGGCACCGCCGATATCCATCTGGTACAGCGCCTGGACGGCTGCGAGCCGCGCCGCACCGCGCCGATTCGCCTTCTTCTCCGTGCCAACCGGCGGCTTCTTGTTGTTATCGGCCATGATCAAGCCCGCGCCAGCCGGCGCTTTATGCGCAGCATCGCAATCGCGGCCCGCGCGGCGTCGCCGCCCTTGTTCAGCTCGCTGGCGCGCGCCCGCGCCCAGGCCTGCGCCTCGGTGTTGACGGTGAGGATGCCGTTGCCGAGCGGCAGCTTGCGCGCCACCGCCAGGTCCATCAGCGCGCGCGAGGATTCCTGCGAGACGATCTCGAAATGGATGGTGTCGCCACGGATCACGCAGCCGAGCGCGATCGCGGCGTCATACGGCTTGCCATTGGCGGCCGCGGAATCGATCGCGATGGCGATCGCCGCAGGAATCTCCAGTGCGCCGGGAACCGTGATGACGTCGTGGGTCAGACCGGCCGCCTTCAGCTCGGCCACCGCGCCTTCCAGCATCGCGTCCTGGAGATCGTCGTAGAACCGCGCCTCGACAATCAGCGCGCGCGCGCCGGAGATGTCGGTCTGGTCCTTCAGGGGTGCGCGCCGCGCGTCTGCCATTGCTCAATCCGTCTATTTTGGGTCGGCCGTTTTGTAGTCGCCGCAAGCCGGCAAGCCAAGTTTTAAACTGTCATTCCGGCGCGATGCGAAGCATCGAACCCGGAATCTCGAGATTCCGGGTCTGGTCCTGCGGACCATCCCGGAATGACGGCTACGCAGTCATTTCCGTCAGCCGCGCCGCATAGCGGGCCATCAGATCGACCTCGATATTGACCGCATTCCCCGCCTTCCAGCCGCCGATCGTCGTGACCGTCAGGGTGTGCGGGATGATCAGCACCGAAAAGCTCACGTCCTTCACCGTATTTACCGTCAGCGAGACGCCGTCGAGCGTGATCGAGCCCTTGGTCGCGATGAACCGCGCCAGCTCCCGCGTCGTGGAGAGCTCGAACCGCGCCATGTCGGGCAGGTCCTCGCGGCTCACGAGGGTCGCGATGCCATCGGCGTGGCCGGCGACAATATGCCCGCCAAGCTCGTCGCCGATCTTGAGCGCACGCTCGAGATTAAGCCTGGTGCCGACCCTCCAGTGCTTGGCGGTCGTCAGCGCCAGCGTCTCGGCCGCGGCATCGACGTCGAACCAGGTTCTTTGAGCAGAGTCTTTGCCGCCTTCGACGCCGGACGCAACCACCGTCAGGCAGACGCCGTTGCAGGCGATCGAGGCGCCGTCCGCAATGGTGGTCTGGTCGTAGCGACAGGCGATGCGCAGCCGGTGCAACTGGCCCTGCGCCGTCGGCGTAAAGCCGACGATCTCGCCGATATCGGTGACAATGCCGGTGAACATTACGCGCGCTCGTAGATGGTGAGAGTATCCTTGTCGAAGGTCTCGCTAGCATGAACCTTGTAGGCTTGCGACTGCGTGATTTTCGACAGGGGCAATGCAGCGAGCGCATCCACCCCGTCGACGCCCACCGCCTCCGCACCGCGGAACAGCCAGATCTCGTCAACGAGGTCGGCGGCGATAAAGGACGCCGCGACGCGGCTGCCGCCCTCGACCATCAGCCGCGTGATGCCCATCCCGGCCAATGCATGCAGCACCGCCGCAAGATCGAGTCCCGAGGCGTTGCCGGGCGGCACGCGGATCACCTGGGCGCCGGCAGCACCGAGCCGCGTGGCGGCCGCGGCCTCCGCCAGTTCAGAACCCACCACCCACAGCGGAATCTCGCGCGCGGAGCCCACGAGCTTGCTTGCGCCGGGAATGCGCAGGCTCTGATCGAGCACCACGCGCACCGGTGAGCGCGCTGCCATGCCCGGCAGGCGGCAGTCGAGTAGCGGATCGTCCGCCAGCACCGTGCCGATGCCGACCAGGATGGCGTCGCTCGAGGCGCGCAGGAGATGCACCCGGTTGCGCGCCGCCTCGCCGGTGATCGCGACCGGCTTGCCGCCGGCCGCGCCGATCTTGCCGTCGGGCGAGACCGCGAGCTTCAGGATCACATGCGGGCGGTGATCCCTGACGCGACGGAAATGCCCGGCATGATCGAGGGCGGCTTCGCGCGCGCACAGACCCACATCCACCGTGATGCCGGCCGCGCGTAACCGAGCATGGCCCTGACCGGCGACCTCCGGATTGGGATCCTCGATCGCGGCCACCACCCGCTTGATGCCGGCGGCGATCACTGCGTCGGCGCACGGTGGCGACTTGCCGAAATGCGAGCACGGCTCCAGCGTGACGTAGAGCGTGGCGCCGCGCGCGCCCTCGCCCGCGCGCCGCAGCGCTTCAGGCTCGCCATGCGGTCGTCCCCCTGGTTGGGTCCAGCCGCGGCCGACAATCACGCCGTCCTTGACGATGACGGCGCCGACGGCGGGATTGGGCCAGGTACGTCCCTGCCCGCGCCTGCCGAGCGCCAGCGCAAGCTCCATGAAGCGCCGGTCGGCATCCCTGGACTCGCGCGCCTTCTGCGCGAATTGATCCTCCAGGATGCGGAAGATCATTTGCGGATCGCGGCGAGCCGCGCTTCCTCCTCACCGGAGAGCTCACCGAGCACGTCGGCGAAATCCTTGGCTTCGCGGAAATTGCGGTAGACCGAGGCGAAGCGGACATAGGCGACGTCGTCGAGCGTGCGCAGATGCTCCATCACGGTCTCGCCGATCACTTCGGAGGAGATTTCGGCTTCGCCCCCGGTCTCGAGCTCGCGCACGATGGTGGAGACCATCTTCTCCACCCTTTCCGGCTCGACCTGCCGCTTGCGCAAGCTGATCGACACCGAGCGCATCAGCTTGTCGCGGTCGAACGGAACGCGGCGGCCGTTGCGCTTGATCACCGTGAGCTCGCGCAGCTGCACGCGCTCGAAGGTGGTGAAGCGGAAATTGCAGGCGACGCACACGCGCCGCCTGCGGATCACGGAAGAGTCCTCGGTCGGACGCGAGTCCTTCACCTGCGTATCGAGACTGTTGCAGTTCGGGCAGCGCATCCGTTGACCTTGACCGGTTTTCTTGAGCCTTACTGATAGATCGGGAAACGGTCGGTGAGCGCCTTGACCCGTTCCTTGATCGCGGCTTCCACCAGCGGCGCCTTGCCGTCGGAAGATTGCGCGATCGCGTTGAGGACTTCAGCGATCATGCTGGCGACCTGCTGGAATTCAGCGACGCCGAAACCGCGGGTGGTCGCCGCTGGCGTCCCCAGACGAATACCGGAGGTGACAAACGGCGACTCGGGGTCGAAAGGAATGCCGTTCTTGTTGCAGGTGATGGCGGCGCGAACCAGCGCCTTCTCCGAGGCGTTGCCCTTCAGGCCCTTCGGCCTGAGGTCGACGAGCATCAGATGGTTATCGGTGCCGCCTGAGACAATGTCGAACCCGTGGCTCTTCATCGCTTCGGCCAGCGCCTTGGCGTTCTCGACGACGTTCTTGGCATAGACCTTGAAGTCCGGCCGCAGCGCCTCGGCAAAGGCGACTGCCTTCGCCGCGATCACATGCATCAGGGGGCCGCCCTGCAGGCCCGGGAAGATCGCCGAGTTGAATTTCTTGGTCAGCGCCTCGTCATTCCACAGCATCAGGCCGCCGCGCGGACCGCGCAGCGATTTGTGGGTCGTGGTGGTGGTGATGTGCGCGTGAGGCACCGGCGAGGCATGCACGCCGCCGGCGACGAGACCAGCGAAGTGCGCCATGTCGACCAGCAGGTACGCGCCGACGCTGTCCGCGATCTCGCGGAAGCGCTTGAAGTCCCAGGCGCGCGAATAAGCCGAGCCGCCGGCCACGATCAGCTTCGGCTTGACCTCCTCCGCCTGCTTGGCGACCGCGTCCATGTCGATGATCTGGTCCTCGCGGCGCACGGTGTAGTGCGCGGCCTTGAACCACTTGCCACTCATGTTGACGGGGGAGCCGTGGGTGAGATGGCCGCCGGCCGCAAGATCGAGGCCCATGAAGGTGTCGCCGGGCTGGAGCAGCGCCAGAAACACCGCCTGGTTCATCTGGCTGCCGGAGTTCGGCTGCACGTTGGCAAAGTTGGCGCCGAACAGCTTCTTGGCGCGATCGATCGCAAGGTTCTCGGCGACGTCGACCCACTCACAACCGCCGTAGTAACGCGCGCCCGGATAGCCTTCCGCATATTTGTTGGTCATCACCGAACCCTGCGCTTCCAGCACGGCACGGCTGACGATGTTCTCGGAGGCGATCAGCTCGACCTCGTGACGCTGGCGGCCGAGCTCGCCCTTGATGGCGGCTGCGATTTCCGGGTCAGCCTGCTCGAGCGAGGCGGTGAAAAACGAATCGGGCGCGGAGGCGGTTTTGGCGAAGGTCATCTTGCGAATATCTCCACCGCCGCAGCCTTTTGGCGGGCTACGGGCGGGTCTGGTGTGGCGATCGGAAGCGGCGTGCGCGATCTACCACATTGCCCGCAACAGGCCAAGGGTTTGCGGGTCGGGCCTGTGATTTATGCAAGATATGGTGGGATTGGAAATTTGGACGACCGGCCGGCATCCGGTCGTCCAATGCTCCCGAAAGGTCCGGGAAGGCCCGCTTTGGGCTCGAAACGCCGCGCGGTGCGACCGGCTTGACCGTCCGGCCGGCCTCTAAAGCCCGGTATACCCCGCCTTCACGGGGTCCACGCTGCCGTCGAGCTGCCGCAGATAGGTCAGGCCGCAAACCGTCAACCTGTGGGTGTCCTTCTCGCCGGCTTCCATCAACGTGTTGAGGTAGTTCGTCACCTTTTCCCGCGCCTCCGCGCTCGCCGCAGACGTGCGGTTGGCGAGCAGGTCATAGGTATGCATGATCCGGTCGATGGCAGCTTCCATGGCACCCTCTGGTTCTTGCCGCGTTTGGGAGTTGAGATCAGGCAACCGCTTTGGCCTCGGACTGCGCCTCGAACCTCACGATGGCCTTGTTGGCCAACCTGATCTTGTTGAATTCGCCGAGCTGGAGCAGCTTGATGACGATCTCGAGCAGGCGTTGGTCGGTGACGAGGGTGTCCCGGATCGCGCCGGAGCGGCGAAGATAGTTCGCGGCGATCGCGTAGGCCTCGCTCACGAGTTCCACGTTCATCACCCCAACGCCACGCTCGACCAGCATCGTCAGCCTCCGATCCGGAGGAGATAAGCATCGAACCGGGAACTCGTTCCCTGGTGTCGGGGAATTTTTTCGCAACCGCGAAATAAAAACGCACCGGTCCGGACACGGCCGGGCCGGCGCGCTTGGGGAAGCTCAGGCACGTTCGGGAGGCTTGCCGGTCTTGTTGTGGGCCGGCTTGGCCAAATCCCGTCGAAAGAGCTCAGAGACGATACAGGATCTGGTCGGTCCAGAACCGCTCGAGGCGGTGCAGCGACTTGTTCAGGGTCGAGAACTCCTCGCCCGAGATGCCGCCGACCTGCTCGACCGTCTTGACGTGCTTCTGGTAGAGCGAGTCGACGATGCGGCGGACTTCCTGGCCCTGCGGCGTCAGGCGGATGCGCACCGAGCGGCGATCAACGCGCGAGCGCTGATGGTCAAGGAAGCCGAGCTCGACGAGCTTCTTCAGATTGTAGGAGACGTTGGAGCCGAGGTAATAACCGCGCGTGCGCAGTTCGCCCGCGGTCAGCTCCTTGTCGCCGATGTTGTAGAGCAGCAGCGCCTGAACCGAGTTGATGTCCGCACGACCGCGGCGATCGAACTCGTCCTTGATGACGTCGAGCAGCCGGCGATGCAGCCGCTCCACCAGAGTCAAAGCTTCCAGATAGAGCGTCTGCACCGAACCCTGCTGGCCGGAGACGCGCTCTGCGGTATCTGCCGCAGTTGCGACGGCTTTCATCATGACACTTCCCCTGTTGTCGTTTTTATCGACACTCATTCGACGAAACTTGTGTCCCGTCTGATAGGTGCAACTTAAGGGGCTCGTTTGAAGATCGGCTTAAATAAGAGAATAAAGAGATCATGAATTTAAGACAGTGAATTGCGGATTAAGCCTGTGCCACAAGCACTTTTCGCAATAGTCTGTTGACTCTCGCAAGGTCCTGTTCACCCTCCGTCCGCCCCGATTGTCGCATTCCAGAACAGCCCCGCCCCGTTTCGAAACGGCCGCGTAAGAGCTGTGGCGGAACATGCTGGTTAGCGAAAACTTACGTCGAATTTTACGCAACCAACCGTCAACCAAGCGCGACATTCTCGTGTCCCGGACCAGCACAGCGAAGCGGCGCGCAGAGCCGGGGCACGAGAGTTTGCTATGGCGGCCGTTCGCGTGCGGCCATCCAGGCCAGTGCGAGATAGGCAGCCAGCATGAAGGCTTCGACCCCGACCACGACCAGGCTGCCGCCGTAGATGCCCGGGAACATCAGCTCGATCACCGCCATCGACACCACGGTCGTGAGCCACACCACCGCGCCCCAGGGTGTGGCGAGCCAGAGGCCAACCGCTGCAACCAGTTCGATCACAGCGAAGTAGATGGTCGAGGCCTGCCACGCCATCGACTGGTTCTCGAAGGCCTCGTCCTCGCCGCCGACGAAGCCCGTCACCTGCGCCCAATGATAGAGGCCCTTGAGGATCGAGAGCAGCGCCATCACCCGCAGGAACAGCACGAGCCGGCGCGTCCAGACATTATCGTCGGATTCAGCCCGCTCCGACGAGATCGCCGCCACCGACATTGCGCTGTCTCTGGCATTGTCTCGAACGGCGTCCCTGGCACTGTCGCGGGCCGCATCGCGGGTGGAGATCTCGGACATGCCCCCTTCTGGCTGCTTTGCCCCGCAAAATCAATCGGCTGCCATCTTTTGCGGCACGTCAAGCCGCGGTGACGGGAACCATGCGAGCTGGTATAAGAATAATTCCAGCCGGAGGAAGAGTGATGGCGATCAAATACGGACGTCCGATCGAATTGCGCGAGGTCTCGCGCCGGGATGGCACTGGGGCCTCCCCTGCCCTCGATCTGACCGTCCGCCCGCGCCGCAACCGCAAGGCCGAATGGGCCCGGCGCATGGTGCGCGAGAACGTGCTCACGACCGACGATCTGATCTGGCCGCTGTTCCTGATCGACGGCAACAACAAGCGCGAGCAGATCGCCTCGATGCCGGGCGTCGAGCGTCTCAGCGTCGACCAGGCCGTGCGCGACGCCGAGCGCGCGATGAAGCTCACCATCCCCTGCCTCGCGCTGTTTCCCTATACCGAGCCGTCTCTGCGCGACGAGGAGGGCTCGGAAGCCACCAACCCGAACAATCTGGTCTGCCAGGCGGTCCGCGCGATCAAGAAGGAGTTTCCGGAGATCGGCATTCTCTGCGACGTCGCGCTCGATCCCTTCACCAGCCACGGCCATGACGGCCTGATCTCCGACGGCAAGATCCTGAACGACGAGACGGTCGCCGTGCTGGTGCGTCAGGCCCTGGTGCAGGCCGAAGCCGGCTGCGACATCATCGCGCCCTCCGACATGATGGACGGCCGCGTCGCCGCGATCCGCGAGGGCCTGGATCGCACCGGTCTGCTTGACGTGCAGATCATGGCCTATGCCGCAAAGTACGCCTCCGCCTTCTACGGCCCGTTCCGCGATGCCATCGGCTCGGCCAAGACGCTCACCGGCGACAAGCGCACCTACCAGATGGACAGCGCCAACACCGACGAGGCGTTGCGCGAGGTCGAGCTCGACATCGCCGAGGGCGCCGACATGGTGATGGTCAAGCCCGGCATGCCCTATCTCGACGTCGTCCGCCGCGTGAAGGACACGTTCGCGATGCCGACCTTCGCCTACCAAGTGTCCGGCGAATACGCGATGATCGCGGCCGCCGCCAACAACGGCTGGCTCGACGGCGACCGCGCCATGATGGAGAGCCTGCTCGCCTTCAAGCGCGCCGGCGCCGACGGCGTGCTGAGTTATTTCGCACCGAAGGCGGCGGAGAAGCTGCGGGCACAGGGGTAAGCCCCAATGTCGTCCCGGCGAAGGCCGGGCGCCCCTGTCTCTTATCGTCGTCCTGGCGAAAGCCAAGACCCATACCGCGTGATCTATCAAGAGCACGCGGTATCGACACCGGCGAACGTACCAACCTCCAGCCTTCGCCAAACTTCTCCCTGGGGTAATGGGTCCTGGCTTTCGCCAGGACGACACTGAGGGGTGTGGCGCCAGCTCCCGCTCTCCCGGCTACCGCCGCCCCCGAATCGCCGGAATATTTCGGCTTGTTAATGTCGGCACCCTTGGCGCGCGGACGACCTGTTCCCATGTCCTTCCACGGGAGTCCTGCCACGGGAGTTTCCCTCGGGAGAACGGTCATGTCGTATTCGGACTCGGGCAATGCCTGGCGCAATGACGGCGGGGCGCAGCCGCATGCCTATGATCCCTATCTGCACCCAGAACTGTTCCGCGGCGTTGCGACGCGGCGGGTGTTCGCCTTCCTGATCGACATGGTCGTGATCTCGGTGCCGGTGATCCTCGGCTACCTCTTCATCGCGGTGTTCGGCGTGGTTACGCTCGGCATCGGCTGGGCGCTGTTCTGGCTAGCCTGGCCGGCCTCCGTGATCTGGGCCATCGTCTATTACGGCGCCTGCATCGGCGGTCCGTCGTCCGCGACCATCGGCATGCGCGTGATGGATCTGGAGCTCCGCACCTGGTACGGCGCGCCCGGCTATTTCGTGCTCGGCGCCACCCACGCCGTGCTGTTCTGGGTGACCGTTTCGTTCCTGTCGCCCTTCGTGGTGCTGGTCGGGCTGTTCAACGGCCGCAGGCGCTTGCTGCAGGATTTCGTGCTGGGAACGGTCGTGATCAACAATTCCGTTCGTGCGCCGGTGCCTCAGGGCGCCAGAACCTACTGATCAAAGGACCTACTGATCAACCAACCCGGATCAAGAACCTATCAACCTGGACCCGCTATGCTGACCGATCTGACCTGCCGAGTAGACCGATTGACCGGGGGCTTTTGTAGCGCGATGCTGATGCACATTTTGGAGGCCCACGACGTCCCTTGACCCAGCACTCGCGCGACACCCCACAATTTTACCTCACGGCGCCGTCCCCCTGCCCCTATCTGCCGGGCCGACACGAGCGCAAGGTGTTTACGCACCTCGTAGGTGAGCGCGCCGGTGACCTCAACGACCTCCTGACCCATGGCGGCTTCCGTCGTAGCCAATCCATCGCCTACCGTCCGGCCTGCGACCAGTGTCGCGCCTGCGTCTCGGTCCGGGTGATCGCCAACGAGTTCCGCCCCTCCCGCAACTTCCGCAAGGTGATCGCGCGCAACGCCGACATCATCGGTGAGCAGCGCAGCGCGGTGCCGACCTCCGAGCAATATTCGGTGTTCCGCGCCTATCTCGATTCCCGTCACCGCCACGGCGGCATGGCCGACATGACCGTGCTCGACTATGCCATGATGGTCGAGGACAGCCATGTCGAGACCCGCATCATCGAGTACCGCAAGCGTGGTCCCGACAGCGGCATCACCGGCCGCGGCGAGGAGCTGATCGCGGTCGCGCTGACCGACGTGCTCAGCGACGGCCTGTCGATGGTCTATTCGTTCTTCGAGCCGGGCGAAGTCAGCCGCTCGATGGGCACCTTCATGATCCTCGACCACATCGCCCGCGCCCGCCGGCAAGGACTGCCTTACGTCTATCTCGGCTACTGGATCGAAGGCTCGAAGAAGATGGACTACAAGGCCCGCTTCCTGCCGCAGCAGCGCCTCGCGCCGTCAGGCTGGCTGCGCATCGACGCGCAAGGCGACGCGGCATCCGAGCCGCAGGATTAGCTCTCCGTCGTGCCGCGAAATCGGGGCATCCAGTACGCCGCGGCTTCTCGGGTCAATCACAACCGTCTCTGGAATACTGGGTCGTCCGGTCGAGCCGGACGACGACAGCCGCGATGTGTTCACCCGAACAGCGTATCCGCCAGCAGCTTCAAGTTCAAAACCACGATGATGCCGGCAACGATCCACGCGATCGCCGCGACCCACGCCGGGATGACGAACTTGCCCATCTTGCGGCGGTCGGAGACGAAGCGGACCAGCGGGATGACGGCGAACGGCAATTGCATCGACAGCACGACCTGGCTGAACACCAGCAGATCAGCCGTGCCGCGCTCGCCGTAGATCGCGGTGACGACAATCACGGGAACGATCGCGATGCCGCGCGTCAGCAACCGGCGCGCCCAGCTCGGCAGGCGCAGGTCGAGAAAGCCTTCCATCACGATCTGTCCGGCGAGCGTCGCCGTCACCGTTGAATTCAGGCCCGAGGCGAGCAGCGCCACCGCGAACAGCGTCGAGGCGATGCCGAGGCCAAGCAGCGGAGACAGCAGCTCGAAGGCCTGGCCGATCTCGGCGACGTCGGAATGGCCGCTCTTGTGGAAAGTTGCGGCAGCCACGACGAGGATCGCGGCATTGATGAACAGCGCAAGCATCAGGGCGACGGTCGAGTCCGTGGTCGCCCATTTGATCGCCTCGCGCCGGCCGGTATCGTTGCGCTCATAGGCGCGCGTCTGCACGATCGAGGAGTGCAGATAGAGATTATGCGGCATCACGGTGGCGCCGATGATGCCGATCGCGATGTAGAGCATCTCGGGGTTGGTGAAGATCTCGGTCTTCGGCACAAATCCCTTCAGCATCTCGGCCACCGGCGGTGCTGCCGCGGCAAGCTGGACCGTGAAGCAGACTGCGATCACGACAAGCAATGCGATGACGAAGGCTTCGAGGAAGCGGAAGCCACGGTTCATCAGGATGAGCAGCAAAAAAGCATCCAGCGCAGCGATCAGCGCGCCGCCGATCAGGGGAATGCCGAACAGGAGTTTTAGCGCAATTGCCGTGCCGATCACCTCGGCGAGATCGCAGGCGATGATCGCCGCCTCGCAGGCGATCCAGAGCAGGAAATTCACGGCCGGCGAATAGGTCGCACGGCAGGCCTGCGCGAGATCTCGGTCGGTGACGATGCCGAGCCGCGCTGCCAGCGACTGGAGCAGGATCGCCATCAAATTCGAGAGCAGAATGACCGAGAGCAGCGTGTAACCGAACTTGGACCCGCCTGCGAGGTCGGTCGCCCAATTTCCGGGGTCCATGTAGCCGACCGAGACCAGATAGCCCGGGCCGACAAAGGCGAGCAGGCGCCGCCACCACACCCCCGCGATGGGGAGGGCGACCGAGGCATTCACCTCCGCCAGGCTCTTGGTCGCAGGCGCATCATTGCGCCAGCCGGCGGCGTCTCGGGTC
>NZ_VSST01000088.1 GCF_019402665.1 Bradyrhizobium canariense
AAGCAAAGCTCGGGCGAGATCAGCCGCGAGGCTGCGAAGCTGTGTCTGCAATTCAAAAATGCGAGCTGGAAGCGTCGCGTTACCGCGTCATACTCCGTCATTGCGAGCGCAGCGAAGCAATCCAGAAATGCATCCGTGGAAAATGTCTGGATTGCTTCGTCGCAAGAGCTCCTCGCAATGACGACGTGGAGGCAGTTTCGCTTGATCGCGCTAGGCTTCCCGCATCACCGTCCCGCTGGTGCAGACATCGCGCCGTTGGAATAGCGCGACCAGTCGGGCTCGGTCGGCTGCGACGGCCACAGCGCGGCGTTGGAGTCGCGCACCGACTGGGTGATGGGATGGGGTTGCGCCTTGCGGACATGACGGCGGTCGTTCGCCGCGGCAGTCTGGATGGTGGCGGCGGCAATCAGCGTCGCGCCGAGAATGATAAAGGTCTTTTGCATTGTTACTTTCTCCCGTGACGGCGCCCGGCTGTGAGATGTTTGTGTGGTCGTCGTCGCGGCTGACATGGCGATGCGCCCAGCCGATATCAGCGTTCGCGAGATCACATTGGGGCGAGCCAATTTTCTAGCCTCGGCTAAATATTCGGCAATCGCGCCCGTAGCCCCGATGGACTTGACCTGCGCAATCCGGTTCAATGGGCCAAATCTGGTTTCTGGGCGACAATGATGTCGAAATATCTGCTGGTCCTTCTGCTGATCGCCTCGCCGGCCGTGGCGCAGGTCAAGCTGACCCCAAAAACCTCGGCGGCGCATCCGGACCCCTGCGCGCCGATCGGACGGACCGCGGACGGCAAGCTGGTCTACTCCATGAAATGCGAGAATTTGCCGGTGCCGCCTCCGCCGCCGCAGGCGGAACTGAGGGAGGCGCCGCAGCCCGCCGCCGAGCCGGAGCCCGAGACGCGGCGGAGTGGCGTTTTCGGCTGGTCCTACGACCGCAGGTAACCGGCCGCGCCCCTTGCGCGAAGCCCGACGGAGTGCTCTTTGCCTGAAAATTCCCCGTGGGGCCACCGCCCCCGATCCAGAGAGATGAGATGACCAAACTCGTGATCCGCGCCGGCGACTTTACCTTCGATGCCCGTTTCGAGGAGCAAGCGGCGCCCAAGACTGTCGCCGCGTTCCGCAAGGCGCTGCCGTTCGAAAGCCACATCATCCACGTGCGCTGGAGCGGCGAGGGCGTGTGGATGCCGCTCGGCGACCTCGATTTCGGAGTCGGCTACGAGAACCACACCAGCTATCCCGCGCCCGGCCAGATCATCCTCTATCCCGGCGGCATCAGCGAGACCGAGATCCTGATGGCCTATGGCGGCGTGCACTTCGCGAGCAAGATGGGCCAGCTCGCCGGCAACCATTTCATCACCTTGACGTCCGGCCTGGAGAATCTGGCGACGCTCGGCAAGAGCGTGCTGTGGAAGGGCGCGCTGCCGATCCGCTTCGAGGAAGTCTGAGTGACTGGTACCCGCTACCCGCGCGATCTCCGCGGTTACGGCCGCAACCCGCCGCACCCGCAATGGCCCGGCAACGCGCGGGTCGCGGTGCAGTTCGTCGTTAATTTCGAGGAGGGCAGCGAAAACAACATCCTGCATGGCGACCCTGCCTCGGAAGCGTTCCTGTCCGACGTGCTCGGCGCACAGCCTTGGCCCGGCCAGCGCCACGCCAATATCGAATCGATGTTCGAATATGGCTCGCGCGCCGGCTTCTGGCGGCTGTGGCGGATATTCAGCCAGCGGAAGTGGCCGACCACCGTGTTCGGCGTCGCCACAGCGCTGAAGCGCAATCCGGAAATCGTTGCTGCCATGAAGGAGGCGGGCTGGGACATCGCCAGCCACAGCCTGAAGTGGATCGAGCACAAGGACATGACCGAGGCGCAGGAGCGCGCGGAGATCGCGGAAGCGATCCGCGTCCACACCGCGGCGACCGGCTCGCGGCCGCTCGGCTGGTATACCGGACGCTCCTCGATCAACACCAACCGTTTGGTGATGGAGGAGGGCGGCTTCCTCTATCTCAGCGATTCCTACGCAGATGATCTGCCCTATTGGGTCAGGGGCGCGAGCGGCAAGCAGCTCGTCATTCCCTACACGCTCGACGCCAACGACATGCGGTTCATCAATCCGCAGGGCTTTGCCGAAGGCGAGCAGTTCTTCACCTACCTGAAAGATGCCTTCGACGTGCTCTACGCCGAAGGCGAGAGCGCGCCGAAGATGATGTCCGTCGGCCTGCACTGCCGTCTGGCCGGACGTCCCGGCCGCGCGGCGGGGCTGATCCGCTTCCTCGACTACATCGGCAAGCACAAGCGCGTCTGGGTGCCGACGCGGTTGCAGATCGCACAGCATTGGCACGACAAGCTCGCGCACCTTGCGGCCGACGCATTCGAGATCGGGTGAGGGCGATGTCGCAGATACCGCTGTCCGATCTCAATGTCGCGAGCTTCGACGATTTCGTCGCAGTACTTGAAAACGTGGTCGAGTACTCGCCTTGGATTGCCCAAGAAGCCGCGGCGCGCCGTCCGTTTGCCGGCATCAATCCACTGCTCGACGCGATCAAGGCGGCGATCGCGAGCGCTGAGCCCGAGGTGCAACTGGCGCTGATACGTGCGCACCCCGACCTTGCCAACAAGACTCAGCGCGCAGCGGGACTCACGCCTGACTCGAGTGCCGAGCAGAATAGCGCCGGCCTCGACCGTCTGTCGGACGCCGAATACGCGGCCTTCGAGCGGGCGAACAATGCATATCGCGAAAAATTTGGTATCCCCTATATCGTCTGCGCGCGCCGGCATACCAGGGATTCCATCCTGCGGGACTTCGAGGCGCGGCTGCAGAACATCGCCAAGACCGAGACACGCCGCGCGCTTGAGGAAATCTCTCGTATCGCTGCTCTGCGTCTCGATCAGCTCGTCATCGCCGATGACAAGCTCAAGGTGCACGGCCGGCTTTCGACCCATGTACTGGACAATCACGCCGGCAAGCCCGCGCCGGGTATTCCGGTCGAGCTGGTCGAGCTCGCCGCGCTCGGGGAAAGCCGCGTCATCGCGCGCACCGTCACCAACGCAGACGGCCGCACCGACCAGCCGCTGATCGGCGGCCGCCCGCTGCCGATCGGCCGCTACGAGCTCCGGTTTAGCGTGGCCAAATATTACGCCGAGCGCAACGTGCAGCTCTCCGACCCGCCGTTCCTCGACGAGATCCCGCTACGCTTTGCGATCAGCGAGCCGGAAAGCCACTACCACGTGCCGCTGCTGGTCACGCCGTGGAGCTATTCGACCTATCGCGGCAGTTAAACATGTTGCGCGGATGAGGCGACCGCTGCTGCATCCGCTTCCGCCGCTGCGCCGCCGCTCAACCCGTTGAAGAAGGCGTTGAGCAGCACCGAGACGATTGCACACAGCAGGATGCCGGACTCCAGCAGCGGCTGCAGATCATGCGGCAAATTCCTGAAGAAGCCGGGTGCGGCGAGCGGGATCAGGCCGAAGCCGATCGAGATCGCGACGATGAAGAGATTGTAGCGATTGTTGCGGAAGTCGACCGAGGTGAGGATACGTGCGCCAGTCGCGGCGACCATGCCGAACATCACGAGGCCGGCGCCGCCGAGCACGACCAGCGGCACGGCCTCGACCAATGCGGCGAGCTTCGGCAACAGGCCGAGCACGAGCATGATGCAGCCGCCCGTGACCGTCACCCAGCGCGAACGCACGCCGGTGACCGAGACGAGACCGACATTCTGCGAGAACGACGTGTACGGGAAGGTGTTGAAGATGCCGCCGAGCAGCGTGCCGACGCCGTCGGCGCGCAGGCCTCGGCTCAGGGCTTCGCGGTCGACCGTCTTGCCGGTGATGTCGCCGAGCGCCAGGAACATGCCGAGTGATTCGATCATCACCACGATCATGACGACGCACATGGTGATAACTGGTACCAGATGGAATTGCGGCATGCCGAAGCGGAACGGGATCACGAGCGCGCCCCAGGAGGCCGCAGCGACCTTGTCGAAATGCATCACGCCCAGAATGGTCGCGAGCACGGCGCCGGCGATGATGCCAAGCAGCACGGCGACGTTGGCGAGGAAGCCGGTGCCCCATTTGATCAAGCCGAGAATGAACAGCAGCACGAACAGCGAGATGCCGAGCCCCTGCAACTGTCCGTAGGCCGGATTGGGAAAGCTGCCGGCGACGCCGTCGACCACCTTCGTCAGCGTCGGCAGGCCGCCGCCGGCCCAGTTGATGCCGACCCGCATCAGGGAGATGCCGATGACGAGAATGATGCTGCCGGTGACGACGGGCGGGAACAGCGGTAGCAGCCGGCTGACGAACGGCGCCGCGACGATGCCGAACAGGCCGGCGGCGATCACTGAACCGTAGATGCCGAGCAGGCCGATCTCAGGTGAAGCCGCCATCGACAGCATCGGACCGACGGATGCGAACGTCACGCCCATCATCACAGGCAGGCGGATGCCGACACCGGGAAGACCGAGGCATTGCACCAGCGTCGCAAGTCCGCAGGCGAACAGGTCGGCGCTGATCAGGAAGGCGACATCCTCCGGCGGCAGCTTCAGCGCGCGCCCGATGATCAGGGGCACCGCGACCGCGCCGGCATACATCACCAGCACATGCTGAAGCCCGAGCGCCAGCAGGCGCGGGACCGGCAAGACCTCGTCGACGGGATGCACTTCGCTGCTCATGGATCAATCCCCCGAAATATGCCTATCCAAACTTATCGTGCAGCGCCGGAAACAGCCGGTCCGGCTTGAAGGGCGGCGCAGTGAAGCGGATGCCGGTGGCGTCCGCGATCGCGTTGCCGAGCGCGGCGGCGACCGGATTGTACGGACTCTCGCTCATCGACTTCGCCCCCAGCGGGCCGATCGTGTCGGAGGTCTCGGCGAAGAAGACCTCGGTGCGGGGCACATCGGCGAAGGAGGGCAGGTGGTAGTCGCGGAATTTGGGGTTGGCGACGCGGCCATCCGCATCGATCACCATCTCCTCGTAGAGCGCGGCACCGAGCGCCTGCGCGACACCGCCTTCGACCTGACCACGGCACTGCATGGGATTGGCGACGACGCCGGCGTCCGCTGCGTGCACGCTCCTGAGAATCCGGAGCTCGCCAGTGGCCTTGTTCACGGCGACGCGAAAACCCTGCACGTTGAAGCCGACCGAACGCGGCGTGCCGCCGGAATTGCCGGCGCCTGCGAACGGCTGTCCGCGTTCGCGCGCGAGCCTTGCCAGCTCCACAAAGGACATGCGCCGCACGCCACTGACGACGGCTTCGCTCTCGAGCGTGCAGCTGCCGACGTCGCAGAGCCATGCGCCGGCGGCGGCCGCCTTCAGCTCGGTCGCAAGCTGCATGGCTGCCGCATGCGTCGCCTTGCCGGCGACGAACATGCCGGCGCTGCCATAGGCGCCGGTGTCGTGGCCGCCATGGGCGGTGTCGGATTGGCGCAGGCGGATGCGGTCGACGGTGGTCGCAAGCGTGGTCGCCGCGATCTGCCGGTGCACGGTGCTGGTGCCGTTGCCGAATTCGGCGGTGCCGACGGTGAGGTCGAAGCTGGCGTCGTCGTTGAGCGTGACCATCGCATCCGCGAGATGGCCCGCCGGGGGCACCGTGTCGATCATGGTCAGCGCGACGCCGTCGCCGATCAGCCACTCCGGCGATAGGTCCGGCTGTGGACCATCAGCCTGCATCGCGCGCTCGACGAGGTCGAGGCACTGGTCGAGTCCGTAGGAGCCGTAGTGCACATCGTGAAATTCCGACGGCGGCGGCGACACCATGGGATCGCCGGGCTTGACGACGTTGCGCCGGCGCATCTCGTAAGGGTTGATGCCGAGCTGCTTGGCCAATTCGTCGATCGCGGCCTCGACCGCGATGAGTGTTTGCGGCAGACCATAACCGCGAAACGCGCCTGCCGGCACCGTATTGGTGTAGACCGCGTAGCCGTCGACCCGCTTGTTCGGGCAATTGTAGACGCTGATGGATTCGGCCAGCGAGTGGAACATCACTGGGCCGGCGTGATTGCCGTAGGCGCCGGTATTGGAGAGCACGTCGAGCTGGAGCGCCGTGAGCTTGCCGTTCGCGTCGGCACCGGCCCTGACGTGGACCCGCATCGGATGCCGCGTCGAGGTTGCGATGAACTGCTCCTCGCGGGTGAGCTCCAGCTTCACCGGCCGTCCGGTCTTGAGCGCGGCGAGCGCCAGAATGTCTTCGACGAACATCTCCTGCTTGCCACCAAAGCCGCCGCCGACGCGCTCGCAGAAGACGCGGACCTTGTCCATGGGAAGTTCGAAGATATCAGACAGCGCGCGTCGGGTCAGGAACGGCACCTGCGTCGAGGTGCGGACATTGAGCACGCCGGAAGCATCGAGCCAGGCGAGGCCGCCATGAGTTTCCAAAGCGGCATGCTGCACACGGTGACTATGGAAGGTGCCCTCGAAGGTGGCGGCGGATGTCGCGAGCGCAGCCGCCACGTCGCCGAATTCGCCATGCGTCTCCGCAGCGAGGTTGCGCTGGGCATAGGCGATGCGGTTCGCGGTGGTGCGATCGGGATGAATGACGGGCGCGCCGGGCGCCATCGCCTGCTCCGGATCGACCAGCGCGGGCAAAATCTCGTAACTGACCTTCAGCCGGCGGCATGCGTCCTCGGCCGCGGCTTCGCTGTCTGCGACCACGGCGGCGACCTTCTGGCCGATGAAGCGGACGATGTCGTCGAGAACACGGGTATCCTCGGGATCCATCCAGTCCTTCTCATGCCGCGCGGTCGACATCAGAGTGGTTGGCGCATCCTCATGCGTCAGTACCGCGTGCACGCCGGGAACGCTCAGCGCTTCCGACTTGTCGATCGCGACGATCCTCGCGTGGGCGTGCGGCGAACGGAGCAGCTTGATATGCAGCAGGCCGTCGATCTGCGTGTCGAACGTGTAGCGCGCCTTGCCGCGCACGACATCGGGGCCAGCTGGCGCCGGCAGGCTGCGGCCGAATGCGGCGCCGGCTTCGACGCCCGCCTCGACATTGGTCTTGCCGAGCAGCGCGTCCTCGATCGCGCGATAGCCGGTGCAGCGGCAGATATTGCCCTTCAGCGCGACGCCGAGATCGGTGCGCTGCGCCTGGTTCAGCGAGGCACAGGTCAGGATCATGCCGGCGGTGCAAAAGCCGCATTGAAAGCCCTGCGCATCGAGGAAAGCCTGCTGCATCGGATGCGCGCCGCTGTCACCGCCGAGGCCTTCGATCGTCGTGACCGCGCGCCCGTCGGCGCGGAACGCCGGGATCAGACAGCTATGCACCGGCTCGCCGTCCAGCAGCACGGTGCAGGCGCCGCAATCGCCGGCGTCGCAGCCCTTCTTCACGCCGAAATGGCCGAGCTCGCGCAGGAACGTGCGCAGGCACTGGCCGGCGCGCGGCTCCTGTGGAAACGTCGTGCCATTAACCTCGAAGCTCATGCCGGCGGTGCTCCGAGGAGTTCGTCGCGGATCTCTTCGGCGAGCCGCAGTGTCATGTGCTTGCGCCAGAGCGGCTTACCGTGGATGTCGGTATGGTAGAGATCGTCCGTGATCTGCTGCGCGATGGAATCGCGAAGCGCTTTCGTGTCGGGGACCTCGCGAAAGGACAACCGGATCGGCCGCACCGTCGAGGCGGTGACCGTGAGCGTCAGCGTGCCATCGGCATCCAGACTGCCGATCAGGAGCGCCGCCGAGCGGCCGACCGGCGCCAGCGAGATCTGGCGGAAGGCCGTACGACGTTTCAACGCGGCGATCGGAATATCGATCTGCCGGAGCAGGTCCCCCGGCGCCAGACGGTTGTGTTGGTCGCCGATGACGAAATCGATGACGGGCATCATCTGTTCGCCGCCGCCGGCCTTCCAGATCGTGCAGACGCCGTCCAACGCAGCGGTGAGCGAGATCATCGGTCCCGCCGGAAGCGACATGCAGAGATTGCCGCCGACGGTCGCCGTCTTCCAGATCTTGAACGAAGCCAGGAAGGCGCGGCAGCACTGGTTGATCAGCGGTGCCGCGAACCAGTCGGGTGGGCAGGCGAATCCATCGAGCTGCGCGACGGTGCAGGTGGCTGCGATGCTGAGATGGCTCTCGGTGACCGTCAGCGCCGGCCATTTCAGGTCGGTGAGATCGATGAGCCGAGTCAGGTGAACTTGCGGCTCCGAGAACAGCCAGGTGCCGCCCGCGAGCCAAGCATCACCTGGCGTCCAAACGGGCAGCTGCGCGCGCGTTTGCGGATGGGCGACCGCTGTGATGGTATTCAAGTCCATGGCGACGCCAACGCTTCCAACGAGTGAATCGAACCAGGAGAAAGTCTTGCAAGATGAGCGCCAAGTCGCAACAACAAGTCGCAGCAAAAGTGCAATCAGGCCGGCCCCTGCCTTGCAGGTCTGTCGTCGGCGGATGTGAGGAGGAGCAGGTTGATGAGCGACGCAAAGCCGATCTGGATCAGGGATCCCCTGGCTATCCTCGCCGATGGCGCCGAGCGCGGGATCGTGGTGAGAGGCGGCCGGATCGTCGAGCTGGTGCCGGCCGGCGCTGCGCCTGCAACCGCTGACGTCGCGGTGTTCGATGCTGGCGACCACGTCGTGCTGCCGGGCCTCATCAACACCCATCACCATTTCTACCAGACGCTGACGCGGGCGCTGCCGGCGGCGATGGACCGCGAGCTGTTTCCCTGGCTCCAGGCGCTCTATCCGGTGTGGGCGAAGCTGACGGCTGAAGCTCTCGAGCTCGGCGTCACCGTGGCGATGTCCGAACTGTTGCTGTCGGGCTGCACCACCACGACGGATCATCATTACGTCTTCCCGGCCGGGCTCGAGGAGTCCGTCGATATCGAGGTAGACGTCGCACGGCGGCTTGGTATGCGCGTGCTGCTGACGCGCGGCTCGATGAACCTGTCGCAGCGCGACGGCGG
This sequence comes from Bradyrhizobium canariense, assembly GCF_019402665.1. Taxonomy (GTDB): domain Bacteria; phylum Pseudomonadota; class Alphaproteobacteria; order Rhizobiales; family Xanthobacteraceae; genus Bradyrhizobium; species Bradyrhizobium canariense. The sequence goes on from NZ_VSST01000088.1 coordinate 8,888, forward strand.
CCTGCCGCCTGATAGCGTCGTGCAGGATGAGGACACCATCCTCGCGGACAGCGCGCGCGTGGTGGCGAAATATCACCAGCGCGGCGCGGATGCGATGGTGCAGATCGCGCTCGCACCTTGCTCGCCGTTCTCGGTGACGACGTCCCTGATGCGCGCCACCGCCGATCTCGCAGACAAGCTCGATGTGCGCCTGCATACCCATCTGGCCGAGACCGAGGACGAGAACAAATTCTGCCAGGAGATGTATGGCTGCCGTCCGCTCGACTATCTCGAACAATGCGGCTGGCTCAATGCGCGGACGTGGCTCGCCCATGGCATCTTCTTCAATGCAGACGAGATGAAGCGGCTCGGCAAGGCGAAGACGACGATCAGTCATTGCGCCTGCAGCAACCAGCTTCTGGCGTCGGGCTGCTGCCCCGTCTGCGAGATGGAGGAGGCCGGCGTCGGCATCGGGCTTGGTGTCGACGGATCGGCTTCGAACGATGGATCGAACCTGATGCAGGAGGTCCGGGCTGCGTTCCTGCTACAGCGGGCGCGCTACGGGGTGACGAAGGTCAGTCATAAGGATGCGCTGCGCTGGGCCACCAAGGGCTCGGCGGCCTGCGTCGGTCGACCGGAACTCGGTGAGATCGCCGTCGGCAAGGCGGCCGATCTCGCGCTGTTCCGGCTCGACGAGCTACGCTTCTCCGGCCATGGCGATCCCCTGGCCGCGGTCGTCCTGTGCGGGGCCCACCGGGCCGATCGGGTCATGGTGGCGGGGAAATGGGCCGTGATCGACGGAGCGATCCCGGGCCTGGATGTCGCCGATCTGATCAGCCGCCACAGTTCCGCGGCGCGGGCGATGCAGGCGGGATAATCAGCAAAATAGAAAGAGGGGGCGACCACAAGTGCCGGGTGCTTCTGGCCACCCCCTCCAAACCTCCTCCGGGAGGAGCAGGTGATTTAGGCAAAGCAAGAAGCGTGCTACTTGCCCGGCAGCTTGTCGTCGATGCCTTTGACATAGAAATTCATGCCGAGGATCTGGCCGTCGTCGAGATTGGCGCCGCCCTTGCACTCGACAGGCTTGCCGTCCTGCCCAAGGACCGGGCACTTGAACGGATGCAGCTTGCCCGCGGTGATCGCGGCCTGGGCATCCTCGGCGATCTTCTTCACGTCGTCAGGCATGTTGGTGTAAGGTGCCATCGCGAACATGTGGCTGTCGAGGCCGCCCCAGCTGTCCTCGGATTTCCAGGTTCCGTCGAGCTCGGCCTTGACCCGGGCGATGTAGTAGGGACCCCAGGTATCGAGGATCGAGGTCAGCTGGGTCTTCGGCCCGAACTTGATCATCTCGGAATCCTGGCCGAAGGCGAGCTTGCCGCGTTCGCTGGCGATCTGCATTGCCGCGGGCGAATCGGTGTGCTGCATGATCACATCCGCGCCCTGGTCGATCAGCGCCTTGGCGGCGTCGGCCTCCTTGCCCGGGTCGAACCAGGTGTTGGCCCAGATGATCTTGACCTTGATGTTCGGGTTGATGGTCTGCGCGGCGAGGATCGTCGCGTTGATGCCGGAGACGACCTCGGGAATCGGGAACGAGCCGATATAGCCGAGCACGCCGGACTTCGACATCTTGGCCGCGATCAGGCCCTGGATGTAGCGGCCCTGGAACCATTTGGCCGAATAGGTCGACATGTTCGGGTTGCGCTTGTATCCGGTCGCGTGCTCGAAATGCACGTTCGGATATTTCTTCGCGACCTTCAGCGTCGGATCCATGTAGCCGAACGAGGTGGTGAAGATCAGCTTGTTGCCGGCGCGGACGAGCTGCTCGATGGAGCGTTCGGCGTCGGGGCCCTCAGGCACGTTTTCGAGAAAAGTGGTCTCGATCTTGTCGCCGAGCTCCTTCACCAGGGCCTGGCGTGCCAGCTCATGCTGATAGGTCCAGCCGAGGTCACCGACCGGGCCGAGGTAGATAAATCCGACTTTCAGCTTGTCGGCGGCGGAGGCTGCACTGACGCTCCCGGCAAGCAAGAGCCCGGCAGTCAGCGCAAGAAGTGATTTCCTCATCATCAATCTCCAAACATCAGGGGAAAGCCACGATCCGCAACGTGCGCGCCCCATCGCGCCCGCCCCGGAAATGAAACGCTAGCGGTCAGGCACGAACACGGTGCCAAGCGCAGCCGGTGCGGTGGATCCGCCCGTGCGCGCGCGGGAGAGCAGGACCAGGACGATGACGGTCGCAAGGTAAGGCAGCGCCGACATCAACTGCGAGGGAATGCCGACGCCCCAGCCCTGCGCGTGCAGCTGCAGGATCGTCACCGCGCCGAACAGATACGCGCCGACCACGAGGCGGCCCGGCCGCCAGGACGAGAACACCACCAGCGCCAGCGCGATCCAGCCGCGGCCTGCGGTCATGCCCGGAATGAAGAACGGCGTATAGGCGAGCGGCAGATAGGCACCGGCAAGTCCGGCGCAGGCGCCGCCGAACATGACCGCTAAGGTGCGGATGCGCAGCACGGGATAGCCGAGCGCATGCGCGGAGACATGGTTGTCGCCGCAGGCGCGCAGGATCAATCCTGACCGCGTGCGGTACAGGAACCACCAGACGCCGATGACCAGCGCCAGCGAGAAATAGACGAAGGCGTCCTCGCCGAAGAACACGCGGCCGACCAGCGGGATATTCGTGAGACCGGGAATGTCGAGATGCAGCGCCGGCGTGATGCGCTCGCCGACGAAACCGGCGCCGATCAGGCCGGAGAGTCCGACGCCCAGGATGGTCAGCGCCAGCCCTGTTGCAACCTGGTTGACCGCAAGCCCGAGCGCCATCAGCGCGAAGACCAGTGACATCAAGGTGCCGGCGACGATGCCGAACAGTGCGCCGATGAAGATCGAGCCGGTCAGCCACGCACCGGCAAAGCCACATGCGGCGCCCACGATCATCATGCCCTCGACGCCGAGATTGAGCACACCGGATCGTTCGGTCACGAGCTCGCCGGTCGCCGCGATCAGGAGCGGCGTCGAGGCGGCGAGCACCGCGAGGATGATGGCTTCAACCAGCTCCACGAGGCACCTGTCGGTTCGGGAAGACCAGCTTGAAGCGATAGAGAATGAGGGAATCGCAGGCGAGCACGTAGAACAGCAGAATGCCCTGAAAAACCTTGGTGACGTCCAACGGGATCTTCATCGCGATCTGCGCCTGCTCGCCGCCGATAAAGGTCAACGCGAGAAAAAGGCCTGCAATTAATATTCCAAGCGGGTTCAACCGGCCGAGAAAGGCGACGATGATCGCCGTAAAACCGTAACCCGGCGAGATGCCGGGCTGGAGATGCCCGACCGGACCCGCGACCTCGATGATGCCGGCGAGGCCCGCCAGCGCGCCGGAGACGGCGAAGGTCAGGATGATCAACTGGTTGGAATTGAAGCCGCCGAACCGCGCCGCGCGCGGCGCGGCGCCCACCACACGGATCTCGAAGCCCTTGATGGTGCGTCCGAGCAGGATTACGGCTGCCGCGACGACGAGTAGGGCGATGATCGAGCCCAGATGCAGCCTGCCGCCTTCGATCAGCAGCGGCACCGTCGCGACAGGATCGAACTCGGCCGTGGTCGGGAAATTGAAGCCGTGTGGATCGCGCCAGGGACCGCGCACGAGATAGTCGAGGAAGAGATCGGCGACATAGACCAGCATCAGGCTGGTCAGGATCTCGCTGGCGCCGAACTTCACTTTGCAGATTGCGGGGATCAGCGCGTAGAGCGCGCCTGCGGCGGCGGCGAGCACGAGCATGACCGGCAGCACCCAGACGCCGGCGTCGGTGCCCTGCGTCTTCACCGCAATCCAGCTTCCGGCGACCGCTCCGATCAGGAATTGCCCTTCGGCACCGATGTTCCAGGCATTGGCGAGATAGCAGAGCGACAGCCCGATTGCGATCATCACCAACGGTGTCGCCTTCACCGCGATTTCCTGCAGCGAATAGCTGTCGGTCAAAGGCGCGATGAAATACGCGTGCAGCGCGAGCAGCGGATTCTTGCCAAGGATAGCGAACAGGATGACCATGGTCACGATCGTGAGGCCGATCGCGATCAGCGGAGAGATCAGCGCGATCGTGTTGGAGCGCTCGGCGCGCTTCTCAAGCACCAACTGCATGCGCGGCCTCCTTCGGCTCCAGCGTGCTGCCGCCCATCAACAGGCCGAGTTTTTCGCGCGTCGCCTCGCTGGTGGCGAGCGGTGCGGACAGATGGCCATGGAACATCACCGCGATGCGGTCGGCGATTTCCGCGAGTTCGTCGAGGTCCTGGCTGGTCACGAGCACGGCAGCGCCTGCGGTTGCGAGATCAAGCAGCGCTTGGCGGATGACGGCGGCCGCACCGGCGTCGACGCCCCAGGTCGGCTGGCTCACCACCAGTACCGCGGGATTGCGCAGGATCTCGCGTCCCACGATGAATTTTTGCAAATTGCCGCCGGAGAGGGATGCTGCTTCCGGATCGCGCTTGGCCTTGCGGACGTCGAAGGTCTCGGTTGCGCGGTCGACCGTCTTCAGGGTGGCCGCAGTATCGATGAAGCCGTGATGGACCATGCCGCTGGCGGCGTGCCCGGTGAGCAGCGCATTCTCCGAAAGTTTCATGCGCGGCGCGGTGCCGTGGCCGAGCCGCTCCTCGGGAACGAAAGCCGCGCCGAGCTTGCGGCGCTGCGTGATCGAGAGATGGCCGGCAGCAAGGCCTTCGATCACGATCGTGCCGGGATCCTTCGACAGGCGTTCGCCGGACAGCGCGGCGAACAGTTCGTCTTGGCCGTTGCCGGCGACCCCGGCGATGCCGAGGATCTCGCCGCCTTTCAACTCGAACGAGATGTGCTCGAGCCGCACGCCATGCGCCTCGCCGGGGGCGAGCGAGAGATCGTTGACGACGAGGCGCGGCACCGTGGTCTGCCGGCCGGCGGCCGCCTTCACCTCCTTGATCTCGCCGCCGACCATCATGCGCGCGAGCGAAGCGGCGGTCTCAAGCCTGGGATTGCAGGTCTCCACCTTCTTGCCGCCGCGCAGGATCGTTGCCGTGTCGCACAGGCGCTTCACCTCTTCGAGCTTGTGGCTGATATAGAGGATGGCGCGACCTTCGGCCTTGAGCCGCTCCAGCACGACGAAGAGCTGGTCGGCTTCCTGTGGCGTCAGCACCGCGGTGGGCTCGTCAAGGATCAGGAATTGCGGATCCTGCATCAGCGCGCGGACGATCTCGATGCGCTGGCGCTCGCCGACCGACAATTGCCAGACCTCGCGTTTAGGATCGAGCGACAGACCATAAGTCTTCGACACCTGCTCAAGCCGCGCCGACATGTCCTTGAAAGATTCTTTCCCGTCGAGGCCGAGCGCAACGTTCTCGGCGACGGTGAGATTGTCGAACAACGAGAAATGCTGGAACACCATGCCGATGCCGCGGCTGCGCGCCTCCGAGGGACCGGACAGCACGATCGGCTGGCCCTGCCAACAAATCTGGCCGGCGCTGGGCTGGATCAGCCCGTAAATCGCCTTGACCAGCGTCGACTTGCCGGCACCGTTCTCGCCCAGCAGCGCGTGGATTTCCGTTGGCCAGATATCGATGTCGATGGCGTCGTTGGCGAGGAAATCCCCATAGCGCTTGGTAAGCCCGATCGTCCTGAGGAGCGGGGACTCGCCGGAATGCAGGCCGTTAGTCGTTGAGTCCAACATTCGCTGATGCGCTTGCATGGGGAGAAGTGCCTCAATACTGAGCTAGTTTGAACCGCCGCGTAAGGTGTGAAAAAGCGTCATCCCTTGCTCAACGCTTCGGCAGCACGAGGTGTCGGCGAGTCGCGGCTCTCGCCAGTGGCGATCGTCCTCAGATACCTTCCGAGCAGCCTTGGCAGTCACGGCTTGCGTGTAACGCCTGTTGCAAATTTGTGACGGCTCAAGCCAAATCGGAACCCGCTATGCAGGCTTGGCGTGAAGTTGAGCAGAGACGCGCCATCGAGCGTATGCATTTGCGAACACCTCGACAGTGGCTCCCGCCCATCTTGTCTGCATTGTCCGGCCGACATGAAAAGGCGAGCGAAATCAAATGGGAATATCCGGCAATGGCCACTCTCGCCCGACGGCGTGGCGGTGACTTTGGCCTTCCAAATCCGCCGGTGAAACGCAGCGCCCTGTGCAAACAAGCGGCATACCTTGAAACAAGTTGAGGCTTCTCACTCCGGGAGATCGGCGCAAGTGTCGCACCCAAGGGACGTTCATTTTTACGTGTCCAAACTTGGGGGTATTCAGGATGTCGTTTCGTTTCAAGGCAATTGCAGCAGGCGCGCTGTCACTTGCTACGGTTGCTACCAGTGGCCTGGCGCAGGCGGCGGATCTGCCGGTCAAGGCTGCCAAGAAAGCGGCCGACCTTCCGTTCTTCCTGGTGATCGACGACCGCGTCACCTTCTCCTATATCTTCAATGCCTCGCAGCCCGGTGCGTTCACCAACACCAACGGCGTGATCAACGCCAAGACGACGAAGCAGGTCTACTCCTTCACCCACTTCGATGCCTGGACCTACGGCACCAATTTCTTCACCATCTCGATGTTCAAGTCGGACCACAACGATCCGGCAGGCCCGTGTACCGCCACAGGCGTGGTCGTTTCGCCGGCTGCGGGCTTCGCAGCGACGCCGACGAGCTGTGCCGGCGCGACAGAAATCTACGGCCTTTTCCGCTCGACCTTCGGCTGGAATGAGATCTTCAACACCAAGGCCTTCACGCAGGGCCCGCTGCATAACATCTCGTTCGAGGTTGGCATGGATGCCAACACGGAGAACCGGTATTTCGGCGCCGCCAAGCGCGACGTCGTCGCCGGTCTGCAGTTCGCCTTCGATCTTCCCTATAAGGGCTACTTCAACGTCGCGCCGCTCGTGTACTGGGAGTTCGCCAACCACAACTCCTTCTCGCAGTGCGGCGCCGGTTGGTCCGCTCCGTGTATTGCCGACGGCAACACGTCGTTCAAGCCGACCTGGGCGATCGAAACCAACTACTATATGGACCTCGGCTTCCTGCCGCAGAACATGCAGTATTTCTCGATCAGCGGCCGCGCGGCGTGGTACGGCAAGAAGGGCACCGACACTGAGCCGCTTCCCGCCAGCGTCGCCAACGGCGTCTATCCCACCAAGGTCGAGTTCAACTCCGAGCCGATCCGCCTGACCCTCGATGCTTCGAAGGCGGTTTGGGGTGAGAAGTACTCGCACTTCGTGGACGTCTGGGTCGCCTACCGCTATTGGCAGAACAAGTTCGGCCTCGATCACAACAACGCCGTGGCCTGCACCACCCTGGCCGGTGGCGCGAGGGTGAGCACCGGCTCCTGCACCGAGTCCTCGCTCTACTCCGGTGTCACTGTGAAGTTCTAGCCACCTGACACGCTTCAGGTGAACGACGATGGCGCCGCGTCAAACCTCCGCGGCGTCATCTTCGTTTGTGGGTAGGAACGTAGGGGATGAGCCGTCGGCGCGCTCTACGAAATTGAATTGGTGTTTGCTACTTCGTCCACACGCCATCGTGCAGCGCTTCGGCCTCGTCTTCGAGCAGCGGCCCCGCAACCTCTGTCGGCCGCTGGCCACTGGCAAAGACCTCGCGACAGGGCAGGTCGAGCGTCGGGTTCTCCGGATGATCGCCGGTGATGCCGCGCAGGCGGTGCTCGCTGAGCCCATAGACGACACGACCGATGCCGGCCCAGTAGATCGCGCCGGCGCACATCGCGCAGGGCTCGGCGGAGGAATAGAGCGTGGCCTTCGCCAACACCTCGCGTCCGAGCGTGCGGCAGGCCTGCGTGGCGGCGAGGCGCTCGGCATGCGCGGTGCCGTCGTGATCCGGCATGTAGCCGTTCTCGGCCTCGATCAGCACCTTGCCTTCAGCATCGACGACGATGCAACCGAAGGGATGATTGCCGTGGGTGAGGGAACGGCGGGCGACCGCAAACGAAAGGCGGAGGAAGTGCTCGTCGCGCTCGGACCCGCCGCTCATCGCTCTTCCCTGGTCAATGCCCCGCCATATGCCGGCCGACAACGGTCAGATCGGCTTCGCTGGTCCGTGCTTCATACACGAATTCGCCGTGGAACATCACCACCAGCCGATCGGAGAGTTCAAGGAGTTCGTCGAGGTCCTCGCTGACCAACAGCACCGCGGCGCCGCGGTTACGCGCGGCCATGATCTCGGCATGGATTTGCGCCACCGCTGCGAAATCGAGCCCGAAACAGGGATTGGCTGCGATCAGCACCTCGACGTCGCCGCCGAGCTCGCGGGCCAGCACGGCGCGCTGGACATTGCCGCCCGACAATGCCGAGATCGGCGTGTCAGGCGTGCGGGTCTTGATCTTGTACTGGGCGATCTTCTTCCCGGCGTCGACGCGGAAGGCGCCGCGGTTGAGCCACCAGCCGAGGCTCGCGAAAGGCGCGCGGTCGAACTCGCGGAAGGCGATGTTGTCGGCGACGCTCATGCCGCCGACACAGGCGTTCTTCAGTGGCTCCTCCGGCAGGAGTGACATATTGTGCCGCCGCATCTCCTCGCGGCTGGCGTGATAGGGATCGCCGGCGACACGGATCTCGCCGCTCTCGGCTGCGCGCTGCCCGGCCAGCACCTCGACGAGCTGGCGCTGGCCGTTGCCGGAGACGCCGGCGATGCCGACGATCTCGCCGGCACGGACCGTGAGGGAGACGTCATGCACGGCGATGGCGCCGGCGTCGTCGCGCGCGCGCATCTTCGTCAGCTCCAGCCTCGCCTTGCCGGCCTCACCGGTGCGCGGCGGCTGCACCGTCAGCTCCTCGGCGCCGATCATGGTGCGCGCCATCGCGTCCGGCGTCAGTTCGGAAACCTTGCCGGCGCCGGCGAGCTTGCCGCGGCGCAGGATCGTGACGTCGTCGGCGAAGGCCATGACCTCGCGGAATTTGTGCGTGATCATCAGGATGGTCAGCTCGCCCTTGACGACCATGTCGCGGAGCATGCCGAGCACTTCGTCGGCTTCCGCAGGCGTCAGCACTGATGTCGGCTCGTCCAGGATCAGGAAGCGACGCCTCAGGTAGAGCTGCTTGAGGATCTCGCACTTCTGCCGTTCGCCCGCGGAGATGTCGGAGACTTTTGCGCTGAGCGGGACCTTGAACGGCATGCGCGCGAGAAAGGCCTCGAGCTCCTTCATCTCTTTCGGCCAGTTCACGACGGCCGGCACGTCATCGCGCGCCAGCACCAGATTTTCGGCGACCGTCATCGCCGGCACCAGGGTGAAATGCTGGTAGACCATGCCGAGGCCGAGGGCGTGGGCGTCCTTCGGATTGCCGATCGCCTGCTCGCGGCCCCCGACGAGGATGTCGCCCTCGGTGGCGTGATAGTAACCCATGATGCATTTGACGAGGGTCGACTTGCCGGCGCCGTTCTCCCCGAGCAGCGCATGGAACGAACCCGGCCGCACTTTCAGCGCGATATTGTCCAGCGCCACGAAATCACCGAAGCGCATGGTCATGGCGATCGCGTCGACGCCGAAGGCGCCTGATGGCGGTGGCGTTTCGCCGACGATCACGAAATCGCTCCGATGAAGGCGTCGGAGGTCGAGACCGCACCGAATACGCCGCCCTGCATCTTGATCATCTTCAGTGCGTGCTCGTGATTGCTCCTGTCGGTCGCGCCGCAGCAATCGTGCAACAGCACGCATTCGAAGCCGCGGTCGTTCGCCTCACGCATGGTGGTGTGAACGCAAACGTCGGTGGTGATCCCGGTGAGCACGATGTTCTCGATACCGCGCACGCGCAGGATCAGCTCCAGATCGGTGGCGCAGAACGAGCCCTTGCCGGGCTTGTCGATGATCGGTTCGCCGGGCAGCGGCGCGAGCTCCGGGATGATGTCCCACCCGGCCTCTCCGCGCACCAGGATGCGGCCACAGGGGCCGGGATCGCCGATGCCGGCGCCGATCTGCCGGGAACGCCAGCGCTTGTTGGCGGGCAGATCGGAGAGATCGGGGCGATGGCCCTCGCGGGTATGGATGATGTGGAAGCCCTGTGCGCGCATCGCAGCGAGCAGCTTCTTGATGGGTTCGATCGGCGCCCGGGTCAGCGACAGGTCATAGCCCATCTTGTCGACATAACCGCCGACACCGCAGAAATCGGTCTGCATGTCGATGATGATCAGCGCGGTGTTCTCGGGACGGAGATCACCGTTGTAAGGCCAGGCATAGGGCTCGGACTTGAGGTAGCGCTCGGGCATGGACGACCTCTTTGCGTGTCGCGTGTTACCGTGTGATCGAGAGTTCGGCCGGGGCTCCGGTCAGCGTGCGTTTCGGCGAGCAGGTGATGATCATGATCGCCAGCGTCAGGATGTAGGGTGCTGCGTTGAAGAGGTGGTAGCCGGAGGTGACGCCGACCGATTGCAGCGCCGGGCCCAGCGCCGCGGCGCCGCCGAAGGCGAGCGAGGCCCACAGACACAGCAAGGGGTCCCAGCGTGCGAAGATCACGAGCGCCACGGCCGTGATGCCTTGGCCCGAGGACAGGCCCTCGTTCCAGCTTCCGGGATAGAACAGCGACAGGAACGAACCGCCGATGCCGGCGAGGAAGCCGCCAACCATGGTCGCGCGCAGGCGGATCAGCAGCACGGAGTGGCCCATCGCACGCGCAGCGTCCGAACTCTCGCCGGCGGTGCGGATCAGGAGGCCCCAGCGCGTGGTCCGGAAGGCCCAGTAGAGAATTGGCGCGAGCGCGACGCCGATCAGGAACAGCACGTTGACCCGTAGGGCCGCCCGTACCTGCGGAATGTCGCTCCACCAGCCGAAATCGATTGCCGGCAGTCGAGGCGCTGTCGGCTCGATCAACGGTTTGCCGAGATAGAAAGCTAGGCCGGTGCCGAACAGCATCAGCGCGATGCCGACCGCAATGTCGTTGACGCGCGGCAGTGAGCAGATGCCGGCATGCAGGGCGCCCAGAAGCGCGCCGGTAATGCCAGCGGCGAGCACGCCCAGCCACGGCGATCCCGTGAGGTAGGAAATGCCGTAGGCGCTCATCGCGCCCATCACCAGCGTGCCCTCGAGGCCGAGATTGATGCGGCCGGAGCGCTCGGTGATGCATTCGCCCAGGCTCACGAACAGGAACGGCGTCGAGACGCGAATGGCGCCGCCGAGCACGGCGAGTGGGACGGTCCAGAGTCCGATCGAGCCGTCTGCCATCTCAGGACTTTCCCTTCAGAAACCCGATGCGGCCATAGAGCGCATCGCTGGCCAGCACGAAGACGAAGATGATGCCTTGCAGCACCAGCACGGATGCATCCGGCAATCCGAGGCGGCGCTGCAACAGCCCGCCGCTGGCGCTGATACCCCCGAGCAGGATCGCGACGGGGATAATGGCGAGCGGATTTTGCCGCGCCAGGAAGGCGACGAGAATCCCTGTGAAGCCGTAGCCCGCGGCGAGGTTGGCGTTGGTGCGCCCCTGCACGGCGGCGACCTCGACCATGCCGGCAAGGCCCGCGGCGCCGCCGGCAAGGAAGCAGATGGTCAGGATCAACTTGCTGACATTGAGGCCGACAATCTTCGCAGCGCGGATGTTGCCGCCGGCAACGCGCGCGGCGAAGCCGAACACGGTGTGATAGATCAGGATATAGGCGGCAATCGCGGCGATCAGGCCGAACACCAGACCCCAATGCACGTCGGTGCCAGGTATCGATCCGATCATGTTGGCCGCGCCGATCTCGCGGGTCGACGGCTTGTTGAGGCTGGCGGGGTCGCGCATCGCGCCTTCGACGAGATGGTTGAGGACCGCGAGCGCGATGTAGACGAGCAGCAGGCTCGAGATCGTCTCGTTGACGCCGCGATATTGCCGCAGCGCGCCCGAAAGCATGACCCACAGGCCACCGCCGATCACGCCGCCGACGACCATGGCGATCTGAACGATCAGCGGCGGCATGCCCTGAAGCACCAGTGCTGCGCCGGTTGCCGACAGCGCGCCGATCAGGAGTGCGCCTTCGCCGCCGATGATGACCATGCCGAGCTGCGCAGGCAGCGCCGTGCAGAGCGCGGTGAGGATCAGCGGCGCCGCGCGCGTCAGCGTGTTCTGCCATGAGAACCAGGTGCCGAACGCGCCGTAGTACATGTAGAAATAGAGGTCGAGCGGGTTCTTGCCGAACATCGCGACGAAGATGCCGAAGACCACGAGCGCGCCGGCCAGCGCCGCGCCCGGGATCAGGATATATTCGATCGCTCCGCCGTGACGCTGGAGGAATCCCGGATCGGCGGCCGGGGCAACTGTCCCGACCGCTTCAACGGGATCCGCAGCTTCCGCCGTCACGAAGTCGCCCCGACCACGCCCTCCACGAGATAGTCCATCTTCTCGAGTTCGGGGTCCTTCTGGCCGCGATCGGTGCCGGCCGCGATCACCGTCTTGCCCTTGTTGTCGACCAGCCCTCCCTTGAAGATGGCGTAGCCGTCACCGGACAAGAACTTGGCCTTGACGTCGTCGGCGTGCTTGCGCGCCTCGGCGGAGACCGCTTCGCCATAGGGCGAGGTCTTGACGATCTCTTCCTTGAGGCCGCCGCGATAGAAGTTCGGGATGCTCTCGCCGGCGGCGATCATCTTGACGAATTTGGGGTACAGCGCTTCCCAGTTCCACTCGGCGCCCGTGAGATACGCCTTCGGCGCGAGCGGCGACTGGTTGACGTGATAGCCGCACACCATGGCGCCCCGACGCGCGGCGTTCTCGACCATGGTCTTCGGACCGTCGACATGGCAAGTGAGGACGTCGACGCCCTGATCGATCAGGCTGTTGGTGGCCTCGGCTTCCTTGACCGGCATCGACCAGTCACCGGTGAAGATGACCTGCGTGGTGGCCTTGGGATTGGCAAGCCTCGCGCCGAGCGCGAATGCGTTGATGTTGCGCAGCACTTGCGGGATCGGCTTGGCGGCGACGAAGCCGAGCTTGCCGCTCTTGGAGCTATAGCCGGCGACGATGCCCGAGATGTACTGGGCTTCATCGATATAGCCGAAATAGCTGCCGGCGTTCTTCGGGTCCTTGTCGCTCCACAGGCCGCCACAATGCTCGAAGTGCAGCTTCGGGAATTTGTTGGCCATCTTGACCATGTGCGGATTGTAGTAACCGAACGAGGTCGGGAAGAGCAGGGTGGCGCCGTCGAGATTGATCATGGACTCGATCGTCTTCTCGACCGCGTCGGTCTCGGGCACCTTCTCTTCTTCCACGACTTTGAGGCCGGGAATCTTCTTCAGCGCCGCCGCGCCCTGCGCATGCGCCTGGTTGTAGCCATAGTCGTCGCGCGAGCCGACGTAGATGAATCCGATGGTGGTCTCGGCCGCGAAGACGGGACGAATGCCCGTCGCCGCACCGAGGGTGACGGCCGCACCGCCCTGCAACAAATGACGTCGTGAGATCCTGCCAAATTCCATTGCTTGCTCCCCTTGGCGGATGCACCGCCTCATCTCGCTGCGCCGGTCTGGCGGAGCCCGGGATCAATTGTCGCAAGCTTCGTGCCAGAGGCTATTGAGGGAGCATTTCCGAATAAGTCGTTGGAAATATATTGTTATTTCATGTGTTCCGAACCTGAGCATGAAAGCAGCAGATGAAATTATAGGCATTATTTTATAGTTGTATGCAATGGAGTTAAGCAGGTCTTACCCGGCTTGAACATGTGCATGACGAGGGCCGGGCGGTCTGCCGGCGGCGGCATTCCATGCTAACCACGCGCTGCTTGGACCGGCGTCGGCAGCGTGATTTCGCTGGCACCGAACTTGAATCGATTGCCGCCAGGACCGCCGTCGCCGCGGTCCCAAGAGATGGAAAGCTCGCCGAGATGGCTGCTGGTAACGCCGTTCAGAATGGTTCGCTCGGCGAAGAGATCGTGCGAGGGATCAACGAGCTCGCGGCGATCTCGGAAGAAGGCGACAAGCTCACCCGCGTCTATCTGACCAGCGAGCTGCGCAAGGCGGCGGACCTCATCCTGAGCTGGATGCGCGACGCCGGCATGAGTGCGCGTCTCGACGCGATCGGCAATGTCTGCGGGCGCTACGAAGGTGAGCGGCCGGGCGCGCCTTGCCTGATGCTCGGCTCGCACTACGACACCGTCCGCGATGCCGGCAAATGGGACGGGCCACTGGGCGTGATCACGGCGATCGCCTGCGTCGCCGATCTCAACCGTCGCGGCAAGCGCCTCCCGTTCGCGATCGAAATCGTCGGTTTTGCGGATGAGGAAGGGGTGCGCTTTGCCTCGACCCTGCTCGGCAGCCGCGCGGTAGCCGGCACTTTTGACGAAAGCGTCCTCAACACACGCGACAGCGATGGCGTCGCCATGCGCGATGCGCTGGTGCAGTTCGGGCTCGATCCCGATCATATCGGCGCGGCCGCTCGGGCCCGGCGCGAGCTGCTTGCCTATCTCGAGCTGCACATCGAGCAAGGGCCGGTGCTGGAAGCACAAAACCTGCCCGTCGGGGTGGTCACCGCGATCGCGGGCGCGACACGGCTTGCCGCGCGGCTGACCGGCATGGCGGGGCACGCGGGCACGGTGCCGATGGCGCTCCGGCGCGATGCGTTGGCGGGCGCGGCCGAATGCATCGGCGCGATCGAGCAGTTTTGCCGCACCGACGAAGGCGGGCTGGTCGGCACCGTCGGCTACATCCAGGCGAGGCCCGGCGCGACCAACGTCATTCCGGGCGAGGTGTCGTTCACCATCGACATGCGGGCGCCGACCGACATGCACCGCAAGCGCGCGGTCGCCGATGCCGTCAGGCAAATCGAAGCCATCGCAAAGCGGCGTCAATTGACGCTTCAGCTCGACGTCACCCACGAGAACCGCACCGCGCCTTGTGCGCCCTGGCTCAAGGAGCAGATCGCGCAGGCGATCAAAGCGGAAGGTTTTTCCGTCTTCGAGCTGCCGAGCGGGGCCGGGCATGACGGCATGGCCATGATCGATATTGCCGATGTCGCCATGATCTTCGTCCGCTGCCGCGGCGGCATCAGCCATCACCCGGACGAGCATGTCGAGCTCGCCGATGCCGACGCCGGCGCGCGGGTGTTGCTGCGCGTGATCGAGAACTTTCGGCCGCGGGAAGGCTAAACTGAGCCCGCAAGTCACGGGATAGAGACACGAATCAGACAGGTCTGGAGCCGCGACGGCCTCCCGCCGGACCACGAGACCCATTCGACGGCGCCTATGAACAGCGGCATCTCTTCTCCATCCCATCGCGGAAACCGGTTTTACCAAGGCCTGACGGCGACCTTCGTTGCCAACGCGCTTCAGGCGGTGAACTTTCTCGGTGATCGATTCCTGAGGAAGTCGCATCATCCGTTCACGTCCATCGAGGACCTTTACCGGCACTCGATGGACAGTGCCTTTGCGGTATCTGAGTCCTTTCTCGTCACCGGCGCGCCGCACGCCTCTGCGTACTATCCGCGCGACTTCGCCTGGTTCTATCCCGACGTCCTCGATCCCGACACCATCATGGATTCGCAGGATGCGGTGCGCCGGGCTCGTCTGCTCGACAAGAGCGTCCGGCTGCTGCTGGAAGCGGTTCGCGCCAACGTCGTCACGACGACCATCGTCCCGGCCGGGCGCGCCCGGTATCTCGGCGTGAACTATTTCTCGCGCCCTTCGGATACGCTGCTCGGCATTCTGGCCGGCCTGCGGCAGATGATCTCGGCCGAGGAGAGAGCGTCATCCTATCTGGCGATGTCGCAATGCGCGCATGCCGGCCGCCTGCTGCTGGCCGAATATTGCGGCGATCTGAAGCGTGCGATCCTCCAGCTCGCAAGCGAGCTCGAACCGTTCAATGATGATGGCTCCACCTATTTGCTGTGCGACGCCAGTGCTCCGCGCTCCGCGGCAACCGACACGCGCGCCGAGCGCAGGCGTTTCGTCACCAATGCCTGCGTCTACACGACGTTCGTGTGGGGCGTGCAGCTCGGAATCGTCGACGAGAACGAGCTGAAGCGGCGGCTCGGACGCGACCTGGAGCAGTACAAGAGGGACCTGCTCCGCCTGTTCGGCAAGGACGGCTATATCAGGCATTCCCTGGACGGCCCCACGGGCTCGCCGGCGTCCTCGGTCGCGCTGGATTTCGCCAGTGTGCATCGCGGCTTCTGGGATATGAGCGAGCCGGCCGAGCGCGCGCTGTTCGCGGCCACGGCGGATCTGATCATTGCGGAGCCGCGCTTTCGCATCCCCAGCACATTCCACTTCCTGGTGTCCGCGGATAGTCCGCGGAACAAGATGATCCACAAGATCGCGGCTCCCGCCTACCAGGGACGTTCCTCCTGGCCGACGTTCAACGTCGAGTTCGCGGATCGCATGCTGGATTATGACGAATTCTCGGGGAGCGATACCTACCGATCCTGCGCCCAGGGAATTCTGAAGGACATTCGCACCGCGACCGAGGTCCACGGCGGCTATCAGGAACTGATCTCGGAACAGGGCCTGAAATATCGCACCTGGGCTTACAAGGGGGCCGTGGCCCACTCCTGGTTTCCGCGTTTCCTCTCCGTCTGGAGGAGGGCGCATGGAACGCCGCTCCTCCAGTGGAATGACTGAACGGCGGTCATTACCCCGCCGTCACGTCCACAAGCTCGCCACCGTCGAGCACCTTGGCCGCCTTGGCGCGGTCAAGGTCGCCTTCCCAGGCGGCCACAACCACGGTCGCAACGCAATTGCCGGTGAGGTTGCCGACCGCGCGAGCCATGCCGATGAACCAGTCGACCGACAAAACCAGCACGAGGCCGATCGCAGGGATGCTCGGCACCGCGTTCAGCGTCGCCGCCAGAATCACGATCGCGGAGCCCGGCACGCCATGCGCGCCCTTCGAGGTGATCAGGGAGACGCCGAGCACCAGCAGGAGATCGCCGAAGGACAGCGGCGTGTTGGTCGCCTGCGCGATGAAAACGACTGCGAGCGTGAGGTAGATCGAGAAGGCGTCGAGGTTGAAGGAATATCCGGTCGGGATGACGAGGCCGACGACGGAATCCTTCACGCCCATCCGCTCCAGCTTCTTCATGATCTGCGGCAGCACGGCGTCGGACGAGGCGGTCGCGAGCACGATGGTCAACTCCTCGCGCAGGTAGGCGAGGAATTTGAGGATGTTGATGCCGGCGAGCGCCATGACGCCGCCGAGCACGCCCAGCACGAAGATGCCGACCGAGACGTAGAACAGCGCCACCAGTGAGACGAGCTGCTTGAGCGAGCCGACGCCGTATTTGCCGACGGTGTAGGCGACTGCGCCGAGCACGCCGAGTGGAGCAACGCGGACGATAAGCCCCATGACGCGGAACAGCACGGTCGAGGCGGCATCGATCATCGACGTGACGAGCTTGCCTTTCTCGCCGCCGACCAGTGCGAGGCCTACGCCGAACAGCACGGCGAAGAACAGCACCTGGAGCACGTCGTTGCGCGACAACGCGTCGAACGAGGTGCTCGGGATTACGTTGAGGAGGAAGGAGCCGATGCCGCCGCCCTGAAGCTTGTGGGCGTTATCGGCATAGGTATTGAGGGCCTTGGCGTCCAGCGTCGAGGGATCGATGTTCATGCCGTGGCCGGGGCCGAAAGTGTAGGCCAGGATGAGACCTACCACGAGCGCGACTGTGGTCATCACCTCGAAATAGACCAGCGCCTTGACGCCGACCCGTCCGACCTTCTTGAGGTCGCCCGCGCCGGCAATGCCGTGCACGACGACGCAGAACACGATCGGCGCCACGATCATCGAAATCAGCTTCAGGAAGGCGTCGCTAAGGATCTTGAGGGAGATGGCAAAATCCGGCGCGGCCACACCCAGGATGATGCCGAGGATCAGCGCGGCCAGGACCTGGACGAACAGCGATGTGTAGAGCGGCTTTGGCTCGGCGGCCGGGGCCGCGGCAATGGTCGACATGGTGACTCCCCCGTTTTGACGACGTCTCGATCGTCGAAAGGAGCAACTAGCGTGCCAGATTGTCGCGGTTTTCGCTGAGGAGGAGGTCTATTTGGTCGCTTTTGCGGTGCGACCGGGCATCCGCATCGGCACCGGGAAACCGTTCGAGGTGCCGTCGGTCACTGGACAGGCGATTTTGCGGTCCTACGGTCACGTTCCGCACGCGGGTGGCCGCGTCACGCCGCGAGATCTAGCAGCCGACACGATCCGCGTACCAGCACCTTGCGTCCATTCGGGGTCATGACCGGGACGCCGTCGCAGACGACGACAAGACCGAGCTTGACGAGGCTCTCGATGAGATTGGCCTTGGAAAGGCGACCGTTCGACACCGGGTTGCGAAGCGCCTTCAGGACCTCCCATTGGTCTGGCGAAAGATCGAAGTCGATGTCGCTGCTCATGCTGCCTCAAGCCATAGTGCCGTTCGTGCGCCTCTGTTAGTGGCGCTGCATGAAGACCGTGCGACGACAATGAGTCGGGAATTCGGTGAGGTGTTTAGAACTTCTCTTCACAAATTGCTGCACGCCATTGCGCCACAAGAGTTAAGACCGCTCGATCACTAGGATCGTCCGGAGCCTCGATCACATATTGATGATGTGGGCTTGATGTTGGTCCGCGAACAACCGCACTGCACGGGAAGCGCTGCTGTCCCATTCTGCGTCGCAATATGCACAGAAATCATGAGACGAAGGGTTGGAGATTTTGTTACGCTGATTCGCGGGGAATAGCTTCACACGGCAGGAGTGGAGTGCATGAACAGACTGGTCGAAATTCGCAGTCAGGAATCCCTGTGCCGGGAGCGCGCCGCGCTTGATTTCCAGCGCCGGGTTTTCTGGCTTGCGCAAGCTCAAGAATGGGAGCAGCGCGCGCTTGACGAGATCGCCTATCATTTCCGGGAGTGCAATGTGGCTCAGACGGAGCTGGTGCGAAACTGACGTCGGCTGTGGGTAAGGCCTACTGATAAGTCGCCACAATATCGGACACCGCGCGCTCGAGCTGCTGCGCGGTCGCGCACTGGCGCACCACGCTGCAGAAGGTCGCATAGCGCGGCATCTCGGAATCGCCAAAGCCCCAGGCGAGACGTCCTTCGGGATTGAGCCACACCAGCCGTTTCGAGCGCTCCGAGATGCGGCGCAGGATGTCGGCGCGCGGATCGAGATTGTTGCTGCGGGCATCGCCCAGCACGATCACCGTGGTCTGCGGCGTCAGCGCGCTCATGAACTCCTTCTCGAAATCGACCAGCGAAGAGCCGTAGTCGGAGGAGCCGAAGCCGACCTTGGACATGATCTCGGCCATCGCCTCTTCCGGCGGTTTCGATTCAAGGATGTCGCTGACTTCGATCAGATGCGAGGAGAAGGCGAAGGAATGGACGTCGTCGACGACCTCGTGCAGCGAATGGATCAGGAGCAGGAAGAAATCCGAGACCTGCGCGACTGAGCCCGAGACATCGCAGAGCGCCACGATCTTCGGCCGGTCGCGATGCTTGCGCTTCCAGGCTGTGAGAAAGGGGATGCCGCCCCAGGCGGCGTTCCGGCGCAGCGTGCGGCGGACGTCGAGATGACCGCGCCGTTGGCGCTTGCGTGGTTTCGAATAGCGCTCGCGCAGGCGCCGTGCGATCTGGCGGATGAGAGCGCGCATCTCCGCGACATGGCGCCGCTCGATGCGGGCAAGCGGCGCGTTGCGCAGAATCTCGTTGCGGAGGTTTTCAGCCTCCTCGCGGGCATAGAGCGCAAGCCCCTGCGCGACGGTGTCGCGAACGGCTTCGCGCAAGGCATCGAGCGCGGCGCGAAGCCGCTCGGCCAGTGCGGGATTGGTCGGGGTCAGCTCGTCGAGATCGTCGCGTAGCCGCTGGAGCCCCATGGCGTCGAGGATGCGGCTGGAGAAGATGCCGCGCTGGGTGGAGTAGCGGATGTCGGACAGGGAGGCCGCACCTGAGGCGCTGGCGATCGCGGCGGTGATCGCGTTGCGATCCTGCGACAGCAGCATCCTCGCGAGGGGGCCCAATTCTGCGGGAGGCGAACCGCCGCTTGCATCGCTGGCCTCACCAGATGATGGAGATTGATCCGCGTCCTCCGAAACATCGTTGCTGTCGGCTTCAGATTGTTCCTGCCGCGGCTCCGGCTGGCTGAAGAACAGGTCGAAGCAGTCACCGAGCGCGAGCTTTTCGTCCTGCGACTTGGCGAGCGTCAGAAGGAGCGCATCGCGCAGGATGGTCCGGTCGGAAACGCCGACCTGCGCGACCGCGCGCATCGCATCGATGCTTTCGGCAGGCGAGACATGGACGCCGGCGCCCCGTGCCGCACGGAAAAAACGATGAATATTCTCGCGCATCGGCGTCAACCGAAGACGTTGGATCGTGCTGCCTTGGCAATGAAGGTCGTAATCTGAGGCTGAGCCGCCTCGATGTCGGCCTCGTATTTCAGGAGCACGTTGAGCGTGTCCTTGACGATCTCGGTGTCGAGCTCCGAGGCCTGCAAGAGCACCAGCACGCGCGCCCAGTCGATGGTCTCGCTGACTGAAGGCAGCTTCTTCAGGTCGAGCGAGCGGATTTCGTGGATGAAGCCGACCATCTGCCGCCGCAGCGTCTGCGAGATGTTGGGGACGCGGCTCTCGACGATGCGCTCCTCGAGCCGCTGCTCGGGGAAGCCGATGTGCAGATGCAGGCAGCGCCGCTTCAGGGCATCGCCGAGATCGCGCTCGCTGTTGGAGGTGAGGATCACCGTTGGCGGCGTGATTGCGGAGACGGTGCCGAGTTCGGGGATCGTGACCTGGAAATCGGAGAGAATTTCCAGCAGCAACGATTCGAACTCCGCATCCGACTTGTCGATCTCGTCGATCAGGAGCACGCAGCCGCCCGGCTGCTCCAGCGCTTGCAGCAGCGGCCGCGGCTCGACAAACTCCTTTGAGAAGAACACGTCGCCGAAATCGTGGAGCTGATTAAGTGCAGCGTGCAGAGTCTGCGCGCCGCCCAGGACTTCGCCGAGCTTGTCCTTGAGGATCTGCGTGTAGAGAAGCTGCTTGGCGTATTTCCATTCATAGAGCGCCTTGGCCTCGTCGAGGCCTTCGTAGCATTGCAGGCGGATCATCTTCAGGCCGCGCCAGGCCGCGATCGCCTTGGCAAGCTCGGTCTTGCCGACGCCCGCGGGCCCTTCGACCAGGATCGGCTTCTCGATCTGTTGCGACAAATACACGGCGGTCGCGATCTGCCGGCTCGCGATGTAGCCTTGCGCGGCGAGGCCGCTCTCCACTGCCTCGATCGCTGTCGAGGGCTTCTGTTCAGCCACGAGAAGGCGCTCCCAAAGGTCTTGATTGAGGCTTGTTCTGCCTGCGTTCACGGCAAAGAACAAGCCTCGTTTGGGAGAGGCCAGACCCGCGCCAATGGGCGTTTCTTCCGCTCAACGCAAATAGTCGGGCGGCTACCGGCCGCGCGATCAGTGCCGCAGCAACTCCGGCTTGCGGATCGTCTGTCTGACCTCGGCGCCGCAATCTGCGCATTCATAGACGAAGTCGATCTTGGCAAGACTCCAATGCGGTTCGACCTCGCGCACATACATCGGAAGGAACCCCATGCAAGCGGGGCAAATCACAGGCGCGATCTCGATATCCTGATGATGCTTTACATAAGCTGGCATCTCGGCTCTCCTTCGCAGACGACCTCCAAACCCGCGCGAAGGCTACTGCCGGCCGGCGCAAGGCCGACATCAACTCTTTCGAACAGAGGCGGAACAGCGGAGGTTTGTCGTTCGCTGTGACATTCTTGTTACGTCTCTGCACTGTGACGGGCGGACCAAATACCTATTTCAAAAGCCCGATCCGGTATTCGGACTCTGACCTCAACGATAAGGGAGCAACGCCCATGACGCATGCCATTCGCTTTCACAAGACCGGTGGTCCGGAAGTGCTGGTCTGGGAGGAGGTCAGTGTCGGCAAGCCCGGACCGGGCGAGGCGCGAATCCGCCATACCGCCGTCGGTCTCAACTTCGTCGATATCTACAACCGTTCGGGCCTTTACCCGGCGCAACTGCCGAGCGGGCTTGGTAGCGAGGCTGCTGGCGTCGTCGAGGAGGTCGGGCCCGGTGTCACCGATGTGAAGCCGGGCGATCGCGTCGCCTACGGCGCCTCGCCGCTCGGCGCCTATTCCGAGGCGCGGCTGATCCCGGCCGACCGACTGCTGAAGCTGCCGGACAGTATCGACGACAAGACCGCGGCGGCGATGATGCTGAAGGGGCTCACCACGCAATATCTGATCCGGCAGACCTATCGCGTGAAGGCCGGCGACACCATCCTGCTCCATGCGGCCGCCGGTGGCGTCGGCCTGATTCTCTGCCAGTGGGCCAAGCATCTCGGCGCGACCGTGATCGGCACCGTCAGCAACGACGAGAAGGCCAAGCTCGCCAAGGCGCATGGCTGCGACCATGTCATCATCTATAGCCGCGAGGATTTCGTGAAGCGCGTGGACGAAATCACTGGCGGCAAAAAGGTGCCGGTCGTCTATGACTCCGTCGGCAAGGATACGTTCTTGAAGTCGCTCGACTGCCTCGCGCCGCTCGGCGTCGCCGCGCTGTTCGGTGCGTCCTCCGGCGCTGTCGAGCCGCTCAATCTCGGTTTGCTCGCGCAGAAGGGCTCGCTCTACGTCACCCGACCGACGCTGTTCACCTACGCCGCCAAGCGTGAAAGCCTGGTCGCGATGGCAGGCGAGCTGTTCGACGTCGTCAAGTCCGGCGCGGTCAAGATCGAGGTGCACCAGACCTATCCACTGAAGGACGCCGCCAAAGCCCATGCCGATCTCGCCGCGCGCAAGACCACGGGATCAACCGTTCTCACGGTGTGATCTCCGAACGGGCTGTGGCGCAAGCCGCTTGGGCCTGCGTCACGTCCGCTCATGCTTGCGCAGATCGCGGGCGTGATCGAGGCGCAGGGCCTGGAGGTCGACTTCTTCGGGCGGGATCCGGGGCAGGGCAGCCTCGGCGAGGATCGCCTCGGGCACGTCTTCGACCGAGTTCTCCACGATCTCCTGGATGAACGAGGTATTCCGATATTCACCTGAGGCGACGCGGGAAATGACCTCGCGCCTGGTGATTTCAGGGTCGACGACCGCTTCCCGGCCGCGGCGCCCATAGTCGATCATCACGACGAAATACTGCATGAAACGATCCTGCCGTGCCCCATGGTCGGGCACGGCAGAGTATTTCCGAAAAACGGAATCAAGTCAAGGTGCATTTCGAAAAAACGGAATTAGAGCCTACTTGCTCCGCTTGCGAGGGCGCGCCGACTTGGCGCGCAACCGCTCCAGCTGCCCCTTGGGCATGGACAGGCAGATCTCGCCGACCCACTCCAGTTTCACGCCGACGATCTGCTTGGCATTGAAGCTGGTGAGATTGACGACGGAGGGGGATTTACCCCGCTCGATAGTCTTCAGATAGCGCTCGCCGGTCTTGAGCCGGACCACGGCCTCCTCGCCGTAGAAGCTCGACAGCGGATGGCGCTGGTCCTTGTAGACCACGATGACGTCGCCGCTCTCGTATTTGGGCAGCATCGAATCGCCCACGATCTCGAATGCGATGGTCTCCTCCATGATCGGAAAGGGCAGCGCGATGTCGCCAAGGCCTTCCGGGGGAACCTGCTCATAATCCGGCTCGATCACGGCACCGGCCCCGACGCGACCCATGATCGGCGCGAGATTGAGCTCGAGATATTCCATGATCGGGATGATTTCCGAAGCCTTCACAAGGCGCTCGCCGCCGAGGATCTCCGAGACAGCGCCGGGGCGAACGCCCATGGCAGCCGCCAGGCCACCCTTGCTCTTGCCCGTCTTTTCCAGGCCCCGTTCGATCATTGCAGCGTCCAACATGGTGATTCCCTCGATTGTCCATCGTCCCGCCTCTTGTAATCCGAAATTCGGAATTGATGCAATTATGAATATCAGAATTGTCGCTTGACTTCGACTTCGGAATACCGGAATGTGGGCTCCGCCTCGCGATCGTGCGATCGGAGGAGGCGCATCACAGGACAGCAGCATGGAACCGGGCCATTGGTCGTCGGAGCACTCCGACGCGCTTCGCGACTATTTTCTCAAGGGAATGTCTTATGCGGAGATC
>NZ_VSST01000009.1 GCF_019402665.1 Bradyrhizobium canariense
CGCAAGCGGGAGAGGGGGAGGAGAGAGCGACAGCGTCTTCGCGCATGACGAATGCCGCCAGCGCGGTTAGACTACCCCCACAAAAACAAGACGAATTGTCCGGGGAGGACAGACGTGCATCAGGGACGTGTCGTTTACGGCGCGATCGAGGAAGTCGTGTTCGGCCACCCCGCGGCCGAGGCCGTGGTCGCCCAGATGGACCGGCTGGGGACGCGCCGTGCCTTCCTGATGGTGTCGGGCACGCTGAACCGGCAGACCGACGAAATCGCGAAGATCACACAAGCCCTGGGCGCACGTTGCGCGGGCGTCTTCGATGCCATGCCGGCGCACACCCCGCGGGAGGCGGTGATCGCCGCCACCAATGCGGCGCGCGAGGCCGGCGCCGACCTGATCGTCACCGTGGGCGGCGGCTCGATCACCGACGGCGCCAAGGCGGTGCAGCTCTGCCTCGCCAACGGCATCGACGATGTCGACGGCATCGAGCGCATCCGCGTGCACAAGGGCGTCGCGCCGGAAATGACGGCGCCTGTCGTGCGCCAGATCAGCGTGCCGACCACGATCGCCGGCGGCGAGTTCAGCGCGATCGCTGGCGTCACCGACCGCAGCACGCACGTGAAGCAGATGCTGCGCCATCCGCTGACGGTGCCGCGCGCGACCATTCTCGACCCCGCCATCACCGTGCACACGCCGGAATGGCTGTTCCTCTCGACCGGCATCCGCGCGATCGATCATTGCGTCGAGGCGATCTGCTCGCCGGAGACGCATCCCTATGCCGACGCGCAGTCGGTCAAGGGCCTCGCGATGCTCGCCGACGCGCTGCCACGGGTGAAGGCTGACCCTGCTGACCTCGATGCGCGCATGGATGCGCAGATCGGCACCTGGCTGTCGATGGGCGCCCTCGCCGCCGGCGTGCCGATGGGCGCAAGCCACGGCATCGGCTACGTGCTGGGCGCGGCCTTCGACGTGCCGCATGGCTACACCTCCTGCATCATGCTGCCGGCCGTGATGCGCTGGAATGCGCCCGACAATGCCGAGCGCCAGATGATCGTCGCGGCCGCAATGGGCTTTCCGGGTCACAAGGCGGCCGACGTGCTCGATGCCTTCATCCGCTCGCTCGGCATGCCGCGCAGCCTCGCCGATGTACGCGTCACGCCGGAGCATTTCGACGCCATCGCCGAACAGGCGATGCGCACACCCTGGGTGCCGCGCAACCCGCGCAAGATCGACGGTCCCGCGCAGGTGCGCGAAATCCTGCTTCTTGCCGCATGATCTAAAGCCGGAGGACCGATGTATCCAGGTCAGCATGCCCGCCTGCGTCCGCTCCAGCCCGCCTTCATCATGGCGGCGAGCGGCGAGGCCGTCACCTATCGCGAGTTGGAGGCGCGCAGCAATCGTCTGGCGCATCTGTTCCGCAGGCACGGCTTGAAGCGGCTCGACCACTACTCGATCTTCATGGAGAACAATTCGCGCTATCTCGAAGCCTGCGGCGCCGGCGAGCGCTCCGGGCTGTACTACACCTGCATCAACTCCTTCCTGACGCCGGGCGAGCTCGCCTATCTCCTCGTCAACAGCCAGTCGAAGATCCTGATCACGTCGATGGCGAAGCTCGACATCGCACGGGAGGCGATCAAGGCCTGCCCCGATATCAAGCTCTGCGTCGTCGCCGACGGCCCCGGCGAGAGTGACCGTATCGTCGGCCTCGCCGAGGTCACGGCCGATCTGCCGACGACGCCGATTGCAGATGAATGTCTGGGTACCGCGATGCTCTATTCATCGGGCACAACGGGACGGCCGAAAGGCATTTTGCGGCCGCTGCCGGAGGAGCCACCGAAGCACAATCTGCCGCTGTTCGATTTCCTGACCAAGCTTTGGCACTATCGCGAGGGCATGGTCTATCTGTCGCCGGCGCCGCTCTATCACTCCGCGCCGCAGGCCGCGGTCAACCTGACAATCCGGATGGGCGGCACCGCGATCATCATGGAGAATTACGATCCCGAGCGTTACCTCCAGCTCGTCGAGCAATGGGGTATCACTCACACGCAGCTGGTGCCGACGATGTTCTCGCGCATGCTGAAGCTGCCGGAGGAGGTGCGCACGCGCTACGACCTCTCCTCGCTCGATATCGCGATCCATGCCGCCGCGCCCTGCCCGGCGCTGGTGAAGGACGACATGATCAAATGGTGGGGACCGATCATCCACGAATATTACGGTGCGACCGAAGGCCTTGGCTTCACCGCCTGCGACAGCGCGGAATGGCTGGCCCATCGCGGCACCGTCGGCAAGGTGCTGCTCGGCGACCTCCATATTCTCGACGAAAACATGAAGCCATGCCCGACCGGCACGCCGGGTCAGGTCTGGTTCAAGACGGCCTCACCGTTCGAATATTTCAACGACCCGGAGAAGACCAAGGAAGCGCGCTCGGCCGACGGCAGCATGAGCACGGTTGGCGACGTCGGCTATGTCGATGCCGATCGGTTCCTGTACCTCACCGACCGCGCGACTTTCATGATCATCTCCGGCGGCGTGAACATCTATCCGCAGGAATGCGAAAATCTGCTGATCACCCATCCGAAGGTCGCGGACGCCGCGGTGTTCGGCGTGCCCAATCCCGATCTCGGTGAAGAGGTGAAGGCGGTGGTGCAGCCGATGCCCGGCGTCGTGCCGGACGAGGCGCTCGTCGAAGAGCTGATCGCGTTCTGCGGGGCGTCGCTGTCACGGCAGAAGGTGCCGCGCTCGGTCGATTTCGAGAAGGAGTTGCCGCGGCTGCCGACGGGGAAGCTGTACAAGCGGCTGCTAAGGGACCGGTATTGGGGGAACAAGGCGTCGCGGATTGTGTGAAGTCGCAGCTGTCGTCCTGGCGAAAGCCAGGACCGATACCGCGTGATCTCACAACTGAAGAAGGTAGCAATCCCGAGCGACCAATCTTCGCCAAACACCTCCCTGGGGTGTTGGGTCCTGGCGTTCGCCAGGACGACGCGGGAGGGACGTCTCTCAATTTGTGAGAGAACCGCCCCTGCGCCCGCGTCATCCGAATTGCCGAGAGGCCCTCCGTCCTTGCCGGTTGCCTCACCGCGCCTGCGTCGCTATCGTCCTGACAAACAGGCCAAAAGGCCGAAAAGACTAAGTCCAGGGAGGACGAGGATGCGGAGCGTACGGGCGCTCGCCGCGACGGCGGCGCTGTCTTTGCTGGCGTTTTCGACGATCGCATCGGCCGGCGAACCAAAGCAGGGCGGGATCCTGCGGATGTATCACCGCGACAGCCCGGCCAATGCGTCCATCCTGGAGGGCGCGACATATTCGATCAACGTGCCCTTCATGGGAGTGTTCAACAATCTCGTCATCTACGACCAGCACATTGCGCAGAATAGCCCTGATACCCTGAGGCCAGAGCTGGCCGAGAGCTGGTCCTGGAGCGGCGACAACAAGAAGCTGACCTTCAAACTGCGCCAGGGCGTCAAGTGGCATGACGGCAAGCCGTTCACGTCGGCCGACGTCAAATGCACCTTCGATCTCCTGATGGGCAAATCGCAACAAAAGCTGCGGCAGAATCCGCGCAAAGCCTGGTACAGCGAGGTTAACGATGTCACGCCGAACGGTGATTTCGAGGTCTCCTTCGATCTGAAGCGGCCGCAGCCTTCGCTGCTGGCGATGCTCGCATCCGGCTATACTCCGATCTATCCCTGTCACGTCTCGCCGGCGGAGATGCGCACCCATCCGGTCGGAACCGGCCCGTTCAGATTCGTCGAGTTCAGGGCCAATGAATCGATCAAGCTGACGCGAAACACGGACTATTGGAAGAAGGGCCTGCCCTATCTCGACGGCATCGAGTACACGATCATCACGAACCGCTCCACCGCGATCCTCGCCTTCGTCGCCGGCAAGTTCGACATGACCTTCCCGACGCACATCACGATCCCGCTCCTCAAGGACATCAAGTCGCAGGCGCCGAACGCCCTCTGCGTCGTCGAGCCGACCAACGTTTCGACCAACATCATCGTCAATTCGGCGTCCCCGCCGTTCGACAACATCGACATCCGCCGGGCCATGGCGATGGCGCTCGACCGCAAGGCCTTCGTCGACATCCTGTTCGAAGGCCAGGCCGATATCGGTGGCACTATGCTGCCGCCGCCGCAGGGCATCTGGGGCATGCCCAAGGACAAGCTGGAGACCATTCCAGGCTATGGCCCGAACGTGAATGCGAGCCGGGATGAGGCCAGGAAGCTGATGCAGAAGGCGGGCTACGGTCCCGACAAGCACTTGGCGGTGAAGGTCTCGACGCGCAATCTCGCGGAATATCGCGATCCCGCGGTGATCCTGATCGACCAGCTCAAGAGCATCTATATCGACGGCGAGCTCGACGTCGTGGAAACCGCGAACTGGTTCCCGAAGGTTGCACGCAAGGATTACATGCTCGGCCTCAACTTGACCGGCAATTCCGTCGACGATCCTGACCAGTCTTTCTACGAAAACTATTCCTGCGGCTCGGAGCGGAACTACACCAATTATTGCAACAAGGAGATCGAGATGCTGTTCGACCTGCAATCGCAGGAGATCGACGTCGGCAAGCGCAAGCAACTGGTCTGGGACATCGACAAGAAGCTGCAGGAGGATGTCGCCCGCCCGATCATCTTCCATGCGCGGGCCGGCACCTGCTGGCAGCCTTA
Source organism: Bradyrhizobium canariense (assembly GCF_019402665.1). GTDB lineage: Bacteria > Pseudomonadota > Alphaproteobacteria > Rhizobiales > Xanthobacteraceae > Bradyrhizobium > Bradyrhizobium canariense. Next base: position 4,665 of record NZ_VSST01000009.1, read on the forward strand.
TGTCAAGGGCGTGACGATCATGTCGAACAGCTCCTATAACGGCTTTCGCTACGAGGACGTCTGGCTCGACAAGTAGCGCGCAAGACTGACGACTAGCGGCTCGACAGGAGGGCGCGGGATGTTTGCCTATCTGGTGCGGCGCCTGTTTCTGATGCTCGTGACCCTGTTCGGGATCTCGGTCGTCATCTTCTTCCTGCTGCGTATCGTTCCCGGGAATATCGTCGACATCCTGTTTGCCGCGGCCGGCTATGTCGATCCCGCCGACAAGGCCAATCTGGAAAAAGAGCTCGGCATCGACCAGCCACTGGTGGTGCAATATTGGCACTGGATCAGCGGCTTTCTGCGCGGGGACTTTGGTTACTCCTATGTCTCGGAGAAGCCGGCGCTTCAGGAAATCCTGCCACGGATCCCGATCACCGCACGGCTCGCCGGCCTAGCGCTGTTATTCTCGGCATCGATCGGCATTCCCCTGGGCGTGATCAGCGCGGTGAAGCAGGGAACGAGGCTCGATTACGCGTTGCGTGTGGTGAGCCTGAGCGGATTGTCGCTGCCATCGTTCTGGCTCGGCCTGCTCATTCTCACCGCATCGGTCGCGATGTTCAACCAGATGCCGATCTTCAATCCCAATCCGCAGACCTGGCTGGAAGCGTTTGCGACCTATGCCGTGCCCGCCGCCGCCGTCGGCTTCCGTAGCGCGGCACTGACCATGCGCATCACGCGATCCTCGATGCTGGAGGTGTTGCGGCAGGACTATATCCGCACCGCGCGTGCCAAGGGCGCATCGGATGCCGCCGTGAACTATCAGCATGCGCTCAAGAACGCGATTTTGCCCGTCATCACCGTGATCGGCATCGAGGCAGCGTTCCTGATCGGTGGCCTTATCGTGACGGAGACCGTGTTTAACATCCCCGGCGTCGCCCGCTTCCTGGTCGAGGCGATTCGCTGGCGCGATTATCCGATCGTGCAGAACCTGGTGATGCTGATTGCCATCGTCGTGGTGAGCGCGAATTTTATCGTCGACATGCTCTACGCCGTGTTCGACCCGCGTATCCGGTACACGGATTAGGAGAGATTGTTGGCTGCGATCGACTATGACGTTGAACTGAGGCGCGCCGGGGCGCACGCGACCGTCGGCTGGCGCCGCGTGCTGTTTTTGGCGCAGCGGCATGTGCTGGGTGCAGCCGGGCTCGTCATCATGACCCTGTTCGTGTTCACCGCGATCTTCGCCGACTTCATCGCGCGTTACGATCCGCTGACGATCGACGCCGCCCGGGCACTGGCGCGCCCAAGCCTGACCCACTGGATGGGCACGGACTCCTTCGGCCGCGATGTCTTCAGCCGCATCATTCATGGCGCGCGGATCTCGCTCGCGGTGGGCATCGGCTCAACGGCGCTCGGCGGCAGCATCGGCGTGATCGTCGGCCTCACCTCCGGCTATCTCTCCGGCTGGGTCGATCTCGTGTTCCAGCGTGTGTCCGACGTTCTCCAGGCGCTGCCGCTTCTGGTGCTCGCCCTGATCATGACCGCAGCGCTTGGGCCGTCCTTGCCGAACGTCATCATTGCGATCGCCATTCCGCTGATCCCGACCGTCTCGCGCGTCATCCGCGCCAACACGCTGGCGCTGCGCGAGCTGCCATTCATCGAGGCCGCCAAGTCGATCGGCATGAGCGAGGTACGCATTGCGCTCCGCCACGTGCTGCCGAACACGCTGGCGCCGTTGATCGTGCTCGCGACCGCCCAGCTCGGCTCGACCATCCTCACCGAAGCCTCGCTCTCCTTCCTCGGCCTCGGCATTCCCGAGCCTTACCCGTCGTGGGGCCGCATGCTCTCGGAATCCGCCGCCGAATATGTCCGCACGGCGCCCTGGCTGGTGATCTTCCCGGGCATCGCCATCAGTCTCGCGGTGTTCGGCGCCAATCTGTTCGGCGACGCCTTGCGCGACATCCTCGATCCCCGGCAGCGCGGCTGATGGCAGATAAATCCGATCTCGTGCTCGAAGTGAAGGGCCTGAAGACGGTGTTCTTCACCAACTCCGGCCTGTTCCAGGCCGTCGACGATGTTTCCTTCACGGTGAAGCGCGGCGAAACCCTGGCGATCGTCGGGGAATCCGGCTGTGGCAAGAGCGTCACTGCACTATCGCTGATGCGGCTGGTGCCGGATCCGCCCGGCCGCATCGTCGGCGGCTCCGTCATGCTTGAAGGCACTGATCTTCTGGCGCTGGACGAAACGGAGATGCGCGCCGTCAGAGGCAACCGCATCTCGATGATCTTCCAGGAGCCGATGACCTCGCTCAATCCGGTGATGCGAATCGGCGACCAGATCGTCGAGGCCGTGCGGCTGCACCGGAAGATGTCGAAGCGAGAGGCTCAGGATGTCGCAGTCGAGATGCTGCGCCTGGTGCGCATCCCCGAGCCGGCGCGGCGCGCGCGGGAATATCCGCACCAGCTCTCCGGCGGCATGCGCCAGCGCGCGATGATCGCGATGGCGCTGGCCTGCCGGCCGGCACTGCTGATCGCGGACGAGCCGACGACCGCACTCGACGTCACCATCCAGGCGCAGATCCTGGCGCTGATCCTGGACCTTCAGAAAGAACTCGGCACCGGCCTCGTGCTGATCACCCATGATCTCGGTGTCGTCGCGCAGACCGCGCAGCGCGTCATCGTGATGTATGCGGGACGGAAGGTCGAGGAAGCGAGCGTCGAGGCACTGTTCGCCGCGCCGAAACATCCCTACACGCGCGGATTGATGGCGTCGATCCCGACGGTGCCGGCGCCGGGCGTCGTCGCGCCGGCGCGGCTGAACGAAATTCCCGGCACGGTCCCGTCGCTGGTGCGGCTGCCAAAGGGTTGCGCCTTCGCGCCGCGCTGCAAGCTCGCGATCAAGCGCTGCGAGGCCGAATATCCGCCGCTCATCGATTGGGGCGGCGGCCATCTCGCCGCCTGCTGGCGCGCGGCCGAGATTGCGGAGGTGGCATGACCGAGGTGCTGCTCGAAGTCACCGATCTCAAGAAGCACTATCCGGTGCGCGCCGGCGTGTTGCGTCGGCAAATCGGCACGGTGCATGCGGTCGACGGCGTCTCGTTTTCGGTTGGGGTGGGCGAGACGCTGGGCCTCGTCGGCGAATCCGGCTGCGGCAAATCGACGGTGGCTCGCAGCGTGCTGCGGCTAGTGGAGCCGACCTCAGGCCAGATCCGGCTCGAGGGCGAAGACATCACCCATCTCTCCAAGTCCGCGCTGCGGCCGCACCGCCGTTCGATGCAGATCGTATTCCAGGATCCGTTCGCCTCGCTCAACCCGCGCATGACCGCAGGCGACATCGTCGGCGAGCCGCTGTTCGTGCACGGGCTCGCGACCGGCAAGGCGCTGGAGGCGCGTACCGCACAGCTGTTCGAGCAGGTCGGCCTGCGGCCTGACCAGATGCGCAGCTTCCCGCATCAATTCTCCGGCGGCCAGCGCCAACGCATCTGCATCGCTCGCGCGCTGGCGCTCGGGCCCCGCCTGATCGTCTGCGACGAGCCGGTCTCCGCGCTCGACGTCTCGATCCAGGCACAGGTGATCAACCTCCTGATCGACCTGCAACGCGAGCACGGCTTCTCCTATCTCTTCATCGCCCATGATCTCGCGGTGGTCGCCCATATCAGCCACCGCGTCGCCGTGATGTATCTCGGTCGCATCGTCGAGATTTCCGACAAGGACGAGCTGTTCCGTAATCCGCGCCATCCCTACACGCAGGCCCTGCTCGCCTCGGTGCCGGTCGCCAACCCGCTCGCCAAAAAGCTCGTTCCGCTGGTCGACGGCGACGTGCCAAGCCCGGTCAATCCGCCGCCGGGATGCGCGTTTCACACCCGCTGCCGGTTTGCGATGGAGCGATGCAGGATAGAGCGGCCGGTGTTGGTGGATGCCGGTGACGGGCACCGGGTGGCGTGCTTGCTCAACGAGGGGACGGGGCGACCAAATGCGATGTCGTAGGGTGGGCAAAGCGAAGCGTGCCCACCATTCAATCGCAATCGCCGCACGATGGTGGGCACGGCGCTGCGCGCCTTTGCCCACCCTACGATAGCTACACTTGCCGCTCTACCCAGCCCCGATCTCGGCGACAATCTTCCCCGTCGTCACCTGCTCGCCCTCGGCGACGTCGATCGCGGCGACGACGCCGTCGATGCCGGCCTTGTGGACGTGCTCCATCTTCATCGCTTCCAACGTCAGCACCGGTTGACCGGCGGTGACGCGGTCGCCCGGCTTGACCAGGACGGCAACGACGCGGCCGTTCATGGCGGCACGGACCTTGCCGTCGCCGCCGTTGCTTGCGGCCGCCTTTGGCGCGGCGAGCGTGAGATCGGTCGCCGCAAGCGGGATGCCGCGGCGCTGGAGGTACAGCCGGTCGCCGTCGCGCAGGAATTTCGCGCTGTCCGTCACGCCGTCATGGCGGAAGCGGATCACGTCGAAATCGAGCTGGTCGATCTCGAACTTGTCCTGCCGGCCGTCGCTGCCAACAATGTAGCTGCCATCGCGTTCGCGCCAGAGTTCGAGCTCATACCCATGGCCTGCGATCTCGATCTTCGCCGGTAGCGGGAACGTTGCCGCGAGGCTCCGTCCGCGGCGCCACGCCGGTGCCTGCGGGTTCGTGACGTAGAGCAGCAGGCCAGCCAAAGCGATATCGAATGCGGCGTCCGCGCGCGGCGCCAGCAACTCGTCGCGGTGCGCGCCAATGAACGCCGTGGTCGCCTCGCCTTTGGCGAAGCCGGAATGACGCAGGCATGCCATCAGGAAGGCCTGATTGGTGGTGACGCCGAAAGCGGTGAGCTGCTCCAGGCCGACGATCAGGCGCGCCCTCGCCTCCTCGCGTGTCGCGCCATGGCCGATGACCTTGGCGATCATGGAATCGTAGAACGGCGGAATCTCGGAGCCCGATTGCAGCGCGTGCTCGACGCGAATGCCGTCAGGCACCTGCCAGCGCGCCATGCGCCCGGACTGCGGCATGAAATCATGCGCGGCATCCTCGGAGCACAGCCGCACCTCGATGGCGTGGCCTGTGAAGTGAATGTCTTGCTGCTTGACCGACAACGGCTCGCCGCGCGCGACCCGCAGCTGCAGCTCGACGAGGTCGAGCCCGGTGATGGCCTCGGTCACGGGATGCTCGACCTGGAGGCGCGTATTCATTTCCATGAAATAGAATTCGCCGCTCGCGTCGAGCAGAAACTCCAGCGTGCCGGCTCCCTCGTAGCGCAGCGCCTTCACCGCGGCGACCGCGACCTCGCCTATCTTTCCGCGCAGTTCCGGCGTCACGGCGGGCGACGGTGCCTCCTCGATCAGCTTCTGGTGCCGCCGCTGCACCGAGCAGTCGCGCTCGCCAAGATGGATGGCATTGCCATGGCTGTCGCCGAACACCTGAATTTCGATGTGACGAGGATTTTGGATGGCGCGTTCGAGGATCACCGTCGGATCGCCAAACGCCGCCTTCGCTTCGGACCGCGCGCTCCGCAGAGCATCGGGAAATGAGGCGGCGTCGGTGACGAGCCGCATGCCGCGCCCACCGCCGCCGGCAACCGCCTTGATCATCACGGGGAAGCCGATCTTTTTGGCTTCCGCGAGCATGACCTCATCGCCCTGGTCCGCACCCTGATAGCCGGGCACAACGGGCACGCCGGCCTTGTTCATGATCTCCTTGGCACCGGCCTTGTTGCCCATCGACTCGATCGCCTGCGGCGAGGGACCGATGAAGACGAGGCCGGCATCCTTGCAGGCCTGCGCAAACTCCTCGTTCTCGGCGAGGAAGCCATAGCCGGGATGAACGGCATCCGCGCCGCTGGCCTTTGCGGCCGCAACGATCGCGGGAATGTTGAGGTAGGACTGCGCCGGCAGCGGCTCGCCGATGCGCACGGCCTGGTCGGCCTGTTGCACATGGAGCGCGTCGTAATCCGCATCCGAATAGATCGCGACGACACCGAGCCCGAGCTTCCGCGCACTGCGCATCACCCGCAACGCGATCTCGCCGCGATTGGCGATCAGGACCTTGAAGAACGGCCGGTGCTGCGTTGAACCGTTCCTCATGGGCGAGCCACCGAAAACTGCATGCGTTGGGGTGTGCGCGCGTCGCCCTCGCGGCAGATGGCGAGCACTTCCGACAGCACCGCGCGGGTGTCGCGCGGATCGATCACGCCGTCGTCGAGCACGCGCGCGCTGGTCGAGAACACGTCCATCTGGCCGTCGAACACGCCGATGATCTGCGCCTTCATCGCATCGAGCTTTTCTTTTTCGACCGGCTTGCCGCGGCGGGCTGCGGCGGCTTCGGTGACGATCGCCATGGTCTCGGCGGCCTGCTCACCGCCCATCACGGCGGTCTTGGCGTTGGGCCAGGAGAAGCAGAAGCGCGGATGGAAGCCGCGCCCGCACATGCCGTAGTTGCCAGCACCGAACGAGGCGCCGCAATAGATCGTGATCTGCGGCACCGTCGCCGACGTGACCGCCTGGATCATCTTGGAGCCGTGCTTGATCATGCCGGCTTCCTCGTAGGATTTGCCGACCATGTAGCCGGTGGTGTTGTTCAGATACAGCAATGGCGTGCGGGTCTGGCAGCAGGCCTGGATGAAATGCGTCGCCTTGTTGGCACCCGCCGGATCGAGCGGGCCGTTGTTGGTGACGATGCCGATGGCCTGGCCCTCGATGCGGGCATGACCGCAGACGGTGGCCGGGCCGTAGTTCGGCGCCATCTCGGTAAAGTCGGAATCATCCACGATGCGCGCGATGACCTGCTTCATGTCCACGGAGCGCTTGTGGTCCATCGGCATGATGCCGAGCAGCTCGTCCGGGTCGTAGCGCGGCGGCTTGTATTGCGCGGCTCCCTTGTCCGGCCGCTCCCATTCCAGCGCCGCCATGATCTCGCGCGCGATGCGCAGGGCGTCGCGGTCGTCCTCGGCAAGATAATCGCCGAGACCGGAAACCTGCGTGTGCATCTCGGCGCCGCCAAGCTCCTCCTCGGTTGCAATCTCGCCGGTGGCGGCCTTTAGCAGCGGCGGCCCGGCGAGGAAGGCGCGGGTGCGGCCACGGACCATGACGATGTAATCCGACAGGCCGGTCTGATAGGCGCCGCCGGCGGTCGAAGAGCCATGCGTCACGGTGACGACGGGCAGCCCGGCCGCCGAAAGCCGCGCGAGGTTGCGAAAGATGTTGCCGCCACGGACAAAGTCTTCGACGCGGTAGCGCAGGAGATTGGCGCCTGCGCTCTCAACCAGCTGGACGTAGGGCAGCTTGTTCTCCAGCGCGAGCTCCTGCACCCGCAGCGTCTTGTCCAGGCCGTAAGGTTGAAGCGCGCCGGCATCGATGCCGGAATCGTTGGCGCTGACCATGCAGCGGATGCCCGAGACGAAGCCGATGCCGGCGATGACGCCGCCGCCGGGCACGCTTTTGTCCGGATCCGAGACGTCGAACATGTAGCCGGCGAGCGTGGACAGCTCGATGAAGGGCGCGCCGGGATCGAGCACCAGCGCGACGCGCTCGCGCGGCAACAGCTGGCCGCGCTTGTGGAAGCGATCCTTCGCCGCGGCCGACGCCGCACGCGTGCGCTCTTCCAGCGCGCGCATGCGGTCGATCAGGCCGAGCATGCCGTCGCGGTTGGCGCGATAGGCGGCACTGCCGGGGGAAATGGTGTTTTCGAGAATGGACATGATTATTTCCTACCCGTCATTGCGAGGAGCGAAGCGACGAAGCAATCCAGACTGCCTCAACAGAAAGATTCTGGATTGCTTCGCTTCGCTCGCAATGACGGCTGGGGCTACATTCAGCGATTCGTCCCAAAAATCTTCCGCGCTTCCGCCGGGCTCGCGATCTCGCGGCCGGCACGGCGGGCGCAGGCGGCGATGGCCTCGATCAGCTGGCCGTTCGACGTCACCTTCTTGCCGTCGGCGAGATAGAAGGCATCTTCGAGACCGGTACGCAGATGACCGCCGAGTTCGGCGCAGCGCTGGTGCAGCGGCCAGATCTCTTCGCGGCCGATCGCGGTGACCTGAAAATGCCCTTCGGGACGCTTCAGCTTGATCAGGATCGGCAACAGATCGGGATCCGACGGCATGCCGGAGGCGACGCCCATCACGAAATTATATTCGAGCGGGCCCTTGTACATGCCGACCTGGCGGTACATGCCGACGCAGCGGACGATACCGACGTCAAAACATTCGAATTCGGGGATGGTGCCGACCGCGTTCATGACGTCGAGGTAATCCTTCACCTTCTCGACCGCATTGTCGAACATCATCGGCGGCCAGGCCCAGCTGTTGTCGGCCTTCACCTTCAGATAGTTCAGCGACCCGGCATTGCAGGCGGCGATCTCCGGCCTGGTCTCGCGGATGCAATCCAGGGCACCGCTGTAGTTCGGCCCGGAGACGCCCGAGGTGTGGTTGATGATCACGCCGGGGCAGGCTTCGCGGATCGCCTGCTGGATCTCCTTGCTGACGCTGACCTCCCAGGACGGCAGATGCCCCTTGTCCGGTGCCTGCTGGCGCAGATGGATGTGCATGATGGACGCGCCGGCATCGAACGCAGCCTTGGCCTCGCGCGCCATCTGCTCGGGCGTGACAGGCACGTTGTGCTGCTTCGGGTCGGTGAGCACGCCGTTCAGCGCGCAGGTGATGACAGCCTTGTCGCTCATGCCTTGAATGTCTCGCACGTTGATAGTTCAACGTTTGCGATCATGTGATGGGCGGCATGCGGCTTCTTGCGCGGAGAAGCTGGAAAACGAGATGCCGTAGGGTGGGTTAGCCGAAGGCGTAACCCACCTCTTAAGCTTCCTCGGAGGCAGAATTGGTGGATTACGCCTTCGGCTAATCCACCATACGAAGCGATCAACTCGCCTCCGCCAGCCTCACCGTCTCGGTGCTGCGATAAATCGCAAGATCCCGCGAGCCGACGAAGATCGCGCGCGGCTTCAGGCCGTAGAAGCGGCGGATCGAGTGGCTGAAATGGGTGGAATCGGGATAGCCGATGTCCTGCGCGAGATGGGCGAGGTTGAGGTCCTGGTTGGCGAAGTGCAGCAGGTGACGCGCACGCTTCCAGGCGCGGAAGGAGCGGAACGAGATACCCGTCTCTTCCTTGAACAGATGCAGGAAACGCGAAGCGGAGAGTCCGGCGTCCGCCGCACAAGTGTCCGCCGTCACAGGTTCACCCGTGAAGCGGCCGATCCGGGCGACCGCGCGCGTCACACGGGGATCGAGCACGCGGCGCGGCAGCGCTTCGCCAAAACACATCTCGTCGAATTCGGCGGTGGTGATGTCGCCGTAGCGACGCTGGCGCAGCAGCGCGTAGGCGGCGAGGATCTTGCGGGCATAGACGGCCCTGTCGGGTCCGGTGAGCCGCTCGGCCAGGATCTCGATCACGCCATCGGGCATGCTCTCCGGCTCCAGCGTCACGCTGATCGCGGTGCGGTAGTCACTGGCAATGGAATGCCGCTGGTTCGGCAGGGTGACGAACAGCTCGCCGGTGGCGAGGGCATCGTCGATTGTCAGATGCAGACTGCCCTTCACCGCGACATAGACATGGCAGCAGCCGGGCGTTCGCTTGCGGGGGCGGCCGAGCAGGCCGGCATAGAACACCCGCTCCGGCGTGATCAGCATCAAATGGTCGGATTCGCGACCGGTATCTTCCATTGGGATCCTCCTCGCGCGGCTCTTTGGCCGCTGCGGACGGAGGTCACCTTAGCGGAAATCTGGGCGCTGTCACGGCGGGATAGCGCTATCATGAAGCGCAAAACAGCGGCAGTCCGGGAGCGTGGTGGACGACCCGGAACTCGTGCCAACATCGTCGTCCTGGACAAGTGCAGCGGAGCGGAGCGCCGATCCAGGACCCATTACCCCAGGGGAAAATTGCAGCGCGAGGGCGACAACCGCGAGTCGTCGCCAAACAAATCCTTGGGGTAATGGGTCCTGGCTTTCGCCAGGACGATAATTACGCCCTCACTCTTGCTGCCACGTTCTGCTCGACGCCGGCTTGTTGCTCCGCAGCAACCGCGCGCTTGAAGCCATCGCGTTGCTGCAAGCGCGCCCAATAGGCTGCGACATTTGGCCCAAAATCCTTGGCGAGCCCGATATTGTCCGCGAGGCGGAGCGCGTAGCCGATCACGATGTCGGCGGCAGTGAAGCGGCCCGCGCACAAGGCCTCGGTATTTGCGGTGGCTGCCTCGACCGCGCGCAGGCGGCCCAAGAACCACTTGGCATAGTCGCCGGCGACCTGCGGATTGCGGCGCTCTTCCGGCTCGAGCTGGGTGTATCGGAGCACCAGCGTCTGCGGGAAGGTTAACGTGGCGTCGCTGAAATACATCCAGTTCAGGAACGCGCCATAGGCGGGATCTTCGGGTCCGACCATCAGTGGCGTCGGTCCATGCCTGGTGCCGAGATAGTGGCAGATGCCGGAGGACTCGGTCATTTTCGTCTCGCCATCGACCATGAAGGGAATCGTGCCCAGCGGATTGAGCGCGAGGTATTCCTTGGCGAAGACCCGCGGCGGGAATGGCAGCATCTTCAATTCATAGGGCAGCCCCATCTCCTCCAGCATCCAGAGCGGACGGAACGAGCGCGCGGCGTCGCAATGATAGAGCGTGATCATCAGGCGTTACCTTTACTCCCGGGCAACGTGCCCATCGTCTTGCACAGGACCATCAGCATGACCTCGTCGGCGCCACCGCCGATCGATGTCAGGCGACTATCGCGATAGGCGCGACTGACCGGCGTCTCGTTGGTAAAGCCCATTCCGCCCCAATATTGCAAGCAGGCGTCGGTGAGCTCGCGCCCGAGCCGGCCGGCCTTCAGCTTGGCCATGGTCGCCAGTTTCGTGACATCCTCGCCCGCCACCAACGCCTCGCCGGCACGGTAAATCAGCGCGCGCAGCAGCTCGACCTCGGTCTGCATCTCCGCGAGCTTGAAGTGGACCACCTGGTTGTCGAGGATCGACTTCCCGAAGGCCTTGCGATTGCGGGTGTATTCGATGGTCTCGTTGATGATGTATTCGTGCGCCTTCAGGCAGGCCGCCGCACCCCAGAGCCGCTCCTCCTGGAATTGGATCATCTGGTAGGTAAAGCCCTTGCCCTCCTCGCCGATCCGGTTGCGCTTGGGCACGCGGACGTTGTCGAAGAAGATCTGCGCAGTGTCGGAGGAGCGCATGCCCAACTTGTCGAGCTTGCGCGCGACGGTGACGCCCTTGGTCTTCATGGGCACGCAGATCAGCGACTTGTTGCGGTGAACGGGTCCGTCGCCGGTATTGGCGAGCAGGCAGATCCAGTCGGCCTGGGTGCCGTTGGTAATCCACATCTTGCCGCCATCGATGACATAATCGTCGCCGTCCCCGCGCGCATTGGTCTTGATCGATGCGACATCGGAGCCTGCGCCGGGCTCGGAGACGCCGATACAGGCGACGTAATCGCCCGAGATCGAGGGCGCCAGAAACTCCCGCCGCACCTCGTCCGAGCCGAACCGCGCCAGCGCCGGCGTCGCCATGTCGGTCTGCACCCCGATCGCCATCGGCACACCGCCGCAATTGATGGCGCCGAGTTCCTCCGCCATCATCAGCGCGTAGGAGTAATCGAGGCCGGAGCCGCCGAATTCGACCGGCTTGTTCAGCCCGAGAAAGCCGAGGCTGCCCATCTTCCTGAACAGCTCGTGCGCCGGGAAGATGTCGGCTTTTTCCCATTCATCGACATGCGGATTGATCTCGTTGGCGATGAATTTTTGCAAGGAACGGCGGATCTCGTCGTGGTCGGCGGTGAACAGCATTGCTTTCCCTTTGTCATTCCGGGGCGCGCGAAGCGCGAACCCGGAATCCATTCTTCTGCGACATCTGCGGCTCGATGGATTCCGGGTTCGACGCTACGCGCCGCCCCGGAATGACGGCGTCCTTCACAACCCCATCTGCCGGCTGGCCAGATCCTTCATGATCTCTTCGGTGCCGCCGCCGATCGCGTTGACCTTGACCTCACGATAGATGCGCTCCGCCTTGATGCCGCGCATGAAGCCTGCGCCGCCAAAAATCTGCACGGCCTCCGAGGCGCAGAATGCCATGGTCTGGGTCGCCTGGTTCTTCATCATGCAGATTTCGGCGACCGGGCTGTCCCCCTGCTCCAGCCGCCAGGCCAGCATCTCAAGCATCGCTTGCGAAGCGGCGACCTTCTGCGCCATCTCGACGATCTTGTGGCGGATCACCTGGTGCTGCGCGAGCGGCTTGCCGAAGGTCTTGCGCTCCTTGGCGTAGGCGATCGCCTCGTCGAGGCAGACGCGCGCGAACGCGGTGCAGCCCGCCGCCATGCCCATGCGCTCGCTGTTGAAATTCCGCATGATGATCTTGAAGCCATGGCCTTCCTCGCCGATCAGGTTTTCCGCCGGTACGCAGCACTCGTCGAAATGCAGCGTCGCGGTGTCAGAGGCCCACCAACCCATCTTCTTCAGCTTTGTCCGCGACAGGCCGGGCGTATCCCCCTCGATCAGGAGCAGGCTGACGCCGCCGGCGCCCTCGCCGCCGGTGCGCACCGCAACGGTCAGATAGTCGGCACGCATACCCGAGGTGATGAAGGTCTTCTCGCCGCTCACGACGTAGTGATCGCCGTCGCGCCGCGCCTTAGTCCGAAGCCCGGCGACGTCGGAGCCGCCGCCCGGCTCGGTGATCGCGAGCGCTGAGATTTTCTCACCCGCGAGCACCTGAGGCAGCACGCGCGCCTTGACCTCGGGGCGCGCGGCCCGCGCAATCGGCGGCGAGCCGATCGTATGGCTCATCAGACTGGCGCTGACGCCGCCGGCGCCAGCCCGCGCCAGCTCCTGGCTGGCGACGATCTTCATGAACTGGTCGGCGGCGATCCCACCATATTCCTCGGGAAAACCGAGCCCCAAGAGCCCGATCTCGGCCGCCTTGCGATAGAGCGCGCGGGGGAATTCGCCGGCCTCATCCCACTCGTGGGCGAAGGGCGTGATCTCCTTGTCGACAAAGCGGCGCATCACCTCGCGAAAGGCGTCATGCTCGGCGGTATAGAACGGGCTCATCATCGCACTCTCGCCTCGCTGGCGGATTCATCTCGTCCACCATGGCCGGAACCTTGGCGGCTCACTTGCGCGGAGTGGCTGGCCGGCGGCCGCTTCCGAGCAGCGCCCGCTCTAGCAACTCAACGCAAGACGATTTTCACCGCTCGCGCGCCAACTCCGGATCAAAAAAAGGCGTGGTGCACAAACTCCGGCTGGCCCCAGGGCCATGCCGGGCATGGTGCATGGCAATAGGGACGCGGGCGGCACCAAACCGCCGAGGGAGGAATTCTTGGCCGTTCGTTACTACGACTGGATCGCCCATTATGGCCGCCGCACGCCGAACAAGATCGCGGTGATCGACCTCGCGAGCGAGCGCCGCTTCAGCTATGCGCAGCTCGATGCGCGTATCTCTCGTCTCGCTTCATTTCTGCGCCATACGCTGAATGTCTCGCGCGGCGAGCGGGTCGCCGTGCTGGCGCTGAACACGACCGATACGCTGGAGGTGCAATTCGCCTGCGGGCGATTAGGTGCGATCTTCGTGCCGCTGAACACCCGGCTCACCGTTCCCGAACTCCAGTTCATCACCGCAGATTGCGCCCCGAAGGTGATGATCCACGACACCGATCTCGCCGAAACGGCGCTTGCCGTGGCAAGGCTCTGCGGCATTGAGACGAGCCTGCTGCTTGGCCCCGGCGGGACTTACGAGGCCGGCATCGCCGCCGCAAAGCCACTCGAGAAAATCGAGGAGGTGACCCTCGATGACGTCTCGACCATCATGTACACCTCCGGCACGACGGGTCATCCCAAGGGCGCCACCATCACCCATGGCATGACCTTCTGGAATTGCGTCAATCTCGGCGGCCCCGCCTGCATCGGGCCGTCCTCGGTGCTGCTCACCGTGCTGCCGCTGTTCCACACCGGCGGCCTGAATTGCTACACCAATCCGGTGCTGCATGCGGGCGGCACCGTGATGATCATGCGCGCCTTCGATCCCGGCACGGCGCTTGGCCTGATCAATGATCCCGCGCAGGGCATCAACGTGTTCTTCGGCGTGCCCGCGATCTACCAATTCATGGCCCAGCATCCGGCCTTCGCAACCACCCACCTCGGCAGGCTGATCGTCGGCGGTGTCGGCGGCGCTCCGATGCCGGTGCCGCTGCTCAAGGTGTGGGAGGCGCGCGGCGTCGCGCTCCAGCAGGGCTACGGCATGACCGAGACCTCGCCGGCCGTGCTGGTGCTCGACCGCGAGGATGCGGCACGGAAAGCCGGCTCCGCCGGCAAGCCGGTGCTGCACACGGAAGTGCGCATCGTACGTCCTGATGGCAGCGACGCCGATGTCGGCGAGCTCGGCGAACTCTGGGTCAAGGGACCGAACATCACGCCCGGCTACTGGAACAGGCCGGAGGCGAACAAAACGTCGTTCACCGACGGTTGGCTGCACACGGGAGACGCGACACGCGTCGACGAGGAAGGCTTTTACTACATCGTCGACCGCAGGAAGGACATGTACATCTCCGGGGGCGAGAACGTCTATCCGGCCGAAGTGGAGAACGTCCTGCACCAACTCAACGCCATCGCGGAAGCCGCCGTGATCGGCATTCCCGATGTGCAATGGGGCGAGGTCGGCCTCGCCATCGTCGCGGCCAAGCCCGGCCAGCGGTTGACCGAGGCCGATGTCTTCGCACACTGCGCGGCGAATCTCGCGCGGTTCAAATGTCCACGCCAGGTCCGCTTCGTCGACGCGTTACCTCGCAACGCCACCGGCAAGATCCACAAGCCGACCTTGCGCAAGGAATTCTCGGTCACTTCCGAAGTCGACAAGAAAGCCGCCAACGCCTGATGAAAGCGCTCTCTCGCGGGCGCTTTTCTTTTTGACGTGCGTGTTCCAACCCAGAAGAAACCCCAAGGAATTTTAACGAATTTTCATGAAGGGCCGCTATTCTCTTCGGTGAGCGCGGGGGGGCCCGCGCTTTCGACCTCGATCATGTCGTGGCCGACGTCGACGCCCGCGACGGCCAGACCGAGACGACGAGAATCGCCGACGCCCCTGAACACAGGGCATGCCCAGGCGAGGGTGGCGATGCCTGACGGCGGCAGATCGAGTCTCAGCGTGTAGCCGTCATAACCGGTCACGACCGCTTCGGGGGCGACGGGCGTGCCGTCGATATAGAATCGCGTGTCGATCGTATCCAGCGGCGCGCGAAGCGCGGGGCTTCGAACGCGAAGGATGGTGCGGCCAGGCATCCCCTTGATGCGCACGGCAGCCTCCGGTTCGCTCCAGCGGAAAGTGTAACCGGCGGAGAACTCCTCGGCATGGAATCCGATCTGCGCGATAACGTGGCCACCAAGAAAGCCGCCGACAGACCGCGCATCTCGCCCGAGACGATGAATGCAATCGAGTCTCTGATGCCGGATCAGCGCAGCGATGTATCGCCGCATCCATCGCGCGATCGCCTCGCTCGATCCGGCGGCCGTCAGAACGACCAGCACGGCCCGCGCGTGCCATGCCCCCAGCCGCGCGAAAGCGCGCGCGCCGAGATCGCCGAGCAGCGCCGGCACGGCCCAACGCCATAACGCCAGCAATTTCTCGCCGGACCGTCCTCGGCCGCCGCCAGCGAGGCTGTAGCGCAGGAGCGCGTTCAGTGCATTGCGGGCGAGCGACGTGCCGGCCTCACTCCGCGAGCTCCACTCGATCGGAACGTCGAGCAGCTCGCTGCCGGGATCGTTGCGGGCCTCGCTCAGATAGCGAATCTCGCCTTGCACGAAGTCGAGCGTGAATTGCTTCAGCTCGTCGATCTCGCCGACATAGTAGTGATGGAAGCGCGCCTCCTCGAGATAGCCGATGGAATGGCCTCTCGCGTGATAGGCGGCGGCAAGCACCCATTCGGCGAAATGACCGAGCTCTTCGCGCAGGCCGCCGCATTCCCAGTAGACGTCTCGCCGCGTCACGAAACACTGATCCAGCACCTTGCGCCAGGGATGCTGCTTCATACCGAACTCGATGTCGGCCTTGTACATGGCGGCCTCTGCCACGGATAACCGGTTATGGCAGATCGGGATCGAACGGCAGGAAAAGCCGGCCCAGTCGGGATGAGCATCGATCGCGCGAATGCAGAGTTCGATCACGTCGGGTTCGGGCCGGCAGTGCGATTCCGTGAAGAACAGATAGCTGCCGCGCGCCTTCGTCGCGCCAAATGCGCAGAGCCCGATGTCGTGTTCGGAATCGGTGAATTCGAGTCGAGCCCTGTTGCCGGCCAGCGTCTTCAACTGCTCGCGTGCCGTGAAATCCGGTGGCACGACCAAAATGATCTCGTAGAGCGATTTGTCGGCAGTCTGCGACGTCCAGCCGAGCCAGGACATCTCCCACTGCCCGCGGTGAGATTCGAGCGGGATAATGATTGAGAACAGCGGAGATTCGCCGTCATCGAGTGCGGGCGCGTCCTGCATGTCCCCTTATAGACGCATGCCGCGTCATTCCGGATAATTTCCTGCGGACTATACCGACAGAAACAGCGCGAACGATTCTTCCACCGTTCGGCGCAGGTGCTTTTGGTACAGTTCATGGTTGGCATCGCCGGGCGCGACCCGACCCAGCGAGGGCTTCGCGAAGTTTCGAAGCGGCACATAGGCGATCGGCGCTGCGATCGGCGTCAGCTGCGAGCCGGGGCCGGCGCGGAGCGTCGAGATGATCCCGTACATTTCGCCGGCGACCGTCGGCCGCGACACGGTGATTACGCGATGCTGGCCATGCTTGATGATGACGAGATAGATGAAGCCGGACTGATGCGGCACGGCGACCTCGCCGGTGTGTTCATAGGCGGCATCGGTCCGCTCCCCCTCGCGGAACACCAGTGAAGAGACCTTCGGCTCCCAGACGATCTCGGTGCGGTAGGCGAAGATCGCGTCCTTGTCGCCGAACGACGGTCGCAACGTGATGTAGACGTCCTCGAGCCAGGTCACCGCGCGATGCGCATAGGAGCCGAGGCTGTCGGGCGCGACATCGTTTGCGGCCGGAGGCGTCACCACGGCGGCGCTTCTGCGCAGGGAGACGCCCAGCGCCTGCTCCAGCCGCACTGTGGTCGCCAGTGTGAACGGCCGTCGGCCACCGAGCACCTTCTCCAGCGTCGACAGGCTGAGCTTGGCCTGCTCGGCCAGCGCCTGCCGGGAGATCCGGCGCCTGGCGAGCTCCTCACGGATGGTCTCCGCAATCTCGCGGCTCTGCTCGTCCGAAAGCTGCTTGTCGGTGAATTTGTCCTGCGTCTGCATCGTGGCCCTGCTCCAGGACAGCATCCTAGCAGGGCGGACAAACCAGCACAAAACCGCACTTGGCCATCTCGGAGGCGGCCGGCGGGGCCGGCCGTGGCGGAACATTGCCGATCATTCTGCTCGCGAAACCGCGCCGTCCTGGCCGATGCTCAGAGCCAGCAAACATCCTCGGGAGCAGGCCAAATGGATACCTACGACACGACGGACAGCAACGAACACCCTTGGCTGGGCAGACTCATCGTGGTCGGACTGTTCCTTCTGGCGCAGGGCATCGCGGTGATGCTGGTCGCCTTCGTGGCGCTGCTGGTGAGCTTGGAGCCGGGCTGGTCGGCGACGACGGAGCAGGCCAGCCTGCTTCAGCCCGGCGACGCCAAGTCCGGCACCCTGCTTCTGAAGGAGGATCGCGCCTACACGGAAGCGATCCGCCTCGGCATCGACGTCGACATCACGGTGTCGGGCCCGACATTGCGCGCCCGCGTCACCCAGATCTTCCGCAATCCGACCAAGGACTGGGCCGAGGCGACCTATGTCTATCCGCTCCCCGCCGGCGGTGCCGTCGATTCGCTGAAGATGGTGGTCGGCAATCGCGTCATCGTCGGCGACATCAAGGAGCGGCAGCAGGCGCGCGTGATCTACGAAGAGGCGCGCGGGGCCGGCCAGAAGGCCGCGCTCACCGAACAGGAGCGGCCGAATATCTTCACCAACTCGGTCGCCAATATCGGTCCCGGAGAAACCGTGCTGGTGCAGATCGAGTATCAGGAACCGGTGCATCAATCCGGCAACGAATATTCGCTGCGCCTGCCGCTGGTGGTCGGACCGCGCTACAATCCGGCGCCGATCGTCCAGAGCGTCGATTTCCGCAACGATGGCTCCGGCTGGGGCGCGACGAATTCAGACCCGGTGCCGGACCGCGACCGCATCTCGCCGCCCGTGCTGGATCCCGCCAGGAATGCACCGGTCAACCCGACCAGCATCACGATACGCCTGAACGCCGGCTTTGCGCTCGGCGAGGTCAAGAGCCCCCACCACAACGTCAAGGTCGAGAGCCCGGACAATACGACGCGAATCGTCACGCTTGCCGACGGTGCCGTGCCTGCCGACCGCGATTTCGAACTGACCTGGAAGCCGGCCGCCGCGAAGGCGCCGTCGGTTGGTTTATTCCGCGAGCGCGTCGGCGACACCGATTATCTGCTCGCCTTCGTCACCCCGCCCGCCGCCGAGCAGGCGACGCAGAAGCCACGGCCGCGCGAGGTGATATTCGTGATCGACAATTCCGGCTCGATGGGCGGCACGTCGATCGTTCAGGCCAAGGCGAGCCTCACCTACGCGCTCTCCCGTCTCCAGCCGACCGACCGTTTCAATGTCATCCGTTTCGACGACACCATGGACGTGCTGTTTCCGGCCTCCGTGGCGGCGGATGCCGAGCGTGTCGGTGAAGCCACCTCGTTCGTCAGCGCGCTGCAGGCGCGTGGCGGCACCGAGATGGTGCCGGCGATGCGGGCCGCGCTGACCGACAAGCTCGGCGACGCCGGCATGGTTCGCCAGGTCGTATTCCTGACAGATGGTGCGATCGGCAACGAGCAGCAATTGTTCGAAACGATCACGGCGATGCGCGGCCGCTCGCGCGTGTTCATGGTCGGTATCGGGTCGGCGCCCAACACCTATCTGATGACGCGCGCCGCCGAGCTCGGCCGCGGTGCCTTCACCCATATCGGCTCGGTCGAGCAGATCGAGGAGCGCATGCGCGGCCTGTTTGCCAAGCTCGAGAACCCGGCCGTGACCGGCCTGAGCGCAAAGTTCTCCGAAGCCAAGGCCGACGTCACACCGACGATCATTCCCGACGTCTATCGCGACGAGCCGCTGGTGCTGGCCGCAAAGCTCGACACGCTCGCGGGCTCGGTCGAGATCAAGGGCCGCGTCGGCGACCGCCCATGGTCGGTGACGCTGCCGCTGCAAAATGCGGCCGAAGGCAAAGGCTTGTCGAAGCTTTGGGCCAAGCGCAAGATCGACGATGCCGAAGTGGCGCGCACCCTGCGCGAGATGACGCCCGAAGATTCCGACAAGGCGATCCTGGCACTGGCGCTCGACCATCAGATCGTCACCCGACTCACCAGCCTCGTCGCGGTCGACAAGACGCCGAGCCGTCCCGAGGGTGAGCCGCTCAAGCTCAGCGAATTGCCGATCAACCTGCCGGCCGGCTGGGATTTCGCGAAGGTCTTTGGCGAACGCCAGCAGGTCCCGGCGCAACTCCGCGAGCGTCACGCCGATGCGCGCAGCCAGTCGGCCACGAGGCGGCCGACGCCGGCGGCAACCGATACGATCCGCCTGCCCAAGACCGCGACCTCGGCCGAGTTGAAGATGACCGCAGGCGTGATCCTGATCCTGCTCGCCATGATCCTGTTCGTGTTCAACCGGCGTCAGTCCTTGCTCACTGACGCCGCTTGAGAGAGGAGCTCCCCGAACTCCTCTGTTAGCGCGCGCGGCTGCCCGTCCCACACCAACGGCCGCGCGCGCCTTTTTGTTGTCATTGCGAGCGCAGCGAAGCAATCCAGGCTGCCTCCGCGAAAAGATTCTGGATTGCTTCGCTTCGCTCGCAATGACGAGTGTGGAAACAATGCCCCGCTTCATCTCTCCCTTGGTTCTTGCCTTGATCGGCATCATCCTGTTCGGCGACGGCGCCTACATCCATGCGAAGGCGTGGCTCGCGCAGGTGCTGCTGGAGCGCGCGTTCGACAAGAGCGTTGCGACCGGCGAAGTGGTCAGGCCATGGTCATGGGCCGACACATGGCCGGTCGCGCGGATCGAGGTGAGGCGGATCGGCGCCAGCGCGATCGTGCTGGAAGGCGCGAGCGGCCAGGCGCTCGCCTTCGGTCCCGGCCATATCCGCCAAACGGCTGACGCGGGCGAGCGGGGTGTCGCCGTATATGCAGCGCACCGCGACACTCATTTCCGCTTCCTGCGGAACGTCGCCATTGGTGACCTGATCGATGTCACACGCAGTGATGGCAAGCACTTTCGTTTTCGCGCGGATTCCTCCGCTGTGGTTCGCTTCGATGCCTCGGGCATCGATCCTGCGATACGGGCTGCCGAACTCGTGCTCGCGACCTGCTGGCCGTTCGACGCCGTCGTGTCCGGCCCCGAGCGCTACATCCTGCATGCCACCCTGATCGGAACCGATGAATAGCGGTTCGCAATCGATCCGCACCCCCCTCTTGAATCCGCCCGGCCTGTAGGGACAATCCCGCATGATGGAACCCGTGAACCGGCGCCGTCGACGCGAGACCTATCAGAATGGCCCATTGAGCATTTTCGCTGCAATTTGCGAGAAGAACGGGGATGGATGAGGAGTTCAGGCAGCGTCTCGAACAGCTCGAGAACCGCGTCGCGCTCCTGGAGAGGAACCAGGATCTTATTGCCGCCGGGCGAAGACGCTCCTCGCTTCGGAGCCTCTGGCGCCGCCCGCCGATGTGGACCTTCGAGCAATATCCGCCGCGTCTGCTCAACCTGACGGCTTTCCCGCCAGCACCTGCGATCCATCCGGGCGCGCCCCGAATCGCGATGGTCACGCCGAGCTACAACCATGCGCAATATCTCGACGCCACGATCGACAGCATCGTCAGCCAGAACTATCCGGACCTGTATTATCACGTGCAGGACGGCGCCTCGATCGACGGCACGCTCGATCTCCTGAAGGGGCGCGGCGATAGCCTGCGCTGGAGGAGCGAGCCGGACAAGGGGCAATCCAGCGCCATCAATCTCGGCTTCGCCGGCATCGAGAGCGAGATCATGGCCTATCTCAACAGCGACGACATGCTGCTGCCCGGGACGCTTGCCTATGTCGCAAATTACTTCATCGCACATCCGCATGTCGACGTCGTCTACGGCCATCGCGTCTTCATCGATCGCGAGGGACTGGAGGTGGGCCGCGCCGTGCTGCCGCCCCATGACGGCAGGGCGTTGCGATATGCCGACTACATTCCGCAAGAGACGATGTTCTGGCGCAAGCGCGTGTGGGACAGGATCGGGCCGATCGACGAGAGTTTACACTACGCGATGGACTGGGACTTCATCCTTCGAGCGCAAGCCGCAGGATTCAAATTCGCACGCTTGCCGCGATTTCTCGCCTGCTTCCGTATCCATGACGCACAAAAGACGGCATCCACCTATGCGGTCGGCGTCAGGGAGATGGGCATCCTGCGGCGACGCAATCTCGGCTTCGAACCGACACAGATGCAGATCCGGCGCGCCATCGCTCCTTATCTGGCGAAGCAGTTGGCCTATCACTACGCCTACAAGCTCGGCATGCTGAGATACTGAACCACGGCGCGAGCAGAGATCCGAAGATGTCGATCACCAGGGCTTGACGCGCGCTCATTCCACCGCACGGCATACCTGCCCACGTGGTTGCCAGTCCGAAGAACTCGCCATAGAACAGAGTGACGCACCGCCAACAAGAACAACAGGTGAGGTCACACCATGGAAGCTCGCGTATCTGCCGCCTCAGCTTCGTCGCGCCCATGGTCTCCGGCGCCCGATGCCAGCGACATCGTCAAGGGCATCCACGCCATGCTGCATCCGCGCAACATCGTGCTGGTGGGCGCGACCGACAAGCCCGGCAACTATGCCGAGCGCATCTGGAACAATTTGGTCAAATACGGCTACGAGGGCGGGCTCTATCCGGTCAATGCCAAGCGCGACACCATCTGGGGTGTCCCCTGCTACAAGGACTTTGCAAGCCTCCCGGAAAAACCCGACCACGTGCTGGTGCTGGTGCCGGCGCGCTTTGCCGTGCAAGTGATCCGCGATGCCGCCGCGGCCGGCGCGCGCTCGGCCACCATCGTCACTTCGGGCTTCAGCGAGTTGCAGGATGAGGAAAGCCAGAAGCTCGCCGCCGAACTGCAAGCGGCCGTGCGCGAGACGGGATTGGCGGTCACCGGCCCGAACTGCCTCGGCAATTTGAGCGCGGGCGAAAAACTCTTCACCAATATCGACGACCGTATCGTCACCATGGAACACGGCGCGGTGGCGATTGCCGGGCAATCCGGCGCCATCGTCATGGCGATCCGCCAAGCTTTGGAAGATCGCGGTGCCGGGGTCGGCTACATGGTGACGACCGGCAACGAGGCCGGGCTCGAGACGCCGGACCTGATGCGCTATTTCGCCGAGGATCCGAGCATCAAGGTGATCGTGGTCTACCTCGAAGGCGTACGCAACACCAAGGCATTCCGGGACGCCTGCAAGGCGGCGCGCGCCGCGAGCAAACCGGTGATCGCGCTCAAGCTCGGGGCCTCCGAGGGTGGCCGCGCGGCGGCGATGGCACACACCGGCGCGCTCGCGGGCTCGATCGAGACATTCGACGCCATTGCAACGCGCGAAGGGGTCATCAGGGTCGGCGGGCTCGACGAGTTGATCGAGACCACCGAATGCTTCGTCCATGCCGCTGTGCCCAGGGGGGACCGGCTCGCCGCAGTGACGCTATCCGGCGGCAAGCGCGGCATGCTGATCGACGCCTTCGATGCAGAAGGCCTGAATTTTGCGCCACTCAGCTCGCATGTCCGCTCGGAGCTGGCAAAGATGCTCGGGCCGGGCTCGATCGTCGGCAACCCGCTCGACGCTGGCTTTGCCGCGGTGGTCGATCCCTCCATCTACATGAAATCGATCGGGCTGATGATCGACGACCCCGATATCGACATCGTCATCATCGATGCCGAGCTGCCGAAAGCGCCGCACGAGCTGCGCGAGCGCAATCTGCGCATCGTCGACGAGATGGCGAGCCGGGCCGGAAAGCCGGTGATCTATCTCAGCGCGATGTCGATCGGCTTCACCGAGTTCACCAAGACCTTGCGCAAGTCGCTGCCGCATCTTGCGGTGATGCAGGGCATGGATCGCGCGGTGACTGCGATCAAATCGCTGCTCGACTACGCCAAGCTGCGCAAGGAAGTGCCCGATATCGTCTCGAGCTCGAAGCCGGCCGCGCGTGCCGTGCTGGAGAAGGCGCTGAAATCGGCAACCGGCGCCGCACTCGACGAGGTCGCCTCGAAGAAGCTGCTGAAGGCCTATGGCATCCCGATCTCGAAGGAGGCCATCGCACAGACGGCAGCCGAGGCCGTGAAGATCGCCAAGCAGATCGGGTTCCCGGTCGTGGCCAAAGTCGTCAGTGCCGAGATCCTGCACAAATCGGACATCGGCGGCGTGGTGCTGAATCTCGACAACCCGGCCGAGGTGAAGAAGGCGTTCGCCGACATCACCGCGCGGGTGAGCAGGCTGAAGGGCAAGCCGAAGCTCGCCGGCATCCTGATCGCGCAGCAGGTCAAGGCCGATCTGGAGCTCGTGGTCGGCGCCTCCCTCGATGCCGAGATGGGTCCGGTCGTGCTGTTCGGCACCGGCGGCATCGACATCGAGCTGATGAAGGACGTCGCGCTCGCCGGCGCGCCGCTGGACGAGGCCGAGGCCCGGCTCCTGATCGGCTGCACCAAGGCCGGTATCAAGATGCGCGGCTATCGGGGCAAGCCGGCCTTGCACGAGGCCTCCGCGGTGAAGGCGCTGGTCGGTCTGTCCAACCTGATCGCGGATGCCGGAGACCGGATCGCCTCGATCGACGTCAATCCGTTCCTGATCAATGCCAAAACAGGCGTCGCCGTCGATGCCCTCATCGTGCTGAACAATGCTGCGGCTAAACGCGCCGCCGGGCATTGATGTCGCTGAGGGCGGTTTAGCGCAGCGTAATCCGCCAATCCTTGCGACAAATGCGAGAGGAATGGCGGGTTACGCTTCGCTAACCCGTCCCACTTAGGATTGCGGCCACAGCATCATCCTTCCAACTTCCCCGTTTTGGCCGTAAAATCACCCCGCATGGCACGCGCGAGCAATCTGGTGATCGGAACGGCGACGCTGGCGGTGATTGCCGTGGCGTTCGGCGGCGTGCTCGGCATGCAGAAATGGCGCACCCTCCAGAGCCGCAGCCAGTTGCGCGTGGTATTCGAGGGCGGCTCCGCCAGCGGATTGCGCCGCGGCGGGCCGGTCAATTTCGACGGTGTTCCCGCAGGCCAGATCCTGTCGATCAAGCTGGACAATCCGCGCAAGGTCGTGGCGCTCGTGATGCTCGACAATACCGCGCCGATCCGCAAGGACACCGTCGCGGGCATCGAGTTCCTGGGTCTCACCGGCGTCGCCGCGGTCTCGCTGATCGGGGGCGCGCCCTCCGCGCCGCCGGTGCCGCTGGACTCGGACGGTGTCCCCGTGCTGACCGCCGATCTCAGCGACGCCGAATCGATCGTCGACACCCTGCATAGTGTCGATCGCACCATTGTCAGCAACGCCCCGGCAATCAAGGAGGGCCTGCGCACGTTCGAGAACTACACCGCCGATCTCAGGAGCAAGGGCGGCGAAATCGATTCCATCATGGCCAAGGTCGAGAGCGCCTTCGCGGGCTTCGACAAGGCGGTCACAAAGATCGAGGGCGCGGTTCCCGGCTTCGCCGATGGCAAGGCCGACGAGCTGTTCGAAAAGATTCAGGGATTGCACGAGCTCGCCGACACCATGAGAAAGAAATCGGCGAACTTCCTCGAAGACATCCGTCGCTCGCTGCTCGACGTCAGCGAAGCCGCCAACAAGATGAGCGGGACACCCACACCGGCGGCCGCTCCGCGACCGCCGCGCAAGCCGGCGCAGCAGAAGCGGTAGAAGCCCCTCATCACGCGTGGCGCACGACGCCCTGCCGGCGTGGGAGCGAGTGGCTGACGCCGGCCATGGCTCAGTAGTTGCTCGGCGCCGCTTCATTCGGGATGCCGTCGATCGGGCATTCGGCGGTCCCGGGCGTCGCGCGCGTCATCGCCTCGACCATGTCCCTTGTGCCCTCGGGATCGGCGATCCAGTTCTTGTAGAAATCATAGGGGCAGGCCGCGACGCCGCGCGGGTTTTCGCCGGAATTGATCATGCCCGTGTAGCCGCGATGGACCAGCTTATAGAGATGGTTCTGCGACTGGCCGTTGCGGCGCGCATCGCGGATGAGATGCTTCGACAGCTGGGCATATTGGATGCCGTAGTCCTCCTCGCCGCACTCGCCGAGGGTGCGGCCGTCGAAGCCGATGATCGCGGAGTGACCGAAATAGGAATAGACCCCGTCGAAGCCGGCGGCGTTGGCGACCGCGACATAGACGTTGTTGGCCCACGCCATCGCCTTGGAAATGAGAATCTGCTGCTCCTTGGCCGGATACATGTAGCCCTGGCAGCGCACGATCAGCTCGGCCCCCTTCATGGCGCAGTCGCGCCAGATCTCCGGGAAGTTGCCGTCGTCGCAGATGATCAGGCTGACCTTCATCCCCTTCGGGCCATCGGAGACATAGGTGCAGTTGCCGGGATACCAGCCCTCGATCGGCACCCACGGCATGATCTTGCGATACTTCTGCACGATCTCACCCTTGTCGTTCATCAGGATCAGGGTGTTGTAGGGCGCCTTGTTCGGATGCTCCTCGTGGCGTTCGCCCGTGAGCGAGAACACGCCCCAGACCTTGGCCTTGCGGCAAGCCTCCGCAAAAATCGCGGTCTCTTCACCGGGGACCGCGCAAGCGGTCTCATACATCTCCTTGGAATCGTACATGATGCCCTGGGTGGAGTATTCCGGGAAAATCACCAGATCCATGCCGGGAAGACCGGTCTTCATGCCCACCACCATGTCGGCGATCTTGCGAGCGTTATCGAGCACCTCGGCCTTGGTGTGCAGGCGCGGCATCTTGTAGTTGACCACCGCGACGCCGACGGTGTCGTTGCTGCTGGAGATGTCACCGTGAAGCATCTGAATTGCTCCTCTACTCTGTTTGAGATTGCCGCGTGAATCAGTGACTGATCATCCAGGGCCGCGCGGTCGGAAAGCCCTTGGCGCCGCTCCTGGTCTTGGTCACCAGGCGCGCAGGCTTTTTCTTGTCTGAGGCGCTCTTGTCCGACGAGGTTTTTCCGGTCGAGCAGCAGCCGCAGCCGGGACCGTGCGAGGCCTTGTATTGCGCGAGCGTCTGCGGCGCGTGGGTGCTGCGCTCGTTCACGGCGTGAGCCTTGCGCGTCTCCGACGGCATGCAGAAGAAGTTCGGAGCGGTCAGAATGACCCGCGGCGCCATGATTTCACATTGCGGACAGACCTGCGGATCGTCGCATTCGGCCATCGGGCGCAGATCCTTGAACGGACCGCAATCGTCACAGAGATATTCATAGACCGGCATCGCATCATCCCTACGCTGTTGTCTGTGAGAGAGTTCCGGCGAAGGATGCGGGGCGACAGCTACGCCGTCCCGCATCCCGTCGCGCAGGGATTACTTGTCCGGCGATATCGGCATCTGGATATCGCCCTTGATGTGCTTGATCGGACCCGCCGAGGACGGCATCACGTCGAAGTCGAAAATTTCCGTCGGCAGCCATAATGTGGCGCAGGCATTGGGCACGTCGACCACGCCGGAGATGTGGCCCTGAACCGGTGCGGTGCCAAGGATCGAATAGGCCTGGGCGCCGGAGTAGCCGAACTTCTTGAGGTACTCGATCGCATTCAGGCAGGCCTGGCGATAGGCGATGGTGACGTCGAGATAGTGCTGCTTGCCGGCCTCGTCGACCGAGATGCCTTCGAAGATCAGATAGTCCTTGTAGTTCGGTGTGATCGGTGACGGCTTGAAGATCGGATTCTTGACGCCGTACTTCGCCATGCCGTCCTTGATCACCTCGACTTTCAGATGCAGCCAGCCGGCCATCTCAATCGCGCCGCAGAAGGTGATCTCGCCGTCGCCCTGGCTGAAGTGCAGATCGCCCATCGAGAGACCGGCACCGGGCACGTAGACCGGGAAGTAGATCTTCGAGCCGCGCGAAAGATCCTTGATGTCGCAATTGCCGCCATGCTCGCGCGGCGGCACGGTGCGCGCGCCTTCCGCGCCGATCTTGTCCTTGACCTCGCCCTTCGCGCGCCCGCCATGAGCGGTCGGCGCGAATGGCGGATTGGCAAGGCCGGGCACGCGGGTGGGATTGGTCGCGATCAGCTCGGCCTCACGCTTGTTCCAGGTGTCCAGCATCTTCGGATCGGGCAGACAGCCGATCAGGCCGGGATGGATCAGGCCGGCGAAGTTGACGCCGGGGATGTGCCGCGACGAGGTGTAGAGGCCCTTGATGTCCCAGATCGACTTCTGCGCCAGCGGGAAATGGTCCGTGAGGAAGCCGCCGCCGTTCTGCTTGGAGAAGAAGCCGTTGAAGCCCCACATGCTCTCCTTCATCGGACCGACATCGAGCAGGTCGACGACGAGGAGATCGCCGGGCTCGGCGCCCTTGACGCCGATCGGGCCGGAGAGGAAGTGCACGATCGACAGATCGATGTCGCGCACGTCGTCGGCGGAATCGTTGTTCTTGATGAAGCCGCCGGTCCAGTCATAAGTCTCGATGATGAAATCATCGCCGGGATTGACCCAGGCCACGATCGGAATGTCGGGGTGCCAGCGGTTATGCACCATGTCATTTTCATAGGCCGACTTGGTGAGATCGACCTTGATCAGTGTCTCTGGCATCGAGATGCTCCCCTTTTACACGGTTGGTTAGACGGACAGATATTTCGAGACCTGCGCGGCATCGACGGCGTCGCGCGGGTCGTCGCGGACGATTTCGCCGTTCTCGATCACCAGTACGCGGTCGGCGATATCGAGCGCGAAGCTCAGGACCTGCTCGGACACGACGATCGAAAGCCCCTTCTCGTCGCGGATGCGCTTGAGCGTGCGCGCCATCTCCTTGATGATCGACGGCTGGATGCCTTCGGTCGGCTCGTCCAGCAGCAGCACTTTCGGCTTGGTCGCCAGTGCACGAGCGATCGCGAGCTGCTGCTGCTGGCCGCCGGAGAGATTGCCGCCACGGCGGTCCTTCATCTCCAGCAGCACCGGAAACAGCTCGTAGATATCGCCGGGCACCTCGGTTCCGCCGGAGACCACGAGGCCGGTCTCGATGTTCTCCTTCACCGTCATGGTCGAGAAGATCATGCGGCCCTGCGGCACATAGGCGAGACCCTTGGCGACGCGCGCGTAGCTCGGCAAGGCACCGAGCTCGGCGCCATCCATGGTCACCGAGCCGCTCTTCGTAGGCAAAATGCCCATCAGCGATTTCATCAGCGTGGTCTTGCCCATGCCGTTGCGGCCCATGATCGCCACGATCTCGTTGGGCGCGACCTTGACGTTGAGCCCGTGCAGCACCTCGCTCTGGCCGTAGGCGACGTGAAGATCAGAAATAGCCAGCATCGTCGCGCTCCTTAGTGACCCAGATAGACTTCGACGACCTTGGGGTCGTTCTTCACCTTATCCATGGTCCCTTCCGAGAGGATCTGGCCCTGGTGAAGCACGGTGACCTTGTGCGCGATGTCCTCGACGAACTTCATGTCGTGCTCGATCACCAGCACCGAGCGGTTCTTGATGATGCGGTTGAGCAGCTCGGCGGTCTTGGCGCGCTCGGACACGCTCATGCCGGCGACGGGCTCGTCCAGCATCAGCAGGTCCGGGTCCTGGATCAGCAGCATGCCGATCTCGAGCCATTGCTTCTGGCCATGGCTGAGCAGATCGGCATTCACGTTCAGCCGGTCCTTCAGGAAGATCATTTCGGCCACTTCATGCACCCGGTCGCGCACGGCGGCGTCACGCGTAAAGGTCAGCGCCCCGAACACCGAGCGTCCGCGCGGATAGGAGATTTCCAGATTCTCGAACACCGTGAGATCGTCATAGATCGACGGGTTCTGGAATTTGCGACCGACGCCCGTCTTGACGATCTCGTTCTCTCTCATCCGCGTCAGCTCCTTGCCGCGGAACTGGATCGAACCCGAGGTCGCTTTGGTCTTGCCGCAGATCAGGTCGAGCACGGTGGTCTTGCCGGCGCCGTTCGGGCCGATGATGACGCGGATCTCGTTCTCGTCGACGTAGAATGAGAGGTCGTTGACCGCCTTGAACCCGTCGAACGACACGGTCAGCGCTTCGACGGCGAGCAGGAATTCCTTGGGCTGATGACCGACGAGCATGATCTATCTCCTCACTGCCAGCATGGCATCGGCATCGTGATGACCGACGAGCATGACGATCTCCTCACTCCGCAGGGGCGCCGTCGGCGACCGAGCTGTCGGTCCAGCCTTCGGGTTTCGGTTTGCGCGACGAGATCAGGCCGTCGATGCGCGGTTGCACATAATCGCCCCAGATCCCGGCCAGACCGTTCGGAAAGGCCAGCACTACGGCGATGAACAAACCGCCCAGTCCGAACAGCCACAATTCGGGAAAGGTTTCCGACAGGCTGGTCTTGGCGAAATTGACCAACAGCGTGCCGTAGACCGCGCCGAGGATCGAGAGCCGGCCGCCGACCGCCGTGTAGATCACCATTTCAATCGACGGCACGATGCCGACGAAGGACGGCGACATGAAGCCGACATTGAGCGCGAACATCGCACCACCGATCGCGGCGAACACTGCGGCGACGCAGAAGGCGAAGATCTTGAAATTGGCGACGCTGTAGCCGGAGAAACGGACGCGGTCCTCCTTCTCCCGCATCGCCACGAGGATGCGCCCGAGCTTGGAGTGCCGGACGAACTGCGCGATCATGATGCAGACGAACAGGCACCCGACCTCGAAGAAATACAGCACGATCTTGGCGTGGTCGGGACGGATGTCCCATCCCTTCAGCGTCCGCAAATCGGTCATGCCGTTGATGCCGCCGGTGTAGCCCTGCTGACCCACGATCAGGATGGTCAGGATGGCCGCGACCGCTTGGGTGATGATGGCGAAGTAGGTGCCGCCGACACGGCGCTTGAACATCGCAGTGCCGATGATGAGCGCAAAGATGCCGGGGACAAGAATGATGGCGGCGATCGTGAAGGTCAGGCTACTGAAAGGCTTCCAGAACAGCGGCAGCGCGGTGATCTGATTCCAGTCCATGAAATCGGGAATGCCGGGGGTCGACTGGATCTTGGTGTTCGCCACGCTCGAGGCCTCGAGCTTCAGGAACATCGCCATGCAATAGCCGCCGAGCCCGAAGAACACGCCCTGGCCGAGGCTAAGAATGCCGCCATAGCCCCAGCAGACCACCAGCCCCAGCGCGACGAAGGCATAGGTCAGGTATTTTGCGACCAGGTTGAGCCTGAAGACATCGAGTGTGAGCGGCAGCACCAGCACCAGAAAGACCGCAAGCACCAGAATTCCGATGAGCTCCGATCGATTGAAGAAGCGATTGTCGGTCATTGCATCAGCCCCAGTTTCTCACTTGCGGACCTTCAGGGCGAACAACCCTTGCGGCCGCAGCATCAGGATTCCGACAACGGCGAGCAGCGTCAGCACCTTGGCCATCGAGCCCGACATGAAGAACTCGAGGGTGGATTGGGTCTGCGAGATGGAGAAGGCCGATGCGATGGTGCCGAGCAGGCTTGCCGCGCCGCCGAACACGACCACCAGGAACGTATCGACGATGTAGAGCTGTCCGGAGGTCGGCCCGGTCGAGCCGATCATCGTGAAGGCGCTCCCGGCAACACCGGCAATGCCGCAGCCGAGGCCGAAGGTGTAGCGATCCACCTTTTCGGTGTTGATGCCGACGGCACCGGCCATGATGCGGTTCTGCACCACGGCGCGCACCTGCCGGCCCCAGCGCGATTTGTACATCACGTAGGCGACGCCGACGGTGATCAGGACGGTGAGGCACATCACGAAGACGCCGTTGATCGGCACTTCGATGCTGTCGGTCACGTGCAGCGAGCCAAGCATCCATTGCGGCAGCTCGACGCCGACCTCGCGCGCGCCGAACACGGAGCGATAGGCCTGCTGCAGGATCAGGCTGAGACCCCAGGTCGCGAGCAGCGTGTCGAGCGGGCGCTTGTAGAGATGCCGTATCAGTACCCATTCCACCAACATCCCCAGCGCACCGGAGGCGACAAAGGCCAGGATCATCGCGAGGAAGAAGTAGCCGCTGAACAAGCTCGGCAAATAGGACTGAAAGAAACTGGAGGTCATCCAGGTGACGTAAGCCCCGAGGATCATGAACTCGCCATGAGCCATGTTGATGACGCCCATCTGTCCGAAGATGATCGCGAGCCCCAGCGCCATCAGGACGTAGACCGAGAACAGGATCAGTCCTGCAAAGCCCTGCATGACGAAGATGGAGCCAAGGTCACCAAGCGAGTAGTCGCCGAACATCGATGTCCTCCGTCGGGAAAGGGTCCCGCGTCGCGAGCAGGTTCGCGACGCGGGAGTCTTGGGCGTGGATTTGCGGTCCACGCCAGGGAGAGGTTTTGTCTGAAAGGGAAACGGCGGCGAACGCCGTGACTGACTGGTAGCTCTGGTCTTACTGGTAACCCTTGGGGAACGGATCCGGCTCGACCAGATCGGCGGTCTCGTAGATCAGCTCGAACTGGCCATCGAGCTTGGCGCGCCCCACCCGGGTCTTCGACCAGAGGTGATGATTTTCGTGGATGCGCACATAGCCTTCCGGAGCGCCCTTGAACTCGATGCCTGGCGACGCCGCCGCGATCTTGTCGATGTCGAAGGAGCCCGCCTTCTCCACTGTCAACTTCCACAGCCACGGGCCGAGATAGGCAGCCTGGGTGACGTCTCCGATCACGGTCTTCTCGCCCCACATCTTCTTGAACGCGGGCACGAAGGTCTTGTTGTTCGGATTGTCGAGCGACTGGAAGTACTTCATGCAGGCATAGGCGCCCGCAATGTTCTCGCCGCCGATGCCGTCGATCTCGTCTTCAGTCACCGAGATCGTCAGCAGCGCCTGCTTGGAGAGATCGATGCCTGCGGCCTTGAGCTGCTTGTAGAACGCAACGTTCGAACCGCCGACGACGTCGGTGAAGATCACGTCGGGCTTGGTCAGCTTGATCTTGTTGATGACCGAATTGAATTGGGTATTGCCGAGCGGATAATACTCTTCGCCGACGACCTTGCCCTTCAGCACGTTCTCGACATGCTTGCGCGCGATCTTGTTCGAGGTGCGCGGCCAGATGTAGTCGGAGCCGATGAAGAAGAACGACTTCGCACCCTTCTCCTTGGCGATCCAATTCAGGCCGGCGAGGATCTGCTGAGTGGCTTCCTGGCCGGTGTAGATCACGTTCTTGGACTGCTCGAGACCTTCATAGAAGGTCGGGTAATAGAGCATGCCGTTGTACTGCTCCATGACCGGCAGCACGGCCTTGCGGGACGCCGAGGTCCAGCAGCCCATGATCGCCGCGACCTTGTCGTTGACCAGCAATTTCTTGGCCTTTTCGGCAAAGGTCGGCCAATCGCTGGCGCCGTCTTCCTGGATGAACTTGATCTTGCGCCCGAGCACGCCGCCCATGGCATTGATCTGCTCGATGGCGAGCTTTTCGGCTTCGATCGAGCCGGTCTCGGAGATCGCCATGGTGCCGGTCGCCGAATGCAGGATGCCGACCGTCACCTCGGTGTCGGTGACCGCAAGACCCGTGGTATTGACCGCCGAGGTCGCCGGGGCCTGCGCAAAAGATGCTCGCGGTAGCATGGTGATGGCCGGCACGGCCGCCATTCCCATCAATAATTTGCGCCGGAGCGGCGATAACAGGCCCTTGTTCGCTTCGTCTGACATGAGCACCCCACTGTTGTTCGAGGACACGCGATTGGTGCCGTGAGGATGGCTCGAATTTGTGCACTGCAAGCATACGCAAGATCACGTATACTGCACCGCAAAATGACGACGTAGGCTTTTGGTACAGGTTTTGCGAGGGATGCGGGAGTTCGGGAGTGGGGGTTAAGTGGCAGGGCGGCAGCGGATAGATCGCGTCAGGCGCCAGTACAACCAATGGGTCGCCAACCAGACGCTGGAAGACTACGCGCTGCGCTTCACCGCCAAGAGCGCGCGCCGGTGGTCCGCCGCCCGCGTCGCCAACACCGCACTGGGCGCCATCTCCTTTCTCGCTCTGGAGGCGATCGGCGGCACCATCACCCTGAACTACGGCGTGACCAACGCCACCGCCGCGATCCTCGTCGTCTCCGCCATCATCTTCTGCTGCGGCGTTCCGATTGCCTATTATGCCGCCAAATGCGGCATCGACATTGACCTGCTCACCCGCGGCGCCGGCTTTGGTTATATCGGCTCGACCGTCACCTCGCTCATCTACGCCTCCTTCACCTTCATCTTCTTCGCGATCGAAGCGGTGATCCTGGCCACGGCGCTCGAGATGTGCTTCGGCATTCCGCGCCCGATCGGCTATCTCATCAGCGCGGTCGCGATCATCCCGCTTGTCACCTACGGCATCACGCTGATCAGCCGCTTCCAGCTCTGGACGCAGCCGATCTGGATCATCCTGCACATCCTGCCCTTCGCGGCGATCGCCTGGGCCAATCCTTACTCGTTCACGGAGTGGCGCAAATTCGCCGGCGAGCACGGCGACCCCAGCGGACATTTCGATCTGCTGCTGTTCGGTGTCGCATCTTCCGTGGTGTTTTCGCTGGTGGCCCAGATCGGCGAGCAGGTCGACTTCCTCAGGTTCCTGCCGCGCGACCGCCGCACCTCGCGAACGTCGTGGTGGGCCGCCCTGCTGATCGCGGGCCCCGGCTGGATCATCTTCGGCGCGCTGAAATTGCTGCTGGGCTCGTTTCTCGCCTTCTTCGCGCTGAGCCACGGTCTCTCCAGCGAGCTGGCGGCCGAGCCGGCGCACATGTATCTCGAAGCGTTTCGCTACGTGCTGTCGCAGCCGGACATGGCCCTGGCACTCACCGGCGCGTTCGTGATCCTGTCGCAGCTCAAGATCAACGTCACCAACGCCTATGCAGGCTCGATCGCCTGGTCGAACTTCTTCTCGCGTCTGACACATAGCCATCCCGGCCGGGTCGTCTGGCTGGTGTTCAACGTGATGGTGGCGCTGCTGCTGATGGAGATCGGCGTCTACAAGGCCTTGGAGCAGACGCTCGCGCTCTACTCCAATGTCGCGATCGCCTGGGTCGGGGCGCTGGTGTCCGATCTCGTGGTCAACAAGCCGCTCGGCCTGCGCCCACCGCAGATGGAGTTCAAGCGCGCCCATCTCTACGACATCAACCCGGTCGGCGTCGGCGCGATGACGATCGCGACCATCGTCTCGATCGCGGCATTCTACGGCCTGTTCGGCTCGACCATGAAAGCGCTCGCGGCCTTCGTCGCGCTGACGGTCGCCTTCGTCACTGCGCCCGTCATCGCCTGGCTCACCGACGGTAAATACTACATCGCGCGCAAGCCGAAGCGGAGCTGGGCCAATATCGAATCGATCCAGTGCTGCATCTGCGAGCACCATTTCGAGCCGGAGGACATGACCTCCTGTCCTGCCTATGCCGGCCCGATCTGCTCGCTATGCTGCTCGCTCGACGCGCGCTGCCATGATTTGTGCAAACCGCATGCGCGGGCGCAGGTGCAGTTCGCCGACGCGCTCGCCAGGATCCTGCCGCAGTCGATCTATCAGCGGATCAATTCGCAGTTCGGCCACTACATCGGTGTGTTCGTGGTCTCCGCGGGCCTCGTCGCGCTGGTGCTGGGGCTGATCTACCTCCAGACCTCGGTCAGCGTGCCAGGCGAGAACATGCTCGTCTCCCACGTGCTCTGGAAGGTGTTCTTCTCGCTCAGCATCATCATCGGCGTGGTGGCCTGGCTGTTCGTGCTGGCGCAGCAGAGCCGACGGGCCGCCGAAGCCGAGACCCGGCGCCAGACCACGCTGCTGATCCAGGAGATCGACGCGCACAAGCGCACCGATGCCGAGCTCCAGCGCGCCAAGGAAATCGCCGAATCCGCCAACCTCGCCAAGAGCCGCTACGTGGTGGGCCTGAGCCACGAGCTGCGCTCGCCGCTGAATGCGATCAGCGGCTATGCCCAACTCCTGGAGCAGGACACCACGCTCAACACCAAGCCGCGCGACCAGGTCCGCGTCGTCCGCCGCAGCGCCGATCACCTCTCCGGCCTGATCGACGGCATTCTGGACATCTCCAAGATCGAGGCGGGGCGGCTGTACCTGTCGCGCGACGAGGTGCGCTTGACCGAATTCCTCGACCAGCTCGTCGGCATGTTTCGCCTCCAGGCCGCTGCCAAGAGCATCGACTTCGTGTTCAGACGGCCGGCACATTTGCCGGTCGTGGTCTATGCCGACGAAAAGCGGCTGCGCCAGGTGCTGATCAATCTGCTGTCCAACGCGATCAAATTCACCCAGACCGGCAGTGTGCAGTTCGTGGTGCACTATCGCAGCCCGGTCGCGGAGTTCGAGGTGATCGACACCGGCCCGGGCATCCAGGGCGACGATCTCGAACGCATCTTCGCCCCCTTCGAACGCGGCGCGCTCGGTGTCTCGCAGCCGCAGACCGGCACTGGGCTCGGCCTGACCATCAGCCGGCTGCTCGCCGGCGTCATGGGCGGCGATATCAAGGTCTTGAGCACGGTCGGCAGCGGCAGCACGTTCAAGGTCAAGATGCTGCTATCGGAAGTCACCAATCCGCAGCGCATTGCGCCGGTGGAGGCCCCGATCTCTGGCTATCACGGCGCGCGCAAGACCATCCTCATCACCGACGACGATCCCGTGCATCGCGACCTCCTGCGTGAGGTGTTGACACCGCTCGGCTTCATCCTGCTCAGCGCTCCCGACGGACCTGGCTGCCTGGCGCTGGCCCAGCACTGCCGGCCCGATCTGTTCCTGCTCGACATCTCCATGCCGGGCATGGACGGCTGGACGGTCGCGGAGACGCTACGCGCGAACGGACACCATCAGGCGCGCATCCTGATGGTGTCGGCCAGCGCGCTCGAGGCCCACGGCACACCGCTGGCGCAGCCTTTCCACGACGGCTATCTGATGAAGCCGATCGACATTCCCAGGCTTTTGGAAGGCATCCGCCAGCTTCTCAAGATCGAATGGCAATACGGCTCGGATGAGATCGCCGTGCCGCTATGGCGGCCGGAGAGCGGCTCGCGGCCGCCTGTACGACACATCGAAGCGCTGATCGGGCTTGGTCAGATCGGCTACGTCAAGGCTATCCAGTTGAAGCTGGACGAGATCGGCAGCGAGCACCCTGAACATGCCGACTTCGTCGCGGAAATGCGGTCGCTGATCGACCGCTTCGATCTCGACCAGTACATGGCCACATTGAAGACGTTGCATGCGTATGAGCACTGAGTCGAAAAAGCGCGACGTCGCGCTCGTTGTCGACGACTCCCCGGAGACGCTGCGGCTGCTCACCGACGCGCTCGACAGCGCCGGGATGACGGTAATGGTGGCGCTCGACGGCGCGGCCGCGATGCGCATCGTCGACCAGATCACGCCTGACATCGTGCTGCTCGACGCGGTGATGCCGGGCATGGACGGGTTCGAGACCTGCCGCCGCCTCAAGCGTGATGCGGGTCTTGCCAATGTCCCGGTGATCTTCATGACGGGGCTCGCCGAGACCGAGCACATCGTGCGCGGGCTGGAGGCCGGCGGCGTCGACTACGTGACGAAGCCGATCGTGATCGAGGAGATGCTGGCGCGCATCCGCGTTCATCTCGGCAATGCGCGGCTGACGCAAAGCGCACGCGCTGCGCTCGACGTCTCGGGCCGATTCCTGTTCGCGGTCAACCGCCAGGGCAAATTATTGTGGGCGACCCCGCAGGCGCAGAAGCTGCTGGCGGACCACCACGGCGCGCAGGCCGACGACGATTTCGTCCTGCCGGTATCATTGCTGCAATGGCTGGAGCAGGCCAAGGGCAAGGGCAGCTCGAAGTCTCAGGCCGCTTCCCTGCCCGACAATCCTCAACTCCGGTTGTACTACATGGGCGAGACCGCGCCGAACGAGTTCCTGCTGCGGCTGTCCAGGGAGTCCGGCACCGCGCCGCCACCCGAATTCACCAGCGAGCTTGGCCTCACCACCCGCGAAGGCGAGGTGCTGGCCTGGCTCAGCAAGGGCAAGACCAACCGCGACATCGCGCAGATCTTGGGCTTGAGCCCGCGCACGGTCGACAAGCATCTCGAGCAGATCTACTCCAAGCTTGGGGTCGAGAACCGGACTGCGGCTGCGGCGATTGCAACGAATGCAACAAGAAGGAATTCCTGACCCCCCACCGCCGTCGTCCTGGACAAGCGCAGCGAAGCGGAGCGCCGATCCAGGACCCATTACCACGGTACGTCGTATGGCGAAGACTCTTGATGACAAGCTCGCGCCGCAACATCTCCCTGGGGTGATGGTCCTGGCTTTCGCCAGGACGACGGAGAAGTTTGTAGCGTCGCCTGCCGCGCCTCACCCGTACACGAACTCCCCGCCATCCAGATCCGTCTTCGGGATCTCGTCCTTTTCGGTCCAGTAATCCTGGCTGTGCTGCCATTCCGGTTTGTCGCCGCGCTTGGGCAGCAGGTCCATGTTGCGCATCAT
Source organism: Bradyrhizobium canariense (assembly GCF_019402665.1). Lineage (GTDB taxonomy): Bacteria > Pseudomonadota > Alphaproteobacteria > Rhizobiales > Xanthobacteraceae > Bradyrhizobium > Bradyrhizobium canariense. Next base: position 42,264 of record NZ_VSST01000009.1, read on the forward strand.
GTAGCCGGGGTTGAAGTTTTCCGGATCGATCCAGGGCAGGATCGGCATGTTGTGGTCTTCGGCGCGCAACTTGACCTCGACCTTCTTCTTGCCTTTGACCTTCATGTGACCGAGCAGGCGGCAGACGAAGTCGGCGACGAGGTCGACGCGCAGCGTCCAGCTGGCGCGGAAATAGCCGAACACCCAGACCATGTTCGGCACGCCCGTGAACATCATGCCGCGATAGGTGACGGTGTCGCCGAAAGCGAGCGGCTTGCCGTCGATCTCGAAGGCGATGTCGCCGAGCGCCGCGAGATTGAAGCCGGTCGCGGTGACGATGATGTCAGCTTCCAGCAGCTTGCCGGATTTGAGCTGGATACCGTTCTCGACGAAACATTCGATCTCGTCGGTGACGACAGACGCCTTGCCGCTGGCGATGCCCTTGAACAGATCGGCATCGGGCACGAAGGCGATGCGCTGCCGCCAGGGCCGGTAGCTCGGCGTGAAATGTGTGTCGACATCGTACTCCGGACCGAGCACCGCGCTGATCTGCCCGATCAGCTCTTGCTTCACCTGCTCGGGTTTTGACAAGCAAAGCTTGGTGAACGCGTCCTGCTCGAACAGGATCTTGCGGCGGACGATCTCGTGGATCCAGGCCTCGTCGATCTGAAGCCGGCGCAGCTCCTCCGCGATCTCGATGGCGTTGCGCCCGAGACGGAAATAGGTGGGCGACCGCTGCAGCATTGTGACATGCGCGCATTTGTCGGCGATATTCGGCACCAGCGTCGCCGCCGTCGCGCCGGAGCCGATCACGACGACCTTCTTGTTCGCGAGGTCGATATCATCGGGCCAGGTCTGCGGATGAACGATGCGGCCCTTGAAGCGATCCGTGCCCTTCCATTCCGGCGTATAGCCTTCCGAATGGCGGTAATAGCCTTGGCACATCCAGAGGAAGTTCGCCGTGAAAGTTTTCGGCTCGCCGGTGTCGATCGTCACCGCCTCGATGGTCCAGAGGTTCTGTTCGCTCGACCAGCTCGCCGAATTGATCTTGTGCTTGTAGCGGATATGCCGCGCGATATCGTTTTCGTCGATCACCTCGTTCATGTAGGCGAGGATTTCGTCGGCGGTCGCGATCGGCGGCCCGACCCAGGGCTTGAAGCTATAACCGAAGGTGTGGAGGTCGCTGTCCGAACGAATTCCGGGATAGCGGTGCGTGGTCCATGTGCCGCCGAACGTCGCCTGCGTTTCCAGGATGACGAAGCTCGCACCCGGAAGCTGCTTGGTCATGTGATAGGCGCTACCGATACCCGAGATACCGGCACCGACGATCAGCACGTCGAAATGTTCAGAAGCTTGTTTGGCCGTGGCGTGACTGCGAACAGCGACATTCATTGTTGCTTCTATGCCTTGCTTGTTTTTGTGCCCGCCCTTGATTGGGCGGCGCGTTTCCTCCGCGACGGACGTGGTTGCCCATCGCGCTTCCGCTTCAAGATGACATAGATCAGGGCGCGGTCAAATCACAGCGCCGCACCCCAGATCCGCGCGGTCTGCAAGATCCAGTCGCGATAGAGCGTGAGCGGCGTGACGCCGGTCAGCCCGCCGCAGCCGGCGGCTCCGTTCGGCCCCGTGGACCAACTGATGACGCCGACGAGCACGGCTCCGGTCGGCTTGTCCTCGAACACGGGACCGCCGGAATCACCGGTGCAAGCCCCAATTCCGTCGCGAACACCGTTGGTTACGGGGTCGACCAGCCTGATCTGGAGCGTGCCGGGCTGCCCCGTCGCGACGAGGCCGGCAACACGCGTCGCGCCGCCACTCTTGCCGTCGCCACGCACGGTGACGCCAATACCGGCGATGACGAAGCGGCTGCCGACCTGGATCGGAATATTCGGCGCACCGACCGGCACCGTCGATTTTCCCTTGAGTGGAATTTCCAATTGCAGAAGCGCCAGGTCGGCGGTAGCGCGATGCGCTTGCATCGCCTGCATGTTGAAATTCGGATGGATCGCGACGGTGCGGACATTCAGCAGCTGCGGCTGCCCGTCGGTGCCGCGATCGACGATCTTGTAGTCCGCGCCGGGCTGCACGCAGTGGGCAACGGTGAGCACCAGCTTTGGCGCAACCAGGGTGCCGGTACAGAAATTACCGCGCGAGCCGACGATCGTGACGACGGCGCGCGCGACGCCATCGGCCTGCGGCGTGCCGCCGCCAACGATGGCATAAGCGGGCGTGGCGAGCAGCAGCGCGGTTGCGATGATGGTTACAAGCTTTTTCATGGGAACACGCTTTGGTATCGGCATCGCTGACGGCGGTGGGATGGCTTCGGACTGGCCCTTGCCGATAGCGCATGCTAGCGCTCTTGGAAAGGAATTGACGAGGGCGGGATCTTGACGATCGAGGCTGTGATCTTTGATTTTGGCGGCGTGCTGACGAGTTCGCCGTTTGAGGCGTTCACGCGGTTCGAGACAGAGCGTGGCCTGCCCATCGACATCATCCGGCGCACCAACGCCGCCAATCATCTGGAAAATGCATGGGCCAAGTTCGAGCGCGCCGAGGTCGACATCGACACGTTCGATCATTTGTTCGCGACGGAATCGCTGGCGCTCGGCGCAGAGGTGCGCGGCCGCGATGTGCTCCCGCTGCTTCAGGGGGATCTGCGCCCCGAGATGGTCGAAGCGCTGAAGCGCATCAAGGCGCAATTCAAGACCGGCTGCATTACCAACAATCTGCCGGCCAATGCGATCGGCAGCATGACCGGGCGCTCACTCTATGTCGCCGAGGTGATGGTGCTGTTTGATCATGTGATCGAGTCCGCCAAGATCGGCCTGCGCAAACCCGACCCGCGCATTTATCAGCTGATGGTCGAGGCGCTGAAGGTCGATCCGAAGAATTGCGTCTATCTCGACGATCTCGGCGTCAATCTGAAGCCGGCCCGCGAGATGGGCATGACGACGATCAAGGTCACCAGCGGCGCCCAGGCGATCGCTGAGCTCGAGGCCGCGACGGGATTGAAGCTGAGCTAGGCGGTGAACCGTAGGGTGGGCAAAGCGAAGCGTGCCCACCAAAGCTCGCGCGGCCCGGAATGAATATGGTGGGCACGGCGCGATGCGCCTTTGCCCCACCCTACGAACGCTACTCCGCCGCGGCTGCGATCCGCTCCGGAAACGCCGCGGCAAGTGACGCGCGATCGGCTTTCAGCACGCCGCGCTCGGTGATGAGGCCGGTGACGAGCCGCGCCGGGGTGACGTCGAAGGCATAATTCGCGACCGGCGAGCCCTCCGGCACGATGCGCACGGTCTCAAGTCTTCCGTCCGCAGTGCGGCCGGTCATGTCGGTGACTTCCGTGCCGCTGCGCTGCTCGATCGGGATGTCGCGGATGCCGTCATCGACGGCGAAGTCGATCGTCGGCGACGGCAGCGCGACATAGAACGGCACGTTATTGTCGTGCGCGGCGAGCGCCTTCAAATATGTGCCGATCTTGTTGCAGACGTCGCCATTGGCAGCAACGCGATCGGTGCCGACGATGGCGAGATCGACCATGCCGTGCTGCATCAGATGCCCGCCGGTGTTGTCCGGAATCACCGTATGCGCCACGCCGTGATGGCCGAGCTCCCAGGCCGTGAGCGAGGCGCCCTGGTTGCGCGGACGCGTCTCGTCGACCCAGACATGGACCTTGATGCCGCGCTCATGCGCCAGATAGATCGGCGCTGTCGCCGTGCCCCAGTCGACGGTCGCAAGCCAGCCGGCGTTGCAATGGGTCAGCACATTGACGGTCTCGCCCGACTTCTTTTTTGCGACGATCGCCTCGATGAGTTTCAGGCCATTGCCGGCGATGCCGCGGTTGATCTCGACGTCCTGCTCGACGATCTCGTCGGCGCGCGCATAGGCAGCTTCGGCGCGCTCCAGCGGATCGATCGGCGCGAGGCTCGCGCGCATCTCGTCCAGGGCCCATTTAAGATTGATCGCCGTCGGCCGCGCCACCACGAGCGTGTCGTAGGCGCGCTTCAGCCCGGCGTCGGAAGCATCCTCGCGCATCGCCAGCGCCATGCCGTAAGCTGCGGTCGCGCCGATCAGTGGCGCACCGCGCACCAGCATGTCGCGGATGGCGACGGCCGCGTCCTCGCATGAGGTCAGCTTCGCAACGATGAACTCATGCGGCAGCCGGCGCTGGTCGATCGCGCCGACCGACCAGCCGTCGCGCTCACGCCAGATGCTGCGGAAATGCTTGCCGTCGACCTTCATGGCATTCTGCCTTTCGTATCACGTTCGCAGGATGCGCCCGGCCACCGCATCGAGCTTCTTCAGGAGCTCGGGATCGCGCGCCTCGGGCGCGGTGATCAGCGCGGTATCGAGCGCGCGGTCCGAGCCGATCGGGCACGGCTCATGCTCGCGCGGGAAGTCTTTCGCCAGCCGCGCCACCAGCGCTTTTGCCTTGTCGGCGTTCGAGCTCAGAACGCGGATGATGTCCTGCACGGTGACGGCGTCGTGATCGGGATGCCAGCAATCGAAATCCGTCACCATCGCAACGGTGGCGTAGCAAAGCTCGGCCTCACGCGCGAGTTTCGCCTCGGGCATGTTGGTCATGCCGATCACGGAATAGCCCAGCGTCTTGTAGGTCATGCTTTCCGCATAGGTCGAGAATTGCGGTCCCTCCATGCAGACATAGGTGCCGCCTCGCGCAAACGCGATGCCCTCGGCTTCGGCCGCCGTGGCAAGATGGATGCGCAGCCGCGGCGAGACCGGGTGCGCCATCGACACATGCGCGACGCATCCCCTCCCGAAGAACGAGCTCTCGCGCTTGTGGGTACGATCGACGAACTGGTCGACGAGAACGAAGGTTCCCGGCGGCAGCTCCTCCCTGAACGAGCCGCAGGCCGACAGCGAGATCAGGTCGGTGACGCCGGCGCGCTTGAGGATGTCGATATTGGCGCGATAATTGATATCGGAGGGCGACAGCCGGTGGCCCTTGTCGTGGCGCGGCAGGAACACGATCGGCAGGCCGGCAATGGAGCCGCGCCGCAGGGGCGCCGACGGCTCGCCCCAGGGGCTCCTGATCACCTCTTCGCGAGCGTCCTCCAGCCCCGGCAGATCGTAGATGCCGGAGCCGCCGATGATGCCCAATACCGCCTGCGCCATGCCTGCTCCACCCCGTTTGCGCCATCGCAATCCCGAGAGGAAGCTATGCCAGTTTTACATCGGTTTTGGAACGGGGGATGGGATCAGGAAGTGCCGTCAGGAGGATGCGCGCCAGCACTCCTGATTATGCCGCGGCCGCCGACTGCAGCTGGGTCGCGACCATGCGCTCCAGCGTCTCGACGGACTGGAAGTTCTCCGGTGTGATCTCGGACTGCGGAATCGTGAAGTCGAACTCGGCTTCGACGCCGAGCATCAGATTGACCATGTCCATCGAGGTCAGGCCGACGTCGACGAGCTTGGCCTGCGGCGCGACCTCAGCGGAGAGCGAGTTCTGGGCGAGGATGCCCTTCACCAGCTTGATGATGCGATTGCGCAACTCGGTATCGAAAGCCTGCATCGGTAAATTCCCATCTGTCGACAAAGGTCGGACCGGTTGCCGGCTACGATGGGCACGGCGGGCCGATCCCGCAATGGACGCCACCATTACTTCGCGTTTCTTAGTAAACGATGACTCAGATTGTCTGGAATTCCGGCTTCTTACAGATCCCTAACGCGACCGCGGAAATCCGGGCGATGCAAACAACCCGAACTTAACTGTTCGTTCGGAATTGGCCTTTGTTTACCCTCTATTTCATCGACGAATTTGAATTAAATCCGTAGCCTCATCTCATAAGCAAAGATGGTCGGAGGATCGCTTGCGGCATCGCGAATGATGCCGGCGATCCTGAACGGCAAACCGGAGGCGGACGAGTATGAACGTGCGTGAAGCAGTCCTCACTGTCGACGAGACGCAGACGAGCTTTCTCGAGCAGGGTCCCTCCCTCATTGAGCGCGCCGCCCGGACCGCCACCGTGGCGGCTGCCGACGCAGACGGGGTCGATCGCGATGCCCGCTTCCCCCACAAGGCTTTCGAGGTTGCGCGTGAGCAGAAGCTGCTCGGCGTCATGATCCCGGTCGAGTTCGGCGGCTTCGGTGCCTCGATCCACGACCTCACCGACGTCTGCTACACGCTCGGACGCGCCTGCGCCTCCACGGCGATGATCTACGCGATGCACACGACAAAGGTCGCCTGCGTCGTCAGGCACGGTCACGGCATTCCCTGGATGGAAACCATGATGCGCCGGGTCGCGCGCGACCAGTGGCTGCTCGCCTCCTCCACCACCGAAGGCCAGAACGGCGGCAACATCCGCGCTAGCGCCGCCGCCGTCGACGTCGCCGGCGACACTGTCTCGCTGCTGCGCGACGCCACCGTGATCTCCTACGGCGCCGAGGCCGACGGCCTCGTGACCATCGCCCGCCGCGCCACAGACGCTTCTGCGTCTGACCAGGTACTGCTGGCGCTCGCCAGGGACGATTATTCGCTGAAGCGGACGCTGGGCTGGGAAACGCTCGGCATGCGCGGCACCTGCTCGACCGGCTTCGAGCTGAAGGTCGACTGCCCGACCGACCGCGTCTTCCCGGAATCCTACGACAAGATCCACGCCCAGACCATGACGCCGTTCGCACATCTGTGCTGGTCCTCGGCCTGGGCTGGTATCGGTGCAGCCGCCGTCACCCGTGCGCAGACCTTCGTTCGCAAGGCCGCCCGCAGCTCAGGCGGACAGATGCCTCCGGCAGCCGCGCATTTCACCGCCGCCAAGATGTCGCTGGCCAAGCTGCGGGCGCTGATATCAGCCAATATCGACGCCTTTGCTCGCGCCGAGCACGACGAACGCGCGCTCGGCTCGCTCGACTTCCAGTCTTCGATTACGCTTCTGAAGGTGCAGGCCTCGGAGCTCGCGGTCGAGACCGTGATGCATGCGATGCGCACCGCAGGCCTTTCCGGCTACCGCAACGACGGTGAGTTCACCATGGGCCGCCACCTGCGCGACGTGCTGTCGTCGCCGATCATGATCAACAACGACCGCATTCTGGCCAATGCCGCGACGTCGACCCTGATGAGCGACGTGCCGACAAGCCTTCGGGACTGACGAGCTTTCGAGACCGACGTGCCTTCGTTCAATAAGAATAATTTCAGATAGCAGAAAGCCGAACATGAACATTGCTGTTCTCCCCAACTCGCCTGAGACCGCGCCGCAGATCGCGGATCCGCTGGACCATCTCGCCGAGAAGCTGTTCCACCCCATGGGCTCTGACGGCGTCTATGCCCGGACCGCGCTTTATGAAGGCATCGTCGAAAAGCTCGCCGCGCTGATCACGAGCCATCGCGAGGCCGGCACTGAGGTGATGCGCTTCCCGCCGGTGATGAGCCGGTCTCAGCTGGAAAGATCCGGCTACCTCAAGAGCTTTCCGAACCTGCTCGGTTGCGTCTGCGGCCTGCACGGCACCGAGCGCGAGATCAACGCCGCGGTCAGCCGCTTCGATGCCGGCGGCGACTGGACCAGCTCGCTCTCGCCGGCAGACCTCGTGCTGTCGCCGGCGGCCTGCTATCCCGTCTATCCGATCGTGGCGAGCCGCGGCCAGTTGCCGAAGGGTGGGCTGCGCTTCGACGTCGCCGCCGACTGCTTCCGCCGTGAACCGTCAAAACATCTCGACCGGCTGCAATCGTTCCGGATGCGGGAATATGTCTGCATCGGCAGCCCCGATGACGTCGCCGATTTCCGCGAGCGCTGGATGGTGCGGGCGCAGGCGATTGCGACCGATCTCGGTCTCACCTTCCGCGTCGATTATGCGAGCGATCCGTTCTTCGGCCGCGTCGGTCAGATGAAGGCGGTGAGCCAGAAGCAGCAGCAGCTCAAGTTCGAACTGCTGATCCCGCTGCGCTCGGAAGAGCAGCCGACCGCCTGCATGAGCTTCAATTATCACCGCGAGCATTTCGGCACGACCTGGGACATCAAGGACGCCCATGGCGAGCCGGCCCACACCGGCTGCGTCGCCTTCGGCATGGACCGTCTGGCCGTCGCCATGTTCCACACCCACGGCACCGACCCTTCCGCATGGCCCGCCAAGGTGCGGGAGATCATGGGCCTGCAGCCGCAGATCGCGGCCGATGCCCACGGCGAAGGCTGGCGCTAGCGGAACGAGGCCGGTCATTTCCACGGGAAAGACGAGCGTGATCCATACCAAGGTCCGATGCCGCGAGATCACCGAGCCCGACGTCGATGCGGTCGCGGACTTGCTGACGCGCGGCTTCGTCGGCCGCTCGCGCAGCTACTGGATCCAGGGCCTGCGCCGGCAAGCCTTCCGACCCGTACCGGACGGCTACCCGCGCTTCGGCTACATGCTCGACAATGATGGTACGCCGGTCGGCGTGCTGTTGCTGATCTATACGGCGCGAAGGGACGGCGACGAGACCGCCATCCAGTGCAATTTGTCGAGCTGGTACGTCGACCCGGCCTACCGCAATTACGCCCCGCTCCTGACCAAGATCGCGCAACGTCACAAGGACGTCACCTATCTCAACATCAGCCCGGCGCCCTGGACCTGGCCGATCATCGAGACGCAGGGCTTTCGCGCCTATTGCCGCGGCATATTCTTTTCCGTCCCTGCGCTGGCGCGCGTCCCACGCTGGAGCAAGATCGAGGTCATCTCGCAGCACGCCAAGACGATCGACGGGCTTTCCGATGCCGAGACCGATCTCTTGACGCGGCATGCGCGCTACAATTGCCTCAGCCTCGTCTGCCGCACGCCGAAAGGAGCGTTCCCCTTCATCCTGCAACCGGTGCGCATCCGCCGTGGCATCATTGCGCCACCCGCGATGAAGCTGATCTACTGCCGCAACGCGGCCGAATACACCGAATGCGCGGGCCGCATCGGCCGGCTGCTGCTGCGGCTCGGCAAGATCGCGGTCGCCGTCGATTCCAACGGCCCGGTTCCCGGCCTCGTCGGCATCTATACCGAGCGTCGCGGCCGCAAATATTTCAAAGGCCCACACCGGCCGCAGCTCGCCGACCTCACGGATACGGAACTCGTGCTGTACGGGCCGTAGGCGCCGTTTGGGCCAGACATTCGATGTCATTAGGGCCTAACGCGCAATTGCGCAGGTCGACCGGCGCGACGCGTGCCTGCACGCCCCTCCACATTCGCACGCATCACTGCGATGCTGGTCACCCTCCGTAAACTACGGCGCTTAAGGGAATTTTCCCGCCTCTTCGCTAGCCTCGGCGACCGAATTACCTTGCGTTAGGTCTATTGCCCGCCGAGACCCCGCCGCCCCATGACGTCGATGCGCGACAACGAGCTTGATGCACGCCGCGAGCAAGGCCCGAAGGCCCTGGTCGGGCTGAGCCAGCTTGCGCTCGACCACATGGAGCAAGGCGTCTGCGTCTACGATGCCGGCAACCGGATCGTGCTGGTCAATCAGCGCTACCTTGCGCTGTTCAACATGTCGGCCGACATCGTGCGGGTCGGCACGACCTACCGCGACGTGCTCGCCCACAGCGTGGCCCTTGGCAATATCCCCGCAGACGAAGTCGACACACTTTATGCCGCGCGCATGGCGCGGATCGCAACCGGCCAGCCGTTCCGGACTGAACAGACGCTTGCAAGCGGCCTCGTCATGGCGCTCGAGCTGAAGCCGTTTCCCGGCGGCGGCTGGATGACGATATGCGACGACGTCAGCCGCCTCGCCCGGGTCGAGGCGGAGCTGCGCGTGCAGACTGAGCGCAGCCAGCACGCGCTCGCCAACATGTCGCACGGGCTGATCATGTACGACGCCGACAGCCGTGTCGTCGTCTGCAACGAACGTTTCCTGAAGCTCTACAATCTCGACGCGGACATCGTGAAGCCGGGCGTCACGCACGGCGCGACCATCGATCATTGGCTTTCGCGCGGCAACCTGCCGGGGATGTCGGCCGACGAATTCCACGACACCAGGCTGGAGGACGTGCGCACCAGGACGACGAAAACCCTGCTGGTGATGCGCTATGACGGACGGATGGTGCAGGTGGTTTCCCGTTTTCTGCCCGACGGCGGCTGGGTGACGGTGCACGAAGACGTCACCGAGCGGCTGCAATACGAGGAGATGCTGAGGCAGCAGAACTTCATGCTCGATGCGGCGCTGGAGAACATGGCGCACGGACTCGCCTTCTACGACAGCGACATGCGCCTGCGCGTCTGCAACACCACCTACCGAAAGATCTATCGGCTGTCGCCGGAGGAAGCCAAGCCAGGCACGCATCTCGGCGAACTGATCGAACGCTCGATGGCAAACGGCGCGTTCTCGTCCGAGTATAGTCCGCAACAACTCCTGGAAGCCGCCAGCGCAAGGATTGCAGACCGCAACTCCTCGCCGATACGCCGGCGGATGTCGAACGACACTACGATCTCGGTGCGCTATTGCGCCCTGGCCGAAGGTGGTTTTGTGTCCACCTACGAGGACATCACCGAACGCGAGCACGCAGTCGAGGAGTTGAGCGAACAGTATCGACGCTTCGACGCGGCCCTGAACAACATGAGCCAGGGCCTGTGCATGCTCGATTCGAACTTGCGCGTCATTGTCTGCAATCGGCGCTACATCGAAATGTACGGACTGTCGCCCGAATTGGTGAAGCCGGGTGTGTCCATGCGCGAGATCATGGAGCACAGCTGCGAGCTCGGCATCCATCCAAAGACCACCGCCGCGCGGCTCTATGCCGACTATGTCGAGAGGCTGCGCGAGGGCGAGCACACGCTGCACCGCTATTTGGGCGACGGCCGCATCATCAAGCTCAATCACAAGCGAATGGAGCATGGCGGCTGGGTCGTCACCTATGAGGACGTCACCGAACGCCACAAGGCCCAGGCCCGCGTGGCGCACATGGCGCGGCACGATTCGCTCACCGACCTGCCCAATCGCACGCTGTTCCGCGAGAAGATGGGCGAGGGGCTGAACCAGGTCGCGATCGCCGGCGGCGCGATGGCCGTGCTGTGCTTCGACCTCGACAATTTCAAGACCGTCAACGACCGCCTCGGCCACGCGGCCGGCGACCGGCTGTTGCGGTGGGTCGCGGCGCAGCTGCAGGAGAATGTCGGCGAGCACGACACCGTCGCGCGGCTCGGTGGCGACGAGTTCGCGGTTCTCCAGCGCGGACCGCAGCCGCAATCGGCGGAAAGGCTCGCACGCCGCCTGGTGGAGATCATCGGTCACCCGCCGCCGCTGGAGCACCAGTCGATGCATGTCGGCGTCTCGGTCGGCATCGCAATCGCGCCCGATCATGGGCTCGACGCCGACGAGCTGATGAAATGCGCCGACCTCGCGCTGTACCAGGCCAAGGCCAAGGGGCGCGGCGCCTATCAGCTGTTCGAGCCCGAAATGGAGAAAGAGGCTCGCAGCCGGCACGCGCTCGAGCACGATCTGCGCGGCGCGCTGGAGGCCCGTGAATTCCACCTCGCATTCCAGCCGCAGGTGCGGCTCGACACCACCGAACTTACCGGCTTCGAGGCGCTGCTGCGCTGGAAACATCCTTCGCGCGGCCTCGTCTCGCCGGCCGAATTCATTCCGATCGCGGAAGAGAACGGGCTGATCGTTCCGATCGGCGAATGGGTGCTGCGCACGGCCTGCGCGACCGCAGCGACCTGGCCCGATCTCACCGTCGCGGTGAACCTGTCGCCGGTTCAGTTCCGCTCGCGCGGGCTGGTGGCAATGGTCACGAGCGCGCTTGCGGAGGCCGGCCTGCCGCCGCATCGGCTCGAGCTCGAGGTCACCGAGACGGCGCTGCTCGACGACAGCGAGGCGACGATCGAGATCCTGCACCAGCTGCGCGCGTTGGGCGTGCGCGTCAGCCTGGACGATTTCGGCATCGGCTATTCTTCGCTGAGCTATTTGCGCAAGTTTCCGTTCGATCGCATCAAGATCGACCGCTCCTTCGTCGGCACGCTCAGTGAAAGCCCCGAGAGTATGGCGATCGTCCGCACCATCGCCAGCCTCGGCTCGGTGCTCAACGTCGAGACCACGGCGGAGGGTGTCGAGACGATTGAGCAACTCGACTTCGTCCGCGAATGCGGCTGCACCGCCGTTCAGGGATATTATTTCGGCAAGCCCTCACCGGCCGCGGAGGTCGTGCGAGTCATCGAGCGCCTGAACACCGTTCGGCGCGTGGCGTAGGGATCCGGCTCAGACTCCTATCCTGCCGCGGGCAGCACGCTGTCCGGCGGCGCGCCCCAGGGGCGATCGGCTGAGGCGAGCCCGATCAGGCGGCCCTGGATGTAGTCGCAGCCCCAGTCGCGCAGCATGTTCGCAGCTTCTTCGTCCTGCACCCATTCGGCCACCGTCTTGATGTCGAGGCGGCGGGCGAGGTCGATCAGGGTCTGCACGAAGGCGCGGTCGTCGGCCGAACGAGTGATGTTCTGCACGAACGCGCCGTCGATCTTCACGATGTCGACGCCGAGCTTGCGCAGATTGCGGAACGAGGTGTAGCCGGCGCCGAAATCATCGATGGCGATGCGACTGCCGAAATTCTTCAGCCGGGTGACGAAGCCGCGCACGTCGTCGATGTCCTGGATCGCGACGGTTTCGGTGATCTCGACGATCAGCCGCTCGGCGACGCCGGGATGGGCACGCATGAGCGATTCGATTCCGGCCCACCAATCCGGATCCATGGTGGTGTCCGGGGAGATGTTGAGGCTGAGGCAGATGTCGGGCGCGGCCGCGAGCTCGGCGACCACGAGCTCGAGCACGCGGTGATCGACCAGGCGGATCAGGCCGAGCCGTTCCGCGACCGGCACGATGTCGGGCGCAAGCAGCACCTGGCCGTCGCCCTGGTCCATTCGCACCAGGCATTCGTGAAAGGCGCACTCGCGCGAGAGGGCAGCGACCACCGGCTCATAAGCGAGCTTGATGCGGCGCTCATTCAGTGCGGTGACAATCTCGTCGGTGACGCGGATGTTGACGCGGCGCTGGGCGTCGCGCGCGGCATCCGGGCGCCAGGTTGCGAACGAGCCAACGCGGCGTTGTTTCGCCGTGTCCAGGGTCTCGTGGGCGCGATTGACGGCTTCATCGGTGTTGCGGGCATAGCGCGGCACGCTGACCGCACCGATCGAGGCGGTGACCGACACCGGCCCGGATTTGGTCGGCACCACCTCGTCGCGGATGCCGGCGAGGAAGCGCTCGGCGGCGACGTTCATGTCGTCGACGGTGCAATTCTTCAGGATCAGGCCGAACTTGTTGCCGGAGAAGCGGCCGAGCACGTCGCCACCGCGCAAGCGCGCGCGAATGCGCGTGGCGACGTCGAGGATCACGGCGTCGGCAACGTCGAAGCCGAAGGCCTCGTTCACACGCGCGAGATGATCGATGCCGACCAGCATGAAGGCCGCGGTCGAGCGGAAACGGGTCGCCTCCTCGATAGCCTCGGCCAGCGCGGCGATCAGATGCGAGCGATTGAGCTCGCCGGTCAGCGGATCGAGCCGGGCCAGCTTGGTCAGTTCCTCGTCGCGGGCATGGCGTTCATTGTTGATGCGGACGGAGCCGATCGCACGCACCGGGCGGCCGTCGGGGCCGGCGAACCAGCGGCCGGTCTCCTCGATCCAGACCACGGGATCGGCGGCGCTCATGCGTACGCCGTACTCGACCCGGTAGGGCGTGCCGTCGGCGCCATGCACGGCTGAGGTCTGCGCCAGCGCGGCGGTCCGCAGCGATTGCGCGGGCTCGATCAGCCGGGCGAATTCGGCGCCGGTGGCCAGCCGTTCGGCGGGAATCCCGGGAAAGATGGCGCCGACCTGCTCACCCCAGACGATGGCATCGCTGGCGATGTCCCAGGCGAACACGGCCTGGCCGAGGGCAGCCAGGATGTCGGAGGCTTGCGGCAATGCGGGGGTCAAAATCGCCTCGTTTCGGGACAGCGGGGAGTCCTGAGTCGGCACAGGATAAAGCCAGATTCGCCATTGACCCTAGGCAAAGTTGATAAACAATTTGGAAACCACGTTTCCTCACGCGCAGGAACCAAACCGGCCCGCCCGGCATAGGCCTTGCGAGTACATGACACGCACCGGCGCCAGCGTCTCGAAACGAGACGATCTTCGCCGGGTCAACGGTGATTGCGATGTTGAGTACCGATCGATCGAACGCCTCGGACAACAGCACGGGCTCGGCTCTGGTGCCGCTGATGCCGATTCTGCAGTGGGTCCACAAGGCACCGCTGCCGCGCCCCGATCCCAGCTTCGTCGCCCAGCTCATCGCCAATGCCGAGCATCTGCCCCAGGCGAGCCGACTCCGCCGCGTGTCTTCCGAGGATGCGCAGGTCGCCTATGGCAGCAAGCGCCCGCTTCCGAGCGTCACCGCGCGCACGCGGCAGGTGGCTTGAATCAGCGCGGCGCGTCGGGAGACGGCTGGGTGCCGTTGCCCGGCTGCAAATGCGGCGAGGGAATTTCCGGCGAAGGCGTACTCACAGGCTTCGGCGCCGGGTGATCCATCAGCACGGATTCGGCGACCGATTGTGCCGTAGGCGCGGGCGGCTCCGCCGGAGCTGGTTGCGGAGCGGGCACTGGCTCGAACTTGGGCTCGAACGTCCCTTCATCTGCCGGCGTCTCGGCCTGGCGCCTGGCCTTGCGCGGCGCTGGTGCGGTCTCGGCGACATAAGCCACGCGGCGGCGGGTACGCTGGGCGATGCCGCCGAGGAAATCGGCCATCGCGAGCAGCACCAGAAGGAAATAGGTGGAGTTGCCGAATTTCGGCCACATCACGAATTCGGCCGCAGCCGCGCCGAACACGATCAGCGACAGCAAATGATCCATCAGGAATTTCGAGCCGGGCCGCGCGCCTTTGACCACTTCGAGCAGCAGCAGCACGACACCTAGCGCGAGCATCACGTCGGCGAGCGCGACCGGCCAGGCCTCGCCCGTGATCATCGGCACCTTGAACAGCACGTCCGTAAAGGACACGCTCGGCATCAGGAAAGCGATGATGTTGTAGACCGCGAGCGGGATCAGGAGCAGCGGGAAACCGACCATCGGCGAAATGCCTTCTCGATCAAGATATCCAGACAGGACAATGCGGCGGCGAAGCATTCGCCCCGCCGCCGTCACTGTCATATCTCATGGGTTGGCCGAAATCAGGCAGGCCCGATCGTCCTGCCCAAAGAAAGGTCCCGAACTCAGGACTCTTTCTTCTTCAGGACCTGACGGCCCTTGTACATGCCGGTCTTGAGGTCGAGATGGTGCGGACGACGGAGCTCGCCGGAATCCTTGTCTTCCACATAGGTCGGCTTCTTGATGGCGTCAGCCGAGCGGCGCATGCCACGGCGCGACGGCGAGGTTTTTCTTCTCGGAACGGCCATTTCAGTATCCTCTAGGGATTGGTGTCATCAGGGCATCGTCCGCGGAGGGACGGCTCAGCACCCGCAAACCGAGGCGAGCTGAATGCCGGTCAAGGCCGGGCTTATAGAGGAAGGCCTGCCTTAAATCTAGGGCTCTGGGGCCGGAAAATGCGCCCGAAAAGGACCCGAAATCAGCGATTCTCCCGCCAGCAGGTCGAAAGCGAGCTGGCCTGCGCCCTCGCCACATAGGTCCCGGCCAGCCGCCGGACACCCGGTCCCGGCGTCCTGGCACTGCGTTTGACCGGATTCGGCAGGATCGAGGCCAGAAGCGCCGCATCCCGGGGGGAGAGGTTCGCCGCCGACTTGCCGAAAGCATAGGCGCTGGCCGCCTCGGCCCCAAACTGGCCCTGTGGTCCCAGTTCGGCGATGTTGAGGTAAATCTCCAGGATCCGTGCCTTCGGCAGGACGAGATCGATCCACAGCGCCAACGGGAATTCCAGCGCCTTGCGGACGAAGTCCCGCCCCTGCCAGAGGAACAAGTTTTTCGCCACCTGCTGGGTGATGGTGGAAGCGCCCCGGAACGGGGTGCCGTCCTCCTTCGCATCGTCGATCGCCTCACGCAGCGCACCCCAGTCGATGCCGTGATGCTTGCAGAAATGGGCGTCCTCGGCTGCCACCACCGAGCGTGGCAGCGAGGGCGACATCGCCGCCAGATCGATCCATTCCCGCTGCATCGGCGCACCCCGAAGCGAGCGCCAGACCATCAGCGCCGAAACGGGATGGCCGGCACGGTAGAACGGCGCGATGACATAGGGCGCGAGAGCCGCGACCGCGAGCACCAGGAGAAGGGTTTTGACGACGCGCAAATCAACCTTTCCGGCGCAGAACGAAACGCGGCCACGGGCCCGGCATTAAGTCTGTGATAATTCGGGCCTTTTCCAGCACTTTTTAGGCCTTCCAAACGATTGACTGAGGCGGGCGCATAAAGGATTGTCCCGCCGAATTTTAGTTCTGGAGCCCTTCTTGATGACCGGCACGTCCCCGTCCGATTTCGCCAAACGTCTGGACAAGACCGCTGATGACACCGAGGCCCTGCTCGGGCGCCTGCTGTCGGACGACATCCTGCACGATGAGATCGCCCGTCCCAAGCGACTGATGGACGCAATGCGCTATTCGAGCCTCAATGGCGGCAAGCGCTTGCGGCCGTTCCTGGTGGTCGAAAGCGCGGCCGTGTTCGGCGTGTCGCGCGAAGCCGCACTGCTCGCCGGTGCGGCGCTCGAATGCATCCACTGCTATTCGCTGATCCACGACGATCTGCCGGCGATGGACAATTCGGACCTGCGCCGCGGCCGCCCGACCCTGCACAAGAAGACCGACGACGCGACCGCGATCCTCGCGGGCGACGGCCTGTTGACGCTCGCCTTCGACATCATCACCCGCGACGAGATCCATCGCGACGCCAATGTGCGGCTCCTGCTGACGCGCGCACTGGCGCGCTGCGCCGGCATCGGCGGCATGGTCGGCGGCCAGATTCTCGACCTCGCCGGCGAAGGCCGCTTTGGCGGCAACGAGCCGATCGACGTCGCCCGCATTCAGCAGATGAAGACCGGCGCGCTGCTGCGCTACGGCTGCATCGCCGGCGCGATCCTCGGCCAGGCCTCACAAAAGGAATATCAGGCGCTCGACGATTACGGCCGCGCGCTCGGCGAAGCCTTCCAGATCGCCGACGACCTGCTCGACGTCGAAGGCGATGCCGCCGCGCTCGGCAAGCCTGCCGGCGCTGATGCAGCGCTCGGCAAGACCACCTTCGTCACCCAGCTCGGCATCGAAGGCGCCAAGCAGCGCGTGCGCGACCTGCTCGCGCGCGCCGACAGCGCCGTGTCGATCTTCGGCGAACGGGCCGCCGTGCTGCAAGCGGCTGCGCGGTTCGTGGCCGAACGGAAGAGCTGATAGCGCGATGGCGGGCGGCAGCAAGGAAGACCCCGCCCTCGCCCGCTTTCGCAAGATGTCGCGGCCGATGCGGCTGATTTATGCGCGTCCGCGGACGTTCATGTCGCTTGCTGTTGGTATTCTCGTCTGCCTGCTCATCCCGGGTTCGCACCGGCTGGTCACGCGGCTTCTGTTCGGCTGGGATGCGTTGATCGCCGTTTATCTGGTGCTGGTCTACGCGATGATGCTATGCAACGACCACCAGCACATCCGCCGCGCCGCAGCGATGCAGGACGATGGCCGCTTCGTGATCCTGCTGGTGACGGCGATCGGCGCCTTCGCCAGCATCGCCGCGATCGTCTCCGAGCTTGGAACGCCGCATCGCGGCGTCCTGGAGCTGAGCATCGCAATCACCACCATCGTGTTGTCGTGGGCCGCCGTGCACACGATCTTCGCCCTGCATTACGCGCATGATTATTACCGGCACGCCACGCCGGGCGGCCTTCAGTTTCCCAGCGGCGACAAGGAAGACCACGCGGATTATTGGGACTTCGTCTATTTCTCGTTCGTGATCGGCATGACCGCGCAGGTCTCCGACGTCGGCATCTCCGACAAGACCATCCGCCGCACCGCGACCGCGCACGGCATCGTCTCATTCATCTACAATACGGCCTTGCTGGCGCTGACGGTCAACATCGCGGCGAGCGCGATCTCGACGTAGTCGTCGTCCTGGCGAAAGCCAGGACCCATTGCCACCGGCCGTGGTTTTGCGAAGACTGGTGGTTGGCTCCTCGGCGCCGCAACTTCTCCCTGGGGTAATGGGTCCTGGCTTTCGCCAGGACGACATTGTGAGTTAATTACACACCTCGGCATTGGCATCGTTGCCGGGGCCGCCGCCGCCGCGATATTCGAGATGGCAGCCGCGGTTGACCGGACGGCAGCCGGCGCTATTGCAGAATAGCTGTCCGCCGCTCGAGCGGCGGCTGGCGCCAGCGGCAGCAGCGATGCCCGCAGCGCCACCAAAGCCGCCGGCCGCTCCGGCAGCCTCACCGCCGGCTTGACGACGCTGCCGCGCGGGACGCTCGTCGCCATCGTCACGCTTTGCGGTCGCAGGCTTGGCGGTCGCAGGCTTGGCGGCACGCTGCTTCTCGCACTCGTTGTCGTCGTTGACCGCATAACCATCACGGCAGACGATCTTGGTGCATTTGTCGCCGTCGGTCTTGAAGCCGTGCTCGCAAACCAGCGGACAGACGCGCGACTGCTTCGACTTGACCGTGTCGAGCGCATCGGTGCTCGCCACCTTCACGTCGAGCTTGGTGCCGGCATAACGGTTGAACTGCGACAACGAGCGCTGCGCGGACGCGGTCCAGTTGCCGTCGGCGGCGCCGGAGAAGCAGCCGACGCGGCCGAGTTCGGTCTGCACCGAGCGGCTGAGATCGGCCGGCGCGGTGGCCGGCGTCAGCGACGCGACGTTTGTGCCGGCGGGGCTCGCCGTGGTGGCTGGCGCCGCACTCGGCGCCGCGGCGGCGAGATTGACGCGCTGCTGCTCGGCGGCGGCCGCCTGCTGCTGCGCCTGCTCCTTGGCCTTTTGCGCCGCAAGCTGTACCTGCTCGGCGGCCTTCGCATCGGCGACTGCCTTGGCCTGCGTATCCTTCTGCGCGCCAAGTGCGGCAAGACGATCGCGCTGGGCCTCGGCCTGCTTCGCCTTCTCGGTGGCCGCCGCATGAGCCTGCTCGGCGCCGATTTTTTCGAGCTGAAGCTTGGCAAGGCTCGCATAGAAGCCGTCGGAATGCTGGGCGAGGAACGCCTCCCATGCCGGCCTGTTGCCGACCTGGAGCGCGAGCTCGTAATCGCGGCGGATGTCGGCTTGCGGGTTCGGCGCGGACGCAGCGGCAGCCGCAGCGGTCACCTTGACCGGCACCAGCGGCACGTCCTCGCCGCCGAGCGAGCCATAGACGAACGGCTCCTGCTTGTTACCTGTGGACTTGAGCACGTCGTCGCGCACGAAGCCGAAGGCGCGGCGGACGTCGAGGCCCGGCGTCGTCAGATGCTTGGACAGCGCCACGGTGAAGGGGCTGTTCGCACCGTCGCCATCCTGCGCCGTGAAGCCGGCCTTGGCCGAATAGGCGATCAGCGTGTTGGGGCTGGTCGGCTCGACCTGGGCGAGGCCGCGGCCGATGCCGCGCGACGCGACCGTGCGCTTCATGGTCTTGCCGAACGGATTGTCACGGCAGGCATCCAGGATCACCAGGCGAAGCTGCTTGGCCGGTTCGACCGCAACCAGGACGCGGTCGAGGGAGAGCGCCTCGTCAAAGACGTCGGTGTCACGCTCCAGCTTGGCGTCGACAGGGATCAGATAGTTCGAGCCTTCAACCTCGATGCCGTGGCCGGCATAATAGACCACGGCGATATCGGCATCGCGGGTCCCGTCGGCAAATTCGCGCAGCACGCGTCGGGTTTCCTGCGCCGTCAGGTCGTGCCGGGAATCGACGATGTCGAACCCGGCCTCCTTCAGCGTCCGGGCCATCACCGAACCGTCATTGACGGGGTTCGTCAGCGACGGCGCATGCTGGTAGGCGGAGTTGGCGATCACCAGCGCGACGCGCTTTCCGGCGAAAGCGGGCCCGGTGCCGAATAGCAGCGCGACGGCGAGGAGAAGGGGGCAAAGTCTGAGCAATTTGCGCATGACACGACTTCCGAGTTCAGGGCCGTTCGAGCCCCTTTGGGACGGCTTTAGCAGGGTCCGTCGCGGACGCTTGTGACGGAGGTCACGAAGGTGGTGCCAGCGGCAGGCCGAAAGGCCCCTTTTGTTTGTCGCGCCAGTCCGGCCGCGGTTCGCCGAGAAACGAGTGCACAGTAGGTTCCCTCAGGCATCTCCCACGTGGCCCCGATATTGCGGCAGATTATCCGTAATCTCGTGCCAAGGCGCCTTCGAGCCCACGAAAATGTGGGCGCTCGGTCGGATCGAGGGGGCATCGACCAGGGTTCCCATGGCGACATGGACCCATTTTCCCTCGCGCACCCGGGAATAAAGCAGCGAGCCGCAGCGGGCGCAGTGGGCGTCATGGGTGGTGTCGTCGCCGTAGATGGTGCGCTGGTTCTCGCCGCTGACGATGCGGAGCTTGCCCTGCTCGATACCGGCGAACGGCTTGAAGGCGGCGCCGGTGGTGCGGCGGCAATCCGAGCAGTGGCAGTTCATCGCATAAGAGAACGCGTCCGCCACCTCGTAGCGCACGGCGCGGCAATAGCATTCACCGACCAGGATACGAGCGTTCGAATTCTCTGATCCGGTCATCACAGTGTCCTCGCGCAAATGGTACGCACTCCCATAGCGCATTTTGACGTGTACGACTAAGTTCGCCCCGAGCCATCATTCAAAGGGATGACCCATGAGCCAGAACCGTTCGAGTGTCGAAGCCGTCGTGCAATCCTATTTCGACGGACTTTACGAGGGCGATGCCGAAAAGCTCGGCGCTATCTTCCATCCCTCCGCCGATTTGCGCTGGGTCGAGAAGGGTGAGCTGCAGGTGCTGACCGTGCCGGACTGGCTCGACCGCGTGCGCAAGCGTCCCTCCGGCAAGGCCGAAGGCAAGCCGCGCGAGGATTTCATCGTCACGATCGACCGTTCCGACGACAAGACCGCCTTCATCAAGGTCCGATGCCAACTGCCGCCGCGTTTTTTCACGGACTATCTGGTGGCGATGAAGCTCGCCGACGGCTGGCAGATCGTATCGAAGTCTTATCGGTATGATCTGCGGGAGTGAGGGGGGCCTAATCTTCCGCTGCCCGAAATCGGGCGCACTCGTCCCACATCCTCCGTCGTTGCGAGCGCAGCGAAGCAATCCAGAGTCTTTCCGCGGAGGCAGACTGGATTGCTTCGCTGCGCTCGCAATGATGATGCGGATGGAGTGCATGCCGCATCTCCACCCCGCCCGCCTCGCTCAAAAGGTTCCCCATGCTTCTCGACCGCCGTTCGCTGCTTGCCTCGCTGTGCTGGATTGCCGCCTCTCCCGCGCTCGCCGCGGACGCGCTACTTGAACTCGAAGCCTATGAGCGCGAGAGCGGCGGCCGGATCGGGGTCTATGCCGAGAACCTCGCGACCGGCGCGAAGCTCGCATGGCGCGCCGACGAACGGTTCGTCATGTGCTCGACATTCAAGGCTTCGCTCGCGGCCTGCGTACTGGCGCGGGTCGATCGTGGCGAGGATCAGCTTGCGGCCATGATCCCGTACGGCAAGGCCGACCTGCTGGAGTACGCACCGGTCGCCAAGCAAAACATTGCCGCCGGCGCAATGTCGGTCACCGAGATGTGCAAGGCGATCGTCGAGCTCAGCGACAACACCTGCGCCAATTTGCTGCTGGCGCGGATCGGCGGTCCCGCCGCACTCACCGCGTTCTGGCGGTCGCTCGGCGACACCACCTCACGGCTCGACCACAACGAGCCCGAGCTCAACCGCTCACCGCCCGGCGATCCCCGCGACACCACGACGCCGGCGGCGATGGCAGGCAATCTGCGCCGGCTTGTGACGGGCGAGGCGCTGTCGGCGACCTCGCGTGCGCAGCTCACGGACTGGCTGGTGGGTTGCAAGACCGGCGCGAACCGGCTGCGTGGCGGGCTCCCCGCAAGCTGGAAGATCGGCGACAAGACAGGCAACAACGGCAAGGACGCCTCCGGCGATATCGCGGTGGCCTGGCCCAAGCCCGATACGAAACCCGATGCCCCGATCCTGATCGCGGCCTACACCCAGGGCGGTACGCCGAGTGCGGCGCAGATCGAAACCGTGTTCGCACGCATCGGCCGCATGGTGGCCGAGCGGCTGGCGTAAGCCGCACGCATTGACGTTGCGACCGCTTCCGGGTGAAGACAGATCATCATGGAAGCGAAATTTCAGACCTTTCTCATCCTGCTCGCCGTGCTGGCGGGCACCGCGCTTGTCGCCCGCCGCTTCAACATCGCGCCTGCCATTCTGCTGATGCTCTCCGGCGTCGGCCTCGCCTTCGTGCCCGGCATGCCACCGGTCGAACTGCCGCCGGAACTGGTGCTGCTGATGGTGCTGCCGCCGCTGATCTACTCGGCGAGCGTCGCGATGAGCTGGCGCGAGTTCAAAAAGAATCTTCGCCCCATTGTGATGCTCGCGGTCGGCGCGGTGATCTTCACCACAGCACTGGTCGCAACCGCCACCCACTATTTGATCGGCCTGCCCTGGACGATCGGCTTCCTGCTCGGCGCCATCGTCGCGCCGCCCGACGTGGTGGCGCCGCTCGCGATCGCGCGCCGGTTGCATTTGCCGCGCAGGCTCACGGTCATCCTCGAAGGCGAAGGGCTCGCGAATGACGCCACCGCGCTGATCCTCTATCGGTTCGCGCTCGCCGCAATCATGGTCGGGCATTTCTCGCTGCCTCTGGCAGGCGGCGAGTTCCTGCTCATCGTCGCCGGGGAGATCGCCTTCGGCATCGGTGTCGGCTGGCTCTCCCTGCGTTTCCGCAAATGGTCGGGGGATCCGCAGGTCGAGCTGACGCTGTCGCTGATCACGCCCTACGTGTCCTATTGGCTGCCCGAACATCTCGGAGGCTCCGGCGTGATCGCCACCGTTGCCTGTGGCCTCTATGTGAGCTGGAACGGCCCGCTGCTGATCTCGGCATCGACGCGCCTGCAGGGAATCTTCTTCTGGGACCTCGTGATCTATCTGATCGAGGGCTTGCTGTTCCTGCTCACGGGGTTCCAGATGCGCGCGCTCTACGAGAAGTCGAAGGCGTTCCCGCTCGACGACATCATGATCGCGACCGCCGTGGTGCTGGCGGTCGTCGTGATCGCGCGCTTCGCCTGGCTTTATCCCGCGACCTATCTGCCACGCATGCTCAGCAAGTCGCTGCGTGCGCGCGATCCGTCACCACCGTGGCAATGGCCGTTCGTGCTGGCGTTCACCGGCGTGCGCGGCGCGGTGTCGCTGGCGGCGGCACTGGCGCTGCCGTTCACGCTGCCGGGCGGCGAGGCCTTTCCGTTTCGCGACCTGATCCTGTTCGTTGCCTTCGGTGTCATCTTCATCACGCTAATCGGCGTCGGCCTCACGCTGCCCCCGGTGGTGCGCTGGCTCGGTGTCGCGGACGCCGGCCGCAGCGAGCATGCCGCCGAGCACGAGTCCGAGATCGCGGCACGGCGCCAGGCCCTCGATGCCGCCCTGACGTCGCTCGACGCGCTGACCGAGGAGAAGGACGTGTCGGACGAGGTGATGCGGCTCTTGCGCGCCCGCCACGAGATCCGGGTCAACCAGCTGCCCGATTCGCTCGATCCCACCCGCCACGACGTCTCCGCCGCAGGTACCGCGCTGACCCGCGACCTGATCGCCGCCGAGCGCAAATTCATCCATGACCTGCTGCGCGACGGCCAGATCACCGACGAGACGCGCCGGAGGATCGAGCGGGATCTGGACCTGGAGGAGGCGAGTTTGGCAAACCGGGAGTACCGGGGAGGGCCGCTGTAGATTCCCGTCATTGCTGGCGGCGCAAGCTACCGCCTCTCGCAAAATTCCCTCATCGCCACCGCCACGGCGCCGGCAATGATCTCCTGACGCTCCGGCGAGTTCATCGCCATTTCCTCGTCGCGGTTGATGATGGAGCCCGCTTCGAGCAGCACTGCGGCGCTACGGGTTTGCGAGAGCACGACGAGCCCGTCATAGCGGTAGACGCCGACATCCTTGTCGAGCAATTGGCGCCGGTAGCGGCCCATCACCGGCAGGGTGTATTGGCCGGCATAATGCAGGTCCTGAGCCTTCAGCTGCCGGCCGATCATGCGGGCCAGCATCAAGCTCGTGGCGTAATGCGGATTCCGCTGCGACACGAATAGCGAATGGCCCGAAAATCGATCACTGAAATAGCTGTTCGCGCCGTCGAACTCCCAGGTCTCGATCAGCTTGTCCGGCACCGAATCGTGATGGATCGACAGGAAGAGATCGGCCCGGGCACCATTCGCGGTGCTGACGCGTTTGAGCAGGCTCGGCCGGGCCTTGCCGTCCGTGACGAGCAGCCGGGTCGCGGCAAAGCCTTCGGCCTTGAGCTTCGCCGTGATCAGACTTGCAAGCCGGAAGTTGAAGCCGAACTCGGTGTCGTTGCGTGCGCTCAACGCGCCGTAGGAGTCCGGGGTGTGCCCGACATCCACGACGATCCGGAATTTCGACATCTCACACTTGACCGGCGCGTGCGGCGGCTTGGGTTTCGCGATTTTCCGCGCGATCGCAGCATGGCCCTCACCTGCAGGCGCCAGCGACCATAGCAAGATCGACGCGACGAGCGTGGAGACGAGACTTGCAAGGATGCTGCGCGGCTGCCCCAAGTGCTACTCCGCTGCCGCTGTTCGCGGCCGGCCGACAAAGCCTGTGACGTCGCCGAAACGCTCCAGCATCACCGCGGAAAGGTCCTTGGCCTTGCTGGTGACGCAGGCGCCCGAGCGCACGGCGTAGCGATCCTGATGCGCGACCTGCGGCGGCGGCTCGCCCTGCTGAAGCGCTCGCGCCAGTTCCATCACGACTTTCCGGAAATGCATGATACCGAGATCGGTCGGACCGAGATGCTCGCGGGTGCGATCGGCGATGGGACCCTGGCTATCCTGTACGGCCGCGTCCTGTTCGGATACACCCTTGATGCCGGTGTAGCTCCTGGTTTTCTGCAGCTTGCGATCAATCAGATAGTCATTGCCGTTGTGGCGCAGCGGCACGTAATCGTCGCCGACCTCCGCGATCACGCCATTGCCGCGGTCAAAGGCGTCACGCTCGGCTTGCGTCAGCGGCCGCTCCGGATTCCAGGCATAGGTGTAGATCCAGCAATTGGTGTCGGTGACGGGCACGAAGGTCTGGCCAAAGATGTTCTCGCCCGGCATCGCGCTCGGGGCATAGGCGTGGAACGGCATCAGGAACTGCGCGATGCGCCAGTAGATGTTGTCGCCGCCGGTGAGCCGCCCACCGGCGATGGTGAGGCCCGCCGGGTGCGCCTGGATCTTGATCACAGGCCGGGGGTCTTCGGCGATCCAGAGCATGTGATCGCTCGACATCCGCGCGATCGGATTCACGAAATGCTTCTTGATGTCCAGAATCTCGTTCTCCTCCTTATCGAAGGAGAGATGGGCGAAGGTGAAATGCGCGGTGTCGATCGAGCCTTCTAGCGCCTGCACCCAGTTGCAGTCCTGCCATTTCTTGCTGACGTAGCGGTGCGAGGCCGGCAGCAGCGCCATTTCGAGATCGGGCAGCTCGGGCATCGCGTCAGCCGGGCCCATATAGGCCCAGATCATCTCACCCCATTCGCGCACGGGATAGGATTTGATGCGGATGAGATCCTTGGCGTTGAGGTCGGGATAGGACGTCGGCATGTCCACGCACCTTCCGTCGGTGTCGAACTTCCAGCCGTGATAGACGCAGCGGATGCCGCATTCCTCATTGCGCCCAAGCCAGAGATTGGCGCCGCGATGCGGGCAGTATTGGTCGATTAATCCGACGACGCCGCGCGAGTCGCGGAAGGCGAGCAGCTCCTCGCCGAGAACGATGATCTTCTTCGGCTCGCCGTCGGGTTCGGGGAGTTCTTCGGACAGCAGGACAGGAATCCAGAACCGGCGCAACAATTCGCCCATGCCGGTTCCGGGGCCCGACTCGGTCAGGAATTTGTTGTCCTCGGCGCGGAGCATGGAAAATCCTCCCGACGGTCTTTGTTTTCGGCAAGATTGGCGCGGACGCGGGAAGACGTCAACGCGGAACGCGATGCGCAGGCGGGTTAAACCGGCCGCTCCCCCTTCACCGTCACGCGCGTGCCGGAGCGCGTATGCGGCCAGTAATCCCACATCGCGCGGTGCTGGGTGCAGCGGTTGTCCCAGAACGCGATGGCATTCTCGGTCCAGCGGAAACGGCACTGAAACAGCGGGTTCTCGGCGTGTTGATAGAGATAGGCCAGCATCGCGTCGCTCTCGTCGCGCGGGATGCCGTTGATGTGCCGGGTGAAGCCGCGGTTGACGTAGAGCGCCTTCTTGCCCGTGACCGGATGCGTGCGCACCACGGGATGCTCGGCACTCGGATAGGACGGTCGGTCGGCGACGCCGTAATTGGCGTAGAGCCCGCGATAGATCGGCTCGCCGTCGTGCAGCGCGGTCAGCCCGTCGAGATAGGCCTTCATGCGATCCGACAGCGCCTCGTAGGCGGCGTACATGTTGGCGAACAGCGTGTCACCGCCGCGCGGCGGGCACTGCTTGATGTAGAGGATCGAGCCCATCGGCGGCTCGAGATCACAGGACACGTCGGAATGCCAGCCCTCGCCGTTGGCGCGCGGCGAGTTCGCGTCCGCGTAGATCTTCATCAGCGCCGGGTCTTCGTCCTCGTGCGGAGCGGCGGGATGAAAATGCAGCTCGCCGAACTTGCGCCCGAAGGCGAGGTGCTGTTGTGGCGTGATGTGCTGGTCGCGGAAGAAGATGACGAGGTTTTCGGCGAGCGCGCGATGGATCTCATCCATCTGCCGGTTGGAGCGCGCATCGTCGGAAACGAGCTTGCCGATCTCGACGCCGGAGATTTCCGCGCCGATGACGGGCGTGAGCTTTTCGACCCGAAGCGTCTCGTAAGGCGCGCCGTCGTCCGTCGCGTGGCGATAGCGCGGGCCCTGCTTGCCGGCGAGTGAGCTCATGGCGTGCCTCCCGATCGCTCTTGATTGGGGACATCGTAGCCCGGATGGAGCGAAGCGCAATCCGGGTTGAGTTCGTCAGCTTGCGAGAACCCGGATTTCGCTGCGCTCCATCCGGGCTACACGCCGCAAAAGGCCTACTCCGCCGCGGTCACCGGCACCTTGGCGCCCTGGCCGTAGCGCTGCTCGATATAGTCGATCACGAGCGCCTTGAAGTCGGCGGAGATGGTCGGGCCGCGCAGGGTGCGGAATTTCTTGCCGTCGACGAACACCGGGGCAGCCGGCGCCTCGCCCGTGCCCGGCAGCGAGATGCCGATATTGGCGTGCTTGGATTCGCCGGGGCCGTTGACGATGCAGCCCATCACCGCGACGTTGAGCTCTTCCACGCCGGGATATTTCGTCTTCCAGGTCGGCATCTCGTCGCGGATGAAACCCTGGATCGAGCTGGCCAGCTCCTGGAACGTGGTCGAGGTGGTGCGGCCGCAGCCGGGGCATGCCGCAACCAGCGGCACGAAGGTGCGGAAGCCCATGGTCTGCAAGAGCTCCTGGCCGACCTGCACCTCACGGGTGCGGTCGCCGCCGGGCTCCGGCGTCAGCGAGATACGGATGGTGTCGCCGATGCCCTGCTGCAACAGGATGCCGAGCGCGGCCGAGGACGCCACGATGCCCTTGGTGCCCATGCCGGCCTCGGTCAGGCCGAGGTGGATCGCGTAGTCGGAACGGCTGGCGAGATCCTGGTAGACCGCGATCAGATCCTGCACGGCCGAGACTTTGGCCGAGAGGATGATGCGATTCTTCGGCATGCCGAGCTCTTCGGCGCGCGCGGCCGAGAGCAGCGCGGACTGCACCATGGCTTCGCGCGTCACCGCGCGCACATCGCGCGGATCGGCGGACGCGGCGTTCTCGTCCATCAGCTTGGTCAGCAGCTCCTGGTCGAGCGAGCCCCAATTGGCGCCGATGCGTACCGGCTTGTTGTTCTTGTTGGCGATCTCGATGATGTCGGCGAACTGGGTGTCGCGCTTGTCCTTGAAGCCGACATTGCCGGGATTGATGCGATATTTGGCGAGCGCCTCGGCGCAGGCCGGATAGGCCGCGAGCAGCTTGTGGCCGATATAGTGGAAGTCGCCGATCAGCGGCGTGGTGATGCCGCGCTTGAGCAGGCCGTCGCGGATGTGCGGGACGGCGGCGGCGGCCTCCTCACGGTCCACGGTGATGCGGACCATTTCGGAGCCGGCGCGGGCGAGCGCTGCGACCTGGGCGATGGTGCCGTCGATATCGGCGGTGTCGGTGTTGGTCATCGACTGCACGACGATCGGCGCGCCGCCGCCGACGGCGACGTCGCCGACCTTGACCTGGGTGGTCTTATGCCGGGGCGCAGGGCCCGCAACGTCGGAATCGATGGTGTTTTCGAGCTTGTTCATGGCGTCCAAATATCAGGTTTTGGTGACGTTCAGCAATGCATCGCGCGGCGCCGCAGCGGATTGACTGGGACGGTTAACCAGAAAAAGCCCAGCAATGACAAGGACGGCGGCCGCCCCGAATGTCAGGTTCAGCGTGTCGTGCATGATGAAATAACTACCCACCACGCCAAACAAAGGGGTGATGAAGGTAAAAGCCGACAATTTGCTGGCCGAATAGGTCTTCACCAGCGCGAACCAAAGCGTGAACGTGGTTCCCACGACCCAGATCGCCTGGAAGGCCATCAGGCCCAGCGACAGCGGCGACGGGGTGTGCGGGATGGTCTCCCCGAACAGCCAGGCGGCCAGCCCCAGGATCGGGATCGACGTCGCGACCTGGTAGCCCAGCGCCTTCTCGGGCGCCGCGAAGCGCAGCCGGGTGCCCTTGGCAACCAGCGTGGTCGCCGCCCACAGCGCGGCGCCGCCGACGATCATGAGGTCGCCGAGCAGGACATGCGAATCGACGTTGGGCTGCGGCACCCCGATCGCGAGTGCGACACCGGCAAAGCTGATGGCGAGCCCCAGCCATTGCGTCCCCCCAAGCCGCTCGTCGAGCACCTGGTAGGAGCCGAGCGCGACGAAGAACGGCGCGGTGTAGAGGAACACGACTGCCCGCGATGCCGGTGTGAAGCGCAGGCCCTGGAAGATCAGCACGAACTCGATGCCGAACATCAGTCCCGCGATCACGCCGGGCTTCCAGGTGCCGTCGCGTTCGAAGAATTTAACGCCGCGCAAGCTGCCGATGATGAACAGCACCGGCAGCGCGCCCATCGAACGGAACGTGGCCTGAAGCATCGGCGGGATGTCCGGCAGCACCAGTTTCACCGCGATCTGGTTGAATCCCCAGGTCAGGCACAGCATGAGCATCAGGGCGATGGCGCCGGCACTGAGGGGACGACCGGCGGACGGTATGGCTTGAGGTGAGGACATTTCTTCCTGAAAAACCGGCTTTGCGCCGTTGTTGCTCTAAGCAGCTTTCTGACAATGCGCGCAGACGCCCGTGATTTCCACCACGGACAATTTGGGAGCGAAGCCTGAGCTGCGCGCGGCGGCGTTGAGGTCCTTGGCGAAGGATGCCGACGGAATCTCGCCGACCAAGCCACAGCGCTCGCAGATCAGGAACGTCACCGCCGAGGTCGCGTCGTGGTCGTGAGCGGCGCAGGCGAGATAGGCGTTGCGGCTTTCGATGCGGTGCACGAGGCCGTTGGCCATCAGGAAATCGAGAGCACGATAGACCGTGATCGGCGCCGGCCGCGGCATCGATTTCGCCAGCTCGTCGATCACCTCATAGGCGCCGAGCGGCCGGTGACTCGAGAGCAGCGCCCCCAATACATGGCGGCGTATCGGCGTGAATTTCTGCGCGCGCTCTCCGCAAACGGCCTCGGCATGCGCCAGCGCATCCGCGGTACAGCGGCCGTGATCGTGATCGGGCGCGGGAAATGCCGGTTTTGCGAGGGTCATGCGACGGCCTTCTAGCATTTCGAAAGGGGAACCCATAGCAGGACCGGCGATGCGGCCATCAGCCATGCTCGCCCTGCGGGACAGTGTCCCGCAAACCCGCCATGAAATAATCATAAGCTTGCTTATTATATTCCAAGCTTATTGGAGACCAAGCTCATGAGCCCAGGGCCCGTGGACCAGAACTTCCTGTTTACGCTCGCCGAGCTCTATCGCCTGCTCCGGGTCTATGCCGACAAGGAAGCTTCGCGCTTCGGCATCACCCGCGCGCAATGGGCGGTGCTGGCCAAGGTCGAGCGTAGCGAAGGCATGAAGCAGTCGGAACTCGCCGAGCTTCTCGAGGTGCAGCCGATCACGCTGACACGCCTGATCGACAAGCTCTGTGACAGCGACTGGATCGAGCGACGCAACGATCCTTCGGACCGCCGCGTCAAGCGGCTGTACCTGAAGAAGGCCGGGCGGCAATTGCTCGGGCGGATGAGCGGGCTGAAATCCGAGCTCACGGCCAACGCGCTCGACGGCATCACTCCGGCGGACGCCCACCGCCTCCTCACCCAACTCGAAGCAATCAAGGAAAACGTGCGGTCCGCGATCCAGACCAGCGGAGCGGAACAAGCGCGTAAGGAGCAGCGCTATGGCTGATCAGGTTCTCAAATTCCAGCCCGAGCAGAAAATCGACGGCGGCAAGCCCACCAAGAAAGCCGGCACCAATCCGCGCCGCCGACTGGTGGCGGGCCTGCGCCGTTATCGCCGCGTCCTGCTTCTGGTCGTGCTGCCGATCGTCGTCGCAGTTGCCGGCTTCACTTTCTATCTCAACGGCGGCCGTTACGTCGGCACCGACGACGCCTATGTCGGCGCGCAGAAGGTGCTGGTGACGCCCGATATCTCCGGCAAAATCCAGAAGGTTGTCGTCAAGGAAGGCCAGATCGTCAAGCACGGCGACGAGCTGTTCGAGATCGACCCCGCGCCGTTCCGTCATGCGCTGGAAGAAGCCAAGGCGCAACTCGCCCAGGCCCGCATCACCTATGACAATCTCGTTGCCAACATCAAGATCTACGGCGACATGCTCAATCTCGCCCAGCAGGGCGTCGACCTGAAGCAGCGCGACGTCGAGCGCAAGCAGGCGCTGGTGAAGAACAATTACGGCTCGCAGCTCGATCTCGACAACGCGTCGAATGCACTGGTCACCGCCGGCGCACAGGCGCAATACATCAAGCAGCAACTCTCCAATGCCAAGACCCAATTGCTCGGCAATCCCGAGTTGCCGCTGGAGCAATTCCCCGCCTACGCGCAAGCCAAAGCCAAGCTGGACGATGCCCAGCGCAACCTCGACCACACCGTGCTGCGCGCGCCGATGGATGGCGTGGCAACCCAGGTCGAACAGATTCAGCTCGGCCGCTACGTCGCCGCCGGCACGCCGGTGTTCTCCATCATCGACGTCGCCCATCCCTGGGTCGACGCCAATCCGAAGGAGAGCGACCTCACCTATGTCACCGAAGGACAGCCGGTCACGCTCGAGGTCGACGCGTTCCCGAACCATCTCTTCAAGGGCAAGATCGGCTCGCTCTCGCCCGGCACCGGCGCGCAATTCGCGATCCTGCCGCCGCAGAACGCCAGCGGCAATTTCGTCAAGGTGGTGCAGCGCGTGCCGATCCGCATCTATTTCGATGAGAGCGACAAATACGTGCGCAAGCTGAAGGCCGGCATGAGCGTCTACGCCACCATCGACACCGGCCACCGGCGCTCGCTCGCCGGCCTGCTCGGCCTGTCGGCGACCGCGAGCCAAGACAAAGATTCGGACAAAGACTGAGACAAGGACTGATCCGATGTCCGGCCCCAATGCCCATTTGATGGTTCCCGGCCTGCGCCGGAACATGGTGACGATCTGCGCCATGACGGCAACCATCATGCAGGCGCTGGACACCACCATCGCCAACGTCGCCCTGCCCTATATGCAGGGTACGCTGTCGGCTTCGCAGGACCAGATCAACTGGGTGCTGACCTCCTACATCGTCGCCGCCGCGATCATGACGGCACCGGTGGGCTGGATCGCCAACCGCTTCGGCCGCAAGCGCATCTTCATCATCTGCTCGGCCGGCTTCACCATGGCATCGGTGCTGTGCGGGCTTGCGCAGGACATCAACCAGATGGTGCTGTTCCGCCTGCTGCAAGGCGTGTTCGGCGCGGCGCTAGTGCCATTGTCGCAATCGGTGATGCTCGACTATTACACGCTCCAGGAACGCGCCAAGGCGATGTCGATCTGGGGCATGGGCGTGATGATGGGGCCGATCATGGGCCCCTCGCTCGGCGCCTGGCTGACCGAGACTTATTCCTGGCACTGGGTGTTCTTCGTCAATCTGCCGTTCGGCGCGATCACCGTGATCGGGCTGATCATCTTCATGGACGAGACGCGGAAAGATCTCAGTCTCAAGTTCGACTGGTTCGGCTTCGCGGCGCTGGCGGTCGCGATCGGCTCGCTTCAGCTCGCGCTCGACCGCGGCGAGCAATTGGGCTGGCTCGAATCGGGTGAGATCCTTGCGGAGTTCATCGTCTCGGCCGTCGCCTTCTACTTCTTCATCGCCCACTCCTTCACCACCTCGACGCCGTTCATCCGCTTCGCGCTCTTCAGGGATCGCAACTTCGTCACCGGCTGCATGTTCATGGTCGTGATGGGGCTCGTGCTGTTCTCGACCATGGCGCTGGCCTCGCCCTATATGCAGAACGTGATCGGCTATCCCATCATCACCGCGGGCCTGCTGCTGGCGAGCCGCGGCTTCGGCACCTTCTTCGCCATGATGCTGGTCGGCCGCATGATGCGTTATGTCGAGGCCCGTACGCTGATCATCACGGGCCTGACGCTGACCGCCGGCTCGCTGTTCCAGATGACCGGCTGGACCGATTTGACCCAGGTGCCGGAGATCGTGACCGTCAGCGTCATCCAGGGCTTCGGCTTCGGCCTTGTCTTCGTGCCGTTATCGACGGTGGCGTTCCTGACCTTGTCGAATGAGCTACGCACCGACGGCACCGCGATGCTGACCCTGATGCGCAACGTCGCGAGCTCGGTGGGCATTTCCGTCGTCATCGCCCAGCTGACGCAGGGCACGCGGCGGACCTACGCGATCCTGTCCGAGCATATCAATCCATTCAACCACGCGCTCCAGATGCCCAGCGTCAGCGGCATGATCAATCTCTCCACCGACGCCGGCCGCGCCATGGCCGATCGCATGGTCAGCGTGCAGGCGCAGATCATCGCCTTTGCGCACGACTACCAGCTGGTGATGTTCTTCATCCTCTGCACCATCCCGCTCGCCCTGCTGATCGGCTCGACCAAGGCCACCCTGCGCAAGCAGGCGGCCGGGCCGGAACATGCGGTGATGGAGTAACGTGGGTCACAACTTCCGCCGTCGTCCTGGACAAGCGCAGCGCAGATCCAGGACCCATTACCCCAGGGAGGAGTTTGGTGGTAAGTCGTGGTTACCAGCCTCGCGCCACAACCTTTCCCTGGGGTAATGGGTCCTGGCTTTCGCCAGGATGACACCGGTTTATCGCGTGAGCAGTTACAACAATTCCTCGCAACCCAAATCCTCGACCGCCATCATCACGCGCTCCAGATTATTCCACCAGACGACCTCTGGGGTGTTGACGCTCCATTGCCAAACCGGCTTCGTGATGTGCCAGAGCACCGACCAGCGATAGTCTTGGTCCAGCGCGCCGCGTGTGTAGCCGGCGACACCGTACGCGATCAGCGTCTCATAGTAGCGGTTGAGCAGCGCCCGTTCGAGTGCCTGCCGGCGTTCCGGATACCATTGGGTCGCCATCATGTAGGCGAGATCGCTCGTAGGCACACCGATGCGCCACCGGTCGAAATCAAAAATGCGTACGCTATCGGCGACGCCGGCGCGCGGCACCAGGAAATTCCAGCAATGCGCGTCGCCGTGGACGACGGTCACGTTGCGGTGCGAATGGTAGCGCTGGAGCAGGTGGCCCGACTGGTCGATGAAGCGCCGGTAGAGGATTCGGCGCTCTTCGCTGAGGCGGTCGCCGAGCAGATCGGCGAAGCGGTCGTAATGGCCGGCGAAGGTCTCCATCTGCCTCACGCTTTCGTCGACGCTTGACCAGGAGCCGACAGCCTCACCAAGGCTGGCATGATCCCACCACGCACCGTGCCAGCGCGCGAGTGCGGTGACGATCGCCGTTGCCCGATCGCGCGAAGGCGGCAGCGGCCAAGCCGCCGCGATCTCATGGCTGCCGGTGAGATCTTCGAGCAGCAGATGCCAGTCCTGGCTCTCCTCGTCGAAATGGCCATCGTAGCAGCGCGGTACGATCTGCGACGGCATATTCGGCGCAAGATGAGTGTAGAAGGCCACTTCCTGCCGACCGGAATTGGCCAACGCCTTGGCGTAGGTCGGATGCGGCATCTTGAGGATCACGGAGGGCGGTGCCCCGGCGGATTCCCCGACATAACGCAGCCCAAGGCGGATGACCTGTGACACCATGGCCGGGTGCTGATGCAGCACCTTCACTTCGCGCACTGCGCCGGCGTCCAGTACGCCACTCCTACGCAGCGCAGCTGTCAGTTGGGCGGGCTCAACGACCGCCGGCAATTGTGGAGGTGTCATGAACCACGATGCCCCTGTCCCGCGTCATACTGCACGATCACGACCGCAGGCGCCAGCGAACGACGTCGCGCGCCCGGCTCAGGCCGCCGCTGTCGAGTCGCGCACGGTCCTGACGACAACCGAACGGAGCTGTTCGAGATTGGCCGCCATGCCGGCGATCGCCTGCCTGACCTCCGCGGCGCGCTCGTTCACGGAGGCGGCGTCGCGGCTGACATCACCGATCTTGGCCGAGACCTCCTTGGCCGCGGACGCCGATTCGGAGATCGACCGCGTGATCTCTCGCGTCGCCGCGTCCTGCTCTTCCATCGCGGCGGCAACCGAGGTGGCGACGCCGTCGATCTCGACGATGTGGCCTCCCATGGTTTCGACGGCGTCGACCGCAGCCTGCGTCGAGGCCTGGATCTCGGCAATCAGCCGCGCGATCTCCTCGGTGGATTTGGCGGTCTGGTCGGAGAGGGATTTCACTTCGGCGGCGACCACCGCGAAGCCACGGCCGGCCTCGCCGGCGCGCGCCGCCTCGATCGTGGCGTTGAGTGCCAGCAGATTGGTCTGGCCGGCGATGCCGCCGATCAGGTCGGAGACCTCGGCGATCTTCTTCACCGATCCGGCCAGCGTCTGGATAGTCGAGCGCGCCTGTTCCCGACCGGCGACCGCCGATTTTGTCACCGTGCTGGTCCGCGCGACCTGGGTTGCGATCTCGCGGATCGAAGCACTGAGTTCTTCCGCTGCGGCCGAGACGGTCTGCGAGCTGCCGAGGGCCTGGGTGGAGGCGGCTGCGACCGCCTGCGACTGTGTCGAGAGCGACCTTGCGATCTCGGACAGACTGGAGGCGGCACGCTCCACGCCTTGCGTCGCCGCGCTCGCGGTATCGACCGAGCGGCCGGTCTCGCGCTCGACGGTTTCGGCCATCTGGTGCAGGGCCCCGCGCTTTGCGAGCGCCGCCTCATGCTCCTTCTGCAACTGCTCCTCGCGCAGGCGGGAATTCTCGACCGCCGCCTGCTTGAACACCAGGAGCGCGCCCGCCATCGAGCCGACCTCGTCCTGCCGGTGCGCGAAAGGAATGTCGGCGGCGAGATCGCCGGTCGCGAGCTTTTGCATCGCGCTGGTCATGCGCACGATCGGGCGCATCACGCCGAGGGCGACGCCGAGCAGGCCCGCCGCAATGAAGGCGAGGACGGCGGCGGAGACGCCGAGAAGGATATAAAGCATGGAGCTGTCGCGGTCCGCGGCCAGCTTCTCGATGTCGGCATTCTGCTTGTTGGCGCTCTCGACGATGCTGTCGATGACGGCGCGATGCGCGGTGTAGGCGTCCTTGAGCTGCGCGTAGGCCCGCTCGGAGGCGGCCGTCTCCTTGGCCTTGAGGGCGGGGAGGAGCTGGTCGGACAACAGCTTCCAGAACTTCTGCACCTCGGCGTCGGATTTCGACACCAGGGCCGTCTTCAGGTCGGCCGAGAGGCTGGAGGTGACCCAGAATGCCTTGCGCTCGTCGTAGTCCTTGCGGAGCTGGACCAGGCGTTCGCCATGGGCCGCGAGCTGGTCGGGCTCGCGCATGGCGAGCGTGGCCTCGAGATAGGCCTCGATCACATATTCCGGCGGCGGCAGAATGTCGGCGATGAGGTCATTGCCCAGCTTGATGTCGGAATAGAGCGGACCGCCGACCTTGAGCTCTTTCAAGGCGTAAAGGCTGGTGGAGACCACGGCGGTGAAACCGATCGCCAGAACGACGCCGAAAGCAATGATTGCGGAAGAAAGCGAAAGGCGAATTTTCATGGAATAATCCAATGGGGCCGCGCCGAATCCCACGGACCCTAGAGGATTACGGTAAACACGGGATTGCTTCGCGCAGAAATTGCATCGCGCGAGCTCCGAAAAAATACGGGAAACGGCGTCAGGTGAACGGTTTCGGGCAGCGAAATCAGGCCCGTCCTCCGCTGTCGTCCCGGATCGGCGCTCCGCCTGACCGGGACGACGCTGGGGTCACACGTCGAAAAACACCGTTTCGTTGTCGCCCTGAAGCCGCAGGTCGAGCCGGTACACCGGCTTGCCGGCCTCGCGCACGGCCGTCAGCGTAGCGCGGCGGTCGGCCGGCACCACCGCCAGCACGGGATCGGCGGCATTGCCGGCCTCGTCGCTGAAATAGATGCGGGTATAGAGATGCCGCAGCATGCCGCGGCCGAACACCGCAAGCAGGATATGCGGTGCCTGCGGCTTGCCGTCGGGATCGGGCACCGCGCCCGGCTTGATGGTTTCAAAGGAATAATTGCCGTCCTTGTCGGTGCCGCAGCGGGCAAAGCCACGGAAGCTCGCATTCGGCAGGGCGCGCTTGTCCTGCGGATCGGCGAAGCGCCCCTGCGCATCGGCCTGCCAGATCTCCAGCATGGCATCGGGCACGGCGACCCCATCGCCGTCGAACACGCGGCCCTCGATCCGGACACGCTCGCCGGTGACGTCGGGCGTTAGCGTCGAGTTGGTAAACGCGTCGTTCCAGGCGTACTCGCCGGTCGGCGTCAGGCCGTATTTGAAGAACGGGCCGACGGTCTGCGACGGCGTAATCC
This sequence comes from Bradyrhizobium canariense, assembly GCF_019402665.1. Classification (GTDB taxonomy): domain Bacteria; phylum Pseudomonadota; class Alphaproteobacteria; order Rhizobiales; family Xanthobacteraceae; genus Bradyrhizobium; species Bradyrhizobium canariense. The sequence continues at coordinate 79,216 of NZ_VSST01000009.1, forward strand.
CATTGTCCTGCACTTAATGGTTCTCCATAGGGGTGGCGTTCTTGCCGCGCAGCACGACGTCAAAGCGGTAGCACAGCGCCCATTCGGGCTGGGTGTTCTCGAGATCGAACGACGACACCATCCGCGCCCGCGCCTTCTCGTCCGGCACCGAATTGAAGATCGGATCGAACGGGAATAGCGGATCGGCCGGGAAGTACATCTGCGTCACGAGGCGCGTGACAAAGGAATGGCCGAACACCGAGAGATGGATGTGTGCGGGACGCCAGGCGTTATGATGGTTGCCCCACGGATAGGCGCCGGGCTTGATGGTGACGAAGCGATAGTAACCGGAGGCGTCGCTGACAGTGCGGCCGGCGCCCGTAAAGTTCGGATCGAGCGGAGCCGGATGCTGATCGCGGACGTGAACGTAGCGACCGCAGGAATTGGCCTGCCAGATCTCGACCAGCGAGTTCGGCACGCCGCGGCCGTCCTCGTCGCGCACATGGCCGTGCACGATGATGCGTTCGCCGAGCGGCTCGCCGGTGTGCTGAGTGGTGAGGTCGCTGTCGCCCTCGCGCACGGTCTCATGGCCGTAGACCGGGCCGGTCAGCTCCGACAGCGTATGGCGCATCGGGATCAAGGGCTTGTTCGGCGCGCGCTTGATCGAGCTCTTGTACTCGGGCGACAGCGGCAGCGGATGCGCCGTGTTGCTGTCGACGGGATAGATCAATGTCATTGGCGAACTCCTCCCCGGCCTTTTTCCGACCGGTCAACGCTTCCGCCAATCATTATAGGATATAACTAATTGGGGGAAGCGGCTTTGAGCCCTATTTGATCGGCGGACGCGGCAGGACGGCCTCGCCGGCTTCGAGCCGGTAGACATGGTCGAGCGAATACCATGGCGTCGCGACGTCGCGCTCGCTCGGATGTGGCGTGTCATGGCGCAGGAACTTGCCGATCAGCGCCTTGGTCACGCCGAACTGCACGTCGCTGTCGATATGCGGATCGGCGGGGTCGTAGACCTGCGAGATCAGCACCTTGAATCCGGGCTTGAAGATCAACGCATGCAGGTGCGCGGGACGATAGGGATGCCGGCCTTGCGCCTCCAGAAGGCGGCCGACCACGCCGTCGGTCGGAATGGGATAGCCGACCATCATCACGGAGCGGAAAGAGAAGGCTCCGTCGTGGTCGGTCGTAAACTTGCCGCGCAGGTTCATGTCGGCCTGCTCGGGGTCCTGGTTTTCATAGAGACCCACGGGCGATGCGTGCCAGACATCGACCTCGGCGCCGGCGACGGGACGGCCGTCCTTGTCCACGACGCGGCCGTTGACGAACAGCGGCGCGCCCGGCGTCTCGGAGCGGACGATCGATCCCCCATTTTCCACCCGCGGCGAGTTCAATCGCCAGAACGGTCCGAGCAGCGACTGGTCGGTTTCCGTGTTGCCCTGGTCGCCGTTGTTCAGCAGGCACACCAGCGGCGAGACGCCGAGCGAGCCTGCCATCAGCACGACCTCGTTATGCGTGTCGGTCGAGAGCTTGCCGAGCTCGGCGATGACAGCCGTGGCGTCGCGAAACTCTTTCTCCGTCAGGCGAACGTCGCGGACGAAGGCATGCAGGTGCTTGACCAGAGAGACCATGATCTGGCGCAGCCGCGGATCTGACGTCCGCTCCATCACCGCCAATGCCGCGGCCGTGACGTCCTGCTCGCTCGCGATGATCATGGCACGGTTTTCTCCCTGTCGTTCCGGGGCAGCCCGAGGGCTGAACCCGGAATCTCGAGATCCCGGGTTCGGTGCAAATGCCCCGCCCCGGGATGACGGCACGCTGCGCGTCTCGTCAATTCAGCTTCTCGATCGCGACAGCCACGCCCTGGCCGACGCCGACGCACATGGTGGCGAGCGCCAGCTTGCCGCCGCGCTTCTCCATGCCGTGCACGGCGGTGAGCGCGAGGCGCGCGCCGCTCATGCCGAGGGGATGACCGAGTGCGATCGCGCCGCCATGCGGATTGACGAAATCGGCATCGTCGGCAACGCCGAGCTGGCGCATGCAGGCGATACCCTGCGAGGCGAAGGCTTCGTTGAGCTCGATCAGGTCGAAATCGCTGATGTTCTTGCCGAGACGCTCCATCAGCTTGCGGGTGGCCGGCACCGGGCCGATGCCCATGATGCGCGGCGGCACGCCGGCGGAGGCCAGGCCGAGGATGCGCGCGCGGGGTGTCAGGCCGTGCTTCTTCACGGCAGCCTCGGACGCCAGGATCATCGCGGCAGCGCCGTCATTGACGCCGGAGGCGTTGCCGGCGGTCACCGTGCCGGGATTGCGCACGATCGGCCTGAGCTTGGTCAGGGCTTCCAGCGTGGTCTCGGGACGCGGATGCTCGTCCTTGTCGACTGTAACAGGGCCGGCCTTGCCGCCGGGAATGGTGATCGGGATGATCTCCTCGGCGAAATAGCCGGCCGCGATCGCGGCGCCCGCGCGCTGCTGCGAGCGGATCGCGAAGGCGTCCTGATCGGCGCGCGAGACCTGGAATTCCTCGGCGACGTTCTCGCCGGTCTCGGGCATCGCGTCGACGCCATACTGCGCCTTCAGCAGCGGATTGATGAAGCGCCAGCCGATCGTGGTGTCGAAGATCTCAGCCGAGCGCGAGAACGCTTCCTGCGCCTTGCCCATCACGAAGGGCGCGCGCGTCATGGATTCGACGCCGCCGGCAATCGCAAGCTCGATCTCGCCGGAGCGGATGGCGCGGCCGGCGGCACCGACCGCATCGAGACCGGAGGCACAGAGCCGGTTCAGGGTCTGGCCTGGAACCGAATCCGGCAGGCCCGCAAGCAGGAGCGCCATGCGTGCAACGTTGCGGTTGTCCTCGCCGGCCTGGTTGGCACAGCCGAAGAAGACCTCGTCAACCTGTGCCCAATCGAGATTGGGGTGCTTGGCCATCAGAGCCTTGATCGGGGCCGCCGCAAGGTCGTCGGCACGCACCTTGGCGAGCGAGCCGCCAAAACGGCCGATCGGGGTCCGCACGGCATCGCAGATAAAGACGTCACGCATCGTTGTTCTCCCTGAATGCCGCGATCCGGCCTAAATTCTTGAATGTCGGCGGAGTTTTAGGAGGGTGCCCGCGGGAGGTCAATTGACCGATACGCGCGTGTTCCTGGGGGTGCGCACGCGAGTTGCGCATGCCGCGGTGCGGACAACGTGGAAAACCTCCCCTTCCCGGCCAAAGCGATAGGAGCGCGGGGCGAAATTTTGTAGGTTGCGCCGCCCATGACAATGCAACAACCGATCCCTGTACCGCCCCCCGACGATACGCCCGCGCCGCAGGCGGAAGCTGCCGCGCGCGTGACGCCGATGATGGAACAGTACCTTGAAATCAAGGCGGCGCATCAGGGCCTCTTGCTGTTCTACCGGATGGGCGACTTTTACGAGCTGTTCTTCGAGGACGCAGAGATCGCCTCCAGGACACTCGGCATCGTCCTGACCAAGCGCGGCAAGCATCAAGGCGCCGATATCCCGATGTGCGGCGTGCCAGTCGAGCGCTCCGAGGATTATCTGCACCGGCTGATCGTCGCCGGGCACCGGGTCGCGGTGTGCGAGCAGACCGAGGATCCCGCCGCCGCCAAGGCGCGCGGCAACAAGAGCGTCGTGCGCCGCGGCGTGGTGCGCCTGGTCACGCCGGGCACGCTGACCGAGGACACGCTGCTCGACGCGCGCGCCAACAATTACCTGCTGGCGCTCGCGCGCGCGCGCTCGTCTGCGGGCGGTGACCGCTTTGGCCTCGCCTGGATCGACATCTCGACCGCCGAATTCACGGTGACGGAATGTTCGGGCGGCGAACTTGCCGCGACGCTGGCACGCATCAATCCGAACGAGGTGATCGTCACCGACGCGCTCTATAACGATCGCGAGCTCGGACAGACCCTGCGCGAGCTGCCGGCGGTGACGCCGCTGACCCGCGACGTCTTCGACGGCGCCACCGCCGAGAAGCGGCTATGCGACTATTTTGCCGTCGCGACCATGGACGGACTGTCCCAGCTCACGCGGCTGGAAGCCACTGCCGCCGCCGCCGCCGTCACCTATGTCGACCGCACCCAGGTCGGCAAACATCCGCCGCTGTCGCCGCCCGCGCGCGAAGCCTCGGGCGCGACCATGGCGATCGATCCCGCCACCCGTGCCAATCTCGAACTGACGCGGACCTTGGCCGGAGAACGCCGCGGCTCGCTGCTCGATGCGATCGACTGCACGGTGACCTCGGCCGGCTCGCGCCTGCTGGCGCAGCGGCTTGCCGCGCCGCTGACCGATGCGGCGACGATTGCGCGGCGGCTCGATGCCGTCGGCAGCTTCGTTGCCGACTCGGCCGCGCGCGAGGACATCCGCAGCATCCTGCGCGGCGCCCCCGACATGTCGCGGGCGCTGGCCCGTATATCCGTCGGCCGCGGCGGGCCGCGCGACCTCGCCGGCCTGCGCGACGGCATCATCGCCGCCGACCAGGTGCTGACGCGGCTTGACGAACTCGACCAGCCGCCGCAGGAGATCGCCGTGGTGATGGCGGCGCTGCAAAGGCCATCGCGCGAGCTCGCGGCGGAATTCGCCAGGGCGCTCGACGATCAACTGCCGCTGATCAAGCGCGACGGCGGGTTCGTTCGCCAAGGCTATGAGCCTGCGCTGGACGAAACGCGGAATCTCCGCGACGCCTCGCGCCTGGTGGTGGCCTCGATGCAGGCGCGCTACGCCGACAACACGGGTGTGAAGAGTCTCAAAATCCGGCACAACAACGTGCTCGGCTATTTCGTCGAGGTCACCGCGCAGCACGGCGACAAGCTGATGTCGGCGCCGCTGAACGCAACCTTCATCCACCGCCAGACGCTGGCCGGCCAGGTCCGCTTCACCACCTCGGAACTGGGAGAGATCGAAGCCAAGATCGCCAATGCCGGCGACCGCGCACTCGGACTCGAGCTCGAAATTTTCGAGCGGCTCTGCGCCAAGGCTCTGGCAATCAGCGAGGAGCTGCGCGCCGCCGCCCACGCCTTTGCGCTGCTCGACGTCGCGACGTCGCTGGCCAAGCTGGCGATCGACGAGAACTATGTGCGGCCCGAGGTGGACGCGTCTCTCGGCTTTGCCATCGAGGCGGGTCGCCATCCGGTGGTCGAGCAGGCCTTGAAGCGCAATGGCGAGCCGTTCATCGCCAATGCCTGCGATCTCTCGCCGGGCCCTGCGCAAAAATCCGGCCAGCTCTGGCTGCTGACCGGTCCGAACATGGCCGGTAAATCGACTTTCCTGCGCCAGAACGCGCTGATTGCTCTTCTTGCTCAAATCGGAAGTTTCGTGCCGGCGACGCGCGCGCGGATCGGCATCATCGACCGCCTGTTCTCGCGTGTCGGCGCCGCCGACGATCTCGCCCGCGGCCGTTCCACCTTCATGGTCGAGATGGTCGAGACCGCCGCGATCCTCAACCAGGCCGGCGAGCGTGCGCTCGTGATCCTTGATGAAATCGGCCGCGGCACTGCGACCTTCGACGGTCTCTCGATCGCCTGGGCCGCGATCGAGCACCTGCACGAGAGCAATCGTTGCCGCACGCTGTTCGCCACGCATTATCACGAGCTGACCGCGCTCTCCGCAAAACTGCCGCGGATGTTCAACGCCACCGTGCGGGTGAAGGAATGGCAGGGCAACGTCGTGTTCCTGCACGAGGTGTTGCCGGGTTCGGCCGATCGCTCTTACGGCATTCAGGTCGCCAAGCTCGCTGGCCTGCCACCGGCCGTGATCACGCGCGCGAAATCGGTGCTGGCGAAGCTGGAAGCCCAGGACCGCGGTCAGACGGCGCGCGCGCTGGCCGACGATCTGCCGCTGTTCGCGGTGCCCTCGCGCGCCGCCGCAGAGGCCGCCCCGCCGAGCGAAGCCGAACTGCTGATGGACGCGGTGAAGGCGCTGCATCCGGACGAGATGTCGCCGCGCGAAGCACTGGACGCGCTGTATGCTTTGAAGGCCAAGCTGCCGAAGGCATGAGGTGCCGTGGGGTGGGTTAGCCGAAGGCGTAACCCACCACTTCCGTCACCGCAGAAACTAAAGAGGTGGGTTACGCTCCGCTAACCCACCCTACCGTTCCGAGCGCTGGCTACGCCCTCGCCGAGATCGCCGCTGCTTCCGCTGCGGCGCGCTGCATGCTGGTCGACATCTCGTTGGTCACCGTGCTTTGCTCTTCGATTGCCGCCGCCGTCGACGTCACATATTCGCTGACGTTGCTGATGGCCGTCTTGATCGAAGCCAGGGCGGTGACGACGTCTCCGGAGATACCGTTGAGGCTACCGATCTCAGCGCCGATCTTGTCAGTGGCCTGCTTGGCTTGGTTAGCGAGGCTCTTGACCTCCGAGGCCACCACTGCAAAGCCCCGACCGGCTTCGCCGGCGCGGGCGGATTCGATGGTGGCGTTAAGTGCAAGGAGATTGATCTGCCCGGTGATGTTGTTGATGAGCTCGACGATCCCGCTCATCGCCAGCGCCGCTTCAGTGAGGCGCTGGGCCTGGGCATCAGCGGAAGCGACCTGCTCCACCGCGCTCATCGCGGTCTCGCGCGATTTGGTCATGGCCTCGGAAATCTCCCGCACTGAGGCGTTCAGTTCCTCCGAACCCGCGGCGACCGATTCCATCATGCTGCGGACGCGCTCGTTGCCCATGCGGACCAGCACCTGCTTCGTGACGTCGGTCGCATATTTCACGACCTTGAACGGCTTGCCGTTGAGATCCATGATCGGGTTGTAGGAGGCCTGGATATAGACCTCCTTGCCGCCCTTGCCGATGCGCTTGTATTCGGCCGCCTGGTACTGGCCGCGGTTGAGCGCGGCCCAGAACTCGCGATAGCCATTGCCATCGCGCTCCGAGGGCTCGACGAACATGCTGTGGTGCTTGCCTTTGATCTCCGCCAGCGAATAGCCGAGGGCACCGAGGAAATTGGCATTGGCGGTGATGATCGTGCCGTCCATGTTGAACTCGATCACCGCCTGCGCCTTCTCGATCGCCGCGATCTGGCCGGCGAGATCGGCGGTCTTCATCTTCTCGGCGGTGACGTCGGTGGCGAACTTGGCGACGCCGAAGGGCTTGCCGTTCTCATCGAGTAGCGGATTGTAGGAGGCTAGAATCCAAACCTCGCGGCCGCCCTTGCCGATGCGCTTGAACTCGCCAGCCTGGTATTCGCCGCGGTTTAGCTTGGCCCAGAACTCGCGATAGGCCGCGCCGTCGCGCTCGGCCTGAGGCACGAACAGGCTGTGATGCTTGCCCTGGATCTCGGCAAGCGAATAGCCGAGCGCCTTGCAGAAATTCTCGTTCGCGGTGACGATGGTGCCGTCGAGCTTGAACTCGATCACGGCCTGGGCGCGGCCCACAGCAGCGATCTTCGAAGCGTCCGTCATGCTCCGGATCTTCTTCTCGGTGATTTCGGTCGCAATCTTGGCGACCATCACCGTCTTGCCGTCGCCGTCGAGCACCGGATTGTAGGATGCTTCGATCCAGATCTCACGGCCGCCCTTCGCGATCCGCTTGAACTCGCTTGCCTGATACTCGCCGCGGTTCAATGCGGCCCAGAACGCCTTGTACTCGGCGCTATCGCGCTGATCGGCCGGCATGAACATGGCGTGCTTCTTCCCCTTGATTTCGTCGAGGGAATAGCCGAGGGCATTCAAGAAATTTTCGTTGGCGTGAAGGATCGTGCCGTCCATGGCAAACTCGATCATGGCCTGCGAGCGCCCGATGGCTGCGAGCTGAGCGTCCGCGTCGTTGCGGGACTTGCGACCAAACATCAGTGAATCTCCAAAATCATGAAATTGCGTGACGGGATCAGGGGACGTGACGGCGCGGCACACGCACCGAATTCCAATCGAAAATTCCGCCGGTAAACTCGCGTTGCGAAGACCGAGGCGGGTACGCAAGATGATTGAATACCTAGAAGACTCGAATAAAGTGCTAACGAATTCTGGGAAAGGCGATGGCCGACAAAGCAGCCTAAAGCTGTACGACGGCACGCCTTACACGCTGCTCGGTCCGCGCTGAATTGAAATGGCCTTGGTCCTTCAGGGGTTTGAAGGAAAGCGTCTCGTGATCGGTCATGGCGAGTTTGCTACGGAAGAATTCGGCGACGCCGTGCCGCATGTCCGTAGTGTCACGGTGCTTGCCGCGCCTTGTGCAACGTACTGCGCCCGATCCCCCATAGCGTAAGGTTCCAAACGATGCACGTGGCGAGTGCAAGCCCAAGACCGATGGCCGAACCGAACCATTCCACCGCCACGTGCATTGTGGCGATCGCCATGCCGAATCCGAGCAGGCCCCAGGCGGAGTTGGCGAGCACGGCAGCAGTCGGAGGGCCGCCGATGCGGGGATGCAGGATCACCATGATGCTGGAGAACACCACCGGGTACAGCGCGATGATGCCGCTGATCCGGGGACCGACCCAGCCCGAGGTCGAGACGACGATCGCGACCAGGGTCGCGACCAGCGCAGCCCGCATCGGCACGTCATACCAGCGCCGCGTCACCAGCGGCATCTTCGCGTGGCGATAGCCCGCGAGCAGCGGAATGCAGATGCCGAACGCGATCAGATTGGCGGCGAGCCCGGCGGTGAGCGACCAGTCGAACTGCTTGATGATCGATGCGAACACGATCCAGACTGCGACCGCGCTTCCGCAACTCACCAGAAGGCTGCGCCGCTGTGCCAGCACCACATAGGTAACGCACATGAAGATCGTCGCTGCATTGACCGGCAAGCTCGACAGTGCGCCCTGCGCGATGAAGGCGGCATCGTGGTCGAGCGCGAGGAAGACGTAGGATGGTCCGGCCGAGACCGGCAAGGTCGCGACCAGCGCTCCGATCACCGGCCCTGAGCGCTCGGTGATGATCGACGCCGTCACGACGAACGCCGCCGCGACCATCATGCGCAGAACGAGGATGAGGATGAAGTGGAGCTCGGGGGACATTTTTTTCTTTGTCGTCCCGGGCTTCGGCGAGACGACACTAATTGTGGGGCGAGCGGCCTTCGCTCGCTACATCCGCTGCATCGAGACCGAAACCTTCGGGCCGTTCTTGATGGTCTGGTAGACCACGCAATAGCGTTCGGTCAGCTTGAGCAGCAGGTCGAGCTTGTCTTGCGGCGCATCAGTGTCGACCTCGAAGCGCAGACGGATCTCGGCGAAGCCGACCGGGGTCTCCTTGTCGACGCCGAGCGTGCCGCGGAAATCGAGATCGCCCTCGGCGTAGACGTTGCCGGTCTTCAAGGGCACCTCGATCGCGGTCGCGACCGATTTCAGCGTGACGCCGGCGCAGGCGACCAGCGCCTCGAGCAGCATGTCGCCGGAGCAGAGCTCGAGGCCGGAGCCGCCGGTTGCGGGATGCAGGCCGGCCATTGCGATGGCGCGGCCGGTCTCGACCTTGCAGGCGATGCCTTCGCTGTCGGTCGAGCCCTTGGCCTTCAGCGTGATCATCGCGGTCTTGGGATCGGTCTTGTAGCGCTCCTTGATCGGGGCCTGCATCTGGCGCAGTTCTGCGGCGTCCATCTTGTTCTCTCCCGGAAAAATCGTCTCTACGAAGTACCGGCTTGCGATGTACCGGCTCAGAGAGAAATTGTCACCACCACATGGCCTGACCGGGACCCTGGGTTGCGTCACGGTCGGGCACGTTGCGGTCGAGCGAGCGGTCGAGTGACGTCAGCACACTTCGCTTGAAATTCTCGAACAGCGGCGCATTGCGGTCGCGTGGCCGGCCGAGATTGATCTCGATCTGATCAAACAGCCGGCCCGGCCGCGGCCGCATCACCAGCACGCGGTCGGCCAGCACCACGGCCTCGTCGACGTCATGCGTGACGAGGATGAGCGTCGGCCGCGTGTCGGCCCAGAGATCGAGCAGATGATCCTGGAGGTCCCTGCGGGTGAAGGCATCGAGCGCCGAGAACGGCTCGTCGAGCAAGAGCACCTCGGGCTGCGGCACCAGGGCGCGGGCGATCGCGACGCGCTGTGCCTGCCCGCCCGAGAGCTCGCGCGGCCAGGCCTGCGCCTTCTCGGCGAGCCCGACGCGCTCCAGCGCACGCGCCACCTTCTCGCGCCGCTCGGTCGCGGGCCCATCGGCAAGACCAAAGCCGATATTGTCGGCGACGCTGAGCCAGGGCAGCAGCCGCGGCTCCTGGAAGATGATGCCGATCTTGGCATGCGGCGCGGCGATCGCCTCGTTGTCCAGCGTCACCGTGCCCGAGCTTGCGCGGTCGAGGCCCGCAATGGCGCGCAGCAGCGTGGACTTGCCGCAGCCCGAGCCGCCAATGATGGCGACGATCTCGCCTTGCCTGATCTCGGCGGAAAAACGCGCCAGCGCCTGCACGCCGTTGGGATAGGTCTTGCTGACCCGATCGAGCGCCAGCATCGCCTTATGCTCCCGTCGTACGCCCGAAGGCGTCCTGCCAGCGCAGGAAGGGCGCAGCCGCGATCTCGATCAACCCATCCGTGAGCTTGCCGAGGATCGCGAAGATCACGATGGCGGCGAGGATCTGCGCGGGCTTGCCGAGCTGCTGGCCGTCGAGCAGGAGATAGCCGAGCCCTTCGGACGCGCCGATCAGCTCGGCCGCCACCACGAACATCCAGCCCAGACCAAGACCGACGCGCAACGACACGACATAGGCCGGCAGCACCGCGGGCAGCAGGATGCGACGGATCATGGCAGGTCCGGAGAGACGGAAGGTGCGACCGACCTCGACGATCTTGCGATCGACAATGAGGATCGCGCCCATCACGCCGAGATAGACCGGGAAGAACACGCCGACCGCGATCAGCGCAATCTTCGAGGTCTCAAAAATGCCGAGCCAGAGGATGAACAGCGGCACCCAGGCCAACGATGGAATTGCGCGCAGCGCCTGCACGGTCGGATCGAGCAGCCTCCGCGCCAGCGACCAATAGCCGGATATGGCGCCGAGCAAGGTGCCCGCGACCACGCCGAACGCAAAGCCGAGACCGACGCGCCACAGTGTCGCGGCGATGTGACGGACCAACTCGCCGGAGCGGGCAAGATCAACGATGGTGGCGAACACGCGCGAGGGCGGCGGCACCAGCCGGCCGTTGGACCAGCCGCGCCAGACCAGGAACTCCCAACCGAGCGCGAGGGTGAGCGGCAACAACACACCCAGCAATGGACGCCCATAACGCGACAACCACGAAGGCGCAGCGGCGCTTTCGGCCGGTTCCGTAGTCTGTTGCAGGACTCGCGCGTCGGAGATCATGGCCGGTAGGAAGCGCGTCTTGAGCGAGATTGCAACACTACTCTTGCCATGCCCTCCGCTGCTTTTTCCCTTCTCCCCTTGCTGCGGGAGAAGGTGGCGCGAAGCGCCGGATGAGGGGTTCTCTCGGCTCGCAATACTGATCGTGAGGAAAGAACCCCTCACCCGCCTCGCTTCGCGAGGCACCCTCCCCCACAAGGGGGGAGGGAAAGAGCCCCCTCAATTCGTTGGCAACGGCACCTGGTCGTCGATCAACGCATCCAGCGTCGCCTTCACATCGACCTTGGCGTCGACGACGCCGGCCTGTTGCAGTGCGAGGCCCGCGGCGAGGATCGATTCACGCTGGGGCGCGCCGATGCGGCTGTGAGTGAGCTCGGTGCGCTCCTTGAGCTGCTTGTCGACGACAGGCTCCGGCAGCTTGGTCACGGCGATGAAGGTCTTCTTGAGCTCGTCGTAATTCGCCAGCGAATATTTGCGCGCCTCTTCGTAAACGGCGAGCACGCGGCGGGCGGCGTCCGGATAGTCCTTCAAAAACTGCTCGCGCACATTGAGGATGCCCCAAGTGTTGGCCTCGGCCTTGCGGTAGAACAGTTTCGCGCCATCCTCGACCTCGGCCTGCGCCATCATCGGATCCAGCCCGGCCCACGCATCGACGTCGCCGCGGATCAGCGCGGTCTTGCCGTCGGCGTGCTGGAGCAGCACCGGCGTGATGTCCTTTTCGGTGAGACCTGCGCCAAGCAGCGCGCGCACCAGGAAAATATGCGGATCGGTGCCGCGCGTCACCGCGACGCGCTTGCCCTTGAGGCCGGCCACATCGGCGATCTTGGAATCCTTTGATGTCACCAACGCCGTCCATTCGGGACGCGAATAGACGTAGATCGACTTGATCGGGTTGCCGTTGATACGTGCGACCAGCGCCGCCGAGCCCGCGGTCGAGCCGAAATCGATCGAGCCCGCATTGAGGAATTCGAGCGCCTTGTTGGAGCCGGCCGACTGCACCCAGGTGACGGTGATGCCGTCCTTGGCGAACTCCTTTTCCAGGAGCCCCTTCTGCTTCAAGACCATCGACACCGGATTATAGGTCGCCCAGTCGATGCGGATTTCCTTGAGCGGATCCGCCGCCCGCGCCGCGGGGGACACGGCGAGAGCGACCGCTCCCGCCAGCAGTATGCGTCGTGTAATCCTGATCACGCCCGGCCTCCTCAAAACTTCATTGTTTTTCAATGAGTTATATCTAGAGGTCAACGAGAAAATCCATCCCTCGAAAGCGCGCCGGCCGAGAACAGCTTTACCCAAAGCCGCACCTTTCCAGCATGGAACGACCATTGCGAGAGAATGGCGGGTGACAGCGCCTGCCGCCTCTTATATCCGGTGAGACATGGACAGCGTCGCGACTGAGCACAAGGCCGAGGTGGACGATCGCTTCGACACCGCGCGGATCACCGCCGCGGTCGATGCGCTTGCCGAGAAGCACCAGGGACGCGAGGACGCATTCCGCACGGCCATGGCGCAACTGCTCAAGGCCGAGCTGATTGCGTCGCGCGCCGCGGCACAGACGATCCTGCTGAAGGACCGTCACGGCCGGCGCTGCGCCGAGCGGCTGTGCCACGTGCAGGACGAGATCATCCGCATCCTGTATTCGGCCGCGACCCGCCATCTCTACCGCTCGCCGATCCCGAGCGGTGCCGAGCGCATGGCGGTGGTGGCGACCGGCGGCTATGGCCGCGGCCTGATGGCTCCCGAGTCCGACATCGATCTGCTCTTCATCCTGCCCTACAAGCAGACCGCCTGGGGCGAGCAGGTCGCCGAGGCCATCCTCTATTGTCTTTGGGACATGGGGCTGAAGGTCGGTCACGCCACCCGCTCGGTCGACGAGTCGATCCGGCAGGCGCGAGGCGACATGACCATCCGCACCGCGATCCTGGAGACGCGCTTTCTTACCGGCGACCGGCCGCTCTATGACGAGCTGGTCGCCCGCTTCGACAAGGAGGTCGTGCAAGGCACTGCGTCGGAGTTCGTCACCGCCAAACTCGCCGAGCGTGAGGAGCGGCATCGCCGCGGCGGTCAATCGCGTTATCTGGTCGAACCCAACGTCAAGGACGGCAAAGGTGCGCTCCGCGACCTGCACACGCTGTTCTGGATCGCAAAATACGTCTACCGCGTGAGCGACACCGACGAACTGGTCGACCGCGGCGTGTTCGACGCGCAGGAATACCGTACCTTCCGCCGCTGCGCCGACTTCCTCTGGTCGGTACGCTGCAATCTTCACTTTTACTCCGGCCGCGCCGAAGAGCGCCTCTCCTTCGACCTTCAGCGCGAGATCGCGGTCCGGCTCGGCTACACCTCGCATCCCGGCATGCAGGACGTCGAGCGCTTCATGAAGCACTACTTCCTGGTCGCCAAGGAAGTCGGCAACCTCACTGCCATCCTCTGCGCCAAGCTCGAGGACCAGCAGGCCAAGCCCGCGCCGGTGCTGAGCCGGATGATGGCGCGGCTGCGCCCCACCGCGGCGAAGCGGCGGGTGCCCGACAGCGACGATTTCATCGTCGACAACAACCGCATCAACGTTGCGGCGCCCGACGTGTTCAAGCACGATCCGGTCAATTTGATCCGGATCTTCCGCCTGGCGCAGAAGAACAATCTCGCCTTCCATCCGGACGCGATGCGCGACGTGACGCGTTCGCTTGGCCTGATCAACGCGCAGATGCGCGAGAATCCCGAGGCCAACCGGCTGTTCATGGAGATCCTGACGTCCGACAACGCGGAGATCGTGCTGCGGCGGATGAACGAGACCGGCGTGCTCGGCCATTTCATCCGCGCCTTTGGCAAGATCGTCTCGATGATGCAGTTCAACATGTATCATCACTACACCGTCGACGAGCATTTGATCCGCTGCGTCGGCTTCCTTCAGGACATCGAACGCGGCGGCATCGAGGAATTCGCGGTGGCGAGCGACCTGATGCGCAAGATCCGGCCGGAGCATCGCTCCGTGATCTACATCGCGACGCTGCTGCACGACGTCGCCAAGGGCCGGCCCGAGGACCACTCGATCGCCGGCGCCAAGGTGGCGCGACGGCTCTGCCCGCGGCTCGGCTTCAGCCCGGCCGACACCGAGCTCGTGGCGTGGCTGATCGAGGAGCATCTGACGATGTCCACGGTCGCACAATCGCGCGATCTCTCCGACCGCAAGACCATCGAGAATTTCGCCGCCGTGGTGCAGTCGGTCGAGCAGATGAAGCTCTTGACGATCCTGACCACCGCGGACATCCGCGGCGTCGGCCCGGGCGTGTGGAACGGCTGGAAGGCGCAGCTCTTGCGCTCCCTCTACTACGAGACCGAACCGGTGCTGACGGGCGGCTTCTCGGAGGTTGACCGCGGCAAGCGCCTCACGGCCGCATACGCCGAATTCCGTAACGCCTTCGCGGAATGGCCGGCGGAAGAGCTCGACGCCTATATCGGCCGGCACTATCCGGCCTATTGGCTCAAGGTCGAGCTGCCGCGCAAGATCCGCCATGCGCGCTTCGTCCGTGCCAGCGAGCAGGCCGGCCACAAGCTCGCGATCAATGTCGGCTTCGACGAGGTGCGCGGCGTCACCGAGCTGACCATCTTCGCCGCCGACCATCCCTGGCTGCTGTCGATCATCGCGGGCGCCTGCGCCTCGGCCGGTGCCAACATCGTCGATGCCCAGATCTACACCACGACCGACGGACGCGCGCTCGACACCATCTCGATCTCCAGGGAATACGATCGAGACGAGGACGAGGGCAGGCGTGCGACGCGCATCGGCGAGATGATCGAGGACGTTCTGGAAGGCAAGCTGCGTCTGCCCGAGGTGGTGGCGCGGCGCACCGTGCGCGGCAAGGCGCGGCCGTTCGTGATCGAGCCGGAAGTGACGATCAACAACCAATGGTCCGACCGCTACACGGTGATCGAAATGTCCGGCCTCGACCGGCCCGGCCTGCTCTACGAGCTGACCACCGCGATCTCGAAGCTCAACCTCAATATCGCCTCGGCCCATGTCGCGACCTTCGGCGAGCGCGCCCGCGACGTGTTCTATGTCACCGATCTCCTGGGCGCGCAGATCAGCGCGCCAACACGCCAGGCCGCGATCAAGAGCGCGCTGACCCATGTGATGGCCGGCGACAAGCAGGTTCAGCCGGCGGCGTGAGGGCGGCTGCGCACCTCTCTCCTCGCGTCGTTCCGGGGCGTCGCGCAGCGGCGAACCCGGAATCCATCGTGCCACTGGTGACGCGGAGAAATGGATTCCGGGTTCGCGCTACGCACGCCCCGGAATGACCACAGGCGGATATCTAAACCGCCACGCCTTCATGCCGGAGCAACCAACGCTTGCGCGCGAGGCCGCCGCCATACTTCACCAGAGAACCATCGGCGCCGATCAGACGGTGGCACGGCAGCACCACGCTGATCGGGTTGGAGCCGTTGGCATGGCCGACGGCGCGAATGGCTTTGGGCATGTCGATCCTGGCAGCGAGCGCGCCGTAACTCATCGTGGTGCCGGCAGGGATTTGCGTCAACGCATTCCAGACCTTCTGCTGGAACGGCGTGCCGGCGATGCGCCAGGCGATGCCTGAGAGCTGGCCGAGGTCGCCGTCGAAATAGCCCGACAGCGCGGTCCGCATGGCCGCGGGCGCGGGTTGGTCACTCAGATCCACCACACCGTAATGCAGGCGCAAGAGCTCGCGCATGCGGTGCTCGTAATCCTCCCAGTCGAGCGCGCGCAAGGCGCCCGCGGCGTCGGTGACCAGCAGCGCAATCCCGATCGGCGTCGCCAGCCGATCGAGGCCGAAGGTTACAGGTGGGTTGGTCGGTCGCGCGGGCATTGCAGCACCATGGCATCGAAACACGCCATCGCACTTGCCACGCCCACCGTGCTAACGTCCACCCGAAAGCTGACGCTGGGGGAGCTCAACTTGATCTGGATCGCGAATATTTTGGTGGCGCTGGTCGCCGCACTGCACGCTTACTTCCTGATCCTGGAGATGTTTCTCTGGGACAAGCCGCAGGGCTTGAAGGTCTTCCGCAACACGCCGGAGAAGGCAGCGATCACAAAGGTGCTGGCCGCCAACCAGGGGCTCTATAACGGCTTCCTGGCCGCAGGCCTGGTATGGGGGCTGGTGCACGGCAATCCGGCCTTCGCGTTCCAGATCAAGGCGTTTTTCCTGCTTTGCGTGATCGTGGCCGGCGCTTATGGCGCAGCGACCGTTAGCACGCGCATCCTGATGGTGCAGGCGCTGCCGGCGGCGCTCGCACTGTCAGTCTTGTTCCTGACCTGAGACGCCATAGCGCGGCGCCGCGATCCTTGCGCGTCGCCTGCCGTTCCTCCACAATCTGCGACAGCGATGGCGACCGTTGGCAATCAACGGGACAAGACCGTCGGTCGGAAATTCCGTCAGGAGGAACAACCCCACATGAGCAATCGCAGAGCCTTCATCACTGCCACGGCGGCGCTCGCCTTCGCGTTCTCCGCCAACCAAGCTCTCGCCCAGAAGAAATACGACACCGGCGCGAGCGACACCGAGATCAAGATCGGCCAGACCGTGCCGTTCTCCGGGCCCTATTCCGTCTACGCCAACATCGGCAAGACCCAGGCCGCCTACTTCAAGATGATCAACGATCAGGGCGGCATCAACGGCCGCAAGATCAATCTGATCCAGTATGACGATGCCTATTCGCCGCCGAAGACGGTCGAGCAGGTGCGCAAGCTCGTCGAAGGCGACGAGGTGCTGTTCACCTTCCAGATCATCGGCACCGCCGCGAACGCCGCCGTGCAAAAATATCTCAACGGCAAGAAGATCCCGCAGCTGCTGGCCTCGACCGGCGCCGCGCGCTTCAACGATCCGCAGAACTATCCCTGGACCATCGCCTATAATCCCAACTACGTGTCCGAGGGACGCATCTACGCCAAGTACATCCTCAAGGAGCATCCGAACGCCAAGATCGGCGTGCTCTACCAGAACGACGATATGGGCCGCGACTATCTCGCCGGCCTCAAGAGCGGTCTCGGTGACAAGGCCGCCGGCATGATCGTCGGCGAAGTCTCCTACGAAGTCACCGATCCGACGGTGGACTCGCAGGTGGTCAAGCTGAAGTCGTTGGGCGCCGATCTTTTCTATGATGCCTCGACACCCAAGTTCGCGGCGCAGGCGATCAAGAAAGTCGCCGAGCTCGGCTGGACGCCGGTGCACATTCTCGACATCAATGCGAGCCCGATCTCGGCGACGCTGAAGCCGGCCGGCCTCGATATCTCCAAGGGCATCATCTCGACCCAATACGGCAAGGAGCCCGGCGATCCCCAGTGGAAGGACGATCCGGGCGTGAAAGCCTTCTTCGCCTTCATGGACAAGTATTTCCCCGAAGGCGACAAGCTCAATACCGTCAACACCTATGCTTATTCCGTCGCCGAATTGCTGACGCAAGTGCTGAAACAGTGCGGCGACGACCTGTCACGTGAGAACGTGATGAAGCAGGTCGCCAACATCAAGGACTTCACCCCGAGCTTCGCGCTGCCCGGCATCAAGATCAACACCGGGCCGAACGACTACCGCGTCAACAAGCAGATGCAGATGATGAAGTTCAACGGCGAACGCTGGGAGCTGTTCGGCCCGATCATGGAGGATGCGGGTCCAGCGGGTTAGTTACTGGGTAGGGTGGGTTAGCGCAGCGTAACCGACCTTTTTGATTTCCGCGGAAACAGAAGTGGTGGGTTACGCCCAGCGGACTGCGCTTTGCGCAGCCGCAAGGCTAACCCACCCTACGAACTGCGGGCGCACGCCCAACTTGCGTTGCAACAACGCCTCATCCACACTCGCCCTCAGCGGTGACATCAGGTGCGCATGAGCGCACCCGATTGATCACCGGCAATAAACAATGAGGAAATGCGAATGAGGAATGGAATTCTGCATCTGGCCACTGCAACGGCGCTGACCCTGGCGCTGTCGATGCCGGCGGCCAATGCCCAGAAGAAATATGATCCGGGTGCCAGCGATACCGAGATCAAGGTCGGCCAGACGATGCCGTTTTCTGGACCGGCGTCGGCCTATTCGTCGATCGGCAAGACCCAAGCCGCCTATTTCAAGATGATCAACGACCAGGGCGGCGTCAACGGCCGCAAGATCAATCTGATCCAGTATGACGACGCCTACTCGCCGCCGAAGGCCGTGGAGCAGATTCGCAAGCTGGTCGAGAGCGACGAGGTCCTGCTGACCTTCCAGATCATCGGCACGCCGGTGAACGCAGCCGTGCAGAAATATCTCAACTCGAAGAAGGTGCCGCAACTGTTCGCGGCGACCGGAGCCTCGAGGTTCACGGATCCGAAGAACTTTCCGTGGACGATGGGCTTCAACCCCAACTACTTCGTCGAAGGTCGCATCTACGGACAGTACATCCTGAAGGAGCATCCGAACGCCAAGATCGGCGTACTCTATCAGAACGACGACCTCGGCAAGGACTATCTGAACGGCATCAAGGCCGGGCTCGGCGACAAAGCTGCCAAGATGATCGTGACTGAAGCTTCCTACGAAGTCTCCGATCCGACTGTCGATTCGCAGATCCTCAAGATCAAGGACGCCGGCGCCGATCTGTTCTTCAGCGCCACCACGCCGAAGCAGGCGGCGCAGGCGATCAAGAAGATCGCCGAGATGGGCTGGCATCCGGTGCAGATCGTTGACATCAACGCCACCTCGGTCGGCGCGGTGCTGAAGCCGGCCGGCCTCGACGCCGCCAAGGGCCTGATCAGCGTCAATTACGGCAAGGAACCGCTCGATCCGACCTGGAAGGACGATGCCGGCCTTAAGAGGTATTTCGACTTCATGGCCAAGTATTATCCGGATGGCGACAAGGACTCGAACTTCAACACCTACGGCTACAGCACGGCGCAGCTGCTGGTCCATGTGCTGAAGCAGTGCGGCGACGACCTGACGCGCGAGAACGTGATGAAGCAGGCCGCCTCGCTGAAGGACGTGACCAGCGACACCGCGCTGCCCGGCATCAAGGCCAATACCTCACCGACCGACTACCGCGTCAACAAGCAGCTTCAGATGATGAAGTTCAACGGCGAACGTTGGGAGCTGTTCGGCCCGATCATTGAGGATGCGAGTCCGGCGGGTTAGTTCTCGGAAGCAACTGCCTCAACGCCGTCATGGCCGGGCCAGCCCGGCCATGACGGAAAATCAATCCGGCACCTCGCCAAAGTTCTTCCCCACCGGCAGCACCGCGTGCCGAATGAGCCGTGAGTCCTCCACCGCGGCCTGCCGGTGCTTCACCGCTTCGCGATAGACGGGGTCGCGGATCATCTCGACGAAGGCGGCGACGCTTGGGTATTCGGCGATGAAGCAATGGTCCCAGCGCTCGGTCTCGGGGCCGATCAGCATCAGTTCGAATTTGCCCTGCCAGACGATGCGGCCGCCGAGGCGTTCGAACACCGGCCCGCTCTCGCGGCCATAGGCCGCATAGGCTTCCGCGCCGCTCGCCTTGCGGCCATCCGGATAGGCCGCCTCCTTGCGCAAGCGCACCAGGTTGAGCATGTGGATCGGGCCGGGGCGGTCGTTGTCCCGGAACTGCGCAAAAATCTCCTTGGTCGGATCGATGTGGCCCATCTGAGCTCCCTTTTGTTTTATGCCGGCGATCCTAGCTCTGCCGTCCACCCAGCGGAACTGCGGCCAGCGAATGCCGCACCTCCTAATCGCGCGTTAAGCTCTGGGTAACCGGGCCTTAAACAGCGACCGCTAGCGTGCGGCGGGGCGGGCTGACCGGGCGTTTGCGTATGGGGTTGGGAAAGAAAAAGGGTGGGCGCAAGGAGCCGCTGTTCGGCTTGCCTGCAGCACTCGCCGATCTGCGCCTGACCGCAGCCGACCGCATTCCCGGCGGCGATGACAAGCCGAAGAAATCAACGAAATCATCCGCCAGGCGCAAGAGCGAGGATGCCGGCGACGAGCCGCCGCGCGAGCGGAAGGCGCCAGCCGGCCGCGGCAGCGCCAAGCGGCGATCCAAGTCACGCATCGGCGCGAGCCTTGGCCGCCTGGTCTATTGGGGCGCGGTGCTGGGCCTGTGGGGCGCGATCGCCGTGATCGGCGTCGTGATCTGGGTCGGCGCTCATCTGCCGCCGATCCAGTCGCTGGAGATCCCCAAGCGGCCGCCGACGATCCAGATCGTCGGCATCGACGGCAGCATGCTGGCGCAACGCGGCGAGATGGCCGGCGCCAACGTCTCGCTGAAAGATCTGCCGCAATATCTGCCCAAGGCGTTCATCGCCATCGAGGATCGCCGCTTCTATTCGCATTTCGGCATCGATCCCGTCGGCATCCTGCGCGCGCTCGTCACCAACGTGCTCCATCGCGGCGTGTCGCAGGGCGGCTCGACGCTGACGCAGCAATTGGCGAAGAACCTGTTCCTGACCCAGGAGCGCACCATGGCGCGCAAGCTGCAGGAAGCGGAGCTCGCGATCTGGCTGGAGCGCAAGCACTCCAAGAACGAGATCTTGGAGCTCTATCTCAACCGCGTCTATTTCGGCTCCGGAGCCTATGGCGTCGAGGCCGCCGCGCAGCGCTATTTCGGCAAGTCGGCCAAGAACGTAACCGTCGCGGAGGCCGCGATGCTGGCCGGCCTCGTCAAATCGCCCTCGCGGCTCGCGCCGAACCGCAACCCCGAGGGCGCGGAAGCGCGCGCGAAAATCGTGCTCAATGCGATGGCGGATGCCAAATTCATCACCGAGGCGCAGGCGCAGGCCTCGATCGGCCAACCCTCTTACAATGTGAAGCCGGTCGGCGCCGGCACGGTCAACTACGTCGCCGACTGGATCGGCGAGGTGCTGGACGATCTGGTCGGCCAGATCGACGAGAGCATCAAGGTCGAGACCACGATCGATCCGAAGCTTCAGAGCGTGGCGGAAGCCGCCATCATCGACGAGCTCGCGGCCAAGAGCGTGAAATTCAATGTCAGCCAGGGCGCGCTGGTGGCGATGACGCCGGACGGCGCGGTTCGCGCCATGGTCGGCGGGCGGAATTATTCCGAGAGCCAGTACAACCGCGCCGTCACCGCCAGGCGCCAGCCGGGCTCCTCGTTCAAGCCGTTCGTGTACCTGACCGCGCTCGAACAGGGGCTGACGCCCGACACGGTCCGCCAGGACGCGCCGATCGAGGTCAAGGGCTGGAAACCTGAGAACTACACGCACGAATATTTCGGCGCGGTGACGCTGACCCAGGCGCTCGCGATGTCGCTCAACACGGTCGCCATCCGCCTCGGCCTCGAGGTCGGGCCGAAGAACGTGGTGCGCACCGCGCACCGGCTCGGCATTTCCTCGAAACTCGAGCCCAACGCCTCGATCGCGCTCGGCACCTCCGAAGTCTCGATGGTCGAGCTGGTCGGCGCCTACGCACCTTTCGCCAATGGCGGCTTCGCGGCGACGCCGCATGTCGTCACGCGGATCAGGACGCTCAGTGGCAAGCTGCTCTACATGCGCCAGGCGGACGAGCACAACCAGGTGGTCGACCCGCGCTATGTCGGCATGATGAACGCGATGATGCGGGAAACGCTGATCAGCGGCACGGCCAAGAAGGCGGAGATCCCCGGCTGGCCGGCGGCCGGCAAGACCGGCACCAGCCAGGACTACCGCGACGCCTGGTTCATCGGCTACACCGCCAACCTCGTCACCGGCGTGTGGCTCGGCAATGACGACAACTCGCCGACCAAGAAGGCGACCGGCGGCGGCTTGCCGGTCGAAGTCTGGTCGCGCTTCATGAAGACGGCGCACGAGGGCGTGCCGGTGGCAGCCTTGCCGAGCTCTCCAGGTGGCTGGGGCCTGTCGAACCTGGCGCAGGCGACGTCGCAGGTGTCGCCGCCAACAGCGGCAGCGCCCGCACCGGCACCCGCCAGCAACGGCGGCTATCGCCCGCCCCCCACGCGCGCCAATGCGCGACCGGAAGCAGCCGCAGGACTCGATGGCTGGCTGATGGACCGGCTGTTCGGCGGAAATCGCTAGGTTCTGCTTGAGGTCCGCGTGACCTCAAAACAAAAACTGCGAAAACAACCCCATGCACAGTAGCCGAGGGTAATGAAATCAACGGCTTGCGCGGGCAGCACAGACGCTTGAATCGCGCGCGCCGCTGTCATTCCCCGCGGAGGCGGGCAATCCAGTACGCCGCGGCTTCTCGATTCAACAACTGTCTCTGGAATACTGGATCGCCCGCTTTCGCGGGCGATGACAGCATCGGATGGGGTTGGCAGCGCGAGCTCTAATCCTCGACCCCGTACCGGTGCAAATCGTTGCCGTACGTGTCGAGCCACTTCTTGGCGCGCTCCATCGACGGGCAGACCCTGCCGCAGACGCGCCAGAATCGCGCCGAGTGGTTCATCTCGACGAGATGGGCGACCTCGTGCGCGGCGAGATAGTCGAGCACGTAGGGCGGCGCGAGGATCAGGCGCCAGGAGAACGACAGCGACCCGGCCGAGGTGCAGGAGCCCCAGCGGCTCGATTGATCGCGGATCGAGAGCCGCTTGACCTTGACGCCGAGCTCGCCGGCATAGGATTCCGCCGCACGCTGAAGGTCGCGGCGAGCCTCGCGCTTGAGGAAGTCGCTGATGCGACGGTCCGCATGCTCGACGCCACCGGCGACGCAGAGAATGCGTTCACCGCTATCGCGCACTTCCGTCCACACCGTACCGCGCGTGCCGGCGCGATGAACGATGCGATGAGAAACGCCGCGAAGCGGTATGACTGTGCCAGGCTGGAACGGTGCGGCCTTCGGCAAACGGCCGAGACGTGCCGCGATCCATGCGCCGTGGCGCTGCGCGAAGTCTTTTGCTTCGGCGAGCGTGCCGCGCGGCGGCATGGTGAGGATGGCTTCGCGATCACTCGGATGAATTCTGAGCGTGTAACGGCGCGCGCGGCGATGCCGGCGCAGTCGAATCGCAAAATATTGCGATCCATGGGTGATCAGGAGGGTCTTCGGCTCGTGGGGCCGCCGATAGAGGAGTGCGCGAGTGGCCATGTCTGTCAGTCCGGGGGGCAGGAGAGCGCCCGGATTCTGCCATAACCGCCGCCAGGGAAAGCGCTCGGCGCAAAAACAAATCATTTGCCCAATATACAGGGGTCTGGCGTCCGGGAGACCCTACAGACTGGGGTTGGAACCGGCTTTTTTCGCCCCCGTTCGGCGCATGCGGCACCCCCAAGGGGTGAGGTTGGACTCACTCCTACAAAGCTACCTAAATACCGCGAATCTGGCGGGAACTCGGCCCTGTCGGAGCCTCCGACAGGGCGTCGATTTTCAGCGGGAAAGCCGAAATACGCGATTATTCGGCCGCGAGTGCCTGCAATGAGCTCGGATTCGCCGCCGAGACCATGAAGTCATGGATGCGCGGCACGATTTCCGATTTGAAGCGCGAGCCATTGAACACGCCGTAATGTCCGACGCCCTTCTGGACGTAATGAACGCGGCGGTGATCGGGAATCGAGCTGCACAATGTGTGCGTTGCTTCGGTCTGACCGATGCCGGAGATGTCGTCGTTCTCGCCTTCGACCGTCATCAACGCGACGCGCGTGACCTTGGAGGGATCGACGCGTGTTCCACGATGGGTCATCTCGCCCTTCGGCAGCGAATGCTTCACGAACACGGTGTCGACGGTCTGCAGGTAATACTCGGCGGAGAGATCCATCACCGCGAGATATTCGTCGTAGAAGTCGCGATGCTTGTCGACGAGGTCGCCGTCGCCCTTCACCAGATTGGCGAACAGCTGCTTGTGGGCATCCATATGCCGGTCGAGATTCATGCTGATGAAGCCGTTGAGCTGCAAGAAGCCCGGATAGACGTCGCGCATCATGCCCGGATGCGGGAACGGCACCTTGGTGATGACGTGGTTGCGGAACCAGTCGATACCGCGCTCCTGGGCGAGGTTGTTCACCGCGGTCGGATTGCGCCGGGTGTCGATCGGGCCGCCCATCAGCGTCATCGAGGTCGGCACGAAGGGATCACGCAGCGCTTCCATGATCGAAACAGCAGCGACAACGGGAACCGAGGGCTGGCACACCGCCAGCACATGCGTGTTGCCGCCGAGGACATGCAGCATCTCGATGACGTAGTCGATGTAGTCGTCGAGATCGAAACGGCCGTCGCTGAGCGGCACCATGCGGGCATCGGCCCAATCGGTGATGTAGACCTCATGCCCCGGCAGGAAAGCCTCGACCGTACCGCGGAGCAGCGTCGCGTAATGGCCGGACATCGGCGCTACGATCAGCACGCGCGGCTGCGGGCTGCGCAGCGGACGGGTGAACTTGCGATCGAAGTAGAGCAGGCGGCAGAACGGCTTTTCCCAGACCGAGCGGACCTCGACGGGAACGCGGATGCCGTTGACCTCGGTGTCGTTGAGGCCCCATTCCGGCTTGCCGTAACGGCGCGTGGTGCGTTCGAACAATTCGCAGGCCGCGGCAACCGACTTGCCGACCTCGGTGCGTGCCCATGGATTGAGGGGATTCTGAAACAGCAGCTTGGTCGCGTCCGTGATCGCACGCGCCGGATTGAGAGAGGCTTGCCCCATCTCGTACATCCAGTACATCGGCGTCGTCAGGACCGGACTGCCTTCGGCCACCAGGGGCGGCGCGCCGCCAAACTCGCCAATCGGCATCGCTATATTCCTCTTCGCATCGCAGCATACTGCCGAATGCGTAATATTGCGTCAATGCATGGTTCCGTACATTTACGTGGCCCAGTCGCCCAAACCGGGCTGAATCCACGAGAAAGTTACGTTATTCGCCGCCTGACAGCAGCGAGCCCTGCATCCTGGCGCTGCGCAAAAGGGCAAGGAATGCCCCAAAAGATGCAATCAACAGCACCGCATTGATGGCCAACGCGCTCAGCATCAGATCGGTCCTGAAGGTGTTTTCGATCAGCAGCGCGCGCATCCCTTCGAACACGTAGGTCGGCGGCAGCGTCCAGGCAATATACTGCAGCCAGACCGGCAGCACGCTGACGGGATAGTAGACGCAGGCGAGCGGCATGATGCCGAACATCAAGGTCCAGACGATGCTCTCGGCACCGAGACCGTTTCGCAGCACCAGGCCGGAGACGAAGATGCCGACCGACCAGCTCGTGAAGATCAGATTGCAGAAGAACGCGATCAGCGGCACGCCGAGCGCATAAACGTTGAAATGAAACAGGAACAGCGCAAGCAGCGTCATCGGGATGACGCCGATCGCAAGCCTGATCAGGCTCATGATCATCAGCGACAGCAGAAATTCGATCGGCTTCAACGGGCTCATCATGAGATTGCCGAGGTTGCGCGCCCACATCTCTTCCAGGAACGAGATCGAAAAGCCGAGCTGCCCGCGAAACAGGATGTCCCAGAGGATGACGGCGCCGATCAGGGTTCCGCCGGCACGCGCGAAGAAGTTTGCATTCTGCGCGATATACAGCTGAAGAAAGCCCCAGGTGATGACCTGCAGCGCCGGCCAGTAGAGCAGCTCGAGCAGCCGCGGCCAGGACGACAGCAGGAGGTACCAATAGCGCAGGATCATCGCGCCGATGCGATGGAGGGAGATGCCGCGGTGGAGGGAGGCCTCACTCATCGCGCACTCCCGTAGCCCGGATGAGCGAAGCGACATCCGGGACCTTGCTGGCGGCGTTCCCGGGTATCGCTTCGCTCACCCGGGCTACGTTCGCAACATACGGCCTTCTCATCGCGCCGCCTCCTGTGCGCCGTTCACCCTTCCGCGCGCGACGTCCAGAAACACCTCTTCCAGCGTGGTGCGGTTGTAGCGCGCCATGATGGCTTCGGGCGTATCGTCGTCCTCGATACGGCCGCGCTTCATGATGATGACGCGGTCGCAGAGCCGCTCGACTTCGAGCATGTTGTGCGAGGCCAGCAGGATGGTGGCGTTGTTCGCCTTGCGATAACGCTCCAGATGACCCCGGACCCAGTCGGCGGTGTCGGGATCGAGCGAGGCGGTCGGTTCGTCCAGCAACAGAAGCTCGGGCTGGTTGATCAGCGCCTTGGCAAGCGCAACGCGCGTCTTTTGTCCTGCGGAGAGCTTGCCGTTGGCGCGGTCGATGAACTCGGTGAGATCGAGGTCGCAGGCCAGCTCAGCGATGCGGTCGGAGAGGTTCTTCACGGCATAGAGCTTGCCGAACACGGTGAGATTCTGACGCACCGTGAGCCGCATGGGCATGTCGACATAGGGGCTCTCGAAATTCATCCGCCCCAGCACGGAGGCGCTGTCCTCCGGCATTCGATGCCCGAGCACCTGCACGCGGCCGGAGGTCGGCAGCACGAGGCCCATGATCGTCGCGATGGTCGTGGTCTTGCCGGCGCCGTTGCCGCCCAGCAGCCCGGTGATGCTGCCGCGCGGAAGCGAAAAGGAGATGTCGTCGATGGCGCGGGTCTGCTTGTAGACCTTGACGAGGTGATCGACCGCGATGGCCGCGGAGAGGCTGCGATCCGCGACAGTCGGCCAGCTTGAACCCTGGTCATTCTCGGTCATGCTGGGCGTTCTTCTGCTATTGCAGCGGAGAGCGCAAGGCTTGTAATCCGGTGGTTCCGTGAGCCGCGCGCTTGTGATCGAGAAGGCACCGCCCCCTTGGCCGAAATGACCGAACTTGCCGCTTCCGACTTTCGCCCCGCGCAGCGGCATATCCGCCTGGATACGATCCTGCGGCTGCGCTGGCTCGCGGTGCTGGGCCAGCTCGCCGCGATCTTCATCGTGGCGCAGGGGCTGGACTTCAATGTCGAGATCGTTCCCTGCGTCAGCATCATCGCTCTGTCGGCGGCGCTCAATCTGGCGCTCCAGACCGTGTCCAATCCGCTGCAGCGGCTGGAGCCGATGCAGGCGGCCGGACTGCTCGCGCTCAACATCGTGGAGCTGGCGGGTCTCCTGTTCTTCACCGGCGGACTCCAGAACCCGTTCTCGTTCCTGTTCCTCGCGCCCGTGCTGATCTCGGCGACCGCGCTGCCGGCCCGCTTCACCTTCGGCCTTGGCGTGCTGGCTGTCGCCTGCGCCTCGATCCTGTTCTTCTTCCATCTGCCGCTGCCCTGGGATTCCGACGATCCGCTGGTGCTGCCGCCGATCTATCTCGTCGGCGTCTGGCTCTCGATCGCGCTCGCGATCGGCGTCACCAGCCTCTACTCGTTCCAGGTCACCGAGGAGGCGCGCAAGCTCGCCGACGCGCTGGCCGCGACCGAGCTGGTGCTGACACGCGAGCAGCATCTGACCCAGCTCGACGGCCTGGCGGCGGCCGCGGCGCACGAGCTCGGCACGCCGCTCGCGACGATCTTCCTGATCTCGCGCGAGCTCGAGAAGACGGTGAAGGAACCGAACTTTGCCGCCGACCTGAAGACCCTGCGCGAGCAGACGCAGCGTTGCCGCGACATATTGAGCAAGATCACCCAGCTCTCCTCCACCGGCGCGCCGTTCGACCGCATGAAGCTGTCGGAGCTGATCGAAGAGGTGGTGGCGCCGCACCGCGATTTCGGCGTCGATATCAAGGTGCGCATCGCCGTCGCCATCGTGGCCGAGCCGGTCGGCTCGCGCAATCCGGCGATCCTCTACGGCGTCGGCAACATCGTCGAGAACGCGGTCGATTTTGCCCGCACCACTGTTGAAGTAAATGCGTGGTGGAACAAGGACACGATCGAGCTCGTGATCTCCGATGACGGTCCCGGCATTCCGCCTGACATCCTGAACCGGATCGGCGAGCCCTATTTGTCGCGGCGGCGCAACCAGGACGAAGGCGGCGGCCTCGGGCTCGGCGTGTTCATCGCGCGCACCTTGCTGGAGCGCACCGGCGCCAAGGTCTCGTTTACCAACCGGACCTTTCCTGACCACGGCGCAGTGGTCCAGATCACGTGGCCGAGAGAGCGTTTTGAGGCTATCGAGACCTTTGAAGAAACAATAGGATAGGCCGCGACCTTGCGTCGCACGACGGGGTCGATCGACCATTGGCGGCCTTGGCACCGCCCGATTGCAAGGCCATATGTAGATGCGTTGGAGAGAGGACAAACCTTGAACGCCATCGCCGAACTGAATGAACAGACCGACCGCTCGCTGCTGATCGTGGAGGACGACAAGCCGTTCCTGGAGCGGCTGTCGCGCGCCATGGAAACGCGCGGCTTTGCGGTGACGTCATGCGACACCGTCTCGGACGGCCTGGCGCAGATCGGCAAGGCCGCGCCGGCATTTGCCGTGGTCGATCTCCGGCTCGGTGACGGCAACGGTCTCGACGTGGTCTCGGCGCTGAAGAAGAAGCGCCCCGACGCCCGCGCAATCGTGCTGACCGGCTATGGCAACATCGCCACCGCCGTCACCGCGGTGAAGATGGGCGCGGTCGATTATCTCTCGAAGCCCGCGGACGCCGACGACGTCGTCGCGGCGCTGCTGTCGACCGGCTCGGACAAGTCCGAATTGCCGGCGAACCCGATGTCGGCCGACCGCGTGCGCTGGGAACACATCCAGCGCATTTACGAAATGTGCAATCGCAACGTCTCGGAGACGGCGCGGCGCCTCAACATGCACCGGCGCACGCTGCAGCGCATTTTGGCGAAGCGCGCGCCGCGATAACGGTGTCGTAGGGTGGGCAAAGGCGCAAAGCGCCGTGCCCACCGTGCCTGCTTCAATCTTTGACCTGGATGGTGGGCACGCTACGCTTTGCCCACCCTACGACATCCCGCGCGCGGCGCCGCTACTCCCAAAACTCCGCATGCCCCTGCGGATCGACCAGCCGGTTGATCCGCAACGCCGCAGCCATGCCAAATCGCAACGTCATCTGCTTGCGCGTGGCCGCAGCGAGCTTGTGCTCGGGCGCCTCGCAGTGCAGGTGCGCGCCATAGGCATCCGCGATGATCAGACCCGTGTCTTGCGGAAAGATCTCGCAAGGCAGGTCCTGCGTGAAGGCGAAGAACAGCCGGTCGCAATGCGCCCGGTATTCGTGCCATTTCTGATCGGCGCGCAAATCCTCCACCGACGATTTGATCTCGACGATCCAGATCTCGCCGCGCTCGTTCAGCGCGACGAGATCGGCGCGCCGCCCCGAGGGCAGCGGCAATTCGCTGATGCAGGTGAAGCCGAGCGAGCGCAGCAACCGCGCCGTGCCGCGCGCGATCGCCAGCGCCCTCTCGGATTGACGGCGGTCGGGTGGTGGCACGAGGGCAATGCGGGCGGGATTGTCCATGGGGAGAGGATAACCGATTCCTCCGTCGTCGTCCTGGCGAAAGCCAGGACCCATTACCCCAAGAGTTCGTTGGTGCACGAGCTAATAACCACCAGTCCTCGTCAAATTTTGGCCTGTGGCAATGGGTCCTGGATCTGCGCTTCGCTTGTCCAGGACGACAGTGGCGCGGAACCTCCCCTCCCCTACGCACTTATCACGCAGCCGCCGCACCTCGGCGGAACCACCGAGGCTGCGCGCGCATGATCGACGATCTCTGGTACAAGAACGCCATCATCTATTGCCTGTCCGTCGGCACCTATATGGACGCCAACGGCGATGGCATCGGCGATTTCAAGGGCCTGTTGCGCCGGCTCGATTATCTGCACGGCCTCGGCATCACCACGATCTGGCTGATGCCGTTCCAGACCTCGCCCGGCCGCGACGATGGCTACGATGTCGCCGACTACTACAGTGTCGATGCCCGCTACGGCACGCTCGGCGATTTCGTCGAGTTCACCCATGGCTGCAAACAGCGCGGCATTCGCGTCATCATCGATCTCGTCGTCAACCACACCTCCGACCAGCATCCCTGGTTCAAGGCGGCGCGGAGCGACAGGAATTCGCCCTATCGCGACTGGTATGTCTGGTCCGACAAGAAGCCGGCCAACGCCAATCAGGGCATGGTGTTTCCCGGCGTGCAGAAATCGACCTGGACGCGCGACAAGGAAGCCGGCGCCTGGTACTTCCACCGCTTCTACGATTTCCAGCCCGATCTCAACACCTCGAACCCACGTGTGCAGGCCGAGATCTTGAAGATCATGGGCTTCTGGATCCAGCTCGGGGTCTCGGGTTTTCGCATGGATGCCGTGCCTTTCGTCATCGCGACCAAAGGCGCCAAGGTGAAGAAACCGGCCGAGCAGTACGACATGCTGCGGACGTTTCGTGAATTCCTGCAATGGCGGCAGGGCGATGCCATCATCCTCGCCGAGGCTAACGTGCTGCCAAAGACGGACATGGAATATTTCGGCCGCGATGCCGACCGCATGCATATGATGTTCAATTTCCAGGTCAACCAGCATCTGTTCTATGCGCTGGCCTCGTCCGATTCCCGCCCGCTGGGGAAAGCGCTAAAGGCGACCAGGCCGCGGCCCGCCTCGGCGCAATGGGGCCTGTTCCTGCGCAATCATGACGAGCTCGATCTCGGGCGATTGACCAAGGCGCAGCGCGACACCGTGTTCAAAAGCTTCGGTTCTGACAAGGACATGCAGCTCTACGACCGCGGCATTCGCCGTCGCCTGGCACCGATGCTGGGTGGCGACCGCCGGCGGCTCGAGCTCGCCTACAGCCTGATGTGCACGCTGCCGGGGACGCCCGTGATCCGCTACGGCGACGAGATCGCGATGGGCGATGATCTGTCGCTGCCGGAACGCAATTGCGCGCGCACGCCGATGCAATGGTCGACCGAGCCGCATGGCGGCTTCACCACCAGCGACAAGCCGGCCTTGCCCGTCATCGACGAAGGACCGTACGGCTATCCGCACGTCAACGTCGCCAAGCAGCGGCGCGATCCCAACTCGATGCTGAACTGGACCGAGCGCATCGTCCGGATGCGCAAGGAGGTGCCGGAGATCGGCTGGGGCGATTTTTCGATCATCGCGACGCGCGATCCCGCCGTGTTCATCATGCGCTACGACTGGCGCAACAATTCCGTGCTGTTCGTGCATAATCTCGACGAGAAGCCGCGCGAGACTGCGTTCTCGGTGGGGCTGCCGGGCGAGGCCGGCGCGCACCTCATCAATCTGCTCGCGGAGGACCACAGCCACGCCGACAAGCGCGGCCAGCATCGCGTCGTGCTGGAGCCTTATGGGTATCGCTGGTATCGCGTCGGTGGATTGGATTATCTGTTGAAGAGGAGTGATATCGACAAGACGTTGCGGCGTAACAAGCATCCGGGATAGGAGGTGCGACCACACACTCCGTTGTCGTCCTGGCGAAAGCCAGGACCCATTACCCCAATAGGTGATTGTCGTACGAAGTGATAACCACGATCTTCGCCAAACTACTCCTGGGGTAATGGGTCCTGGATCTGCGCTTCGCTTGTCCAGGACGACGGTCAGGGCGGCGTGATGATCACGCCCTCATTGCCGCGCAAATCCAGCACGCCTTCGAGCCGCTCCCCCTCGCGATCCAGGAATGTCGACAGCAGAACCTCGCTGCCGAACTTGATCGCGCTGGTGGTGACCGCGATCGGCTCGGGGCCGAGATTGAGCACCACGATCACCGCCCTGCCCTCGGCCTCGCGGCGATAGACCAGGAGATCGCCTTGGGCCGAGACCGGATGATAGTCGCCCGCGACCAGCGGCGGACACCCCTTTCGCAACGCGATCAGGCGCTTGTAGAGCGTCAGGATCGAACGTGAATCGGCCTCGAGATCGACGACATTGTTGCGGATGTGATCCTCCGGCAGCGGCAGCCATGGCCTGACCTCCGAGAAACCGGC
Source organism: Bradyrhizobium canariense (assembly GCF_019402665.1). Lineage (GTDB taxonomy): Bacteria > Pseudomonadota > Alphaproteobacteria > Rhizobiales > Xanthobacteraceae > Bradyrhizobium > Bradyrhizobium canariense. The sequence goes on from NZ_VSST01000009.1 coordinate 111,078, forward strand.
GAAGTTGGACGAATCCCACTGCATCGGCGTGCGGCAGCCGTCGCGGCCGACACCAATACCGGGCACGTTCTTCTCGAAGGGGTCACGCACGTCCTCAGGCGCGATCGCGAGCTGATGCATGCCGATCTCGTCGCCGTAATACAGCGTCGGCGTGCCGCGCAGCGTCAGCAGCAGCATGGCGGCGATGCGGGCCTGCTCCGGCCCGACGCGGCTTGCGACGCGCGGGCGATCGTGGTTGCCGAGCACCCAGTTCGGCCAGGCGCCTTTCGGCAGCGCCTTCTCGTAGTCCTCGACGATTTTCTCGATCGAGCGCGCGCTCCAGAAGGTCGAGAGCAGCGCGAAATTGAACGGCATCTGCGCGCCGGTGAGGTCGTTGCCGTAATAGGCCATCAGGCGATGCAGCGGCAGATAGATCTCGCCGATCAGGACGCGGGCATCATAGGCATCCGTGACGCGCCGCATCTCGGCGATGACGTCGTGCACCTCGGGCTGGTCGGTGGAATATTGCGTGAGGATCTTTTCGTTCGGCGGCCGGCTCTCGACATAATGCGGGTTCGGCGGATTGTCGCGGAACTCGGCGTCCTTGATCAGGTGCCAGATCACGTCGACGCGAAAGCCGTCGACGCCCTTTTCCAGCCAGAACCGCATCACGTCATAGATCGCCGCGCGGACATCGGGATTGCGCCAGTTGAGATCCGGCTGCTGGGCGAGGAAGGCGTGATAGTAGTATTGACCGGTGGTCTCGTCGAACTGCCACGCACTGCCGCCGAACTCGGACAGCCAATTGTTCGGCACGCCGCCACCCTCGCCCGGGTCGCGCCAGATGTACCAGTCGCGTTTGGGATTGTCGCGCGAGGAGCGGCTCTCGACGAACCAGGGATGCTGGTCCGAGGTGTGGTTCGGCACGAGGTCGAGGATCAGCTTGAGGCCGTTGTCGTGCGCGGCGGCAAGCAGCGCATCGAAATCCACCATCGTGCCGAACAGCGGCTCGATGCCGGTATAGTCGGAGATGTCGTAGCCGAAATCGGCCATCGGCGAGGGGAAGATCGGCGACAGCCAGATCGCATCGACACCGAGCGATTTCACATAGGGCAGCCGCTGCAAAATGCCGGCGAGATCGCCGACACCGTCACTGTTTGAATCCTGAAAGGAGCGCGGGTAGACCTGATAGAAGATGCCGTCGCGCCACCAATTGCTGCCGCCCTGAGTCATGCGGGAAATCCATCCAAAAACTGCTTCTCGCGCGGGAGAACGCGGAACGAGCGCCCCGGTTCAAAACAGCAGGCGAATTGAGACCGCCGTGTGACGATGTCCGCGGCTGTTCCCGAGCCGCGGGGACAAATCTTTTGCTTGGCGGCATGGCAAAAATCGGCATTGTGACACCATGACAGAGCAAAACGAGACACAAGCCGAGGCAGGCGCGAAAGCGGGCGCGATCATCGTCCCCGTGACGCTGTTCGAGCAGAATTGCACCATCATCTGGGACGAGCCTTCCAAGAAGGCCGTGGTGATCGATCCCGGCGGCGACGTGCCGAAGATCCTCGACGCCATCAAACAGACCGGCGTCACCGTGGAGAAGATCTGGCTGACCCACGGCCATATTGACCATGTCGGCGGCGCGGCCGATCTCCGCGACGCGCTGAAGGTGCCGATCGAGGGCCCGCATGTCGCGGACAAATTCCTGCTCGACAACGTGGTCGAGAGCGGCGCGCGCTTCGGCATGACGGGGGTGCGCAATTTCGAGCCGGACCGCTGGCTCGACGAAGGCGACAGCGTGGCGATCGGCGATCTCCAGTTCGAGATCTATCATTGCCCCGGCCACTCGCCCGGCAGCGTGGTGTTCTTCAACAAGGATCTGCGTTTCGCCCATGTCGGCGACGTCCTGTTCGCGGGCTCGGTCGGTCGCACCGATCTGCCCGGCGGCAGTCACGCGACCCTGATCGACTCGATCAAGACCAAGCTGCTGCCGCCTGGCGACGATGTCGGCTTCATCTGCGGCCACGGCGCCGGCTCGAGCATCGGCCAGGAGCGGATGACCAATCCGTTCATCACCGGCGAGATGTAGCTTTTGTTTGAGCATGATCTGTTCGGAAAACCGCTTCACACTTTTCCGGATCATGCTCTATTCCGCGGCGTCTGCGAACGCCGCGGGCTGGTTCAGGTTGCGGTCGCCCCATTCGCGGATCGCAGCGACGACGGGCACAAAACTCTTGCCTTATCGGCGCGACGGCCTGAGTTACTTCATCAATCCCGCGGCCGTGAGCGCGCGCGTGATGATCTGGCCGAGATCGAAGCCGCGGGCCTCCTCGCGCTTCGGCTCGGCCGTCTCTTCGGCGACCGCGGCGCGGATCGAGCGTGCCAGATGCGGCGCGGGCGAGCGGGCCGGCGTCGGCTTTGGTTCGGCCTTCTTCGCCGCGTCGGGAATCCAGCCGGTGAGGCCGAAGAATTTGGCGATGTGATAGGACGAGGAGATGCCGGCCTCGATCAGGAACGCGCCTTCCACGCCATAGCGCTGGTCGTTGTCGGCAAGGCCGAGCGGCGTGCCGTGGGCCATGTCGGTGATGGCGTAGGACTCGACGAGGGTCTCGCCGTCCTTGTTCCACCAGGCCTGGCGCGGATAGCCGTCGATGTTGGTTTCTGCCATCGGCGCGTCAGGCAGATCGTGCAGGTCGAGCCATTGCTTGACGATCTCGTTGGCATTGCCGGGATTGACGGTGCGATCGGCGCTGCCGTGCCACACCGAGATCCTGGGCCAGGGCCCGCGATGATTCGAGGCCCGCCGCACCAGATCGCCAAGTTCGCGCGCCGGCCGCTCCGGGGAATGAAACATGCCGTCGAGCGCCTCGCGCAGATTCGTCGCAATGCCGTAGGGAAGTCCCGCGATGACCGCCCCGGCCGCGAAGACTTCAGGGTAGGTCGCGAGCATCACCGATGTCATGCCGCCGCCGGCCGACAGGCCCGTGATGAAGATGCGCTTGGGATCGACGCGATGCGTTTCGATCATGTGCGCGATCATCTCGCGAATCGAGCACGCCTCGCCGCTGTCCCGTGCCGTGTCTTCCGGATTGAACCAGTTGAAGCAGGTGTTGCTGTTGTTGATGCGCTGCTGCTCGGGCATCAACAGCGCGAAGCCGTAGTGCTCGGCGAGCGTCGACCATCCGGCACCGAGGTCGTAGCTTGCCGCCGTCTGGCCGCAGCCGTGCAGCACGACGACGAGCGCGCGCGGCTTCTGCAGTTGCGGCGGCACGAACGCGAACAGGCGCAGATTGCCGGCATTGTCACCGAAGCCCGTAACCTCCTGCAACGGACTGGAGGCATCGGCGCTCCGGCCAAAGTCGGCGAAGCGCAATCCGTCCAGCTTTGGCAGACGTCTCAAGAGGTCGACATTTCTGGTTAACGACACGGCAGCTCCTGGCAGGCGACGTCCCAACGTCCACCCAAACCAAATAGTTGCTGCAGCGCAAAATAAAAAGACCGTGTGCTGTCAATGACGAGTAAATCGCGGGAAAACCTGCAGAAATCCGCACGTATTAACCGCAATGCCTCAACTTCGTGCAGATCCACGGCGCATCCACGCCAGGAATGCGGCGCAGATCATGATTAACGTCACAAACAGCGCGAGCGAGACGAGAAATCCTGCGCGCGCTGATTGCACGGCTTCGACGGCGAAGAACACCGCGCCGATTGCGGCCACTCCGGCCGCATTTCCAATCTGCGCCGTGGTGCCGTAAATGCCGGAGGCAGAACCTGCGGCCACGGGCTTCACCGTCGAGAGCACCGCGCCGGAGAGCGGCGCCATCACCAGCCCCTGACCGTAGCCGAACACGATCATGGTGAGCGCGAGCAGGAGCGCGGACGGCGCATCGACAGAGAACGCGACAAGCGCAAGCGCCGCGAGGCCCGCGATCTGAAGCGCGCAACCTTCGATCAAGACCCTGGTGCCGCGATGGCGCGCCCGTGGGCCGCTATGGCGCGAGGCCACGACGAAAGCGAGCGCGAGCGGAATGAAGGCTATGCCGGCCGCGAGCGGCGGGATTTTCAGCCCTCGCTGCATGAACAGCGTCATGACCAGATAGAACGAGAGATTGGCGAAGAAGAAAAAGAACGCGGCGCCGAGACCGCGCAGGAAAGCGGCGTCCGCCAGCAGGGAGAGATCAATCAGCGGCATGCCGCCGGCGCGTGCCACCGCATGCTCCAGTTTCGGGAACGCCAGGAGGATCACGGCGCCGATCGCCATCACCAGCCACAACCACGGTGCCCAGCCGACATCGTGACCGAGCAGCAGCGGACCGATCATGCACAGCAATCCGGCAAACAGGACGATGCTGCCCGTGATATCCAGCCGCGTGCCGGCGCGGTGCGGCACTGAGGGCATGATGCGCCAAGCCGCCACCGCGATGACGAGACCGCACGGCACATTGACGAAGAACACCGAGCGCCAGCCGGTGCCGGCGAGATCAATCGTGACCAGGAGACCGCCGAGCAGAAAGCCCGCGGCACCCGCGAGCCCCAGCACGATGCCGTAGATGGCGAAGGCGCGGCTGCGCTGTTCATCGGTGAACAGGAGATGCAGCGTTGCCAGTACCTGCGGCACCATCAGCGCGGCGGAGGCACCCTGCGTCAACCGCGCCACGATCAACTCCGCACCGGATCGCGCCAGTCCGCACCACAGCGACGTCAGGGTGAAGCCGAGCAGGCCAGCCAGGAACACGTTCCTGGTGCCGTGAATGTCGCCAAGCCGGCCGCCGGTGACGACCAGCGTGGCATAGGCGATCAGGTAGATCGCGATGACGGATTCGATCTGCGCCGGCGACGCCTTCAACTCGACCGCGATGGTCGGAATGGCGACGTTGACCACGAAGGCATCGACGCCGAACATGAACTGGGCGGCCACGACGATCGCCAGCACCCACCAGCGACGGGACGTATCGACCTGCTTTGTGACGGTTTGGTGCATCGGCGCGCGACCCTTCGGATGTCCTTGCCGATCATCGCAGGCCCAATGCGGCGCCGCGATTACCTCGAAGGTAGGATCCTCGCGCGCTCCGCCTCTCTCCGCGTGCCCGCGAGAGGGAGACGACACATGCATGGCTGCATTCCGCCGTGCGGGACATCGCGCGATTGCGTTCGCTGCCTCCAGCACGTAGCTTCGCGCCACAAACAAACAAAAAATGTAAGCTGGAGAGAACGCCATGGCGCGCCTGAAGTTCGGAGCCTTCCTTGCCCCGCATCATCCGATCGGGGAGCATCCGATGCTCCAGTTCCGGCGCGATCTCGATCTGGTCGAGCAGCTCGATGCACTCGGCTATGACGAGTTCTGGTGCGGCGAGCATCATTCCTCCGGCTGGGAAATGATCGCCTCGCCGGAGATGTTCCTGGCTGCGGCCGGCGAGCGCACCAAGCGGATCAAACTCGGCACCGGCGTGGTGTCGCTGCCCTATCACCATCCCTACAACGTCGCGCAGCGCATGGTGCAGCTCGACCACATGACCGGCGGCCGCGCCATCTTCGGCTCCGGCCCCGGCGCGCTCGCCTCCGACGCGCATACGCTCGGCATCGATCCGATGACGCAGCGCGACCGCCAGGACGAGGCGATCGGCGTGATCCGCCGCCTCTTCAATGGCGAGCGCGTCACGGCGAAGAGCGACTGGTTCACCATGAACGACGCCGCGCTGCAGCTCCTGCCGCTGCAGGAAGAGATGCCGTTTGTGGTGGCCTCGCAGATCTCGCCCTCTGGCATGACGCTCGCCGGCAAATATGGCATCGGCATCATCTCGCTTGGTTCGATGACGACGCAGGGGCTGATGTCGCTGCAGCAGCAATGGCAGTTCGCCGAGGACGCGGCGAAAAAGCACGGCACCAAAGTCGATCGTGCGAACTGGCGCGTGCTGCTGACCTGGCACATCGCCGAGACCCGCGAGCAGGCGCGTCGCGAGGCCGGCGCCGGGCTGATGCGCTGGCACAACGAATATAATGTCGGCACGCTGCAGCGGCCGGGTCTGACGGCGTTCGCCTCACCCGACGAGGCCGTGGACAAGACCGCGTTCGTCGATGGCGCGGCCTCCGTCATCGGCACGCCCGACGACCTCGTCAAGATGATCAAGAACGTGATGCAGGTCTCCGGCGGCGTCGGCGCCGTCATCGGCTTCGTGCACGACTGGGCCAATCCGGAGAACACGCGCCGGAGCTGGGACCTTGTCGCGCGCTATGTCGTGCCCGAGATCAACGGCTACATCGACGGCTTGCGCAAGTCGCAAAAATTCGTGATCGAGAACCGCGCGATCTTCGAGCGTGCGGGACAGGCCGTGATGGCCAAGATCATGGAAAACGAGAAGGCCGCCGAGGCTTTGAAGGTGACCGGCGCGGGCCGCGTTGCGATTCCGGCCGTCAATGCCCCGGATTTGCAGAAGGAAGCGGCGAAGCGGTAAGCGCGGAATCATCGTCACCGAATTGTGCTATGTTGGCCGGGTCCAGCCAACCGGAGCAATCGTCATGTCGATGCAGAATGTGGCCGCCCCTGCGCTCGGCTTCACTCCGCCCAGGCGCAACGAGCTGACACATATCCCCGGCGACGAAGGCTGGCCGATCATCGGCAAGACCTTTCAGGTCCTCGCCGACCCCAAGGGGCACATCGAGGCGAACGGCGCCAAATACGGCCTGATCTATCGCACGCATTTCTTCGGCGAGACCAATGTCGTGCTGCTCGGCCCCGAGGCCAACGAGCTCGTGCTGTTCGACCAGCAAAAGCTGTTCTCCTCGACCCATGGCTGGAACAAGGTGCTCGGCCTGTTGTTCCCGCGCGGATTGATGCTGCTGGATTTCGAGGAGCACCGGCTGCATCGCAAGGCGCTGTCGGTCGCGTTCAAGTCCGGCCCGATGAAGTCGTATCTGAGCGATCTCGACCGCGGCATCGCCGCCCGCGTCACGCAGTGGAAGGCGAAACCCGGCGAGATGCAGCTTTATCCGGCGATGAAGCAGCTCACGCTCGATCTCGCCGCCGCATCCTTTCTCGGCGCCGATATCGGGCCGGAGGTCGACGAGATCAACCGCGCCTTCGTCGATATGGTCGCCGCGGCCGTCGCCCCGATCCGCCGACCGCTGCCCGGCACGCAGATGGCGGCCGGCGTCAGGGGGCGCAAGCGCATCGTCGCTTATTTCCGCGAGCAGATTCCGCTGCGACGCGGCAATCACGGCGGCGATGACCTGTTCTCGCAGCTCTGCCGCGCAACCCACGAGGACGGCGCCCTGCTCTCGGAACAGGACATCATCGACCACATGAGCTTTCTGATGATGGCGGCGCACGACACGCTGACCTCGTCGCTGACGTCGTTCATCGGCGAGCTCGCGGCAAATCCCGGCTGGCAGGACAAGCTTCGCGCGGAAGTCATGGCACTGGGGCTCGCCCCTGACGCGCCGAGCAGTTTCGACGATCTCGAAAAGATGCCGCTGTCAGAGATGGCGTTCAAGGAAGCGCTGCGGATCAAGCCGCCGGTGCCCTCGATGCCGCGCCGCGCCATGCGCGATTTCACCTTCAAGGGTTTTTCGATTCCCGCCGGCACCGCGATCGGCGTCAATCCGCTCTACACGCACCACATGAAGGACATCTGGCCGGAGCCGGACCGCTTCGATCCGCTGCGTTTCACCGAGGAGGCCCAGCGCAACCGCCACCGCTTCGCCTGGGTGCCGTTCGGCGGCGGCGCGCATATGTGCCTCGGCCTGCACTTCGCCTACATGCAGGCCAAATGCTTCGCGCGGCACTTCTTGCAGAACATCGAGGTATCGCTGGAGCCCGGCTACAAGCCGGACTGGCAGATGTGGCCGATCCCGAAGCCGCGCGACGGATTGCGGGTGCGGGTGAAGGCGGTGTGAGCATTGCAGCCGTCATTGCGAGCGAAGCGAAGCAATCCAGACTGCGTCCGCGGAAGCAGCCTGGATTGCTTCGTCGCTTCGCTCCTCGCAATGACGAAACTATCCGGCCCCCTGATCGAACGCCTTGCGCAGGGCCACGTAGCCCTGCTGCTGCTGGCTCCAGTTGCGGCCGCCGGTCATCGCGCCGTCGATGACGAGGTCATGGCCGTTGATGAAGCTGGATTCGTCGCTGGCCAGGAACACCGCTGCATGGGCGATGTCATCGGGAAGCCCGGCGCGCGGGATTGGCTGCGCGGTCTTGTAGATCTCGCGCATCACCGCCTGCGTCTTCTCCGCCGCCTCGGTCGAAAGCCCGAGCGCCTTGCCGAAAATGCCGGTCGCGATGGCGCCGGGCGAGATCGAGTTGACGCGGACATTGGATTCGCCGAGCTCCATCGCCACGCATTTGGTGAGATGGATCACCGCCGCCTTGGCCGCACCATAGACCATCGAGGACGAGAAGCCGGCGAGACGGCCGGCGATGCTGCCATTGTTGATGATGCTGCCAAATCCCTGCTTCTTCATGTGGGGTGCGGCGTGTTTCATGCCGAGCATGACGCTGCGCAGCAGGGTCGCCATCGCCGCATCGAAGCGCTCGACCTCGAGGCCTTCGATGCCGCCGGTCTGCGCCGGGCCGCCGGCATTGTTGAACAGGCAGTCGATGCGGCCGAATTTTTCGATCGCGAGCGCGATCAGCGCCTGCATCTGCGCTTCCGCCGTCACATCCGTCTGGCGGAAGACGCAATTCGACCCGAGCTGCTTCGCCAGCGCCTCGCCTTCCGGTACACGCCGCCCCGCGATCACAATTTTGGCACCTTCGGCAACGAAGACTTCTGCAGTCCGCAACCCGATCCCGCTCGTCGCGCCCGTGATCACCGCGACCTTGCCATCCAGCCTGCCCATGGAATGTCCCTGTTTTCGAACCCCTTGACGCCAAATGGCGGACACCGATCGACGACGGCGCCGCGACGGTCGGCGCCGCAGCAGGCACTATTCCTGCCGGCTTCCGACAAGGCAAGCTTTGCTTGGGGCCGGCGACATGCGTAACATTCCTGGCGACCGCTCGATTGTCGAACGCATATCGCGACCGGACTGCGCATGGCGAAGCTGATCGACGAATTCCGCAAGGGCTGGCAGGGCGTGGCACCGCCATCGCTCGGCCTCAGCCTTGCGTTTGCGGTCGCCTGCCTGCTGGTTGCGACGCTGGCGCGCTGGGCTCTCGCCCATGTGCGGCCCGACGTCTATTTCACGCCGTATTTCCCGGCCGTGTTCTTTGCGGCCGCGTTCGGCGGCTTCCGCATCGGCATCATCACGGCGCTGGTCGGCGGTGTGCTCGGCGTCGTCGTGAACTTTGGCGATGCGCTTGCCGATAACGCGCGATTCGCCCTGCTGGCACTCTATTGGGCGGTCTGCGCGCTCACCATCTGGGGCGTCGAGCACTATCGCTCGCTACTCGTCGAGCAGCGCCGGATTTCCAGGCGCCTGATCGAGGAAGAAGACTACCGCAAGCTGCTGGTCGACGAACTCCAGCACCGGCTGAAGAACAAGCTGTCGACAGTGCATGCCGTGCTGCATCAGGTGCTGCACGATCAGCCGCAAATCTGGGCCCGGATCGATCCGCGGCTGCGGTCGCTTGCAGCGACCGACGATTTGATTTCGCGGATCGACAAGGCCGGCTGCGACATCCGCGACCTGCTGATCTCCGAGCTCGGCCCTTACGGCCATGTCCGCTTCACGCTCAACGGCGACCGGCTGTTCCTGCCGCCGAAGCTTGCGGTCACGCTGTCCCTGATGTTTCACGAGCTCGCCACCAACGCGGGGAAATATGGCGCGTTCTCCGCGCCGCGCGGGTTGTTGCAGGTGTCATGGACCGTCAGCGACGACCGTCTGACCGTGACCTGGGATGAAACCGAGGGCCCGAGTGTCGACAAGATCTCCGAGCCGGGTTTCGGCACCAAGCTGTTGAAGTCGGCGCTGTCGGCCTTCGACGGCAAGACGGAGGTCTCCTATCTCAGGACCGGACTTCATTGCACCATGCAATGCCGTATCCCCAAAGACGGTTAGACACGGCGCAAACGAAATCCGTTCGCGTGCGTCGTTCGCGGTTTCGCCGGACGCGTTGACGCCCCGTTAATGACGATGGGCTGCGCGCGTCGCATCGACGCAAAACACCACCGTAATTCTCCGGGCCCCTTAACCAAACTTAAGAGGGAACCGCGCAAGATCGCGCCCATTGCAAAGGCGCGCTGAAACAACAAGATTCATGACTTCTATGAACGACAACAAATATTCCGGCGCGAGCGAAGCCGAACTCGGATTCCTCAAGGAAATCGTTAGAATGCTGCCTGCCGGCCTGACCGTGCAGGACGCGCAAGGCGAACTTCTCCTGGTCAACGATGTCGCGGCCGCCCAGCTCGGCATGGACGGCAGCCGCCCCTCGCGCGATCTCGCGCCGCGCCAGAAAGCCTGCCGGCAGGCCCTGAGCTCCGGTCAGGCGGTGGTCGCCGAGGAAGCGCTCCACGACGGAGCCGCACGCCAGGTGCTGCTGACCACCCATCGTCCGATCCGCCTTGACGGACGTGAGCTGCTGATCTCGGCCTCCTCCGACATCACCGAGCAGAAGAATTTCGAGGACCAGCTGTTCCGCTCGGCCTATTTCGACGAGCTGACCGGCCTGCCCTCGCGGCGGGTGATCGAACATCGCGCCACCAGCCTGCTCGCGCAGGGTCGCGCCGGCGAGCGCTTTGCGCTCGCCTTTCTCGACGTCGACAATTTCAAGCACATCAACGACTATTACGGTCACACCGTGGGCGATGCCCTGCTGGTCGAACTGTCGAAGCGGCTTGGACGCGGCCTGCGCGATTCGGACATGCTGTCGCGCATCTCCGGCGACGAATTTCTGCTGCTGCTGTCGCCGATCAAGAATCAGGAGGAAGTCGCCGAATTCATGCAATCGACGCTGGAGCGGCTGACGGCGCCGTTCTTCATCGACAATTCGGAAGTGTTCGCCTCAACCTCCGTCGGCATCAGCCTGTACCCCGATCACGGAAGCAGCTTCGAGACACTGCGCCAGAACGCCGACATCGCGATGTACCGCATCAAGAACGACGGCAAGGGATCGGCGGCCTTCTTCGACTCCAGCATGGAGCGCGAGGCGCTGGCGCGGATGAAAATCGAGCAGTCGCTGCGGCAGGCCATCCTGGAGAAGCGCTTCTGCTGCGCCTTCCAGTCCAAGGTCGACATCCGCACGCAGGAGGTGAAGGGCATCGAGGCCCTGGTTCGGCTGCGCGACGACGAGGGCGTGATCCAGGCGCCGGGCTCGTTCATCAATCTTGCCACCGAACTCGGGCTGATCGACGAGCTGACCCATCTCGTGCTCGCCGAGATCGTCAAGTCAATCGACCTGATCAACGAGACGTTCGGTGCGGAAGCGACCATCAGCATCAACGTCGCGGCCAAGCAGGCCGGCAACCCCGAATTCATGCGCAGCTTTGCCCAGGCGCTCGACGACACCAGCTTTCCGCAGCGCTTCATGATCGAGGTTACGGAAGACGCCTTCGTCGCCAAGAATCACTTCCAGGCCGAGATCCTGCCGATGTTCCGCAAGCTCGGCGTCGCCATCTCGATCGACGATTTCGGCACCGGCTATTCCTCACTGTCGGCGCTGGCCGACATCACCGCGGACGAGATCAAGATCGACCGCTCCTTCATTACCGATATCCATAAGCGCCCACGCAACCAGGGAATCCTGCGCGCGATCGAATCCCTGAGCGAAGCGCTCGGCATGACCGTGATCGCCGAAGGCATCGAATCCTACGAGGAGCTCGCCTACCTGCAGGCTGCGACCAAGATCCGCTACGCGCAGGGCTATTATTTCTCCCGGCCGATCTTCCTGGAGGAGCTGAAGCTCGCAACGCCGATCTCCAGCGAAGCACGCGCCAGTGTCACAAACCGCTCGACGCAACAGAACCGGCAGGGCTATTCCCGGGCGAACGGATACCGGCCGTAACCCCGCGCCTTTGGTTACTTTGCAAAGCCTGAGCAGCCCGTTCCGGGGGTGAGGTCAACAATTGCATCTGCCGATTTCCTCGGCGGAAGCGATCCGGCGCGGCCGGGCCGGGACAATGTCACACATGCCCGTCGCGTGGTCCGCCGGAAGGTGGAATTGCAATGTCCGCACGGTTGTGCAAATCGCTATGACCAAAGCATTTCATCAGGAGGGACCACCGTGCGTCGATCACTCGTCATGGCAACCACCATCCTCGCCCTCGCCGCGGGCACCTCCGCACAGGCCGACGATCTCAAGGTCGCGCTGATCTATGGCAAGACCGGCCCGCTCGAAGCCTATGCCAAGCAGACCGAGACCGGCCTGCAGATGGGTTTTGAATACGCCACCAAGGGCACCATGACGCTCGACGGGCGCAAGATCGTCATCATCACCAAGGACGACCAGGGCAAGCCCGATCTCTCCAAGGCCGCGCTTGCGGAAGCCTATCAGGACGACAAGGCCGACATCGCGATCGGCACGACCTCGTCGGCCGCGGCACTCGCGATCCTGCCGGTCGCCGAGGAGAACAAGAAGATCCTGATCGTGGAGCCCGCGGTCGCGGATCAGATTACCGGCGAGAAGTGGAATCGCTACATCTTCCGCACGGCGCGCAACTCGTCGCAAGACGCGATCTCGAACGCGGTCGCGATCGGCAAGCAGGGCGTCACCGTCGCAACGCTGGCGCAGGACTACGCCTTCGGCCGCGACGGCGTCGCCGCCTTCAAGGAGGCGCTCGGCAAGACCGGCGCGACGCTCGCCGCCGAAGAATATGCCCCGACCTCGACCACCGACTTCACCGCGGTCGGCCAGCGCCTGTTCGACGCGCTAAAGGACAAGCCGGGCCGCAAGGTGATCTGGGTGATCTGGGCCGGCGCCGGCAATCCGCTGGCGAAACTCCAGGACATGGATCCGAAGCGCTACGGCATCGAGCTGTCCACCGGCGGCAACATCCTGCCGGCGCTCGCCGCCTATAAGGGTCTGCCCGGCATGGAAGGTGCCACCTATTACTTCTATTCGATCCCGAAGAACCCGGTGAACGACTGGCTGGTCGCCGAACACCAGAAGCGCTTCAACGCGCCGCCGGACTTCTTCACCGCGGGCGGTTTCGCCGCCGCGATGTCCGTCGTCGCCGCCGTCACCAAGGCGAAGTCGACCGACACCGAGAAGCTGATCACGGCCATGGAAGGCCTGGAGTTCGACACGCCGAAGGGCAAGATGATGTTCCGCAAGGAAGACCATCAGGCGCTCCAGAGCATGTATCACTTCAAGGTCAGGGTCGATCCGAATGTCGCCTGGGCCGTGCTCGAGCCGGTGCGCGAGCTGAAGATCGAGGACATGGACGTTCCGATCAAGAATAAGCGGTAGGTGCTTCTTCACCTCTCCCGCTTGCGGGAGAGGCCGGGAGAGGGCTCTGTCCTCTTGGGGGTTCTCGCCTGAGGAGGCACCCTCTCCCCAGCCCTCCCCCGCAAGCGGGGGAGGGGGCCACCGTCGTCGCGGATATACTTCCAACCAAATCCGATCGAAAGTTTCGATGCCGCTCACCCTCGAAACCCGCGACCTCACCATCCGCTTCGGCGGCCATGTCGCGGTCAACAACGTCACCTGCAGCTTCCGGCCGGGCGAGCTCACCGCCATCGTCGGCCCGAACGGCGCCGGCAAGACCACTTATTTCAACCTGATCTCTGGCCAGCTCCGCGCATCGAGCGGCAGCATTCTGTTCGACGGCACCGACATCACCCAGCATTCCGCGCCGATGCGGACGCGCGCGGGCCTGGGGCGCGCCTTCCAGCTCACCAACCTCTTTCCGAATCTATCGGTGGAGGAAAACGTCCGCCTCGCCGTGCAGGCCGCTGACGGCACTCACTACGACATGCTGCGACCCTGGATGGTCCGCCGTGATCTGATTGCGCGCGCCGATACGATCCTGGATCAGGTCGCGCTCGGCGGCCGCCGCGGCGTCGCCGCCACCGCACTGTCGCATGGCGACCAACGCAAGCTCGAGGTCGCGCTGATGATGGCGCTCGAACCAAAGGTGTTCATGTTCGACGAGCCGACCGCAGGCATGAGCATCGACGAGGTGCCGGTCGTGCTGAACCTAATCGCGCAGCTCAAGCAGGACAAGAGCAGGATCATCCTCCTCGTCGAGCACAAGATGGACGTGGTGCGATCGCTCGCCGACCGCATCATCGTGCTGCATAACGGGCAGCTTGTTGCGGACGGCCCTCCGGCCGAGGTGATCGCATCACCGATCGTGCAGGAAGCCTATCTCGGCGTCGCGCCCAATAAAGTTGGAGGGAGCGCAGCATGACCGATCTGTTGAAGCTCTCCGGTGTGCACACTCATATCGGCCGCTATCACATCCTCCAGGGCATCGATCTCGCTGTCGCGCAGGGGCAGACAACGATGCTGCTCGGCCGCAACGGCGCCGGCAAGACCACGACGTTGCGCACCATCATGGGCCTCTGGCAGGCCTCCTCCGGCGAGATCAGACTCGCCGGCGAGCGCATCGAGAGCCGCGCGACGCCCGACATCGCGCGGCTCGGCGTCGGCTACGTGCCGGAGAGCATGGCGGTGTTTTCGGATCTCACGGTGAAGGAAAATCTGGTGCTGGCGGCGCGCGACGGGCCGCTCGACGACACCCAGCTCGACTGGATCTTCGGCTTCTTCCCCGCGCTGCGCCGGTTCTGGCTGTCGCGCGCGGGAAGTCTCTCGGGCGGACAGAAGCAGATGTTGTCGATTGCCCGCGCCATCATCGAACCGCGCAAGCTCCTGCTGATCGACGAGCCGACCAAGGGGCTGGCGCCCGCGATCGTGATGGCGCTGATCGAGTGTCTGAAGGAGATCAAGCGCAAGGGCGCTACCATCCTGATGGTCGAGCAGAATTTCTTTGCGGCCCGCGAGCTCGGCGACGACGTGCTGGTGATGGACAACGGCACCATCGTCCATCGCGGCGAGATGGCGGCCTTGGCGGCCGACGTGCCGCTGCAGGAGCGACTGCTCGGCCTGAGCCTGGAGACGCATCAATGACCGAGCTCGCCGCAACCGATCCGCTGCCGAAGCCCAAGCGCGACATCGCGCCGATCCTGCTGCCGATCGCGGTCGCCCTGGTGATGATTCCGCTGATCGGCTCGCCCAGCACCTGGCTGACGCTGACGGCCGCGAGCCTCGCGATGGGCATGATGATCTTCATCATGGCCTCCGGACTCACGCTCGTGTTCGGCCTGATGGACGTGCTCAATTTCGGCCATGGCGCCTTCATCGCGGTCGGGGCCTATGTCGCGACCCTGGTGCTGGCGCCGTTCGCGACCTCGCTCCAGGTGGATTCGCTGTGGATGAACCTCGCAGTGCTGGCGCCGGCGGCATTGCTGTCGATGGCGGTCTCCGGCGCGCTCGGCCTGATTGTCGAGCGGGTGCTGATCCTGCCCGTCTACGGCCAGCATCTGAAGCAGATCCTGATGACGACGGGCGGCCTGATCGTCGCCGAGCAGACGCTCTATGCGGTGTGGGGACCGCAGATCATCCCGACGCCGCTGCCGACGTCGCTGCGCGGCTCCTTCATCCTCGGCGACGTCGCGATCGCGAAATACCGCGTGCTGGCGACGCTGATCGGCCTTGCCGTCTTCATCGCGATTCAGCTCGTGCTCAACCGAACCAAGCTCGGGCTTCTGATCCGCGCCGGCGTCGAGAACCGCGAGATGGTCGAGGCGCTCGGCTATCGCATTCGCCGCCTGTTCCTCGGCGTGTTCATGACGGGATCAGCGCTGGCCGGCCTCGGCGGCGTGATGTGGGCACTGTATCGCGAGCAGGTCCACGCCTCCATGAGCGACGACCTCACCGTCTTGATCTTCATCGTCGTCATCATCGGCGGCCTCGGCTCGATCGGCGGCTGCTTCATCGGCGCGATCCTGGTGGCGATGATTGCCAATTACGGCGGCTTCCTGGTGCCGAAGCTCGCCCTCGTCTCCAACATCCTGCTGATGGTCGCCATTCTGATGTGGCGGCCGCGCGGCCTCTATGCGGTGACCAGCCGATGATGATCCTGTCAGGCGACCCGCCGCGCAACCGCATGCTCACGCTCGTTCTCGTCCTCATCATCCTGGCGCTGCTGGCGACGCCGTTCCTGTTCCCCGGGGCGAAGGCGCTGAACGTCGCGGCCAAGATCTGCGTCTTCGCCGCGCTGGTCGCCTCCTACGATCTGCTGCTCGGCTATACCGGCTCGGTGTCGTTCGCCCACACCATGTTCTACGGGATCGGCAGCTACGCGATCGCGATCGCGCTGTACGGGATGGGTCCGCATTGGGGCGCGGTTGCAACCGGCATCGTGGTCGGCCTGCCGCTTGCCGCGCTGCTTGCGCTTGCGATCGGGCTGTTCTCGCTGCGGGTGGCTGCGATCTTCTTTGCCATGATCACGCTCGCGGTCGCATCCGCCTTCCAGGTGCTGGCCTCGCAGCTGTCCTGGCTGACCGGCGGCGAGGACGGACGCAGCTTTCAGCTGCCCGAGCTGCTCAGGCCCGGCACGGTGCTGATCTCCAAGAACGTGCTCGGATTCGAGTTCAACGGCCGCATCCTGACGTACTATCTGGTGTTCGCCGTCTCGGCCCTGATGATCCTCGCTCTGCTGCGGGTGGTGAACTCGCCGTTCGGGCGCGTGCTGCAGGCGATCCGCGAGAACCGCTTCCGCGCCGAGGCGCTCGGCTTCCGCACCGTCTTCCACCTGAGCTACGCCAACTGCATCGCCGCACTGGTCGCCGCCGGCGCCGGCATTCTCAATGCACTGTGGCTGCGCTATGCCGGCCCCGATACCTCGCTCAGCTTCTCGATCATGCTGGACATCCTGCTGATGGTCGTGATCGGCGGCATGGGCACGATCTACGGCGCGATCATCGGCGCCACCATCTTCATCCTCGCCCAGAACTATCTGCAGTCGCTGATGGGCGTCGCCTCCAAGGCGGCGTCGGAAGCCGGCCTGCCGCTGCTGCCGGGGCTGTTGCATCCCGACCGCTGGCTGCTGTGGCTCGGGCTGCTGTTCATCGCCAGCGTCTACTTCTTCCCGACGGGCGTGGTCGGGCGGCTGCGTAATCTCGGCAGCGACAAGAGCGCGGGCAGCTCGCATTAACGCGCGATTCATGATGCAGCGCGGCGGCTCGCTGGACACGACTGCGATCACGCAACGAGATTAACGCTCAGGTAACTGGCTTTCCTAAGCTTTACGCCATTTGTGTGCTGTATTCCTGTCCCTCCAGGGAGGGGGAATGCGCCAGGTCTTTGCAGGAATTGCAGCCGGAATGTTCCTAGCCGCGAAGCACGGCTGGGAGGCAGCCATTCGGCGCGGACCGGTGCTGTGGCTCACTTTGTGCGGCGTGTTGCTGGTCGCGGGGATCTTCGCGGTGACCGCCATGGCCGTCGGCGAATTTCGCGAACGCACCCTGGCCAATCGCGAGCGCGAGCTGGAAAATACGGTGCAGCTGATCGCGCGGCACTTCGATCAGCAATTCGAGGATTCCGACATCGTCGCCGCCGATGTGATCGGGCAGATGAACCTGCCGGAGATCAGTTCGGCCGCGATGTTCCGCGAGCGCATGTCCGGACCCGCGACGAACCAGATGCTGCGGAGCAAGATCGGCCCGGTGTCCTACCTCGGCGACATCGCGATCTACGATGCCGACGGCGAACTGATCAACTGGTCGCGGCCCCAGCCGCTGCCCAAGATCAACATCTCCTCACGCGCCTATTTTCAGACCTTCAAATCGAATCCGATGGCCGAACCGGTGGCGCTGGAGTCGGTCCGCAGCTTCATCATCGGAAAATGGACCACGATTGTCGCGCGTCGGCTGAGCGGCGCGGACGGCAGCTTCCTCGGCACGATGGTCCGCCGGATCGATCCGGACAGCTACCAGAACTATTTCGCGTCCGTTGCGCTTGCGGAGGGCACGGCGATCTCGCTGTTCGACCGCAATGGCAAGATGCTGTCGCGCTACCCGCATGTCGAAGAGCTGATCGGCAGGGACTTCAAGGACGCACCGCTGATGCGCAAGATGCTGGCCGAAGGTGGCCGGCACACCCTGCGCGTCAGGGGCCCGATCGACGGCGACGAGCGCCTCGGCTCCGGGGCCTCGCTGTCGCATTTCCCGCTGGTCATCGTCGCGACCAACACCACGAGAGCCGCGCTGGCCGACTGGCGGCAGCAGACCGGTTTCATGGTCACCACCGCCGCGCTTTCGGCCACCGTGATTGCGCTGATCCTGTTCCTGATCGTTCGCCAGATCAACCGGCAGAACCGTGAGGCGCAGCAACGGCTGGAAGCGGAGCGCGGGCGGCTCGACACCGCCTTGAACAACATGTCGCAAGGGTTGATCCTGTACGATGCCGCCGGCTACATCGTCACCTGCAACCGCCGCTACGCCGATATGTTCGGCCTCTCTCACGATGTCATCAAGCCCGGCTGTCACATCCGCGAGGCGATGTATCATCGCAAGGAGCGCGGCGCGTTCGAAGGCGATGTCGAGGCATTTTGCGCCGACGTCATGAGGATCGTCGCGGAGGGCACGGTCTCCACGAGAAGCCATCACTTGCCGAGTGGCCGAGCTTTCCAGGTCATCAACACTCCGCTCGCGCAGGGCGGATGGGTGGCCACGATCGAAGACATCACCGAGCGGCGCAAGCTGGAGCAGGAACGCGACCGCAACTACATGTTCCTGCGCGAGATCATCGACCACATCCCGTCGCAGATCACCGTGAAGGATGCTCAAACGCGGCAATATCTGCTGGTCAACCGGACCGCCGAAGAGCAATTCGGCCAATCGAGTGAAAACATCGTTGGCAAGACTCCCTTCGACATATACCCGGATGCCTCCGCCCGAGTCGTCACCGACGATGACAGCAAGGCGCTGAAGTCGGGCGAGAGATTGTTCAAGGACGAGCATGCCTGGCAGAGCCAGGCCAAGGGGATGCGCTACATCACCTCGACCCGGATCGGAATCCGCGACGAATCCGGCGAGCCGCGTTACCTCATCAACGTCGTCGAAGATGTCACCGAACGGCGGCGCGCCGACGAGAAGATCGCGCATATGGCGCATTACGATGCGCTGACCGACCTGCCCAACCGGGCGCTGTTCCGCGAGCAGATCGAGCGCGAACTGGAGAAGGTCGGCGGCGGCAGCCAGTTTGCGCTGCTCTATATCGACGTCGACGAGTTCAAGGGCATCAACGATTCGCTCGGTCATCACGTCGGCGACGAGCTGTTGAAGGGAATCGCGGCCCGCATCCGCAGCTGCCTCGGACCGGGCGACCTGATCGCGCGGCTCGGCGGCGACGAATTCGCGGTGATCCAGACCGGGATCAAATCATCCGCCGACGTGGTGTCATTCGTGACGCAGATCTTCGAGGCGATCCGCCGGCCCTATCACTGCTTCGGTCATCAGCTCTCCACCGACGCCAGCATCGGCATCGCCATGGCACCGCAGGACGGCACCGATCTCGACCAGCTCATCAAGAATGCCGATCTCGCGATGTACGGCGCCAAGGCCGAAGGACGCCGCACTCACCGTTTCTTCGAGCCGGAGATGGATGCGAGCGCCAAGGCGCGCCTGAGCCTGGAGCAGGATTTGCGCCAAGCCCTGGTGAACGGCGGCTTCGAGATTCACTATCAGCCGCTGGTCGACCTGCGCACCAACGAAGTCTCGGGATGCGAGGCGCTGCTGCGCTGGCGGCATCCCGAGCGCGGCATGGTGTCGCCGGCGGAGTTCATCCCGATTGCCGAGGACACCGGCTTGATCAACGAGCTCGGCGACTGGGTGCTGCGCATGGCCTGCAACGAGGCCGCGACCTGGCCGGCGCATGTGCGTGTCGCGGTCAACGTCTCGCCGGTGCAGCTCAAATGCGAGACGCTGGCACTGCGGATCGCCGGCGCCCTCGCCGATTCCGGACTTGCCCCGTGCCGGCTCGAGCTAGAGATCACCGAGGCCGTGCTGATCCGCGACGACGAGGCGGCGCTCTCGATCCTGCACCAGCTCCGCGCCATCGGCGTGCGCATCGCGCTCGACGATTTCGGCACCGGCTACTCCTCACTCAGCTATCTCAAGCGCTTCCCTTTCGACAAGATCAAGATCGACCGCTGCTTCGTCGCTGATATCGCCGAGACGAGCGGCGCGCCCGTGATCGTGCAGGCGGTGGTGAACATCGCCGCCGCCAGCAACATGACCACGGTCGCGGAGGGCGTCGAGACCGAGGCGCAGCGCGAGATGCTGCGTGCGCTCGGCTGCACGGAGATGCAGGGCTATCTCTTCAGCAGACCGAAGCCGGCCAGCGAAGTGCGAAAGCTGTTCGGCCCAAACCATGCCTTGCCGGTGGCGGCGGTGGCCTGACATGGCGAAGCCGGGGAAAACGTCAGCCAAGACGGTCGACGTTGCGGATTCCTACGCCGTGCGGCTGATGCAGCATCTGGTGGTGCCGACCTTCGTGGTCGACCCGAAACGCCGCGTCGTGATCTGGAACAGAGCCTGCGAGCGGCTGACCGGCGTTGCCGCCTCCGAGGTGATCGGCACCAATAAACACTGGCAGGCCTTCTACGAGACCAGGCGCCCTTGCCTTGCCGACCTCGTCGCGCTCGACCGCCCGGAGCAGCTGCCGGAGTTCTATTCCGAATATGCCGCGCGCGGCCATAACGGGCTCGGCTTCAGCGCCGAAAACTGGTGCGTGATGCCGAAGCTCGGCAGCCAGCTCTATCTCGCCATCGACGCCGGCCCCATCCACGACGAGGCCGGCCATCTGATCGCGGTGGTGGAGACTTTGCGCGACCTTACCGACCAGAAGCGCGCCGAGATGGCCCTGAAGGAGCTCGCCACCAAGGACGGGCTGACCGGCCTGTCGAACCGCCGTGCGTTCGACCAGATGCTGATGAGCGAATGGGGCCGCGCCCAGCGGACGCAGAAGCCGATGGCGCTGCTGTTCGTCGATGTCGATCATTTCAAGCTGTTCAACGACCGCCACGGCCATCAGAGCGGCGACGAATGCCTGCGCGCGGTCGCCGCCGTCGTCAGCCGGCATGCCGTGCGCCCGCTCGATCTCGCCAGCCGCTATGGCGGCGAGGAATTCGCGTTGATCCTGCCGGACATGGATTGCGGTGCCGCCTGCGTCATCGCCGACGAGATCCGCTGCGCCGTGATGGCCTTGCGGATCACCCATGGCGCCACCGGGGCCGGTGACCACGTCACCCTCAGCGTCGGCGTCGCCAGCCACATTCCCGGCGAAACCGACGGCAGCCCCGACCGTCTGCTGGCCGCGGCCGACGAGGCGCTTTATGCGGCCAAACGGCTCGGCCGCAACCGGATCATCTGCGCCGAACGGCTGCTCGCCGAGTTCGCCAAGCTCGGGCGGGACGGCGTGCCGGTTCCGGGCCGCGTCGCCAGAAAATCAGCCTAGCCCGAATCAGCCTGGCAGGAGACGGCGGAAGCGGTTGCCCGGCCCCCGCCAATCGGCTAAATGAACCTCGACTAGCACCCGTAGCTCAGCTGGATAGAGCGTTGCCCTCCGAAGGCAAAGGTCACACGTTCGAATCGTGTCGGGTGCGCCAGTCTCTTCCAGTCCGCGCTGGAGCCCCCACCCGAGTGGCCTTGTTACCGCCCGCGCTCAAGTCATCGCCGGCTCAGCGCAAGCTCAATTCAGCATCGAGATGATCGCCTGGACCTGGTCGGAAGCCGACGTGACCAGTCCGTCGTACGACGTCTGGCCGTGTGCGGCCGCCTTCAGGATGCATTCGGCTACGGCCGCTTTCAGACCGAAGACCGACTGATCGGGCGGCACGCTCGCCATCACGGCCTCCAGCGCCTGACGCATGGTTCGAATGAGTTCGGAGCTGTATTGCATGGACTGTCCTCCGGCGGCTCATATTAGAGCGCATGCCCATGCTTGCCACTCACAAGCCTGAGATTGCTTTTTGATGGACTGGTACATCCCGCAGCGGCGGCCAGCCTGTGTCGACCGCTGAATCACATCACCTCGCGCTTCTCATCGCTCAATTGTATCATCTTGCCATGAGCGAATCCGACACGGTGACCGGCGAGACCTCGCCCGTCCGCAAGATCATCCATATCGACATGGATGCCTTCTACGCGTCCGTGGAACAACGCGATCATCTGGAGCTGCGCGGAAAGCCGGTCGCGGTCGGAGGCTCCGCGGAACGTGGCGTCGTCGCCGCCGCCAGCTATGAGGCCCGCGAGTTCGGCGTTCGCTCCGCCATGCCGTCCGTGACGGCGAAGCGACAATGTCCCGATCTGATCTTCGTCAAGCCGCGCTTCGAGGTCTACAAGGCGATCTCCAGGCAGATCCGCGACATCTTCGCGGAGCATACTCCGATCATCGAGCCGTTGTCGCTCGACGAGGCCTATCTCGACGTGACCGAAAACCTGCAAGGCATTCCGCTGGCACGCGACATTGCACTCAAGATCCGCGAGAGGATCAAGGCCGAGACGGGTCTCAACGCGTCGGCCGGCATCTCCTACAACAAGTTCCTGGCCAAGCTCGCCTCCGATCATCGCAAGCCCAACGGTCAGTTCGTGATCTCACCGGAGATGGGACCCGCCTTCGTCGAGACGCTGCCCGTCGGCAAATTCCATGGGATAGGCCCGGCCACGGGCGCGAAGATGAACGCGCTCGGCATGTTCACCGGTCTCGATATTCGTCGTCAGACGCTGGAGTTCATGAATGCGAATTTCGGCAAGTCGGGCGCCTATTACTACTGGATCTCGCGCGGTGTCGACGAACGGCCGGTCCGGGCCAACCGGGTCCGCAAGTCCATCGGCGCGGAGACCACGTTCTCAAGCGATCTCACCGAATTCGACACGCTGGTCGCCGAGCTCAAGCCGCTCGTCGACAAGGTGTGGCGCCATTGCGAGGCGACGGGCAGCCGCGGCCGCACCGTCACCTTGAAGATCAAGTTTGCCGATTTCGAGATCATCACGCGCAGCAGGTCCGCTCTTTCGCCGGTTGCAGGCCGGGACGATCTTGAGCGGCTGGCTTGCGGTCTGCTCGAAGGCGAGACGCCGCTGCCGAAGAGCGTCAGGCTCCTAGGAGTCTCGCTGTCTTCCCTCCAGGCCGGGGACGATGCGGAGCCGCCGCAACTGACTCTCGGCATCTGAACCAAACTGACGGGCTTTCCGCGGACGCAGACAGCCACGTAGAGCGCGCTCGCCACGCGAATCTACGGTGGCGGGTTTTCAGACTCGCCACCGAAGGTCGATCCCCTGGGCCCGATCAATGCCTCACGTGCTCGAACACCACGATCACGCCGGTCGGCTCGGGCTCGTGCGCCATCAGGCGTGTCAGCTCGGAATCGCCCCAATCGGCGAGGCTGACGACTTCGCCGCTCTGGCGCTCGGTGCCGGGGGGCGCCGTGGGCTCGACGACCTTCAGCCCTGTCTCATCGACGAAGAAAGTGTGTTCGCCGAACATGCTGTTGAGCTGCGGCATGGCGGGATGCTCGTCGGGCAGCACCTGAGCGCCGAGCTGGTTGACGGTCTGCTTCACCTGTTCGGATGTGAGCTTCATGAGCTGCTCCGTTTCTGTCACGTCGGTTTCATTGAGCTGAGCCAGACCGGGCGTTCCCTGCGCCGATGTTCGCCTGGCCTATCTCCCGAACAGGTGCTCCGCACAAATGTTCCCGAAAAATGCATTTCGTGATCACGGGTTGCGCCCTGCCGCGCTTGCGGCACGAGATCGCCACAGGACGCACATGATTCGGCGTCCCCAGAGCCGAATCCAAGAGCCAAATTCCAAGAGCCGAATTCGCTACTCGCTTCTGTTCTCGCCGACGGACAGCGCGCAGATGCGTGACAGATATGTGTAGGACAGCCCGGTCTCCTCGGCCCAGGCGTTGAACTGCGCCTGTACCTTGGCGAGATCGCTCTTCGACTTGACCTCTTCGGCAATGTCGAGACCCGCATCGCGCAGGCAGGCCACGACGTCCCTGGACGTCACAAAGCCGTCCCAGCCGACGAACCGCAGCAGCATCTGGCCGGTATTGCCACCCAACCGGCTGCCGCGCTTGCTCAGGAGATCGAGCAGGCCGATCTGGTCGGATGGCGGCCACTTCGCCAGAAACCTGCCGAAGCTGCCGTGCTCTCTTGCGATCTCCTGGACGAAGGCCGCGTTGTCGCGCACCGACATGATCTTGGCACCGTTGCGCACGATGCGCGCGTTGCGCAGCAGGCCCTCCCAATAATCCTCCGGCTGGAAGGTGAGCTTGGCCGGCTGGAAACGCAGGAAGGCCTCTTCAAACCCGTCCCATTTCGTCTCGATCACGCTCCAGGCAAAGCCCGCGCAAAACACACGCTTCGTCATCTCGGCGAGGATGCGATCGTCACCGCGTTTGGCGAGGCCCTTCAGGTCGGGCTTTTCGGGCATCAGCTTTTCCAGCGCCTTGGCCCCGCCCTTGCGTTTTTCGGCGCGCGCACGAATGGTCTTGAAGGAGGTCATGGGGAGACGAGCTGTTGGGGACACGAGCTGTTGAGGATACGCCACGACATCAGAATTCGATGATCCGGTCCAGCCCGGCGACGCTTCGATACTTGCAGCCGCGGATGCGCCGCAGCATACTGCCCGCGTTGAATTGGCGAGAGACGCGGCTGGTCTGCTTCTTGCGTTCAGATATTTTGCAATCCCGAGCATTTTTGACGTCTCACCCCTGGATTTCCAATGCGCTGTCTGGTCGTGGCCGACCTGCACTATTCGCTGCCTCAGCTCGACTGGCTCGTCAGCGCCGCTCCGCAATTCGACCTCGTGATCTTCGCCGGCGATGCGCTCGACATCGGCTCGATGGTGGATTTTCGCGCGCAGATCGTGGTGGTGAAGAAGTACCTCGCGCTGCTCGCAGCGAAGACCCGCGTGATCCTCTGCTCCGGCAATCACGATCTCGACGAGCGCAATGCGGAAGGCGAAAAGATCTCGCGCTGGATCTCGGAGGTGCGCGAGTTGGGCATTGCCTGCGACGGCGACGGCCTCACCGTCGGCGACACGCTGTTCACGGTGTGCCCATGGTGGGATGGGCCTCTAGTCAAGCAACGCCTCGTCGCGCAGCTCGGCGCGGCCGCGGCCGGCCGGCCACGGCGCTGGATCTGGATCCATCATGCGCCGCCGGCGGATTCACCGACGAGCTGGGGCGGCAAACGCTTCTTCGGCGACGTCGAGCTGGTGCAATGGATCATGCAGTATCAGCCCTCGATGGTGATCTCGGGGCATGTGCATCAATCGCCGTTCATTACCGATGGTTCCTGGTTCGACCGGCTCGGCCAGACCTGGGTGTTCAACGCGGGCCTGCAGCCGGGCCGACCGCCAACGTATATCGTGCTGGACCTCGATGCGGACAGGGCGTTCTGGCTTGCGGCCGGCGAGGCGCAATGGATCGATCTTGGCGCGCCGCTAAAGCGGCCCGCCGCTCCGATCGAGGCGCCGCCCGACTGGCTCACATTCTTGGATTGGATTGCCGATCCGAGCCTGGCGAGACCTCGAGCGGTGGCAGGTTGATCATGCTCTGGAGCACCTCGCCGACCATGGCCAGATGGGTGCCATGGCCGGCATATTGCTGCTTGAGATCGGCGAGATAGGTGTTGGCGATATTGAGCCGCTGCGCCAGCATCTTGGCGATCAGAAGCGCCACGCCCGCCTCCTGCTTGAGGAACGAGGCGGCATCCTCGAATTCGTAGACGACGGAATCAGAGCAGGCCCGTACGGTCGCAGTGTGCGGCTGCCCCAGCAGCACCGACATTTCGCCCAGCACCGCGCCGGGCTCGGCCACCGTGGCGACCACCATCTCGCCCTTGAGCACTTCGAGCTTGCCCTGCATCAGCACATAGAGATGACCGGTGGTGCCGCCCTCGGCCACGATAGTCGTGCCGGCCGCAACCTGCCGCTCCGTCCCACCGGTGCAATAATCCAGAACTGCACGCATCCGACCAAGCTCCCGTCGCAGGGAGATACTAGGGCACGATCGGCGTCGCGCGCTTGCTCAAATTTGTGGCAAGCCCCGCACCCGCGACAGATGCTTCGCAAGATGGACTGACTGCCAGTCTCCGAGACCAGTGTCCTCGAACCCTGCCTTTTTCGCAAGGCCGCGCATCTCCGCGTTCACACGCGCGGTCTCGGCCGCAATCATCTCGTGACCGAGATCGCTCGCGTGCTTCTCCATGGCTGTCATCATGCGGAGGCCGACGCCCTTGCGCTGAAAGACATCGGCAACGGAGATGGCGAAATCACCATGCCGTGCAGCCGCATCGTAGGCGTATCTGGTTTCGCCGATGATCGTGCCTTGCCCTTCGTGCCTGATCTCGGCGAGCAGGGTGAAATGACCGGGATGGCTGATCCTGGCGACGCATTCGGCCGCGACCATTGCAAAGTCCGCCCGCGCGCCCATGAAGCGCTTGTTGCGCGATGTCGTGGAGAGGCTCGTGAAATAGATCGAGAGGCCCTCGACATCGAACGCGCTGGCCGGCCTGATACGGCCCGTGGCGTTCGCTTCGGCGGACTCGACGATGGCATCCAGCAATAAGCGTAACATGCGCGAGGCTCTCGGCAGGTTGCATCGAATGCAGACCTAGCCGAGACCACGCGCTGACCGCTTGGACGGTGCTGCCAATCTTGCGGCCGAAAACGAACAGTTCGTTCCTCGGTGCCGAGCGTCACACGCGAGAGAGTGAAGGCACCTCCTCCGGCACGATCGCCTGCAGGCCGCCGAAGCGACGCTCGCGGCCGTGGAAGGAGGCCAGGGCCGCGGCGAGATCGCTTGCGTCGAATTCGGGCCACATCCGCTCGGTGAAGTGCAGCTCGGCATAGGCACCTTCCCAGAGCAGGAAGTCCGACAGCCGTTTCTCACCCGAGGTGCGGATGATGAGGTCGACGTCGCGCAAACCGGCCTCGCCCGTGACGAGCTGCGAAAACGCCTCGCGGGTGAGACTGGTCAGCGCCGCTGCCTTCGCCGCCGCGTTGAGAATGGCGTCGCGAGCGGAATAGTCGACGGCGATGCGCAGATGAAGCGTGCTGCCGTGCGCGGTGGCATCTTCGGCACGCGCAATCCCATTGGCAATGCCGTCGGGCAAGCGGTCGCGACGGCCGATCACGGTGAGGCGAACGCCGTTCTTGACCAGGCTCTGCACCTCGTTGGCGAGATAGAAGCGCAGAAGCGTCATCAGCGCGGCGACCTCGGCCTTCGGCCTCCGCCAATTGTCGGTGGAGAAGGCGTAGAGCGTCAGCGTGCCGATGCCCTGCTTGGGCGCGGCTTCGACGATGCGGCGGATCGTCTCGACGCCGGCCTCATGGCCGCGCAGGCGCGACAGGCCGCGCCGCGTCGCCCATCTGCCGTTGCCGTCCATGATGATGCCGACGTGAAGCTTCTCGTTGCGGGACACAAGGTCACTTTGCATTGCAAAGTCTCCGGTCAAAAAAGGGGGAGGATCAGGTCGAGACGATACCGAGGCGGCCGAGCGGTGCCGCTTCGCGGCCGGCAGCCTTGGCGGCGTCGCGCACCAGGCGTTCGAGCACGGCGAGATAGTCGAGGAAGCGGCGGCGGCCGGCCTTGGTCAGGCGGCAGGTCGTGTGCGGGCGATTGCCCTCATAGCCCTTGGTCACCTCGACGAGGCCGGCTTCCTGGAGCACGGCGAGATGCCGGCTAAGATTGCCGTCGGTGAGGCCGCAGAGCTGCTTGAGATCGGCGAACGCCAGACCCTTCGGATGCGCCATCAGCGAGGTCAGAAGTCCGAGCCTCGCCTTCTCGTGGATCACGCGGTCCAGTCCTTCATAAGAGAAGGGTGCGCTGTCAGTCTTCGACATCATGGTCTCCGGATGCGAAATGCAGAATGCCCGCCATCACCGACTGCCCGATTACGAACGGCAGGCCCATGGTCCAGGGCGACAGCGTATGGGTTTGGCTCGCGAGCACCACCACCGCAAAACCGGACATGAAATACCATGCGCCGGCGAGCGCCACGGTGCGTGGCAGCGAACGGACGGAGGCGAAAATGCCGAGCGACACCAGGATCTGCCACAAGCCTGGCAGCAGCCACAGCGTTTCGCCCGCAAACTTCCACATCACCACCGCAAGCAGCACACCGGCAACGCCTGCAGGCAGGAACTGCTCGACGGCCTGGTGGATCATCGCATCGGCGAGGCCCGAATGATGGCGGCGCGAACGTGCGCGCATCTCGATGCCGATGATCAGGCCGGAGAGTGCGGCGGCAATGAACCAGCCGAAGAAGAAGCCGAGCGGCTCGCCGGTGGGATCGCCGAGCAGCCAGAATTGCAGGATCGCGGTGAGAAGCGCGACCGCGCCGGTCGCAGCCATCGTGGCCGGGCCGTAGCCGCGGAACGCCGTGCCGGCCGCAATCTGGCTGCGGATCGCCACAATGTCGGCCAGTGCCTTGTCGAGATCGCGCATTGGCAACGCCAAAACCTCGTACCGCCCATGCTTGCCGGGACTATCAATCCCGGTACTTTGTACCGCAAAGTATATCGGATCGCAAAGTAAAGGCAAGCCCGAACGTCGTCTCTTAATACTGGTTGCTCGCCAGACAACTGCCGGTTGCGCGACACCTCCTCCCGCAGATAAGATGCGCGCGAATGCGTTCTGGGGGAAAAGTATGTGGCTTAAGTCATTCATCGTTGCGTCTTTATTGCAGCTGAGCGTCGTCATCGCCGCGCATGCGGCCGGGCCGTTCGGCAGCGTCAAAATCGGCAACTGGGTCGGCGGTGCGTTCAGCAACGACGAAACGGGAGCCTTCTCGCATTGTGCCGCGACGGCGCCTTATGCCAACGGAGTCATTCTCGTCGTCGGCCAGAATTCTGGGGGCTCGTGGATATTGAGCTTTGCGAGTCCCAGCTACCGCTTCACCAAGGGCGAGAACACCGCGATCGACGTCATCTTTGACGGACAGGAGCAGGCCAGACTGTTCGCCACGGCCAACCAGACGAACATGCTCAGCTCCGTCATGCCTGCGAACGTGGTCCGAACGTTTCAGAAGGCGAGCCTGATGGTCGCGACGAGCGGCCGCACAGTGCTGAATTTCGACCTGACCTCGGCCGGGCCCGTGATTGCGGCATTGGCCAATTGCGTCACCAAGGTCAAAGCCGACGGGCTGAGCAAGGCCGGCGATTTCACAAAGGTTGCCGCCAAGCCGCAGGCCACGCCGGACAAGCAGGCACCGCCAGCCAACGGCAGCAAACCTGCCAGAGCCAAGAGCGGCACCGGCTTTGTCGTGAGCGCCGGCGGACACATCGTCACCAACAACCATGTCATCGATGGCTGCGTCGGCGACATCAAGGGCAATCTCACCGGCGACGCCTCGATGGTGCTGCGCGTCGTGTCGAGCGATGCCAACAACGATCTCGCTCTGTTGCAGGCGCCGTCGACGACCACGTTCAAGGAGTTCGCTCGAATCCGCGACCGCTCGATCCGCTCCGGCGATTCCGTCGTCGCGATCGGCTTTCCGTTCCATGGGCTGCTGACTTCCGATTTCACCGTGACGACTGGCATCGTCAGCTCGCTCAGCGGCATGCGCAACGATTCGCGTTTCCTGCAAATCAGTGCGCCGGTGCAGCCCGGCAATAGCGGCGGCCCGCTGTTCGACACCGCCGGGCAGATCGTCGGCGTCGTTACAGGAAAGCTGGACGGGTTACGGGTCGCCGCTGCGACCGGCAACATCCCCGAGAACATCAACTTCGCGATCAAGACCGGCGCGCTGCGCGACTTCCTCGACAACTCCGTGGTGCCCTACCAGACTGCCGAACCGAAGGGCGAGATCAAGACCACCGACATCGCCGGCAATGCGCGGCCCTATACGATGCTGATCTCGTGCAACGGCACGGAGCAGGCTGAGGCGAAGCGGTAGCGGCAACGCAGGCGGCGTCTGCGCGGCCGCGGATGGCGCGAACGCGATCCGGGCTACCAGTCAAACCGAGAGTTCCTTAATACGGCGCCACGGGCCGCGTGCGCCGCGACTGCCGCGGTTGCGGCAGGGACGATTGACCGTAGGCGACGAGCGGGTTGGGCCCGCAGGCCATGAGCCGGCCCGACACACTGGCCTGACATTGTCCATAGGTGCTGTAGGTGCAATCGCCGGGATACTCGTACCCGCCGCCCTGGGCACACCAGGGATAGTCGTGCGCCGCTGCCGGCGTGACGGCGGAGAAGCCGGCAAGGAGTGTCGCGCCGAGGCCCAGCAGTGCCAATTGCGTCTTGCGCATGATCCCAACTCCTATCCTCACAGCGCGAGATACGCGCCATATAACATCAGGTTTCGCCACGCCGTTTTATTCCAGATCGACGGGCGCAGACACGCAAGAAACATTGACACGCAAGAAAAAAGCCCTGCCGAACGGGCAGGGCTCTGATCTCGGACATCACAAGATCGCTACTCGACCTTCAGGCCGGCGAACTCGACGACCTTCTTCCATTTCTCGGTCTCGGCCTTGATCTCCTCGCCGAACGCCTCGGGCGTCTGCGCCCGCGGCTCGCCGCCGAGCTCGACCAGGCGCTTGGCCATGTCCGGCTCCTTTATCAGCGTGTTGATCTCGCTGTTGAGCTTGGCGATGATCTCCTTGGGCGTGTTCTTCGGCGCCCCCATGCCGAACAGCGCGCTCGCCTCGTAATCCTTCACGGTCTCGCCGATCGCCGGCACGTCGGGCAGCTGCGGCGAGCGCTCCGCCGTGGTGACGCCGATGGCGCGGAGCGAGCCGGACCGGATGTGCTGGATGATCGAGGGCATGTTGTCGAAGATCACCTGCACCTGGCCGCCGAGCATGTCGGTGATCGCCGGCGCGGCGCCGCGATAGGGCACGTGCTGCATCTTGCAGCCCGTCAGCGCCATGAACATCTCGCCGGACAGATGCACCGAGGTGCCGTTGCCCGAGGAGGCCATGTTGACCTTGCCGGGATTGGCCTTCACGTAGTCGATGAACTCGGCGACGGTCTTGGCCGGCACGTCCTTGTTGACGGTCATCACGTTCGGCACGCGCTGGAACGAGGCGACCGGCGCGATGTCGCGCACGAAGTTGAACTTCAGGTTGGTGTAGAGCGAGGCGTTGATGTAATTGGCCGGATTGACCAGTTGCAACGTGTAGCCGTCGGGCTCGGCGTTGACGACCGATTCGGTCGCGATATTGTTGCCGGCACCCGGCTTGTTCTCGATCACGAATTGCTGGCCGAACTTCTCCGACAGCCGCTGACCGATCAGCCGCGCCAGGATGTCGGTCGCCCCGCCCGGCGGATAGCCGACCACCCATTTCACCGGGTGGGTCGGGTAATCGGCGGCAAGGGCCTTCGACAGCGGGCTGGCTGCAAGCGGACTGGCGGCGAGCAGGCTCAGCGCGGTACGGCGAGTGATCATTTCAAGGGTTCTCCCAACGTGTTGTTCTTGAAGCCAGACAGCTTGAAAATGGCGTCGGCGCGGTTGTAACAAAGCTTGCCGCAGGCGGAAAGTGCACGGGGCGCATCACGACGAAAGGATAAGGCATGGCGATCAAGGTCGAAGCCCTCGATCATCTCGTGATCAATGTCGCGGACGTCGCAGTGACCGCCGAGTGGTACGGCAAGATTCTCGGCATGGAAGTCAAGGTGTTCGACCCCGGCGGCGGCAAAGCGCCGCGGACTTCTCTTCAATTCGGTAACCAGAAGATCAACGTCCGGCCGCGCGATGCCGACAAGGTGGAGTGGTTCACCGCGGACCACCAGACCGCCGGCAGCGAGGATCTGTGCTTCCTCACCTCAGCAAGCCCCGACGAGGTGGTGGCGCATTTGAAGGCACATGGCGTCGCGATCGAACAAGGCCCGGTTCTCAAGCAGGGCGCCCGCGGCACGCTGCGCTCGGTCTATTGCAGGGATCCGGATGGCAGCCTGATCGAAATTTCGTCATACGAGGACGGCGGCCGGTAAGGCCAAGCCGCCTGCCCCACGCACCGTCATTGCAAGGAGCCCTGCGACGAAGCAATCCAGACTCTCTCCGGGGAGGGATTCTGGATTGCTTCGCTACGCTCGCAAGACGGCCGAAAGAGCAGGAAGACGCAATCATCAAAACGCAGCCGCGAGCAAGATGCAGGCTGCACGGGAGGACATATGCCGAATTCGTAAGCCGCCGCCGGAACCGTCGGCCCATTCGACGGGCTCGACGTGCCCTGGCTGCTGAAGATGGGGGCCGAGGTGCGCAGCTCACATCCGTTCCTGATCTGGGCGCCGTTCGACGCGCCCGCGCGGCGCTGGAGCTATGGCGAGTTTCACGAGCGGGTCGGCGCGCTCGCGGCGGGACTGGCGAAGCGCGGCGTGAAGCCGGGCGAATATGTGCTCATCCATCTCGACAATTGCATCGAGGCGCTGCTGTCCTGGTTCGCCTGTGTCGAGTTGGGCGCGATCGCGGTGACCACCAACACGCGCTCGGCACCGGCCGAGCTCGACTATTTTGCCGATCATTGCGGCGCGGTCGCCGCGATCACGCAGCCGGCCTATGCCGAGATCGTCGCGCAGAACTGCCGCAACATCCGCTGGATGGCGGTGACCTCGCATGATTCCGGCACGGCGCCCGCAAAATCGGTCTCGCGCGGCGATAGTTTCGAATCGCTGTTCGCCGACAGCGCCGACCGTCCCAGGCGTGCGACCGATCCGCTCGCGCCGTGCAGCGTGCAATACACCTCGGGCACGACATCGCGCCCCAAGGCGGTGCTGTGGACCCACGCCAACGCGCTGTGGGGCGCCAAGATCAACGCCGCGCATGAGGGCCTGCACGCCGGCGACGTGCACCAGGCCTATCTGCCGCTGTTCCACACCAACGCGCTGGCCTATTCGATGTTGGCGACGCTATGGGTCGGTGCCACCTGCGTGATCCAGCCGCGCTTTTCCGCCAGCCGGTTCTGGGGCGCCGCGCGCGAGCACGGGTCGACCTGGACTTCGACGATTCCGTTCTGCATGAAGGCGCTGCTCGAGCAGGAGATCCCGAGGGATCACAAATTCCGCCTGTGGGGCACCGCGATCAACGAACCGCCGGCCTTCGCCGCCTTCGGCGTCAAGATCATCGGCTGGTGGGGCATGACAGAGACCATCACCCACGGCATCGTCGGCGAGATCGACCAGCCCAACATCCCGATGTCGATCGGCCGCGCCGCGAGCGAATACCAGATCCGCATCACCGACGATGACGGACGGGCGACCGAGGTCGGCGACACCGGCAACCTCTCGATCAAGGGCATTGTCGGCCTGTCGTTGTTCGCCGAATATCTGCACAACGAGAAGGCGACGCGCGAGTGCTTTGACGAGCACGGCTTCTTCCTCACCGGTGATCGCGTGGTGCGGCTGGAGAACGGCTATATTCGCTTCGGGGATCGCAGCAAGGACATGCTCAAGGTCGGCGGCGAGAACGTCGCGGCGTCCGAGATCGAGCAGGTGATCGCAATGGTCCCCGGCGTGCGCGAGGCCGCCGTGGTGGCGAAGACGCATCCGATGCTGGACGAGGTGCCGGTCGTCTTCATCATCCCGCGGGGCGGCGTCACCGCTGCGCGGCCCGATCTGCATGACAACGTGATGGCTGCCTGCCGCAAGAGCCTCGCCGACTTCAAGGTGCCGCGCGAGATCCGCTTTGTCGACGACATGCCGCGCTCGACGCTGGAGAAGGTGGCGAAGGCGGAGCTGAGGAAGATGGTGGGGTGAGGCGTAAAGTAGGGTGGGTTAGCCGAAGGCGTAACCCACCAACTTCGTCCGGCAAATGTGGAAGCATGGTGGGTTACGCTACGCTAACCCACCCTACGGCTACGACACGGGAGCTCAGAACGACCCCAGCGCCACCGGGCGGAACGCCTGCAATAGCTGCTGGTCCAGCTTGCCGCTCATGCCTTCCATCATCGTGAACGCGCGCGAGTGGGTGAAGGGCATGCGATAGGCGCGCTTCTCCACGAGTGCCGCGTAGATGTCGACGATGGTCGTGACCCGCACGATATCGCTGATCTGGTTCGACGAGAGATTGTTGGGATAGCCGGAGCCGTCGAGGAATTCGTGGTGATGCAGCACAACGTCCAGCATCTCCGGCGGGAAGCCGCCTTGAGCTGCGAGCGCGTCATAGCCGCGGCGCGGATGCTGGCGGACTTCGGCCATCTCCTCGTCGGTGAGCTTGCCGGGCTTGTCGAGCAGCGCGGAGGGAACGAAGGCCTTGCCGACGTCGTGCAGCAGCGCGGCACGAGTCAGCCGGCGCTGGTCGTCCTCGCGCATGCCGAGATGCTGGGCAAAGGAGACCGCAAATCCGGTCACGAACAGGCAGTGCCGATAGCTGCCGACATGGTGGCAGCCCACCGTGGTGAGCCACTCGCGCAGCGAGGAGTGCTTGATCGCCTTCAGGATCTTGCTCTCGGCGGCGATGACGTCGTCGAAGGTCAGGGGCACGCCGAGCGGCAGCTTCTCGAACATCTTCTTCAGCACCGCATGCGCGGCCTCGACGCCGCGGTTGAGCGTCTTGCCGTGATCGGTGGCGTCATAGACGGCGGTGTCGGGGAAGGCTGCGCGGATGCGCTGCAGGATGTCCTCGGGCTGAAGCGGCCGCGAGATGGTGTCGGTGGCGCCCAGCGCCCAGGCCTGCATGGTGCCGTGATGCAGGGCGTCCGCAAGCACGAACAGACGAGGCATCGAACGATAGGCATCGCCGCGCAGCTTGTTGCGCACCCGTTGCACGCTCTCGGGCGAGCGCAGATTGATGTCGACCACGAGGCCGGAGAGATCGCGCGAGGGCTGCTCGGGGAGTTCCTGCGTCGTCACTGTCGCAACGTCGCCGACGGCCTTGAGGATGCTGGCGAGTTCGCTGCTCTCGTCGCTCCGGTCGGAGGCGAGCAGGAGCCGGCGTTTGGCGGCGGGTTTGGCTGAGGCGTTCATGGCTTCCCCAAGAGCACGGGCGTGTTTCGGGCAGAAGCCTAAGCCGGATCAGGTTCTCCGGCCCTTAAGAGGCGTGCTCAATGGAGCCTTCCGGAATTGAGTGCAATTTTAGGGATCTCGGGTTCCATGGCAGGAATGGCGCAAAAAGGGCGAAAACAACCCCATGCACAGTAGGCGGGCCATTGATGACAAAGGGGAATTTCTCCGTCATGGCCGCCTGAAAATGCAAACTAATTCGCCGGAGGTTGACCTCCGGCGGATCATCTTGTTCAGCACGCTAGCCTTACGTCTTCATCACGCCCTTCACGGCTTCGGCGTCGTGAGAGAGAATAAGAAAACAAAAAGGGTGGAAACAATGCCGAGGATCGATCGAGACGGCGTCGGAATCTATTACGAGATCCATGGCGAAGGCCCGCCGCTGCTGCTGACTCACGGTTACTCATCGACCTCGGCGATGTGGCATGGGCAGGTCGAGGCGCTTGCCAGGGACCACAAGCTGATCTTGTGGGACATGCGCGGTCACGGCCAGTCCGATTATCCCGACGATCCCGCCGCCTACAGCGAAGCGCTCACGGTCGGCGACATCGCGGCGATCCTGGATGCGGTCGGCACTGAGCGCGCCATCATCGGCGGGCTGTCGCTCGGCGGCTATATGTCGCTTGCCTTCGCTCGCGCGCATCCAATGCGCGTTCGCGCGCTGCTGATCATCGACACCGGACCGGGATTCAAGAAGGACGATGCACGCGAGGCCTGGAACGCGCGGGCGCTCGCCACTGCCGACAAGCTCGATCGCGAAGGGCTCGACGTGCTGAAGACGGCGACGCGCGAGCGCGCCACCGCGAGCCATCGCAATGCCAGGGGATTGGCGCTCGCCGCACGCGGCATGCTGACCCAGCGCGATGCGAAGGTGATCGAGCTGCTGCCGGAGATCAACGTGCCCAGCCTGATCGTGGTCGGTACCGACGACACGCCGTTCCTCGCTGCGTCGGAGTACATGGCCGCGAAAATTCCCGGCGCACAAAAGGTCGTGATCCCCGCCGCCGGACACGCCGTCAACATCGACCAGCCCAAGGCTTTTGTTGACGCGGTGCTGCCTTTCCTGAAGAAATTGCCGGGATAGGTCGGACAGGAACACAGGCAATGAAGCGAGCGATGTTGGCTGCGGGCGCGGTGTTGCTGTCGGTATCCGCGCAGGCCGAGCAATTCGGCGGGACACCGATCCGCCTGCCATTCGTGGCGACGTTGTCGAACAACACACCGCTCGCCTTCGGCATGGATGCGGGGCAAACCGCGCGCGCCCTCGGCCAGCCTCTGCAATATGTGCGCGGACGCCCCGGCAACGAGATCTATCTCGCGCTTCGCAACATCGGCGGCAGCGGACTGATCTCCAACCGTCACCGCCTGTTCCTGCAGTTCCGTCATGGCCGGCTGGCGGGATGGAAGGAGGATTACGGCGAGAACTGGATGTGGGAGTGAGGTGGGCGCGCAACCGCCTCCCCTCATCCTGAGGAGCTTGCAAAGCAAGCGTCTCGAAGGATGAAGGCCCCGCTGCTGCATCTCGGCCTCTATCCTTCGAGACGCGCGCGAAGAGCGCGCTCCTCAGGATGAGGAGAGAGAGCGGAGTTCGTGATCGACGATCAACAAGAAGGACAACCCGCGTGGGACAAGACATCAGACTGACCGCCTCCGATAATTTCCAGCTCGGCGCCTATCGCGCTGATCCCGCAGGCCCCCCGAAGGGCGCGGTGGTGGTGATCCAGGAGATTTTTGGGGTCAACCATCACATCCGCTCGGTCTGCGATCGCCTCGCCGGGGAAGGCTATGTCGCGATCGCGCCGTCGATCTTCGACCGGACCTCGCCGGGCTTCCAGTCGGGCTACACGCCTGACGAGATCGCCGAAGCGCGCAAATTCGTCGCCAATCCCGACTGGGACGCGATGCTGCGCGACACGCAAGCCGCGATCGATGCGGTGAAGAGCGTCGGCCCGGTCGGCATCATCGGCTTTTGCCTGGGCGGCAGCGTCGCCTTCGTCGCGGCGACGCGGCTGTCGGGCCTGAAGGCCGCGATCGGCTATTACGGCGGCGCCGTCGTGCGCTTTGCCGACGAAACACCAAAAGTTCCGACACAGCTGCATTTTGGCGAAAAGGATGCCGGCATTCCCCTGACCGACGTCGAGACCATCAAGACGAAGCGGCCGGACGTGGAAATCTTCGTCTATCCGGGCGCGCAGCACGGCTTCCATTGCGACGAGCGGGCGAGCTACGACAAGGCCAGCGCCGACATCGCCTGGCCGCGCAGCATGGAATTTTTCGCGAAGCATTTGCGATAGCGCGGCTGATCTCTCCACCGTCATTCCGGGCTCGCGCTCCGGAATGACGAGGGCGGAGAGCAGGAATCGGGTGGCTGCATCCTGCCGGGCGGCGATAGAGCTGGCTGATCAAGCCAACTCACGCCGGGAGATCGTGATGCAGCAGGCCAATACGAACATCGTCATCCGCAATCCGTTCGGCACCATGGACGTTCCCGGTCCTGACGATCGCGAGGTCATGGACTATGCCGCAACCGCCTTACTTTCGGGCGATGCGGCCGACGTCAACGCGGCGCATTGGGCAGACATTCAGGCGCCGTCCGATCCTCTGGAAGGCCCGTGGGCCAGCCGCTGGAATGGCGGCGCCGATCCGACCATCGCCGGCGATACGCCGGAGACGTGGAAAGACGGGCGCGCGGAGGTGCGGGTCGCAGGCGGACGCATCTATCTGCGCTTCGATTGGGATCACGGCCGACGGCACGGGCTGATCGATGCTGCGCGCGAGGGCGCGCGCCTGGTCGGGAAATACATCAACCTAACCAATCCCGCGATCACGCGGCCATGGATCGGGCGCGTGGTCGATGCCGCGCGCATCGATGGATGTTTTCCGAACGGGCGGCTGGATTTCAGAAGGTGAGCTAGAGCTTCGGTTCTGATTGCATCAGAACCGAGGCTCTAGATTCTTTTTTGACGCGTTTTCTTCACGCGAACCGGTATCCACTTCGCTCGAAAACGCTCTAGAACCAGCGCTCGCCGACGAACACGGTGTCGCCGGGGCTCAAGGGGGTGCCGAGCGGCACCACGGCGCGCATGGCGCCGCCGGCTTCGGTATGCGTGACGGTGACCACATCGCGCTTGGCGCGTGGCGAGAAGCCGCCCGCGATTGCCACGGCGCTTTCGACCGTCATGTTCGGCACGTACGGATACTGGCCGGGCGCGGAGACTTCGCCGAGAATGAAGAACGGGCGATAGGCCTCGATCTCGACGGCGACCGAGGGCTCGCGGATGTAACCGTTGCGCAGCCGTGCGGCGATCTCGCCGGCCAGACCCGCCGGCGTGCGGCCGCGTGCCGGCACGCCGCCGATCAGCGGCATCGTGATGGAACCGCCGGCGTCGATCGCGTAGCTGTTGGTGAGACCTTCCTGGCCGTAGACCACGACGCGCAGCCTGTCGCCGGCGTCGAGATGGTAGGAGGAATCGTAGCGGACCGGCGCCGCCATCGGCGCGGCATAACCGACCGGCATGGGCGCGGGCGAAGAGGCAAAGGAATTGCGCAACGCCCCGATGGCGCCGCCACCGTCGCCGACGACGACCGGCTGAGGCGCGTAATAGGGCTGGCCATAGGCCATGGAGTCGAGATCGGCGCGCGGCTGCATCACCGCGACGGGGCCGGCGGTCTGCATGCAGCCGCCAAGGCTAAGCGCGGCGGACGCTGCCAGGGACGCTGCCAAGATCGACCATCGAAACGCGCGTGCAACCGGCACCGGACTTATCCCTCGAAACGAGACAGATCCAGTGATGCACCGGTTATGGTTAATAAAGCGTTGAGGGGGCGGGCGGCGCGACGATGCGGCTACGGCGCAGTGCGCTCCCTCTCGCTTGCGGGCGCGGCTAGCGCATATGGCCTTTTGGGCCAAGCTGAACAAGCGCCTCGTCCTTCGAGACGACCGCTCCGCGGTCTCCTCAGGATGAGGCTAATCGGCATCGGTGCCTGCTGGCACTATTGCCGCAGACGCCGTCCTCATCCTGAGGAGCCCGCCTAAAGCGGGCATCTCGAAGGATGGGCCACAGGAAACTGCTCTCAAATGCGCCGACCTCTCCCGCAAGCGGGAGAGGTGCACCACCTTCGCGGCTGGCTTACGCGCTCACACCGACGCCGATCGGGCAGGACACGCCGGTGCCGCCAAGGCCGCAATAACCGGCGGGATTCTTGGCCAGATATTGCTGATGATAGTCCTCGGCAAAGTAGAATTGGCCGGCGGGTGCGATCTCGGTGGTGATGGTGCCGAGACCTTTTGCAGCAAGCGCTTTCTGATAGAGCGCCTTCGATTGATCGGCCGCTTTTTTCTGCGCGTCTGAATAGGTGTAGATCGCGCTTCGGTACTGCGTGCCGACGTCGTTGCCCTGACGCATGCCCTGCGTCGGGTTGTGGCTCTCCCAGAACGTCTTCAACAGCTTCTCGTAGGACACCTTGGTCGGATCGAACACGACCAGCACCACTTCGGTGTGACCGGTGCGGCCCGAGCAGGTCTCTTCATAGGTCGGGTTCGGCGTGTGGCCGCCGGCATAGCCGACGGCGGTGGTGTAAACGCCGTCGCCAAGCTCCCAGAACTTGCGCTCGGCGCCCCAGAAGCAGCCGAGCCCGAACACCGCCTGCTCGAGGCCGGCGGGATAAGGCGGCTGCAACTTCGTGCCGTTGACGAAATGGGTGGTCGCGGTCGGAATGGCTTGCGCACGGCCCGGCAGCGCTTCATTGGCGCTCGGCAATGCGGTGGTCTTGCGCATGAACAGCATGGACGGATCTCCGGGAACGAGCTGTCCGTCGCCGAGGACAAGCTATTGAGCCAAGGCGATGAACCAAGCGCTCAGGCGACGTGCTCGCGATCAGGTGGGAATATAGGTCTTTACGCGCAAAGGGGCAGCCCTGTTACGCCGCGCGCGGCCGCTTCAGTCGCGCGAATTGAAAGCTCAATCCCGGGAATTGAAAGCTCAATCCCGGGAATAGCCGATCAACGGCTTGCGCGGGCGGAACAGGATCATCAGGAGGATACCGAGAATGCCGAGGACGGCGAAAACCGGCTGATCCAGCACCAGGCGGATCACCGAGGTCCAGAGCCAGGGCGCCTTGGCCTCGACCCAGGTCCGGAACGCCGTCTGGCTGGCCTGATTGATGTCGTTCCAGAACTGGCCGAAGCGGGTGAACCGCAGGGTCTGGTCGGCCACCCAGCGGGCGCCGTCATAGACCATGAAGATGAACCCGCCGGCGAGCAGCAACAGCCCAATCAGTCGGAAAAAGCCGCGGATCATGCCTCACCCTCTATAGTCGTCCGATCGGACGACCCTCGGAACGCCGCCAGCCAATACAAGGGAGACGGCAGAAATTCAACCTCTTCAGGGCGTTACGGCACTCATCCCTGGCCTGAGGGGCTGCTTGTCCAGCCCGGGAAAGCGTTGACGGTGCCAAAGACCCTCTCTATAAGGGCGCCAACTGGCGGCGGGCGCAATCCTGCCGCCGCTGTTCTTTGAGCAGATGCAGGCTCCTTGGGCTGAGAGGCTCCCTGGGCCTCAGAGACGGCCCGCAAGGCTGTCGCTCACGTTCCGGGAACAGCCTAGCAACCGAACACCCTAATTCCGAGCGTCGATTACGCGGTCAAGCAAGCCGGCGCTACCCGACCAAGACGCGACCGGTACCCGCAAAGGACATTGAGACCATGGCCAATACCACTTCCGCCAAGAAAGCGACGCGCAAGATCGCCCGCCGCACCGCCGTCAACAAGTCGCGCCGCACCCAGATGCGCGGTGCCGTGCGTAACGTCGAAGAAGCCATCAAGACCGGCGACCGCGCCGCTGCCGTGACGGCGCTGGCGAATGCCGAGCCCGCCTTGATGCGCGCCGCGCAGCGAAACATCATTCATAAGAACAATGCCAGCCGCAAAGTCTCGCGGCTTACCGCGCAGATCGCCAAGCTCGCCAAGTAAGCTCGCGAGCGTTCTGGCACGCCGTCCGATCGCGTCGTTCGATCGGACGATCCGGCCGCACATCGCACACGTCAAACAGCCCGGCATCGCGCCGGGCTTTTTTGTTGCCTGTCATATTCACGCAAGTAGTCACGCTGCGAGCGACCTTCGATCGGAGGATTGCGACGTTTGCACCATGATGCGCCCGTAGTTTTACCTGCGAATGGTTTTGCAACAGCGGAAACTTCCACCGCGGTGCAAAAAGTCCTTGCGAGGTGGGCACAAGTTGAATTCGCGCGCCTGCGAGTTCTGCACACCGTAGTTTCCCCGGATCGCGAGACGCAATGGAGTTACCCTGTGAAACGAGACTCAAAAAACGATGTCTCGCTAACAACTTATCGACATAGTGACGCCAAGCATTTGGAAAACTCGCCCGCGCGTCGCGCGCGTGACGCTTTTGTAAAAAATTTTTGGCGGTGACGGAGAATTGTCACATCAAACGCGGCATCTTCGATTCTGTGCACGAATCCAAAAACTTGCTCTGAAGCCTGTGCACAAGTCCGCGTGGCGTTAACGCAGATCAAGATTTTTGATGCCTCAAGTCTGAATCAATTCCGTTGCGAGTCTTTCCGCATAGTGTATTCCTTAAGGCGTCAGCGGCGCCCACGATCTTGAGACCAGCGCGGTATCGGAAACGGGGCGAGCGTGCAAATCGGCGGCGATGTGCACGTAGGCGGCGCTTCAACAAGCGATTGTCGGATCAAAACCCACAGCAATGTGGGAACGGTAGCTCTTTGTCTGAATGTCTCCAAGCGGGATCTTTCTCTCGCGCTTAAGAGACATCTTGAAAGCTGCCCCGACAGGCATGATGGCGAGGCCGAGCGGACGACGAGTACACGGGCGGGCATCCGATGAAGACGCGGGTGTCGTTTGGACACGCAGGACCTTGTCGCGAGCAATCACGGCAGGATGGGGAGGTATCATGTCTTACGAACTCAACGCGGTATTGAAACACATTTCGACTTCCAGCATTTCGACTTCCAGCGATGCCGTTTTAGATTCGTCGGACACCAAGCCTCCCGCGTGTCACGGAGCGCCGAGTACGCGCTGACCTCGCGACCCCTCCATCTCTAGACATTGCTGATCGGACGCGGCGTTTCCGCCGAACGGTCGAGCCATGCCTGCAGGTGAAATCGCTTGAGGTCCCGCCATTGCAAATATCCCGGCAGGTATCCCTGGCAGGAACTCTGCATGGCGCTCACCACGCAACCTTATCTCTCAAGAAAAGTTCTCAAATGATGACAACCCCGGAACAGGATCGCTGGTCACGCGTGAAGAGTCGGCTGCGCTCGAACGTTGGCGAGGACGTCTATACGAGCTGGTTTGCGCGCATGGATCTGGAAGGCGTCCAGGACGAGAGCGTGCGTCTGTCGGTGCCGACCCGCTTCCTGAAGAGCTGGATCCAGGCCCATTATGCCGAGCGCGTGCTGTCGTGCTGGCAGGCCGAGATGCCCGAAGTGCATCGCATCGATCTCACCGTTCGCACGGCCGTGCGCCCCGTGATGCAGCAGAAGGAAGCGCCCGCGCCGGTCGAAACGCGCCGCTCGCCTGCGCCGGAGCTGCGTTCGACCGCGACCGCGCCGGTCTCCGCCAATCATGATGCGCTCGGCGGCTCGCCGCTCGATCCGCGCCTGACGTTTGCAAGCTTCGTCGTCGGCCGCTCCAACACGCTGGCGCATGCGGCTGCGCGTCAGGTCGCCGAGGGTCGTCGCGGCGATCCCGTCATGTTCAATCCGCTCTACATTCATGCAGGCGTCGGCCTCGGCAAGACGCATCTCCTGCAGGCGGTGACCTGGGCCGGCAATTCCGGCAACGAGCGCAAGGTGCTTTATCTCACTGCAGAGAAATTCATGTACGGCTTCGTCGCCGCGCTGAAGACGCAGACGGCGCTCGCCTTCAAGGAAGCGCTGCGCGGCATCGACGTGCTCGTGATCGACGATCTCCAGTTCCTGCAGGGCAAATCGACCCAGGCCGAGTTCTGCCACACGCTGAATGCGTTGATCGATGCCGGCCGCCAGGTCGTGATCGCGGCCGACCGTCCGCCGTCCGATCTCGAAAGCCTCGACGACCGCGTGCGCTCGCGGCTGGCCGGCGGCCTCGTGGTCGAGATGGCCTCGCTTGGCGAGGAGCTGCGGCACGGTATTCTCAAGTCGCGCGTCGCCGCGGCCCGCGCCCATCATGCGACCTTCGAGGTGCCGGAGGAGGTGCTGACCTATCTGGCCCGCGCCATCACTCATAATGGCCGGGATCTCGAAGGCGCAATCAACCGCCTGCTCGCACACTCGAAGCTCAACAACCGGCCGGTGACGCTGGAGATGGCGGAGCACGAGGTGCGCGACCTGATCCGGCCGCAGGAGCCGAAGCGGATCAAGATCGAGGACATCCAGCGCGTGGTGGCACGGCAGTATAATGTCAGCCGCTCCGACCTCTTGTCCTCGCGCCGGACCGCCAACGTGGTTCGTCCGCGCCAGGTGGCGATGTATCTCGCCAAGACGCTGACCCTGCGATCGCTGCCGGAAATCGGCCGCCGCTTCGGCGGGCGCGACCACACCACGGTGCTGCACGCGGTACGCAAGATCGAGGCCCTGGTTTCCAAGGACACGGCGCTGTCGGACGAGGTCGAATCGCTCAAGCGCCAGCTTCAGGAATAAACGCCTAGGCCTTCTCCTTCCTTCCCGCCGCCCCGGCCCTGCCTGGGCGGCGGCCTTCCTCTGCCTGGGCGGCGGGCCCCGTCTTTGCGGGTAAATCGTGGGGAACCATCGCGCAATCCCTTGAAACGGATGACTTTACGCGCCACCTTGCGCGACCCTGACGGCTTTGGTCATATCGGCTGGATGAT
Organism: Bradyrhizobium canariense; assembly: GCF_019402665.1. Lineage (GTDB taxonomy): Bacteria > Pseudomonadota > Alphaproteobacteria > Rhizobiales > Xanthobacteraceae > Bradyrhizobium > Bradyrhizobium canariense. Next base: position 154,801 of record NZ_VSST01000009.1, read on the forward strand.
CCGGCTTTCCGGGGTCTTCGGTGCCGTGGCGCGCGTCCCGCCGCCCGGCTTTTCCAGATTTGTGTTTCCTTGGGGATCGGGCGAGTAGTGCAATGAAGGTTACGGTCGAACGCGCGCAACTCCTGAAGTCGCTGGGCCACGTCCACCGCGTGGTCGAGCGCCGCAATACGATTCCGATCCTCGGCAACGTGCTTGTTAGGGCCGAGAATGCGAAATTGTCGCTGAAGGCGACCGACCTCGACCTCGAGGTCACCGAAACGCTCGCGGCGGAAACCGCGACCGCGGGCTCCACCACCGTGCCGGCGCACATGTTCTACGACATCGTGCGCAAGCTACCGGACGGTTCGCAGATTGTGCTCGAAGCCGACGGCGACCGCGCCGTGCTGGCGATCCGCGCCGGCCGCTCCCGCTTCACCCTGCAGACCCTGCCGGAGAATGATTTTCCGGATCTCGCCGCCGGCGACATGTCGCATTCGTTCAGCCTCGCCGCCAAGGACGTCAAGCGGCTGATCGACCGCACCCAGTTCGCGATCTCCACGGAGGAGACCCGCTACTATCTCAACGGCATCTATCTGCATGCCGCGGGCTCCGCCAAAGCCGCCACCCTGCGCGGCGTCGCCACCGACGGCCACCGCCTCGCCCAGCTCGACCTGGTCCAGCCCAAGGGCGCCGAGGGCATGCCCGGCGTGATCGTGCCGCGCAAGACGGTGGGCGAGGTGCAGCGCCTGATCGAGGACAACGAGGCCGAGGTCACGATCGAGCTGTCGCAGGCCAAGATCCGCTTCACCATCGGCAATGTGGTGCTGACCTCGAAGCTGATCGACGGCACCTTCCCCGATTACGGCCGCGTCATCCCGCAGGGCAACGACAAGGAGCTCGTCGTCGACAAGAAGGATTTCGAGAACGCGGTCGACCGCGTCTCGACGATTTCCAGCGAGCGCGGGCGCGCCGTGAAACTCTCGCTGTCGCCGGGCAAGCTGGTGCTGTCAGTGACCAATCCGGATTCCGGCAGTGCGACCGAAGAGCTCGAAGTCGAATACGCTTCCGACGCCCTCGATATCGGCTTCAACTCCCGCTATCTGCTCGACATCGCCGCCCAGATCGAAGGCGACGTCGCAACGCTCCGGCTCGCCGACCCGGGCTCACCGACCCTGGTGCAAGACCGCGACGACAAGAGCGCGCTCTACGTGCTGATGCCGATGCGGGTGTGAGGGCTACCGGCTCCCCTTCGCATCGACTACATCCGTCATGGCCGGGCTTGTCCCGGCCATCCACGTCTTTGGAGGACCCAAACGTGGATGCCCGGCAACGACAAAGACAATGACCCCCTCCCGCATTCATCGCCTGACGCTGACGCATTTTCGTAATTACCGGGCGGCGGGGCTCGAGGCTAAGGCTGACATGGTGGCGCTGGTCGGGCCGAACGGAGCGGGCAAGACCAATTGCATCGAGGCGATCTCGTTCCTGTCGCCGGGACGCGGACTGCGACGCGCGACGCTGGACGACGTCGCCGACAACCAGGGCGACGGCTCCTGGGCGGTGTCGGCACAGGTCGAGGGCGCGCTGGGCCTTGCCACGCTCGGCACCGGCATCGATCCGCCGCGCGCAGATAGCCCGGTCAGCCGGCGCTGCCGCATCGACCGCGAACCGGTCAATTCGGCGGCGGCGTTCGGCGACCACATCCGCATGGTGTGGCTGACGCCGGCGATGGACGGGCTGTTCATGGGCGCGGCGTCCGAGCGGCGGCGCTTCTTCGACCGCCTGGTGCTTGCCATCGACAGCGACCATTCCAGCCGCATCTCCGCGCTCGAACGTTCGCTGCGCTCGCGCAACCGCCTGCTCGAGACGCGCAATTACGACGACCATTGGTGTGACGCGATCGAGCGCGAGACCGCGGAGCTTGCGGTCGCGGTCGCCGCAACCCGCGGCCAGACCGCGGCGCGGCTGACCGGCATGCTGAATGCACGCGCGCAGGCCTCCGCCTTCCCCTCGGCGCAAATCGCGCTCGACGGCTGGATGGAGAACGCGCTGCTCAACGAGACCGCAACGTCGGTCGAGGACCGCTACCGCCAGATCCTGCGCGACAACCGTCCGCGTGACGCCATCGCCGGCCGCACCACGGATGGTCCGCATCTCACCGATCTCCAGGTGATCTACGCGCCGAAAAACATGCCGGCGCGCGATGCTTCGACCGGCGAGCAGAAGGCGTTGCTGATCGGGCTGGTGCTGGCGCATGCGAGCCTGGTCGCCGAGATGACCGGCATCGTGCCGCTGCTGCTGCTCGACGAGGTCGTCGCGCATCTCGATCCCGGCAGGCGCGCGGCGCTGTTCGACGAGTTGCGCAAGCTCGGCGCGCAGGTGTGGCTGACCGGCGCAGACCCCGCCGCCTTCGCCGAGATCGGCGCCGGGGGCGAGATCTTTGACGTCGAAAGCGGACAGGTATCGGCCCGGCGCTAGTCGCCGCCGTTGAACCGGCCCCATTTCCGCCGCGACTAGTTGCCGGAGGCGGCGCCGACGGTGACGCAGCCGGTTGCAATCGCGCAATGACATCACGCGCGAGACCCTGGACGCGCGATACCCTGGAGAGTGAAATGCGGGCGGCAAGGTCCGGGGCGCAAGTTCCGGCACGATGGTGGGCGTTTGCGTGCGGCCTCGTTTTGCTCGCGACGTGCATGCTCGCGGCAAGCGCCGGCGCCTGGATGCCGCAGCCGCTGTTTTCAGCCGATCTCACGCCGGATCCCGATGTCAGGCTGCCCGCACCGACCCGCTACAGCTTTAGGGGAATCCACACCACCCTGATGCGGGGCGTCGAAGCGCCGCTTCGCGTCAAGCTCGAAGCCACCGTGCCCGCCGAGCTCGGCGACGTCCTCGCCTTCTACCGCAGCGAGCTTGGAAAGCTCGGCTGGCAGGAGCAGCATGATGGCGCCGTCGTCTCCGCCGATCACGTCCAGCTCGCGTTCGCCTCTCCGCTCGGGCCGGCCACGCTGAAGCTCGGCCGCAAGGACAGCAACACCTCGGTCCATCTCGTGCAGAAGAACTCGGATACAGCAATCCGGGCGAACGTCATGCCCGAACCGGGCCAGGCAAAGCTGGTGTTCAGCAACATCGGCGAGACGGAAGCCGTGCTCGGGATCGACGCGCGGACCATCAAGCGCGCCGCCGGCGCTAACGCCGTATCGCTGGATCTGGCGCCCGGCAAATATTCCTACGAACTGAACGTCCCCGGCCGTCCGGCCCACCGCAACATCCTCACCGTCGCGGCCGGCGACGCCTGGGAGCTCACCGTCGGGCGCGACGGCGAGGCATGGTCGCCACTCCAACTGTATTGACTAGTCCGGGAGCTTTGAACCTGCCCGGTTCCTGCCGCGACTTCTGGTCTGAGGCCCCGCCGACGGTGTTGCAGCCGTTGCAATCGCGCGCGCCCAAGCGCTGCGCGGCATCCTGGAGACGTAACGATGGCGATGATCCCGCGCGGGATGCAAGTCCCGGCACGATGGCGGCTGCTTGCATGCGGTCTCTTCCTGATGGCGAGCTGCTCGATCGCGGCCGGCGCCGACGAGGGCATCGTCGACGTTCACGCGCTGCCCCAGCTCGAAGGTGCGGTGGAAGACATCTCGCGCCCCGACCCCTATAGCGTCGAATATCGCGTACCGACGCGGCAGGCCGTGACGCTGCCCGCGGTCCAAAAGCTCCTGAGCGACAACGGCTGGGTCGCTTATGTGATGCCGCTGGAGGAGAAAAGCAGCCTGCTGAAGTTCAGGAAGGGACGACAGGGTCTGTCCGTTCATTTCACGCAGGCGCTCGGCCGGCCCGACCAGTCCGTGGTCTACTACACGACCGACCGGATCTACGGGAACGTGCCGTTTCCGGAAGGCGCAAGCGACATCGTGTTCGACGGGACGCGGCCCTATCTCGGCTGCATCGCGCCGACGCCGCTCGATGCAACGTCGGATTTCTACAGCAGCCAGATGGCTGCGATCGGCTGGCAGAAGCTCACGCCGGAAACCGCCGCGCGCTGGACGACGGGCCTTGATGAAACCGTTCCCAACGGCCTGCGCGCGTTCTACGCGCATGCCGATAGCAAGGAGACCGGCTTCTACCAGCAGAAGCCCGTGATGCTGACGCTGACGCGCCGCGACGACGGCCGCACCCATGTCGATATCCGGGTCGCGCCCTTCGCGCTGCCCGGCGAGCTCAAAGCCGATAGCGATCTGGCCGGCCTGCCGCGGCCGAGCCCGACCAAGACGGCCATGGGCCTCGGCAGCGCGAGCGACAACAAGCGCGAAATGTCGGCCGCCGCGATGGCCGAGCTGCCCGCGGTACTCGCCTTCTATCACCGCGAGCTCGCCGCGCGCGGCTGGCATGAGGACGGCAGCGCACCGCTCGCGCCCGGCGACGAGGTCGCGATCAAGATCTCTTCCGCGGAGGAAACCGGCCTGCTGCGGCTTGGCCGCAAATACGATTTCACCATGGTCAGCCTGACGGCGCAGTTGAAGGACTCCGCGCTTGCCGCCCGCACTAAGGCGAAGAAAGAGGCCGACGACAAGTTCCTTGGGGATGCGTTAGGTGCGGCCAAGCAGCTCATCACCGCCGACGAAGCCAGACGCAAGGTGCAGGCGGCCGCATTGTCGGACGCGCCGCTCAACGCGCTCGCCGACAGCAAGACGCCGGTGCCGTTGCCCGAAAACGCCGAAGGCGTGAACTTCGAGGGCGGCGACGGCCGGCTCGAATTCTCCTCGATCTCGAGCGTGAAGGCGCTCACTGCGTTTTATCGCGCATCGCTGAAGCCCGCGGGCTGGAAGGAGCAGCCCTCCGTCATCAACCAGCCCAACATGGCGATGATGGAATTCTCCAAGAGCGGGAAGTCGATCTCGATGACCGTGATGCAGATGGGGCCGAAGGTAAACGTTAGCGCCAACGGCTCCGGTCTTATTATCGCCGCGGCGAAGCCCGTCGAGGCCAAATCGAGGCAAGCCAAGGTGGTCCAGACCAAATCGAAGGAGCCGCTCACGCCCGATCCCGATTCGGCCCTGCCGGTGCCGACGCAGCACAGCTCGACCGGCATCAGCTCCACGAAATTCCCCGGCAGTGAGCAGTCGTTCCGGACCGAGCTCGAAGCCAGCATCCCCGCCGAGCTTGGCGAGGTCCTCGCCTTCTATCGCACGGAGCTGACCAACCGCGGCTGGCAGGAGAAGGCCGACGGCGCAATCGTAACGGCCGAGCGGGCGGAGCTCGCGTTCACCTCGCCGGAGGGACCGGCCGTGCTGAAGCTCGGCCGCGCCAAGGACGAGACGACGGTCAGTCTGGTGCAGCGGAATCCGCAGGCCGCGGCCAAGGCCGACATCATGCCGAAGGCGGGACAGGCCAGGCTGATGCTCGGCAATATGGGGCCGAAGGAAGCATCGCTGACGATCAACAATCAAACGGTGAAGATCGCGGCTGGTGCCGGCGGACCGCAATCGCCGAAAGGCCCGATGCTCGATCTGCCGCCCGGCAAGTACCAGTACGCGCTGCGTCTGCCGTGGCGCCCTGCCCGCACCGAAACCCTCACCGTGGCCGCCGGCGATGCCTGGGGCCTCCTGGTGGGGCCAAACGGAGACGTGCTGCCGCTGCAGATGTATTGAGCCTGCAAGGCCGTTCCGGGGCGTTCCAAGCGCCTCGGAACACCCTTCGTCCCCGCAATATCCACGCCTTTCAGCGACCCGGAACGGCCTCTCGAATCGCGCTTTTTTCAGCGCCTCGAATCGGCCTTCGAAAGCCTTGAAAACCGGCCAAAAAATCCCATCTAATCAAAGACTTGCCGGGAGATACTTTGCGCTAGGCGCAATCCGTCTTTCGTGGCACAAATAGCCCGCATATCAGCGCCTTTTGCGCCGCTGATTCGGGCGACATCTCGAAGGCCTCTCATGACAGAACCTGCTCGGCAGACGCCTGCCGAAAACGAACCCTCAAATCCGAGCGATTACGGGGCGGAATCGATCCGCGTGCTCAAGGGTCTCGACGCCGTCCGCAAGCGCCCGGGCATGTATATCGGCGACACCGATGACGGCTCGGGCCTGCATCATATGGTCTACGAAGTCGTGGACAATGCGATCGACGAGGCGCTCGCGGGCCACGCCACGCGCGTGGACGTGATCCTCAACGCCGACAATTCTGTCACCGTGCGCGACGACGGCCGCGGCATTCCCGTCGACATCCATAAGGGCGAAGGCATCTCGGCGGCCGAGGTCATCATGACCCAGCTCCATGCCGGCGGTAAATTCGACCAAAATTCCTACAAGGTTTCCGGCGGCCTGCACGGCGTCGGCGTCTCCGTCGTCAACGCGCTGTCGAGCAAGCTCGGCTTGCGCATCTGGCGCGACAACAAGGAACACTACATCGAATTCGCCCATGGCGATGCGGTCGCGCCGCTCAAGGTGGTCGGCGACGCGCCCGGCAGGCGCGGCACCGAGGTGACGTTCCAGGCCTCGACGGAAACCTTCAAGAACATCGAGTATGATTTCGCCACGCTGGAGCACCGGCTGCGCGAGCTCGCCTTCCTCAATTCCGGCGTTAACATCGCCCTCTCCGACATGCGTCACGCGGTCGAGAAGCGCGAGGAGATGCACTATTCCGGCGGCGTCGAGGAATTCGTCAAATATCTCGACCGCAACAAGAAGGCGATCGTGCCGGCGCCGATCATGGTACGCGCGGAATCCAACGGCATCGGTGTCGAGGCCGCATTGTGGTGGAACGACAGCTACCATGAGAACGTGCTGTGCTTCACCAACAACATCCCGCAGCGCGACGGCGGCACCCATCTCGCCGGTTTCCGCGGCGCGCTGACGCGCCAGGTCAACGGCTATGCCGAGGCCAACGCGAAAAAGGAAAAGATCGCGCTGACCGGCGATGATTGCCGCGAAGGCCTCACCGCCGTGCTGTCGGTGAAGGTGCCGGATCCAAAATTTTCGTCGCAGACCAAGGACAAGCTGGTGTCCTCGGAAGTGCGCCCCGTGGTCGAGAACGTGCTCAACGAGGCGCTGCAGGCCTGGTTCGAGGAGCACCCTTCCGAAGCCAAGATGATCGTCGGCAAGGTGATCCAGGCGGCCGCGGCCCGCGAAGCCGCGCGAAAAGCGCGCGAGCTGACGCGCAAGAGCCCGCTGTCGGTCTCTTCGCTGCCCGGCAAGCTCGCCGACTGCCAGGAGAAGGACCCGGCGAAATCCGAGCTCTTCATCGTCGAGGGTGACTCGGCAGGCGGCAGTGCCAAGCAGGGCCGCAACCGCGAATTCCAGGCCGTGCTGCCGCTGCGCGGCAAGATCCTCAATGTCGAACGTGTGCGTCCCGACAAAATGCTGCACAGCGAGCAGATCGGCACGCTGATCACCGCGCTCGGCACCGGCATCAGCGACGAATTCTCGATCGAGAAGCTGCGCTATCACAAGATCATCGTGATGACGGACGCCGACGTCGACGGCGCCCACATCCGCACGCTGCTGCTCACTTTCTTCTACCGGCAGATGCGCGAGATCATCGACGGCGGCTATCTCTACATTGCCCAGCCGCCGCTCTATAAGGTCAACCGCGGCAAGTCCGAGCAATATTTGAAGGACGAGCGGGCGCTGGAAGACTATCTGATCGATACCGGGCTAGACGACTGCGTCTATATTCCCGGCACTGGCGGCGATCGTACCGGCCGCGACCTGCGCTCTTTGGTCGACGACGCCCGCGCCGTCCGCGGCGTTCTGCGCAGCCTGCACACCCGCTACAATCGCAAGGTGATCGAGCAGGCCGCCATCACCGGCGTGCTCAACAAGGCGATCTACGGCGATCCGGAGAAAGCCGCCGCGGCCGCGCAATACATCGCCGCCCGCCTCGACACGCTCGCCGACGAGGTCGAGCGCGGCTGGGTCGGTCAATATTTGGAAGGCCATGGCTTCCAGTTCGAGCGCACGGTGCGCGGCGTCAAGGACGTCGCCCTCATCGACGACGCGTTTCTGGGCTCGGTCGAAGCCCGCAAGCTCGACGAGTATACGCTCAAGCTCCAGGACGTTTATGCCCGCCCCGGCAAGCTGCGGCGCAAGGACGCCGAGCACATGGTCTACGGCCCGGTCGATCTGTTCGAAGCGGTCACCGACGCCGGCCGCAAGGGCGTCTCGCTGCAGCGTTACAAAGGGCTGGGCGAGATGAATCCGGAGCAGCTCTGGCAGACGACGCTGGACGTCAATGCGCGATCACTGCTCCAGGTGAAGGTCAAGGAGGTCGACGAGGCCGACGACATCTTCACCAAGCTGATGGGCGACGTGGTCGAGCCGCGCCGCGACTTCATCCAGGAACATTCGCTGAGCGCGACGATCGATATCTGAGGCCGCTGGCTTTTGGATTTCGAACTGCTGGCCAAGCGCTCGCTGCAACCTCTCCCGCTTGCGGGGGAGGTCGGCGCGAAGCGCCGGGTGGGGGCTTTCTCCTCGCCGGGATACGCTCCGTAAACTTCGACAATCCCATCGCTGAAGCACCCCCTCCCCAGCCCTCCCCCGCAAGCGAGGGCTTTGCGTAAATCGCGAATCTGCGATTCT
>NZ_VSST01000089.1 GCF_019402665.1 Bradyrhizobium canariense
TGCGCCGGACGATCGGCGTAGATCACCGCAGGCGGGCCGGCAGGGCGGCCGTAGCGCGGATCGTCGGGTGATGTCACGGGACCCTGCGGCGGCGCGGCCGAGTAGACGGGGGCGCCGGCGGGACGGCCATAACGGGGATCATCGGGCGACATCACCGGCCCCTGCGGCGGCGCGGCGGAATACACCGGGGGAGCGCCGGGCGGACGGCCGTAGCGCGGATCCGGGCCGGGCGGCGGCAGCGCTGCCTGCGGCATCGCATCGTCTTCATCGTCCATAGCGTCGAAATTCGGCGCGCGGTCGCCGGGCCGATATTCGGCCGGCGCGCCATAGCTCGGCGCCTGCTGGACCGGATAGCTCTGGGCCTGCGCGAGCGAGGTTCCCGCCGCAGCGACTGTTGCGGCAGCGCATATCGTCAGAAAATGTTTGATCATCATCGCTCTTGTATAGTCCCCGGGCCCCGTCCGGACCGTTAACGGCCAGATGACGGAAGATAGCGGCACATTCAAGACATGACAGGCGGATTTGTGCCTGATTTGCCGATTTGTGATCCGCAAGACTACCGTTGCCTGGTTGCATCACGGGACGAAAATCAGCCCACGCCCGAGATTGCTGGACTAGCCGGCTCTGTTTTTTACGGAACGGCGCGGAATCGTTGCGGTATGTTCGAATCAGCCTGATTCGCCGCCGCTTTGAGCTTCGATCCCCCGCGTGGCGAACGCGGCAAGCAGTACCGTCACCGCGTTCAGATGGCTCATGGGCCCTGGCCACTTCGCCGCCGGGGCGGAAATTCGCAATCCCTCGATGCTTCCCGGCTTTCGCTTTCTGTTTGCCGCGATCCTGCTGTCAGCCTCCATCCTGGTATTCGGCCTGGGCGCCGCCGCGCTGCTGCGGGCGAGCCATGAGCAGTATGTCAGCAACCCCTCCTGGCGGAATGGTCCGCAGGAGCAGGTGTTTGCACAAGCTCCCGAGCCGGCCCAGCCGGTGCTCGCGGTCCTGCGCGCCGAGCCGGAGGCGGCCACCGATCCGACGCCGTCGCTGCGCGATCAAGTCCCGACCATCGCGCTGCCGATGAGCGAGCCCGAGCCGGTCGTCGTGGTGACAACCGAGACCGACGGTCAGCCGCAGGTCGTTGCAGCTCCGGCTGACGTCCCGGCCGAACCGGCCAATGTCGAGGCCAAGGCCGAGACGACGACGGACGCCGCGGCGCCGGCCTCAAGCAACACGCTTACTCCGGCCGACGCCAGCGCATCCATCGCCGAGGCCAAGCCGGTTTCGATCGCTCTCACAAGCAAACCAACACCTGCCGCCCCCAGCGCAGCCTCGGCTTCGTCCACGTTCGACATGGCGAGCGCGAAGTTCGCCGCATTGAATAACCTGGCAACCACGGCCTGGAAGGATCCGCCGGCGAAGGCCAAGGCCGACGCTAAGGCCGACAGCAGTTCGCCGGAGAGCAAGGCGACTAAGCCGCGGGCGCACCGGGTGAAGAAGCGCCGCCGCATTGTCCGGCGTCCGCCGCCGCCGGTTCAGCAACTCGATCCGTTCGGGCAGCCGCAACCCACCCTCGCCGCAACGACGACCGCGCGCGCACGTCAGTAGGGTTACGCCGGCCCCGTTGCGATCGGCGGTCCCTTTTCCTGGCCCCATTCCGACCATGAGCCGTCGTAGAGCGCGGTGTCGGTGATGCCGAGGCGATAAAGCGCCAGCGTCAGCACGCCGGCAGAGACCCCGGAGCCGCAGCTCGTCACAATCGGCGCATCGAGCCTGACGCCGGCGTTCGTGAAGGCCGCGCGGAGATCATCGAGCGGCTTCATCGTGCCGGTCGCGGCGTCGAACAGCAGGTTATAGGGCACGTTGCGAGCGCCCGGGATATGGCCGGAGCGAATGCCCGCGCGCGGCTCGGGCGCCCGGCCCTCGAACCGGTCGGCGGCGCGCGCGTCGATCACCTGCTCGACACGGCTTTCGACGTTGGCGATCAATTGCTGCATGCTACGCACGCGCTTGGAATCGTAGCTCGCCTTGAACGTCGCGGGCTTCGGCTTCGCCTCGCCACTTTCGACCGGACGCCCCTCGGCGCGCCACTTCTTCAGGCCGCCATTGAGGATGCGCACATTGCCGTGGCCGAAGGCCAGGAACATCCACCACGCGCGGGGAGCAGCGACCCAGCCGCCGGCATCGTAGAGCACGACAGTATCGGCATTGGAGATGCCGAGTTGGCCGACGTCGCGGCCGAACTGCTCGGCGCTCGGATACATGTGCGGCAGCGGGTTGGAGTGGTCCGAGACCGCGTCGACGTCGAAGAACACAGCGCCCGGCAGATGCGCGGCAAGGTAATCATCCTTCGGCAATGGCAGCACACCCGGCAGCTTGAAGCTGGCGTCGAGCACCTTGACGTTGGCGTCATTGATGTGGGCGGCGAGCCATTCGGTGGAGACGAGGGGATCGGTGGGGGTGGTCATTGGCTTTTCCTTGCAGTCATTACGGTGCGCGCGCAGCGCGAGAGAGTTTGATACGGCGCGCGGCAAATTCCGCTGTCATCGCCCGGCCAGTGCGCAATTGCGCACTAGGAACGGGCGATCCAGTACGCCGAGACGATTGTGCTTCAATCGATAGGCCGCGGCGTACTGGATTCCCCGCCTTCGGGGAATGACGCCGAAAATTGGAGCGGCAGCGCAGGACCCTCACCCCTTCTTCTTCGGCTCCCATTGCTCCACCGGCCCGCCGGCGTCGCGCCAGGCGGCGTAGCCGCCGGCGATGTGGGCGACGGGCTTGAGGCCCATGTCCTGCGCGGTCTTGGCGGCTAGCGCGGAGCGCAGGCCGCCGGCGCAATGGAAGACGAACTTCTTGTCCTCCTGGAACACCGGCTTGGCATAAGGGCTCTGCGGATCGATCCAGAATTCGAGCATGCCGCGGGTGCAGGCGAACGCGCCGGGAATGCGGCCGTCGCGCTCGATCTCGCGGGGATCGCGGATATCGACGATAACGACGTCGCCGTTCTTCGAGATCTCGATGGCGTCCTTGGCGGTGAGCGTCTCGATCTCGGCATTGGCCTCGTCGATCAGCGCCTTGATGCCGCGGGTGATGGTCTGGGGCATGTGGCTCTCCCTCTTGTTGTCATTCCGGGGCGTGCGCAGCACGAGCCCGGAATCCATTTGTCTACACGTGCTGCGGCCCGATGGATTCCGGGTTCTCGCTGCGCGAGCCCCGGAATGACAACAGCTAGTGCGTCAATTCCTTCATCGCACCCTCGAGCCCCTCGATCGTGATCGGATACATGCGGTTGGCGAAGATGCGTTTGATGATGGTGGTGGATTCCGAATAGTCCCAATGCTTCTGCTGCACAGGGTTGAGCCACACCGCATGCGGATAGGTGCGGATGATGCGGTCGAGCCAGACCGAGCCGGGCTCCTCGTTGACGTGCTCGACCGAGCCGCCGGGTACCATGATCTCGTAAGGCGACATCGAGGCGTCACCGACGAACACGATCTTGTAGTCGTGCGGGTATTTGTGCAGCACGTCCCAGGTCGGGGTGCGGTCGGTGAAGCGGCGCTTGTTCTGCTTCCACACGCCTTCATAGAGGCAGTTGTGGAAGTAGAAATATTCCATGTGCTTGAACTCGCTCTTCGCCGCCGAGAACAACTCCTCCACCTGCTCGATATGCGCGTCCATCGAGCCGCCGATGTCGAAGAACACCAGCAGCTTCACCGCGTTGCGGCGCTCGGGCCGCATGTGCACGTCGAGATAGCCGTGATTGGCGGTTTCGCGGATGGTGGTGTCGAGGTCGAGTTCATCAGGCGCGCCGGTGCGCGCGAATTTGCGCAGGCGCCGCAGCGCCACCTTGATGTTGCGGATGCCGAGCTCGACATTGCCGTCGAGGTCTTTGAACTCGCGCTTGTCCCACACCTTCACGGCGCGGTTGTTGCGGTTCTTGTGCTGGCCGATGCGTATGCCTTCGGGATTGTAGCCATGGGCGCCGAACGGCGAGGTGCCCGCCGTGCCGATCCATTTCGAGCCGCCCTGATGGCGGCCCTTCTGCTCCTCGAGGCGCTTCTTCAGGGTCTCCATGAGCTTGTCCCAGCCCATGGCCTCGATCTGCTTCTTCTCGTCGTCGGTCAGGTATTTCTCGGCGAGCTTCTTCAGCCATTCCTCGGGGATCTCGGCCCCCTCCATGGCGTCGAGCAGGCTTTCCAGTCCCTTGAACACGGTGCCGAAGACGCGATCGAACTTGTCGAGGTTGCGCTCGTCCTTCACCAGCGAGGTGCGCGACAGATAATAGAAATTCTCGACCGAATAGTCCGACAGATCAGCATCGAGCGCCTCCATCAGCGTGAGGTATTCGCGCAGCGTCACGGGGACCTGCGCGTCGCGCAGAGAGGTGAAGAATTGCAGGAACATGGGTGACAGATTGCCCGTCGGGGGGCGAACGTCAAGGGGCGGAGGCCACTGCTCTGCGCTGGACCGGGAGGGTTTTTGCTCTAGAATTGGCGGTCTCACGGGGTTGTTTTGGGGACGTTTGCAATGGGAATTCTCGCAGCGCTCATCATTGGCGCGATCGCAGGCTGGCTTGCCGGCAAGATTGTCCATGGGGCGGGATTTGGGCTGATCGGCAACATCGTCGTCGGCATCATCGGTGCACTCGTGGCGAGCTGGATTCTCCCTCAGCTGCATATCCAGCTCGCAACGGGCACGGTCGGAGCCATCGTGGATGCCACGATCGGCGCGGTGATTGTGCTCGTCATCCTTTCGCTGATAAAACGGGTCTGAAAGCCTGACCGAACCAGGAACGGCCGCCACGCGCGGCCGTTCCCATGTCGCGACCGGGGCAATGCCGGGACGACGACCAACAAGGACGCGCGATGAAATTTACCGGCACCAAGGACTATGTTGCGACCGACGATCTCAAGGTCGCGGTCAATGCCTCGATCGTGCTGGAGCGCCCGCTGCTCATCAAGGGCGAGCCCGGCACCGGCAAGACGGTGCTGGCGGAGGAAGTGGCGAAGGCGCTGAACGCCCCGCTTCTGACCTGGCACATCAAGTCCACCACCAAGGCACAGCAAGGCCTCTACGAATACGACGCGGTGTCGCGCCTGCGCGACAGCCAGCTGGGCGATGCGCGCGTGTCTGACATCAAGAACTACATCAAGCGCGGCAAGCTGTGGGATGCCTTCACCGCCGAGCAGCGCCCGGTGCTGCTGATCGACGAGATCGACAAGGCCGATATCGAATTCCCGAACGATCTTTTGCTCGAGCTCGACCGCATGGAATTCCATGTCTACGAGACCGGCGAGACGATCAAGGCCAAGCAGCGCCCGATCATGATGATCACCTCCAACAACGAGAAGGAGCTGCCGGACGCGTTCCTGCGCCGCTGCTTCTTCCACTACATCAAGTTCCCCGATGCCGATACCATGACCCGGATCGTCGATGTCCACTTCCCCGGCATCAAGAAGCGGCTGGTCGAGGAAGCCCTGCGCATCTTCTTCGAGGTCCGCGAAGTGCCCGGGTTGAAGAAGAAGCCGTCGACCTCGGAGCTGCTCGACTGGCTCAAGCTGCTGCTCAACGAAGACATGAGCGTCGAGCAGTTGCGCGAACGCGATCCGCGCAAGCTGATCCCGCCGCTGCACGGTGCGCTGCTCAAGAACGAGCAGGACGTGCATCTGTTCGAGCGGCTGGCGTTTCTGAGCCGACGGGAAGTGTAGACAACGGCTCTGCACGCTCGCAATCGCAAGGCGAACGCGCGACGAGCGAACCTGCCTGGACCGGGGCCCGATCACAGCAGGACAATTCCGTAGTCCCGGCGATCGCTGCTGTTTCGCAACGGGCCAGAAATCCGTCGCGGGCATATGCCGCAAGCCTTCGCGTTGCCGAATTCGTCACCCGGAGCTCAAGCTCGGACGTCCGGGCTGCGACGAGCACTGGTGTTGCGTTGCCTGGCTTTCCGGCGATCACCAGCTTTTCCACAACGCTCTCGACATTGCGCGATACGCGCGCGAGCTTCCTTGGCGCCGGACCACTCATCGGTGTCGAAGGCCCGTTCCCATTTGCCGGCAAATGGTCGTTCGATATGCCGGCGACGCCGCCCTGCTCCTCGGCCGGCAACGGTCGGCGACCAGTTCGTCGAACCTGTTCTCGGTAACGCCGTCGGTCCTTTCTCTCCTCGTTCCAATCGCGAATACGCTCAACACGGGCAACGATCGGCACGGCCCCCGCGTCACGCTCACGGGAGGGTCCGAGGCCAGGTAGGCCACCCGGCCATCCGCAGACCGGTACGCGAACGGGCTCTCTGGGCGATTTCGAGCCGCCCTCGCGCAACCGGATGCTCGGCGGTGACCTGCCCTTCGCCAAATCCACTGGTTGCGCACCGGGAGCCACGCTAGAATTCCCCCATGACAGTGACCGACATTGCGAGCCGAACCTATAATCACAGCTGGCGGCTGGATCCCATCATCCGCAGCCTGCTTGATACCGACTTCTACAAACTATTGATGTTGCAAATGATTCGGGAATCTTACCCGCATCAGCAGGTGACATTCTCGGTCATCAACCGATCGCGCCATGTGCGGCTCGCCGAAATCATCGACGAGGGCGAGCTGCGCGCCCAGCTCGACCACGCCCGCACCATCCGCTTCACCAAGAAAGAGCTGATCTGGCTTGCCGGTAACACTTTCTACGGCAAGACCCACATGTTCTCGGCGGACTTCATCCGCTGGCTCGCCGAATTCCGGCTGCCCGAATACGAGCTGCGCAAGGTCGAAGGCCAGTACGAGCTGCACTTCCACGGGCCGTGGAGCCATACCACGATGTGGGAGATTCCTGCGCTCGCCATTCTCAACGAATTGCGCTCGCGCGCAGCGATGAAGGGCCGCGGCCGCTTCGAGCTCGACGTGCTCTATGCCCGCGCCAAGGCCAAGCTTTGGACCAAGGTGGAGCGGCTGCGCAAACTGGATGGCTTGCGGCTCTCCGATTTCGGCACCCGTCGCCGCCATGGCTTCCTTTGGCAGCGCTGGTGCGTGGAGGCCGTGAAGGAAGGCCTGGGCCCGTCCTTCATCGGCACCTCCAACGTGCTGCTCGCGATGGACAATGATCTCGAAGCCATCGGCACCAATGCCCATGAACTGCCGATGGTCGCCGCGGCGCTCGCCAAGGACGACGAGGAATTGCGCTGGGCGCCCTATCGCATCCTCGACCAGTGGCGCCAGACCTATGGCGGCAACCTCCTGATCGCGCTGCCCGACGCTTTTGGCACCAAGGCGTTCCTGCGCGATGCGCCGGAATGGGTTGCAGACTGGACCGGCTTCCGCCCCGACAGCGCGCCGCCGATCCAGGCCGGCGAGGAGATCATCAAATGGTGGGAGCAGAAGGGCCGCAATCCCAAGGACAAGCTGCTGGTGTTCTCCGACGCGATGGACGTTGGCTCGATCGAGGAGACCTACCACCACTTCACTGGCCGGGTGCGGCTCTCGTTCGGCTGGGGCACCAATCTCACCAATGATTTCGTCGGCTGCACGCCGGACGGATCGTTCAATCTCGATCCGATTTCGCTGGTCTGCAAGGTGTCATCGGTCGACGGACATCCGGCCGTCAAGCTCTCCGACAATCCCGAGAAGGCGACCGGCCTGCCTTCGGAGATCGAGCGCTATTTGCGCGTCTTCGGCGACGCCGGCCGCGTGCGCAAGCCGGTGCTGGTCTAGCGGCAGGGCAATCTCTCCATCGGGTAAACCACTTGGGGCGAATGCGCGACATCGGCTCGCCGATGTCGCGTCAGTTCCGGTTCGACGGCATTTGCAACGATCTGCCAGCATCCGCTTCACAACGCCTTCACCCTGCGACGCAGTCTCCTGGCATTTTCAAGTCGAGTTAAGCACCTTTCGCGCGTAATCCGCGTTATGAGCGGATCGCTCCGCTGGGGTCGTTGAGCGACTTGGGGAAACGCAACGTGTTTCGCAGAACAGCGCCGTCAACGAAGGGACGCAACTTCCTTCACGTCGTCAAACTCGTCTCGCCTTTCGTCACGGTCGTTCTGCTGCAGGCGGCGATCGCCGGATTCAGCCTGGAGGTTATGTCCTCGGTCCGCGCCTATGTCGCGGGCGAAGCGCTATGGTCCCGCTCGCAGAAGAACGCCGTCTATTTCCTCAATCTCTATCTGCATTCGGGCGACGCCAGCCAGTTTGCGCAATATCAGACCTCGCTGGCCGTTCCCATCGGCGACGAGTTCGCGCGCTGGGCACTCGAGCGCGATCCGGTCGACGTCGAGGCCGCCCGCATCGGCTTCCTGCAAGGCGGCAACCATCCCGATGACGTGCCGGGACTGATTTGGCTGTTTCGCTACTTCAAACAGGTCAGCTTTCTCAAGGAAGCGATCCGCGAGTGGGCCGCCACCGACCCCATGCTGCTGGAGCTGAGCGTGTTCGGCGAGGTCATCCGGTCAGAGTCGAAGAACGGGCCGGTTCAGGACGGCAACCGCCTGCAATTGTTGTCGTCGCGGCTGTCGGAGCTCAACACTCAGTTCACGGTGCACGCCAACCGGTTCTCCACCGTCCTCGGCGAAGGCTCGCGCGCCATCAAGATGACGCTGACTGGCGTCAATATCGTCACAGCCGTGACGCTGATCCTGCTCCTGATCTGGCACACGCGGCGATTGGTGCTGCAACGACAGGCTTTCGAGGATGCCCTGCATGCCGAGAAGGAGCGCCTGGCCTGGCAGGCGTCGCACGACTGGCTGACCGGCTTGTCCAACCGTCGCGCCTTCGAGGCCCGCCTGCAAAGCGAGCTGGACGACACCGCGGCGGGTTCGCTGGGCCTGATCCTGCTCGATCTCGACCAGTTCAAGGACGTCAACGACAGTTGCGGTCACCTCGCCGGCGACCGTCTGCTCCGCCAGATTTCGCGCCTCCTGCTACAGGAGCGGCGGCCGCATGACCTGGTGGCCCGGCTCGGCGGTGACGAATTCGGCTTAATCCTTCCCCGATGCACGCCGTACGACGCCGTGGATATCGCCGAACGGCTGCGCCGGTCGCTCGAGCTATCCGTCTTCGCCTGGGACGATCGTTGCTTTGCAGTGACGGCTAGTATCGGCGTTGCCTGCATCACCGACGGCAACGCCACGCTCGAGGACGCGATGCGGCGCGCGGATGCCGCCTGCTATCGCGCCAAGGAGAACGGACGCAACCGTGTTCAGGTCGACAACGGGACGACGGACGTCGTCGTCGTCACCTCGCGGCAGCGCAAGGCCGCCAGCGCATAGCAGCGCTCAGCACGTTATCGCATTGGCAGAATCCCGAGCCCCGCGAGATGCGCATCCAGAAATTGTTCGACCTGCTGGCGCAGCATCTGCGGCGGTACGGCCACCATGCGCTCTTCGAGGCCGAGCGAGATGATCCCGTGCACGGCGGAAAACAGGGTGCGTGACAGCAGCGCGATCTGCACGTCGTCTGCCTTCGGAAGCAGCCGCACCAGGGGCGCATGCATCAGCGCGAAGGCCTCCATCACCATCTGAAGGATGTCATCGGGGTAAGGGCGGTCGTCCTCCATCCGATGTTCGAACAGCGAGCGCAGCAGATTCGCGTGCTCCGCGAAGAATTCGAGGTAGGTCGCAGCCAGCCCATAGAGCTGGCGAACCGGATCCTCGGCTGGAACTTGGCCCAGCCGCACCGTTAGGGCATTAACGGTCTCCCGATTCACGGTCAGGATTACGCCGTCGAAGTCGCCGAACTCGTTATAGACACTTCCAACCGAGCAGCCGGCGGCGTCAGCGACGTCCCGGACTTTCAACGATTTCAGCCCTTTAGTGGCAATAATGCTGCGAGCGATCTCCACGATCTGCTGCCGCCGTCGAGATTTTTTTCGGTCTCGCAACGATTCGTCTTGAACATTGTTCATTTTCAGGCTACTCATCTGAACAATGTTCAAGCTAGCCCGGAGACCTTCAAAATGCAAACCCTCGCTGTTGATATCGCCTCCACCTTCGTCGATGACGCCACAGCTCTCGTGACCGGATTTGGCCGCGCCCTCCTGCGGCTCGCAATGGGGCCGATCGATCGCATCGCAAATGCCTGCGACATTGCCGGCGTCCTGACCGAGCGCCGCGCGACCTTCCGGATGTGGCGGGCCAACCGCCGCGTTCGTCATGAGGGCCGCCGCTTTAACCTGCTCGGCCGCCTCTCGCCCTTTCGCCGCCTCGCCCATCTCACCTGAGGCGCGCACGCCTCCTTGCCGGAGCGTGATAGAGCCGCGACCAACCATTTGCGAACCAAATGTCGCCACGCGGAGACCAACAGGATCGGAAGGCAAAGGCGCAGAGCAGGCCGGGGACGATCGTCGTCAACCCGCAAATGCCCGTCGCATCTCCTCCGGTCCCGACGCCCATCGGACAATGAAACAACCTCAGACAGCGTTTCCAAAACAGGACTAGTCATGATCAGGGATTTGATGTCGTCACGCCGCTTCGCGCCGCTGTTCTGGGCGCAATTCTTCTCGGCGCTGAACGACAACGTGCTCAAGAACGCACTCGTCATCATCCTGCTTTACAGTGCCGCGACCGGCCACGGAGATGCGCTGGTGACGGTCGCGGGCGCCGTCTTCATCTTCCCCTACTTCATCCTGTCCGGGCTCGGCGGCCAGCTCGCCGACAAATATGTCAAATCCGTCGTCGCAAGGCGGCTCAAATTCGCCGAGATCTTTGCCGCGGGCTTTGCCGCGGCCGGTTTCTTCCTGCACTCGGTGCCGCTGCTGTTCGCAGCGCTCGCACTGTTCGGCGTCATCGCCGCGCTGTTCGGTCCCGTGAAATATTCGATGCTGCCGGACCAGCTCGAGCTCGGCGAGCTCGCGACCGGCAACGCGCTGGTCGAAGGCGCGACCTTCATGGCCATCCTGCTCGGCACCGTTGCCGGCGGCCAGTTCGTGGCCGGCTCCGCGCATATGGGCTGGGTCGCATCGGCCGTGGTCGTGCTGGCCCTGCTGTCCTGGGCCTTCGCCTCCCGCATTCCCGCGACGACGCCGTCCGCACCCGATCTGCCGGTCAACGGCAATCCCTGGACCTCGACGCTCGGCCTGTTGAAGACCTTGCACGCCGACCATCGGCTGTGGGACGGCACCGTGATCGTCTCCTGGTTCTGGCTGGTGGGCGCCATCGTGCTCTCGCTGCTGCCGGCGCTGGTCAAGGAGGTCATCGGTGGCACCGAGGGCGTGGTGACGTTGTGTCTCGCGATCTTCGCAATCGGCATTGCCATCGGCTCGCTGTTCGCCGCGAATCTGAGCCATGTTCGCCCGAACCTCGCGCTGGTGCCGATCGGCGCCATCATGATGGGGTTTGCCGGCCTCGACCTCGCCTGGGCGATCGGCGTGACCGCCAAGGGCCAGGACATCACCGCCGCCGACTTCGCGACCTCGTTCGCGGGCCTGCGCATGCTGGTCGATTTCGTCGCCTTCGCATTCGGCGGCGGGCTGTTCGTCGTGCCTTCCTTCGCCGCCGTCCAGGCCTGGTCCGCCCCCTCCGAGCGCGCCCGCATCATCGCCGCCGGAAACGTGCTGCAGGCCGCCTTCATGGTAGCCGGCTCGCTGTTCGTCGCGCTGTTGCAGGCCGGCGGATTGCACATCGGCTGGATTTTCTTCGGCCTCGGCGTCGCCAGCTTCGGCGCAGTCTGGTTCGTGCTGACGAAGTGGGGCAAGGAAGGCGTTCGCGACTTTGGCGGGCTGCTATTCCGCGCGCTGTTCCGCACCGAGGTCCGCGGGCTGGAGAACCTGCCGCCTGCTGGCACGCGCATGCTGATCGCGCCCAACCATGTCAGCCTGATCGACGGCCCGCTGCTGCACGCCGTGCTGCCGATCGACGCGAGCTTCGCGGTTGATACCGGCATCGCCAAGGCCTGGTGGGCCAAGCCGTTCCTGCGGGTGGTCAAGCACTACACCATGGACCCCAGCAAGCCGCTGGCCGCGCGCGACCTCATCAAGCTCGTCGCCGCCGGAGAGCCGGTGGTGATCTTCCCGGAAGGACGCATCACCGTCTCCGGCTCGCTGATGAAGGTCTATGACGGCACAGCGATGATCGCGGACAAGGCCGACGCGGTCGTCGTCCCGATCCGCATCGAAGGCGCCCAGCGTTCGCATCTCAGCTATCTCAACGGCAGCCAGATCAAGCGCACGTGGTTTCCGCGGGTGACCGTCACTATCCTGCCGCCGGTTAAGCTGCCGGTCGATCCGTCGCTCAAGGGCAAGACGCGCCGCAATGCCGCGGGCGCAGCACTTCAGGACGTGATGATCGACGCCATGGTGAAGAACGCCATGCTCGATCACACTCTCTTCGAAGCGCTCGGACACGCCTATCGCGACCGCGACACCGGCAAGGTCATCGTCGAGGACGCGCTCGGCACCAAGCTGACCTATCGCAAGCTGATCCTGGGCGCCCAGGTCTTGAGCCGCAAGCTGGAGAACGGCACCGCTGTCGGTGAGAATGTCGGCGTGCTGCTGCCGAATTCCGCAGGCGTTGCCGTCGTCTTCATGGCGCTGCAGAATATCGGCCGGGTGCCGGCGATGCTGAACTTCTCGGCCGGCCCGGTCAACGTGCTCGCCGCCATGAAAGCCGCGCAGGTCAAGACCGTGCTGACGTCGAAAGCCTTCATCGAGAAGGGCAAGCTCGACAAGTTGATGGCCGCGATCTCCGCAGAGGCCCGAATGGTCTATCTCGAGGACGTCCGTGCTTCGATCGGCACGGCCGACAAGATCAAGGGCCTGCTCGCCGGTACCACGCCGCGCGTCGTCCGCCAGGCGGGCGATCCGGCCGTCGTGCTGTTCACGTCGGGCTCGGAAGGCACGCCGAAGGGAGTGGTGCTGTCCCACCGCAATATCCTTGCCAACGCCGCACAGGCGCTGGCGCGGGTCGATGCCAACGCCAATGACAAGGTGTTCAACGTGCTGCCGGTGTTCCATTCTTTCGGGCTGACCGGCGGAATGGTGATGCCGCTGCTCGCGGGCATTCCGATCTACATGTACCCCTCGCCGCTGCACTACCGGATCGTTCCCGAGCTGATCTACCAGACCGGCGCCACGATCCTGTTCGGCACCGACACGTTCCTCACCGGCTATGCACGCTCGGCCCATGCCTACGACTTCCGCACCCTGCGTCTGGTGATCGCCGGCGCCGAGGCGGTCAAGGATCGCACCCGGCAGGTCTTCATGGAGCGTTACGGCATCCGCATCCTCGAAGGCTATGGCGTCACCGAGACCGCGCCGGTGCTGGCGATGAACACGCCCATGGCCAATCGTCCCGGCACGGTCGGCCGCCTGTCGCCGCTGATGGAAAGCCGCCTCGACCCCGTCCCCGGCATCGAGGAAGGTGGACGCCTGTCGGTGCGCGGACCGAACGTGATGCTCGGATACTTGCGGGCCGAAAATCCGGGCGTTCTCGAACCGCTCGCCGAGGGTTGGCACGACACCGGCGACATCGTCGCGATCGACCCGGCCGGCTTCATCACCATCAAGGGACGCGCCAAGCGCTTTGCCAAGATCGCCGGCGAAATGGTCTCGCTGTCGGCGGTCGAGAACATCGCGACGACGCTGTGGCCGCAGGCCGCATCGGTCGCCGTGTCGATCCCGGACCCGCGCAAGGGCGAGCGCATCGTGCTGCTGACGACGGAAAAGAACGCCGAGCGTAGCGCCATGCAGGGCCACGCAAAGACGATCGGCGCGTCCGAGCTGACCGTTCCCGCAGCGATCATGGTGGTCGACAAGGTGCCATTGCTCGGCACCGGCAAGACCGACTACGTCACCGCAACGACGATGGCCCGCGAGCAGGCATCCGCGCCGGAGCGCGAGGTGGCGTAAGAGAGATGCACGAGGCGTCTCAATCAAGCGAGGCGCGATGCCCTGGAGTGGTTCTGCTTCACGGCATCGCGCGCACCTCGGCGTCCCTGATCAGACTGGAACGGGCGCTCCGGGCCAGCGGCTTTGCAACGCTCAACATCGACTATGCCAGCCGCCGCAAGACGATCACGGCGCTCGCGGACGATATTCACCTGGAAGTCGCCCGCTTCGCCGAGCGTGAGGCGCCGCTGCATTTCGTCGCGCATTCGATGGGCGGTCTGGTGACGCGCGCCTATATCGCGAAATATCGTCCGGACCGGCTTGCCGGCGTGGTGATGCTGGGCACGCCAAACGGCGGCAGCGAGGTCGCCGATCTCCTGAGCGGATATCGCCTCTACAGCGCATTCTACGGACCCGCCGGACTCGAGCTCACCACCACGTCCACGCCCCGGTCTGACGCCCTGCCCGCGGTGGACTATCCCGTCGGCGTGATCGCGGGAAACCGCTTCATCGATCCCGTCGCCGGCCTCTTGGTTCTGCCGAAGCCAAATGACGGACGGGTCTCAGTGCAAAGCGCGATGGTCGCCGGCATGGCCGACCATATCGTCGTGAAGGCGTCCCATACCGGACTTCCGCGTCACGCCGCCGCCATCGAACAGACCATCGCTTTCCTGCGCGATGGCCGCTTCCGCACCATCTGAATCAAGAACCGGCATCGCTGCGTCGCTCCTGCGCGTAACGCACCAGTGCCGCGAAGCGATAGATGCCGTGCACGAACTTGCCGTACGGCATGGTGACGAACAGCGCGAACACTGCACCCAAATGCAGCGCCAGCAGCGGCCCCATGGCTGCAGTCTCGCGCAGAATCAGAAGCAGCATGCCGGTGAAGCCGGTGAGGAACAACATGGCGATAAAGCCGACATCCATGCCATAGCGCTGCTCGTCGAGCAGCGCCGGATCGCGCCGCATCTTGGCGACGAACAGGCCGATCGGCCCGATGATCAGACCGATGCCACCGAGCGTGCCGAGCACCACCGGCAGATCCCACCACGGATACGGCGCCTCGCGCCCGAGCAGATAGTGATACAGCGTGGCGACCGAGGTCGCGGCGAAGCAGAGCAGGAAGCCGTAGAAGGTCAGGTGATGGAAAAGCTTGCGCCGGTCGGTCGGCTTGTCATCCTCATTGTAGCAGCCGACGCCGCCACCATGGAGATAGCGCAACTCACCAGCGTCCCGCATCGCCTGAAAGATCGAGCCACCGTCCGCACGGCCGCCGATCGGTGGACCGATATCCCGCCAGAACGCGCGCACGCTCATCACCAGCGCGAAGATCGCATAAAGGAAGGCCGCGCTGAACAACGCCGCCATCGCGTTGTGCGGCATCAACTTGTAGAAAGCGCCGGGGCCGGTGTGCACGCCGAACAGCACGGTGCGGTCGTTCAGGGCCGCGAAGCCGAGGATGAAGGCGGCCATGCTGAGCGCGGCGACGATGCTGATGACGAGACCGTTACGCGCGAAGACACCGGACAGCGCCTGTGGCCAGGCATAGGCCGCGTAGGATTCCGCGCGCGCGATCGCCAGCGTCTGCGGAACGTTGACGTTGAATTCGTGCGGCGGCGAGAACTGGCAGTCGACGTAGCAGGCGCCGCAGCCATGGCAGAGATTGGCGAGATAATTGAGGTCGCCGTCGGAAAAGGCGCGACGCATCTCCATGGCGGGAAATACCGCGCAAAGTCCCTCGCAATAGCGGCAGGAATTACAGACGGTCATCAGACGGTCTGCCTCGTCCAGAATCCTAGTTCCGTGCATGTTTCGCCGCTTCCCGTCCTGCGATCCGTCCGAACACGCTGCCGATGGTCATGCCCATGCCGGCGGCATAGCCCTTGCCGAGCACGTTGCCGGCCATGATCTCGCCGGCCGCGAACATGTTGGCCGACGGCTTGCCGTCAGCCATCAGCATCCGCGCCTCCCTGGTCACGCGCGTGCCGAGATAGGTGAAGGTGATGCCGGGCCGCACCGGATAGGCAAGGTAGGGCGGCGTCTCGATCCGCCTCGCCCAATGCGTCTTCGGCGGTGTGATGCCTTCGGTGCGGCAATCGTCCAGAATGGTGTGGTCGAAGGTGCCGGGCCGCACCGCGGCATTGAATTCGGTGATGGTCTTTTCCAGCGCGGCCGGATCGAGCTCGAGCTTGCCGGCGAGCTCGGCAATCGTCTGCCCTGCGATCGGCGGGAACAGCGTCGGCATGAAGCTCGTGACCACGGTGGAATCGAAGATGATGTAGGCGATCTGGTCGGGCTGCGCGGCCACCAGCCGGCCCCAGATCGCGTAACGCTTCGGCCAGATGTCCTCACCTTCATCATAGAAGCGCTGCGCGTGCTTGTTGACAACGATGCCAAACACGACGGAATCGTGCCGCGTGATGATGCCGCCGTCGAATTTCGGCGCGCGCGCGTCGATCGCGACCGCATGGCACTGGGTGGGGTCGCCGACCTCCTGCACGCCCTTGGCGAGCAGCATCTTCAGGATTGAGCCGCGGTTATAGGGCGTGCCGCGGATCAGGAAATTGTCGGCGGCCTCGCCCCAATATTGCTTCAGCCATTCGATGTTGGCCTCGAACCCGCCGGCGGCGGCGACCAGTGACGTCGCGCGTATCTCGGTGTCGCCCTTGATAGGCCGCTTGAGGCAGGCGGCGAGAAACATGCCGTCCTCGATCACGAGGTCGGTGACCTCGGCGTCGTATTCGACTTCGACCCCGAGCTTCTCGGCGGTGAGATAAAGTGCGTTCAGCATCGCGCGGCCGCCACCGAGAAAGAAGGAGTTGGTGCGACCGAGGCTCAGCGTGCCGCCAAGCGAGGGCTGCCAGCGCACGCCCTGCTCGACGATCCAGTTCAAAATGTCCTTGGACTCGCGGATCATGTGCCGGGCGAGTATCTCGTCGGTCTGGCCGCCGGTGACGCGCAGGAGATCCTCCCAGAACTCCTCCTCGGTGTAGGGGCCGGTGAGGATTTCGGTCGCCTCGTCATGCGCGCAGCGCATATTGCGGGTGTGGCGCGTGTTGCCGCCACGATAGAATTTTGGCGCGCCTTCGAGCACCAGCACCGACGCACCACCGCGTCGCGCGCTGATCGCCGCACACAGTGCCGCGTTGCCGCCGCCGATCACCAGCACATCGTATTTGCTGCTCATGCCGTCTGCCCGATGCGACGAAGTCGGAGACATTCTGCCCCGCAGGCGGCCCCGGTCAATCCGGTTCGCCATTGCGCACTTTTGTATACAAAGATATACAGAAATCCAGCAAGCGCCATCGCTGCATGGGCAGGATGCGCGTGGCGAGCACGAGGATGGATGGCAAGACGCCCGACAAAGGCAGGCGGCTCGATCGCGCGCGGCGGCGGCGTGGCGCTCGGCGAAGCCGTGTTCCGCTCGCTCTGCGAGGCGCTGCAGGCCGGCAGCTACCGCGCCGGCGACCGCCTGCGCGAGGAAGAGGTCGCCCAGCGGCTGAAGGTCAGCCGCACGCCGGTGCGGGAGGCTCTGGGGCGGCTTGCGGCCCGCGGGTTCGTCGAACCTGCCGGCGGCCGCGGTCTGATCGTGCGCAACCTCGACATCTCCGAGGTGCTCGAACTCTACGCCATGCGTGAGATCATGGAGGGCGCCGCCGCCCGACTTGCCGCCGAGCACGCCTCGGCGCCCGAGGTCGATGCACTCAGGGATATCGAGCAGGCTTTCGTCGAAGCGTCCGAGACCGACGCGGGCGAGATGGCAGGAGAAATGGCAAGGCTCAACCGCGCCTTCCACGAAGCGATCTGCCGCGCCGCGCGCAACCGCTATCTCGACAACGCTTCGCGGGAATTGCAGGACTGGATCGCTCTGCTCGGTCCGACTACGTTCACCGTATCGGGCCGCCCTTCGACCAGCCACGGCGAGCACCAGGCCATCATCGACGCCATCGCGGTTCGCGACGGCGGCAAAGCGGAGCAGCTTGCGCGTGCACACATCGGCGAAGCGCTGCGCTGTCGGCTGAAGCTGTTGCAAAAGCAGTAGCAGAACGCCGCGCTCAGGCGACCAGTTCCGCGACGATCGCCTTCAACACGTCCCGCACATCGCCTGGACTGAGCCGCACCTGCAGTCCGCGCTGACCGCCATTGACGTACACTTGGTCATGTGCGAGCGCGCTCTGCTCGATCACGGTGCGCACGGGCTTCCGCTGCCCGAACGGGCTGATACCGCCAACCTTGTAGCCGGTGAGGCGCTCGGCCTCAGGCGGCTTCATCATCTGCGCCGACTTGCCGCTAACAGCAGCGGCGAGCTTCTTCATCGAGACTTCCTGATCGGACGGGACGATCACGCAGACCGGCTTGCCGTCGACCAGCGCCATCAGCGTCTTCAACACGCGCGCGGGGTCCTCGCCGAGTGCGGCAGCCGCCTGGAGGCCGATGCTTTCGGCGTCGGGATCGTAGTCGTAAGAGTGGACGGTGAAGGCTACACTGGCGGCTGTGAGGGCGCGTGTGGCGGGGGTGGCTTTGGACATATGCGATGTCTAGCACCGCTGCTGCGAGGAGCGAAGGGACGAGTACGGCGCAGTCTCTCCCCGAGCCGTCCTGGCGAAAGCCAGGACCCATTACCCCAGGGAGGCGTTGGCGAAGACTCCTAGTTCGGTACTGCGACCATCCACATCGATGGATCACGCGGTATGGGTCCTGGCTTTCGCCAGGACGACACCGGGGTGTGGGATCCCTGCGCCGCCTAACGACCGCTGCCGCCCTACTCCGCCGCGTCCCGCAGCTCGGCGCGCTCGGCCCTGGCCGCGCAGAACTTGAACTCCGGGATCTTGCCGAATGGATCGAGCGCCGGGTTGGTCAGGAGATTGGCCGCCGCCTCCGCGTAGCAGAACGGCATGAACACCATGTTCTCGGGAACGTCGCGGTCGGAGCGGACCTTGACCTCGACCGCGCCGCGGCGGGTCTCGAGCCGGATGAAATCGCCCGGCGCGAGCTTCTTCCTGTGCATGTCCTTCGGCGACATGAACGCGACCGCCTCCGGCTCGATCTGGTCGAGCACCTGCGCGCGGCGGGTCATCGAGCCAGTGTGCCAATGCTCGAGCACGCGGCCGGTCGAGAGCACCATCGGATACTCGGCGTCGGGAATCTCGTCCGGCGGGATGACGTGGGCCGGAACGATCTTGCCGCGGCCGCTCGCGGTCGGAAATCCCGTGGTGAAGATGATCTCGTTGCCGGGCACGTCGGGACCGTCGACGGGATAGGTGACCGCGCCCTCGCGGACCAGACGTTCCCAGGTGATGTTCTTCAGCGACGGCATCAACTCCGCCATCTCGGTGAAGACCTCGCCGGGACCAGCATAATTCCACGGCAGCCCCATGCGCTTGCCGATCTCCTGGATGATCCAGAGATCCTGCCGCGCATCGCCCGGCGGCTTGATCACCTGGCGCGCGAGCTGCACGCGACGATCGGTGTTGGTGAAGGAGCCTTCCTTTTCGGCAAACGCCGAGGCCGGCAGGATGACGTCGGCGTGGAATGCGGTCTCCGTGACGAAGAGGTCCTGCACCACGAGATGATCGAGCATGGCAAGCGCCTGGCGCGCGTGCTGGAGATCGGGATCGGACATCGCGGGGTTCTCGCCCTCGATATACATGCCCTTGATCTCGCCGGCATGGATCGCGTTCATGATCTCGACCACGGTCAGGCCGCGCACGGGATCGAGATCCTGGCCCCACAGCTTCTCGAAGGCACCGCGCATGTCGTCGCGGCCGACCGGCTGATAGTCCGGTAGGAACATCGGGATCAGACCGGCATCGGAAGCGCCCTGCACGTTGTTCTGGCCGCGCAGCGGATGCAGGCCGGTGCCGGGCCGGCCGACCTGGCCGGTGATCAGCGCCAGCGCAATCAGGCAGCGCGCATTGTCGGTGCCGTGGACATGCTGGCTGATGCCCATGCCCCAGAAGATGATCGACGATTTTGCCCGCGCATAGGTTCGCGCGACCTCACGCAGGGTCTGCGCCGGGACACCGCAGATCGGCTCCATCTTCTCCGGCGTGAACTCCTTGATCTTCTCCTTGAGGTCCTCGAACCCCTCGGTGTAGCCGGCGATGTACTGATCGTCGGTCAGCCCTTCGGTGATGATCGTGTGGATCATCGCGTTCAGCATGGCGACGTCCGAGCCCGGCTTGAACTGCAGATGCTTGGTCGCATGACGCGACAGCGTCTGACGGCGCGGATCCATCACAAACAGTTTTGCGCCGTTCTGCTTGACCGCGTTCTTGATGAAAGTCGCAGCGACCGGATGGTTCACGGTGGGGTTGGCGCCGATTACGATGATGACCTCGGCGTCCATCGCCGCCGAGAACGGCGCCGACACGGCGCCCGAGCTCAGGCCTTCGAACAGCGCCGCGACCGACGAGGCGTGGCACAGGCGGGTGCAATGGTCGACGTTGTTGGAGCCGAAGCCGGTGCGCACCAGCTTCTGGAACAGATAGGCCTCCTCGTTCGAGCCCTTCGCCGAGCCGAAGCCGGCCAGCGCCTTCACGCCCTTCTCGTCGCGGATCTTGACGAGGCCCCTGGCCGCGATGTCGAGCGCTTCTTCCCAGCTCGCTTCGCGGAAATGCGTGAACGGATTGGCGGGATCAACCTGGTCGTTGGAATCCTTCTTCGCATTCGGCAGCCGCACCAGCGGCTTGGTCAGTCGATGCGGATGGTGGATGTAGTCGAAGCCGAAGCGGCCCTTGACGCAAAGACGGTTGCGGTTGGCCGGGCCATCGCGGCCCTCGGCATAGATCACCTTCTCGTCCTTGACCTCATAGGTCACTTGGCAGCCGACGCCGCAGAACGGGCAAAGCGAATCCACCTTCTTGTCGGCATAGACGACACGGGTCTGCTTCTCGTCCAGCATTACGGCCGGCATCAGGGCCCCGGTCGGACAGGCCTGAACGCATTCGCCGCAGGCGACGCAGGTGGACTCGCCCATGGGATCGTCGAAATCGAACACGATTTTCGAGCCGTGGCTGCGATAGGCCATGCCGATGACGTCGTTGACCTGGACCTCGCGGCAAGCGCGCACGCAGAGGCCGCACTGGATGCAGGCATCGAGATTGACGCGCATCGCCGGATGGCTGGCGTCGGTCGCCCAACGCTCGGCGGCGGGGAAGCGGCTCTCGGTGACCCCAGTGGTTTCGGCCCAATGCCAGAATTTGGACTCCGGATCGTGCGAGGTCTCGCGCGCCGGCTGATCGGCAACCAGCAGCTCCATGACCATTTTTTGCGCGGAAACCGCGCGCGCGCTCTCCGTCTTCACCTTCATGCCGACCGATGGCGTGCGCTTGCAGGACGCCGCGAGCACGCGCTCGCCCTCGATCTCGACCATGCAGGCGCGGCAATTGCCGTCGGGACGATAGTCCGGCGCGGGCGAATAGCACAGATGCGGAATCTCGCGACCCTGGCGTTTTGCGACCTGCCAGATCGTCTCGCCTGCATTGGCCTCGACCTGCTTGCCGTCGAGCTCGAACGTAATCTTCGTCATTCGGCCGCTTCCTTGAACTCGTCAGGGAAATATTTAATCACGGTGGCAAGCGGATTCGATGCCGCCTGTCCAAGCCCGCAGATCGAGGCATCGCGCATCGCCTGGCTCAATTCGTCCAGGAGAGCGCGGTTCCAGACCGGTTGCTGCATCAGCAGTGCGGCCTTCTGGGTTCCGACGCGACACGGCGTGCACTGGCCGCAGCTCTCGTCCTCGAAGAACTTCATCAGGTTCAACGCGGCCGCGCGCACGCTGTCCTTTTGCGACAGGATCACGATCGCGGCAGAGCCGATGAAGCAGCCGTATTTTTCAAGCGTGCCGAAATCGAGCGGGATGTCGTCCATCGCCGCCGGCAGGATGCCGCCGGACGCACCACCCGGGAGGTACGCATAGAATTGATGGCCGTCGGCCATGCCACCGCAATATTCGTCGATCAGCTCGCGCACGGTGATGCCAGCAGGCGCGAGTTTCATGCCGGGGTTCTTGATGCGGCCCGAGACCGAGAAGCTGCGTAGGCCGTGCCGCTCATGGCGGCCGTGGCCCTTCCACCAGTCGGCGCCCTTCTCGACGATATCGCGCACCCACCACAAGGTCTCGATATTGTTGATCAAGGTCGGCAGGCCGAACAGGCCGACCTGGAATGGATAAGGCGGCTTGTGCCTGGGCAGGCCGCGCTTGCCCTCGATGCTTTCCAGCAGCGAGGATTCCTCGCCGCAGATATAGGCGCCGGCGCCGCGGCGCATATGCAGCGTCGGACCGCCCGGCGGCAGCTTTGCAATCTCGCGTTCGAGGATTTCGCGCGATGCCGGATATTCATCGCGCAGGTAGATGTAGATATCCGAGGCCTGCACCACATGGGCGCCGATCAGCATGCCCTCGAGGAAGCGGTGCGGATCGCTTTCGAGATAGACGCGATCCTTGAACGTGCCGGGCTCGCCCTCGTCGCCGTTGATCGCCATCAGCCGCGGGCCGGGTTCACCCAGCACCGCGCGCCATTTGCGTCCCGTCGGGAAGCCGGCGCCGCCGAGACCGCGCAACGAGGCGTCGTCGAGTGCCTTCAGCAGGTCGTCGGTCGCTAGCTCGCCCGAGCGCAGGCGATTGAGCAGCTTGTAGCCGCCACCGGCGACATAGGCGTCATAGCCGATATAGTCGGGCAGATGCGCGTGGGTGTCGCCTGCCTTCGCCGCCGCCATCACATTGGCGACCGTGGCGTGGTCAACAAAGTTGTGTCCGACTTCCGCGGCGGGCGCCGTATCACAGCGACCGACGCAGGGCGCGCGCACCACGCGGATGCCGGGACCCGACGCGTCCTGCAAATCGGCAAGCAGCTTCTCTCCGCCCAGCATCGCGCAGGTCAGCGAATCGCAGACGCGGATGGTCAGCGGCGCGATATCGGGCTCGCCCTCCTTCACCACGTCGAAATGCGCGTAAAAGGTTGCGGTCTCGAACACCTCCGCGAACGCGAGCTTCATCTCGTCGGCGAGCGCGGCGAGATGCGCGGCCGCGATCTGGCGGTACTTGTCCTGGATCAGGTGCAGATATTCGATCAACAGGTCGCGACGCCGCGGCCTGTCGCCGAGCAGCTGCGCGATCTCATGCGCGGCGGTGGGATCAACCTGCCGTCCCTTGGGGGTGGATTTGGCGCGCTTCCGTCCCTGGCCCGGATGCTCGAATTCTCTGACCTTGTGAACGTCGTCGTTGCTGCTCATGGAGACGTCGCGTTCTCTTCAAATGCGTAATGACTTTAGGCCGGATCGCCAAGCGATGCGCCTTCGTTTCCTGATTCGATCAGCGGAACGACCGGTTCCCGCGTCGCGCCACCAAGCCAAATTCGAAGCAACTCTAGTCTCTGGTATGCCAGATGCAAGACAATTTAGAGCGTGTCTAGAGTGATTTAGGAGGCAGGCGGTCGCCCGCCATGCCCCTTTACGCAAGCGTCGGACGGAACCCGATCTCAGGTCTTGCTCATGCACTCTTCGATGTAGAACCAGCGGTCATCGCCGGCGAGGCCTTTGGCTTTCACGTCGGCGCGACAGGCCTTGAGCTTCGGTTTGTTGGCCGCCCATTTCGCCTTCATGTCTTTCAGCTTCTGCATGGTGAGCTTCATCTTGCCAGGCTTTGCTTCCGTCGTTGCAGTGGGCGCCGCAGGTGTCGTTGTCGTCTGCGCGGATGCGGTATGAAGTCCAGCGACGAGCAATACGGCCGCAAGGCCAATTCGAATACAAATTCGGGTGCGAATCATTTCAATCCCCCTAAGTCCCATTCCTGATGATGTCTGAAAGGCCAACGAAGCGGGACGCCTGATGAGCATCCCGCTTCTGTCTCGACGGCGGTCAGAAGATCTTGACCGCGCTCTCCAATGTCTTCCAGACACCCCAAAGCAGGGGAACGCCGACGAAGGCCCAGAACAGCGCCGCCTTGGCGTCAAGCCCGCCAAAACCGATGCCGTAGGAGCCGTGCGGCCCCGCGGCTGCGGCGCTGGCGCTTGCCGCCTGCAACTTGGCGACATCGGCCTCCTTCATGTGCCATTTCGAATCGACCGGCTTGATCAGGTAGTTGCAGATCAGACCGGCGATCAGCATCGCGCAGAGAATGTACATGGTCGTGTTGTAGAGCTGGTCGCGCGGCACGCCCGCCGCGAGCTGGAACTCGCGGATGTAGTTCACCACGACGGGGCCGATGATGCCCGCGGTGGACCACGCCGTCAGCAGCCGGCCATGGATGGCGCCGACGAACTGGGTTCCGAACATGTCGGCGAGATAGGCCGGCACGGTGGCGAAGCCGCCGCCATACATCGACAGGATGATGCCGAAGCCAAGCACGAACAGGAGCTTCGAACCCATCGCCGCAAAAGTCGGCGCCAGCGCGTAAAGCGCGATGCCGAGGATGAAGAACGTATAGTAGGTGTTCTTGCGCCCGATCTTGTCCGACAGCGATGCCCAGAAGAAGCGGCCGCCGATGTTGAACAGCGACAGCAATCCGGCGAAGCCCGCGGCGATCGCGGCGATCTGCGCCTTCTGTCCCGCATCAAGCGCGTTGAAGCCGACGTTAGGCAGGCCGATCAGCTTGCCGGCGAAGATCTCCTGGAGCATCGGCGAGGCCATGCCGATCACGCCGATGCCGGCCGACACGTTCAGGCACAGCACCCACCAGATCAGCCAGAACTGCGGCGTCTTGTGCGCGTCGTTGAGATGGACGTTGGCCTTTGAGATCATCGCGTTGGCCTTCGACGGCGCGGTCCAGCCCTCGGGCTGCCAGCCGGGCGGCGGCAAGCGATAGCGGAACGCGCCGATCATCATGAACACGAAGTAGATGACGCCCATCGTGACGAAGGTCTCCCAGACGCCGACCGAGGTCGGGGTCTTGAAGTAGTTCATCAAGAGGTTCGCCAGCGGCGCGCCGATCATGGCGCCGCCGCCGAAGCCCATGATGGCCATGCCGGTCGCCATGCCGCGGCGGTCCGGAAACCATTTCACCAGCGTGGACACCGGCGAGATATAGCCAAGGCCGAGACCGATGCCGCCGATCACGCCCGAACCCAGCCACAACAGCCAGAGCTGATGGGTGTAAACCCCGATCGCACCGAGGAAGAGGCCGCCGCACCAGCACAGCGCCGAGACGAAGCCGGCCTTGCGCGGGCCTACGCGCTCCAGCCAGCCGCCCCAGACCGCAGCCGCGATACCGAGCAGCACGAAAAAGAGCGTGTACATCCATCCCATGCTGGCGACCTTCCAGTCGCAGCTGGTCGTGAACAGCTCCTGAAACAGCGACATGTCTGCGCACGCCTTCGGCGCGGTCACGCCGATCGCGCGCGACAGCGGCAGCCAGAACACCGAGAAGCCGTAGGCCATGCCGATGCAGAGATGGATGCACAGCGCAGCCGGCGGCACCAGCCAGCGATTGAACCCGGCGGTCGCGATGGTCCGCTCGCGATCCAGAAAACCTGCGCCGGCACCCGAAAGTGTTCCCGCGCTCTCGATGGTAGACATGCATTCCTCCCCTAAAGCCGCGCTTCTGAACGGCCTGCCACGACGGTCCTGTTCCTCAGCCTGCAGCGCAGCCTTTGTCCCTGCTGCTCCGCACAATGATCGACGCGCGCCAGGATCGTCACGCGCATCCGAGACGTTAAACCCCTAACCTTGGGGGCTATGCCCGACGCCACGGTCGGGCTTCTTTCGATGGCCCACTTGCTCCGCATATCGCAGGCAAGACTCGACCTCCGCGTCTCGGCGGAGGAAGTCAATTGGGGCAGAAGTGATGATCGATGTCGATAGACAAAAGGTAGGTATCAACCGAGTGACCGCCGGCTAAGTGGGCGGCGCACCATTGATGTTTTCTATCGACCGATCGGCCTTCTCAATCAAGAACACGATGCGCGCGTCGTTGCGCTCGGTGATCTCCACCGTGTCGCCGGTCTCCCGGATCAGGTTTGGAATGTCAATCACCGACAGGGGATCCGTGCAGTGCACTTCGAGCTGATCGCCCGGCTGCAAGGGCTTCAGCGCTTTGCGCGTCTTCAGGGCGGGCAGCGGGCATTTCAGTCCGGTGAGATCGAGCGTCGTTCTGGTCATCGGCGCAACATGGCGGGAGGGGCCGATGGCGTCAACGCCAGGACAGCGCCAACGCAACGCCAAGACTCAGAGCAGATCGGCATAGGACAAGAAACCCACGCTCTGCCCCGGCTCGACACGCGTGACCTCCTCATCGAGCTCGATGAGGCCGTCGGTGTCGACCAGTGAGGACAACAGCCCAGCGCCCTCGCGTGGAAACTTGATGGCCTCGAGTGCACCGTCCGGCGTGCGCCGCAAGGAAGCGCGAACATATTCGCGACGCCCCGCCTTCTTCTTGTAGGTGAATGCCGCGCGCACCGGGATCGGCAACGGCGGCTCCGGCAGGCTGCCCGCAAGCGCGAGCACCGTCGGCCGCACCACATGCACGAAGGTGACGAAACTCGCGACGGGATTGCCCGGCAATCCGATCAGCGGTGTGCCCTCGATGATGCCCATCGCCACGGGCCGTCCCGGCTTGATCGCCATCCGCCACAACACCAGCGAGCCGATGCTCTCGACCGCCGCCTTGACGTGATCCTCCTCTCCGGTCGAGACGCCGCCGGTGGTGAGGATCAGATCGTGACTGCCTGCGACTTGCTTCAAGCCATTCGCGAGCAACGTCCGCTCGTCGCGCAAGATGCCGAGATCGCTGACTTCGCAGCCGAGCCGGCGCAGCATCGCCATCAGCATGAAGCGATTGGAGTCGAACAGCTGCGAGGCCGCGCGCGGCTCGCCGGGCGAGGCCAGTTCATCACCAGTCGAGAACACTGCGACGCGGATGCGCCTGACGACGTCGAGCCGGACCAGGCCGAACGCCGCCGCGAGCGCGACATGTTGCGGCAGCAAGCGCTGGCCTGCGCGCAGCGCGATGTGGCCCTGGGGAATGTCCTCTCCCGCAGGGCGGACATTCGCGCCCGGCTTCAGCCCCGGCGGCAGCACAATTCGACCGGCCTCGTCGATGCGGACATCTTCCTGCATGAAGACGGTTTCGGCATCCGGCGGCATCGGCGCGCCGGTGAAGATGCGCGCGGTGTGGCCGGCCTTGATCAGCGCCAGTGCCAGACCGCCGGCCTGGATGCGGCCGTCGAGCGGGAATGCCCGCTCAACGCTATCAGGAAGATCTGCGTTGCGCACGGCGTAGCCGTCAACAGCGGAATTGGTGAAGGGCGGCAACGGCAGCGGCGCCGCGATATCGCGGGCCAGCACGCGCCCATCTGCATCGATGAGCGCCACGGTTTCGAGATCGACAATCGCGTTGACGCGCGTCGTGATCAGGCCAACGGCCTCGTCGACCGACATCATCGGTCCGCCGAAGGCAAAACAATCGTCCGACAATTGCGCCATGGTGCCTCGTCAGCGCATCGCAGCGCTTTTCGCGACCGCTTCCTCGACTGGCATCGCGGCGCGCAGCAGCAATTCCGCGGCGGCGGCGATATCGTCGAGATGGACGGTCGGCAGTCGGGTTTCAATGGCAACGTCGGCCGCGATCCCGAAAATTCCGGGATCATCGGGAAACAGCAGCGGCTTGTCGTTGGCGGCGCGATGCACCTCGATCTTGCGATGCGGCTCGCGCTTGAAACCCTCGACCACGACGAGATCGACGGCCGACAATTTGCTCAACAGTTCCGGCAGACGCGGCTCCGCCGCCCCGCGCAATTCGTGCATCAGCGCCCAGCGATTTGACGAAGCAACCAGCACCTCGGCCGCGCCGGCCTCGCGATGGCGCCAGGAATCCTTGCCGGGCACGTCGACGTCGAACTGGTGATGCGCATGCTTGATGACCGAGACGCGCAAGCCAAGCGCATTGAAATGCGGGATCAGCCGCGTCAACAGCGTGGTCTTGCCCGCACCGCTCCAGCCTGCAAGGCCGATGACTTTCATTCCAGCTCCGTCTCCGCGAGCGACCCGGTCCTTGATGGAACCACTCTCTTCTCCGTCATTGCGAGCGCAGCGAATCAATCCAGGAATGCATCCACGGCGGCAGCCTGGATTGCTTCGCTTCGCTCGCAATGACGAATAGGCGGCATTTCGTTCTCTCGCTAGCATGCTTATATCGGCTTGACCCGAATGTCATGCTAACGTCGCGGCCATGATGAAGATCGACAAAGCCCCCGTGCCCCTGATCGTCCCTGACACCGAGGACCCGCGCCTCACCGAGAGCGTGACCGGGACCGACCAGTCCGGCGCCAGGATCGAAATCAAGGTGCCGGTGGAGCGCCCGCTGACGCTCTACCTGAATTCGCAGGAGATCGTCACCATGATGACGATCGGCGACTATCCGGAATATCTGGCGCTGGGCTATTTGCTCAACCAGAATATGCTGAAGTATAATGACGCGGTCACCGAGGTCGAATACGACGACGACCTCCAAGTGGTGGTGGTGCGCACCGAGCACCACACCAATTTCGAAGCCAAGTTGAAGAAGCGCACACAGACCTCGGGCTGCGCGCAGGGCACCGCCTTCGGCGATCTGCTGGAGGCGGTCGAGAGCGTGGCGCTGCCGAAGGCCGAGCTGCGCACCTCCTGGCTCTACCAGATGACTCAGACCATCAACACCATGCCCTCGCTCTATCTGGAGGCTGGTGCGATCCACGGCTGCGTGCTGTGCAGGGAGGGCGAGCCGCTCTGCTACACCGAGGATGTCGGCCGTCACAACGCCGTCGACAAGATCGCGGGCTGGATGTACCGCCACGGCGTCGATGCATCCGACAAGATCCTCTACACCACGGGACGGCTCACCTCGGAGATGGTGATCAAGACGGTCCGCATGGGCATTCCGATCCTGGTGTCGCGCTCCGGCTTCACCGCCTGGGGTGTCGATCTCGCCCGGCAGGTGGGCTTGACGCTGGTCGGCCGCGCCCGCGGCAAACGGTTCATCGCGTTGTCGGGGGCAGAGCGCATCGTCTACGACCAGAACCTCGCTTACGTCGAGGAAGAATCGGCCAAGCACAAGCGCAAGGGTGAAGGTGGTGACGACTAGCTTTCCGACCACGCAAGGCGTGCTGCTCGCCGGCGGCCTCGCGCGGCGTATGGGCGGCGGCGACAAGCCGATGCGTACCATTGGCGGCCGCACCATTCTGGAACGCGTGATCGCGCGCCTATCGCCCCAATGCAGCGGGCTGATCCTCAATGCCAACGGCGATCCCGTCCGCTTCGCCGCGTTCGGTTTGCAGGTCATCGCCGACGACGTGCCCGGCTTTCCCGGCCCGCTCGCCGGCATCCTTGCCGCGCTCGACTGGACCGCGGCGAACCGGCCCGAGGTGAAGTGGGTGCTCAGTGCCGCCTGCGATTGCCCGTTCCTGCCGCGCGATCTGGTCGCGCGCTTGCATGAAAAACGCATCGCGGCGAATGCCGAGCTCGCCGTTGCGGCATCAGGCGATCAATCGCATCCGGTGATCGGCCTGTGGCGCGTTGGCTTGCGCGACGAACTGCGTCATGCGCTGGTGGTCGAAGACCTCCGCAAGATCGACCGCTGGACCGCGCGCTACCCGCTCGCGACCGTGACGTGGCCGACGGAGCCGCTCGATCCGTTCTTCAATGCCAACACCGTTGAAGATATCGCGGAAGCGGAACGGCTGACCGCACTGGATGACGCCGCTTAAGGCCGCGTGAGCTTGGGTTCGCGGGCCGTGAACCGAGACGAGAACGCGAGCGACCAATGATCGGGACATTGCCCGGATCAGCCATGACGGACCCCCTCTTGAACGTTATCTTCGAAGTGATCGATTTCGCACTCGATTGCTCGGTCGCAGTCGACGACACGAAGTGGCGGAGCAAGCCTGAAATCGTTGAGGGCCCGCTGCCACCCGCCGCGCAGCGCGCACTTGCCGAAGCCGAGGAGCGGCAGCGCGTGCGCGAACAGACCGGCGGGGAGACAATCCAAACCTCGTAGCGGAGCGCTGACCGAACGACGCCAGACTACGCCGGTCGGAAGCCGGCGCGCTCCAGCGCGGCGCGCGCTTCGTCCGAGCCGAGCGCATCGAGAAAGGCCCGCACTGCCGGACGCTGCTTGCGCGCCGTCACCAGCGCGAAGTCATAATGTTCCTCCGCGAGCGGAATGAAACCGAGGCCAACCGCGTTGGCGACCGGCGCAATGGTCATGCCCCAATCGGCGCGGTGCTGTGCGACCGCCGCGGCCACCGCATTGTGCGAGCGTGGCTGGTTCCAATAGCCCTCCGGGCGCGCACCACCGAGCAACCGGTCGATCAGGATGCGCGTGCCGGCGCCTTGGTTGCGGTTGACCATGATGCAGGAGGGATCAGCGAGCGCCGCGGCCACGGCATCCTTCGCGCTGTGGCCTTCAAAACGCTTGTCGCCCTTGCGGAACACGATGCCCTGCATCCGCCGCCAGCCCGGCACGAGCTCGAGTCCTTCGGCGAGGTAAGGCGTATTGTAAGTCTCGCTCTTTTCGTCGAGCAGATGGATCGGCGCCAGATCGCATTCACCGCGCCGCGCCGCCGCAAGTCCGCCGAGGCTGCCGACGGCGATCGAGCGCACGGTCAGGCCGGCATGCGCGAGTTGCGCCGTGACGAGATCGAGGCCGGTGCAATGGCTGCCGACGATAACGAGATCGGGCACCCGCACATGCGGCGTAAACAGCGTCACCTCGGCCTCGGTCCCGGCCGGCATCTTGTCGGCGAGTGCGTCGATGCGCAGAAAGCCGTCGGCCTGCGCGAACGACGTGATCGCACCGGACCCCTTGCCGGAGGGATAGGCGATCAAGCCGTCCTTGCCTTCGACCAGCGAGACCATGACGAATTCGGTGCGGCCGAGCTCGGAAGCAATGCGCACCGGCACGGTCGCGTTCACCTTGGCATCGGAACGCGGCGGCAGTCCGGCCATTTTGCGCAGCACCGGTACGATCATGTCGTGAAAGGTGAACATCGCCGAAGTCGGAAAACCCGGCAGGATCACCACCGGCTTGCCGTCACACACCGCAAGGCACAGCGGCTTGCCGGGCTTGAGCGCAATGCCATGCGCGATGATGCCGGGCTGGCCGAGCCGGCCGATGATGCGATGGGACAGGTCGCCCGCGCCTTTCGACGTGCCGCCGGAGAGCACCAGCATGTCGGCGTCCGCCAGCGCACCCCTCATGGCGGCTTCGAGCTGAGCTTCGTCGTCCGGAATGGCGCCGAGGAAAACCGCCTCTCCGCCGTTCTCGTCGATCGCAGCAGTGACGATCGCGCCGTTGGTATCGTAGATCGCAGCGGGCGCGAGCACCTCGCCCGGCTGAACCAATTCGTCACCGGTGGAGATCACGGCAACACGAGGTTTGCGCACGACGCTCACCTCGGCAATACCACAAGCCGCCAGCATGCCGACCTCGCGTGAGCCGATGATGGTGCCGGCGCGCAGCAGCGCCTCGCCACGCGCGATATCGGATCCTGCGTAGGATATGAATTGCCCGGGCGAGGCCGCGCGACGGACGTCGATCGCACCGGACCCCGCCGGCTGGGTATGCTCGACCATGATCACGGCATCGGCACCGCGCGGCAGCGGACCGCCGGTGGCAATCGGCGTTGCCGTTCCCGCCGCCACTTGCACCGCCGGTACGGTGCCGCAGTGAATGGTCTCGCCATTCAGCCCGAGGCGAACCGGCGCGCCTTCGCCGGCTGTCGCAAGATCCGCAGAGCGCACCGCAAAACCATCGACATTGGAACGGTCGAACGGCGGCACGTCGATCGGCGCAGTGATGTCTTCAGCGAGCGACGCGCCAAGCGCAGCACCGAGCTTGCGCGTTTCGCTCGAAAGAGCTCGCGGGAACAGCGCGGCCTCGAAGCGTGCCAGCGCCTCCTCGCGGGAAAGGATTTTGAGGAACTGTTCCTGTTCGAGCGCGCTGCGGACTTGCGATTGCGGGATCATGGTCATGCTAAACCCATATCATTCCCGCATCAGATAGGCATCGACCGGCGCGCCCGCTGCAAATCCCTCGTGACTGGCGGGAACAAGCAGCCATGCATCCGCGCGGGCAATTGCCTGGAGCGGCCATTCTCCTACCGCAAGTGGCACCCACGCATGATGTTCCTCGGCCAGCAGGACCATTTCGGCGATGCCGACGCTGGATGCAATTTTTCGCGCGAGCGACAAGGCTATCGGTCGGCGCGGCAGCCGCGCTGACAGACGGTCGAGGAGCGGCAGCACGAGCGCAAGCCAGACCGCAAGCGCATGTTCCGGCGATCCGGGCAAGGCGACGACAGGAATGGTTCCGAGCCGCCCGATCGCGGCGGTGCGTCCGGGCTGGAGCGCAAGACCATGGGCGATCACGTCACCACGCTGGGCCAGCGCCGTGACCGCTGCATCGTTGCGACCGACACCGCTGCCGCCGATCGTCAGCAGGAGATCGCAGGTGGGCGCCCCGATCGCCTCCGCGATCGATCCCGCGTCGCGCGCGCCGGCCTCGTGCGTTTGCACATCCAGCCCTGCGGTGCGTGCGATGTCCGCAATCAGATGCATGGTCAGCGTTGCACCT
The DNA here is from genome assembly GCF_019402665.1 of Bradyrhizobium canariense. Classification (GTDB taxonomy): domain Bacteria; phylum Pseudomonadota; class Alphaproteobacteria; order Rhizobiales; family Xanthobacteraceae; genus Bradyrhizobium; species Bradyrhizobium canariense. Next base: position 32,342 of record NZ_VSST01000089.1, read on the forward strand.
GGTACATTGACAATGCGCAGTCGCGGACGCCGCACGCTCAGTCGGTCCAGTCCGGCGGCGCGCGCAAGCAGCAGAGCGCCAGGACCGACCGGATACCCCTCTGCCGCGGCAGGCGTGCGTCCGTCGATGTCACTTCCGGCGCGCCTGACGCCCTGCCCCGGTGCGCTCTCCGCCAACACCTGGACGAGCGGACCAGACATCTCGACTGCGTCGGCATCGAGCACACAGTCGCATCCCGCCGGCATCGCGTCGCCGGCATCGACCCAGGCGGGCGCTGTTGCGAGAGGCAGCGGTGAATAGGAGGACGCGCCGACCAGATCGTTGGCCCAAAACGCCCAGCCGTCGGCGGCAGCGACGTCACGGGACGGTCGGGCCGCGAGCAGCGGATTGCCCGCCGCGATGCAGCCGGCCGCTTCAGTCAGCTGCAACTCCACCGGCGCGAGCGGATCGAGCCCCTTCAGCAACGCGGCGAGCGCGGCGTCGAGCGGCGTCAGCAAGGGCGGCAGGCGCTGGGTCATGCGCCATGATGGACCATGCATCGCCCGGTTTGGCAACCGCTGGCGATACGAACGTCAGCCGCCCGACTTGTCCGCATTGGGGAAGAACAGTTGTTGTCCGTCCACCTTGTATCCGGCGATCGCCGCCTGCCCGTCAGGCGAGATCAGCCAGTCGACGAAGTCTTGCCCCAGCTCCTTCTTCACGTTCGGAAACTTCGCGGGGTTCACCAGCATCACGCCGTACTGATTGAGCAGACGCTTGTCGCCTTCGACGACGACGTCGAGATCGCCGCGCTCCCGAAAAGCGATCCAGCTGCCGCGGTCGGACAGCACATAGGCGTTCGCTGTGCGCGCTGCATCGAGGGCGGAGGCCATGCCCTGCTTGGCCTCGCGATACCAGCCGCCTTTGGTGCTCGCGATGTCGATGCCGGCGACGATCCAGAGCGCGAGCTCGGCGGCATGGGTGCCCGAACGGTCGCCGCGCGTCACGAACGGCGCGCCCTTGGCCTCGATCGCCTTCAGCGCGGTCGCGATGTCCTTGCCCTTCACGCCGGCGGGATCGCTCTTCGGCCCGATCAGCACATAGTCGTTGTACATCACGTCAAAGCGCTTCACCGCAAAACCGTCGGCAACGAATTTCTCCTCCTGCGGCCGTGCATGCATCAGCACGACGTCGACTTCGCCCCTTCGTGCCCCCTCGAGCACCTCGTCGGCGCGCCGCGCGATCACGGTCACGTCGATGCCGGTCTTCTCACGGAAGATCGGCAGCAGGTAATCGAGCAGGCCGGACTCCTGCGTCGCTGTGGTCGTGGCAAGCACGATCGCGCGGTCCTCCGCGGATGACGCCGCAACGCCTGCGGCAAGGCCGCAGAGAAGCACGAGTGCAACGGAGAGGCGGCGGACGGCCATGATCGGGTTCCCACTGGCTATGACGCGATCATGATGATGATCGATTGCGCCGCACTCGTGACGCGTTTGCTCGTTGCCGCGCCGGATGCAGACAACAACAGATAGAGCGCAGGTCAAGCCACTACCGGCCACAGACTTTACCCTCCGCGTCCGCGCGCCGACGACTCGGGAAATCTCGGCAACACGCGGAGCGGCATATGCCCATTGCAGTTGCGCGCGCGACAGCCCGCAAGATGGGCACCACGCGAGCGATTCAGGATCGTTCACCAAAGCAGAGATCGCGCGTGAGGATGTGTTGCAAAGCAGCGAGATGATCAGGCATGGTCGTGGCGGACAAAACTTGAAATGCAGAATTCCACCTGCGTCGACCGTCAAAAAGAAGCAAGAATTTGCATAGGAATGCAGGATGGAATTCCTGACGACCAGCGAAGCCGCCGATTATCTTCGGCTCGGCGAACGCAAGCTATACGAACTCGTCACCACCGGTGCGATCCCCTGCACCAAGGTGACCGGAAAGTGGCTCTTCCCGCGGCACGAACTCGACCTCTGGGTGCTGTCCGGACTGGCGCGCCCGGCCGGCATGCTGATCGCGGAGCCGCCGCCGGTCGTCGGCGGCAGCCAGGACGAGCTTCTGGATTGGGGGCTGCGCGAATCCGGCTCGGGCCTGGGCTCGATGAGCGAGGGCAGCGCGCGCGGGCTCGAGCGGTTGCAGCGTGACGAGGTGATGGCCGTGGCAATGCACTTCCACAGCCTCGATGCCGACGGCAATCTTGCCGCCGACGCCAATGCGACGGTGCTGCGAGACGCTCCGGACCTGCATGATGCATTGCTGGTCGCGTTCGTGCGCCGCGAGCAAGGCCTCGTGTTGCCGCCGGGCAATCCCAAGCGGCTGCGCGGCCTTTCCGACGTGCTCGCGCTCGGGGCCAGGATGGCGATGCGGCAACAGGGCACGGGCGCGCAGATGCTGCTCGATGTGCTGCTCAAGCGCGCCGCCGCGTCGACGCGCGATTTGCGCCGGATCGAGACGCCGGCCCTGACCGGGCCGGATCTCGCCGAGATCGTCCGCGCGGGACAAGCCGATTGCGGAATCGCGACGCGTGCGTCCGCGCGCTCGGCCGGCCTCGATTTCGTGCCGCTGGTCTGGGAAAACTTCGACCTCGCGATGCGGCATCGCAGCTATTTCCGGCCCGCGATGCAGGGCCTGATCCGGTTCCTCAGCGAAAAGCGGTTGCTCCAGCGCGCCGCGGAGCTGACCGGCTACGATCCCTCCCCGGCCGGACAAATCCGCTTCGCCGGCTGACGTTGACGCCCGCCCCCAAATAGTTGCAAAAGAAACCAATTCAGCCGGGCCATACCCGGGGACACACCGGCCAACGCGCCGGATCAGGGGAGGACAAGCATGAAGCCAACGAGATTTGGACTGCCGGTCGCTGCCGGCTTTGCAGCGACATTCCTGGCGACGCTGATGCCGGGCGCCGCAATGGCGCAGGTGTCCGACGACGTCGTCAAGATCGGCGTGCTCACCGACATGAACGGTCCGGCCTCGGCGCCGACCGGCCAGGGCTCGGTGACGGCAGCGCAGATGGCGATCGACGATTTCGGCGGGACCGTGCTGGGCAAGCCGATCAGCATCGTCGTCGGCGACCACCAGCTCAAGGCCGACATCGGCGGCGCGATTGCACGGCGCTGGTACGACGTCGACCAGGTCGATCTGATCGTCGACGTGCCGGTCTCCGCGGTCGGGCTCGCGGTGCAGAACATGGCCAACGAAAAGAAGCGGCTGTTCATCACCCACTCGACCGGCACCGCCGATTTCCACGGCAAGTTCTGTTCGCCTTACGCGATCCAGTGGGTGTTCGACACCCGCGCGCTCGCGGTCGGCACCGCTGACGCGGTGGTCAAGCGCGGCGGCGACAGCTGGTTCTTCATCACCGACGACTACGCCTTCGGCCATTCGCTGGAGCGCGACGCCTCGGCGGTCGTGACCGCCAATGGCGGCAAGGTACTGGGCTCGGTGAAGCCGCCGCTGGCAACGCCCGATCTCTCCTCGTTCGTGCTGCAGGCGCAGGCCTCCAAGGCCAAGATCATCGGCATCGCCGCGGGTCCGCCCAACAACATGAACGAGATCAAGACCGGCTCGGAGTTCGGCGTGTTCAAGGGCGGCCAGCAGATGGCGGCACTGCTGGCGCTGATCACCGACATCCACGGGCTCGGCCTGCAGGCGGCGCAAGGGCTGTTGCTGACGACCTCGTTCTATTGGGACATGGACGACAAGACCCGCGAATGGTCGAAGCGCTACTTCGCCAAGATGAACAAGATGCCGTCGATGTGGCAGGCCGGCGTCTATTCGAGCGTGATGCACTATCTCAACGCCATCAAGGACACCGGCACCGACGATCCGCTCAAGGTCGCAGCCAAGATGCGGGAAAAGCCGATCGAGGATTTCTTCGCCCGCAACGGCCGCTTACGCGATGACAATCTGATGGTGCACGACCTCTGGCTGGTGCAGGTGAAGACGCCGGAGGAAAGCAAATATCCGTGGGACTATTACAAGATCCTCACGACGATCTCGGGCGACAAGGCGTTCGGTCCGCCGGACCCAGCGTGTGCGATGGTGAAGAAGTGAGGATCGCTTAAAGCGATCCTCATTCCGGGGCGGTGCAAAGCACCGAGCCCGGAATCTCGAGATTCCGGGTTCGGTCCTGCGGACCGCCCCGGAATGACCGCTGCGCGATCACTTCACCACCCCGATCTCGCGAAAATACTTGATCACGCCGGGATGGATCAGCTCGGGCTTCGGCGCGGCGGCGACGGTGTTCGCGGCCGTGGTCTCGCAGGCTTGCGCGAGCTGCTTGCAGAATGTCGGCTCGACGCCGTGAAGCGTCTTCGCCAGGCGATAGGCGACATCGTCGGGCAAGTCTTCGCGCGTCAGCACAAAGCTCCAGGAACCCAGCGAGGCGATCGGCTCGGACTGGTTCGGGTAGCTGCCGGCCGGCACGGTGAGCGGCTTGAGGAACGCGTGCTTGGCGCGGATGCGCGCGATCTCCTCGCTGTCAGGCGCGATGAAGCGCGCGCCTGACGCGCTCGAGGCTACCGCCGCGAAGCCCGGCCAGCCGATGCCGGCGCCCCAGAGTGCTGCGACGCGGCCATCCTCGACCATGGCGGGGCCGTCGCCAGCGCGGTCGAGATAGACGGCCTTGAAGTCCTCGTCCTGCTTCAATCCGAGACCATCGAGCACGTAGCGCGCCAGGATCGGCAGGCCCGAGCCCTTGGCGCCGAACGCGACGGGCTGACCGACCAGATCGCGGATGGTCTTGTACGGACTGTCCGCGCGCACCACGAACATGCCGGGGTTGGAATAGATCGCGGTGAGAATCTTCAACCGTACCGGCGCGCGGCCGATGCCGGCGAAGGCTTCATAGGCCGGCTCGCCCGCGACCAGAGCGAGATCGAGTTCGCCCTTCTCCAGCAGCGGAATGTTCTCGTTGCTGCCCTTGGTGTTGCGCGGGGCGATGATGGCTTGCGGATCGGCCGCGTTCATCGCTTGCGCGAAGGCGTTGCCATAGAGCGGAAAGCCGCCGCCGGGCGTCGCGGTGCCCAAGCTGATCGTCAGGCCGGGTGTCGTGGTCGGAATGGCGTTGCCTCCGGTTTGAGCAGCGGCGGGGCTTGCAAGCAGCACCGCGCCGAGAAGGAAAACAAAAGCGAATCTCATGGTCGGTCCCGACGGGGGCGCGTCAACATCGACTTGCGACGATGTAGGCAGCGCCCCGATTTTGTGAAAGCATGCAGCCCAACGACAATAGAACAATGGGAGGCGTCATGTTGCGAATATTGCGTAACAGTGTTTTCGGGCTGGTTTTCCTTGCAACGCTGTTGGGCGCCGCACCTCCCGCCTTCGCCGCTTATCCCGACCGTCCCGTGCATTGGCTGATCGGCTTCTCCGCCGGCGGCCCGGTCGACATCGTGGCGCGGATCATGGCGCAGTGGCTGACTGACCGCTTCGGCCAGCAATTCATCGTCGAGAACCGCACCGGCTCGGGCGGCAACATCGCGGCCGCTGCCGCGATCACCTCACCGCCGGACGGCTACACGCTGCTGTTCGTCGCGCCCAACAATGCGATCTCGACCTCGCTCTACAAGAAGCTGCCGTTCGACTTCCTGCGCGACACCGTGCCGGTCGCCAGCATCATGCAGCTCACCAACATGCTGGTCGTCTCCAACGCGTTTCCGGCCAAGACGGTTCAGGAGTTCATCGACTACTGCAAGGCCAATCCCGGCAAGATCTCCTTTGCCTCGTCCGGCAACGGCACCTCGGTGCACATGTCGGCGGAGCTGTTCAAGGTGATGACCAAGTGCGACATGGTGCACGTGCCCTATCGGGGATCTGCGATCGCGTTCCCGGACATCATCTCCAACAAGGTGCAGCTGATCTTCGACAACCTGCCCTCCGCGATGGAGCAGGCCAAGGGCGGCAACGTCCGTGCGCTCGGCGTCACCTCGCCGCAGCGCTGGCCAAGCGTGCCCGACGTGCCCGCGATCGCCGAGACGTTGCCCGGCTTCGAATCGGTCGGCTTCTACGGCATCTCCGCGCCGAAGGGCACGCCGCAAGATGTGATCGAGATCCTCAACAAGGCCGTCAACGAGGCGCTGAAGGACCCGAAGCTGGTCGCGCGCCTCACCGAGACCGGCGGCATCCCCAAGCCGATGACGCCGGCCGAGTTCGGCAAGCTGGTCACCGATGAGACCGAGAAGTGGCGCAAGGTGGTGGAGTTCGCCGGCGTGTCGGTGGACTAGGCCTGTGGAACTGCCGCGCGCCGGCAGCGCGCCAACGCGACATCGGAGGGGATCGGAAGACCCCCCTCCCAACAAAAAGTGCGAAAACAACCCCATGCACAGTAGAAAGATCGAGTGATCACAAGGGGTTACGGAATCGAAAAACCGAGCCCCCTGGCGCGATTGCCAGAGGGCGGCGGGCGAAAGGCTCGGCGAGGTGGGCTTGCGCCGTCGGGCAAAACAGGACTATAAGGGCATCGTCGCAAATTTCGGTTATTCAAAAATTCCAGGCCTTGCCGCGCCAACGTTTGCAACCGCCAGCGCCAGCATTGCACCCCCGCCTCCGTCCCTGTAAACGAACCGCGCACCGTTGCCGGCCGCCGCTTTTGCGGCCGTCTTGCGGCGGGGCCTGTAGCTCAATGGTTAGAGCCGGCCGCTCATAACGGTCTGGTTGCAGGTTCGAGTCCTGCCGGGCCCACCAGCCTTCGCTCGGCGTCGGAGCGGGCTATGCGGACGCGAGCTATTGCTCGCTCGAGACCGGGTGGTCAGGTGCCTGGCACCTGAACTCGGGCATAGAGATTTGGCTCCTTCTGCAGCCGTCGACAACCTTGCTCTCTGCTGCCAGCCCACAAATGCAGCTCGTCTATCCGGTTACTCGGACCACCTAGCTTGCCCTCGACCGAAACGTCGAACGATGGCTGTGTCGCTTCCGGACACGAAACTCGCAGACATCAAGCCCTGAAGACGGTCTCTTCCGTGAAGCCGCAATTTGGCGACCTTCTGAAAATCAGGCGTACACACCCAAGCATCGCCCGTGTCCTCCAGTTCGACCCTGTAAAGGCCGTTCGCCGGCCGCTCTTCGAATTCGTCGAGTTCAAGCCTGACCTCCGATATCTCGGCCGTACTTGCGCCAGCACGAAGCGTTTCCCGTCTGAAACGTTGCCAAATGGCGGCCGTACCGGGCGTTGGCCAGTTGTCGTTTTCCGTCAATGCTGCGACTTCATCGCTTTCAAGCCACTCTTTCATGCCGCCAAGGTCTACGAAGAACGCTTCCCCGGTGTTTACGGCGGCAATGGCAGCACGTCGGGAGGGTAACCCGGCGCGAATCAGCATCGCCGTCATGTATTGCGGCACGCCCGTTTCGAGTGATGCTGCGCCACCGCCAGCTATAGCATCGGGCTCCCAACCCAATGACAACCTTCTGGTTCGTAAAGCCTCCATTGCCCATACGAGACGGTATGTAAATGCGTCTTCGACCACGCCCATGTTGTCGGTGCCGATCGCATTCACATCGACGCCAGTCACCCACCACCGCAACAAATCACGCCAGTTCGATGGCAGCGCGTTCTTTGCATCCGGAACAAACGGTCGGAGCACAAGCAGATGTTCCGCAAGACTGACTAGCGCCGCGACTAGCTGCTCTTGATTACCGGTCAAAGATCCATCGTCTGCCTGATCGAGCAGCAAGTTAAGTTGGTCGGCCATGGCATCAAGGGCGATACCGGCTTCCAAACCCACACCCATCGCGAAATGGCCGCGACGAGCTAGCGCAGTGGTCGCTCGCCAGATGAGCTGCGCCCGAGCTTGCAGAATCCATCTGTGCCACTCTCGGATTTGATCGCCTCTCTCGCGGCGCGACAACTGGCGCGCCCAAAGCGAGCCCTGCAACGCTTCATCCAGCAAACGAGGAAGGTCCGCATTGTTAGCATCGAGAGCTTCGATAAGGCCGAACACCGTTGCGTCGAGCTTTTCTACAAGTTCCGAAAGGGGCTCACTTTCATCGCCTTCAACAAGGGGGCTTTGAGCGTTCCACGGTTCACGAGAATTCGCGAGAAATTCAAAGGCATCAGCACGATTAAGAATCCCCTGTTCCGAAAACTTTGTCAGAATGGCGTTTACAATTTGGATTAGTCCGCTCTCCAGCGTTCGGCTTCTTGCCGATGCTACCAAATTACGCCATTCCTGAAGCCGCCATTCGCCACCAACGTGCATGACATGGACGACTAACCCCTCCACGTCCACGAACGCTCGTCCGGCACGACCCGCAACGTTTGCAAACTCTTCCCCCGTGATTATGTTTCCAGATCGATGCAGTATCGGCACCAACATGACTGCGGCATTCAAATTAAGGCCCTGCGACAACGTTGGAGACGCCACTGTGACTTTGATTGTGCCGCGGGACAGCAACAATTCGAGTTCCCGCAGAAAGGGATTTGGAAGTCCGCCGTGGTGGATGGCTACACCGATTTCAAGGCACTTAACTGCACAATGGTCATCGCCCAACCATTCCTTGCCGACCTCGACCGCACGCCCAATGGCGTCGGGATCGTCGAGCAACGAAGGAAGATATCCACGTTGGACAAGCTCAAGGGCACTCCTGCCGTAGCCCTCTACCCAATTTGCTTGCGTAATGAAGATAAGGGTTTTCTTTCCCTGTTCGGCAAATCTCCAAGCCGCGAACACCGACAAATCCTTCTCTTCTCGCGGTCTTGAGCGACGTTCGGGTCGGCGCGCAGGCACCTCTTCTACGAAGCGAGAAATGAACGGCACTTCAGTCCGGGAGTCGAAATATAACTGAGCGCCGGCCGGCTTCAGCCGCGTTGCAGCTCGCCACACCAGATGGCCAAAGCGTTGTCTTGTTGGACGCCATGGAAACACTACCGGTCCACCGGGCTGGTCATTGCGAATCCAGGCAGTCAGATCATTCAACTGATCTCCTTCTGGTAGAATCGCTGACAAACAAATAATTCTCCGGGTTGAAGCATCCGCTCGGCGCAGCAGACGCTGGACCAGCGTCTCGTAACGAATTTCGCGTTCGGTCGGTCCAATCATATGACCTTCATCTAGGACGATCAGGCCCACATCGTCGATAATGTCAGCATCGTTGCGCAACGCAAAATCCAACTTCTCCGGCGTACTGATAACTATATTCTTCGATCGCAACGCGTCCTCATCAGATTCCGAAACTCCACTCGCGCCATAAAGTGAAGAAACAGAAAATCCGAGTGGACCGAACGTGTTGCGAAAGGAACGTTCTGTCTGAGCCGACAACGCCCGCAGCGGCGTGACAATCAAAACGCGTCTGCCCTGGGACAGCGTCATCAAGGCGCAAATTTCAGCGATCCTTGTCTTCCCAGCGCTTGTTGGTAGGGCAACTACGAGGTCATCATCAACGTTGGTTGAACGTTGTGCGGCTTCGAGCTGCGAAGGCCAAAGCTCTACTTCAGACATCTTTCGCGCATATAACGATGAAATGAGACGCTCGCGCAATGCAGCGTAGGACTCCTCGGCGCCGACCGGAGGAATAAGCGGCAATCGACGATGCAGTGAATGTTCCCAGAGATCGTCAATAAAGCTTCTGGTTAGACGGATAATCCACCACAATGAAACCGCCGCCGCGTTCGCCGCAAGATTTTGTCCTGTAGCAAGCAATGACGAAGCTCGTTGAACCAGACCTTCATCGCCCGTCTGCAAAGCGAAATCGAAATAGGCAAGCGCACGGCAGACTGTAGCGTTCAAGATGATTGAGATTGCTTCGTCTGGCTCCTCTTCGTCATCTTCTAGCAATTCAGTGATCGTATCGTCTTCGTGGTCGTCAGAAAGAAGGTATTCACGCGTGAACTCGCGGAGCGCCGTCAAGTCGCGGAGGACAAGCAGCGCCAACGCTTGTTCTGCTGAATTAAGGTTCGCATCACCCAAGGAACGCAAAAGCGAATACGCGATCGCAGAATAGCTGGCCAGGTGATAAGAGGCTGCTGCTAGAACCCGGTAAAAACCAATCTCGGGTGCGTCGAGCATCCCGTTTGTCGTTATCGCTTCGAACGATCGTGCGGCTCGATCAAACGCGCGGCGGGTTTCGTTCGTCGATCCGGTCCTCTCACGCAAAGACATGGCGACGCGTAGAAGCGAAAAGCCATACTCCGCAAGATCAGTCTCAATCTCATCTCCTAAAGGAGGTGCATCGTCAGGCAACACGCCATCTTGACGAAACTGCGCCCATGCAGCTCCTCGATCGAGAAGCTGCCCCCTAGCTCCATCGGCGGCAATCTCGCCAAGCAGAGCTTGCAATTCGTCAATCGTTTCCAATTTCACCCGCCTGTTCGTATACTTCTGCTATAAAATCCTCGTGATCTTCGATATGCAGGTTAACAACCAGCTGCCGTCGCTTTTGATCTAGCTCCTCGAAATCGTCAATAAGAGCCTGCGGAGCCCCGTTGCCAGACAGGGTGAACATGACGTGGTCGACGCGTGAAGGAGGTAAGGCCCTCCTTGCGACCTCGCGGCGAATTATTTTTCCGAGTGCTTCATCGCCTCCACCGCGCTCCATCATCCTGTCAGCAACGAACAGTAGTGACGCTGGAGTGCAGCGCCCATCATCACGATCCAAGGCACCCCGGGCTGACACGACCGCGGCCTTTCCGAGCGTCCTTCTACTTTTAGATTCGCCTTTCAAGAGACGAAGGCGATCATTCGCCTCGCTATATCGAATTCCGATAAAGTCGTCTCCGCGCAATGCAACTTCGCGCCCGTCTTTGAATCGCATGCGACGGACAGGCACGGCAAACCCGAGCATCTCTTGCGTTAGTTCTGAGGCAAGTATCTCTCCAAGATCCCCGGAGCGCGCTCTCTTTCCTCGCGGGAGTCTTTCTCGAAGAATGGCAGACGCACCCTCATAGCCAAGCTCTTCAACATCTTCCGCAATTCGCTCTAATGTGTCGTAGTGAGAACGTACGGTCTCGGCGAGATTTTCGGCGATCGTCTCTCGACCGTCGTCTTTCTCGGTCAACTTCCAGAGGCGCTTCTTCTCATCCTCTTCCTCATTCTTTTCGCACCAGTCATCGAACAGCGCCATTTGCGATCCAGTATCAACAGTCCTACAAAGGCGGCATTATATGAAGGCAACCGATAATTGCGTAGCAATTTCGTACTTCCATTAGTTGAATATCCCCTACTCGTTCTTTGGCTTATTGAGGAGCAGGCAATGCGCCCCAGCAAATCGTGTATCGCGGCGAGATAAAGGTCACTGCGGATCTTCTAAGTTTGGTGTCTCCTGCAGACATGTAAGCCGGGGTGTTCCAACCTTATTGCACGTTGGACCGATCGGGCACGATCATGAGCGGTTTCGAACTTTCAAAAGAGCCCTATACGTCGCCTAGGACGTTTGCTGCGAATGCGAGATCAAGCTGACATCGGCCTTATGGTACCTAAAGTCGGGTCAGAGAATGGCCGGTACAACGCCCTGGGCAGCCTCTTTTGACGTGCGAAGCGGGCGCGGGCCGCCGCGCCGAAGCCCAAGAATCAATTGTTTGAGCCGTTACCAAACTTTCCGGTGGACCGGCTGAATTTGTTGGTGCCAGACATGGTCAGGATCACCACACTCCCCGTTGCGACGCGCGATGTCCGCGAGCGCATCCAGCGGCGGATGTGTGGCGCCGCTTCGGCCTCTCTCATGTCGGGACTGATGATGCGAAAGCTTCTGGCGATATTGCTGATCTCGTGCTGGGCCAGTTTGGCTTGCGCACAAAAGGCCGACCTTATTGTCACGAACGCAAAGCTCGTGACGCTGGATACCGCATCGACGATCGCGCAGGCTCTCGCCGTCCGCGAAGGCAAGATCGTCGCAATTGGCGGCAACGATGCCATGGAAGGCCTGATCGGGCCCGCGACGCGCCGTGTCGACGCGGGTGGACGCACCATCATTCCGGGATTGATCGATTCCCATATTCACGCGGTGCGCGCCGGCCTCACCTACGCAACCGAGGTCAACTGGATCGGCGCAAAGACTATCCCTGAGGCCATGGAACGCTTGCGCCAGGCGGCAAAAGCGCGGCCGGAATCCTGGATCATCGTGGCCGGTGGCTGGAGCGAATTGCAATTTGCGGAGAAGCGGCGGCCAACGCTCGCCGAGGTAATGGCGGCCGTTCCCGACAATCCGGCTTACATCCAGCTGTTCTATTCGGCGGTGCTGATGACGCCAAAAGCGCAGCAAGCCCTCGGGATGTCCGCGGATCAGCTGCCGGCCGGCATCACGACTGAGCGCGCCGCATCGGGCGACGCCACGGGCTGGCTCAACGGCTCCATCGTCAGCATCTCTGCGCTGTTCGATCGGCTGCCGAGACCGAATTTCGAAGAGAATGTCGCCGGGACCCGGCAGTTCTTCACGGAGCTCAATCGTCTTGGCGTGACCGGGATCGTGGATCCCGGCGGCTTCAGCATTTATCCCAGCCATTACGCCGCCTTGCAAAAGCTCTGGCGTGAAAAAGCACTTTCGGTTCGGGTTGCCTTCAGCCTGTTCGCCCAGAATGTCGGCGCGGAATTCGATGAGTACAAGACTCTCACGCCGTTCCTGCCGATGGGATTCGGCGACGACATGCTGCGGTTCAACGGACTAGGCGAGCGGATCACCGGCGCCATGTACAACAACAATGCGCCCGACGCGGCCGCCAAGGACGAGTTCCGCGAGATCATTCGCTGGGCGGCCAAACAAGGGCTGACCGTCACCATCCACTGGCAGGAAGACAAATCCGTCCATCACCTCCTGGACCTCTATGATGAGGTCAACAAGGAGACGCCGCTCGCGCCCCTGCGCTGGTCCATCGCCCATCTCGACAACACCTCGTCAGAGACGCTGGCGCGCATGAAAGCCCTTGGTGTCGGCTGGACCATGCAGGACGCGATGTATCTCGGAGGCGACCGTATCGTGGCGCAGGCCGGCGAAGCTGCGCGCAGCATGCCGCCCCTCGTCACGGCGTTGCGCATGGGGGTCCATGTCGGGGCCGGCACGGATGCGCATCGGGTCGCATCCTACAATCCGTTCGTGGCGCTGCAATGGATGCTCGACGGCAAGACCGTCGGCGGACTGTCGACGCGCGGCCCGGACGAAACACCCAGCCGCGAAGATGCCTTGCGCCTCTACACGGTGGGAAGCGCGTGGTTCTGCTTCGACGAGACGCGGCGCGGAACGTTAGAGACCGGCAAGCTCGCCGATTTCGCGATTCTCGATCGGGATTTCATGTCCGTCCCCGTCGAGCAAATTGGCGCCACGGCGTCTCTGCTGACGGTCGTGGGCGGCAAGGTCGTCTACGCAGCGGATGCTTTCTCGAGCGCGAAATAGGAGCTGGAGACCTGGTGTGCGGCGCAGCCTGAACCGGGTGAGAGCAACTAAATCGCCGATCCGGCATTATCCCCGCGAGCCGTTTCGCGGAGGTCTCACGATGGAAGACCAGAATCGGATGACCCTGGTTTTGAGTGCGATCGCCCTCGCCGTTGCCATCGTGGTTGCATCTGCGATCACGATGGAGCGCGTCAACATGCCTGCGGTCAGCAACGACGCAGCTCCCGGAACAGTCGGACTCGCCAGGCCGCACCCACCGCTGGACCGCGCCGCCGGTGAGCCGATCCAGACGGTCGGCGGCCCCTCCGGCGCGAGTATTCGCGGACGTCCCTGATCGAACGCCGGGATGACCGCACAGCACTCTTGATGATTTCTGCCGCTTTCGCGGGGTCAATATCCTATACAAGGCGCCCGTCCCCCCTTCCGCGGCAGGAGCCATCCATGACCAGTGAAAAAGGCCCGAACATCAAGAAGAAGCAGAAATGCAAGAACTGCGAGGGCAAAGGCCTGCTCAAGAAGGGCGACAAGGTGGTGAAGTGCCAGCGCTGCAAGGGCACGGGCGTGCGGTGATATTGGGCTGGCGGCCTCTCCGATGCCGAGGTGGAGGCGGTCAGATTGCGCAAACCTTCAGTCCGGCGCGAACACCAACCTGATGTTCGCCCCGATCAGCCGCCTCGCTCCAACCTCGATTGGCACTTCCTGCGGCAAGGCGCGTTGCGGTCTTTTCAGGGAGGTGCAGATGACCAAGACCGGCGCGCAAGGCGTAAGGACCAGGACATCAGGTTTGTAGGAACGACTTTGTAGGAACGACCTGGGGCCGTCGCGTATTGGGCAGCGCCGGGTCCTTGCGATTCCGGCAATGGCGGCCTCGGCTCGAAGCCCCGCCCCCGGGCCACAGGCCGGGGCCGCCTGACGGGGATCGGCCCGTCATCTCAGCCCGTCATTTCAGGGCCGTCTTGGAGGACTGCGCGAGAGACCATGGAGGCGCCCACACCAGGGATGCAAAACCCGCTTCGACAGGCGCGGCTCTACGGCTACCTGATCGAACGCGAGGGCGCGCTGTTTCATCCCGGCGGCAGCCACCCGCTGTGCAGCGCAGGCATGACGCGACGCATGATCGAGGCGGGCTGGCTGATGAAAGCCGACGATCGCTACGAGCTGACGCCGCAAGCGCAGGAACGGATCGCCCCGGGCGCGATGAGTTCGGGATGACTTCATCGTCGCTGGTGCCGGATTTGCGCTGCCCCGCAGGAACAGGTGCGTCCCCAAATCTTTGCCTCGGCACGGCATGTGACGACGTCAAGCATAGGAGCGGACATGAAAAAGCTGGTTCTCGCAGGGCTCGTTGCGGCTCTCGCATTTCCCCCTTCCGCATTCGCGCAAGGCGGCACGGGTGCGTCCAGGACCGGGTCGAGCATCGACTCCTCCAGCACCGGCGGCACGACGGGAGCGGGAGCCTCCAGCCTCAACACGTCATCGGACAACAATGGCGGCGGCGCGAACGCACCGGCCAAATCGTCGACGACGCGGCCAGGCGATAACGGCACAAGGCAAACGCAAGGAGGCCAGCAGGCCATGCCAGGTTCCGGCTCCACCGGAGCGAACCGCAAATAGGCGCGCCACGAACGATAGACCGATTGCGCTCACGCAGGAAGGCCCGGATGATGGTCCGGGCCTTGTCTTGTCACCACCAGGGATCCCAGTAGGGCGGAGGAGCGTAGGCGTAAGGCACATAGTAGGCCCGCCGCACGACGCGCGGTCCATAGTAGCCGTAGGGCGGGCCATAGTAGCGCGGGCCATAATAGGCATCGGCCGCGAGCCCCGCCGCAAGCGCACCGGCAACAAGACCGAAGCCGATACCCGGGCCTCCCCAATGGCCGTGCCAGCCGCCGCGCCAAGCATGGGCTTCCGCCGGCGAAGCCGCCGCCACGAACAGGGCCGAGATCAACGTGAGGACTAAAGCAAGTTTCTTCATGTGCGACTCCCAGAACTTGGAAACCGACCGCAAAACGCCAGACCGGAATTGAAGTTTCCGGGCGTTCCGGAAAATTTTGCAGCGAGCCGACGGACGCGAATGCGGCCGCCGGCAGGACGCGGGCGAGAGAGACGGCTCCCGCCCGCGGCCATGCTTACTTGCTGTTGATCGCGATGCGCTTCACCTTCTGTTGTGCCGCCGGTGACTTCGGCAGGGTGACGGTGAGGACGCCGTTGTTGAAGGAAGCCGCGACCTTGTCCTGGTCGACGTCATCGACCGGAATGCGCCGCTCGAAACGGCCATAGTAACGCTCGCTGAAGAGACGCTCCTTGTCTTCCGTTTCGCTCTTCTTCTCGCCGCTGATCGTCAGCACCCCGTTTGCAAGCTCGACGTTGACATCCTTCTGTTCGAGACCGGGAAGCTCGGCGACAACCTTGACCTCCTTTTCGCTCTCGTCGAGTTCGACGTTCGGCCAGCCCATTGCGGTCGAGGAACCGAACGGGCCGAGATCAAAGCTGCGGAAAGCGTCGTCGAACAGCCGGTTCATCTCGCGGTGAAGCGCAAGCAGCGGATTGCCGGCTTCGCCGCGCTGAGCGGCCATGTTGCGTGAGCCGTTGTTCCACGGAATGAGATCACGTAGTGCCATTGTCGTTTCTCCTTATCTCCTGTCTTGGTTGTCGATTGGCGCAGCTCAGCGCGCGGCGAGAGCCACGCACGCGCTACAAAGCCCGGACGATCAACTCGTCAGGCATCTGCTTGTGCTCGATGTTTCGGTCGGGGCTGCCAAAAGAATTAGGAGACGGCGATTTGGTTTCAAGAGCCGGCTGCCAAGCGCCCCCCGATGGCAGCCCGAACCTTTTCGAACGCGCGCATTTCGATCTGCCGCACCCGCTCGCGTGAAACGCCATACCGTGCCGCGAGCTGCTCAAGTCTCAGCGGCGGCTCGGAGAGCCAGCGCGCCTCGAGAATGTCGCGCTCGCGCGGCTTGAGGACGGCCAGCGCGCCGGCGAGGGCGTCACGCCTCCGTCTGGTTTCTTCCCGCTCGGCGTATTCGGCTTCAGGACTGGATGCGGGGTCGACCAGCCAGTCCTGGACTTCGCCGCCGTCGGCGTCGCGCACCAAAACGTTGAGCGACAGGTCGCCGCCGAGGCGCCGGTTCATCTCGATCACGTCGTTCTCCTGCACGCCGAGCCGCCGCGCGATCTGGCTGGCGTGCTCGGGGCGGAGATCACCATCCTCCAGGGCGGAGATTTCCGCCTTGGTCCTGCGAAGCTTGAAGAACAGCTTCTTCTGCGCCCCGCTGTTGGCGATCTTGACCAGCGACCAGGACCGCAGGATGTATTCCTGGATCGACGCCTTGATCCACCACATCGCGTAGGTCGCAAGCCGAAAGCCGCGCTCCGGCTCGAAGCGCTTGACGGCGTGCATCAGGCCGACGTTTCCTTCGGAAATGATGTCCGCAACCGGCAGGCCGTAGCCGCGATATCCCATCGCAATCCTGGCAACGAGCCGCAGATGGCTTGTGACCAGATGATAGGCTGCCTCGCGGTCGCCGTGCTCGCGCCATCGCTTGGCATAGGCGATTTCCTGGTCGGGCCGCAGCATCGGAAACTTGCGAATTTCCGCCAGGTAATGTGCCAATCCGCCCTCAGGCGACAGCATCGGAACAGTTGCAGTGCTTCCCATTGCCCACCTCTTCGAGTTTGTCTGCTTACGCTGCAAAATCGACATGACAAAAAATGGTTTCGGCCGACGATGTTACGACCGGTGGGGCCGGCGCGTGAGTTTGCGGCGGCTCCGGTCGCGTCACGAGATAGAGCTCGCCCGCCACCAATAGGAGGGCAGCGACGGCCAGGGCCAACATGCCGAGCACCAGATCGCTGTCATCATCCATGCGCGTTCGAAACGTGTGTCGATGTCGAAGATCGGCAGCCATTGGTTTTGGCTGTCCGCGACATCGAACGTCGACACCGGAATTTTGTTCCGGACTTTCGGCGTCCCGCCGAGACGCGGTCTCACCCTCCCAGCGAATTCCTCGTCGCGCGAAGAATATCGTCCGACAGCTTGGGATCGTCCACGGCGCGGGCGAGCACGAGGGCGCCGACCATGGATGCGGCTGCGGCGAGCGCCTTGTCCTCGCGCTGGCGTGGCTTCAGCGTGGAAGCCATCCGGCTGCTCAGCAGGGCGATCGTGCCGCGCACGCCAGCGGTGAAGCGCTGCCTCAGGCCGCCGCCTTGACGTGACACCTCACAGGCGAGCGCAGCAAAGGGGCAGCCGGCGGCGGGATCGTCGCGATGCCCCGGCGAGAGATATTCCGAAAGATAGTCCTCGAGCGCGAAGGCCTCGGGCAATTCCTGGCCTTTGGCCTTGATCGCATGGGCCACGGCTTCCTCGACCAGCCGCTCCTTGGAGCCGAACTGGCTGTACAGGCTGCCGTGCGTCATCCCGGCCGCCTCGGCGAGCGCGTCGACACCGACGCCGGCGATGCCGCGCTCCCGCAGCAGGCGCGAGGCGGTCTCGAGAATATGCTCGCGATTTTTGGCGGCCTGTTCCTTTGAGACGCGCATGGGACCGATCCTCGGATACGGGGCTTGACTTTTATAATTACGATCGTCATGTATATCAATAGTTACGATCGTAATCAAACGATTTCAGGCCCGGTAGTGGCGTCGGAGAGGCATTATGAACAGGATTACACCGAAGATCGCGCTGGTGACCGGCGCCTCCTCAGGCATCGGCCAGGCCACGGCGGAGCGGCTCGCGAACGCCGGCTATAAGGTGTTCGGCACCAGCAGGCGGGGCGCACAGTCTGGCAAGCAGGCCTTCGAGATGCTGGCCCTCGACGTCACCAGCGATGCGTCGGTGGAAGCCGCCGTCGGCGAGTTGATCCGGCGCGAGGGCCGCATCGACCTGCTGGTGAACAACGCCGGCTTCGGCGTTGCCCCCGCCGGCGCGGAAGAGAGCTCGATGGGGCAGGCGCGCGCGATTTTCGAGACGAACTTCTTCGGCCTGATCCGGATGACGCGCGCCGTCGTGCCGCACATGCGCCGCCAGGGTAATGGCCGCATCATCAATATCGGCTCGGTGCTCGGCTTTCTGCCGATGCCTTATGGCGCGCTCTACGCCGCGACCAAGCACGCGGTGGCAGGCTATTCGGAATCGCTCGACCATGAACTGCGCACGCGGGGCATCCGGGTCTCCGTGGTCGAGCCCGCCTACACCAAGACGCCGTTCGACGCGAACTTCATGGAGCCCGACGCCACGCTCGAGGAATATCGCGAGGCGCGCGCCGGCGTGACCAAGCGGGTGAACGAGGTGATGGCGACGGCCGAACAGCCCGGCGTAGTGGCCGAGACCGTGCTGAAGGCGGCAAGCGCGGCGCGCCCGCAACTCAAATACGCGGCCGGCAGCCTTGCGAAGCGCCTGCGGTTTCTGCGGCGGTTTGCGCCTGCAGCCCTGGTGGATGCCGGGCTTCGAAAGGATTTGCGGCTCGATGCGACTGCGGCGCCGCAGCCCGCCCGCACCGCGCGGGCTTTCTGAGGGCCGCAAGCTTGCCGTTGCGAAGAACCTCCGGACCGAGAGAAAAAATGAAAGCCCTCATCTTCAAGCGCTACGGCAAGCCGGACCAGATCGCGTTGGCCGAGATCCCGCGGCCGACGCCGAAGCCGAACGAAATCCTAGTCCAGGTTCACGCCGCGGGCTTGAACCCGATCGACAACATGATTCCGAAAGGGACGTTCAAGCCGATCCTCAAGTTTCAGCTGCCGGCCACGCTGGGCAGCGATCTTGCGGGCGTCGTCGTCGAGGTCGGAAGCCGCGTGACCCGCTTCAAGCCCGGCGATGCCGTCTTTGCCAGCATCTTCGATCTCGGCACCGGCGCTCTCGCCGAATTCGCGATCGTGCCGGAGGATGCCGCCGCGCTCAAACCTGCGAATCTGGACTTCGTGCAGGCGGCCTCGATCCCGATGGTCGGCCTGACATCGTGGCAGGCGCTTAGGGAGCGCATACGTCTCAAGTCCGGCCAGAAGGTGTTCATTCCCGCGGGCGCCGGCGGGATCGGCACGTTTGCGATCCAGCTCGCGAAATATCTCGGAGCGAAAGTGGGGACGACGACCAGCACTGGAAATATCGATCTGGTGCGCAGCCTCGGGGCTGACGAGGTGGTCGACTACAAGACGCAGCAATTCGAAGCGGTGCTGCGGGACTACGACGCGGTGCTGGGCACGCTCAGGGGCGACGCAGTCGAGACATCGCTTCGGATCCTGAAGCGGGGGAGCAGGATTGCTTCGCTGGTCGGGCCGCCGGACGCCGCGTTCGCGCGCGCCCGCGGGATGAACTTCGTCATGGTGCTGCTGTTCGGATGGCTGAGCCGCAAGATCATCCGCCAAGCCGGCAAAATCGGCGCGGACTATTCGTTCGTGTTCGTGCACCCGGACGGCCTCCAACTCGCCGAGATCGGCGAGCTGCTCAAGTCCGAGCGCATCCGGCCGGTGATCGACAAGGTCTTTCCGTTCGAGCAGGCGAAAGAGGCACTGGCCTATCTCGAAGAGGGACGGGCCAAGGGGAAAATCGTCGTCCAGATGAGATGAGGGCGTGGATGCGGCCCGCCCAATCGCCTCAGCCCTCCACCCGCCACAGCCGCCATCGCTCCGGCACGCCCTTGAGCTGGTGCATGCCGTGATCCCTGAAACGGATCCCGGACTGCGGCGCCAGTAGCTCCTTGACCGCGCTGGAGACCAAGACTTCACCGGCGCGCGCCTTGGCGGCGACGCGGGTGCCGATATGGAAGGCGAGGCCGACCGCCTCGGTGCCGCTCACGGTGTATTCGCCGGCATGCAGGCCGACCCTGACCTCGAGGCCGAGCGTACGCACGGCCTTCTGGATCGCGGCCGCGCAATTGATTCCGGCAGCCGGCGTCTTGAACGTCGCCAGCACGCCGTCGCCCGTCGTCGTGACTTCCTTGCCGCGCGAGCTCTTCAGCTCCTTGCGGACCGCCGCGTAATAATGGCCCATGATTTTGGTCCAGCGGACATCGCCGAGCTTTGCGGCTTTTGCCGTGGAGCCGACGATATCGACGATCAGGATCGTGGCGAGCGCTCGCTTGAGTTCGGTGCTGCCTGCGGCCGGTCGGCGCCGGAGCACGATCGCGCCGGCCAGCGGTTCATAACGATGGTTGCGGCGTCGCGCGATCGCGGCCTTGGCGTAATCCTGGGCCCGCTGCGCGCTGCCGCAGCGAATTGTCTTCTGCTGCGGCAGACGCGTCCAGTAGACCTTTCGTCCGTCACCGGCGCCCTGGACTTCCACGGCGCCCCATTTCAGGAGGATCGCGGTGCCAACGCGCCGGACACACCACGCCTTCGACGTGTAGCCCGATACATTCGACTGATGGATTCCGATGCGGAGGAATTTTGGCATGAACGTGCGGCCGATCGATGACACGCTTGGACGAAACGCTTGGGCGGCGTCGCACCGAGCGTAGTCACACAATCCCGGGTTGGCAACAGGACTCGAAGCTCGCCCGCTGCTGGGCCGGGGGCCGCCGTCATCTTCAAAACGCAAAAAGCTCGATCGGATCGCTGAAGCCGCGCACCTCATATTTGCCGACATGCTCCAGCTCGAACTCTCGCTCGACCAGCTCGGCGAAATCGCGTGACAGCAGCACTTTCTTTCCCAATTGCTTGGTCAAAGCTTCGAGTCGCGAGGCCATGTTGACGGCGGGACCGATCACGGTGAAGTCGAGCCGGGTGGACGATCCGATATTGCCGTACATGACGTCGCCGACATGGACGCCGATGCCGTAGTTCAGCGGCGCTCGGCCGGTGCCGTCGTTGCGCGCGTTCAACGCGATCATCGCCTGACGGGCTTCGGTCACGGCATGCAGCAGGTTTGCGCAGGCCTTGGGCTCGCTCAGCGGAAAGATGGCGAGCAGGCCGTCACCGATGAATTTCAGGATCTCGCCGCCATGCCGCGCGATCGGCTCCGACATCGCGTCGAAATAATCGTTGAGCAGATCGATGACGTCGTCGCGCGGCCAGTTGTCGGAAATCTTGGTGAAGTCGCGCAGATCGCAGATCATGATCGCGGCGCGCACCGTCGTGCCGGTGCCGCGCCGCGTGGCGCCGGCCAGGATGAGCTCGCCGGCGTGGGAGCCGACATAAGTCTCGAGCAGCGTTCGCGCCAGGCGATTTTTGACGCGGATTTCGCTGACCAGCGCCAGCACAGGCAACAGGTTCTTGAGGGCGGCGACGTGGGTGTCGTCGAAGCCGCCGGGCCGGTTGGTCGCAAAGGTGACGAGATGGCGCTTGCCGAGCGTATGATAGAGCGGCCAGGCCACATAGTCGGTGAGGCCCTGCGCGCGCATCTCGCGGTAGAGCGCGTGCTTGCGGCCGAGCGCGGGGTCCTGCTCGAGATTTTCGCGCAACTCGGTCGCGCCGTCGAACATTTCGTTGGCGGGACTGCCGATGAACTCGGACCGCTCGCGGACGTCATGGTCGACCCGTGCAATCTCCGCCTCGCGCATGCCGTCGGACCACATGAAGCGGGCGCCCAGCCATTGCGGATGGTGGATCAGCACGTGAAGCGTCGACCGCGCCAGCGGAATGCCGGCCTGCTGAAGCCGGATGCACATCTCGGCAAAGATATTGTCGATGAAGCGCTGGTCGCGCGTGCCGTTGATCAGCCAATCGACGACGCCGTCGGACAGCGTGGCGGATTTCTTCTCTGGCGCGGTCATATCTGCCCGTTCATATCCTGGCCGTCCACATCGTGTTTTGGGCGGCGGTCTGCATCAAGGCAGATATCGTGCTCCGGCGCGACGGCGTCAACCTAGCCAGTTGCATGGATTGTACGCATCGCTCTGATCGGCGGGAACGCCGTTCAGCCGACGACCTGGATAGACCCCAGCACGGCCAGCCCCGAGACGAGCGCAAGCGCCGATGCTCCGGTCAGTTCGACCTTCAAGGTGTTTTCGTGCGAAATCGCAAAATCCGTGCCGTCGAGACGGATGTCGCAGTCGCCATGCGCCGCGTAGATGACATGCGTGCCGGCGGGCAATCGCCGGTCACCGGGCGCCCTGAGCGCTTCGAGCTCAAGCGCGACCGCACCGCGCCGGCCCATCAAATTCACGACTTCGACTGGCCCTTCCTGGAGCTCGGTGACGATCTCGAGCTCGCCGGTGAAACGCACCGTGGTGAACGGCTCGCGCTCGTCGAATTCCTGCGTGGGCGACTTCAGCACCAACCCGCGGCCGCCGACCACCATCTGCAAACGGTCGATGCCGGGCATATGGGAGAATGGCCCGGCCGCCACGATCGGCGTGGAAGCAAAGCGCCACAGCAGGCTGTCCCAATCCCTCACGCTGGAATCGGCGCGATGGGCATCCGCGATATCGGTGAAGATGCCGCCGCCGTTCTTCCAGGGCGAGCGGGTATAGTCTTCGGGTTTCAGCAGGGTGGTTTTCATGTCTCGAGGTGGTCCGGGAGCGCAAGAGCGCGGGTGTCAGTTGCGTATCATGCAGACAGGATCGTCGCCAGCTCACTTCCGTCAGCGCGCCAATCTTTCGCGACTACTTCGTCGTCAGTGCCGCGACTGGGCGCCACGCAACATCAGGCGCGCTCTCAACCAACTGCCGACAGCGGTCGCGCATCAGTTCAGCCGGACGATCCGGGCCGCGCATGTTCAGCACGGCTTCGAAATCGGCGAGCGCGGCGGCAAACCGGCGCGCGCGGTAGTTGGCGAGGCCCTGTTCATAGCGGACGATCCAATCTTGCGTCTCGCCGCCGTCCTCTCCGACGAGTCCGACCAACTCGTAGACCGCAAACCCCTCCTCGCGTCCATACACGGCGATGCTGTCGATCTCGCGCGTGACGATGGCGCCGCGTGCGAGACGTTCGGTCGCTTCGCCAATGAGGATTTGCGTGCCGTAGGATTTGTTGGCGCCCTCGAGGCGGCTTGCGACGTTCACGGCATCCCCGATCACGGTGTAGTTCAAGCGCAGTTCCGAGCCGATATTGCCGACCAGCATGCGGCCGGAGTTGATCCCGATCCGGATCTGGAGCGGCTGGCCGAGATCGTCGGCAAGGCCCGACGCCGAGATTGCCCTGCAACAGCCGAGCGCCGCGCGGCAGCAGCGCAGCGCGTGGTCGGCCTGCGGCTGCGGCGCGCCCCAGAACGCCATGACGGCGTCGCCGATGAACTTGTCGATGGTGCCGCCATTCGCGACAACGGCCTCGGAGGCGAGGTCGAGATAGCGCGACAGCAACGGCACCACGCGATCGCCGAGCCGCTCGGACAGCCCGGTGAAGCCGGCGATGTCGACGAACATCACGCTGAGCTCCTGCATGCTGCCACCGGGTCTTGCCTCGACGCCCTGGCGCAACAGCGAGCGGACCAGATCGGCCGGGATGAACTTGCGAAACGCCGACAGGCCGGCCGCCATCTCGGCGATCGCGCCCGACAGGCTCGCGATCTCCTTCAGCCGCGACGGATGGCGGCGGACCTGCTCCAGCGCGAAGGCTTCGACATGACGGAGCTCGCCGACGACACGCGACAGCGGCGCGGCGATGACGGAACGCGCCAGCATCGCCGAGGCCAGCGCTGCGAGCACGGCGCCGATGGCAAGGCCGAGGATCAGGCGGCGCAATGTCGTCTCGACCGGACCGAGAAACTCGGCCTCGGGGATCACGGTCGCCAGCGACCAGCCGGGAAACGGCAGCGGCGTGAGCGCCACTTCGTAAGCCGCGCCACCCGATGTCAGCCGGCTTCGCCAGGCTTCCTTGCGACCATCCTCGCCCGCCTTCACGAGCGCCATCGCGCCAGCGGTAGCAGCGTCGTATCGCCCTTCGCAACGTGCAGCTCGTCGGCATCCTTGTCGGGCGCCGCGATCAGCTCACCACTGCCGTCGATGATGAAAGCCGTTCCGGTGCGCCCGACCTCGAGCTGCGACAGGAAGCGTGCGAGCCTGGTGTATTCGATGATGACCGCGAGCACGCCTTGCCGCTCCTGGTACACGTCGATAGGTCCGGCAAAGGCAATCGACGGCCGCTCGCCGGTCGGATGGTCCATGACCTTGAACCACTCCGGCTCCCCGGCCGCCAGCCCGGTCTTGAACCAGGTGCGATCGGCGACCCGAAAATCGGTCGGCTCGAAACGGCGATTGGCGAATTCGATGTCGCCGGGCACCACATCGTATTCGTCGATGCGGCGCTGGCCGGCATGATCGGTCAGCGAGATCTCCATCATTTCGAGGCGGCGGTCGCCGAGCTTGTGCGCGGCGAAGAAGGAGCCGTCGGGCCAGCCGAAGGCGACCCAGGAGATCGTCGCCTGCGATTGCAGTTGCGACAGGAACACGAATTCGCGCTTGTCGGCGTCGCGGGTGTCGAGCACGTTCTGCAGGAACAGTGTCCGAATGGCAGTGTGCGCGGCACGCGCCTCGTCCACGATCGCGGCGACCTCCTTGCGGACAGCGGCCACGATTTGCTCGTTGATGGTCGATGCGAGCTGCCGGCTCGCCGCCTCGGCCGTGCGCCACCACAACAGGCTGGAGAGAGCCGCGGTCAAAAGGATCGCGGTCAGGACCAGCGCCGAGACGGCGAGCCGAATGCTGACCGTCAGCTTCGCGATCGCGCGCAGGTGCCGTCCGGGATCAACATTCATCGCTGTTTCCGTTCTCCGGCAAAGCGGCGACTGGCCACCTCCTGTTACCGCTCTACGCAGCGCGTATGCATTCGTTACCTGTGGCATCCATCGCGCCCCGCCGCCAATGCTCTCCGGCTAAGGTCTCGATAGAGACTAGGCATTGGATTGACCGGCCAGTCACCCGCTAATCCGATCCAAGCGCACAGCCCGTGCGCCCATCTAACCGCCTCACGAACTCGTGACCTACTTGATTGGTAACGCGAGCCGGGTGCGAGGCGAACCGAACAAGGCGCTCTTCGCCTGCCAGGCGATGCCATCTCGAACAGGAGAAACTTCAATGTCTGCCAAACTTGCCGTGACCACGCTCGTTCTCGCCGGCGCCATGTCGACCGCACTGGCGACTCTGGCCACTGCTGCTCCGCTGACCAAGGCCGAGGGCGACGCGGCCGTCGCCGCCAAGAAGGAAAAATGCTTCGGCGTCGCCCTCAAGGGCCAGAACGATTGCGCGGCCGGACCAGGCACGACCTGCCAGGGCACCTCGACCGCCGACTTCCAGGGCAATGCCTGGAAATTCGTCCAGGGCGGCACCTGCACCAGCATCGAGCTGCCGGGCGGCAAGAAGGGCTCGCTCAAGCCGGTCTGACGCGCTGCGTCGCGACCACCACAACAGGGAAGAGCGGAGAGAAACCATGACGACGGCAATCGCGCCTGACATGTCTGCGGTGCCCCTCCGCTATTCCGCGTCCCTCGGCGGCGTCGCCGGGACGAGCTTCAAGCCCGAACACCTTCAGGCGATCCTGAGCACGAAACCGCAGCGCGGCTTCTTCGAGGTCCACGCCGAGAACTATATGGGCGCAGGCGGACCGCCGCATCGCGCACTGGAAGCGATCCGCCGCGACCATCCCGTCTCGCTGCATGGCGTGTGCATGTCGATCGGCGGACCGCAGCCGCTCGACAAGGCGCATCTGGCCCGCTTTCGCGGACTGGTGGCGCGTTACCAGCCCGCGCTGGTATCCGAGCATCTCGCCTGGTCGACGCATGAGACCAGCTTCTTCAACGACCTGTTGCCACTGCCCTATACCGCGGCGACGCTCCGAAATGTCTGCGATCACATCGATCAGGTGCAGGACGCGATCCGTCGTCCGCTACTGCTGGAAAACCCGTCGACCTATGTCGCTTTTCGCGAATCGTCCATGAGCGAGACCGATTTCATCCGCACTGTTGCCGAACGCACCGGCTGCGGACTGCTGCTCGATATCAACAATGTCTTCGTATCAGCAACCAATCACGGGTTCTCGGCGCTCGACTACCTCGCGGACTTTCCGCTGTCCCGCGTCGGAGAGATTCATCTCGCCGGCCATGCCGAGCAGGCCGACGACGAAGGCGACCTGCTGCTGATCGACAGCCATGACGGCCCGGTCGCGGACGCCGTGTGGAAGCTGTACGAGATCGTCATCCAGCGCCGCGCTCCGGTGCCGACGCTGATCGAGTGGGACAGCAAGATCCCGGATTGGCCGGTCCTGCAAGCGGAAGCCGCCGCTGCGCAGGCGATCCTCGATCGTTACCGCCCGGTCGGGCTGACGGGAGATCGTCATGCCGCCTGAGCCTGACCTTTGCTTTGCCGCAGCCTTTGCACCGGCGCTGCTCGACCCGGTGCGCCCTGCGCCTGAGATCGTGGCCGGTCCGAACGGCAAGGCCCCCGGCAAGCGCTACGATGTCTACCGCAACAATGTCACGGTCAGCCTGATCGACGCGCTCGCCGCGATCTATCCGGCGGTGCAGCGCATCACCGGCACCGACTTCTTCCGTGCCATGGCGCGCTTCCATGTTCGCCAGACGCCGCCGATCTCACCGCTGCTGTTCGACTACGGCCGCGACTTCCCCGTCTTCATCGCGCAATATGAACATGCGCAGATGATGCCATGGCTCGCAGATGTCGCAAGCATCGAGCGGGCCTGGCTCGATGCCTATCACGCCGCCGACGCAGCACCGCTGTCGCCGGCGCAGCTTGCCGCGGTTGCACCGGAGCGGCTCGGCGATCTCGTTCTCATACCGCACCCGGCGGCGGGAATCGTGCGGTCGCAATTCGCGGCGGTGACGATATTCGCCGCCAACCGCGATACGTCGCCGGTCGGGCGCATCGACGCTGCGACACCGGAGGACGCGTTGGTCACCCGCGCCGAATTCGATGTCGTGGTCCGGCACCTGCCGCCCGGGGGAGCAGCATTCGCGAGCAGCCTGATGTCGGGTCGGCCGCTCGGCGAGGCCGCCGCACGCGCGCTGGACGCGGCGGCCGAGTTCGACCTTGCTTCGAACATCACCGGCCTGATCGAGGCGGGCGCCTTCACCTCAATCGCTTTCGGAGACGTCTGATGATCACGGATCAACGCATGCAGGCGGGTGGCGGCCTCCCCTCGCTCGGGCTCCTCGTCGACAAGGCCAATCATCTCGTGCAGGCCATCGCCTCGCCGTCGATCGTTCAGCTCGTGCTCCGCGTCGCGCTGGCGGTGCCGTTCTGGCGTTCCGGCATGCTCAAATGGGCAGGCTTCCTCAGGCTCAACGACACCGCGGTGACGTTGTTCAGCGACGAGTTCATGCTGCATCTGCCGGGCGGGCCCTATCACTATCCGGCGCCGACGGTGATGGCGTTCCTCTCCGGATGCGGAGAGATCATGTTTCCGATCCTCCTCCTGCTCGGCTTCGGCACGCGGTTTGCGGCGCTCGGACTGCTGTTCATGACCGTCATCGTCGAGCTGACCGTGCCGGACGGCTGGCCCATCCACATCACCTGGGCGTCGATGGCGCTTGGCATCATGGCCTACGGGCCGGGCCGGGTCTCGCTGGACCACCTGATCTGCCGAGCGCGCACGCCCGAGCCATAGGCGTAAGGTGCCCTCTCACATCCCGCTCAGGCCGCTATCGACCGCGAGCGTCTGCGCGGTGACGTAAACGCTCTCGTCCGAGAGGAAGAACAGCACGGCATAGGCGATTTCCCAGGCGGTGGCCTGGCGGCCGAACGGGATTTGGCCCTTGCCGCGCGAGTGTCGGCCGGCGCCGGCCTCGCGGCCGTTCGGCGTGTCGACGAGGCCGGGATAGACCAGGTTGGCGCGGATGCCGCGGCGCGATCCGAGATGGGCGATGTTGCGCATGAGGCCGCCGAG
This sequence comes from Bradyrhizobium canariense, assembly GCF_019402665.1. Taxonomy (GTDB): domain Bacteria; phylum Pseudomonadota; class Alphaproteobacteria; order Rhizobiales; family Xanthobacteraceae; genus Bradyrhizobium; species Bradyrhizobium canariense. The sequence continues at coordinate 60,407 of NZ_VSST01000089.1, forward strand.
CGCGGCTTTCGAGGAATCATACACCGCCATCTGCGAGCCGGCCTTCAGCGCGGCGATGGAGGAGATGAAGACGATCGATCCGCCGTCGTCGAATTTCGGCAGGCCCGCGCGGCAGCACAGCATCGGCCCGCGAACGTTGACGTCGTAGATCGCATTCCACTCCTCGGGGCTGACGGCGTCGAGCCCGACCTTGCCGAAGGTGCCGATGTTGAGCACCATGCCGTCGAGCCCGCCCATGGCGCGATGCGCCTCGTCAACCATGCGCACGATTTCGGCCTCCGAGGTGACGTCGGCAGCAATCGCAAAGGCTTCGCCGCCTTCGTCGGTGATACGCATGACGGTATGCTCGGCCGAGGTGCGGTTGAGATCGGCAACCGCGACCTTCGCGCCTTCACGCGCGCAAAGAATGCTCATAGCGCGACCGTTGCCGATCGGATCGGTGGCGGCATCGAACACGCGCTGGCCACCGCCGACGATCAGGATGCGGCGCCCCTTAAGGCGCCCCCTGCCCGGCGCTTCGCCCAGCGATTCCGCACTCGGCGGGCGGACGTAGCGGTCCCGCTTGCTATCGGTATCCGTCATCTCAGGCGCCCGGCTTCTTGCCGCCGTCATAGACCGCCATGCCGGCCGCGGGATCGAGATCGGTTTCGGTCGCCTCGGTGACGCGCGCCATCATCATGTAGAAGCCGAGCGCGACGATGGATTCGACGATCTCCTGGTCGCTGAAATGCTCGCGCATGGCGGCGAAGATCGCCTCGGGAACGCGGACGTTCTCGACCACTTCGCGGCCGAATTTCAGCAGCGCGCGCTCGGCCTCGCTCAAGCCGGCGGCATCGTAGTCGGCGCGCTCGACCGCGTCGATCTGCGCTTGCGTGCAGCCGACGCCAAGCGCGATCGGCACGTGCTGGCGCCATTCATAGGCGCCGCCTTCGAGCTGGGCTGCCTGGAGGATCAGGAGCTCGCGATTGACCGCACTGAGCTTCTGCTTGTGCAGGATCGAATTGCCCAGCCGCATCGCCGGGATCATGTTGGCTTCGGCGTGCGCCATCATGCGGAAAATATTCAGCTTGACCGGCATGCGGTCGAACGAGGCGCGGATGTCGCCGCTGGTCGTCTCCGGATCAATCAGGGGCAGCCTTGCCACGATTCTCTCCCTTGGCTTTTCGTTTCTTGTTGTCGTTTGTCCCGCCATCCGCCGCGATCAGCGACAGGAAGAAGGCGAGATAGCGGTCGATCGCCTCGATCACCTTCGCCCGCGACGACGGTGCCGCGCCCATCACGTAATGCTCGAGACGGATGTAGATCAGCCCGGCCGCAAACAGCCGCGCGGTCTCACGCGGATCCGGAGTCGAGACCAGACCGGCGAGCGCAAAGCCGCGGAAATAATCCGTCATCATGCTCTGCTCGCGCGCATAGAAATGATCGGCGAATTTGGCGCGGATGCCGGGCACGCGATTGCGCTCGGCGGTGATGACTTTCTGGAACTGGTGCTCGCGCGGATCCGACCATTGCTCGACCAGATCCAATGCAAACTGGCGGCAGAACGCGGCGGGCTGGCGCGCGAGCTGCTTGTAGCGCGGTTCTTCCAGCCGGCTCGCCGAGCTGGCCGGACCGTGCTCGCTGACGATCGCCTCGAGGATCGCGGCCTTGCCGGCGAAGTGATTGTAGAGGCTGCTCTCGCGAATGCCGACGCGACGCGCGAGCTCGCGCATCGAGGCGCCGCCATAGCCGCTCTGCGCGAACAGATCGAGCGCCTCGGCGAGGATGCGCGCGCGGGTCGTGGGCGCAGCCGCTTCCGCCGCGCTGGTGGTGTGAACAGCCATTCGGCTTGACTAACGAACGATCGTTCGCTAGTCAACCGCTTCAACTCCGCTCTCAAAAGAAGCGGAGAGCAATCTGGGGAGACCAGGTCATGGCGCGCTTCGTCCATTTTCGTCTGCTGCGCGCCGCAACATTGTCATTGGTCGTAACGTCCTCGGCAATGCTGCCTGCGCGCGCCGAGGATCCGGCCGCCTATCCCACCCACAAGATCAGGATGCTGCTGCCTTATGCGGCCGGTGGCGGCGGCGACGTGATCGGGCGGCTGCTCGGCGACAGGATGGGCAAGACGCTCGGACAGAGCGTCTATATCGAGAACCACACCGGGGCCGCCGGCACGCTCGGCACCCAGATGGTCGCGGCGTCGGCGAATGACGGCTACACTATCACCGTCGGCGGCATGACCACGCATGTGCTGGCGCCGGCGATCTATCCGAAACTGCCCTACGATTCGATCAAGGATTTCACCACGATCGGGCGCATCGGCACGTCCTCGATCATGCTGGTGGCGACCAAGGATTTTGCGGCCGACGACATCAAGGGCCTGATCGCGTTGGCCAGGAAGGGCGAGCCGATCCAGTACGGAAGCTGGGGCGTCGGCTCGACCGGACAATTCTGCGCGGAAATCCTGATGCAGCAGACCGGAATCAAGATGGACCACGTGCCATTCAACGGCATCGCCAAATTGGCCGGCGATTTGCTCGGCGGCCACATCTCGCTGGCGACACTCGACATGGCGACCGCGACTCCGCTGGTGAAGGACGGCTCGATCAAGGCGCTGGCCGCCTGCGGCGAACGCTCGCCGAGCCTGCCGGATGTCGCAAGCTACAAGGAACAGGGCGTGCCGTTCGACCGCAGCCTGTCCTGGGCGATGTATGCGCCTGCGGGCCTTGCCGAACCGATCGCAAGAAAGCTGTCGGCGGCATTGAAGGACGCGCTCGCCGATGCCGAGGTCAAGGAGAAGCTGCTGGGGCTCGGCATCACGCCGCAATTCGTACCCGGCGACGAGCAGCGTGACATCAACGCCCGCGACATCGCGGCCTGGAAGCAGGTTGCCAAGGACGCGGGCATCGAGGTCAAGTGATCAAGCTGACAAGAGGAGCGCTGGCATGAGCCGCATCTTCGGCGCGGTGCGCCAGAACGGATATGTGGTGCGGGACATCCACGCCGCGATGAAGCACTGGATCGAGGTGATGGGCGTCGGTCCCTGGTACTACATGGACCGCGTCAAGACCGACTGGTTTCGCCATCGCGGCGAAAACTCCGCGGTCGAGATGAGCATCGCGCTGGCCAATTCCGGCGACCTCCAGATCGAGCTGATCCAGCAGCGCAACGACGCGCCCTCGCTGTACAGGGAATTCCTCGAGTCCGGCCACGAAGGCCTCCAGCACATGTCCTACTGGAGCCACGACTACCAGGCGCTCTATGACAGGGCGCTCGGGCTCGGCTACAGGATCGGCCACGAGGGCCAGATCGGCGGCGACAAGGGCCGCTTTGCCTATTTCGACACCCAGGCCCATCCTGGGACCGTAATCGAGATCTCCGACATCAGCGGCACCAAGGGGCCGTTCTTTGAGAAGGTCCGGCAGGCGGCTTTGAGCTGGGACGGCACGCGGCCGATCCGGGAGGTCGGCGGGAGCCGATGACGCCGGCGGCCGGCAAGGCGATGCAACAACCGGCCGGGTTCACCGCGCTGCTGGCGCGGGAGACGGCAATCCATGGTAACGTGAGCTTCGTGTCCGAACCTTCAGCGAGGCAAGCATGTCCAACACTGACAAGGTTTTCGCCGGCTCGATCCCAAAGCTCTACGACGAATATCTGGTGCCGCTGATCTTCGCCGTCTACGCCGACGACATCGCAAGACGTGTCGCGGCCCGGTCTCCCTCCGTGCTGCTCGAGATCGCGGCAGGCACCGGCGCTTTGACGCGCGCGGTGGCGGCGGCGCTGCCGCGCGGCGTCCGTTATATCGCGACCGACCTCAACGAGCCCATGCTCGCCGTCGCGGCGCAGCGCCAGGCAGACGACGATCGCATCTCGTGGCGCCAGGCCGATGGATCGGCCCTGCCCTTCGACGACGCCGAATTCGACGTGGTCTGCTGCCAGTTCGGCGCCATGTTTTTCCCGGATCGCGTCAAAGCTTACGGCGAAGTGAAGCGCGTCCTCAACGGCAATGGCACGTTCGTGTTCAACGTCTGGGATCGCATCGAGGACAATGTGCTGACGCATGAAGCAACGGTCGCGCTCGAAAAGCTGTTTCCCGACGACCCGCCCCGTTTCATGGCCCGGACGCCGCACGGCTATCACGACAAGGCGGTCATCAGAACCGACCTCGAACGCGCAGGCTTCCGTGACATATCGATCGAAACGCGAGCTGAAATCAGCCGCGCACCGTCGCCCGAGCACGTCGCGATCGCGCTCTGCCAGGGCACGCCGCTGCGCAGCGAGATCGAGGCACGCGATGCCAGTAAGCTTCAGGCTGCGACCGACATCGTTACCGAGGCGATCCGAACGCGCCATGGGTCCGGACCGATCGAAGGCAAGATCCAGGCTATTGTGATCGAGGCGCGGCGATAGTGGCGGGCTTCGATCTGCCCGCCTCCTACCAGAAGCCCCGCTGCATCGGCTGTGCCGGCTGATAATATTGATACTGGCCGCGCCGGCGCGGATTGACCGGCTGCGGATTCGGATCGCGCTGGAAGAAGAAGCCGAAACCGTTGCCGCCATTGTCCCAGCCGTCGTCGCTCGCCATGGCCATCGGAGGCGCGGTCGGCTTGCGCGTAATGAAACCGCCCTGGGGCTGGTTGCTCAGCACCGCGACGAACTCGGTGCGGTAGTTGGTCTCGCTGCTCAGCGGCTCGTCCGAGATGATGATCGAGGAGCGCGGCAACGCGGTCGGCGCAATGCGATCGAGCACCTCCTGCGGAATGGTGATGCGATCGAGCGCGTTCCTGGCGTTGTCGCCGTCGTCGATCGTGACCACGCTCCAGCGCAGACCCGTGTCGTTCTTCGCCATCGCCGTGAAGATATGCGTTCCGAGCGGCTGATCCGGATTGCGGATCGTGACGGGAACCTCGATGCTGGTGTCGAACACCTCGCCGCCGCCGTCCGGTGCCGGCTTGTGCGTGTTCCGCCGCACATAGAGCTTCTGCGTCGCGCGGCTGATGTAGACCGAGACCGGCTCGAGCGCGAGCTTTGCGTCGGTCGCAGCCTTCACGGCGTCGGCCTTCCTGGCTGCTGCCGCCTTGGCCGCCTCTTTCGTGGCCGCGACCGCATCGCGCTTCGGCTGTGCGGCGGCCTTGGCGGCATCGAGCTGCGTCGCCGCGTCGGCGGCCTTGATGGCGGCCTTCTGCTTCAGCTCCTCGGCCTTGGCGCGGGCTTGATCGGTCCTGGCGGCCGCGAACTGCTTGTCGGCGAAGGCGAGCTCGGCGTCAGCGCGGGTCTTCTGCTGTTCCAGCTTGCGCAGCGAAGCCGGCAGCGATGCCGCCTCTTTCGCGGCCAAAGTCGCGGCCTTCTTGGCCTCGTCGGCCGCCCTTGTCGCCTCCTCGGCCTCGCCGGAGAGCCTGCCGATTTGGCCTGGCGCCGCCGCAATGGCGTCCCGCTTCGGCATGAACAACGCGGGATGAACGATGTCGATCGGGGCCGCGTCGTTGGGCGAGATGATCACCCGCATCCCGATGTTGGTCTTGTCGAACAGGCCCTCCGCGAAGCCGAACGGCATCCGCACGCAGCCGTGCGAAGCGGCATAGCCGGGCAGCGGCCCGCCATGCAGCGCGATGCCGTTCCAGGTGATGCGCTGCATGTTCGGCATCCAGGCGTCGTCATACATGGTCGAGTGGTGGTCCTTGTCCTTCTCGACGATGGCGAAGACGCCGGCCGGCGTCTCGCGTCCCGTGGTGCCGGTGGACACCGGCGCGCGGAAAATCCAGCCCTCGGCGTCGTAGAAGGTGACCTGCTGGCTTTTGATCGACACGATCGCCATGATCGGCTCGCCGGCCTCGCGCGGCGCCACCGCCTCGACCGACTGACGCGCCTGCTTGGCCGCATTGGCCGGGGCCACAGCCGCAAAGGCGAGCATTGCCGCCAAGGTCGCAATTCCGGGAGGCCCCCAACGCCGCATCGCCACGGTAGATTGCGCCGTTGTCGTCAGGTTTCTCATGCCATCCTCGGTCGAAATGCCAGTCCGCCGGTCATTGATCAGATTGCGATCTTTGAATTAAGAAATTGCAGCCGCCTTACGTTCCGTCTGTGGCGACATTCGGCACGTTCCGGCGATAAATCTCATATACGACGGTTGACGCAGGCGGAAGGGCGGCGCGCGGCCGAAGCTGGCGGTCTATCGCTGCGACAGAATGACCGGGGGTCGGTGACACGGCTGCCAGCGCCCGGCGTCGGACGGCGAAGCCACCTTGAACGGGCGCAGAACGCCCATCGCCTTCCGATCGCGCGGATTCACGCCATGCGGCGGCCGCGCGGGGGCGGTGTAAGCGAAACCGCTGGGGCCAAGGCCGCCTTTTCAAACAAGCTTGGCTCCCTTGCCAAACAAGGCTGCCTCTCCAAAAGAGACGAGCCGCTGCCGCTCCTCGTCCCACAAGGTCAGCCGCACGGTCCGCAAACTCTGGAGCAGCGTAATCCGCCCGACACCAGCGAACTGCGGATTGTCGCGCAACACGTCCTGCAAGCGATAGTAGGGAATTCGACTGGACAAATGATGGATGTGGTGGACGCCGATATTTGCCGTGAACCATCGCAGGACGCCCGGCAATTGATAGTGAGAGCTGCCGTGCAGCGCAGCGTCGTGAAAATTCCAGGTCTCGTCGTGGGCCCAATGCGTGTGCTCGAACTGGTGCTGGACGTAGAACAGCCAGACGCCGATCGACGCCGCCAGAACAATGATCGGCAGATGCACGAGCAGGAACGGCCCATAGCCGACCAGCTGGATCATCGTGACGACGAGAACCGCGAGGGCGATGTTCGTGCCCATCGTGCTCAGCCAGGGTTTCCAGCCGCGACCCATCATCCCGACCGGCAATCGGTGCTTCAAGATGAACAAATACGAGGGACCGACGCCAAACATCACCAGGGGATGTCGATACAAACGATATAGCGTCCGACGCCATCGCGACCGCCCGAGAAATTCCCGCGTGGTCAACGTGTCGATGTCGCCTAAGCCCCTTTGATCGAGATTGCCGGAGTTCGCATGATGGCCTGCATGGTTGCGCCGCCAGTAGCCGTATGGCGTCAGTGTCATCACGCCGAGGGCACGGCCGACCCAATCGTTCGCAAGGCGGCCGCGGAAGAAAGAGCCGTGTCCGCAATCGTGCTGGATCATGAAGAGGCGGACCAGCAAACCCGCCGCGGGCACCTCCAGCAGGAGGGCAAACCAATAACCCTGGTCAAGAGCGGCCCAGATCAGAGCCCAGATGACGACGAACGGTATCGCCGTAATCGCCAGTTCGAGGATACCCCGCGCATTGTCGGGCTCGCGATAGCGGGCAAGCAACTGCGCCGATGCGCGGATTTCCGGTATTCCTTGGCTCATATCTGCTCTGCTCCCGACATGCGGCCCAAGAAGCACGGTTATGGCCATGGACGCAACAAAAACGCCCTCCGCCTGGAGCGCTTCCGGTCGGAACCGAGCCATCGCCAAGCCAAGCGGCGCTCTCGGAGCTTCAGACGGTGAGGCCGAGCCTCGTCAGATATTGCGGCTTAAACGCCCAGCGCCTTGCGGTTGAAGGTTCGCAGGAAACGCAGCGACAGCGTCCGGACGTTTGCGACGTTCAGCAACCAGCCGGCAGCGGCATAAGCGAGCCCGCCGGCGAGGCTCACGACCATGAGCGGGACGAGGCCGATCCCATTGACCTGGGATCGTGCCACGAGAATCGCGGCCGCCATCGCTGCGGCGGAGACGGCAACGCCGGCCAGGCGGTGGAGGTCGAACGGGACCGGATGGGCGCGATGCATCAGGACGACGGCAACGAGGAAACCGATCGCTTCGGTCGCAAGCGTCGCCAGCGCCGCGCCGTAGAGACCATGGCTGGCCACCAGCACGAACATCAAAGCCACGCTCACGACCAGCGTCAGGAACGACTGCGCCGCCAGCATGAACGGTCGCTCGGCAAGCTGGAAGCTGATCTGCACGTAGAATTGATTGGCGATGCCGAATAAGCGCGCGAGCACCAGCGTTGGCAGCAATACCGATACGCCGGTGCGGAAGTCGACGCCGACGAGCGTGCCGGCGACCTGATCGGCCGCAAGCGCAAGCCAGACGGCGACGGGCGCGACCACGACGAGCAGAAGCTCGAGGCTCTCGGTCAGCCGCTCCCGCGTCGTCTCGATGTTTTTGTCCGACAATGACCGGAACACCAGTGGCACGGTCGCCGCGGCGACGCTGGAGGCGATCATGACCATGAACTGTCTCGGCAGATCGGCGGCGACGCCAAAGATGCCGGCGGCGTCCTTCCCGAGCAAATAAGCCACGATGAGGCGGTCGCAGGCCGAGTAGACCGCAACCGACAATCCGGCCAGCGTCAGCGGCAGGCCGTAGCGCGCGAGCTGCGCGAACTGGCTGCGCTGAAAGCGCGCGATCCGGGTGCGGTCACCAATGAGGTTCAGGATGATCCCGGCGAGCGAACCCAGGCCGAACGCGGCGAGCAGTCCCAGTCCACCCCAGCCGAGCCAGATGCCGAGCAGGCCGAAACCGACGCTCGACACGCTGCGCACGATCGAGATCGCCGCGAATCTGTAAGGGCGCAGTTTGGCGCGCTCGAACTCCTGGCCGACATCGACGGCATTCGCCATGATCGCAACGAACATGCTGGCAAGCAGCAGCCCAACGCTGAGATCGCTGCGGAACAGGAAGACCAGCGGCGTGGTGGCGCAGAGGACGGCAACGGTGAGCGCGAAGGCGACCATTGCAGTGCCGCGAAAATCCACCTCGGCCGACATCGCCTGATAGCGCGACACGGACAGCTTGATCCAGGCGAAGAAGATCGCCCCCAGAATGCCGGCCAGGCTGATGCCGACGACATAGACGCCGTACTCCGCCGGCGTCAGCAGCCGCGTGTAGGCCGTGACGGCAAAGAACCCCACCGCCGCAGGCAGGATGTAGGCGACGAGATAAATCGAGAAATGGCGGTTCAGCATGCGAGCACGGGACCGGCAACGTTATTGCGAGTGTGACGGCCGTTCATCAATTGGACCATGGCGGGGCGAACGAATTGCGCCGCAGCATCTCTCAAGAATGTCACATAAGTCTGGAGATCGGGCGGCGAATGCGGCTTTGAAGTCGCTTTCGCGGGTTAGCGTTAAATTTGCCCTTCCCTGGTGGGGGCACGACCACTGAAAGGAACCGTCATTCGGAGATGGCAAAGTTAACCCAAGGAGGGAAAACCCCGGCGTTGCAAGGCGCCGCTTGGTACGATGGCGCGTTGGCTCCGATAAGGAATGCCGTGACCAGGCTCGACAGACGCGAATTTCTCCTCGGCAGCGCCGCAGCACTCGCGGCGGGCGCGTCGGCGTCCGCAGCGCCGGCGTCGAAACTCGCCCAGCGCCATCAGGGATTTGGTGCCGCGGCCACGCTCTGGGATCTGCGAGCCGATCCCAGGCTTGGCGAAGCCATCAGCACCTATTGTACGCAGGTGGTTCCGGTGCTCGAGCTGAAATGGCCGATGCTGCGTCCCGACGCGCACACCTTTGCTTTCGAACGTGCCGACGCGATCCTGGATTTCGCCCGGCAGAACGACCTGACGATGCGCGGGCACGCGCTCGCCTGGTATCACGACATTCCGGACTGGACCAAGCAGATCAAGGATACCAAGGGCGTCGAGCGCGCCTACATCGACCACATCGGCACCGTCGTCTCCTATTACAAGGACAAGCTGACATCGTGGGATGTCGTCAACGAGCCGATCCCGGACAATCCACGCAGCCCGAAAGACCGCCGCGAGTCGTTCTGGACGCAGCATCTGGGCAATCGCTGGATTCCGCTGGCGTTCCGCACGGCGGCCGCGGCCGATCCCTTGGTCAAGCTCGCGATCAACGAATACGACATCGAGTCGGCAAAGGACACGTTCATTGCGAAGCGCGCGGCCTACCGCCATCTCATCATGGACCTGCTCGACCAGGGCGTGCCGTTGCACGCCGTGGGATTGCAATCGCATCTGCATGCCGAGCTCGAGATCGACACCCATGGGCTCGCGGAATTCGCCACCGAGCTGCGCGCCTGGGGGGTCGAGGTGCTCGTCACCGAGCTCGATGTCGACGACCAGAAGCTGACGGGGACGCCGGCAGAGCGCGATGCCATCGTCGCCAAGCGCGTCGACGATCTCTTGACCGCGATCTCGACCAGCGGACCGGTGCGCTCGATCCTGACCTGGGGTCTCTCGGACCGCTACAGCTGGATCAACGGCACCTTTGCCCGGCCCGACAAGCAGCCGAACCGTCCTTTGCCGCTTGACGGCGAATTCAAGCCGAAGCCGTTCATGAACGTGATCAGCAAGTTCACGAGAGACGCTTAAGCGGTTTTATTTTGAGCATGATCTTTCCGGAAAACCGCTGCACACTTTTCCGGATCAGGCTCTAGCGCGTCTTCGGCACCTCGAATTCGGCCTCGTCGCCTATGTGATCGGGCGCAAGGCTCGGACCGCGACGGTCGCGCGAGCTGAGACGGAACACGTCGCGGATGTCGTCGATCGAGGTCGACGAATAGGACTGGATGCACAGCGCCACCTGGTCGGGCGAAGCGGCGCGCATCATCGCTTCGATGGCCGGGCGGTCGAGGCGCGTGTCGTCCCAATGCGAGACCGCGATGCTGTCTTCGGTGACCCGATGGGCGGCCAGATGCGCGGGCGCGTTCGCGACGAAATGGCCGTACATGAGATATTCCGAGAACTTCTTCTTCCGGCACAGTGCCAGAACCCAGTTCAATCCCGTCGCCGACTTGATCGCCTCAGTCATCGCACGCGCGGTGTCCTTGTCCCAGACCAGCGCGTTGCCGACATAGTCGTCCGCAGGGAAGGACCGGTCCTTGATGCCAAGGAGCTGATCGACGGTGCGGAGCCACAGGACATGCAAGGGGTGGGCGGCGTCGATCCCGTTGCGCGTGACGAACAGCGGCGTCTTCTCGGCGCCGGCATACTGGCCGACGTCGAATTCGCGGAAGAACAGATTGTCCGAATCCAGGATGCAGACGCGCTGCTCCGGCGCGTTGAGGACGCCGGCGATCTTGAGAATCTGCTGAATGTGCCAGCCATGAACAGGTGACGACAGCAGCGACAGCCAGACGCGCCGTTTGCTGATGAACTGCAGAGCCGGCGGCAGCGCCCACAGCCATTTCGGCAAATAGCGCGAGGCCGGAACGATGACGCGCTTGTCGGAAGCGAACCGCGCGAACAGCGGCAGATCCTCATCGTTAACGAGAACATAATGCCGCGTGTAGCCCGTCAACCAGGTGTCGATGCTTTCGCTGAGCAGCGAAAAGCGCTCGATATCCTTGGCGTAGCTGGCGGTCAGCAGGGCAACGGAATGCATGGCGCGCGCTCGTATGGCGATCAGGCCGCAGTCATAGCGGCGCCGAGGCGTGTTGAATACTTACATTCGCAATCAAGGTAAAATGAAACGAAGCATTAGCCATCCGACGGCAGCCCCTGCTCGATGCCGCGAAAGCGCAGCGGGGCCAGCGCGGAGGCGCGCTGCCACCAGTCGGCGACGCGATCGTCGAGCGCGGTCACACCTCGACCCTGACCGGGGAAGATCCGGATCTGCTGCACCGCCTCGGCTTCGAACCCCTTGCCCTTGCGGGTGATCTTGAGCGCGGCGCCTTCGCGGTCCCGCTGGGTCAGCGGCACCAGAAGGCGGCCGCGCGGACGAAGCGACCGAAGCCACAGCGGATGCGGCTGCGAGAAGCCGGCATGAACGATGATCACGTCGGCGGGCTCGCCGATGTCCTCGCATCCGTCGCCATGGACGACCGCGACGTTGCGATAGGCGCCAAGATAGGTTGCGGCCCGCGCCGCAAGCCGCTCGTCGCATTCGATTGCCTGCACCCTGCCCTTCGGGCCGACGATCTTCGACAGCACGGCCGAGAAATAGCCGAGCCCGCAGCCGATCTGGACCACACGGTCTTTTTCCCCGACGTCGAGCAAATCGATGAAGTGCGCCCACAGGCTCGGCAGTCCGGTGTCGAGCTTGCGGCGCGCATCGATCGCGACCAGCACATTGTCCTGGAGATGAACGGGATCGGCATCCGGCGTCAGCCGATAGTTGCGCGCCGCCTCGCTCTTGATGCGCCACGGTCCCTTCGCCAGAAACTTTTCGCGCGGAACAGTGCCGAGGGCTTCGAGCAGGCGCGTTGAAGAGATCCGCTCGCGCCTTGCGATCAGCCCCACGTAACGCGCACGCGCGGCGGCAAGATCGCTCATCTCAGGGATCGGCCTGTTCACGAACAAGCGCGCCCGCGCCGAGCTCGTCGATCAGTTGCATCGCCTGTTTCAGGTCCGGCGTGGAGAAGCCCTCGCTGAACTTGCCGAGGATCGGTACGAGCAGGAGACGAGCGTGCTCGCGCTTGCCGCCTTCGTGCGACAGGCGCGCGAGGCTGACGGCGGTGCGAAGCTCCCAGGACAGCGCGCCCTGCTTGCGCGCGATCTCCAGCGACAGGTTGAACAGGTCCTCGGCCTCCTGCACCGAGGCCGGATTCCCGTCCGACAGGGTGATCTCGCCTTGCAGGCGGTAGACTTCGGCGAGGTAGGAGTGGTCGCCGGTCCGTCTTGCGGTCGCGAGCGCACCGTCCAGCGCGCGCAAGGCGGCATCGCGCATCCCGACCTTGGCGTAGGCCTCCGCAAGCAGGCAGCGAAACCAGCAGCCGGCGAGCCAGGAATCCATCGCTTCGTATTCGTCGAGGCCGAACCGCATCTGGCTGAGGCCTTCGTCGGCCTCGCCGAGCTGCGCCAGCGCCCAGCCGCGCAGGATCGCCGCCTGCTGCTTCCAGTGCAGGAAGTTGTGCTCGGTGGCGATGATCATGGCACGGTTGGCGTGGTCGCGCGTGCCCTCGACATCGCGCAAATGCTGGCAGAGATAGGCGCCGAACACGAGCGCGAAGGCGAGCGTGAAGGGGTGGCGGATCTTCTCGGCGTTCGCGATCGCCTGCTCGCTGTGCTGGCGCGCCGCGTCGGGCCGGCCGAGGAACCACAGCAGATAGCCGAGATAGGACAGCGAGACGACGCCGGGATCGGTGCCGTGCCGCTCCATCAGATCGGAGTGCAGGTCGGGGCTGTAGAGGTCGATGCAGCGGTGCAGATGATGCTGGGACGCGGCAAAGCGCCCGCGATAGAGCATGGTCATCGCGATCGAGCGATGCGCCTCGATCAGATAGCCGGTCTGCTGCGCCGGCTGTGTCCCCTCGTTCAGCCGCTCGCGCTTGGCGAACTTCAACAGCTCGACGCTGAGATCGTGCGCGCGGGTCAGATCGGCGCGGATGAAATGACAGACCCAGAGCCCGCGCGTGGCGGCGAAGGCCTTTTCGTCGTCGTCGAGCTGCTGGCCGAGTTCGAGGGCGCGAACGTAGTTCTCCTCGACCTCCTGCACGGCATAGCCCTTGGCGGCGATCAGCGCGTTGCCGAGCGCGATGCGCAGTTCGAGCTCCATCTCGTCGGCGCCCTGCATGCGCGCATTGGCCTGCACGACGCTGAGGCCGCGGCCCAGATGCCCGATCGCCTCCAGATTGGCGCCACTCTTGGCCGCCTGCTTGCCGGCCTTGAGCCAGAAGCTGGCGGCGCTCTCGCTCTGGCCGGATTCGGTCATATGATGGGCGAGCAACTCCGGTTCGCGCTCGGTCTTCTCGGGATACATCTCGGCGAGCACCTGGGCGATCCGGGAATGCAGCTTGCGCCGCTCGCTGTGCAGCAAGCTCGCATGCGCGGCGTTCTGAATCATCACGTGCTTGAAGGAGTAGAGCGCGTCGGGCGGATGGCCGCGGCGCATGATCAGTCCGGCCTCCTCCAGATGATTGAGCGCGGCCTCGATCTGTTCGGCGGGTGTGTTGGCGACCGCGTGCAGAGTCTCATAGGAGAATTCGCGGCCGATAGTGGCGCCGATCTGCGCGATCCGCTTGAACGGCCCCATCCGGTCCAGCCGCGCCATCAGCGAGTCCGTCAGCGTCGCCGGGATCGCAAGCTGCCGCCACGGGCCCGACAGGACGTAGCGCCCGTGCCGTTCGGTCAGGAGGTTGGATTCGAGAACCGTCTTGGTCAGCTCCTCCAGGAACAGCGGCACGCCGTCGGTCTTGACGATGATCTCCTCGATGACCTCCTTGGGAAGCTCGCGTCCCGCCACGCGCTCGACCAGCGTCGCGCGCAACTGCCGGCTCAACCGGCTCAGCACCAGGGTCGTGATATGCGAATGGGCGTTCCAGCTCGGCTGGAATTCGGTGCGCGCGGTGATGATGACCAGGATTGCCCGGTTCTGTGCCCGATCGACCAGGAGATCGATCACCTCACGGGACGTCGGGTCGATCCAGTGCAGATCCTCGAATGCGATCACCAGCGGCTGCTCGCGCGCAAGGCCGAGGAAATGATTGACCAGCGCCGCGACGGTCGCATCCTTTTGCTGCTGCGGCGACAGCTCCAGTGGCGGATAGCGGTCACCGGTCGGAATGGACAACAGCGCGGCAAGCAGCGGCGCAACCTGCTCGATGTCGCCATGAGCGGCAGCGATCGCGGTCTCCAGGCTCGCCAGCGACTGCACGGACGCATCCTCGCGATCGAGACCGAGAGAGTATTTGAGCTGCTCGGCGAACGGATAGAACGCCGTGGAGGTGTAATAGGGCGAGCACTGGAACGAGACCTGTCCATGGCGGTCACCGGCGATCCGTTCGAAGATTTCCTGGATGATGCGCGACTTGCCGATGCCGGGCTCGCCGAACTTGACCACGACCTGGCCCTCGCCCTCCTTGGCCTGCTGCCAGCGCCCCATCAGCAGCGCAATCTCCTCCTCGCGGTTGACGAGCGGGGTCAGCCGCGTGCCCATCGCGGCGGCGAAGCGGGTCTCCACCCGCGAGGCGCGCATCACGTGCCAAGCCTGGGCCTTCTCCGAGATGCCCTTCAGCGCGTGGACGCCGAGATCGCGGTAGTCGAACTTCCCCTTCAGCAGCGACTGGGTCGACGTGGAAATCACCACGCCGTTGGGCGGCGCCAGACTTTGCAGCCGCGCGGCGAGATTGACGGTTTCTCCGACCGCGGAGTCGCGCTCTTCGGTGCCCTGTCCGACGAGGTCCCCAACCACGACGAGACCGGTCGCGATGCCGATGCGGACGGCGGGTGAGTGGCTGAGCGCACCACGTGGCTCGATCGCGCGGGCGGTCGACAGCACCCGGACGATTTCCAGCCCCGCTCGCACGGCGCGCTCGGCGTCGTCCTCATGTGCGGTCGGATAGCCGAAATAGACCAAAATACCGTCCCCGACGAAGCGGGCGGCAAAACCTTCGTAATGCTTCACCACGCGGACACAGGTTTCGCGGAAGCTCGCGATCATGTCGCGCACGTCTTCCGGATCGAACTGCACCGAAAGCGAGGTGGAATCCACCATGTCGCAGAACATGGTGGTGAGCTGACGCCGCTCGGCGCCGACCTCCGTCCGGACTTGCGGGCGCGCCGTGGCGTCGGGCTTTTCAGCGGTTTCGGCCCGGAACAACGCGGTCATGGCTCGCTGGAGCCGCTTCCGATCGCCGAGCGGCAATCCAAGCTCGACGAGATCGGATTCGGTCAGGTCTCCCATGACGTCGAGATCGAGACGGTGCTGCGCGAAGAGATCGGTATAGTGGCTAAGACCGATACCCTCGAGCCAGCGCTTCAGCCCGCCTTCCGCTCCCGTGCCCGGCTCATTCTCCAGCATGGTGATTCCGCCCGACCAATCACTCCGTCGAAGGGCTTAGGGCCCCGCAACCACAGATTTTGGGGCCAAAACTTCACCTCAGACTGGACGCGTTCCCTAACTTCTTGGAAGAATAGCCCAATCGGATCAAAAGGGAACGGAATTGTCGGACGCCACACGCCCAGCGCCGCAGGAATTGGCCGGCACGACGGCCGAAACGGAGATATTCGCGGATATCGGCGGTCTTCTCGATTTCCATGCCCGCAAGACGCCGGCGGCCCCCGCCCTCCTCGCCCCCGGCCGGCCGGTCCTCAACTACGGCGGGATTGGCGCGCGGACGCAGGATCTCGTCCGCACGCTGCGCGGGTTTGGCATCGCCCCTGCCGACCGCATTGCGGTTGCGCTGCCGCGCGGTGCCGACAGCGCACTGGCCCTGATCGCGGTCGCCTCGAGCTGCGCTTGCGTCCCCGTCAATCCCGATCTGACGGCGGACGAGCTGCAACGCTATTTCAGCGAATTGAAGCTGACGGCGCTCGTCACCCGGGCCGACACGAACTCGGCGGCCCGCGATGTCGCCAAGGCGCTCGATATTGCCATGATCGATTTCGTGCCGGGGGCGCAAGACGATCTCGGCGGCTGCACGTTCGTCGGGCCGGCTGTTGGACCGGCGAGCAGCAGCGGCGCCTCGCGCGGCGACGACGACGCGTTCATCCTGCTGACCTCGGGCACCGCGGCGCGGCCGAAGATGGTGCCGCTGACGCATCGCAACGTATGTCTCTCCGCCTACAATGCCGGCCACGTGCTGTCGCTTGCGTCCCACGATCGTCTGCTCAACGTCCTGCCACTGTTTCACGCCCATGGTTTGATCTCCGGCCTGCTAACGGCGCTGGCCGCGGGCTCCAGCGTGATCTGTACCGAGGATTTCGACGCAGCCTCCTTCTTCGGCTGGATGCGGCAGCTGCAACCGACCTGGTACACGGCCGTGCCGACCATCCATCGCGCGCTGCTGACGGCGGCGGAGGCCGACCCGGATCTTGCCCGATCGTCCTCGCTGCGCGTGATCCGCTCCGCCTCGGCGTCGCTTGCGCCTGCGATCCTCGACGGACTGGAGGCGACGTTCGGCGTTCCCGTGCTCGAAACCTACGGCATGACTGAGGCGGCCTCGCAGATCGCGGCCAACCCGTTCGAGCTGCGCAAGGTCGGATCGGTCGGCCGCGCCGCGGGCCCCGAGATCGCCATCATGGACGAGACCGGCCGCGCGCTCGCCAGCGGCGAGCACGGCGAGATCATGCTGCGCGGACCCAATATGAGCCACGGCTACTATAATGACGAGGCGGCGACGCAGGCCGCATTCCGCAACGGTTGGTTCCGGACCGGCGATCTCGGCTATCTCGACGCCGACGGCTATCTCTTCATCGTCGGCCGTATCAAGGACGTCATCAACCGCGGCGGGCAGAAGATCTCGCCCCTGGAGGTCGAAGATGTCCTGCTCAGCCATCCGGCGGTGCTGGAGGCCGGCGTGTTTGCCGTCCCGCACCCGAAGCTCGGCGAGAACGTCGCCGCAATCGTGGTGCTGCGGCCGAATTCCGAGGCGACCTCGGACCAGTTGCGCCAGTTCGCCCGGAAACGGCTTGCGGCCTACAAGGTGCCGAGCCTGATCCGTAGCGTGGCGACGCTGCCGAAAGGCGCCAGCGGCAAGGTCAAGCGCAATGCGCTGGCCGAGCTGATCGCAACAATGGGCGGCGGCGAGGAGGAGGAGGCCCGTCTGCCGCGCAACGCGCTGGAGACTGAGCTCGCCGGGATCTGGGCCAATTTGCTGGAGCTGCCACAGGTCGGGGGCGATCAGGACGTCTTTGCGCTGGGTGCGGACTCGCTCGCGGTGACGCAGATGCGCTCGCGCCTGCGCGAACGCTTCAATGTCGATTTCTCGTTCGAGGACGTTTTCGATTGCGCCACGCCCGCCGCGCTTGCGGCCCGGATCGAGACCGCTGCAACCCATCGCGAAACGATGCTGCCGGCCTGGCGCCAGGCCGGGGAAGCAGACGCGCCGCTGTCGTTCCAGCAGCAGCGGATGTACGTGCTCTCGCGGCTCGACCCCACGCGCTACAATTATAACGTCGTCGAAGTCGCGCTCCTCAAGGGTGGGCTCGATGTCGCCGCACTTTCTGCGAGCCTTGCCGCGGTCTCTGCCCGCCATGAGGCGTTGCGGTCGGTCATCATCGAACGCGAGGGCGAGCCGGTGCAGCTTGTGCTGCAATCGCCGCCGCAGTTCGAGCGGATCAAGCTCAAGCCCTGCCCGGCGGACAAGCGGGCCGCTGTTGTCAGGCGCGAAGCGCTCCGGCTCGCGCAACATCCGTTCGACCTTGCGCACGAGGCGCCGCTGAAGGTCACGCTGCTCTCGTTCGACAAGAGCAGCCACGCGCTCGTGGTCAACGTCCATCATCTCGTCACCGACGGCTGGTCGCAGCGACTGTTCTGGGAAGAACTCGCCGCCCATTATTCGGCAGCGCGCAAGAACGACGTGGCAACACTGCCTGCGCCCGCCTTCCAGTACCGCGACTTTGCGCTCTGGCAGCAGAGCTGGGCCAAGACGCCGGCGGCCAAGGAGCAGCTCGATTACTGGCGGACGCAACTGGACGGCGTCACCACGCTGCCGCTGCGGACCGACCGGCCAAGGCCGGAGGTCTGGAGCGGCCACGGTGCCCGTCACTATCTCGAATTCTCCAAGACTCTGTCGGCCGACTTGCGTGCGCTGAGCCAGAACCAGGGCGTCACGCCCTTCATGACCCTGCTCGCAATGTTCCAGTGCCTGCTGTTCCGTCACACCGGACACGAGGATGTCGCGACGGGATCGCTGATCGCCAACCGCAACCAGATCGAGAGCGAGCGCCTGATCGGACTGTTCGCCAACAGCCTGATCCTGCGCAATGATTTCGGCGGCGATCCGAGCTTCGGCGACATGTTGCGCCGGGTCCGGCAGGTCACGCTCGATGCCTATCGCAACCAGGACCTCCCGATCGAAGAGGTCCTGCGCGCGCTTCAGATCGCGCGAAGGAGCGACGGCAATCCGCTGTTCCGGATCATGTTCATCCTCCAGAACGCCTCGATTGAGGCGGCACGATTCTCCGGTCTGTCGACGCGGCGGATCGAGATCGATCCACAAGTGGCGCGATTCGACATCACGCTCGAACTGGTCGAGGCCGACGGCCGTTTCACCGGCTTCTTCGAATACGCCACCGATCTGTTCGACGCGGCGACGATCGAGGGCATGGCCGCTCAGTTCAGAACCCTGCTCAAATCCGTCATCGCCGATCCGGAGCAGCGCATCTCGCACCTGCCACTCCTGAGCGAGACCGAACGCCGGCAGCTGCTGGCGCAGGGCCGGGGCGTGCCGGCCGATTTCGCCACGCGCGGCAATTTGAGCGAAGGTTTCGACCGCCAGGTCAAGAAGACGCCGAACGCGATCGCCGTGTCGGACGGCCGCACATCCGTGAGCTACCGCGAGCTGGCGCGCCGCAGCCAGGCGGTCGCGCGCTGGCTCACCCTCGAAGGCGTCGGCGCCGAGACCGTGGTCGCCTTGCTTGCAGATCGCGGGGCCGACCTGCTCGCCGCGATGATCGCCGTGCAACGCGTGGGCGCCGCCTTCCTCAATCTCGATCCCGACCAGCCGCCGGCACGGCTCGCAACCATCCTCGGATCGAGCGGCGCCCGCATGCTGCTGACCGGACGGTCGCAGTCGTCCATGGCGGAGGGGCTGCTCGAACCGCTGGTCGAGCGCCTTCAGGTGGCCGAGCTCGAGGACGCGATCGCGCCGGCGTCGACCAAGCCGGCCCGTGCAACGCGGCGCGCGGCTTCGAGCCTTGCCTATCTCATCTACACTTCCGGGTCATCCGGCGCGCCGAAGGGCGTCATGATCGAGCAGCGCGGGCTTTCGAACCATCTGGCCTCGCTCATCTCCGAGCTGAAACTCACGTCCCGGGACGTGATCGCGCAGACCGCGCCGCAGAGTTTTGTCATCTCGGTGTGGCAGTTCCTCGCGGGGCCCATGGTCGGTGCGCGGGTCCATGTGTGCGGTACCGCGATCGTGCAGGACCCGATTTTGCTCGCGCGCGAGATCGAGCGCGAGGGCATCACGGTGCTCGAGATCGTCCCATCGCTGCTGCGTGTGATCCTCGATCGCATGGACGAGGCACAGGTCCGACGCGCCTTTGCGAGGCTGCGCCTTCTGATCTCGACGGGCGAACCGCTGCCCGTCGATCTCTGCAAGGCCTGGTTCGCCCGCTGTCCGAAAGTGCCGCTGATCAACGCCTATGGTGCCTCGGAATGTTCCGACGACGTCTCGCTGCATCGCCTGACCAGGGCACCGACGACCCGGACGGGCAACGTCCCGGTCGGCGCGCCGCTGCCGAATACCCAGCTCTACGTGCTCGACGCAAGCCTGCAGCCGCAGCCGGTCGGCGTGACCGGCGAGCTCTGCATCGGTGGCGCCGGTGTAGGCCGCGGCTATGTCAACGACCCCGCGCAGAACCGGCAGCGCTTCCTGCCCGATCCGTTCTCGCGCAAAGCAAGCAGCCGGCTGTACCGGACCGGCGATCTCGCCCGCCGCCGCGCCGACGGAACGATCGAATGCCTCGGTCGCGCCGACCATCAGGTCAAGGTTCGCGGCTACCGTATCGAGCTCAAGGAGATCGAGAACGCGCTTGCCGACCATCCCAGTGTGCGCGCCGGCATCGTCGAGCCGCGCCGCGAAGCAACCGGCGATGTCAGGCTGATTGCCCATATCGTCGCAAGATCGGGCAGCCGGAGCAGCGCCAGCGAGCTGCGCGACTTCCTGCAGAGCCGGCTGCCGGGCCATGCCATCCCCTCCGCGTTCCTGTTCCTGGATCAGGTGCCGCTCAATGCCCATGGCAAGATCGACCGCACCGCGCTGCTGGCGCCGGCGCAGCAGGAAACGTCCGGACCGGATGCGGCCGTGCCGGCGCGGCGCTTCACCGAAAAGGTGCTGTCCGACATCTGGATCGACCTGCTGAAGATCGAGAGCCTCGGCGTCACCGATAATTTCTTCGACCTCGGCGGTCATTCGCTGCTGGCGGGCCAGGCGATGGCGCGCATCGCTCGGGCGCTCGGCGTGTCGCTGCCGATCAAGACCATCTTCGAGGCACCGACGATCGACGAGCTTGCCCGGCGGGTCGACGAGGCCGTGGCGGCAAAGCCGCGCAAGCCGGCCGCAAGTTTCGCAAGGCTGGCTACAGCGAGCCTGGCCGAAGGCAGCCCTCCCACGCTCTCGATCGCGCAGGACCAAATGCTGCGGATCGAGCAGAATCTTTCGGGTTTGCCGCTGTTCAACCTGCCTTTCGCCTTCCGTCTCCAGGGGCCGCTCAATCTGGCCGCCCTGGCGCAGACGATCGACGACATCGTGCGCCGGCACGAATCGCTGCGGACCCATTTCGGCTGGAGCGGCGGGGAGCCCGTCAGCCACGTCGCCGCGCCCGGCGCCCTCGGCCGTGTCATGAGTGTCGAGACGATCGGCGACGGTCAGCCCCACAACAACAAGCGGCGCAAGGCGCTGGAGCTCCGCAAGATCGATCTCCTGATCGAACAGGAGACCTATGTCCCGATCGACACCACGCGCGCGCCGCTGCTGCGCGCCCGGCTGTTGCGGCTCCACGATGACGATCACGTCTTGCTGCTGACGCTGCACCACGCCGTCGTGGATGGCTGGTCGATCGGCGTGCTGTTCGAGGAATTATCCAACCGTTATGCGGCGCTGGCCGGATACCCATCGGTGCCGCTGCCGAAACCGCCGCCGGCCTTTTCGGATGTAGCGCGCTGGCAGCGCTGGTGGTGCGGCACCGATGCCGCCCGCCATCAGGCGGCCGACTGGACGGAGAATTTGCGCGGGGCGCCTCCCCTCTTCGAGGGCGGATCAAGTCCGGGCCCGTCCAGGGGGCACCATCTCGTCAGCCTGGATCGTGAGCTGATCGGCCGGCTCGCGGCTTTCGCCGGCCAGCACAATTGCACGCTGTTCATGTGTCTGCTGACCGGCTTGAAAGCCGTGCTGCTGGCGCGGACCGGCCGCCACGACATCTCGATCGCCACCGCCATGGCCAATCGCGCCCAGCCGGACACCGACCGGATCGTCGGTCCGTTCGAGAACACGGTGATCGTTCGCACCAAAATCACGCCGGAGCTGTCGTTCGTGCAGGCCGTGGTCCGGGTCCGCCAGAGCGTGCTTGACGCGCATGCGCGCCAGGAGCTGCCGTTCAACATCCTGGCCGACCATCTGGAGCAGGAGGGGGTCAATCCAGCCTCGCTGCTCCAGGTCTATTTCACCCTGCAAAATCCGCTGCGCCAGCCGCTCGATTTGCCTGATCTCACGACAGGATCGATCGGCAACATCGCCCGCGAAGGCCAGCCGGTGCTGCCGATCGACCAGACCTGGCTGTCGCTGATGCTCAAGGAGCGGCCGACGGGAATCACCGGTTCATGCAACTACAAGAGCGAGCTGCTCGACCGCGCTACGGTCGGCCAGTGGATGGAGTATCTCGTCGCGCTGCTCGGGGCGGCCCTCGCCCAACCCAACGCACCACTCGGCCGATTGCTCAATCGCAGGGCGGCATGACCGGCCGTACAGCACGGGCGAATACGGGGTCACCCGTCAAAGCTGTGAATGACCAAGTTGCATCTTGATTATTTGGCGCCATCGCGCAAGATTATTCTCGCGTTTTGATTTGGACGATTATTTTCAACCGGGGAGTTCGTTATGGGTTTCATCAAATTTACCAAGGGCACCTCGTTGAGTGACAAGGACCGCAAGGCCCTGCAGAAGTTGCTCGGTGCCGAGAAGAAGAAGCTGCAGTCCGCGCTGAAGGACGTCGACGCCAGCATTTCGATGCTGGGCGGCTCCAAGAAGTCCAAGAAGAAGAAGAAGACGTAAGACTCGTCGGCCGGGACGCCGCACGAATCTTCAGGCTTCAGTTTTCGGGCTTCAGTTTTCAGATTTGGCCGCTCGCCTGTCGAGTTGGGGTCTCGCACAAGCTTGCGCCCGTAAACCGGCCAGCAATCGACAAGGATTCGCCGGAGTGGACCGCTAGAAGCGGTCCGCTCAGTTGATTCTTGCTCAGTTGATTCTTCCGTCATGGCAGGGGATTTGGCCCCGGCCTGACGCCATGGGCCCAATTGATGGCAGACGACAGAATTGAACTGTTTGTCGGACTGATCGAGACTTTTGACGCGCCGGATGCGGTTGATACGTGCCGGCGCCTGCTCTCGGTCGACGAACGGGTACGAGCCGACCGCTTCGTGTTCGAGCGGCACCAGCGACAGTATATTTTCGCGCACGCGATGTTGCGCCTTGCGCTCTCCCACGTCGCACCTGAGGTCGCACCGACCGACTGGTCATTTGCGGCCGGGCGTTACGGGCGGCCGTTTGTCGCATCGCCCAAGACCTCGAGCACGCTGCATTTCAGCCTGTCGCACGCCGACGGCTGCGTCGCCTGCGTCGTGTCAGGGCATGAGACCGTCGGCGTCGACGTCGAGACCGTGTCGCGTCGGGTGGCGCCGCTGTCGACCGCGCTTCGGTTCTTCGCGCCGGAAGAGGTCGAAGCGCTGCGCGGGCTGCCGGAGCCCGCCGCGACCGAGCGCTTCTTCGACTACTGGACGCTGAAAGAAGCCTATCTGAAGGCCAGAGGTTTCGGCCTCAATTTGCCGCTCGACGCCTTCGCCATGCAGGTATCTCGCGAGGCCATCGAGATCAGCTTCAAGCCCGATATCGCCGACGATCCGCAAGGGTGGCGATTCCAGCTGATCTCGCCGTCGCCCTCGCATCGTCTCGCGATCGCCGACGGCTCCCGCGCCAGCGGCGGCCTTCCCATCACGCGCAATGCGTGGCCGCTGCAGGAGGCAGCTGAATGACGCCGCGGCTGCGTGTCTTTCCCGCGATTTCGCGCAACCGCGACCCAAAGAAATATGTCGGTGAGTTGATGCGAGTGGCGCAGTTCGCCGACCGCAACGGCTTCGAAGGCATCCTGCTGTTCGAAGGCAACGACGTGTTCGTCGAGCCCTGGGCGATGGCCCAGCACATCATCGGCGAGACGACCCGGTCCTCGCCGCTGATCGCGGTCAATCCGGTCTATATGCACCCGTTCACGGCGGCAAAATTCGTCTCGTCGTTTGCGCAACTCCACGGCCGCAAGGTCTATCTCAACATGATCACGGGGACGGCGGTCAGCGATCTGCAGGGGCTGGGCGACGAGCAGTCCCATGCCGACCGCTATGTCCGGCTCGGCGAATTCGTTGCGCTGATGCGCCAGTTGCTGGCAAGCCCGCGGCCGGTCACTTTCGAGGGCCGGTTCTACCGCGCCAGCAACCTGCAACTGCGGCCGCGCCTGCCGCCGGAGCTGATGCCGGAATTTCTGGTCGCGGGCCAGTCCGAGCCGGCACAGCGCGCCGCAAAGGAGACCGGCTGCATCAAGATGCAGATGCTGCCGCCCGATCTCGACCGCGGCCTCGACGCGCCGGGCGTGAATTTTGGAATCTTCGCCCGCGAGGGACGCGACGAGGCACGGCAAGCGGCAAAGGCGCGTTTCCGCGATAATGCCGACGATCGCGAGCTGCTCGTGCTCACCGTGGAGAACAGCGATTCCGTGTGGAAACGGCGCCTCTACGAAGGCCAGAGCGGCGAGTTCGCGGACAATGGCTATTGGCTGCTGCCGTTCCTGACCTTCCAGGCCGACTGCCCCTACCTCGTCGGCAGCTACGCGGAGATCGGCGCGAAGCTGAAGGAGTTTGCCGCGAAGGGGCTGACCACGATCATGCTCGACATGGTCGCAGACGAGACCGAGATGCAGCACGTCTGCAAGGCGCTCGCGGCAAGCGGGATGTTTTGAGATCGAATTATCAAGGAAGTGCCTCTTCTCCCTCTCCCCGTTCTTACGGGGAGAGGGTCGGGGTGAGGGGCTCTCTCTGCGGGCGAGATATGCCAGAGACCTGTACCCCCTCACCCGGAATTTGCTCGCGCAAATTCCGACCTCTCCCCGCAAGCGGGGAGAGGTAAACTTCACCGCGCCTCTTCGAATCCGGCCAGCACGGAAGTCAGGTTCGCGCCGAGGATATCCGAGAGATAGCCGCCCTCCTGCACGAACACGGTCGGCAGGCCCATCTTTGCGATGGCCTGGCCGATGCGGCGAAAGCCGGGCGTGGTGACGGCGAGACCCTTCAGCGGATCGTGCTCGGAGGCGTCGAGGCCGAGCGCGATGACGAGAGCACCGGGCGCGAAGGACTCGATTGCCCTGCGCGCAACGTCCATCGCCTGCATGTAGCCGTCATCGCCGGTACCGATCGCCAGGGGAATGTTGAGATTTGTGCCGAGGCCGGGACCTTCGCCGCGCTCATGCGCGTAGCCCCACACGTAAGGATAATATGCGACGGGATCGGCATGGATCGAGACCGTGTAGACGTCCGGCCGCGCGTAAAAGATTCCTTGCGTGCCGTTGCCGTGATGGACGTCGACGTCGAGGATCACGACGCGCTCGTGCTTCTGCCGCAGATGCGCCGCCGCGATCGCGCTGTTGTTGAGGAAGCAGAAGCCGCCGGCCATGTCGCGATAGGCGTGATGACCGGGCGGACGGCAGAGCGCATAGGTCGCGTCCTCGCCGTCCATCACCATCTGTGCCGCGGTGACCGCGACGTCGGTCGCGGCGCAGGCCGCAGCCCAGGTGCCCGGGCCGATCGGCGCCGCGGTGTCGGCGGTGTGCCAGCCGAGCTTGCCGGTGATATGGGTGGGATAAGTCGCGGCATGGCGCACCGGATGGATGTTGCCGATCATCTCCGGGCCGGAATCGCCGAGCGCGGTCCATTCCTCCCAGGCCTCGCTCAGGAACGACAGATATTCCGGACTATGGATGCGCGCACGCGGCCCCTGCCCGAATGTGGTTGGCTCGACCAGTTGGTGCTTGCCGTCCTTGAGCCCTTTGAGCAGGCGGTCGGCACGTTCGGGCTGCTCGGTGGTGCGCTTGACCACACCGCGAACCAGGAAGAATTGCGGATCGTGGCTGCGATGCAGCTCGGTATGGACGGCTTTCACTCGAACACTCCGTGGTCGCTTTGAGGGTGCCACAGATGTCTAAATCCCCGCGGCGGCGAGATGCAAGCAAGAAGAATGCCGTCCCTTTCGCACCGCCCTGCGCCTGAAGCAGATCGCTCGTGAAGCTCAGCAACGCCCGCGCTGAAGGCAGTGCTCGCGGCCCTGCTGGTCGGTGCGGAAGGACTCGACGAAGCCGCCCTGACGCTGGGTGACGAAAATCGTCTTGCCGTCGCTACCGCCGAAGGCAAGGTTTGTCGGCTCCTTGGCCCTCAGCGCGATCTCCCGCTCGACCGCGCCATTGGCCTTCATCAACGTGATGGTGCCCTTGAGGATGCGCGCGACATAGAGGCGGCCAGCCATGTCGGTGCGCAGGCCATCGACGCTGTCGGGCTGAAACGCCTTGACGAGTTTTGGACTGGTGAGCTCGTTGCCGCCGATCGTGTAGGACCAGATCTGGCCGCTGCTGGATTCCCCGACATAGAGCGTCTTGTCATCGGGGCTGAGATCGATGCCGTTGGTGGTGCCCATCGCGCGCGGCGCCGACATGAGCTGTCCCTGCACCGTTCCGTCGGCTTCCTTCGCGATGCGCCAGATATGGCCTTCGCGACCTTTCCAGTTCGGATCACTCGCGTAGATCGTGCCGTCGCGGGCGATGGTGATGTCGTTGGGCTGGTTCATCTCGTCGGAGTGAAACCAGATGGCGGGCTCGGTCGATCCCTTCGGGATCGCGAAGATGTTGTGCTTCTTGTAGTCGGCGATGAACATGGTGCCGTCGCGCGCGAAGCGGATGGCATTGCCGACGCTGCCATCGGGCAAAGCCGTGAACGGCTCGGACGCCGCGCCGCCGACAGGCAGCTTGCCGATGGTGCCGGGCTTGCCGAAATTGACAACGAAGAGATTGCCGTTGAGATCGGCGGCCGGGCCTTCGATGCCAAACGTGTATTCGCCTGATGGCGTCACCTGCACGCTTTCGAACAGTTTTGTTTCCGCTCGTGCCGGTGCCGTCGCAAGGACGAGAACAACGCTACTGCACAGGCACCAGAAATTCCTGCCGGATGTAATAGCCATCGTCGTCGCTGCACTCGCCATTCAGATAGGGATCGGCCGGCCGGAAGAAGCGGCTGAAGCCGGGTTTGTCTACAGCGTTCCTTTGTGTCACGACGACGACCTTGGCAGCCGGTATTTCGCCGCATTCCTTGTTGGTTTTGCCAAAGAACTTGCGCTGCGGCGGGCCGGACTTGATCCGCATCCGGATGCCTGGAACCATTTTTGACACCAGCAGATCCGCCGTGTCGAGCAGGCGCGTGTAACCAGGCTCGGCCTTCGGCAGGCCTTCGCCACCCGGCGGCATCAGCTTCTCCGCGCCTAACCCACGAAGCCGCGTGCGCAACTTTCCGGAGTCGGGATCACCAGGATAGATCCAGCCATCCTGCGACAGCATGAAGCGAAGCACCGTCGCGTCCTTCTGAGCGTCAGATAGGCCCGGCTTCAGGCCGAAGTCCGAGTGACAGCCGACGCAGTGCTTTTCGACGAGGCCTTTGCGCAAATTGGTGAGCCGGACGCTGTTCTGCGCATCTTTGGCCACGAAGACAGCCAGTTGATCGATCAGCGCCTGGCTACGCATGTCGCAGGGCAACGGCGGCGGCGCATCGCCCGCGGCGCGGTCGATCCGGATCACGGTCTGGTTCTTGTCCTCGACCAACCAGATTGCGCCGTCCTCCGCGACCGTCATGCCGACGGGGGCGCCCTGCGGCCGCGCGCCGTTGACGCGGTGCCAGCCTGCGATCAGCTCCTCGAACGGCGCGGCGGCGACGTCGCCGGCCTCGGTCTGAAAACTGTGGGTCGGATCGGCCGCGCAACTGACATGATAGCGGACCGGCGCCGGGGCGGGCTTCGGGAAGCCGTGGTCGTCGACGTCATAGACGATGACGCGGCTGCCGGTCGGGCGATAGCCATGCAGGCCGACCAGCAGCTTGCCCTCGAGCTCCGGAAATTTCGCGCCGTGATAATAGAGCATCGCGAGCGGCGCGCCGTGCGGCGGCAGCAGCGAGAACGGCGCCTTGTAGAGAGCGTTGGCGGTGCACAGCGATTTGTAGATCCCCGACTGCAATACGATCCTGAATTCGGGACTCGGCGTCGACAAATCGTAGCAATAAGGCCAACCGTAATGCCTGCCCTGCTCGATGGCGTTGATCTCCTCGTTCGGCTTGAAAATGTCAGGCAGGTCGCGGCCGTTCTCGCCTTGCAGGAAGGCATAGCCCGCATCGGGAAAGTTCGGGTGCAGCGCCAGCGCCATCGAGTTGCGCAGGCCGCGCGCATAGACGCCGTGCGGCGGGTCGGGTTCGCCAGGCTTCAACGCCGGGAAGATACCGCCCGGGGGCGGCGTGAACAGCCAGATCGACGCCATCGCGGAAGCACCCTCGGCCGCCGCGCAAGGTCGCGTGATCGGCGCCGGCGTGATGCAGTCGTCGCTGTGCGAGCCGATGTTGACGAACAGCCGGCCGTTCCTGTCGAACACAAACTGCTTGAGCGGGTGCGCGCTCTCGTCGACCCTGGTGCCGTCGGGCAATGTGATCCGGCGGCCCGGCATCTGACGGACGATGGTCTCGACCATGTCGCGCGGATTGTCGGCGAGCGGATCGAACCGGAAGATCGTCTCCGCGCTCGAGGCATAGAGCTTCTTGTCCGGACCGATCACGAGGCCAAACGGATATTCGATTGCAGTGAGCAGCTCCTTGAACCGCCGTCCCTGGGGCGCGCGCGGGTCGAGCAACAGCAGTCGGCCATCGGTATGGCCCCAGCCCGCCATGTCGGCGACCACGAACAGGTCACGACCGGGCACCTGGATGATCGCCCGCGGGAATTTCAGCCGATCCTCCTCGCTGGCGACGAGGCCGGCGCAAAATCCGGCCTTCATGTCGATCTGGATTCTGGGAAAAGCCAGATCGGCACTGCCGCAGGTCTCCGTGCCGATCGCATAGCCGCTCTTGCGGACCGGTTCTGATGAGCCTACCGAGGTGAGGGTCAGGAGCACCACCAAGGCGCCCGCGCATGCGCGCAGGCTTCGGCTTTCACGCCAAAATGTGAGGTGGTTCACGGCGCCTCCCGGACTTTCCGTCCAGGGTTGTTCCATGCCGCGGGAACGCCGTCCAGTTGATCAACACCCCCTTGTGATCAAACCAGCAGGGGGCTTGGCGCCGACCAATCTCCGTAGATTCCCTTACCGGGCTCGACCCGAATGTTTCGCGAAGGCTTGGAATGGTATCGGTTTGCCGTCCCAATCGCTCCCAATAGGAGACGCATATGGTCCAGGTCTATTTTCACTGCTCCAATACCGAGGGCACGCTGATCGATCGCAGCGGCACAGCCGTGACCAACCTGACCGAGGCGCGCGACCGTGCCGCCCAGATCATGAACGCGATGATCCTGACGCCCGGCGCTGAGGATTGGCGCGACTGGGTGATCCATGTCAGCGGCTCCGACGGCGAGGAGATCTTCGACCTCCCCTTCACTGCCATGCTCGGCAAGCCGCACTGAGGTGATGCCATGTTGCTCGCGTCACTGACCCTGCTCCGCCAGCCCCTGAGCTTCGTCGCCGGCAAATGGCAGACGCTGATCCGGATCGCGGGCAATCCCTACCGGCCCGAGCTCCACTACATGCGCGGGCCTGGCCCGAAATGGCACGCCAAGTATCAGGCCAGCCGGCTGGATCGCGCGCGCTGAGCTCTGCGGCTTCCGCTTCCCACTGATCGGTCTCTCGACTCGTGATGCCCGGGCATAGCCGTCCGAAGGACGGCGTCGCTTCCGCTCGCCTATGCCCCGGGCATTCACGCGTTGGCGCCTCCCCCGCCTGCTTCACACCAGCCATGTCGCGCCTCCCTTTCGATATTCTCGGTGGGGACGATGTGCCATTGTCCGCGCACTCCGCCGATTGCGGAGCTCAGCGCAACGAAGCCAAACCGAAGACAGCACACAGACATCATCATGCCGCACCAGTTCAGCCACGCCCAAACCGTCCGCAAGCCCGCCATCACAACCAAAGGCGGCATCGTCGCCGCGCAGTCGCGGCGGGCGGCCGAAGTGGGGGCGCAAGTGCTGGCGGCGGGCGGCGACTGCGTGGATGCGATCGTCGCCACCACCTTCGCGCTCAACGTTCTGGAGCCCTGGAACAGCGGCATGGGCGGCGGCGGCGCCATGGTGCTCTACCGTGCCGCGGAAAATCGCTACGAAGTGATCGACTACGGCATGTGCGCGCCGCAAAGCCTGCGCGCCGCCGACTATCCGCTCAGCGGCGAAGGCGCGGCTTCCGATCTGTTCCCCTGGCAGCGGGTGAAGGACGACCGCAACATCCACGGCCCCGGCGCGATCGCCGTGCCCGGCGTCGTCGCCGGCATGGAGGAGGCTCATCGCCGTCACGCGAAGTTGCCCTGGAAGGATCTGGTCGCGCCGGCAGCGGTCCTCGCCGGCGAAGGCCTGCTGGTTGACTGGTGGACCACGCTGACGATCGCGGCATCGGCGGCCGATCTTCGGCGCTATCCCGCGAGCGCGACAACGTTCCTGAAGGACGGCCTGCCGCCAAGCGCGCCGTGGGGCATCAAGTCCGAGACGCGACTGCCGCTGGACACTCTGAAGGCGACGCTGTCGCACCTTGCCGACGCCGGTCCGCGCGATTTCTACCAGGGCGATCTCGCCAGGAGTATCGCATCCGACATCAAGGCCAACGGCGGCGCGCTGTCGGTGGAGGACCTCGCCGCGTTCCGAGCTCATCTGCGCGAGCCGCTGGCGATCCCCTATCGCGGCGGCAAGGTGTTTGCGACGCCGGAGCTCACAGCCGGGCCGACAATGGCGCATGCGCTGCGCCTGTTGCAGCAGAACCTGAATCCGGGAAGCGCGCCCGACGCGGCCGGCTATGTCGAATATGCGCTCGCCCTGCAATCGGCTTATCGCGAGCGGCTCAAGGATATGGGCGATGCCGACGGCAAGCGCTCGCTCGGCGCGGACTATCTGGCGCCCGCCTGCACCACGCACTTCTCCGTGGTCGACCGCCACGGCAACATCGCGGCGGTGACGCAGACGCTGCTGTCCTCCTTCGGCTCGAAATACGTCACGCCGCACACCGGCATCGCCATGAACAACGGCATCATGTGGTTCGACCCGACGCCGGGCACCACCAACTCGCTCGCCCCAGGCAAGCGCTGTCTCACCAACTACACGCCTGTCATCGCCGAGACCGCGGACGGCAAGCGGCTCGCGGTCGGCGCCTCCGGCGGTCGCCGCATCCTGCCGTCGGTGATGCAGATCGTGTCGTTTGCGATGGATTTCGGCATGGATCTCGATGCCGCGATCCACCAGCCGCGCATCGATGCCAGCGAGGGCGCGATCGTGATCGGCGACGCCAGACTTCCGAAGGAAGTCCGCAAGGCACTCGCCGCGCGCTTCGACTATGAGGAGACGCAGGTACAGGCCGTGCCGATGAAGTTCGCCTTCCCGAGCGTAGTGATGCGCCAGGGCGACACGAGTTCCGGCGCGGTCGAGATTTTTCATCCTTGGGCCGATGCGGTGGCGGAAGCCTAAGGCTTAACGAAAACCGATTGAGCCGCGAGCACCGCTGCACCTCTTCCGCTTGCGGGAGAGGTCGACGCGCGCCGGGCGATGCAAAGCATCGTCCCGAGCGCGGCGGGTGAGGGCTCTCTCCTCTTGGGGATTCCCTGTATGGAAACACCCTCTCCCCAGCCCTCTCCCGCAAGCGGGAGAGGGAGCGCACCTGTGCTGCGGCAACAGTAAATCTAATCGCGCCGTTAGATCCCGAGCCGGTCGCGCACCCGGCCTGCGATCACTGCCGTCGTCACGCCCACCGGCCAGAATGCGTGCATCGGGATCGGCTTGATGCCGGTGACGGGCACGTCGAGCTCGGCCTTGGCGCCTCCGATCAGACGTCGTGCGAGCTGTGCGCCCATCGCGGTCGAGAGCGCTACGCCGCGGCCGTTGCAGCCGAGCGAGATCAGGATGTTGTCCGCGGGCTCGTGCACATGCGGGTAATGATCCGCGGTGATGGCGAGCCGGCTGTTCCAGCCATGGGTCCAGGCAACGCCCTCGAGTTGCGGCCATAGCCGCTCGGCGTATCGCATGAGATAGGCGACGTCGCGCGGCGAATTGATCCAGCGCATCGGACCGCGACCACCCATCAAGAGGCGGTTCTGCTGATCGACGCGGTAATAGACGGTGATGTGGCCGCTCTCGTAAAGGACGGGACGCGTCGGCATGATCGAACGGGCCACATCGTCGGACAACGGCGCGGTGGCCGCGATCGAGGAGAACACCGGCACGATGGTTCGGCGAAGCGCCGGCCAGAGATCGTCCGTAAAACCGTTGGTCGCGAGCAGCACTTTGTCGGCATGCACCACCGCGCGCGGCGTCTCGATGCGCCAGCGGCTGCCCTCGCGGCGTAGCGACAGCGCCGGTGTCTCGCCGTGCACCTTTGCGCCCGCGGAGATCGCGGCGCGCGCGAGACCGCGGGCATAACTGAGCGGATGCAGATCGCCGCCGCGGGTATCCAGCATGGCGCCGACGTAGCGATCGGTGCCGGTCATCGCGCGCAGCTGCTCGCGGTTCAGGTACGACACCGGCATGCCGCGGGCGGTGCATTGCCGCGCGGTTGTCTCGATCGCGGCGGCGCTGGCCTGGTTATAGGCCGCGCGCAGCGTGCCGTTCTGCCGCGCCTCGCACGGGATCTGGTAGCGGCGGATCAAATCGTGGGTGAAGTTCGTCGTGCCGTAGGAGAAGTCGATCATACGGCGGCCGAGCTCAGTGCCAAAATCGGCTTCGATCTGATCGGGGTCGTGCTTCAGTCCCGGATTGGTGTGGCCGCCATTATTGCCGGATGCGCCCCAGCCGGGCTCCTGCGCCTCCAGCACCAGTGCCTCCACGCCCTGCTCGGCCAGATGCAACGCCGTGGACAGACCGGTGTAGCCGCCGCCGACGATGGCGACCGAGACCGTCTTGTCGATTTCGAGCGGCGGCGTGGCCACCGGCGCGACGGCGGTGTCGGCATAGAGGGACGGCGGCAGAGGCAGGCGCGTGGTCATGGCAAGGACCGGTCAGAGCGGATGCAGAACGCGGCGCAAAAAATCCTGCGTCCGCGCATGCTGCGGTTGATTGAGCACCGATTTCGCCGGTCCCTGCTCGACGATGACACCGCCGTCGATGAACAGCACGCGGTCGGCGACGTCGCGGGCAAAGCCCATCTCGTGCGTAACGACGACCATGGTCATGCCGTCGTCGGCGAGCTTGCGCATCACGCCGAGAACGTCGCCGACCAGTTCAGGATCGAGCGCCGAGGTCGGTTCGTCGAACAGGATGGCCTTGGGCTGCATCGCCAGCGCCCGCGCGATCGCGACGCGTTGCTGCTGGCCGCCGGAGAGCTGCGGCGGATGTTCGTTGGCTTTCTCGGCAAGGCCCACCTGGGCGAGCAGCGCGCGGCCACGCTCGAATGCGGCAGCGCGCGGCTCCTTCTTCACATAGAGCGGACCTTCGACCACGTTCTCCAGCACCGTTCGGTGCGGAAACAAATTGAAGCGCTGGAACACCATCGAGACCTGGGTGCGGACTTGCACGATCGACGGCGCGTCGCGGTCGACCTTCAATCCCTCGACGCTGATCTCGCCGCGGTCGTAGCTTTCGAGACCGTTGATACAGCGCAAGATGGTGGACTTGCCGGAGCCGGAGGGCCCGACGATGCAGACCACCTC
This sequence comes from Bradyrhizobium canariense, assembly GCF_019402665.1. GTDB lineage: Bacteria > Pseudomonadota > Alphaproteobacteria > Rhizobiales > Xanthobacteraceae > Bradyrhizobium > Bradyrhizobium canariense. Next base: position 93,920 of record NZ_VSST01000089.1, read on the forward strand.
GCCCTTCTGCACGGAGGCCGTGATGCCCTTGAGCACCTCGTTTTCGCCAAAGCTCTTGTGGACGTCGGTCAGCTCGATCATTTCTTGCCGGCCCGCTTCTCGAAGTGACGGACCAGCAGGATCAGCGGAATGCTCATGGTGAGATACATCAGCGCAACCATCGTGAACACGTTGGTGTTCTTGAAGGTCGAGGACGCGATCAGCTTGCCTTGCAGCGCGAGCTCGGCGACCGTGATGGTCGAGGCCTGCGAGGAATCCTTCAGCATCATGATCATGACGTTGCCGTAAGGCGGCAACACGATTCGCACCGCCTGCGGCAGCACGACGCGGCGCATGGTCAGCCACCAGCCCATGCCGATCGATTGCGCCGCCTCGATCTGCCCCTTGTCGATGGCCTCGATGCCGGCGCGGAAATTTTCCGCCTGATAGGCCGAGTAGGCGATGCCGAGCCCAAGGATCGCAGCCTGCAACGCGGACAGCGTGACGCCGAGATCCGGCATCACGAAGTAGAGGTAGAACAACAGCACGATGATCGGAATGCCGCGGATCACATTGATCAGGCTGGCGCTGAGCAGCGACAGGACGCGGATGCCGGAGACCCGCATCATCGCCCAGACGAGGCCAAGCACCGTCGACAGCAGCAGCGAGCCGATGGTGACGACGATCGTCAGCACGACGCCGCTCATCAGGATCGGGAAGAATTCCGCCGCGTCGTGCCAGAAGCCTTTCATCGATCAGCCTTCATCGATTGACCTCTCGCGATCAACCCTGCGCCTTCAGGCCCCATTTATCGAGGATCTTCTCGATGGTGCCGTTGGCCTTGAGCTTGGCGAGCGAGGCGTTGATCTTGCCGAGCAGCGCGCTCTCGCCCTTGCGGACGCCGATGCCGACCGAGCCGACAGTAGCAGGCTTGTAGCTGTCGACGAGCCGCACCTCGGGGAAGCCGCCCTGCTTCAGATTGTAGGCGAGGATCGGATAATCGGCATAACCGGCCTTGAGGCGGCCGGTGTTCACGTCGCGCAGGATGTCGGGAATGGTATCGTAGGCCTTGACGTCGGCGAACAGGCCGGACTTCTTCAGCGCATCGACGAAGGCGGTGCCGACCTGGGCGCCGACCGTCTCGCCTTTCAGATCGTCCTGCGTGGCGTAGGCCTTGGTATCGCCCTTCGGCACGACGAGGCCTTCCCCGTAAGTGTAGATCGGATCGGAGAAGTCGACGACCTCCTTGCGCGGCGCGGTGATGAACATCGCGGCCGCGATGATGTCGATCTTGCTGGAGGTCAGCGACGGGATCAGCGCCGAGAACGCCATCGGCTCGATCTGCACGTTGAGGCCGGCATCCTTGCCGATCTCGGTGATGAGATCGACCATGATGCCCTGGATGGTGTTGGTCTTGGTGTCGAGGAAGGTGAAGGGAATGCCTGTCGGCGTCGAACCAACCTTCAGCACCTGCTGCGCCGAAGCCGGCGCTGCTGCGGCAATCGCGAGTGCCGCGACCGCGGCCTGGACAAAACGCTTCAACGCCATCGCATTCCCCTTTGGGCTCGGCCGATGGCGGCGCTCGCAGATGTCGTGATCGCAGACATTGCGGGCCGAGCCGTTTCGGCCTATTTTCACCAACATGAAAATTTGGTCACACTTTCGCGGGTCATGCAAGCGGTTTTCATGCACATGAAGGAAGCGGTTTGACGTGAGCGGTGGCAAAAGAATGCGCAGACCGGCCGCCGCAAAGCCGGTGAAGAAGGTGCAGATAAAGGCGAAGGCGAAAGCCAACGCCAACACCAAGGCTATCGCCAAAGCCGCCGAGCCCGCGATGGACATCGCGGTCGGCCGCCGTATCCGCGATCTCAGGCGCATCAGGCAATTCTCGCTCGAGACGGTCGCTTCGCGCACGGATCTGTCGATCGGCTTCCTCAGCCAGATCGAGCGCGGCCTGTCGTCGCCGTCGCTGCGTGTGCTGGCCACGCTCGCCGACGTGCTCGGCGTCGGCATCGCCGCGCTGTTCGGCGCGAGCCCGAACGCCGACGGTGCATCCAATCAAATCGTCACGCGCGGGCTTCAGCGGCCCGAGCTGAAGCTCTGGCGCACCGGCGTGTCGAAGCAATTGTTGAGCCCGGCCAGCGCCGACAACCGGCTCAACCTGTTCCTGGTGCATCTGGAGCCAGGCGGCTCCACCGGCGACGAGCTCTACACTCATGACGGCGAGGAAGCCGGCCTCGTCCTCGAAGGCGAGATGATGCTGACGGTGGACAGCGAGACATGGTCGCTGAAGACGGCCGACAGTTTTCGGTTTGCAAGCCGGCGGCCGCACCGGTTTTCCAATCCGGCCAATGACGCGAAGGCTGTGGTGCTGTGGGTGAATTGCGTGACGGGGACGGGGTAGCGCAGCCGTCATTGCGAGCGAAGCGAAGCAATCCAGACTCTCACCGCGGAGACACTCTGGATTGCTTCGTCGCTTCGCTCCTCGTAATGACGGGAGGATAGAGTCTTAGCCGAACCGATACTTATACCGGTTCACCGTCAGAGCACTCACATCAATGTCCGGCTTCTTGCCCGACAGCATGTCGGCGAGTACGCGGCCGGAGCCGCACGACATGGTCCAGCCTAGCGTGCCGTGGCCGGTGTTGAGGTGAAGGTTGGCGTATTGCGTCGGGCCGATCACGGGCGGGCCGTCCGGGGTCATCGGGCGCAGGCCGCTCCAGAACGTCGCCTTGGAGAGATCGCCGCCGCGCGGGAACAGATCGGTCAGCGAATGATCGAGCGTGGCGCGGCGCGCATCATAGAGCTGGCTCGAGAAGCCGGAGATTTCGGCGGTGCCGCCGACGCGGATGCGATTGCCCAAACGGGTGATAGCCACCTTGTAGCTCTCATCCATCACGGTCGATTCCGGCGCGCCGGAAGCGTCCTTGATCGGCACCGTGATCGAATAGCCCTTCACCGGATAGACCGGCAGCGAAATATCGAGCGGCGCGACCAGCCGCGACGACCAGCTTCCGAGCGCGAGAACGTAAGCGTCTGCCTGCAACATTCCGGCGCTGGTCACGACGCCGCTGACGCGCGCGCCGTCGGTGACGATGCGGTCGATGCCGGTGTTGAACATGAAGCGCACGCCGAGCGCTTCGGCGTGCTTGGCCAGTGCCTGCGTGAACATGTGGCAATCGCCGGTCTCGTCCTGCGGCAGGCGCAGTCCGCCCGCGAACTTCTCCTTCACGCCCGCCAGCGCCGGCTCGGCCGCGATGCAGCCCTCACGGCTGAGCACCTCAAAGGGCACGCCGTATTGCTTGAGCACGGCGATGTCCTCACCGGTGCCGTCGAGCTGGGCCTGGTAGCGGAACAGCTGCAGCGTGCCCTGGGAGCGCTCGTCATACTGGATGCCGATGTCGCGGCGCAGATCGCGCAGGCAATCGCGGCTATACTCCGCGATCGGGATCATCCGGCTCTTGTTGATCGCATAGCGTTCGCTGGTGCAGTTGCGCAGCATCTTCAGCAGCCAGACCCACATCACGGGATCGAGCTTCGGCCGGATCACAAGGGGGCCGTGCTTCATCAGCAGCCATTTGACCGCCTTCACCGGTACGCCGGGGCCGGCCCAGGGCGAAGAATAGCCGGGCGACACTTCGCCGGCGTTGGCAAAGGAGGTCTCGAGCGCCGGTTCGGGCTGACGGTCGACAACCGTCACCTCATGGCCGGCACGCGCGAGGTAGTAGGCAGAGGTGACACCGATGACACCGCTGCCGAGGATCAGAACTTTCACGCTTGGTCAAACTCCCGCGGCATCACGCTCGCCGCTGCAAGAGGAACTCCGCAACGGCGAGAGCAATTATCAGGCCACCCGCTTGATGGCATCGCCGAGGATCGACACGATATCGTCGATGTGGCTCTTCTCGACGATGAGCGGAGGCGACAGCGCAAAGCTATCGCCGCTCATGCGGAAGTACAGCCCGCGATTGAAGCAATCGACCATGACGTCGTAGCCACGCACGCCGACGGTACCGTCACGGGGTGACAGCTCGACCGCGCCCATCAGGCCGCAATTGCGGATGTCGACGACGTTGGGCAGGCCCTTCAGCGAATGCAGCGCATCGCGCCAGTATTCGGAGATCGACGCACCGCGCGTCAGCAGGCCTTCGTCCTTGTAGATGTCGAGCGTCGCGATACCCGCGGCGCAGGCGACCGGATGCGCCGAATAGGTATAGCCGTGGAACAGCTCCATCGCGTTCTCCGGGCCGACCATCAGGCCGTCATGCACCTTGCGGCTCGCGAACACGGCGCCGCAGGGAATGGTGCCGTTGGTGATGCCCTTGGCCGTCGTCATCATATCAGGCGTGACGCCGAAGAAGTTGGCGGCGAACGGCGTGCCGAGGCGGCCGAAGCCGGTGATGACCTCGTCGAAGATCAGGAGGATGCCGTGCTTGTCGCAGATCTCGCGCAGGCGCTGGAGATAGCCCTTCGGCGGCGGCAACACCGCGGTCGAACCCGGCACCGGCTCGACGATGACGGCAGCGATGGTCTCGGCGCCGTGCAGGGCCACCAACCGCTCGAGATCATCGGCGAGCTCGGCGCCATGCTCGGGCTGATCCTTGGCGAAGGCGTTGCGGGTGAGATCGTGGGTGTGGCGGATGTGGTCGACGCCCGGCAGCAGGGTGGCGAAGGCGCGGCGGTTGGCGACCATGCCGCCGACCGAAGTGCCGCCGAAGCCGACGCCGTGATAGCCGCGCTCGCGGCCGATCAGGCGGGTGCGGCTCGCCTGGCCGTTGGCACGGTGATAGGCGAGCGCGATCTTCAGCGCGGTATCGACCGACTCGGAGCCGGAATTGGTGAAGAAGATGCGATCGAGGCCCTTCGGCGCGATCTCGGCCAGACGCTCGGCGAAGTCGAATGCCAGCGGATGGCCCATCTGGAACGACGGCGCGAAGTCCAGCGTCATCAGCTGGCGCTCGACGGCGGCGGCGATCTGCTTGCGGCCGTGGCCGGCATTGACGCACCAGAGGCCGGCGGAGGCGTCGATCACCTTGCGGCCGTCGACGGTGGTGTAGTGCATGCCCTCGGCCGAGGAGAACAGGCGCGGCGCCTTCTTGAACTGCCGGTTGGCCGTGAACGGCATCCAGAACGAGTCGGTCTTGATGGTGTTCGGAATCTGATGAAGGGTCACGGGCCACGCTCCTTTGCTGACCTGCTACCAGAGGCACGGCTTGAAAAGCGCAACAAGTCCTTTTCTGATGGGCTGCAAGCCATTGATTTAACTGGGGCTGCCGGTCCATATTTGCGCGATCCGCAACACCTGCAACACGGGACAAGGCTATGAGCGTCGATATCGGTGGACGGCTGCGATTCATCCGGGCGCGCCAGAAGCTGTCGCAGCGCGAACTCGCCAAACGCGCCGGCGTCACCAATTCGACGATCTCACTGATCGAATCCAACCAGATGAACCCCTCGGTCGGCGCGCTCAAGCGCATCCTCGACGGCATCCCGATGGGGCTCGCCGAGTTCTTCGCGCTGGAGCCGGAGAGCCGGCGCAAGATATTCTACCGCGGCGAAGAGCTGACCGAGGTCGGCAAGAAGCCGATCTCGTATCGGCAAATCGGCGACAATCTGTTCGGTCGCAGCCTGCAGATCCTGAAGGAGCGCTACGAGCCCGGCAGCGACACCGGGCGCGTTCATCTCGTCCATGACGGCGAGGAAGGCGGCATCGTGATCTCGGGCAAGCTCGAAGTCACCGTCGAGGACGAGCGCCGCATCCTCAATCCCGGCGATGCCTACTACTTCGAGAGCCGTCGCCCGCATCGCTTCCGCTGCGTCGGCGGCAAGCCGTGCGAGGTGATCTCGGCCTGCACACCGCCGACGTTTTGAAGTTGCCCGCAATCCTACGGAGCCACCGGTATCATACGGAGCTTGAGCCATCTCAATTTCCGCAGCCTGATCCTCTATATGTTCCGAGCCATAGCCAAGCAGCCTCCGCTTTCCGGAGCCGCTTCGTAACAGGGCTCGCTATGAAGATCACGCTCGCAAATGCAGAGGCTGCGCTCGATGAAGTGCAGCGCGACAGCGACAGGCTCCATTCGGAGGAGCTGCGCAAGGCCATCGCGAACTACATCGAGGCGCAGCGAGAAGCGCTCAAGGCTCTTCGCAAGAAGCTGCACTAGCAGGCGGAGAGCGAGACGGCATCGCCGGCCCGTGGCCTCAGGCTACGTCAGCAACTCTTCAATCCGGATCGGGAAGCGGCGGACACGCACGCCCGTCGCATGCCAGACGGCGTTGGCGACTGCCCCTGCACTGCCGGTGATGCCGATCTCGCCGACACCCTTGATGCCGAGCGCGTTCACGTGCGGGTCGTGCTCATCGACCGTGATCACGTCGAGCGGCGGCACGTCGGCATTCACCGGGATATGGTACTCGCCGAGATTGGCGTTCATGATCCGGCCGGTGCGGCGGTCGGTGATGGCTTCCTCGTGCAACGCGAAGGACAGGCCCCAGATCATGCCACCGAACAGCTGGCTCTGCACCATGCGCGGATTGACGATCCGCCCCGCGGCGAAGGCGCCGACCATGCGGGTGACGCGGACCTGGCCGAGCTCGGGATCGACCTTCACCTCCGCGAACACCGCGCCATGGGCGTGCATCGCATACTCCTCCATGGCCGCCGGATTCGGCGCACCGGTGCCACGCGCCTCGATTTCGGCGACGCCGGCGCGCGCGAGAATCTCGGAATAGCTTTCGCCGCGGCTCTCGTCGTCGCGCCGGATCAACCGGCCATCGCGCCCGATCACGCCGGCATTGCCGGCGCCGAACAGCGGCGACTTCTCGTCGCTGGTGGCGAGATCGGCGAGTTTTGCAATCACGGCCGCGCCTGCGCTGTGGATCGCGGCACCCGCGGTTGCCGTGTGTGCCGAACCGCCGGCGATGCCGGCATCGGGCAGGTCGGATGAACCCGCCTTGAACTCGACGCGGTCGATATCAAGCCCGAGTTCGTCGGCCGCGATCTGCGCCAGCGCCGTCCAGGCGCCCTGCCCCATGTCATGCGCGCCGATCTCCATGGCACCGGAGCCATCGCGGCGGAGCACGGCACGCGCTTCGGCCTGGAACATCAATGCCGGGAAGGTCGCGGTGCCCATGCCCCAGCCGACCAGAAGGCCGGCATCGTCGCGCATCTGCCGCGGCTGGAGCGGTCGCTTCGCCCAGCCGAAGCGCGCCGCGCCCTGCTCGTAGCAGGCGCGCAGCGCCTTGGACGAGAACGGCTTGCCGGTGATGGGCTCGACCTCGGCATAGTTCTTCAGACGAAAGGCGAGCGGATCGACGCCGCAGGCCCAGGCCATCTCGTCGATCGCGCTCTCCAGCGCGATCGAGCCGGTCGCCTCGCCGGGCGCGCGCATGAACAAAGGCGTACCCGTGTTGACACGCACGGCGTCGTGCGAGGTGCGGATCGCGGGCGCCGCATAGAGCGTGTGCGAGGCGTCGGCCGCGGGCTCGTAGAAATCGTCGAACGTGCTCGACACGGTCCTCGCATGGTGCTCGAGCGCGGTCAGGCGCCCCTCGCCATCGGTGCCGATGCGAAGCCGCTGCCGCGTCGGCGCGCGATGGCCGACCGGGCCGTACATCTGCTCACGGCGCAGCACCAGCTTGACTGGTTTGCCGACGAGCTTTGCCGCCATGATGCCGAGGACCGGAGGGCCGGCCATGAGCCCCTTCGAGCCGAAGCCGCCGCCGAGGAACGGGCTGCGGATATGGATCTTGTCGTGCGCGATGCCGAACAATTCGGCAACGCGCGCCAGCGACAGCATGAGGCCCTGGGTCGGCATGTCGATCTGCAGATTGTCGCCGTTCCAGGCAGCCACGATCGCATGCGGCTCCATCGCATTGTGATATTGCGGCGGCGTTTCGTAGACCGCGTCGATCCGCTTCTCGGCCGACGCAAGCTCCGCCTCGACATCGCCGCGGTGATTTTCCGTCGGGTTGCCGACGCCGACGACCGGCGGCACGAAGCTCTCACCCGCGTCGAGACCGATGAGCGCGGGCAGCGTCTCGTAGTGCGGCGCCAGCAGCGCCGCGCCTTCCGTCGCCGCCTCCAGCGTCTCGGCGATTACGACGGCGATCGGCTGGTTGGCGTAGCGGACCTCATTGCTCTGTAGCACCTCCATCCGGAATACGAATGGATTGGTCTTGATCTCGGGATCGATCGCGAGCTCAGGCTTGTGGTCTGGCGTCATGACATCGATGACGCCGGGGTGGCGCTTGGCAGCAGCGACATCGAGCGAGGTCACGCGACCGCGCGCGATGCTGGAAACGGCCATCACCGCAAACAGCATACCGGGCGGATGATTGTCGGCGGCGTAGGTCGCCTGGCCTTTGACCTTAAGCACGCCGTCGCGGCGGGTCAGCGGCTGGCCGATGTTCGAGCCGTGCCGCAGATGAGCGGGCGCGCTGGTGAGATTAAGCTCGGGCATGAATGGCTCCGGACATCGAGGCAAAGGGAGAGGCCGGCAGCGCGGGGATGCGCACGGGCGTACCGGCGGCGGCGAGGCTCAGCGCGCGCACGACGATGCGGCGCGCGAGCTCGATCTTGAAGGCGTTGTCGCCGGACGGTTTTGCGTCGGCGAGCGCGCGCGAGGCGGCTTCCTGGAAAGCGTCCACCGTGGGCGGGACGTCCCTGAGCATGTCCTCCGCAGCGCGGGCACGCCAGGGCTTTGCGGCGACACCGCCGAGCGCAAGCCGCGCCTCCGCGATCTTGCCGTTCTCGATCCGCAGCGCAGCGGCAGCCGAGACGACGGCAAATGCGTAGGACGTTCTATCGCGAACCTTGAGATAGCGCGCATGAGCCGCAAAGCCGCGCGCAGCGGGCGGCAGGCGCACGGCGACGATGAGATCACCCGGTTCGAGCGCCGATTCACGCTCGGGCGTATCGCCGGGCAGGCGATGCAGGTCGTCGAGCGCGATCTCGCGCCGCCCGCTCCTGCCCTCGATCTCGACGATGGCGTCGAGCGCGACCAGCGGCACGCAGAAGTCGGATGGATGCGTGGCGATGCAGTTTTCGCTCCAGCCGAGCACGGCGTGGGTGCGGTTCTCGCCGTCACGCGCGTCGCAACCGCTGCCGACCTCGCGCTTGTTGCAGCGGCTGGCGGTGTCGTAAAAATACGCGCAACGCGTCCGTTGCAGCAGATTTCCGCCGACGGTCGCGGCGTTGCGCAGTTGCGCCGACGCGCCGGAGAGCAGCGCTTCGGCGACAGCCGGGTAGGCCTTGGCGAAGTCGGCGTCATGCGCAAGATCGGCGTTGCTCACCAGCGCGCCGATACGCACACCACCGTCGGCAAGGCGCTCGATCTGATCGAGCCCGTCGAGATGCGTGACGTCGACCAGACGATCCGGACGGCTGACGCCGCCCTTCATCAGATCGAGCAGATTGGTGCCGGCGGCGAGATAGACGGCGCCCGGCTGCGCTGCGGCCGCGACGGCTTCGGCGACCGTGGCCGGCCTGACGTAATCAAATTGTTTCATGCGGAGCGCCTCTGATTGGATTCGTCCATCCCGGCCTGCGCGTCGAGCACGGCATCGACGATGCCGGCATAGGCGCCGCAGCGGCATAGATTGCCGCTCATGCATTCGCGGATGCGCTCGGGATCGTTGCCGGCCTGTGCCTCGCTCATCATGCCGATCGCGCTCATGATCTGGCCGGGCGTGCAGAAGCCGCACTGAAAGCCGTCATGGGCGATGAAGGCGGCCTGCACGGGGTGAAGCTGGTCGCCGCGCGCCACGCCCTCGATGGTGAGAATGTCGGCACCGTCATGGCTAATGGCCAGCGCGAGGCAGGAGTTGATCCGCTTGCCGTCGACGAGAATGGTGCAGGCGCCGCATTGACCGCGGTCGCATCCCTTCTTGGTTCCGGTCAGGTGGAGGCGCTCACGCAGGAGATCGAGCAATGTGACGCGCGCATCGTCGAGGACGAAGTCGCGCCGCGCACCGTTCACGGTGAGGCTGATGGAGTGGTTCATATAAGGCTCCGATCAGATATGGACATGAGTCGTCGCGCAGCGCGCCACCGCCGTGGCCGCCGTCGATTCCGCGCCGCCCGAATATCATCCGAGCCAACGTCTTCAGCGAAGATACGGAGGCAGCCTCCGCTTAACAAGGGCCGCCGAAAAATTTTGGAATTCGTCAAAAGCCCGTGCGCATCAACGCGATGCAGCCCCACAAGGGTTCAATCTAACCAACTCGTGATCTACAGTGCCGGCATGGACGACCACACCGATCAGATCCGCAAGCCGCGTGCCGATGCCGTGCGCAATCGCGAGCGCGTGCTCGAGGCGGCGAAAGCCGTGTTCAACGCGGGCGGGCCGGAGGCGAGCCTGGAGGCGGTGGCAAAACGCGCCGGCGTCGGCATCGGCACGCTCTATCGGCATTTCCCGACGCGCGAGGATTTGTTCGAGGCGGTGTACCGGCGCGAGGTCGAGCAGCTCAGCGAACTCGCCGAGCAGTTGAAGAATGCGAAGGACCCGGTGGATGCGCTGCGGCGCTGGCTGCGCTCAGGTGTCGAATTCGTTGCCACCAAAAAGGGCATGGTGGCAGCCTTGGCACTCGCGGTGCAGAGCGGGTCGGAGTTGCATGCCTTTTCCTTTGAGCGCCTGAGCAAGGCGATCGGCTCGCTGCTCGATCGGGCAGCCGCGGCCGGCGCGATGCGCGCGGACGTCAGCCCCGAGGACTTGCTGCGCGCGTTCTTCGGCATGTGCTACATGCACGACCAGCCCGGCTGGCAATCCTCGGTGCTGCGGATGCTCGACGTGTTCGTTGACGGTTTGCGGGTGCAGCCTGTCGTGAAAGCCAAGGCCCGCGTGGCCGCCAGGCCCGCGAAGCCGGCTGCAAAGCGGAAGCGATAGCCCGCGAGATGTGCTAGGATCGGCGCCGCCCGGGATTTCAACGCGGAGCCTGTCATGCGCATCGCCGCCTTGCTGGTCTTTCTCAGTGTCGCCTTCGGTCCGATCTCGGCGCGTGCCGACGATGTCGCGACGGCACAGGATATCATCCGCGCCCAGGAGCAGGCATTCGGCCGCGACGACGCGCGCGCGGCCTATTCCTACGCCGCACCGGCGATCCGGGAGATCTTCCCCGCGCCCGACATCTTCATGTCCATGGTGCAAAACGGCTACCCGCCGGTCTATCGGCACAAGAGCTTTGAATTCGGCGACAGCAAGAGCGAGGGCAGCCGCATTGCCCAGCACGTCCATATCATCGATGCCAATGGCGAGGCCTGGGAAGCGCTCTACACGCTCGAGCAGCAGGCAGACGGCAGCTACAAGATCACGGGTTGTTCGCTGCTGAAGGCGGGACAGGCAGTCTAGGTCGCAAAACCTGGACCGGTCCTGACTGCATTCATCCGCGAGCGGATCAGCAGCGTCAGCACGATGCCGATATTGAGCGCGTTCCACGCCACGCCGTTGGCGAACGCCGCTGCATAGGAACCTGTCGCGTCGAAGATGACGCCCGAGACCCAGCCGCCGAACGACATGCCGAACACGGAGGCGAAGATCACGATGCCGACGCGGGTTGCGGCCTCGCTCGCTGGCATCGCCTCGCGCACGATGATGGCATAGCTCGGCACGATGCCGCCCTGGAACAGGCCGAACATCGCGGAGATCAAATAGAGCGAGGTCAGGCTGTCGAAGAACAGGTAGAATACGAGCGCAAAGCCTTGCGCCAGGGCGCCGATCAGAAGCGTCGGGATGCCGCCGATCTTGTCGGCGAGGTAGCCCGAGCCGATCCGACTGACGATGCCGCAGGCCATCATCAGCGACAACATCTCGGCACCGCGCGCCACGCCATATCCGAGATCGCCGCAATAGGCGACGATATGCACCTGCGGCATTGCCATGGCGACGCAGCAGGAGATGCTGGCGATCGAGAGCAGCACCGTCAGCGTATTGGTCGAGAGCTTGAGGTCGACCCGCGGCGGCGCTGCATTGGCATGATCGTGAACCTTGTCGTCGCCCATCTGCGCGCGCAGGACCAGCACCAGGATGGTCATCAGGCTGACGCAGACGAGGCCAATGCCGATGTGAGTGAAGCGCCAGCCGATCGTCTGCATGCCCGTGCTCACGAGCGGCGGCCACATCGTGCCGGCGACATAATTACCGCTCGCGACGATGGTCACGGCCAGGCCGCGATAGCGCTCGAACCAGTGGGAGGCCTCCGCCATCAGCGGCGCGAAGGTCGCCGACGTGCCGAGTCCGATCAGGAAATACGCCGCCACGAACTGCCAGAGTTGGGTCGATAGACCCGCCAGCACATTGGCGACGCCGAGGAAGGCAATGCTGATCGCCATCGCCGCCACGATGCCGAACCGGTCGGTGATCCTGCCGGCGATGACGCCGCCAAGCCCGAAGCCGAACATCATCAGCGTGAAAGCCAGCGACACCGCGCCGCGCGTCGCGGAGAATTCGGCCTGCACCGCGGGAATCATCACCACGATCGCCCACATGCCGACGCCGCCGATCGAACCGATCAGAAGCGCAATGACCAGGCGCATCCAGGCCTGACGCGAATCAGGGGTGAATGTTTCAGGTGTTTGTCCCGATTGATTTGGCGCGTGCACGGGCGGGACCATGGCCCGCGGATCGCCACAGGGTCAACCATTGTGGCGCGATATTGGGCATGCACGGTGCACTGCGGTAAGAAGGAGCTTGGCGAACGCGCGTTTTGTCATTATTTTGCAAATCAGCGCGTGCAACATCGCCGCGCGAAGGGCATGTCGGCGGAATGTTGCTGCGATTGACACGATCGATGCGGATCAGGGTGGGGCGTGTGATTGCCCTTGCCTATCTGTTCTGCGTGCTCGCGCCGGCCGCAAGCCTCGCCTGGGGTAGCGGTCCAGCACCGTGCCTCGACGACGCGCTCCTCGCCCATCTCGTGCCGGTGCATCACCAGATGCAGGCCGGCCACACGCATGACGGCGCCTCGCATGACCACGCCGGGCCGCATGCGCATCACCAGACCGCCGCGCAGGACGCGCCCGCCGTCCCTCATCATCACGACGGCAAGGGTACGCCGGGACCGTGCTGCGCGATGATGTGCGTGAGCGCGCTGCCGGCCGACCTGCCCAGCGTCGTAAAGCCGCTTCAGCCGGTTTCCGCCTGCTCGCCCGAGATCGTGGCCAGCCTGCACAGCGCGGCGCCGCCCCTGCACTACCGCCCTCCCATCGTCTGATCTGACGCGCGACGACGTCAGGCCGAGCGCGCACCCGCGCGCGCGAACCTGTGGTCTCCAGACAGATCAGGGATGACTCATGCTTACGCTTACCGGGGCGAAGTCCGCCGCTGCATCCGCGGCGCGGGGACGACACTTTCGATTCCATTGGCCGCTGCTGGCCGCGACGGCATTGGCGCTGTCCGGCTGCGTGCCGGCAACGACACAAGTCGCGGGCGCTGATCCTGCCGATCCCGCGACCAAGGTCGCGCGCGCCGGCTATCATTCGACGATTGCGCCCTACACCAGCCTGCGGCCTGCGACGCCGGCACCATGGCGCGAGCGCAACGAGAACGTCGCGCCGCAACCGAAGCAAGACCGGTAGGAGCGCGTCATGACACACCGTCTCGCGCCAAGCCTGCTCGTTCTTGCCTCGCTCGGCTTGTCGGGCTGTGCCGCCTTCTCGCCCGACAGCGGCATGAATGCCGTCTCCGAGCTGACGAGCCAGACCATCAACAAGGACGTCGCCTTCGTGCGGACGGCCGAGGGAGCCGGCGCGGTCGACGCGCGCGTTCGCCAACTGCTGTCGCGAACACTCAACCCCGAGACCGCGGTGCAGATCGCACTGCTCAACAACAAGGGGCTTCAGGCCGCCTATAACGAGCTGGCGCTGGCCGAGACCGATCTCGTCGAGCAGGGCCTGCCGCCCAATCCCGTGTTCTCGGTCTCGCGGATCTCGGGCAACGGCGCCAGCGAAATCGAGCGTCAGGTCGTCGGCGACATCCTCGCGCTCGCCACGCTGCCGTTTCGTTCGGAGATCGCCCGCGACCGTTTTCGTCAGGCGCAATTGCGCGCGGGTCTGGCGACGTTGCGGCTTGCCGCCGATGTCCGCCGCGTCTATTGGCGCGCCGTGGGCGGCAACGAGATGGTGGCGTTGCTGACGGATGCGAAGGCGACGGCGGAATCGACCGCACAGCTCGCGGTCAAGCTCGGCGAAACGGGCTCGATCAACAAGCTCGATCAGGCTCGTGAACAGGTGTTTTACGCCGAAACCACCGCCGACCTTGCCACCGCGCGACAGACGGCGACGAGCGCGCGCGAAAAGCTGGCGCGCCTGATGGGACTTTGGGACGGCGACCTCGACTTCCGCCTGCCCAACCGGCTGCCGCCGCTGCCGCGCCGGCCGCAGGCTTTGCCGTCGATTGAAGCCGACGCGGTCGCCCATCGCATCGACCTTCAGATCGCGCGGCTCGAGCTGACCGCGCTCGCGAAGTCGCTGAACCTCACGGAGGCGACGCGCTTCGTGACGCTGCTCGATCTCGCCGGCATCTCCCGCCGCACCCGGGATCCGGAAGGCGCGCCGTTCCGCGAACGCGGCTTCGACGTGCAGTTCCAGATCCCGATCTTCGACGGCGGCGAGGTGCGGGTGCGGCAGGCGGCGGAGACCTACAATTTCGCCTTCAATCGGCTGACCGAGCGCGCCGTGAACGTACGCTCCGAGGCGCGCGATGCTTACCGGATCTATCGCTCGGGCTACGACATCGCCAGCCACTATCAGCGCGAGATCATCCCCTTGCGAAAGATCATCACCGAGGAGATGCAGCTGCGCTTCTCCAGCATGCAGGTCGATATCTTCGCGCTGCTCAACGAGGCGCGGCAGCGACTTGCGTCGCTGCGCGGTGCAATCGATGCGAAGCAAAGATTTTTCCTTGCCCAGTCCGACTTGCAGACCGCCGTCAATGGCGGCGGCGCGCCTGCTGACGGCGACAATTCAACCACTCTCGCCGCGGCAGCGCCTGCCGATGGCGGTCACTGACATGGAGGCCAGCATGTTTTCCCGCCGAGGATTTTTGGGTAGCGCCGCGCTCGCCGGCGCATCCGTCGTCAGCGGCCGCGCGCAGGCCGCCTCCATTCCGGAAGCCCCGCACATGGACAAGGTAGTGATGCAGCCGCCACTGCACCCCATCAGCGGGCCGGACTATCGCCCCGTCGTCACGCTGAACGGCTGGTCGCTGCCGTTCCGGATGAACGGCGACTGGAAGGAATTCCATCTCGTCGCCGAGCCCGTGGTGCGCGAATTCGCCGAGGGCATGAAGGTGAATTTGTGGGGCTATAACGGCCAGTCGCCGGGCCCGACGATCGAGGCCGTCGAGGGCGACAAGGTCCGCATCTTCGTGACCAACAGACTGCCCGAATACACCACCGTGCACTGGCACGGCATGATCATTCCCAGCGGCATGGACGGTGTCGGCGGACTGACACAGCCTCACATCCAGCCGGGAAAAACCTTCGTCTACGAGTTCGAGATGAAGAAGAGCGGGACCTTCATGTACCACCCGCATTCCGACGAGATGGTGCAGATGGCGATGGGCATGATGGGCATGGTCGTCGTGCATCCGCGCGACCCGAACTTTCGGGCCGTGGACCGCGACTTCGTCTTCGTCATGAGCACCTATCGCGTCGATCCCGGCACCTATCTGCCGCAGGTCAACGAGATGACCGACTTCAACATGTGGACCTGGAACGCGCGGGTGTTTCCCGGCATCGATCCGCTGCCGGTCAGGCTCGGCGACAAGGTGCGCGTGCGCATCGGCAATCTCAGCATGACCAACCATCCGATCCATTTGCACGGCCACAGCTTTGCAGTGACCTGCACCGACGGCGGCTGGATTCCGGAGAGCGCGCAATATCCGGAGACAACCACGGACGTACCGGTCGGCGCTGTCAGGGTGTTCGACGTGCTCGCCGACAACCCCGGCGACTGGGCGTTCCACTGCCACAAGTCGCATCACACCATGAATGCGATGGGACACGACATGCGCAACATGATCGGGGTGTCGCGCAAGGATCTCGCCAGGGCCGTCGGCAAGCTCGCGCCTGACGGCATGGCGATGGGCTCGACCGGCATGGCGATGGGCAACATGGAGATGCCCGCGCCCGACAACACGCTGCCGATGATGACCGGCACCGGCCAGTTCGGCCCGATCGAGATGGGCGGCATGTTCACGGTGATGAAGATCCGCGAAGGCCTCGCGCGCGACGATTATCGCGATCCCGGCCCCTACCAATTCCCGCAAGGCACCGTCGCCTACGAGGTCACGCCGCCGGCCCCGGAGCCCGTGCGCCAACAACCAGGCGGGCCGCCGATGAAGAACATGAAGATGTGAGCGTTTCGATGAACCACCACCAACTGGAGATACCAATGAAGACGACGATCAAGCTCGGTCTGGCGCTGGCCGCGCTTTCCACCGCGCCGGCCTTTGCCCACGACCAGCACGGGCACGGCACCTTTTCGGCCGGCGAGCCCGGCGACCCCAAAAAGCCCGCGCGCACCATCGAGATCCTCCTGAACGAGATGGACTACGCGCCCGCCAGCATCGAGGTCAAACGTGGCGAGCAGATCCGCTTCGTGCTGCGCAATGTCGGCAAGGAGGACCATGAATTCCTGCTCGCCACCACCAAAGAGAATCTCGCGCATGCGGTGGAGATGAAGAAGCATCCGCACATGGAGCACGACGATCCCAACGGTGTCAGGCTCGCGCCGAGCAAGACAGCCGAGATCCTCTGGAAGTTCAGCAAGGCCGGCACGTTCGAATTTTCCTGCCTGATTCCCGACCACCGCGACTACGGCATGGTCGGCCACGTCACCGTGAAGCAATAAAGGAGAGTCCCATGAACCGCATCATTCGTATCGCCGCAGCGCTGGCGCTGACCGTCGGCCTTGGCACAGGTGCCTTCGCGGCCCAGGGCGCCGCGATCAGCGGCGAGGTCAAGAAGATCGACGAGGGCGCCGGCAAGATTACGCTCAAGCACGGGCCCGCGAAAAACCTCGGCATGGATGAACCCATGACCATGGTCTACCGCGTCAAGGACCCGGCCGTGCTCAAAGAGGTGAAGGTCGGCGACAAGGTGACTTTCGAAGCCGAGGAGGCGGCTTCGGGGTACATGGTGACCCGGATGGAGAAGGCGAAGTAGGCTGCCTCCACAATGGGTCATTCCGGGGCGCGCCTCTTGGCGCGAGCTATGATGCGCAATTGCGCATCTGAGAATCCATTTCTCCACGACGCCTGCGGCACGATGGATTTCGGGCTCCCGCTTCGCGCGCCCCGGAATGACGGCGTTAGAGCCCGAAATACCCCGGTCAGCCCCCATGCCGCAGCCTTTATTAACCGTTTGCTAACCATACACCCGGCAAGAATTGCCCAGTGGAGTCGAGTGTCGTCAGCCGCGTAGAACGGGGAGTGCCCTGTGGACGCCAGTGCGGTGCCTCACTTTCGGAACGGCGGCCCTTCGGCCGCCGCGCAGACATTTGGGGCGCGCGGACGGCAGTCGCGCGGAGGGGCAGCTACTATGGTCGACGTCACCGCGGGACAGGGCGTAGGCGGCACAAACGCCGGTTTCCCCACCCTTGCCGAGATCGGCAACATCCTCAAACGCGGCGATATCGCGCTGGCGCTCGGCGTCCTCACCATCCTGGTGGTGCTGATCCTTCCGCTGCCCGCGATCGTGCTGGACCTGTTCCTGGCGATTTCAATCACGCTCTCGATCCTGATCCTGATGACGTCGCTGTTCATCCAGGCGCCGCTGGAATTCTCCGCTTTCCCGACCGTCCTGCTGATCTCGACCATGCTGCGGCTGTCGCTCAACATGGCCTCGACCCGCCTGATCCTGTCGCACGGGCACGAGGGCACGGATGCCGCCGGTCACGTCATCGAGGCCTTCGGCAGCTTCGTGATGGGCGGCAATTTCGTCATCGGCATCATCGTCTTCGCCATCCTGATCATCGTCAACTTCGTCGTCATCACCAAGGGTTCGGGCCGCATCGCCGAAGTCGCCGCCCGCTTCCACCTCGACGCCATGCCCGGCAAGCAGATGGCGATCGACGCCGACCTCTCCGCCGGACTGATCGACGAGGCGGTCGCCAAGCAGCGGCGCAAGGATCTGGAGGACGAGAGCGGCTTCTTCGGCGCCATGGACGGTGCCTCCAAATTCGTCCGCGGCGACGCCATTGCCGGCCTTCTGATCGTCTTCATCAACGTCGTCGGCGGCATGATCATCGGCGTGGCGCAGCAGGGCCTGTCCTTCGCCGACGCCGGCCGCAGCTACACGCTGCTGACCGTCGGTGACGGCCTCGTCACCCAGGTGCCGGCGCTGATCGTTTCGACCGCGGCCGGCCTGCTGGTCTCCAAGGCCGGCGTGTCCGGCGCCGCCGACAAGGCGCTGATGAAGCAGTTCTCCGGATATCCGCAGGCGCTCGCGATGTCCGCGGCGGTCATGCTGGTGCTGGCGGCCCTGCCGGGCATCCCGACCATCCCCTTCCTGGCGCTCGGTTCCGGTGCCGGCGCGCTCGCCTGGCACGCCCGCAACCGCAATCGGGCGACTGCCAGGGCTGCCGAAGTTGCAAAGACCGCACCTGCGCCGGGAACGCCGGGCGCAGCCGGCTCCGCTGCGGCGGAGGAGCCGATCTCCGCGGCGCTGAAGATCGACGACCTCAAGATCGAGCTCGGCTATGCCCTGCTGCCGCTGGTCAACGGCCCCGACGGCACCGACCGCCTCACCGAGCAGATCAAGGCGCTGCGCCGCTCGCTCGCGATCGAGATGGGTTTTGTGATGCCGGCCGTGCGCATCCTCGACAACGTCCAGCTCGAAGCCAACACCTACATCATCAAGATCAAGGAGGTCGACGCCGGCACCGGCAAGATCTGGCCGAACCAGTTCATGGTCATGGACCCCGGCGGCAGCCAGGTGCAGGTGCCCGGCATCCACACCACCGAGCCGACCTTCGGCCTGCCCGCGACCTGGGTTGATGCCAGCCTCAAGGAGGAAGCCTCGCTCAAGGGCTACACCGTCGTCGATGCCGCGACCGTGCTCTCGACCCACCTCACCGAGCTGCTCAAGGCCAACATGTCGGATCTGCTCTCCTATGGCGAGGTGCAGAAGCTGCTCAAGGAGCTGCCGAAGGAGCAGGGGGAGCTGGTCAAGGACATCGTGCCCGGACAGGTCACCGTCTCCGGCATCCAGCGCGTGCTGCAGCTGCTGCTCGCCGAGCGCATCTCGATCCGCGACCTCTCGACCATTCTAGAAGGCATCGCGGACTCGCTCGCCTTCTCGCGCAATCCGGCCACCATGGTGGAGCACGTCCGCGCCCGCCTGGCGCGGCAGATCTGTGCGCAGAACACCTCCTACAGCGGTTATCTGCCGCTGATCGCGCTCTCGGCGCGGTGGGAACAAGCCTTTGCCGAATCCATTATCGGCCAGGGCGAGGAGCGCAGCCTCGCGATGCAGCCCTCGAAGCTGTCGGAGTTCATGACCGGCGTGCGCGAGGCCTTCGAGCGCGCCGCGCGTGAAGGCGAGGCCCCGGTGCTGGTCACCTCTGCGGCAATTCGTCCCTTCGTGCGTTCCCTGGTCGAGCGGTTCCGGGCGCAGACGACCGTGCTGTCGCAAGCTGAAATCCACCCCAGGGCGAGATTGAAAACGGTCGGAAGCATCTGATTTGCCTTAAGAAGCCGTGTGTTTTTCGGCCACAGGCAAATGGTTTTTCAGTTTCTGGCGCCTTGCCGATCAATGGCCGGCAAGGCGCCCGGCAGACACATTACAGCTTTGAAATAATTGCCAAATTGCACGATCAAGGATCGTTTTTGATCGCGGCTTCTCACGTCCTGTCACGCTCTTGTGATCGCCTCTTGGGAACGAATCCCCCCAATACTAGGTTGTTGGGCACCGGAAGCATGAACCTGCCCAAACACGCAGGCGACTACTTCGGGTAGATGGCGGCAGGAGCCTTCCATGAACCACTCGATTTACAGCGCAGATCGCTCGACCCACCTCAAGATCGTGGTTGTCGCGCTCGTTGCCGGCATCGCGGTGGCGGGCCTCGGGATCACCGCGCGTACGAGTTCAGACGAAGGCCTGACCCAGACCGCTCGCGTCATGAAGGCGGGCAAGCCGATCGCCATCACCAGCTCGAACGTTTCCCTCGTTCGCTAAGGAGATTTGAGTTTCAGGAATTCACGCGGCTCTTTATCAGCCCCCCAAAGTCGCCACGTGGATATGTAGACGACCCCAACCCCAAGTCGACTACAGAAAGCGCCCGCCCCCCACGGGCGCTTTCTCATGTCTGGGGTATGTCGTCATCGTGAGCGCACGCGCGTCCAGCTCCGTCATTGCGAGGAGCTCTTGCGACGAAACAATCCAGAATCCCTCCGCAGAGACAGGCTGGATTGCTTCGCTGCGCTCGCAATGACGGAATCTGTGGGTGGCAGCGTCGCTCTTTAAATTCGCATCTCACTCGCAGACACACCTTCGCCATCTCGCGGCTTGTTCGCCCGAGCTTTGCTTCGTCGCCTCACCCCCGAATGAAAGAGGGCGCAGGGAAGACCGGGTGCCGGCTGGCACCCGCGGTCCACTGTGCGAGATTGTCGTAAGAACATTGCACAGCGGCATACAGGTGAAGCCTGAACATCCGGCCTTCCCTGCGCAGTGGTTTTACGGCTTATGTCGTGCTCTCCCCGGGGAGCGATGCACTATTGCCCCCGTCGCCTTGCGGATGGCTGACGCGTGTGCCCGGTTGAGCCACCACATCACCGCAACGCTTGGCGCACAGACCCCGGGCGCCAGGACCACACGATTTTGCCGTACGCCGATCACACCGGTCGTGTGCGCGACGGCTTCACTCACGGTTGCCCGCCCTTGCGAAGCCCTTCGCGCCGATGTGACTAACGTCCACCGCCGTCCGGCCCGCGTTCGTGACGATCGCGATACGCCCCTCTTCCTTGGGCCGGAGTGAGGCGAAATATACGCAATTCCGAAATTCGGTGAAGTGGAATATTTTGAGCCACGCGGGTTGACCGGCAGCTTGGGTGTTTTGCCCGACGGGCAACGCGATATCTTGTAGCCCGGATGAGCGCAGCGATATCCGGGGTGTCTCCGTGAGCGGCCCCGGGTGTCGCTTCGCTCACCCGGGCTACGCCTTCGGCGCGGCTCAGGCCTCGCGCAGTTCCGATGGCGTCGCGGCAAAGCGCTTGCGGAAGGCGCGGTTGAAATAGGACAGATCGGAGAAGCCCGACGAATGCGCGATGTCGCTGATCTTGCGGGTCCTGGCGCGAGGATCGCTGAGCAGCTTGCGCGCCTGCAGCAGGCGCTGCTCCAGCACGAATTCGGTGAAGGTCGTTCCGGCCTGCTCAAACAGGCGCTGTGCCTGGCGCGGGCTCAGGCCCGAGCGCGTGGCAATCTCGGACAGGCAGAGATCGTTGCGGCCAAGTGCAGCCATCACGTCGGCGCGCATGAGATCGAGACGGGCCGCCGCATGACCTCGCCCGCGCGCAAGACTTGCATGCTCGGCGTCAGTCCCGAGCAGGAGCCCGACGAGATCGACCATGTGCTGCGCGGTGAGGCGCTGGCCGACGGCGTCGAGATGCGGCGCGTGATGGGCCGCAAGGGAGTGGTAGCGGAAGATCGTCTCGGCGACCGCGCCGTCCGAGAGCACTTGCGACAGCTTGTCCTCGGCGCGTGGACTGATGTCGAGGAGTGCGCGGCGCGGCATGCGGATGGTGGTGAAGCGATCTTCCTCGGTGTGGCCCACGGTGCCGGTGATGCCCATGTCGACGAGCACCATCTGCGCGGGCGCAAGCTCCACGGCATGGCCGTTCTGCCCAACGCGGACGAGACCCGCGTGTGCCGCGATCAGGACGAGATCGTCGCTGCCGTCGGCAAGGTGGCTCTGGGTGCGTGAATATTGCGCGGAGGCGCCTTCGGGAATGGCGAGTGCGATATTGTCGACCACGCTGACTTGGAGCCGGCAATCGATGCTGTCGCCCCGGCTCGGCCCGATATCCAGGCCGCAGGCCCCGAAAGTCCGCTCGCGCCAATGTTCGAAGGCCTGGCCGTGTGGCAGCCCCGCATATTGGTGAATGAAGATGCCCGACGTTTTCGCTGCATCCATCTGATTTCTCGCCCCTCTCCGGCGCCATGCTTGGGGGCGCCGACTGCAAATTCCGGGCATTTGACGCCACGAAACGGATGGAGGTTCAAATCGGGGGAGGATTCGGCGGGAATTGTCGGGATGCGACGGAGAGGTGGACGGTGGCGACAGAAACCGATCAGGCATTGCCACGACGATGTTGAAGCGTCCAATGCCCCCGGTGTCGTCCTGGACAAGCGAGCAGAGCGAGCGCCGATCCAGGACCCATTACCCCGGGATTGAGTGGTTGCTCACCCGTGTGGCCACGGCTCACTCTTGCAACAAGCTCTTGGGGTAATGGGTCCTGGCTTTCGCCAGGACGACAATAGAAACCTACTTCTTCGCGGGCGCCTGCGGCTGTGACGGCGGCACGGTCTCGATCAGCTTGCCGGAAAATATGGGCGCCGAGGTCGGCTGGCCATTGGGCGAGCCGCCCGCCTGCTCGACGGTGACCGCGTAGGTCGCGCTGTTGACGACGTCGGCATCGTACGAACCGAGCACCGGTCGTGCGGTGAAATCGCCGGCGCCGATCACGCCGAGCGAGCGCGGGCGCGGCAGCTTGTCGGAGATCAGCCAGAGCTCGAAACTCTTGCCGGGCTCCGGTGTCGCGCCCACTTTGCGCACGGTGAAGTTCTTGGTCGCACCGTCGATGGTGAGGATGAAGGCAGGACCTCCGCCCTGGCCCTGCAACAGCGCGACATATTGCGACGACACCGGGAGCGGCGCCGGTGTCTTCACCTCGACCGTCTGGATGCGTGGCGCCGGTCGCAAGCCGCCCGGGAGCGCCTCGGGCTGGAATATCTGAAGCGACAGCGTCACGAGCAGCGCGGCCGCGAGCGCACCGACGGCGGATGCGATGGTGCGCCAGCGCTTCACGCGCCCCTCGAGCCGGATCACGTTACTGTTGTCGGCAACCGGCGGCGGTGGCGTACGCGCGACCTCCGGGTCTGGCGCGTGGACCTGCGGCATGAAGATCGGCACGACATCGGGAAGCGCATCGGGCGCCGGTGGCGTCGTTTCGGGCTGCTCCGCTTCGGGAGGCTGCGGCGCCGGTTGCTGCATATTCTCCGACGGCACCGGCGGAGGCACGGTGTCGGGCGAGGAAAACTCCGGCACAGGTGGCGGCGCTGCGTCCGGCAGCGCTGGCGGATCCTGCGCAAAGCCCGTCCGCGCGAGCTCGGACCTGATGTTCTCCCACACGATCGGACGCGGCTCGATCGAGCCGACCATCTGGTTGAGGACGCCGAGCCGGAATGCCCACGCCTGCACGACATCGGCGAACGCCTTGTCCACCGCCATCATGGTCTCGACCTGCGCGCGCTCGCCGGCGTCGAGCGTGCCGAGCGCATATTCCGCGGCGAGCGCGATATGGTCCTCCGTGTAGGCCATCACTTGCGATCCAGACTCGCCCTCACCGTCCAAGCCCTCATAGCCCGAGACATTCGCGAATATCCATCATGCTGCGCCGAAGCCACGTCTTCACCGTGTTGACGGGCGCCGCGAATTTCTCCGCCAATTGCTCGCGGCTCCAGCCGTTGTAATAGGCGAGAAGCACGAGCCTCTGACGGTCCGGCTCGAGCCGGCCGATACATTCCAGCAGCCGCCTCAATTCCTCGGTCATCTCGCGCCGCGCCAACGGATCGGGGCTATCGCTTGCGACTTCCATCGCCTGCGGCTCTTCCTCGATGGAGACTTCCGTCTTCTTACGCACGACGTCGATGGCGCGGTTGCGCGCGATCGACGCCATCCATGTGATCGGCGACGCGAGAGCGGGATTGAACTGGCCGGCGCTGTTCCAGATCTTGACGTAGGTCTCCTGAATGACCTCCTCTGCGAGATCCTGTCGGCGCAAGATACGGAGCACGACGCCATAGAGTTTCGCGCGCGTGGCGACGTAGAGGCGCTCGAACGCGGCCTGATCGCCCTGCGCCACTGCCCCAATCAGCCCGACCAGCTCTGCTGGCGTCAGCATTCAGCCCCCCAATGCGCGGCCCGTCGCATTCCGCGCAGGTCCTGGCACGCCGCCACCATAGCGCGCGACAAAGCCGACCACCAAGGGGGCGCGGCGGCACACTGTGGACAGCACATGCAAAAACCCGGACCTTTGGGGTCCGGGTTCTGCAAATTCTCGCAGGTCTGGCGGCTAGCGCCTCAGGCGACGGCGCCCATGCGGGCACGCATCAGGCCGATGCTGTCGAGATCGGCCTGCTCGCGGGCGTTTTCCTCGGCGCGTTCGCGGGCCTGATCGCGCTCGTCGAGGAGCTCGACCTTCTTCAGCTCCTCGAAGGCTTCGGCCAGCGCTGCCTTGGCCTCGTCGAGCTGGCCCTTCAGCTCGTCGGCCGAGCGGGTCAGGTTCTCGCGACGCTGGATGGCAGCCTTGGCATAGGTCGGATAGGCGAAGTGCGAGGGATCGTTGATCCCGGCGCGCTCCTGCTCGGTCGAGATCTCGCGTTCAAGATCGGTCGACATCCGCTGGAAGTCGGCGATCATGGTCTCGATCTGGCTGACCCGGCGGCGCTTCTCGTCGACCTGAAATTTCTTCAGGCGGATGAGGGTATCACGTGACTTCATCGACTCGTACTCCCCAGAAGTCCCTTGGCTGCACGTGGGACAACACCGGTCTCCCCACAGGCCCGACGGGGGCCAAGACCGGCTCTGCTACTCTGTGGGATGGGATGATGACCGGACAAAGTTAGCGTTCCGTTTCCAAATCACCGAGGATTTGCGCCAACTGGCGGTAGCCGTCCGCCAGCGATGCATTTTCGTCCTTGCGCTGGCGCAGGAAGGCCTCCAGCGGCTCGTGCAGGCGGATCGCCTCGTCGACCTCCGGGCTGGAGCCAGCGCGGTAGGCGCCCAGACGGATCAATTCCTCCATGTCGGCATAGGTCGCCATCACCGCCCGCGCCTTGTGGATGGTCGGCCAGAACTCCGGGTCGGCCGATTTCGGCATGGTGCGGGAGACGGATTTGAGGATGTTGATGGCGGGGTAGCGGCCGCGCTCGGCGATCGAGCGCTGCATCACGATGTGGCCGTCGAGGATGCCGCGGACGGCATCCGCAATCGGCTCGTTATGGTCGTCGCCATCGACGAGCACCGTGAAGATCGCGGTGATGGCGCCCTCGCCCAGGCCCGGACCGGCGCGCTCCAGAAGCTTCGGCAGTTCGGTGAACACGGTCGGCGTGTAGCCCTTGGCGGTCGGCGGCTCGCCCGCGGACAGACCGATCTCGCGCTGGGCCATGGCAAAGCGCGTCACCGAATCCATCAGGCAAAGGACGTCCTGCTCCTCGTCGCGAAAATATTCGGCGATCGCAAGCGTCAGATACGCGGCTTGGCGGCGCATCAGCGCCGGCTCGTCGGAGGTCGCGACCACGACGACGGAACGCGCCAGGCCCTCCTCGCCGAGGTCGTCCTGCAGGAATTCCTGCACCTCGCGGCCGCGTTCGCCGATCAGCCCGATGACGCTGACCGCGGCATCGACGTTGCGCGCCAGCATCGACAGCAGCACCGACTTGCCGACGCCGGAGCCTGCGAAAATGCCCATGCGCTGGCCGCGGCAGCAGGTCAGGAACGTGTTCATCGCGCGCACGCCGAGATCGAGCGGCGCGCCGACGCGCTTGCGCGAGTGCGCCGGCGGCGGCGAATTGCGGTACGGCATCGGCGCCGGCCCCTGGGGGAGCGGCCCCTTGCCGTCGATCGGCTCACCCAGCGCATTGACGACGCGGCCGAGCCAGGCCGCGCAAGGCCGCACCTGATTTGCGGCATTGGCGATGACGGCCTTGCAGCCGCGCCGCACGCCGTCGAGACCGGCGAACGGCATCACGACGGCGTTGTTGCCGGAGAAGCCGATCACCTCGCAGGGGATGGAACGGTTGCCGCCGGTCTCGATCACGAGCCGCGCGCCGACCGACATCGCATGGATCGGGCCGGCCACCTCGACCATCAGGCCGCGCACGCCGACCACACGGCCATAAATATTGATGCCGTCAATGTCGCCGATCTGTTCGGCAAGAGCCTTCACAAGAGGGCCTTCATGAGGTGATCGCCTTCATAACCCGGGGTTTCGTGGCGAGAACCTTAAGTTTCGCCATATTTCTGAACGGCGCTTAACTTCGTGTTTACCCGCATCGTTAATCATTGCGTCACTGTCTTTGTGACTGAGCGTGGCTCCCCTTCAGAAGAAGGCTGAGTCGCGGGAGTCGGTTAGGCCCGTCTCTTAAAGTGGAACTTGAACGCAACCGGATAACGAAAGCTGCTTCGCACACAAGACCTTAGGGCGATTCGACGAAAATTGCATCTACAGGGCTTGCGTTCCAGAATCAGAATTTGTTAACCATCTGTTGTCAGGATCCGAATCAGTTGTTCAAAGGCGTTTTGTTGTGTGCCGCGAATGCGGCCGACCTGACGCCCAGGAGCGGCGACTATGGGGAACTGGCATGCGCGTTTTGCTGATTGAAGATGACAGCGCCGTCGCGCAGTCGATCGAGCTGATGTTGAAGTCTGAGAGCTTCAACGTCTACACGACCGATTTGGGGGAAGAAGGCGTCGATCTCGGTAAATTATACGATTACGACATTATCCTTCTCGACCTCAACCTGCCCGACATGTCCGGCTACGACGTGCTCAAGCAGCTCCGGGTCTCCAAGATCAAGACACCAATTCTGATCCTCTCCGGCCTCGCCGGTATCGAGGACAAGGTCAAGGGTCTCGGCGTCGGCGCCGACGACTACATGACCAAGCCCTTCCACAAGGACGAGCTGGTTGCCCGCATCCACGCGATCGTGCGCCGCTCCAAGGGCCATGCCCAGTCGGTGATCCAGACCGGCGATCTCGTCGTCAACCTCGACACCAAGACGGTGGAAGTCGGCGGCCAGCGCGTGCATCTGACCGGCAAGGAATACCAGATGCTGGAGCTGCTCTCGCTCCGCAAGGGCACGACCCTCACCAAAGAAATGTTCCTCAACCACCTCTATGGCGGCATGGACGAGCCCGAGCTGAAGATCATCGACGTCTTCATCTGCAAGCTCCGCAAGAAGCTCGCGAATGCCTCCGAAGGCCGCAACTTCATCGAGACCGTGTGGGGCCGCGGCTACGTGCTGCGCGAGCCGCACGAGGTCGAAGAGCGCATTCCCGCCTGATCGGTTTACTGCGCAAGCCCCAGGGCTTGCTCCTCCCAGCCTGGACCCCGCCGCAAATGGCGGGGTTTTGTTTTTTGGGGGATGCGACCGGAGCCTTATCGTCCTTGCGCCATTGAACCGCTATCCTTCCCCCGCCGACGAATGGTCGCTGCACGATGGGGGAACGATGATCCTGCAATCACTCGCCGGCCTGCCCGCCTTCCTGGTCTATTTCTGCACCGGGCTCATCGCGATCGTGACGTACCTGTTCGTCTACACCCGCATCACGCCCTACAACGAATTCCAGCTCATCCGCGACAACGAGCCGGCCGCGGCGATCGCACTCGGCCTCAGCCTGCTCGGCTTCGTGGCGCCGCTGGTCAGCGCGATCGCGCATTCGGCCAATGTGCTGGATTGCCTGATCTGGGCGCTCGTCGCGCTGATCGTGCAGATCATCGTGCTCTTTCTGGTGAGGGTGCCCGTGCCGAATCTGCCGGCTCGGATCGCGGCCGGCGAGCTTGCGCCTGCGATCTGGCTCGGCCTGTCCTCGCTTGCCGCGGGGCTGCT
This sequence comes from Bradyrhizobium canariense, assembly GCF_019402665.1. Lineage (GTDB taxonomy): Bacteria > Pseudomonadota > Alphaproteobacteria > Rhizobiales > Xanthobacteraceae > Bradyrhizobium > Bradyrhizobium canariense. Next base: position 121,727 of record NZ_VSST01000089.1, read on the forward strand.
CAACGCCGCCTGCATGATCTACTGACATGGCCGACAAGCCCTCCAAAAAGGAGTTCGGCAAGCGCCGGCCGGCGGCAGGACCGCCGCCTGCACGACAGCCGGTGAAGCGCTCCGGCCGTGTCGCGCTGCTGGTGATGGGAACGATCGCGGTCGGCACCACCGCCTACACGCTGATGCCGCGGCAGAATTGCGAGCCCTCTGCTACCGGGGCGATAGTCCCCGGGGCGACGGTCCCCGGGGCCGCGCCGGTGCAGGCGAGCACCGCCTGCAGCAGCAGAAGCAGCTCGTCGGGCGGCGGTGGCAGCTCGCGCTGGTCGTCGCGATCGAGTTTCTTCAGCAGCGACTCCTCGAGCCATTCCTCGTCCGGAACGTCGTCCGATTCAGGCTCCGGCGGCGTGAGCCGCGGCGGCTTCGGCTCGTTTGGCCATGGCTTCTCCGGCGGCGGCTGACCCATGCGACGCATCGTCTGCCCCGAGCGCGACGACTGGCGGCAGACGGCCGAACAATGCGGCTTCGCCTTCCACACCATCGAAGGCGAGCGCTATTGGGACGAGCGCGCCTACTACGCCTTCACGCTCGACGAGATCGAGCGCGGCATCGAGACGCCGACCGGCGAGCTTGACGCGATGTGCCTGGAGCTTGCCGGCCGCGTGATCGGCGAAGAGCGCCATCTGCAGCGCCTGAAAATACCGGACGCTTTCTGGAGCTTGATCGCCGAGAGCTGGGCACGAGACGACCGCAGCCTCTATGGCCGGCTCGATCTGAAATTCGACGGCAAGGGACCGGCAAAGCTGCTCGAATACAACGCGGACACGCCGACCTCGATTTTCGAAGCCGCGGTGTTTCAATGGACCTGGCTCGAACAGGCGATCGAACGCCGCATCATCCCGTCGCGCGCCGACCAGTTCAACTCTATCCACGAACGCCTGATTGAAGCGTGGAAGCGGATTGCCGCAGGGCGCCATGTCCATTTCACCGGCACCACAGGCAACGAGGAGGATGCCGGCACGCTCGCCTATCTCGAAGACACGGCGCGCCAGGCTGGACTGGCGACCACGCTACTCGACATCGAGGCGATCGGCTGGCGCGATGATGCCGGCGGCTTCGTCGATCTCGACGACCGCGACATCGCGCTCGCCTTCAAGCTCTATCCCTGGGAATGGATGTTCCACGACAGCTTCGGCGCAAAGCTCAAGGACGCAGCGACACGCTGGATCGAACCGCCGTGGAAGGCGGTGCTCTCCAACAAGGGCATCCTGCCGCTGCTCTGGGAGATGTTTCCGAACCATCCCAATCTGCTGCCGGCGTTCTTCGAGGACGATCCGCGGGCCGCCGAGCTCGGCAGCTCCTATGTGCGCAAGCCGCTGCTGTCGCGCGAAGGCGCCAATGTCACGCTGGTGTCGGGCGGAATGCCGCTCGACGAGCAGGCAGGACCCTACGGCGCCGAAGGATTCGTGCGGCAGGCCCTCGCGCCCTTGCCGAACTTTTCCGACTTCTATCCGGTGGTGGGAAGCTGGCTGGTGGATCACGAACCCTGCGGCCTGTCGATCCGCGAGGACGAGAGCCCGATCACCGGCAACGGCTCGCGGTTTCTGCCGCATGCGATCTTGTGAGGTGCGCTCGTCTTCCCTTCTTGTGGGAAAAGGGAAGAACGCATCTCACCGCGCCGCTGCCACCTTCAACGACGGCGGCATCAATCCGCCCATCGGGCGGCCGGAGCGCGTTGGGTTGAGCTGATAGAGACCACGACGTTCGGCGATCGGGCGGAACGCGTCGGTGATGCCGACGACGGATTCGGCGGCGCCGAGCAGCAGCGTACCGTCGGCTTCCAAAACCTTCGCCATGCGCTCGAAGATCACGGCCTTGGTGTCCTGGTCGAAATAGATCAGCACGTTGCGGCAGAAGATCACGTCGAACGTGCCGAGATGGGAGAAGTCCTGCAACAGATTGAGCTGGCGGAACTGCACCATCGCGCGGATGTCGGCATTGAGCTGCCAGACCTCGCCCGCTTGCGTGAAGTATTTCATCAGGTGCTGGATCGGCAGGCCGCGCTGCACCTCGAACTGGCTGTAGACGCCGGCCTTGGATTTCTCCAGCACCTCCTGCGACAGATCGGTGGCGACGATCTCGATGCGCCATCCGGCGAAGGCAGCGCCCATCTCCTTCACGCACATCGCGATCGAATAAGGCTCCTGTCCCGTCGACGACGCCGCCGACCAGATGCGCAGCGACTTGCGCGCCGCGCGCGCCCGATGCAGCCCCGGCAGGATCGTTTCGCGCAAATGATCGAACGGGATCTTGTCGCGGTAGAAGAAGGTCTCGTTGGTGGTCATCGCTTCGACCACGTCGCTCGCAAGCCGCCCGTCGCCGTTCCTGATCTTCAGCACGAGATCGGGAATCCCGCTAAGGCTCGCCTTGCGAGCCAGCGGCAGCAACCGGCTCTCGACCAGATACTGCTTGTCCGGGGAGAGATCGAGGCCGGAGCGCTCTTTCAGGAATTTGCGTAGATAGTCGTAGTCAACAGGCGTCACGAACGGTCTCCCGCAAAGAGGCGATTGACCCTGGCGCCGATCTGGTTGAGCGGCAGGATCGCCGCGCAGATGCCGGCATTGGCGGCTGCGCCCGGCATGCCCCAGACCACGCTGGAGGCTTCGTCCTGCGCGATCACGCTGCCGCCGGCGGCGACGATGTCCTTGCCGCCGCGCATGCCGTCCGAGCCCATGCCCGTCAGGATCACGGAGAGGATGGCGCCATGCCAGATGTCGATGGCGGAGGTGAACAGCGGATCGACCGCGGGCTTGCAGAAATTGACGGCGGGACCGTCGTCGAGCGCGATCGCCACGTCGGCGCCGCTGCGCACGACGCGCATGTGCTTGCCGCCCGGCGCAAGATAGATGCGGCCCGGCTTCACCGGCTCGCCATCGACGGCTTCGGCTGCCGGCTTGCGGCTCGTGCGTGCCAGATGCTCGGCGAGAATGGTGGTGAAGGTCGGCGGCATGTGCTGGGTGATCAGCACCGGGACGCGGTCGATCACGGCGCCAAGCTCGGCGACGAGCGCCATCAGCGCCTGAGGACCGCCGGTCGATGAGCCGATCAGCAGCACCTTCGGTGCCTGGGTCGAGAACGGACGCGTGGACAGCACCGAGGACGACGACGGCGCATGCACGGCCGGAGCCGGCGCGGCAGGCCGCGCGACAACCGGTCCACGTGCGGCCGGGGCCGGGCTCGCAGGCGCCAGCGGCGGGCTCGCAACCGCGGGCTTGCGGCGAAGCCGTGCGCCGAGGTGGCGGATTTTCTGGATCAGGTCGTGGTGGAAGATGTCCGCAGCCGACGCCTCGCGCGTCGATTCCGGCTTCGGAATGTAGTCGGCGGCGCCGAGCGACAGCGCCTTGAAGCTGATCTCCGCGTTACGGCGGGTCAGCGTCGAAGCCATGATGATGACGAGATCGCGCTTCTTCGCCAGGAGTTGCGGCAGCGCCGAGATGCCGTCGAGCTCGGGCATTTCGATATCGAGCACGGCAACGTCGGGGTTGATGCGTTCGATCTGGTTGACCGCCTCGAGCCCGGTGCGCAGCGAGGCCGCGACCTCCATGTCATGCTCGGCACCGATCCAGCGCGAGATCAGACCGCGAATGACGACGGAGTCGTCGACGATCATCACCCGCAAAGGCCCGGCTTCCCGCGACGAGCCCGGGGTCGAATTACCTGCGAACGCAACACTCATTACTCACCAACTCAGACTGAAACGGTCAGTTGAAGACAAACGCCGAAGGAGCCGTTCAGCCTCCGGGGCGGTCGCTCAGATAAGGCCGACTTCCTGGAATTTCGCCGTCACGATGTCCTTGTCGAAGGGCTTCATGATGTACTCGTTGGCGCCGGCGTGCAGCGCGCGCGCGATATGCGCGACGTCGTTCTCGGTGGTGCAGAACACCACCTTGGGCTGGTCGCCGCCGGGCATGCGGCGGAGATGGCCGAGGAACTCGTAGCCGTCCATCACCGGCATGTTCCAGTCCAGCAGCACAGCGTCGGGCAGGCCGCGCTTGCAGGCCTCCAGCGCCTTCTCACCGTCCTCGGCTTCGAGGATCTGGAAGTCGAGGCCCTCCAGGATCCGGCGCGCAACCTTGCGGATGACGCTGGAATCATCAACGACGAGACAAGTTCGCATGTGAACCTCTGCTTCTCCCCGCTTTTGCGGGGGCACTTCCAATTGCAGGTACGTCGGCGGATGTGCCGGCGTATCAGGCCGCCATCATCTCGGGCGCGAGCTCGAGGACGCGGTCGACGTCGAGGACGACCATGAGCTGGCCATCGAGGCGGTGGACACCGCCGGCGAG
>NZ_VSST01000090.1 GCF_019402665.1 Bradyrhizobium canariense
AGAGCGCAGACTGGTCGAACAGGTTGCGGCTGGCTGTGGATGAATCCTTGGGTGAAAGCGTCGAGCTTGGTGAAGGGTTCACAAACGAAATCCTGTTGGGGCGGGCTGCGGGACCGGAACCCACAGATGTGCCCTGATCGCGCGGACTTCAAGCATTTTCAGCCCACCAAAAGCTCAGATTCGCACCTTGCGCGCAACGTCTCGTCAATCATGCGCGCCAAGGTCTTGTCAATCATGCGCGGCGGTGAGGTTGGATTAACCAGCCTTTTTAAGCGGTTTCGGAAAGGCCCGCGCTAAGGTCCTCGCATCGACCGGGAACATAATCCTGGCGGGGAGAACTAAAGCCGTGAGGCGTCAAACAGCAACAAGCGGGATCACTCCCGCCGGGTCGAGCCGCTCCCTGCGGCTCGACCCCCTTTCCCTTCCGGTCCGCTTCGATGCGCATGATCCGCGCGCCGACGGATATGTCCGGCAGATCGAGCTTCATCGCGAACGTGTCGTGCTGCACCGTGCCGTCCGCGGCATGCGGATGGCGATCAACGTCCGCGTCAGCGACTTCATCGGCGTCGCGCTGCGCGGCAACGACGAGGCCCAGACCCTCGTCCTCGTGCATCGCGATCCCTCGCTCTCCATTCCGCTGCTGGTCAGCGCCGATGGCGACGAACTCGTTGAGGCCTGGGCGATCTGGAGCGAGCTGTTCGCGCTTCCGCAGCTCGACGAAGGCGCACGCCAACCCGCGCCGCGGCGTCGCCGCGCCAACGCGATCCGCCACCGCCGTCCGAAATTTCTGATGCGCCGCCGCACCGGTGTCGCACGCGAATTGTCGGTGCATCGCGACGAGCGCGAGATCATCGCGCGGAGTTAGGCCGCTCGCAGCACCGCGTCGGCCAGCAAACCCGCAAAGAGCAACAGCCCCGCATCGCGATTCGAGTAGAACAGGCGCTTGCAGAGATCGCCGTCGCTGATATTCAGCCGCGCGATCTGCGAGGCCAGATGCACGGCGAAGGCCCCAAGTCCCAGCCAGGCCGGCCAGCGCGCATCGCCCGACGCCAGCGCCACGCCGATCAGCAGCACCGCGAGGCCGTAGAACAGGATCAGCGCCTGGTGCGTATGCGCACCGAACAGGCGCGCGGTGGACTTGATGCCGATCAGCGCATCGTCCTCTGCGTCCTGATGCGCGTAGATCGTGTCGTAGCCGATCACCCAGGAAATCGCGCCGGCATAGAGCACGAGCGCGGTGACGTCGATGCGCCCGAAGGTGACGGCAAATCCCATCAGGGCGCCCCAGGAGAACGCAAGCCCGAGCACGATCTGCGGCCACCAGGTGATGCGCTTCATGAACGGGTAGATCGCGACGATCAGCAGTGAGGCAATGCCGGTCAGGATCGCGAAGCGGTTGAACTGCAGCAACACCACGAGCCCGATCAGCGCCTGCGCGACCATGAAGGCCAGCGCCTGCTTCGCGCTCACCTGGCCCGACGGCAGCGGTCGCGAGCGGGTGCGCTCGACCTTGTCGTCAAGATCACGGTCGGTGATGTCGTTCCAGGTACAGCCTGCCCCCCGCATCACGAAGGCGCCGATGAAGAACAGGACGATGGTGAGCGGCAGCCCGCGGACGTCATGCGCCATGCCGGCGGCGAGCGCCGCCGACCACCAGCACGGCATCAACAGGAGCCAGGAGCCGATCGGACGATCAAAGCGGGACAAGCGCAGATAAGGCCGCGCCCATTGCGGCGCACGCGTATCGACCCAGTTGCCGGTGGAATCGGCAACTCGGGCGGATGTGTCGCTCATCGCGTCAGGACGTTGCCGTTGAGTGTATCGAAGGTGCTGCCGCCCTTCTTGCCGGCATTGGCCTCGGGCGCCGAGCCCGAACCCAGCACTTCGCTCAGCGACGGACCGGCCGGTCCGCGCGGCTGGTTCTGCATCTGCTGCGCGACGTTGCAGACCTTCGCCGTCATGGTCTCGGTGTTCTTGTGGCCGTCCTTCATCTGCGCGCCGACCTGCGCCGGAATCCCGCATTTCGAGGCGTTGGCCTCGATGTACTTGATCATCTTGGTCTCAGCCTGGCTGAAGTTGCGGATCAGCTTGCAGGCCTCGTCAGGCGGAGCGTGACGGTCGCTCGCGGCCTTGATCAGCTTGCCGCGCTTTTCGGCATCCTCGCGCAGAGGCATGAAGGCCTTCATGCAGTCCTCGCCGGGACCGGCTTGCGTCGGCGGCGCCGCGCTGAAGGCGCCGGCGCCACCGACAGGCGCGGCGCCGTTCACGGGGAAGGACGATTGCGGCGCGCCGCCGACGGAGGCGACGGGCGCCGAGCCGTTCACGGGCGGAAACGCGGAACTTGTTGGGGCCTGGCCCGGCAGCGGCGCGGGGAAACCCTGCGCATAGGCACAAACGGCGCCCATCGTGACCATGGCGGCAGTGATCGGAACCATCAAATGACGGATCATCAAGGCAGTCTCTCCGGCAGGAGCTTGCGGGGTTCGGCGTCTTCCCAATTGAAGCGCAACCAGCGTGCTCGCGATTTTACGATTCCCGCCGGCCCTTAACAACCCGTTGAATAGGGCAGGAGCGCGGCGCGCCGACGCACCATTTTGGCAAAATTTACCCCGAAACTACTGCTTTCGGTTAAGAACGGCGGCAAATCGGACCTTTGAACCATGCCCTCCCACGATTTCCGCGGCCCCCGCCTGTTCGTCGATGCTCCCCTTGCCCAGGACGGCAGGGTCGAGCTCGACCGCGACCAGAGCAACTATCTCGGCAATGTGCTGCGGCTTGCCGCCGGGGCCGAAGTCTTGGCATTCAACGGACGCGACGGCGAATGGCAGGCCGCCATCGAAGGCCGCAAGCGGCCGGACGGCCTCGTCATCCTCCAGCAGACCCGGCCGCAGGACCGGCTGCCCGACCTCTCTTACGTCTTCGCCCCGCTCAAGCACGCCCGGCTCGACTATATGGTGCAGAAGGCCATCGAGATGGGCGCTGCCTCGCTTCAGCCGGTTCTGACCCGGTTCACCCAAGCTTCCCGCGTCAATACCGAGCGGATGCGCGCCAATGTCGTCGAGGCGGCCGAGCAATGCGGCATTCTCAGCATCGCCACCGTTGCCGAGCCGGTGCCGCTGGAGCGCTTCCTGACCCAGCGCGCCGCTGGCAGGCTGCTGATCTTCTGCGACGAGGCGGCGGAGCTCGAAAACCCCATTCAGAGCCTGCAAGGCGCAGGCGCGGCAGAGGGAATCGACGTGCTGATCGGCCCCGAAGGCGGCTTTGCCGGGGAAGAGCGGGCGCTGCTGCTGCGGCAGCCGAATATCCTGCGGCTGGCGCTGGGACCGCGGATCATGCGGGCCGACACGGCCGCGGTGGCCGCGCTGGCGCTGGTGCAGGCGGTGCTGGGCGATTGGCGTGGCAAAATGGCCTGATGCCGATATTGGCCGACCGTTAAGCGATTGATCCTTTGGAGGTCGAAACCGCTTTCGGGCCATGCTAAGGCCTGCGGCAATTCGCTCCCCTTGCTTGCCCTGCCCGGTTCCACCGGGACGATGGACCCCGACATGACTGCGACTGCCACCTCAAATGCTGCCGGCTCCGCCGCCTGGGCGGACACGCTGCTGCTGTCGTTCGCGCAGGCGGGCTATGTCAGGGCCGAGCCCGCGATCCTGCAGCCGGCCGAACCGTTCCTGGATCTCTCCGGCGAGGACATCCGCAAGAGCCTGTACCTGACCACGGACCTCTCCGGCGAGGAGCTGTGCCTGCGCCCGGACCTGACCATTCCGGTGGCCCGCGACTATCTCAGCTCTGGCCGTGCCGGCCAGCCGGCCGGGTTCAGTTATCTCGGCCCGGTGTTTCGCTACCGCAACGGCCAGAGCAACGAATTCCTGCAGGCCGGCATCGAATCGTTCGGCCGCCAGGACCGCGCCGCGGCCGATGCCGAGATGCTGGCGCTGGCGCTGGAGGCGACCGCCGCCTTCGGCGTCCGCGACGTCGAGATCCGCACCGGCGACGTAGCGCTGTTCAACGCGCTGCTCGACGCGCTCAACCTCTATCCGGTCTGGCGCCGCCGCCTGGTCAAGGATTTCAACCGCAAGATCAGCCTGGAGCAGGATCTGGAGCGGCTGGCAGCCGCGACGACCGCGACCCGCAGCGAATATGAGGGCGTGCTCGCGGCGCTCGCCGGCTCCGACCGCAAGGCGGCACTCGCTTTCGTCACCGATCTGATGTCGATCGCCGGCACCACCAATGTCGGCGGCCGCAGCACGGCCGAGATTGCCGACCGCTTCCTCGAGCAGTCGACGCTGAAGGGCGGTGCGCTGCCGCGCGAGGCCATCGCCGTGCTCAAGCGTTTCCTGTCGATATCGGGTAACCCCGATGACGCCGTCGCCGAGCTGCGCGCGCTGACCAATGACGCGAAGCTCGACCTCAGTGCTGCGGTCGACCAGTTCGAAAGCCGGGTCGGCTTCATGGCCGCGCGCGGCATCGATGTGAAGGGAACGCGCTTTTCGACCGCGTTCGGACGCGGGCTCGACTACTACACCGGCTTCGAATTCGAGCTGCATCACCGCGGCAACGGCGCCGAGCCGCTGGTTGCCGGCGGCCGCTATGACGGGCTGATGACCCAGCTTGGATCGGCCGAGCCGATCCCCGCAGTCGGTTTCTCGGTCTGGGTGGATGCGCTGACCCGGATCGGCCGCAAGGTGGGAGCTTAAGTCATGAGCGCGCCATTCGTTCTGGCCGTTCCCTCCAAGGGCCGCCTGCAGGAAAACACCGAGGCCTTCTTCGCCCGCGCCGGGCTCAAGCTGTCGAAGGCGGGCGGTGCCCGTGACTATCGCGGCACGCTCGCGGGCCTCGACAATGTCGAGGTCGCCTATCTCTCGGCGAGTGAGATCGCCTCGCAGTTGTCCCGCGGCTCGGCGCATCTCGGCGTCACCGGGGAGGATCTGGTGCGCGAGACCATCGCGGACGCCAACAAGCGCGTCTCCCTGATCGAAGGCCTCGGCTTCGGCTATGCCGACGTCGTCGTCGCCGTGCCGCAGGCGTGGATCGACGTGCGCACCATGGCCGACCTCGACGACGTCACCACCGGCTTCCGCGAGCAGCATCACATGCGGATGCGGGTCGCGACCAAGTTCATCAACCTCACCCGCGCCTTCTTCCAGAGCCAAGGCATCACCGATTACCGCATCGTCGAAAGCACGGGCGCGACCGAAGGCGCACCGGCCGCCGGCAGCGCCGAGTTGATCGTCGACATCACCACGACCGGCGCGACGCTCGCTGCCAACGGATTGCGGGTGCTCGACGACGGCGTGATCCTGCGCAGCCAGGCCAATCTGGTCGCCTCAAGGGACGCCGATTGGTCGCCGCAGGCGCGGGAGACCGCGCGAGTCATCCTCGATCACATCGCGGCGCGGGCGCGGGCCAACAAATACCGCGAAGTCCGCACCCGCTTCCGCCAGTGCGACGCGGCCATGCTCACAGAGGCCCACGAGCGCTTCGGCGTCGAAGCCCCGTTCGGCGGACCGACCTCGTCGGGCATGCTCACGCTGCACTGCCCGCCGGGCCAGCTCTATGCACTCGCGAGCTTCCTGCGCGGGCATGGCGCCGAGACCGTCTCGGTGGTTTCGCTGGATTACGTGTTCGACCGGGAGAACCCGCTGTTCGCCAGGCTCGAGGCGTTCCTGCGGCAGTGAGCCCAAAGTTTGTTGAGCAATTCCGTTCAGCGTAGCGACAGCAAACGGCAGCTACCATATGCTGTCGGGATGACCTTGCAAGAAAACCTGATCGCCTCTGGAACCTTGATCCATGACGCTGGGCTCTGACGTTTCCGGCATGACGACCACCGCGGCCAGCGCCGCCGCGAAGGGACTGTCGATTGTCGTCCCGCTCTACAACGAAGCGGCGGGTCTCGCCGCCCTGCACCAGCGCATCTGCGATCTCGCAAAGACCTTGCGGCAGCGCTATCGCCTGGCTTGCGAGATCGTTTATGTCGACGACGGAAGCGCGGACGCGACACTGTCGATCGCCCGCGCACTGCCGGCCGACGCGGTCGACGTCCAGGTGGTGTCGTTGTCGCGCAATTTCGGCAAGGAGGCCGCGCTGATGGCCGGCCTCGACCATGCCCGGCTCGGCGCGGTGCTGTTCATGGACGGCGACGGCCAGCATCCGCCGTCGCTGGTCGAGCGACTGGTGCGGCACTGGATCGAGGACGGCTACGACGTCGTCTATACCGCCAAGGCGCATCGCGACAACGAGCCCTTCCTGCGGCGGCTCGCCGGACGCGGCTTCTATGCGCTGATCAATTGGGGCGCGCGCCAGAAGATTCCGGAAGACGCCGGCGATTTCCGCCTGCTGTCGCCGCGCGCGGTCGCAGCACTGCGGCAGCTGCCGGAGCGCAACCGCTTCTTCAAGGGCCTTGCGAGCTGGATCGGCTTCCGCCAGATCCGCGTCGATTACGAGCCCGCACCGCGCACCCATGGCGTGACAACCTTCAGCGCCGCGCGTCTGCTTGGTCTTTCGATCGAAGGCGTCACCTCGTTCTCGGTGGCGCCGCTGCGCTTCGCCAGCCTGCTCGGCGTGATCCTCGCCGGCGGAGCGTTCCTGTTCGGTCTGTCGATCCTCTGGGAGGTCCTGACCACCGGCAAGCAGGTGCCCGGCTATCCCTCACTCGTGATCGGCCTGATGACGATCGGCGGCGTGCAGCTCATCATGATCGGCATCGTCGGCGAATATATCGGCAAGATCCTTTCCGAGCTGAAGGCGCGCCCGATCTACTTCGTCGCCGAGCACAGTGAAAAGCATTTCGAGACCGACAAGGCCCAGGATGCTTCAAGCCTGGACGCCTCGAAGAGGACGGCGGCCGAATGAGCGCGGCCGCGCCGCCACGGCGGATCTGGCTCTGCGCCGACGATTACGGCATCAGCCCGGGCGTCAATCGCGCCATCCGCGACCTGATCGAACGCGGCCGTCTCAACGCGACGTCGGTAATGATGGTGGGACCTGCGGTCGAGCGCAGCGAGATCGAGGCGCTCCAGGCGGCGGCGCAAGCGAGCCCGCGCTGCGCGATCGGATTGCACGTGACATTGTCGGCACCGTTCCGGCCGCTCACCATGCATTTCCGCCCGCTCGACGGCGACATGTTTCTCCCGTTTCCGAAGCTGCTCCGCGCCGGTCTTGCGCGAAGGCTCGACCGCGAGTTCTTTCGCAACGAGGTCAAGGCGCAGCTGGCAGCCTTCGCGAAAGCGTTCGGGCGCGCGCCTGACTTCGTCGACGGTCATCAGCATGTGCAGCTCTACCCGCAGGTGCGCGACGGCTTTGTCGACGCAGTCGCCGAAGCCGCGCCAAAAGCCTGGGTGCGCCAGGGCGGCCGCGACCTGCCGTTGCTGCAGCGGCTGGCCTCGCCGAAAGCCATGGTGCTCGATATCCTCAGCGCGCAATTCCGCCGCCGTGCCGGCAGCGCGGGCCTCAGCTTCAATCCCGGTTTCGCCGGCGCCTATGATTTCACGCAAGCGGCCGATTTCGGCGCGCTGATGCGGCATTTCCTGGAAGGCCTGCCGGATGGCGGCCTCATCATGTGTCATCCCGGCTTCGTCGACGACATCCTCACCGGGCTCGACCCGATGACGGATGTCCGCGAACGCGAGCACGCCTATCTCGCCGGCAATGCCTTCGCGCGCCTGCTGACGGACAGCGGCGTCACGCTGGGGTGAACCGGTGGAAGTTTGCGAGAAAGCCGCCCGCGAGGCAGCTTGTCGCATACCGAAATTTAATCCTGCCGGCACTGTTGGGGCCACAATGGAACCCTACATCTGCCTCGCGCTTGTTTTGCGCAAGGGAGACTGACCATGACGCCGCAGGAACGCCAGCTCGTCGACGAGCTTTTCGATCGGCTTTCGAAACTGGAAAATGCACCGCGCGATCCCGACGCGATCGCCGCAATCTCCGACGGCCTGCGCAAGGCCCCCGGCGCTGTCTATGCGCTGGTTCAGACCACGCTGTTGCAGGACGAGGCGCTGAAGCGCGCCCACAACCGCATCCAGGAGTTGGAGGCGGGGCAGGCGCCCGAGCAGGCGCAGTCCGGCGGTTTCCTGGACACCATGCGCGACACGCTGTTCGGCGGGGGTCCATCGCGCGGCTCGGTTCCGAACGTACCGCCGCGTGACTCGCGGCCGGTCTGGAACAGCGGCCAGGCGATGCAGCAGCCTCAGCCCGGTTACGGCCAGCCGCCTTATGGGCAGGCATACGGTCAGGGTCCAAATCAGGGTCCAGGCCAGGGCTATGGCGCGCCGCCGGTCGGCGGTGGCGGCTCGTTCCTCGGCACGGCGGCGGCAGCCGCGGCCGGCGTCGTCGGCGGCTCGCTGCTGCTGTCCAGCATCCGCGGCATGATGGGCGGACCGCACCAGCAGGCTTTTGGCGACACCAATGCCCTGGGCGACCGCAGCGCTGGTGGAGGCCCCTGGAGCGGCGGCGACCAGTCCGGCGGATCGCTCGCGCGCGATGCCGGCCTCGACGACATCGGCTCGAACCGCGACCGCGGCGATGCGTCCCGCCAGGGCTTCGCCGACCACGCATCGAACGACGACCAGAATTACAACGATCAGAACGACAATGACGACAATGTCGACCTCGCCGACGACGGCGATTTCGGCGGCGGAGACGATGGCGGCAGCGATTACGCCTGACGCTTCTTACCCGGTGCTCCAAACGAGAACGGCCGCCGATGAGGCGGCCGTTTTTGGTTCCGAGCACTATGCGCCTACATCACGACGACCTTGGTGCCGACGTTGACGCGGCCATAGAGATCGATGACGTCTTCGTTGCGCATGCGGATGCAGCCCGAGGAGACGTTGGTGCCGATGGTCCAGGGCTCGTTCGAACCGTGGATACGATAAAGGGTCGAGCCGAGATACATCGCGCGCGCACCGAGCGGATTTTCCGGGCCGCCTTCCATATGCCTCGGCAGGTCGGGACGGCGCGCGATCATTTCCGCCGGCGGCGTCCAGGCAGGCCATTCGCGCTTGGCCGTGATCGACTTCACGCCGGACCAGGTGAAGCCGGGACGCCCGACGCCGATGCCGTAGCGCATCGCACGACCGCTGCCCTCGACCAGATAGAGGAACTTGTTCGGCGTATCGACCACGATCGTGCCGGCGCTTTCGTTGCCGCTATAGTCAACGAGTTGTTTCTCGAATCTCGGATCGAACTGACGCTGCCGCGGATCGACCGCCTCCTGCTGGAGACCTGCGCCCTGTGTCTGCGGCTCGCCCATCGGCGGCAGGCGCCGCTGGTCATAATAACCAGGCTGCTGTTGGTACACCGGCTGCTGCGGAGCGTAGGCCGGACCGCGGCCGGGCCCGTCGCCGAAGATGAACTCGATGAAGCCGCCGCCCATGTTCGAATTGGAGGCGACACGCACCGGCGCAGGCGGCACCTGCGGCTGGTAGAGCACCGCGGGCGGATCGTTCGGCACGCTATTGTCGAAGGCGCTGGCGCTGTTGACGCCGGCAATGAAGGTGCAAGCGCTGCCAAGCAGCGCGACAGACATTTTCTTGAACATCGACGTACTCTGTACTGTTTCGTCTAGATCACATGCGTCGTGGCGAGGTGATGGCTGATCCGCACCCGCGACGTGGTCAATAAAGAGCAAAAGCCGTTTTGTTTGGTAAACGGAAACGCCATTTCGATTCACCACGTCGTCGGCAGCGGTGCAATTTGGCGATCAGCGTTTATTTTCGATGAACGCCGCGCACGCATGGTTAATCGCCCGTTTGCAAGCCGTCGCGCACAACCGCACGACAGTTCCGGCTGTGAACTTCGTGTTAAATCGCTTCTGCCTACAAAGACGCGTGAGTGAGGTGGGGGGAGTTCTTGATGGCTATTCACCGCAAACGTTTTCGTGTCGAAGAGGCTATTGTCGGCGAGATGCCAAGCCCCGAAATGATTGAGGAGGCTGCGCCGATGCATAGCGAGATCATGGCCGAGTTGCGTGCGATCCGTGCACAGATGGCGAAGGGCACCGTGCCCTTGTCCGGCAGCGCCGCCATGGCGGCGATCGACGCCTCCACCGCCCATGAGCTCTCCGAAGCCCGTACCATGCTCGATACTTACCGGGCGCAGATCGAGCAGTGCGAGAAGCTGAAGGTCGAGCTAGACCTCATCCACGACGCCATCGACCGCACCAAGCGCGAGATCGCGACACTGCATGGCAAGAGCTTCGACGGCGGCGAAATGGCCAAGGTCAATGGCGAGCTCGGCGCGGTCGTCGGCGGCACCGAACAGGCGACCCAGCAGATCCTCGAAGCCGCCGAGTCGATCGACCAGGCGGCCAGCGCGATGGCCAAGGTGCAATCGGCCGATCAGCAGAAGCGGCTCGCCGACGATATCCAGGAACGCGTCATCTCGATCTTCGAAGCCTGCAACTTCCAGGACCTGACCGGCCAGCGCATCAGCAAGGTCATGAGCACGATGAAGTTCATCGAGCAGCACATCAATTCCATGATGGAAATCTGGGGCGGTGTCGACGCGATCAAGTCCCACGTCGTGCCGCAGGTCGACACCCGCAGCGACGACGACAAGCTTCTCAACGGCCCGAAGCTCGCCGGCGACGTCGGCCACGCCTCGCAGGACGACATCGACGCGCTGTTCGACTGAGCGGACGCGACGCTACGGAAAACAAAACGCCGGCGAGAGCCGGCGTTTTTTTGTTTTGGACGTCATTGCGAGCGAAGCGAAGCAATCCAGATTGTGTCCGCGGAGGCAGCCTGGATTGCTTCGTCGCTTCGCTTCTCGCAATGACGAGTGGCTAGGCCGGCGCCGCGATCACGCCCTCGGCGCGCAGCGGACGTAGACCATGTTGCCGTAGCGGGTGGCGGCGTCCTTGTCGATGAAGCGGGTGATGAGGACGCGACCGTCGAAGGAGACGATCTCGCGGTCCTGCTCGCCGGGCGTCGGACCCGCCGGCCCGATATAATTCTTGCCGCTGGGCGACCCCTTCAGCCGCAGCTCCTGCGGTGTTGCCTGGTCCGCCAGATGCATGATCACGCCGCCGGAGGAGCCGGCGGTGATCACGTAAGGATTTTTGCATTGGGCCCGGGCGGCAGCCTCGGTGCGGGCGCGGTCGGCCGGGTTCTGGAACGAGGCGAGGCCCCAGCGCCCAACGATCTCGTCGGCGCGGATCGACGCGGGCATTTCCGGACCGGTGCCGGGCTCGGCCTCGGGGGGCGGTGAGGACGAAGAAAAGGACGGCAGGCTCATGCCGCCGCCGCAGGCGCCAAGCAGCAGCGCCAGGCAAGAAGCCGCCGCCAGATTGGCGACCGTGCGCGCGTGAGCTGAACTGATCATGGCATTCCCCCGGACAAAACCATGGCCGCACCCCTTCCGCAGCCAAGCGCAAAACCGCTGCCGGAGCAATGACGTCCTTTAATACGCCGGCGCCCCGAACAAGTTTCCAATGTCACCATCCTATATCCGTCTCACCAATCGCTTAACCACCTTTGCTTGACAGGATCGCGGCCAAGCCATATTCCCGGACGCACCATTAGCACTCTGAAAGATGGATTGCTAACGCGCGCCGATCGATCCTCGGGAAGGGTGGACGGAAGCGCCGCCCGCCCACTTTCACTCCTTCCGAAGCGAGCCTCCAAAGGGAAACGTCATGACTAAATCCAAATTTCGTCCGCTGCATGACCGTGTCGTGGTCAAACGTATCGACGCCGAGTCAAAGACCAAGGGCGGCATCATCATTCCGGACACGGCCAAGGAAAAGCCGTCCCAGGGCGAAGTCGTCGCCGTCGGCCCCGGTGGCCGCGACGAGGCCGGCAAGCTGATCCCGATCGACCTCAAGGTCGGCGACCGTGTGCTGTTTGGCAAGTGGTCGGGCACCGAGGTCAAGATCGACAACGATGAGCTCCTGATCATGAAGGAGTCGGACATCATGGGTGTGATGGCCTAAGGCCAGACGCCTGAACGGCCGCTGAATGCATGCCCGGGTCACTCGATCCGGGCATGCATCATTCCGCCGGGTTCGATCGCAGATCCCGGAATGAGGCGACCCAATAAACAAGACACATCACGAAAATAGAAGAGGAATTGCAGACCATGGCTGCCAAAGACGTCAAGTTTTCCGGAGACGCGCGCGATCGCATGCTGCGCGGCGTCGACATTCTCGCCAACGCCGTCAAGGTGACGCTCGGCCCGAAGGGCCGCAACGTGCTCATCGAGAAGTCGTTCGGCGCGCCCCGTATCACCAAGGACGGCGTCACCGTCGCCAAGGAGATCGAGCTCGAGGACAAGTTCGAGAACATGGGCGCCCAGATGGTGCGTGAGGTCGCCTCCAAGACCAACGACCTCGCCGGCGACGGCACCACCACCGCGACCGTGCTGGCCCAGTCCATCGTACGCGAAGGCGCCAAGTCGGTTGCCGCCGGCATGAACCCGATGGACCTCAAGCGCGGCATCGACATCGCGGTCGCGGCCGTCGTCAAGGACATCGAGAAGCGCGCCAAGCCGGTCGCCGCCTCCTCCGAGGTCGCCCAGGTCGGCACCATCTCGGCCAACGGCGATGCCGCCATCGGCAAGATGATCGCGCAGGCGATGCAGAAGGTCGGCAACGAGGGCGTCATCACCGTCGAGGAGAACAAGTCGCTCGACACCGAGGTTGATATCGTCGAGGGCATGAAGTTCGACCGCGGCTATCTCAGCCCCTACTTCGTGACCAACCCCGAGAAAATGACAGCCGAGCTCGAGGACGCCTACATCCTCCTGCACGAGAAGAAGCTGTCCGGCCTGCAGGCCATGCTGCCGGTGCTTGAAGCCGTGGTGCAGTCGGGCAAGCCGCTCGTCATCATCGCCGAGGACGTCGAGGGCGAGGCGCTGGCCACCCTGGTCGTCAACCGCCTCCGTGGCGGCCTGAAGGTCGCCGCCGTCAAGGCGCCGGGCTTCGGCGACCGCCGCAAGGCCATGCTCGAGGACCTCGCGATCCTCACCGGCGGCCAGCTGATCTCCGAAGACCTCGGCATGAAGCTCGAGAACGTCACGGTGAAGATGCTTGGGCGTGCAGGCAAGGTGGTGATCGACAAGGAGAACACCACGATCGTCAAGGGCGCCGGCAAGAAGCCGGAGATCGAAGCCCGCGTCGGCCAGATCAAGGCCCAGATCGAGGAGACCACCTCGGATTACGACCGTGAGAAGCTCCAGGAGCGTCTCGCCAAGCTCGCAGGCGGCGTCGCGGTGATCCGCGTCGGCGGCGCCACCGAGATCGAGGTGAAGGAGAAGAAGGACCGCGTCGAGGATGCGCTCAACGCCACCCGCGCCGCGGTGCAGGAAGGCATCGTCCCCGGCGGCGGCGTCGCGCTGCTCCGCGCCAAGAAGGCGGTCGGCCGTCTGACCAACGCCAATGCCGACGTCCAGGCCGGCATCAACATCGTGCTGAAGGCGCTGGAAGCCCCCATTCGCCAGATCTCCGAGAACGCGGGCGTGGAAGGCTCGATCGTCGTCGGCAAGATCCTGGAGAACAAGTCCGAGACCTTCGGCTTCGACGCCCAGACCGAGGAGTATGTCGACATGGTCGAGAAGGGCATCATCGACCCGGCCAAGGTGGTGCGCACCGCGCTCCAGGACGCCGCCTCGATCGCCGGCCTGCTGGTGACCACCGAGGCCATGGTCGCCGAGTCGCCGAAGAAGGACGTCGCGCCCGGCATGCCGGCCGGCGGCGGCATGGGCGGCTTCTAAGGCCCGCCCGTTCCATTGCAGTGTTGCGAAGGCCGCCTCCGGGCGGCCTTCTTTTTTTGGCAATCGTGCCCCGTGCTTTCCAATTCAACCGGCGGCCAAAACCCACTACGGTGACGCCCGATTCGAATTGTTTGGGCATGATCTGATCGGAAAACCGCTTCACATTTTTCCGGATCATGCCCCATTGCCTCAGGGATTTCCTCGATGCGCGCGCTTGTGTTTTGCTCCACGGCCGTTCTGGCGGCTCTGCTTGCAGTTTCGCCTGAGGTCGCATCAGCCCAGATGAAGCTGTCGCCGAAGGCCACGGCGCCCGGCGGCGTCGAGACGCGCTATTTCACCTCGATCGACGGGCTGATGGACGGCAATGCCGACGTGATCCTGAAGGAGACACGCCAGGGCAAGACCGTCACCGCAGCCGTGCTCGACGTCTGTTATCCCGTCGCGAAGAATTCCGACCGCAAGGACCGCTTCGTCGTCAATCTCCAGGTCGCCGGCCAGAACCTGACGGGTACGACGCAGAGCCTCGGCGCGAAGGCGCCGGTCACCGTCAAACTGCTGCGCAAACAGGCCGGAGACACGTTCGAATTCCGCGGCCAGATCAGCATCGGCCAGGCCGTGACCGAGGTCACCTCACCCGACAATTCCGATCTCAGCGAGAAGGAATTCCTCGACAACCAGACCTCCGACGACGGCATCACGCCGCAGCCGAAGGATTTCACCGACGTCTCGCCGGAAGCGATCGCGGTCAAGGTCAAGCTGGATGCCGCGACCGAGTTCCTGAAGAGCCTGAAGGGCCAGGACGTCGAGGTGACGCTGGCGAGCCTCACCGTCGGCTGCGACGCGCTGCGCGCGGGCGAGCAGACCATCAACATGTCGGTCGATCCGGAGCGCGCCAGCGCGCTGCTGGCAAAATTCAAGGCGACGCCCGGCGTCACCGCCGCGGGCTGGACCGCGGGCATGACCGAGATGGACCGCACCATCCGCATTGCCGCCGCCGATTGGCGCGAGGGCGACAAGATCAACCGCGACAAGCTCGCGGCCGCGGTGGCCGGCGTGCTGAGCAGGACGCTGGCGGCAAAGCCGGTCTCACAAGGCTTCAACCCGGCGACCGGCAAGCTCAAGCTGGTGTTCAAGCGGCCGAACCAGGATTTTCCCGCGCTCGAGCTCACCGACACGATCGAGGTCGCGGGCCTCGTCTCGCCCGACAAGCCCGGCACGACCGACAAGCTCATGCTCTGGGTCGGGAGTCCCGCGATCACGACCACTGACGAGAGCAGCGGCGCCAAGCTCAATCTCTCGGACGAAGCGACCGCCGACGAGGAAGGCGATCAGCCCGACGACAACGGTTCGGTCGAGGCGCTCGCCAAGGAGCTGAAAGGCCAGCGCTGGGACGCCGACAAGTCGGTGTGGAAGTAGCCCGCTGAACTATCGTGCCCCGGACGCAGTGCAGCACGTCAGTGATGCGCTGATGAGCCGGGGCCCAGAAGCCGCGCACGAGATCGACGATAGATAACTGGGTCCCGGCTCTGCGCAGCAACGTTGCACGCTGCAGCGCGTCCGGGACGCGAGAGATCTAATTCCCGTTGACGCGGAAGCGCAGCGGCTTGGGGCCGACGAGCGTGAGCACGTCGCCCTGGCGCTTCCAAGTCTCGACGCTGCCCAGCGCTGCAACGAGATCGTCGTCGGCCTGGGCCCGCGCCGGCGGGCAGGAGCGGTCCTGGATCTGGCCGGGCACGAAGATCACGGTGTTGCCGGCGACCGAGAACTGGCCCTTGCCACCCTTGCACCAGAGCTCCAGCACGACCTCGCCATTGTCGCCGATCTCGATGTTTGGAATCCGCTTCGAGCCCGGCTGCGGCAGCGCCTCCAGCGTCATCTCGGTGCCGAACGGAAAACCGTCCTCCGCACGCGCGAGCGTGGACATCGCCAGCATTGCAACCGCCGCGCACACCGTCTGCCTGAACGAAACCATGAGACCTCTCGACCGACCTGATTTGCGGCACCTTCTATAAGACGGCGGCGCCGTTGAGAAGGTTCGCCCATGCACGACGCAAAAATCCCCGCGAGGACCAACCTCGCGGGGATTTGCGTCGAAGGCGGGCGTGGCCTGCTACTTCAGCACCATCGCCGTGAACGGCCAGACATAGGCCTGCAACGTCACGAACACGCCGACCAACGAGGCCAGCACGATCGAGTGCCAGAACACGAAGCGCAGGATCGTGCCCTCATGGCCGTACCAGTTGGTCGCGGTCGAGGCGACCACGATCGACTGCGCGTCGATCATCTTGCCCATTACGCCGCCGGACGAGTTCGCCGCAGCCATCAGGATCGGCGACAGGCCGAGTTGCTCCGAGGTGATCTTCTGCAGGTTGCCGAACAGCACGTTGGAGGCAGTGTCCGATCCCGTCAGGGCCACGCCCAACCAGCCGAGCAGCGTGCCGAAGAAGGGATAGAGCACGCCGGTTGCGGCGAAGGCGAGGCCGAGCGTCGCGTCGACGCCGGAGAGCCGCGTCAGCGTACCGATCGCGAGCATCGCCGAGATCGTGATCAGCGAGATCGCGCACAGCCGGATGGTACGCCCGTATTCCGTCAAGAGCCGGCCAGGACCGACGCCCATCAGGAAGCCTGAGATGATCGCCGCAATCAGCATGCCCGTGCCGGTGAAAGAGAGATAGGTGAAGCCGAACACCGCGCTCTCTTTCGTCGGCCCTGGCGCGACCGGCGGCATCTTGTTGATCATCTGATGCAGCTCGGGAACGGGATAGTTCCAGGTGAAGATCGAATTCGCCCAGGTCTTGAATCCACCATTGCCCCAGATCAGCATCACGATACAGACGATGATCCACGGCAGCAGCGCGCTGAACAGCTCGCTCTGCGTCAGCGGCGTCTTGTCCATCGGTTTTGCCGCAGCCATGGTGGCGGCCGATTCATCGCGGCCGCGCAGCGCGGGGGACAGCCAGAGCTGCCTCGGCTGCCAGACCTTCAGGAACAGGATCAGCGCGCCCATCGAGATCAGCGATGCGCCGATGTCGACGATCCAGGGATTGATGAAGTTCGAGATTAAGAATTGCGGGACCGCGAACGACACGCCGGTGACCAGGATCGCCGGCCAGACATCCTTCATGCCCTTCCAGCCCGCGAACGCCCACACCACCCAGAACGGCACGATCAGCGAGAAGAACGGCAATTGCCGGCCGACCATCGCGCCGAGGATATAGGGATCAAGCCCGGTGACCGAGGCCAAACCCTGGATCGGTGTGCCCAGCGCGCCATAGGCGACCGGCGCGGTGTTGGCGATCAGCGACAGGCCGCTTGCTGCAAGCGGCGAGAAGCCGAGGCCGATCAGGACGGCGCCCGTGATCGCGACCGGCGTGCCGAAGCCCGAGGCACCCTCGAAGAACGCGCCGAACGAAAACGCGATCAGCAGCAATTGCAGCCGCCGGTCCTCGGTGACGCCGCCGACCGCGCGCTTGAGCAATTCGAAGCGTCCGGTGCTCACCGTCACCTGGTAGAGGAAGATGACGTTGAGAACGATCCAGCCGATCGGGAAAAAGCCTGTCACGATGCCCAGCACCGAGGCGCGGATCGACATGTTCGCCGGCATGGTGAAGACGAAGATCGTGATCAAATTGGCCACGATCACGGCGACGACCGCCGCGATATGAGCCTGGACGCGGCCGCTCGCGATCAGGACCAGCAATGTGACGACAGGGACTGCCGCCGCGATCGTCGACAGCACGGGGCTGTGCAACGGGTCATAAACTTGATTCCACATGATCTTCCTCCCCCACGCATGTGTGCTGCAGGCGGCCCGCGTGGACAGCCGATCCTGCTTGACGCTGAAGCGATAACCCCCGAGCCGGACGCGAATTCCTCGCGAATGCAGCGGTTCCCGTCCGCTCACAAGCTCGCGAAATCCCGGAGGCCCCCACCCCGCGCCGATGAGCCCCATGCTAGGGTTGCAAGCTGCGACAAGCCAACGCAAATTGCAGGACTCGCGACTTTAGTCTAAGCGCGCCGATTTCCGCCGTCGTCCCAGGTCTTTGGCCCGGGCAGTTGTGCACATCCCCTCAGGAGACAGAGCTCTGTGAAGAACATCAGCGCCACGCTCGCGATCGTCTGGCGAATCGCCGCCCCGTATTTCCGGTCGGAGGACAAATGGGCCGGCCGCGGCCTGCTCGCCGCGGTCATCGCAATGGAGCTGGCGCTGGTCGCGATCGACGTCCTGGTCAACCAATGGCAGAACCGGTTCTACAGCTCGCTGCAGGCAAGCGACTGGGATAGCTTCGTCAGGGAGATCTGGATCTTCATCGGCCTCGCCTCCGCCTTCATCGCGCTGGCGGTCTACAAGCTGTACCTGAACCAGTGGCTGCAGATCCGCTGGCGGCAATGGCTGACCCGGCACTATCTGGGCGAATGGCTGCAGGGCGCCACCCACTACCGCATGCAGCTCAAGGGCGATGCGGCCGACAACCCGGACCAGCGCATCACCGAGGACGTCAAGAACTTCGTCGAGCAGACCCTGACCATCGGGCTCGGCCTGCTCTCGTCGATCGTGACGCTGTTCTCCTTCGTGATCATCCTCTGGGGGCTTTCCAACGCCGCGCCGTTGCACCTGTTCGGCGCCGACCTCATGATCCCCGGATATCTCTGCTGGGGCGCGTTGGTCTACGCGATCTTCGGCACGGCGCTGACGCACTGGATCGGTGCCCCGCTGGTCAATCTCAATTTCGAGCAGCAGCGCTTCGAGGCCGACTTCCGCTTCAACCTCGTCCGCGTCCGCGAGAATTCCGAGCAGATCGCGCTGCTCAAGGGCGAAGGCGCCGAGCGCGGCCGCCTGCTGGATCGCTTCGGCTTCGTGATCGGCAATTGGTACGCCATTATGAGCCGTACCAAGCGCCTCACCGCGTTCACCGCGAGCTATCAGCAGGCCGCCGTGATCTTTCCCTACGTGCTGGTGGCGCCGGCCTTCTTCGCCAAGAAGATCCAGCTTGGCGACATGATGCAAACCGCTTCCGCCTTCTCGAGCGTACAGGGCGCATTGTCGTTCTTCGTCACGGCGTACCGATCGCTGGCGGAATGGCGCTCGATCGTCGCCCGCCTCGACGGCTTCGAGATGTCGGTCGATGCGGCCGCGCACCTGCCGCCGCACGAGCCTGCGATTGCCCTCAAGGCCGCCGGCGGCAATCGCAATATCGCCCTCGAACAGCTCTGCGTGAACCTGCCGAGCGGCACGCCGCTGGTCGCCGCCGATGCCTTCTCCGTCCAGACGCCGGAGCGCGTGCTGGTGACCGGACCGTCCGGCTCCGGCAAGTCGACGCTGTTCCGGGCCATCGCCGGCATCTGGCCGTTCGGCACCGGCACCATCTTCGTCCCGGAAAAGGCGAAGCTGATGATGCTGCCCCAGCGCCCCTATTTCCCGGTCGGCGTGCTGCGCGACGCGGTGGTCTATCCGGCCGCGCCGGGCGCGTTCGAAACCTCACGCGTCAGGGATGCGCTGATCGCGGTCGGGTTGCCCGACCTCGCCGAGCGGCTTGAGGAGGAGGGTCATTGGAACCGGATGCTGTCGCTCGGCGAGCAGCAGCGGCTCGGGCTCGCCCGCGCGCTCCTGCATGCGCCGGACTATCTGTTTCTGGACGAGGCCACGGCCTCGCTGGACGAGCCGTCCGAGGCCCGCCTGTACCGGCTGCTGGCGGAGAAGCTGCCACAGGCCACCCTCGTCTCGATCGGCCACCGCTCGACGCTGGAAGCCTTCCATACCCGCAAGGTGACGATGGTGAAGCACGGCGCGATCCACGTCCTCGGTGACGGTGGTGTGCCGGTCGAGAAGGAGCCGAGCGCGGCGCGCTGAGACGGCTCGACCAAGCCCTGAGGCTATCGCCCTTCGTTGCGGCCATGCTTCGAGACGCCCGCCCTTGGCGGGCCCTCAGGATGAGGTCTGTCCTCGCGGTGAAAACCGTGCCCCCTCATGGTGAGGAGCCCGCCGGAAGGCGGACGTCTCGAACCATGCAGGCCCTCAGCCTGCGCCCCAAAAGTCCCAAAGCAAAAGGGCGGCAGGTTGCCCTGCCGCCCTCATCAAGTCGCTTCGGGAAGAAGCTTACTTCAGGTTGCTCATCGCCGTCAGGTCGAACGACAGCTTGGCAATGCCGGCCGCGCCGCACCAGTTGGATCCAGCGCCGCCCGGATTGATCGCGGTGACGTTGGTGGTGCCGGTGGCGTTGAAGGCGCTGGTGAAGGCGTTGCAATCACCCTTGTTCAGGTCGGTGTCGGAGTAACGCAGGTCCAGCGTGAACACCTTGTAGGTGAAGCCGATGCCGATGTTCCAGGTGTTGTAGTCCTTGTAGGGGATACCGTTGGCGAAAACGGTGCCGACGCCGGTGCCGTAGAAGGCGTCCGAAGTTCCGAACCACTGCCGGCCGAACTCACCCGACACGTACATGCCCATGCCGGAGGGACCGAAGGCCGTGCTGGGCGCCGTGTATTTGGCGGTCAACGAAGCGTAGTTGCCCCAAGCACCCGAGTTCAGGAAGTTCGGCGAGTAGTACTCGGTCGCGCCGACCGTGAAGCTGTCGTTGATGGTGTAGTTCACCTTGCCGTAGACTTCGACGAAGCTGACGTCCTTCTTCATGACGTTGCCGTCGGCGAGGAAGATCGTGGTCGTGCTGACGCCGCAGACGTTGCCGCCGGGAATGCCGCCGGTGAGCACGTTGTCGGCGCAGCTGCCGCCCGGATACAGGTAGCCCCAGACACCGATGTCGAACGCGAAGGCGCCGAAGGTCGGGCGGATACCGCCGTAGATGTCGACTTCAGCAGCGGCGCGATTGGCGAAGGAGATGCTCTCGGCGGACACGCCGACGTAGAGCTGGAGGTCCTTGTTGACGTTGTAGCGCGGCTCGAAATAGGCCGCGACCGACGCTTTGTGGTTCGACTGCGTGACGCCGCGGAAGATGTAGTCGCTCATGATGGCGCCGCCGAAGGCGATATCCCAGGGATCGAACGCAACCACCGGGGCCTTCTTAGCCTTCACCGCCATGTCTGCCGCGAAAGCCGAGCCCGTCACCATTGCCAGCGCCGTTGCCAACAAAGCCACTTTTTTCATTTCGATCCCCATCACCAGTTCTATGACCCCAGCCGGATCCCGGAAGCCCCCGGAACGCACGACCTGATTGCAAATTTCGTAACTGCGGCAATCTGGATGGAGTGGCGCAAACCGAGAAGCAAAAAACGCGGGCATCTGCCGACTTTTTGGGCGTTCTGACGATTCCACGGCAGGTTGTCAGCCTGTGTGTCTTCTCGAACACATTATTTGCAATCCAAAGTGCACTGGGAGGCCCGGGTTAGTACGGGCCCTGCGGTACCGTGCTGCCCGCGCCACGAATCAGGTTGCTTCCGGACAAGACCATCCTCCGCGCGCCGTCGCGCGATGCAAAAAGGCCGCAGCATCACCGCTGCGGCCTTCCTGTTGTCGATCATGGTCGTCGGATTGGACCCAGCCCTTTGGCCTAACCTTGGGCCTGAACCTTGGGCCTAACCTTGTCCTTCGGCCGGCGTCGAGTCCGCAGAAGACGAAGGCATCGCCCAGCTTGTCTCGGCGGCGGGCTCAGGAGCCGGAGCTGCCGGCGTTGACGGCTTCGGCGCGGGAGCTGCCTTCGCCTTCTTCGGCGCCGCTTTCTTCGCAGCCTTCTTGGCGGCCTTCTTGGGCGCGGCCTGCTTAGCGGCCTTCTTGGCCGCCTTCTTCGGCGCGGCCTTCTTCGCAGATTTCTTTGTAGCCTTCGTGGCAGACTTCTTCGCAGACTTCTTGGCTGCCTTCTTTGCGGTCTTCTTCGCCGCTACTGCCTTCTTGGCCTTTTTGGCCTTCTTGCTTTTTTTCTTCTTCGCTTTCGCCATCGTGGTCCTCCTGTTGCCGCCGAACAATGGTCGATCGGGTGTCTTCAGCCGTCACCTCCGGACGAAAGCTCAGCCCTCGAAAGCTCGGTCTTCGAAAGCTCAGTCTTGCGCGTTCAATGCCGGCCGCGACCCGCCCGTAGCCCAATCGAGAAGCTCAATCGTGTGTACGACCGGAACTGACGTGCCACTGGCAATCTGCACCATGCAGCCGATATTGCCTGTGGCAATCATGTCCGGCTTGACGCTCGCGATGTTGGCGACCTTGCGATCA
Source organism: Bradyrhizobium canariense (assembly GCF_019402665.1). Lineage (GTDB taxonomy): Bacteria > Pseudomonadota > Alphaproteobacteria > Rhizobiales > Xanthobacteraceae > Bradyrhizobium > Bradyrhizobium canariense. The sequence goes on from NZ_VSST01000090.1 coordinate 21,872, forward strand.
CGCAACCGGCCCGCAAGCTCGGGCTGGAGAATGTTGTAAGTCCCCGCCGAACCGCAACACAAATGGCTCTCGGGCACATCTTTCACCACGAATCCGTTATTGGAAAGCAATTCTTTCGGAAGGCCCGTGATTTTCTGCCCGTGCTGCAACGAACACGCAGAGTGATAGGCGACGACGATGTTGTCCTGTCGCGCCGTGGCCGACAGTCCAAGGCCGGCGACATATTCAGTGATGTCCTTGGCGAGCGCAGAGACCTTCGCCGCATCGGCGGCGAACGCAGCGTCCTCGCGCAGAAGGTAGCCGTAGTCCTTGATCACGGTGCCGCAGCCGGACGCGGTCACCAGGATGGCGTCGAGCCCCTCGCCGGCCGCTTCCGCGCGCCACGCCGCGACATTGGCGCGAGCCCGCGCCAATGCGTCCTGGTCGTTGCCGAGGTGATGGGTCAGCGCGCCGCAGCACTGCTCGTCCCTGACCAGGACGACCTCGATGCCGTGGCGCGTGAGGAGACTGATGGCAGCCTGGTTGATGCGCGGCGCCAGCACCTGCTGGGCACAGCCCTGGAGCAGCGCGACCCGGCCGCGCTTCTTGCCGAGAGCCGCGAACACACTGCCGGCGGCGGGCCCCGGCGGCGGCAGCCGGCTCGGCGCCAGCGCCAACATCGCCTTCAGGCGCAGGATCAGGCCGGGCGTCGCCGACGGCCGGGGCGTCGGCAGGAACGCGGCCAGCGGGCGGGCCAGCCGCGCCAGCACCATGCTGGCGCGGAAACGCTGCGGGTCCGGCAGGACGAAGGCCAGCACCCGGCGCAGCAGCCGCTCGGCCAGCGGCCGGTCGTAACGCTGCTCGATCCTGACCCGGGCCTGATCGACCAGATGCATGTAATTCACCCCCGAGGGGCAGGTCGTCATGCAGGCCAGGCACGACAGGCAGCGGTCGACATGTTTGACCACTTCGGCGGTCGGCGTCTGGTCCTTCTCCAGCATCTCCTTGATCAGATAGATGCGGCCGCGCGGGCTATCGAGCTCGTCGCCAAGCAGCACATAGGTCGGGCAGGTTGCGGTGCAGAAGCCGCAATGGACGCAGGCGCGCAGGATCTTGTCGGCTTCCGCGATGTCGGGATCGGCGAGCTGCGCGAGTGAGAATTCGGTCTTCATGCCGCAACGCCCCGCGACAGCCGGCCCCGGTTGAGGATGGTCTTCGGATCGAAACTGGCGCGGACCCGCTCGCTCAACGCGGCAAGGCCAGGGGCTTGCGGGTGGAATACATCGACCGTGCGCCTGATGTCCTCGGCCGCCCGGATCAGCGTGGCGTGCCCGCCGGCCGCATTCGTACGTTCGCGCACGGCCGCGGCATGCGCGTCCGGCTTCGGTGGCAACGCCGCCCAGATCAGTCCACCACCCCAATCGTAGATCAATTCGCCGCCGGTCTCGCGCGCCAGCAGCGTCCCGAGCGCCGCGCCCGACGCCGGCGGACAGACGATCCGCCAGACCGGCCACGCCCCCAGCGCGCCGTCAGCCGCGAACGGCAGGACGTCGCGGATCGTGGTCCACAGCGCCGCTGACACCGTGTCCTCGACGAGAGTTGCGGTTCCGAACGGCGCCAGCAATTCGCGCAGCGAGCCGGCACGGTGAGCGGCCGAGGCGGTAATGCCCTCGAGCCGCAGCACGGTCAGCGCCTCGCTTTGGCCTGCGATATCGCCGAGACCTTCGATCTTGGTCCGGAACGCCGATGTCGGCAGATGCGCGGCCCCGGAGACGTCGAAGGGCGAGCCGAGCGCCGCCGTCATCGCCTTGTTCGCGGCGGCATCGTCGAGCCCGCGCAGGAACAGCGTCCGCTCCGCCTCCGGCTTCGGCATCACCTTCAGCGTGACCTCGGTCATGATCGACAGCGTGCCCCAGGAACCCGCGAGAAGCTTACAGAGGTCGTAGCCAGTGACGTTCTTCACCACCTTGCCGCCGGTCTTGAAGCTGTCGCCGAAACCGGAGACAGCCTGCGCCCCAAGCAGATGGTCGCGCGCCCCGCCCGCCTTGATCCGGCGCGGACCGGCCAGGCCAGCCGCGATCATGCCGCCGATGGTGCCGAGCGCGGGCGTGCCGAGCAGCGGCGCGGTGTTCATCGGCTCGAAGGCGAATTGCTGGTTCTTGGCATCGATCAGCGACAGCACGTCGGCCAGCGGCGCCCCGGCCTGGAGCGTGACAATGAGTTCGTTGGGCTCATAGGCGGTGATGGCATTCAGCGCGGAGACGTCGAGCACGGCGTTGGTCGCCATCGCATGACCGATGGCACGCTTGGAGCCATGGCCGATGATCTCGAGCGGCTGCTCATTGGCAATCGCCGCGCGCACCACCTCTTCGACGTCTTTGGCGTCTCGTACCTTGAGCGTATCCACGCCTGTAGCGGGTACCGAAGTTTGCAGCGAAAATCAAATTTGGCGCGTTGCAGCGAGGCGGCTCTAGAACCGCGGAATGTCGGGAAACGCCAGCTTGCCGGCATGGACGTGCATGCGACCGAGCTCGGCGCAGCGGTGCAGGGTCGGAAACACCTTTCCGGGATTGAGCAGGCCCTGCGCGTCGAAGGCGCATTTCAGGCGCTGCTGCTGGTTGAGGTCGATCTCGCTGAACATCTCCGGCATCAGATCGCGCTTCTCGATGCCGACGCCGTGCTCGCCGGTGAGCACGCCGCCGAACTCGACGCAGGCGCGCAAGATGTCGGCGCCGAAGGCTTCGGCGCGCTCGATCTCGCCGGGCTTGTTGGCGTCATAGAGGATCAGCGGATGCAGATTGCCGTCGCCGGCATGGAACACGTTGGCGCAACCGAGCTGGTATTTTTCGGATAGCTCGCGGATGCGCGCCAGCGCCTTCGGCAGCGCACCGCGTGGGATGGTGCCGTCCATGCAGAGATAGTCCGGCGAGATGCGGCCGACGGCGGGGAACGCGGCTTTCCGGCCGGCCCAAAACAGATTGCGCTCGGCCTCCGAGGTCGAGATCTGGCAGGTGGTCGAGCCGCAAGCGTTCGCAATCGTCTCGACCCGCGTGATCAGCTCATCGACCTCGATCTTGGGACCGTCGAGCTCGATGATGAGGAGGGCCTCGACATCGAGCGGATAGCCGGCATGGACGAAGGCTTCCGCGGCGTGGATCGCAGGCTTGTCCATCATCTCCATGCCGCCTGGAATGATGCCGGCGCCGATGATGCGCGCCACGCATTCGCCGGCCGCCTCGACTTGCGCGAATCCGACCATCAGCGCACGCGCCGTCTCCGGCTTTTGCAGGATGCGCACCGTGATCTCGGTGATGACACCGAGCAGGCCTTCCGAGCCGGTGATGACGCCCATGAGGTCGTAGCCGGAGTTCTCCGCCGATTTGCCGCCGATGCGCAGGATCTCGCCGCTCATCAGCACGATCTCGCAGCCGAGCACGTTGTTGGTGGTCATGCCGTATTTCAGGCAGTGCACGCCGCCGGAATTCTCCGCAACATTGCCGCCGATCGAGCAGGCGATCTGCGAGGACGGATCCGGCGCGTAGTAGAACCCGGCATGGGCGACGGCCTGGCTGATCGCGAGGTTGGTGACGCCGGGTTCGGTGACGACGGCGCGGTTGTCGAAATCGATCTCGCGGATGCGCTTGAACTTGCCGAGGCCCAGGAGCACGCCGTCTTCCAGCGGCAGCGCGCCGCCGGAGAGCGAGGTGCCCGAGCCGCGCGGCACCACCTTGATGCCTTGTCCGGCACAATATTTCAGGACGAGCGAAACCTGCTCGGTCGTGTCGGGCAGCACCACGACCATCGGCGGCTGCCGATAGGCCGTCAATCCGTCGGATTCATAGGCCCGCATCTCGGCAGGCGTATCGATCACGCCTTCGCCTGGGACGATTGCGCGCAATGCAGCCACGATCTCGGCGCGGCGCGCGAGCACGGCCTGGTCGCTCGCAGGCATCATGATGGCCATAACATTTCCTTCATGGCTTATCCTTCCGGCTGAGGCCGCACGATCGAATTGTCGCGGCAAATCAACCACGTCCGCGGTGGTTTGGGTAGGCCATCCGAAAGTCGGATCGACGATCTTGCGCGAGTTCGCTCTGGGACAAGTAGGAAATCGTGAAACCTGCCATGGTTTGGCGGCTTGTCCAATCCGGACAGGCCTGCCAAAACCGGCAGGTCCGACCATTGCCGATCAGGCATGCAACTGACCAGACCCCAGGGAAGAGACGAAGAGCACCCGATGACAAAACTGATTTTTGGCGCACTTACCATCCTCACCGCGATTGCCACCGCACCTGCCGCGATGGCGCAGGATGCCGCGGCCGGCAAGTCTTCGTTCAACAAATGCCTGGCCTGTCACGCGATCGGCGAAGGCGCCAAGAACAAGGTCGGCCCCGAGCTCAACGGCCTCGACGGCCGCAAGTCCGGCACCGCGCCGGACTACAACTACTCGGATGCGAACAAGAATTCCGGCATCACCTGGAACGAGGCCCTGTTCAAGGAATACATCAAGGACCCCAAGGCCAAGATCCCCGGCACCAAGATGGCGTTCGCCGGCATCAAGAACGAGAACGAGATCAACAATCTCTGGGCCTATGTGTCGCAGTTCGACAAGGACGGCAAGATCAAGCAGTAAGCGCGTAAGCGGCGGCCGCTAATCGGCGGCCGCCTGCGCCGGGACGATGTTTCCGATCATCGTCTCGATCTCCGTCTTGACGAGATCGGGCACCGCGTTCTGCACCATGTGGCCGAGATCAGGCAGCACGATCAGCTTGGCATTCTGCACGGTGGCAGCGAACGGGCGCGCGTGAATGTCGGTCTTCACCGTCTTGTCGGGTTCGCCGGCGATGATCGTGACTGGCGCCGATATCTCGCCGTAGCGTGCGACCTGCGCGGCGACCGCTTCCTTCAGCGTCACCAGATCATAGGCATTGGCGATGAACTCGCGCGGGCGCAGCAGCAGCGGCGTCGCGGAGTCCTGCACGAAACCATCCGGCATCATTTGTGGCAGGAAGACGTTGCGCGCGCCGGGCTCGCTCAGGAAATAGCCCAGCGGCAGGGTTATGGTGTAGGCGAGCAGCGGGCCGATCACGGGCGTTGCGATGATCTCGTTGTAGCGGCCGACGCCGCCGCGCCAGGGATGGGTGACGGGCGCGAGCATCACAAGGCCAGCGACGCGGCCAGGATGATCGAGCGCCAGCCGCGCGCCAAGCGCGCCGCTCCAGGAATGCACCACGAAGACCGCGCGATCGATCCCGAGTTTGCCGAGCGCCTCATCGATCATCCGCGCCTGCACCTCCGGGGTCGAATCCTGCCGCCGCGCCCGCGTGCTCCAGCCATGACCGGGACGGTCGATCAGTATGACGCGATGATCCCTGGCGAGGAGATCGCCGAGCGGCCGCCGCATCGCCTCGAGGTTGGAGCTCGCGCCGTGCAGCATCACGATCGGCAGGCCCGAATCGCGCGGGCCGATATCGACAAGGTGAAGTACGGCACCATCGACCTCGATCATCCGGCCTTGCGGTGGAAAGGCGCGTTGCACGGCGAGGACGCCGGCCTGCGTGACCAGCGCCAGCACAACCAGCGCGGTCACGACTGACATCACGATCATGGATGGAATCCGGGCGATCCAGGGCACAGGGCAGTTACGTGGCTTGCGGGCGGCAGTTTCGCCCGGGGAGCCCCCGCGCTCCACTTGAAATGCCGGGGCTGTGGATATGTGCATAATTCAAGCGGTAAAAACGCAACGAAATCAATGCTACTCCCCGCAGCACGCAAGCCTCGAAACAGCTTCATGCAGTCGTCATCGCGGCGTCCATATAATCGCCACGGTCGGTTCCGCCATTTAGACGCAGGTGGGCGCCGATCGTGCTCGCAACCCTCGGGGATGCGGGAAAGACCGGCAGGATTTATCCTGATTTGAACCGGAGAATTTCGATGAGCCTGAGATCCAAAGATACTGCGATCGACGAGATCGTGGCAAGCTGCCACGGCGACCTGCGCGGTGCTGTGCGCGCGCTGCTGCTGATCAACGAGCACCTCGAGACGGAGCTTGCAAAGGCCTACGCCGCAGCGGTCGATCGCGGCCTCGCCGAGCGCGAGGGCAGCGTTTTGCACTAGGTCGCTGTCGACCTAGTTCGTGCTGTCCTCGTCCTTTTCCTCGTCAGGCGTGGGTGCGGGACAGGCGCGGATGGTCGAACGGGCAAGCTTGGCGTCGGCCTTCGATTTGTAAGGACCGTCACCGAACCAGACGTCGCCGATGATCACGGGATTGCTGGTCACGATGTTGCATTTTCCGGTGGCGCGATTGCCGACCACCCAGAACAGTCCGTCGGCGAGGCTCGCCGTGCCCGACGCCAACAGCAATGTACCTGCAAAGATCAAACGCTTCATGGCTGTGCTCCCGCCATGAAGGTAGGCCTGCGGCGGTGCCACCCACACCCCTCGTGACGCAGCGCGTGTCATCGTGGTTAATCCGCCTGCGTTGCATTCGCTCGAGCAATGATCGACTTGTCCGCTAAATATCGCGGCCTTCGACCTTCTCGGTCAGCGCCTTGACCTGATCGGGGATCTTCTCGAGGTGCGGATTGACGGCGAGCGCCTTGCGGTAGGCCTCGAGTGCGCGCTTTTCGTCGCCGACCTCCTGCATGATCATGCCGAGGCCTGCGAGCGCGCCGAAATGGCGGGGCTCACGGATCAACACCTCGCGAATGTCGGCGAGCGAACGGCCATAATCGTTCTGCATGTAGTAGAGCGTCGCGCGACGATTCCAGGCCTCGATATAGTCGGGCCTGAGCTTGACGACCGAATCCAGCAGCTTGATCGCGACCTCGATCTTCTTTGCGTCGACCGCGGTCTTGGCCCGCGCCATCAGCAGCGCCGCGGTGTCGCTCGGGGTCTGGATCCAGATCGCCCAGATCCGCGCCTCGACGTGCTTGGCGCTGGCCTCGTCGGGCGCAGCTTTCAGCGCGCCGAACAGGAAATCGAGATTCTTGGTGCGGTCGACCTTGGGCAGCTTGGCCGGCGCTTCCGGAAGTTTCTTCTGCTTGCCGGGCGGGCTCGGTGGATCAATCTGCTGTGCCAGCGCCGGAGCAAGTCCGGCGGCTCCCAGCACAAGAGCCAGACACAGGGTGCGCGCGACGAAGAATCTCACTGCCATGGCCGAAGTCTAAACGCGCAAAGCCGCCCTTGCAAAGCAGGGGCGGCGTCAAACTCGTGTGAGACCGTGGTCTTGCGGGGCGCTCGCGAGCGTCCGGCAGGGAGAAATCAGCCCTGACGTGCCTTGAAGCGGCGCTGCACTTTGTTGATCACATAGACCCGGCCCTTGCGGCGGACCAGGCGGTTGGCGCGATGGCGACCGCGCAGCGATTTCAGCGAGTTACGGACCTTCATGGCAGAATCCTGAACGTTCGAAAGGCCGTGTTCGGCACTACCGTTTCGGCACGCGCGAATGAGGCAAAATGAGATTTTCCCGCTGGCGGACCGACCGCCCGGGACGGGGCGGTTCTTAAGGCATGGGAGGACCGGATGTCAATGTTAACTGGCCCGATCCCACCCAGCAAATTCAGGAAAACAACCCCATGCAAAGTAGAAGCGGCCGGATCGGCCCAATCAGCATCTCGGGCGACGCCTGTCCCACGACGCCTTGTCCCACAATGCCTTGCCAAATTCGTTATATCATATAATCAATTCGACAACCCGTCGGGAGGAAACCCATGCCGAAGCTGAAGCTGCCCAATATCGACGACGTCGTCGCCATCGATATCCACACCCACGCCGAGGAGCCCTGCGGCACCCATCCCGACGACGGCTATGACGATTTCCAGGCGCAGATGGCCGACTATTTCAAGTCGCCGCACAAGCATCCGCCGACCGTGCCGGAGACTGCCGCCTACTATCGATCCAAGAACATCGCCGCGGTGATCTTTCCGGTCGACGCCGAGCGCGAGACCGGCTTCCGCCGCTACAAGAACGAGGAGATGCTGGAGATCGCCTCCGACCATCTCGACGTTCTCATCCCCTTCGTCTCGATCGACCCGCACAAGGGCAAGCTCGGGGTGCGCGAGGCGCGCAAGCTGATCGAGGAATACGGCGTTCGCGGCTTCAAATTCCACCCGACCATGCAGGGCTTCTACGCCAACGACCGCATGGCCTATCCGCTCTATGAAGAGATCAACAATGGCGGCGCGATCGCGCTGTTCCACACCGGCCAGACCGGCGTCGGCTCGGGCATGCCCGGCGGCATGGGCATGCGGCTGAAATATTCCAACCCGATGTACATGGACGACGTCGCGGCCGATTTCCCCGACCTCAAGATCATCCTCGCCCATCCCTCCTTCCCCTGGCAGGAAGAAGCGCTGTCGGTCGCGACCCACAAGCCGAATGTCTATATCGATCTCTCGGGCTGGTCGCCGAAATATTTCCCGCCGATCCTGGTGCGCTACATCAACTCGATCCTGCAGGACAAGATGCTGTTCGGTTCGGACTGGCCGGTGATCACACCCGACCGCTGGCTGTCGGATTTCGCCAAGATCGACATCCGCGATGAGATCCGGCCGAAGGTGCTGAAGGCGAACGCAAGGAAGCTGCTGGGGATCTAGGGGCGCACTCGTCAGCGCATTGAGGGCTTCGACGCTGCTATCGAAGCCCTCATGCTCAGGTCCTCAAGGCTTAAGACTCAAGGCCGATGCTCGCGCCGCGCAGGTCCAGCACCCAGCTGCGGCCCAAGTTGCGGATGGCGGCCTTGGCGCGGTGAATCCGATGGCGGCGTCGCGCGCGATCAGTTCACGCTTGCGAGGAAGCCGGCCAGGATTGTCCGGCTTTCGCTGAGCGTCTCGATACGTTCGTCGATCAGGCCGACCTGCTGAGTGAGTATTTTTCGCAGCTCGTTGCACGGCGTGAAAGCCGGATCGTTGTTCCTTACGCAGGGGAGCAACCGCTTGATGGTTTCGAGCGTCATCCCCGCGCCGCCGAGCATCTTGATGCGCCGTACGGTTTCCTCTTCGGCCGTGCCATAGTCGCGATAGCCGGAGTTCGTCCGCAGCGGCGCAAGCAGTCCTTCGCCTTCGTAGTAGCGCAGCATTCGGACGCTGACCCCCGTCCGTCGGGAGAGTTCGCCGATTTTCATCTGAAGCCTCTTGACCCTCACAGCGCTGTCAGACCTTACAGACTTCGCTCGTCCAAGTGAATGCCACTTGTGAAGGGAGCAACGATGAAAGCCTACCATTTGAATGGCCATGCTGGTGCTGGCCGCCTTGCGTGCGTCGACGTCGGCAAACCCGAACCCGCCAATGGCGAGGTCCGCATTCGGGTCGAAGCGGCAAGTCTGAATTACCGCGACCTCCTGGTCCTCGACCGTGCAGGCCAAGGCGAGCTCAACGGACGCGTTCCACTCTCCGACGGTGCGGGTGTCGTTGACGCCATCGGCGCCGGCGTCGCGCAATGGCGGCTCGGGGACCGCGTCGCTGCATCGTTCTTCCGCGATTGGATCTCGGGGCCGTTCAAGTCCAGCTATATTCCGTTATCCCTCGGTGGCAACACGATGGACGGAATGCTGGCTGAGTATGTCGTGCTGCCGGCGACCGCGCTGGTCTCGGTGCCGGCGCATCTGTCCGCGGTGGAGGCAGCGACCCTGCCCTGCGCCGGCGTCACGGCTTTTCATGGCCTCATCGCACGCGGCGGGATGCGCAAAGGCGACACGCTGCTGGTCCAGGGAACAGGCGGCGTCGCGCTGTTCGGGCTTCAATTCGCAGCGGCGCTGGGCGCGCGCGCGATCGTGATATCATCCTCGGACGAAAAACTCGCCCGCGCCAAGGCGCTGGGCGGTTCGATCCTCATCAACTACCGCGACACGCCGGACTGGGATGTCGCCCTGATGAAGGCGACGAATGGCGCCGGCGCCAGTCATATCCTCGAACTCGGCGGTCCCGGCACCTATGACCGATCGCTGCGATCGGTCGCTTCGGGTGGCAAGATCGTTCAGATTGGGGTTTTGACGGGGTTCGGTCCCAAGCCCGACCTCGCACGCCTGCAGTGGGAGAATGCCGACATCATCGGTGTCACCGTCGGATCGGCCGAACACTTTGTCGCGATGAATCGCTTCCTGACCGAGCATGCGATCCACCCGATCGTCGATCGGGTCTACGACTTCGACGAGGTTCCCGAAGCATATGCGCACCTGCGGACCGGCTCACATTTCGGCAAGGTCGTGATCAGGCTTTAGAAACCAGAGGCCCAAGTCGCGATTGCCTCTTGGACCGATTTCGCTGCGCCTTGTATAGTCCGTGGACCGCAACGATCCCGGGGGACAGGTGAATTGAGTCTCAAAGCCGTTGTCTTCGACGCCTACGGAACGCTTTACGATATCCAATCGGTCGCGGAGATCACCGAGGATGCGTTTCCCGGCTACGGTGAGATCATCACGCAGATCTGGCGGATCAAGCAGCTCGAATACACCTGGCTGCGCTCGCTGATGCGGCGCTACCAGGACTTTGCAGCCATCACGCGCGACTCGCTCGCCTATACGTTGCGCGTGCTCGGGCTCGCTTACGAGAACGAGGCATTCGAGCGCGTGATCGAGAAGTACCTGCATCTCGATCTCTATCCGGATGCGACGGCAGCGCTCACGGCTCTGAAACCGCGAAAACTCGCCATCCTCTCCAACGGCAGTCCGGACATGCTGAATGCGCTCGTGCGCAACTCCGGTCTCGACGCCCTGCTCGATGCCACGATCAGCGTCGACGCGAAGAAGATCTTCAAGCCGAGCGCGGAGGCCTATGAGCTGATCGGCGAGGTGCTCGGCACCGCGCCGGACGAGGTGCTGTTCGTCTCCTCCAATCCCTGGGATGTCGCGGGCGCGAAAGCATTCGGGCTGAACGTTGCCTGGATCGAACGGGTGACGCCGGAAGCGATGGCCCTGGCTTGCGTCGAGAACGAACTCGTGGCACCGCTGACGATGTTCAAGGCGATCCGCACCCAAATGGACGAGCTCGGCTTTGCGCCGGATCATCGCGTCCGGGCGCTCTCGGAGCTGCCAAGGATTGTTTAGGCATCGCCGCCCGCCCATAAGTCTGGAATGAGCCGATCTGAATGAGCCTTCAATCCGTTCGCGATTTTTTCGCTGAAAAAGCCCCCGACATATCAGTCATCGAATCCCCGATCAGCTCCGCGACCGTGCCGTTGGCCGCCGAGGCTTATGGCGTCGAGCCCGGACGCATCGCCAAGACGCTGTCGTTACGGATCGGCGAGCGCGTGATCCTGATCGTCGCGGCCGGCACCTCGCGCATGGACAACAAGAAGGTGAAGGCGGCGTTCGGCGGCAAGCCGAAGATGCTGGGGCTGGAAGAGGTCGCGGAGGTCACCGGCCACGAGGTCGGCGGCGTCTGCCCGTTCGGACTGAAGGCGCCGCTGCCGGTCTATTGCGACATCTCGCTGAAAGCGTTCGACGTGGTGGTGCCGGCTGCCGGCTCGACCCATAGCGCGGTACGGATCACGCCGGAGCGGATGGCCGAGCTGACCGCGGCGGAATGGGTCGATGTCTGCGAGACCAGATCCGAAGCGCGCTAATCATCCTCGTCGTAAGGCCGGGGCTGGGTCGCCGGAGGCGGCGGCGCAGCATTGTATCGTGGCGCCGGCGCGGCGCGATTGCCCGGAACCTGCTGCTGCGGCGGCATCTGGTTGTTGGACTGGAACACCGCGCGACAACCGCTGGAGAGCTGGGGCGTATTCTGCCGCAAGCAGGCCGTAATGCGGCTCACATCAGGGATCTGGTCGCTGCACAGCCGCCATACATCCGGCGTGCAGGCCATCTGCTGCTCCATGGTTCCGCGATACTCTTCAGCGGATGCAACGCCCTGCGCGGCGATGCCGCCGATCGCAAGCGCCACACCCAGCGCAATCCGCTCTGTTCGCATGTCCGATTCCTTCGCGAGTCTCTCGAATTCTGCTGAATCAATGAGACGCGGGGAGGTTCTGGACCAACAAAAAATTGTGAAAACGGGCCAGGAACCTATTCGACCTTGCCGATCTTCTTCACCGCCGCAATCAGCCGCGCGCTGTCGACCGCCACGAACTCGGCAAACGCCGGCGCGTCCTGATAGGCAACGAGACTGCCCGACGTTTCGAAGGCCTTGAGCACGTCGGGGCTCGTCATCACCTGCGCCATTGCCTCGCGCAGGCGAGTCGCGATCGGGGCAGGAAGAGCATTCTGGGCAAAGAGTCCGGCCCAGATGTACATCTCGACGTCCTTGTAGCCGAGCTCCTGGAAGGTCGGCACATCGGGGAAGCTTGCGATGCGCTTGGCGCCGCAATTGCCGAGCACGCGCAGCTTGCCGTCCTCCACTTGCGGCTTCAGCGTTCCCGGTGCGGCGGCGATCGCCTGCACGGTGCCGCCGAGCAGCGCGGTGAGAGCCGGTCCGGCGCCGCGAAACGGCACATGGAGCAGCTTGATGTCGGCGCTGCTCGCAAACATCTCCATCGCCACATGCAACGTGCCGTAAGGCCCCGACGAGCCATAGGTGATCTGGCCGGGACGCTTCCTGGCATCCTCGACGAAATCCTGCGCGGTCTTCCACGGCGCCGAGGCCGGTACCGCGAGCAGCGTGGGATCGGCCAGCACCCGCGCGATCGGCATGAACTGCGAGAGCTCGTAGGCGACCGGACGGTCGAACAGCCGGTCGGCCTCGGGCAGCACCGCGAGCGAGGACAGCGTCATCAGCAGCGTGTAGCCGTCAGGCTCGGCGCGCGCCGCCGCGGCGTTGCCAACGGATCCACCGCCACCGCCGGCGCGGTTGTCGACGATGACCGCTTTGCCGAGGATTCGCTCCAGCGCCTGTGCGACGGGGCGCGCCGCGAGATCCGCCTGGCCGCCGGCTGGAAACGGCACGATCATGGTGACGTTGCGAGTGGGATAGGCTTGCGCGAAAGCCGCGCTCGACAACGCAGGCAACAACGGCAATGCGGCAGCGGCGCGCAGGACATCGCGTCGATCCATGGCAGACTTCCCCCCTGTTTTTTTGTGTCGCCAGCCTAGCGTGACCCTCCGCAAGAACAAGCCGCGCGGCGGGATTAACGAAGCATTATCCATGTTCCGCCCGGTCAGGAACGTCCCCTGGACCCTCCCGTTGCCTCCCAGGGAGTGGAGCGATGAATAGACTTCAGACCATTGACGTGGCGCTGGACGAGATGCTGGTGAATCTCGCCGCTATCGTGTTGCGGCTTTCAAAGCCTGACGTGACACGAACGCCGGAAGCGCAACGCGCATTGGCGCAATCCGTGCATCAATACGCGGTGTGTGCGGCACGCTCGAGCGATCCGCGCGTGCACGAATTGAAGACACAGCTGGAGGGGACGTTGCGGCCGGCCTTGCGCGTGGTCGCGATCGACGGCGTGAAGGTATCGTAGTCGAAGATTGGTGGGCACGCTTCGCTTTGCCCACCCTACGATAGCTGTGCGGCGAGGTGCCGTAGGGTGGGCAAAGGCGCGCTCTTCGCGCGCCGTGCCCACCATCATTCGCCGAATTGCCCGGCAACGTCCCGCATATCCCCTCCCCAATCCACGGGAAGGGTGCCTTGATCAACATAGCGGTGGAAGCTGCTGAACGACCAATCGCGCACACGCGTGACGAGGCCATGCTTCACGGGATTGAAGTGTATGTAATCAACGTGCCGCTCCAAGTCAGCATCGTCGCGAATTGAGTGCTCCCAGAAGCGGCGCTGCCAGATGCCCTTCTCGCGCTTCCTCGACTTACTGATTGAACGCTCGCCGGCCTCCAGCCGCCGCGAAAACCCACCCTTGATCAGATTCCATCGCGACGAAAAGTCGGCGTCATCCTAAGGCAACGCCCAGATCGCATGGAGGTGGTCAGGCAAGATACAAATCGCGACGGTCTCGAACGGCCGGCGTTGCACGACCGTTCGGTAAATCTGGCGTAGGCGATCAACCTGGTCGACGAGTAGCGTACTTGACCGATCAGCTAGCACGACGGTGAAGAAGAACATGTTGCCTTGCGCTCGGCGGTACTGAGGCACTTGCGATTCCTCGCGTGAATTGGTGGGCACGCTTCGCTTTACCCACCCTACGGCACCTACGCTGTTCGCTCGCTCTTCTTCACCCGCCGTTTGCACGTACCCGGCAGTTTCGCTGCGAGAAAATCGCCGAGCGCCTCGACGCGTGCGGGGCGCGGGCCGCCGGGTGGCGTCACCAGATGCACGGCGCCTTCGACCTGCTTCCAGTCCTTCAGGATCACTTCGACCTCGCCGGAGGAGATGGCGTCGCCGACGATGAATTCTGGAAGGTCGGCGATGCCGAGGCCGGCGATCAGCGCCGGCATCACCGCGTCGCCGTTGTTGGCACGGAGCTGTCCGCCCGGACGCACGCTGGCCTGCTCGCCGGCCGCATTGGTGTAGTGCCAGACGTTCGGCGTCGAGAGATAGGCGTAGCTGAAGCATTTGTGCGCGGCCAGATGCATCGGATGCGTCGGTCGTCCCTCGCGCTTCAGATAGGACGGCGCGGCCACAGTGAAACGCGGCATGGTGAAGAGGCGCCGCGCGATCAACGAGGAATCCGGCAGCCGCGCGATCCGCACAGCCATGTCAAAGCCCTCGCCGATCAAATCGATGGTCGCATCGCTCAGATGCAGGTCTACCGAGACTTCGGGATAGGTTTCGAAGAACTCCGGCAGCAGCGGCGCCACCGCCTTGATCCCGAATGTCATGGGCACGGCGAGCCGCACCAGGCCCCGCGGCGCGACCGACTGCGCCAGCGCCTCGTTCTCCGCGGCTTCGCCATCGGACAGCAGGCGCGTCGCACGCTCGGCGAGCTTATGGCCAGCATCGGTCAGCGCGAGCCGGCGTGAGGTGCGGTTGAACAGCCGGGCGCCGAGCCGCTCTTCGAGGCGCGTGACCGCTTTGGACACCGTCGCCTTGGACATCGCGAGCTCGCTCGCGGCCCCCGCAAACGACCGTAATTCCACAACTTTTGCGAAAATCGCGAGTGCCTCGAAATCGGGAAGTTTGGCCATGGCGGGTCCGATCGGGATGTTTTTGGAAACAATACGTTTCAACAGTTTCTATTTATATACCACAGGCGGAGGCTTATCCAAGGGTCATCAGACATTCAGGACTGGAGAAATCCAATGACCAAGAAGCTCTCAGGCAAGGTTGCCCTCGTCACCGGCGGCTCGCGCGGTATCGGCGCGGCCTCTGCCCGCGCACTCGCCGATGAAGGTGCTGATGTCGCCATCAGCTACGTTGCCTCTCCCGAAAAGGCGGAAGCGGTCGTCACCGAGTTGAAGGCCCGGGGCGTCAAGGCCCGCGCCTTCAAGGCCGACCAGGCCTCGGCCAAGGACGTGACGCAGCTCGTCAAGGCCGTCGCGAAGGAGTTCGGCCATCTCGACATCCTCGTCAACAATGCCGGCGTCGCGAGCGGCGGCGCGATCGACGATGCCAATGCCGACACCGAAGCGCTCGCCCGCCAGGACGCGGTCAACGTGCATGGCGTGATCGCGGCGATCCGCGCCGCTTCGCAATTGATGGTCGAGGGCGGCCGCATCGTCACCGTCGGTTCGATGCTTGCCGACCGCGCCTCGTTCCCGGGCCTTGCCGACTACGTCGCCACCAAGGCGGCCGTGGTCGGTTACACCAAGGGCGCAGCCCGCGACCTCGGCCCGCGCGGCATCACCGTGAACGTGGTGCAGCCCGGCTCGATCGACACCGACATGAATCCGAAGGACGGCGGCGAGTTCGCCGAGACCCAGCGCAAGCAGCACGCGCTGCAGCGCTTCGGCCGTCCCGAGGAAGTCGCCGCCGGAATCGTCTTCCTCGCAAGCCCGGAAGCCTCCTTCGTCACCGGCGCGGTGCTCAACGTCGACGGCGGTTTCGGCGCCTGATCAAGGCGCCACCCGCCAAAACAAGGAATTACGCAGATGATCGAACTCAGACCTTTCGCAAAGCTCGGCGGCGCCGATCACGGTTGGCTCAACGCCAAGCATCATTTCTCCTTCGCAAGCCATTATGACCCCGACAACATGGGTCACGGCGCCTTGCGGGTGTGGAACGACGACGAGATCGCGCCGAACACCGGCTTTCCAGCCCATCCCCACGCCAACATGGAAATCATCACCTATGTGCGCGAGGGCGCGATCACCCATCAGGACAGCCTCGGCAACGAGGGACGCACCGAAGCGGGAGACGTGCAAGTGATGAGCGCCGGCAGCGGCATCCGCCACTCCGAGTACAATCTGGAGCCGAGCAAGACCCGGATCTTCCAGATCTGGATCGAGCCGACCGCGCGTGGCGGACAGCCGACCTGGGGCTCGAAGCCGTTTCCGAAAGGAGACCGCTCCGGCAAGCTCGTCACCATCGCGAGCGGCTTCGAGCAAGACACGGACGCGCTGCCGATCCGCGCCGATGCGCGGGTGCTCGCCACCACGCTGAAGGCAGGCGAGAGCGCGGAGTACGTGCCGCACAAGTCGCGGCACCTCTATCTCGTGCCCGCGGCGGGGTCGGTCGAGATCAACGGCGTGCGCGTCAACGCCCGCGACGGCGCCGCGATCCGCGACGAAGACAGTCTGAAGATCACGGCATTGGAAGATTCCGAGATCGTGCTCGTCGACGCGGCTTAGAAACGCATTCGTCATGCCGGCTTGTCCCGGCATGACGCTCCCGACACCCACCATCAAATCTGCATCCAACGGAGATCATCATGACCAAAGTTCTCGTCCTTTATTATTCCGCCTATGGCCACATCGAAGCGATGGCCAATGCCGTCGCCGAGGGCGCGCGCGAAGCCGGCGCCACCGTCGACATCAAGCGCGTGCCCGAGCTGGTGCCGGCCGAGGTCGCGAAAGCCTCCTATTACAAGGTCGACCAGACCGCCCCGATCGCCAAAATCGAGGACCTCGCCAATTACGAT
Source organism: Bradyrhizobium canariense (assembly GCF_019402665.1). Taxonomy (GTDB): domain Bacteria; phylum Pseudomonadota; class Alphaproteobacteria; order Rhizobiales; family Xanthobacteraceae; genus Bradyrhizobium; species Bradyrhizobium canariense. The sequence continues at coordinate 38,759 of NZ_VSST01000090.1, forward strand.
GCGATCATCGTCGGCACCGGCACCCGCTTCGGCCGCATGGCCTCGCAGATGGCGAACTTCCTCGACCAGGCCGGTGGTCTCTGGGCCAAGGGCGCGCTGCACGGCAAGGTCGGCGGCGCCTTCACGGCGACCGCGACCCAGCATGGCGGCCAGGAGACGACGCTGTTCTCGATCATCACCAACCTCTTGCATTTCGGCATGGTCGTGGTCGGCCTGAACTACGGCTTTGCCGGCCAGATGAAGCTCGACGAGGTCACCGGCGGCGCGCCCTATGGCGCCACCACGATCACCGGCGGCGACGGC
>NZ_VSST01000091.1 GCF_019402665.1 Bradyrhizobium canariense
TGTGCAGCATTTTCGCAGCAGCACGGCCGGCGAGGGGGCACAGGTCAGTACCCCGGCTAACCAGAAATCCTTCGGATTTCTTCTAACGGAGCAGGCCGAAAGCCACGTTGGCGGCGCTCGGCAACGGCAGTCCGACAGTTCAGCCTGCCTTTGCAGGCCACGCACACTCTCCATCGAGCCTCAAGCCCACGGCTACCAGCTCCAGCGTCAGGGAGCCGCCGCATGAGCGATCTCACGGAAGTGGAAGTGTTGTGGCTCGAGAAGCGCATCGAAAACCGCCTTCGGTTCGGTCGCGTCGTCAATGAACGGAAGCTTGATGGTCACCGGCGTGTACTGTCATTCGCGCCTGGCAGCATCTTTGCCTTCGTCCGTTGGACCTCCAGCGACTTTGGCACGATCATCTCGCGGATTGACATCTTGCGCGCGGTCGCGCCAGGACAGCGCTGCTCGACCGTGCCGTATGTGAAGCCGGGTGGAGAGATTTTGCTGCGGCTCTCCGGTTGGCCGAAGGTCGAACGAGTGCTGCAGATGGTCGATGCGGTCGAAGCGCTCGGCATCGATCCCGCCGATGTCGCTCCTGATCATTGGCATCACGTTCATAACCGTCTGTCCGTGAACGAAAATCCGCGTCCGTATACGACAGCGCGCCATCAAGCCTGGTTTAATCGTCAAAAGGTGATGCGATGACGTGCCGTTTCATCATGCTGATAACGACGTTCGTGGTTGCTGCCGCCCTTGTCACGACAATCTTTCTGGAGCCGCTTCCGCTCTACATCTGGAATGCATCGACGAGCGTACCTATCGGTCTCTATCGCTTGCGATCGGCAAAACTCTTTCATGTCACAGAGCTGGTCGCCATTCAGCCGCCGGAACCACTTGCGACCTTTCTAGACCTGAACGGCTATCTGCCGGTCGGCGTCCCCATGCTCAAGCGGGTCTTGGCGCTGCCGGGGCAGACGGTCTGCAGAAGCGGTCTCACTATTTCCGTGAATGAAATTGAAGTCGGCCAGGCCCGGGATCGTGACGGACGCGGCCGGCCGCTGCCGAAATGGCAGGGCTGCCGCGTCGTCGCAGACGGCGAGCTCTTTCTCATGAACTGGCAGTCTCACGATTCTCTTGATGGCCGATATTTCGGATTCTTGCCGGGGTCGGCGGTGATCGGCCGTGCCCTCCCGGTGTGGACGTGGGAGGAGTGATCGTGCGTGTTCTACGTTTCCGTTCTGCCATTCCTCTCTTCGATCAAGTGCAGGACCATTCCTCCGTCCCGACCAAAGCTTGCAAAGCCGACGCGCGCAGCGGCGGTCCAGCGCGGCCGAAAGGCCGGCGCGAAGCGGCTTTACCCTGGACGGGCGCGAGCACGCCGGCACTCTTGCATTTTTTCGAGAGGAGCCTGTGCGCTGCCGTGCCCCTGTTCGTGGCACTGACTGTGAGTAACGCTGCTGCTGCCGCCGAGACGCGACCGGCAGAGCTCACAGCGAGTTATCAAACTGGCAATTCATTTGCGGATTTCGTTGAAGCGGCCTCGCGTCGCTTTGGCATGCCGGTGCGATGGATACTGGCAGTCATAGACGTCGAAAGCGCCCGAAACGTGCGTGCCAAGTCACCGAAAGGCGCCATGGGGCTAATGCAGATCATGCCGGAAACCTGGGCGGAGCTACGTCTGCGGTACAACCTGGGCAACGATCCCTACGATCCCCACGAGAACATCCTTGCAGGTACGGCGTACCTGCGCGAACTGCGCGACCGCTTCGGTGCGCCAGGCTTCCTTGCAGCCTACAACGCGGGACCTGCTCGTTATGGAGAGCATCTCGCCGGCCGTCCGTTACCAGCTGAGACCCAGGCCTATTTGCAGAAGCTTGTGCCCGGCATCGGCAGCGACATTGCCATTTCTAGCGCTGCAAGTCTGCGGCCATCGGTGGGATCGATCTTCATTGTGCGGCTTGAAAGCTCAAAAGCCGCTGCCCGTCTGCAGCCTGTGCGCTCGCCGACCCTATCGCCGACGGCCGCTTCGGTTCACGACATCTCCGCCATTGTGCCACGGACAGCAAAGTTGTTCGTCGCGAGATCTGATGCGGGAGGCTCGCAATGACTGAATGCGCAAGCTGGCATGCATTGGCGTGCTCTGGAGAAGAATGGAGGGAATGGGGGGAGCAGTGGGAAGGCACGACAGCAGGACGGCTCTTCAAATCGGGCTTCGAGATACCGGTGCACGGGGATAGTCACCCGGTGGCCGAATCCGGAGCGTGGTGCAACCACTTATGTGGTCGTTCACACAATGGAGAGCTCCAATGAAACTATATGTTGGATTGGACGTCGGTCTTGACGAAACCAGCCTTTGCATCGTCGATCGTGAGGGTCTCACGGTTCGCGAAGTGAAGGTCAGCACGGAGCCGGAGGCGATCCGCTCCGCTGTGGAGAGCTACGCGGATCGCCTCGATAGAGTGGGAGTCGAGGCGTCATCGCTTGGCATCTGGCTCTATCGCGAACTACAGCCAGCCGGGCTTCCGATCATTGTCGTGGAAGCGCGCCATATGCGCGTTTCGTTATCGACGATGCGCAACAAAACGGATCGCAACGATGCGCGCGGCATCGCGCAGATGATGCGGCTGGGCTGGTATCGTGCCGTCCATGTCAAGAACATCGAGATGCAGAAAATGCGCTCGCTGCTAGCCAACAGAAAGCTCCTCAAGCGCAAGCTGGTCGACCTTGAAAACCACATTCGTGGCACGCTGAGGGCGTACGGTCTGATGGTTGGAGCGGTCGGACGAGGGGGATACGAAGCGCGGGTCCGCGAGCTCATCGAGCACAGCGATCCGGTATTTTGCATGATGATTGAGGCCATGTTGGACGTACGCCGAGCGATCTTCGAGGGCTACGAACGATTGCATAAGGTGCTCCTGCAGGTCGTCCAGCATGATGCGATCTGTCGTCGGTTGATGACCGTACCTGGCGTCGGTCCCGTTGCCGCCCTTTCGTTCAAGGTCGGTGTTGATGACCCTCTTCGTTTTGCACGATCCCGGACAGTCGGCGCACATTTTGGCCTGACGCCGAGGCGACACCAGTCTGGAACGTCCATCGACTACGAAGGCCGAATTACCAAACAGGGCGACGTCGCGGTTCGCGAGGCGCTCTGCGAGGCGGCAGCAAGCCTGCTGCTACGGGTCAGGAAATGGTCGGCGTTGCGGGCGTGGGGCCTGCGGATCGCCAAACGGTCGAGCATGCTGTGCGCGATCGTCGCGGTCGCACGCAAGCTTGCGAGCATCCTGCACAGGATGTGGGTCAATCAGACCGACTTCCGCGTTGGGTTCGGCGCCAAGGTCACACAAAGATTGCGTTTGAAGCCTGCGCAGTAATTGCTGCGGGGACGCAAAAGTTTAGCGCTGGTGTTGCAGCCGGCATGTTGAGAAGGAGCAACCATTAGAGATCCGCGCGCGCGGTGAGCGTCCCCTGGCGGGGCCGCGAAACGGGGAATGTCCGCTATCTCTTGTCTGCTGCCATCTTCGTGATGAGAGCGCCAGACTGCTTGGACGGCCCTGTTTACGAACCTGATGAAGAGCATGCGACGGCCGATGTGCTGAACGCGAAGGAACGCATGGACCCCGCCTGGAGAATGCAAACCGCGGTCGCGGCTTTGGTGAGGTGTGCGCGTTGTTGTTGCAAGGCGTGTGTGATGACTGAAGTGCAGAGAGTCGAAGAAAAGCGTAGGAATGAGTTGACTTTGAATGCCCGATTAGGAAGGCGAGATAAAAGGGGCTCGCCGGTCGAACCGCAAGCCATTGACATGGCTTGGGTCCTGGCGTGCCGGTCGGTCGAGGCGCGTGCCGCGCCTTCGGTTTTCAACAATGCAATCAGAACGATTTTAGGCACTGTAGGCATTTTTGCTCGCTCGGAGCGCTGGGGATGACAACAGGTGACAGCGAACTGCGTATCCGGCCCGGGCGCATCCGCAACACCCGCGCGCCGAAGCCCAAGAGCTTCATCAACCAGGTGCTGCGGGCGGCGAAGAAAGCAGGACACACATCGAGTCAGGCCGCCGCTGGCAGGCGTTCTGCCGTCTACGGGCGCTCGACCTTTGGCCGCGGCAGACTCGGTTTCAGCCGCGCCAGGTTGTTCAGCCCGACGCGGCGCATTTTGGTGAAGGCGCGTGTTGTCCGGCACAAGGGGCGAGCGTTCCGTTCAGCGCCACTGACCGCCCATCTTTCATATCTCAAGCGCGACGGCGTGACTCGAAGTGGCGAGAGGGCAGAGATGTTCGATGAGGGCTGCGACCGCGCCGATAGCGCGGCCTTTGCAGAACGGTGCAAGGACGACCGGCATCATTTCAGGTTCATCGTCTCACCAGAGGATGCCGGTGACATGACCGACCTGAAGGCCTTCGCCCGCGATCTCGCCAGGCAGATGGAGACCGATCTCGGTACGCGGCTCGATTGGGTAGCCGTCGATCACTGGAACACGGACAGCCCTCACGTCCATCTCCTCGTGCGGGGAGTAGATGAGCAAGGGGCGGATCTCGTGATCTCCCGCGACTATATCAGCCAGGGCCTGCGCTCACGCGCCGAGGAACTGGTTGCGATCGAACTAGGTCCAAAGCCCGAGCACGAGATTCGCAATTCGCTGGAGGGGGAAGTAACAGTGGAGCGATGGACACGGCTCGATCGGGAGATCCGGCTGGCGGCCGATGAGACCGGGTATGTCGATCTTCGCCCGGAGAATCCTGGCAAATCCGCCCCCGAGATCCGGCGCCTGATGGTCGGGCGCCTTCAACATCTGGAGAAGAAGGGTCTTGCCGCATCCAGCGCACCAGGGGAATGGATGGTCGGGCTCGAAGCCGAGCGCAGCTTGCGCGACCTCGGCATGCGCGGCGACATCATCAAGACCATGCACCGCGCCTTTACCGAGCGTGGAGAAGCGCGCGGCGTTGCCGACTTCGTCATCGAAGGTGGACAGCCGACTTCCCAGATTATCGGACGGCTGGTCGATCGGGGACTACACGATGAGCTGACGGGTGAGGCTTACGCCCTGATCGATGGAACTGATGGACGCGCGCACCACGTCCGCTTGCGAGGGATCGAGGCCTTCGAACATGCACCGCCCATCGGCGGAATCGTCGAAGTCCGCCGCTTCGGTCCAGCCGGCGATGCGCACCCCACCTTGGTCCTCGCGACCCGTTCCGATCTCGATCTCGGTGGGCAGGTTACCGCAAGAGGGGCCACTTGGCTCGACCATCGACTGGTCGAACGAGATCCCATGCCGCTCGCCATGGGCGGATTCGGCCACGAGACCCGCGACGCCATGGAAGCCCGTACCGAGCATCTGGTTCAAGAGGGCCTGGCGCGGCGGCAGGGCCAACGCATCATCTTGCAGCGCGGCCTTCTGGACACGTTGCGCCGACGCGAGCTGGACGAGGTGGCCGCAAAGGTCTCGGCCGACACCGGCCTGCCTCACGTGAAGGCGGCTTCCGGGGAGCATGTGGCGGGCACGTTTCGCCAGCGGCTGACGCTTACCTCGGGACGCTTCGCCATGATCGATAACGGGCTTGGGTTTCAGCTCGTGCCTTGGTCGCGCGAGCTCGAACAGAAGCTCGGCCAACACGTCACCGGCGTTGTGAAGGACGGCGGTGGCATCGAATGGGGCTTTGGTCGCAAGCGCGACCTCGGCCTTTAGCAATCTCTCTAATTCAGTTGCGGAAGGGCGTTCGCGATGTCCGGAACCAAGATCCTCTGGGGGCAGGTGATCGTTGTCGGCATGATCGTCTTGCTGGCCATCTGGGGCGCGACCGAGTGGACCGCCTGGCGGCTCGCCTGGCAGACCGAACTCGGGCGGCCCTGGTTCGAACTGGCGGGCTTCAAGATCTATTACCCGCCGGTCTTCTTCTGGTGGTGGTTCGTCTTTGATGCTTATGCGCCAGAGGTCTTTGTTGAGGGGGCCTTCATCGCGGCGTCGGGGACATTCGTGTCGATCGCGGCGGCGATCGGCATGTCCGTCTGGCGCGCGCGCGAGGCCAAGAATGTCGAGACCTATGGTTCAGCGCGCTGGGCTGATCTGGAAGAGGTTCAAGCGGCCGGACTTCTTGGTCCGGATGGCGTGGTGCTGGGGAAGCTCGATCGCGACTACCTTCGGCACGACGGACCGGAGCATGTGCTGTGCTTTGCGCCCACCCGGTCCGGCAAAGGCGTCGGCCTCGTCGTTCCCTCGTTGCTGGCTTGGCCGGGCTCGGCCATCGTGCACGACATCAAGGGCGAGAACTGGCAACTGACGGCCGGCTTCCGCGCGCGACATGGCCGCGTCCTGTTGTTCGATCCGACCAACCCAAAATCCTCAGCCTACAATCCGCTGCTCGAGGTCCGGCAGGGAGAGTGGGAGGTTCGCGACGTCCAGAACGTCGCCGATGTCCTGGTCGACCCCGAGGGCTCGCTCGACAAGCGGAACCATTGGGAGAAGACCAGTCATTCGCTTCTGGTCGGCGCCATCCTTCATGTCCTTTACGCGGAGGCCGACAAGACCCTGGCTGGCGTCGCCGCCTTCCTGTCCGACCCGAAGCGGCCGATCGAAGCGACGCTGAAGGCGATGATGACCACCGCGCATCTTGGCGAGCAGGGTGCTCATCCCGTGGTCGCCTCGACCGCCCGCGAACTCCTCAACAAGTCCGAGAACGAACGTTCAGGCGTCCTGTCCACCGCGATGTCGTTCCTCGGGCTGTACCGCGATCCCGTCGTGGCCCAGGTGACCTGCCGGTGCGACTGGCGGATTGCCGATCTGATCGCAGATAGCCGCCCCACGACGCTGTACCTGGTGGTGCCTCCCTCGGATATCTCACGAACCAAACCATTGATCCGCCTGGTGCTGAATCAGATCGGCCGACGCCTGACCGAGGACTTGCACGCCCGCGACCGCCGGCATCGTGTCCTGATGATGCTGGATGAGTTCCCAGCGCTTGGGCGGCTCGATTTCTTCGAGTCCGCGCTCGCCTTCATGGCGGGGTACGGCATCAAGAGTTTTTTGATCGCGCAGTCGCTCAATCAGATCGAGAAGGCCTATGGGCCTAACAATGCGATCCTCGATAACTGCCACGTCCGGGTCAGCTTTGCGACCAATGACGAGCGGACCGCGAAGCGTGTGTCCGATGCGCTTGGTACGGCGACCGAAATGCGGGCGATGAAGAACTATGCCGGGCACCGATTGAACCCATGGCTGGGGCATCTCATGGTCTCACGGCAGGAGACGGCAAGGCCGCTGCTGACACCAGGCGAGGTCATGCAGCTTTCGCCAATGGACGAGATCGTCATGGTGGCGGGGACGGCGCCCATTCGAGCTCGGAAGGCTCGCTACTATGAAGATCGGCGGTTTACCGAGCGGGTCTTGCCGCCGCCCGATCCAGCCGCATCCGGCCGGTCACCGCGAACGGACGGATGGTCTGCATTGGGAGCGCCCAAGCCGGCGTCGCTTCCAACCGAAAGGGGGCGAGCGGAGGAAGATTCGGCGAATAGCGGCCTTCGTCGCGAGCCCGAACTCCCCGATCACGTCGCGATCGCCAAGGAGACGGCCGAACCGACGCCAGCCGAGGAATTTGCCGTCGTTCTTGACGACGACGAGGACGCGGTCCGCCAGTCCCGGCTTCTCCGTCAGCAAATGCGCGGCGTCGCCCGTCAAGCCGCCATGGACCCGAATGACGGCATGGAGCTCTGAGGCAATATGCGCGACCGGATGAACGTGTATTTCCCGCCAGAGCTTCTGAAGCAGATCTCGGATCTGGCCGATCGCCAGAAGCTCTCCCGGTCTGCGATCGTGGAGGCGGCCGTTGCTTCGTTTCTGTCGCCGGATGGATCGGATAGGCGGGAGGCGGCGTTTACCCGTCGCCTGGATCGACTGTCGCGTCAGCTGCAGAGACTGGAGCGAGACGTCGGTTTAACGGCCGAGACGCTGGCTCTCTTCGTCCGTTTCTGGCTGACGGTTACGCCACCGCTACCGAACGACGCGCAGGCGGCTGCGCAGGCAAAAGGCCGGGAGCGGTTTGAAGGATTTGTCGAGGCGCTCGGGCGTCGTTTGCAAAAGGGGCAGAGCTTTCTGCGTGAGATACCGGAAGATATCGTCCGTCAGGAGCCCGCCGGCGGACCTGACTGATCGCTCTCTATGCGCCATCGCGCGAACCCTTCTTTTTCTACGCCAGCCTACGACCGCAGCAATTTAGCCGAGCCTATAAAAAGCCGAACGCGCTATCGGCTCGAATGAGTTGATGAGCAAGAAGGCCGGCATGCAAGTTACAAGGACGTGGCGTCTCACCGTGCGCGTATTTCTACCGTTTGCTGCTGGCTACTATCTTTCGTATCTGTTTCGGACGATCAACGCTTTGATCGTGAGTGATCTCAGCTCGGATGCCGGGCTTGGGTCAGCCAACCTCGGACTGCTTACGTCAGTCTATTTCCTGGTCTTTGCGGCGGCTCAGATCCCGGTCGGTATATTGTTGGACCGCTTTGGTCCGCGTCGGGTCCAGAGCGCGCTGCTCTGGTTCGCAGCACTGGGCGCCGGACTGTTCGCCGTATCGACCGGCTTCCTGTCGTTTTTGATCGCGCGTGCGATGATCGGGCTTGGCGTCGCGGGGGCGCTGACGGCAGGACTTAAGTCCATCATCCTTTGGTTCCCCAGGGAGCGAGTTGCCTTGCTCAACGGCTACATGATCATGCTGGGATCACTAGGAGCGGTGACCGCCACAGTTCCCGTCGAACACCTGCTCGCTTGGATGGGCTGGCGGCAGCTCTTTGAGGTCCTGGCGGCTGCGACCGGTGCCACAGCGATCCTCATCTATGTCGTAGTTCCTGAGCAACGCGTTATCCCATCGAAAGCACCAGCCTCCGCCACCCTGGGATCCGTTTTCAGCGACAGGCGCTTCTGGCGGATAGCCCCGTTGTCGGCGACTTGCGTTGGTTCAGCTTGGTCGCTGCAGGGATTGTGGGCATCACCGTGGCTTGCAGACGTGGAGGGCCTCGATCGCGCGGGCCTCGTCAGACAGCTGTTCATCATGTCGATCGTACTCAGCGGGGGTGCCTGGTTGTTCGGCATGACGATCCATCACGTCAAACGAACAGGTCTCACGGCTGAGACGATATTCGCGATGGTGGCCGTGCTATTTATCGCAGCCGAGCTAGCCTTGATCCTGCGAGTACCTCTGCCGTCCATCTTGCCCTGGTCGGTTGTCGCAATCATCGGAACGGCAACTGTGGTCAGCTTTGCCGTGATAGCTGATTACTTTCCGTCGGAGCTTGCCGGCCGTGCCAATGGCGCCTTGAACGTCTTGCACTTTGGTTGGGCATTTCTGGCACAATATGCGACCGGACTGATCCTGGAGCAATGGTCCACGAACGATGACCATAGGTCGATCTTGGCTTATCAAGTCGCGTTCAGTCTCAACGTAGCGCTGCAGATCGCGGCGTTGGTTTGGTTCGGGCTACCTTGGATCCAATCCTTTGCTTGCTGGATGAATTCAGTCCCTTCCACCATGCCGGTCAGCGCTTTCGACGTGGTCGAAGCAAGCATTTTCTGCGAGCAATCGGACGGCGAGGTGGAGTGGTGACCCGCGCGACCTAAGCGCCACTCTCCGTCGTGACGAGGCTGTTGAGGCGTCGCTTCGCGCCGGTCGCGATGGATTCTGCCATCGCCTGCGGGAAATCTTTCGGCAGCTTCGCAATCGTTGCGTCGATCTTCGTGCCAGCCGTATCCGCGAGCTCTTCGATGATGCCGCGAACCACGCTGTCGGGCAGGCCGCAAGTCCTTGCGGTTTGCACGAAATGTCGGCCGAGAATCGTGTGTACTACGTAGTGGCGACTATTGCCGATCGCCATGGCGAGCTTCATCTGGTTTTGCGTGATCTGCTTGGCATCGAGGCTCGGTTGCGTTGAGATGATGTCGTACAGCGGCGCGAGGACGAATCGTCCGCCGGGCGAGAGGTGGATGCTGAAATTCTTGGCGTGGCCGTCAGTAGCCGCCAGAAGCCAGAAAACGATTTGTGCCTTGAAGAAGGTCGCTTGGTCGGTCGCCGGTGTATCGCTGCCTTTGAGGAGATCAGAGATATTTCGGATGCCCGGGCCGCCGTCCGATTCGTATTTGCGCCCGGGCGGGACGGAAAGCGCCTGACAGCAATCTTCCTGTGGCAGGCGCAGAAGCCGTCCGTCGTGCGCCCATGTGCGGTCGAAGCGCTCGATGGCGAGCACGCGCCGGCCCGCGAAATCAACGATGCGCGACTTGGCGACGGGCAAGTCGAGCGCGGCGACGAGCTTCAGGCAGAGATGCTCGTTTTCAACGCTGTGGGTCAGGTCGACGCCGTTCGGTAACCTGCCGATCTGCGGTTTGATGATGTGCGTGGTGGCGGTCGTACCGTGCGGCACATGCCACTTGTCCTTCCAGTAGAGAAGCGCGGTTTTTTCCTGGGCTCCAGCCAGAGAGATACGAAACTCCTGATCGGGACCGATGCCGAGCGGATTGTTGGCGAGATTGGCAAGGACCGCCGCGATGTCCTGGTCGCTCGCGACGCGAGCGTCAATCGCACCCGCCGCTCCGGGTGCCGTTCCATCCGGAAGGAATTGCAGGGCGCCGACGCAGTCGCGGCCGATCGCGGAAAGCAGGCTGTAAGCATCGGCTCCGCCGGCATGCGCGCGTTCGGCGACACGCCGGCGGATGTCGTCGTTATCGGGAAGCAGGTTATCGAAGACTGCAATGACGGGGTCACCGATATAGCGGTCTTCGCGTAGAGGTATCGATACCGAGACCGGGATGGCGTTCTCCCATCCCAGCCAGGCTTCGTCGTATTGGAAATCGATGGCGCCGCTGCTCTCCCGCCGCAGCCGCCCGACCAGACGAGCATTCAGGTAGACGTTGAGAGGCGCTCGGATAGGACGGCGTCCCATCAGAACAGATCCTCGATGGCTTTGGCCGACACCTTCGTGCGTGGTCGGAGGACCAGTTCCAAGTCGAGCGCGGCCAGCGCATCCATGAGGATGCGCAGTTGCGTCGCTGGTTCGCCGGCCTCCAGCTTCGAGACTGTCGCTTGGCGCGCGTGCATCTTGTCGCCTAGGCCGCTCTGGGTGAGTTTTTTTTGCCGGCGGTGCCGCTTAATGGCGGCGCCAAGCTGCCGAGGGGTTCGAGCGATCGTATCCATTGGAGCTTGATACGCGAATGCGTATAAAATGTCAATATACGTGGATGCGTATATAGAGAAAATATACGAACTCGCGTATGGAACGTCAATATACGCAATCGCGTATAACGCTTTGGCCCGATCACACCGCAGGCGGATGTTGCAGTGATTGAATGAATAGCGCCGGCGCCACGGTCATACTATGAGCGCGTATGATGAGGCCGAGTGTGAGCAGCAACTCGCAAGCGACCCGATGCGATTGAGTAAGCCTCAAACATCGGTTCTCGGTCTTTCTTTTTCTACGCCAGTCTACGATCACCGAAAGCGCTCGTTGCGCCAAGCCCATTGGTGCCTTTTCTAATCATCCCCACCTGAGGGCCCGCTGTGGAGGTCCTCATTCGGTGGGGACGTCGGTGGCAATCCATTCCATCCAATCGGAAGCGAATTCGCGCGGTGCGCGAATGCTGCGTAGCGCGCTTGGCGCGGCGATTGCCAGCTACCTCGAGGATGAAACGATCATCGAGGTGATGCTCAACCCGGATGGGCGGTTGTGGATCGATCGGTTGTCGAGCGGCTTGATCGATACAGGCGAAACTTTGTCCGCAGCAGATGGCGAGCGCATTGTTCGCCTGGTGGCGCATCACGTCGGCGCCGAGGTGCATGCCGGCGCGCCTCGGGTCTCGGCCGAATTGCCCGGAACCGGGGAGCGCTTCGAAGGTCTCTTGCCTCCCGTCGTGGCAGCTCCGGCGTTCGCGATCCGCAAGCCCGCTGTCGCCGTCTTTACGCTCGACGACTACGTCGCCAGAGAGATCATGTCCTCGAAGCAGGCCACAATCCTGAAGGGTGCGGTCGCCGCTCGTAAGAATATCCTTGTCGCCGGTGGGACATCGACCGGCAAGACAACGTTGACGAATGCGCTCCTGGCCGAGGTGGCAAAGAGCTCCGATCGGGTCGTTCTGATCGAAGACACGCGCGAACTTCAGTGCAAGGCGCCCAACCTTGTAGCATTGCGGACCAAAGATGGCGTGGCGACGCTATCGGATCTCGTTCGGTCCTCGCTCCGACTGCGTCCCGATCGTATCCCGGTTGGCGAGGTCCGCGGTGCGGAGGCACTCGATCTGCTCAAAGCTTGGGGCACCGGTCATCCTGGCGGCATCGGCACGATTCACGCGGGCACCGCGCTCGGTGCCTTGCGGCGGCTTGAGCAGCTCATCCAGGAAGCCGTCATTACGGTTCCGCGTGCCCTGATCGCCGAGACCATCAACATCGTCGCCGTCCTTGCGGGGCGCGGCGCCGACCGTCGTCTCTCCGAGCTCGCCATCGTCTCGGGGCTTGGAGCCGCCGGTGACTACAGCCTTTCATCAGCAGGAGACTGACATGCGTCTGCAATTTCGCTTTTTTCGTGGGGCATCGTTGGCGGCTTTCGGCGCGGTGCTCTTGGCAGCACCGCCGGCATGGGCCGCCGGCTCGAACATGCCGTGGGAGCAACCGCTCAATCAGATCCTGCAGTCGGTCGAGGGGCCGGTCGCCAAGATCATCGCCGTCATCATCATCGTCGTCACCGGCCTCACGCTCGCGTTCGGAGATTCCTCGGGTGGTTTCCGCAGGCTGATCCAGATCGTATTCGGTCTGTCGATCGCGTTCGCCGCCTCGAGCTTCTTCCTGTCGTTCTTCTCCTTCGGCGGGGGCGTGGTGATCTGATGGATGAGCCGGTCGCAGGTTTTGTCGTGCCCGTCCACCGCGCGCTTACCGAGCCCATCCTGATGGGCGGTGCGCCGCGATCGGTCGCGATTGTCAACGGCACGCTTGCGGCCGCGCTTGGGCTCGGACTGCGACTGTGGATCGCGGGTCTGGTCCTCTGGTTCATCGGCCACATGGCCGCCGTCTGGGCCGCCAAGCGCGATCCCGCCTTCGTCGACGTGGTGCGCCGACATCTGCGCATTCCCGGCCATCTCAACCTCTGAGTTATCGGTCATGATGAACCTTGCCGAATATCGCCATTCCAATGCGCGTCTTGGCGATTTCCTGCCCTGGGCAGCCCTCGTCGACGAGGGGATCATTCTCAACAAGGACGGCTCGTTCCAGCGGACAGCGAAGTTCCGCGGACCCGACCTCGACAGTGCGGTGCCAGCCGAACTTGTTGGCGTGGCCGGTCGTCTGAACAACGCCCTGCGCCGCCTGGGATCTGGCTGGGCCGTGTTCGTTGAGGCGCAGCGCCATTTTGCCGGTAGCTATCCTCCGAGCACGTTTCCGGACGTCGCATCTGCATTGGTTGACGCCGAGCGCAGGGCTCAGTTCGAGGAGGCCGGCGCCCACTACGAGTCCAGCTACTTCCTGACCTTCCTCTATCTTCCACCGGAGGAGGGGGCAGCCAAGGCAGAACGACTGCTCTATGAAGGGCGCGATCGGACCGTTGGAGCCGATGTTCGCGAGGTACTTCGCGGCTTTGTAGATCAAACCAGCCGCGTGCTCGGGCTTCTCGAAGGGTTCATGCCAGAATGCGCATGGCTCGATGATCAGGCCACGCTGACCTATCTGCACTCGACGATTTCGACCAAGCGGCATCGCGTTCGCGTGCCCGAAATTCCCATGTACATCGATGCGTTGTTGGCCGACCAGCCGCTAACCGGCGGGCTCGAGCCGATGCTGGGCTCAGCCAATCTGCGGGTTCTGACCATCGTTGGCTTCCCGGGCGCGACGACGCCTGGAATTCTGGATGACCTCAATCGCCTGCCATTCTCGTACCGGTGGTCGACGCGCGCGATCATGCTCGACAAGACCGATGCCACCAAGCTTTTGACCAAGATCCGCCGCCAGTGGTTCGCCAAGCGCAAGTCGGTTGGCGCCATCCTCAAGGAGGTCATGACCAACGAGGCATCGACGCTGCTCGATACCGACGCTCACAACAAGGCGCTCGACGCCGACGCCGCCCTGCAGGAACTGGGCTCGGACCAGATCGGACAGGCCTTTGTCACCGCGACCATTACGGTGTGGGACGTCGATCCCGGCGCGGCCGACGAAAAGCTCCGCCTCGTTGAGAAGGCCGTTCAGGGCCGCGATTTCACCTGCATGATCGAGACAGTGAACGCCGTGGAAGCCTGGCTCGGCAGTCTGCCCGGGCATGTCTATGCCAATGTGCGGCAGCCGCCGGTCTCGACCCTCAACCTCGCCCACATGATTTCGATGTCGGCCGTTTGGGCGGGCGAGACTCGGGATCTGCATTTTGGCGGTCCGCCGCTCCTGTTTGGCAAAACTGAAGGTTCAACCCCGTTCCGGTTTTCGCTTCACGTCGGTGACGTCGGCCATACCCTGGTGGTGGGGCCGACAGGTGCTGGCAAGTCCGTCCTGCTCGCGCTGATGGCAATGCAGTTCCGCCGTTACCCGAACTCCCAAGTGTTTGCGTTCGACTTCGGTGGTTCGATCCGCGGGGCCGCGCTCGCCATGGGCGGCGACTGGCATGATCTCGGCGGTGCCTTGTCTGACGGAGGCGATCGACCTGTCGCGTTGCAGCCGCTGGCCTGGATCGACGACCCCTCGGAGCGTGGATGGGCCACGGAATGGGTCGGTGCAATCCTGGCACGGGAAAAGGTTGAGATCACCCCGGAGGTCAAGGACCATCTGTGGTCGGCACTGACGTCTCTCGCTTCCGCGCCGATGCAGGAACGCACCCTGACGGGCCTGTCAGTCCTTCTGCAATCGAACGCCCTGAAACGCGCCTTGCAACCCTATTGCCTCGGCGGTTCGTCCGGGCGCCTGCTTGATGCCGAGTTCGAGCGCCTTGGGGAATCATCCGTCCAGGCGTTCGAGACCGAAGGGTTGATCGGGACGAGCGCGGCCCCGGCCGTGCTGGCCTACCTGTTTCATCGCATTGGGGATCGTCTCGACGGCCGTCCCACACTTCTCATCGTCGATGAGGGTTGGCTTGCCCTCGATGACGAGGATTTCGCCGGCCAGCTCCGCGAATGGCTGAAGACGCTTCGCAAGAAGAACGCCTCCGTCGTCTTTGCCACCCAGTCGCTATCCGATATCGACGGCTCCGCCATCGCGCCGGCGATCATCGAAAGTTGCCCGACGCGTCTGTTGCTGCCGAACGAGCGGGCGATCGAACCGCAGATCACTGCCATCTACCGCCGCTTCGGACTCAACGACCGTCAGATCGAGCTACTGAGCCGGGCTACACCGAAGCGGGACTACTATTGTCAGTCCCGCCGCGGTAACCGGATGTTCGAGCTCGGCCTCGGCGAAGTTGCGCTCGCCTTTACTGCGGCGTCCTCCAAAACCGACCAAGCAGCAATCGAGCGGCTTCTCGCGGAGCACGGGCATGACGGCTTCGTGCCGGCCTGGCTTCAGCACCGCGGGGTCGCCTGGGCCATGGACCTGATCCCCAGTCTCTCCAATCTGGAGAAATCACAATGAGGCGCCTTGGTCTATTCGCCGCCGCGGGCACGATCGCCCTGACGCTTTGCGTCACGGGGCCGGCCCGAGCGCAGTGGATCGTTTTCGATCCCAATAATTACGTCCAGAACGTGCTGACCGCCGCGCGCGAACTGCAGCAGATCAGCAATCAGATCACCTCGTTGCAGAACGAAGCGCAGATGCTGATCAATCAGGCCAGGAATCTGGCAAGCCTGCCGTATTCCTCGCTCCAGCAACTGCAATCTTCGATCCAGCGAACCCAGCAATTGCTGGCCCAGGCCCAGCGGATCGCCTACGACGTCCAGCAGATCGATCGCGCCTTCTCGACCAGCTATGCGCCGGCGAGCGGCAGCCAGTCCAGCCAGTTGCTGATCAACAACGCTCAATCGCGCTGGCAAAACTCAGTCGCCGCGTTGCAGGACTCCCTCCGAGTTCAGGCCGGTGTCGTGGGCAACCTCGATACCAACCGCATCCAGACATCGGCGCTCGTAACATCGAGCCAGGGTGCCAGCGGCGCCCTGCAGGCCACCCAGGCCGGCAACCAGATCCTCGCACTTCAGGCGCAGCAGCTTGCCGATCTCACCGCCGCTGTCGCGGCACAGGGTCGGGCGCAGAGCCTTGAAGCGGCGCAGCGCGCGGCAGCCCAGGACCAGGGGCGAGAACAGCTCCGGCGATTTCTGACGCCGGGGCAGGGCTATCAATCCCAGGACGTGCGGATGTTCCACTGATGTCTGATACAGGTCCCTTCAAGGCATTATCGCTACTCGTCTCAGTCGGGGTGCTGGTGGTCGCAGGCTGTGCGATTCACCTCCGTGGCGGGGAAGAAACCTCTGCGTCACCAACGGCAGAGCAGACCAAAGACGTCGATCGTTCCGAGCTTGCGCGCTGCCGCACCGTCTCTGCGGAAGATGCAGCGGACTATCAGCATTGCCTGAAGGTCTGGGCCGAAAACCGCCGTCGTTTTTTCGGCAAGCGGGACGGTGCTGCCGCTGCAGAAGCCGGCGTGATAGCCGTGCCAAAAGATCAGAGCCGGATGCCACAAGGATATCCGGCCGCCGGCGTGCCCGGAGAAGATAAGCCATGAGCGGCACCGGCATCATCGACCAGTTCCTTGAGACATTCACCCGCTATATCGACAACGGTTTTGGTCTCTTGGGTGGCGAGGTCGGATATCTCGCGACAACGCTTGCCGCCATCGACATCACGCTTGCCGCCTTATTCTGGAGTTGGGGCACGGACGAGGACATCATCGCGCGTCTCGTCAAGAAAACGCTATTCGTTGGCATTTTTGCCTATCTGATCGGTAATTGGAACAACCTCGCACGGATCGTCTTCGAGAGCTTTGCCGGCCTCGGGCTGAAAGCCTCCGGCTCGAGCCTCTCCGCGTCAGACTTTCTGCGCCCGGGAAAAATCGCCCAAGTCGGGCTCGACGCGGGGAGGCCGATGCTCGATTCAATCTCGAACCTGATGGGCTACATCAGCTTCTTCGAGAATTTCATCCAGATCGTTGTTCTCCTGTTCGCATGGATCGTGGTGCTGCTCGCCTTCTTCATTTTGGCGATCCAGCTCTTCGTCACCCTGATCGAGTTCAAGCTGACGACGTTGGCCGGCTTTGTGCTCATACCCTTTGGTCTGTTTGGCAAGACGGCCTTCGCGGCGGAGCGGGTCCTTGGCAACGTCATATCGTCCGGGATCAAGGTTTTGGTCCTGGCCGTCATCGTGGGCATTGGCTCAACCCTGTTCTCGCAGTTCACGGCGGGCTTTGGCGGCGCGCAGCCTACAATCGAAGATGCGATGACGCTGGTGCTCGCGGCGCTCTCCTTGCTGGGTCTCGGTATCTTCGGTCCCGGAATCGCAAACGGCCTGGTGTCGGGCGGGCCCCAGCTCGGCGCCGGCGCCGCGATTGGGACGGGCCTTGCTGCCGGCGGCGTTGTTGCGGCGGGTGCCGGCCTTGCCGCCGGTGGTGCTGGTCTTGCTGGTGGTGCGCTCGCCGGTGCGGGGCGTGGTGGGGCTGCCATGGTGAGTGGCGCATCCGGGGCGTATCGGAGTGGTGGTCTTGCCGGTGTCGCGGAGGCGGGTGGCTCGGCTGTGATGAGCCCGCTACGTCGAGCCGCGGCCGCATTCGCCGGCAGCGGGCAAGCGAGTGAGCCGGCCGCAAGTATGTCAACCGAGGGGCAGCCCGGTTGGGCGCGGCGCATGAAACGCTCTCAGACCATTCGGCACGGCGCGTCGGCGGCCGGTCATGCCGTGCGCTCCGGCGATCATGGCGGCAGCGGCTCGTCTGTCGATCTCTCGGAAGGAGAGCGATGACAGGCAGCATCCGGCAATTTGCCGCCCTCCGCAAGCAGCGGCGTCAAGCGGCACACGGTAACACTCGAAATTCATCACTCGATCTCAGGGGCGATCATTCATGTTCAGACGACCTTCCGTTCACTTCGGGCGTATGCCCGAACCGGTCACGCCGTACCAAAAAGCAGCGCAAGTCTGGGACGAACGCATTGGATCGGCGCGCGTGCAGGCCAAGAACTGGCGCTTGATGGCCTTTGGTTGCCTCATGCTCTCGGGCGGCCTGGCCGGTGGACTTGTCTGGTACTCAGCACAAGGATCGATCACACCCTGGGTCGTCGAGGTTGATCGCTTGGGCCAGGCCCAGCGGGTTGCGCCAGCCAACATCGATTACCAGCCCACAGATGCTCAGATAGCCTATCACCTGGCGCGCTTTATCGAGGACGTCAGAGGCTTGCCGGCCGACGGCATCGTTCTGCGCCAGAATTGGCTTAGGGCGTATGACTTTACGACCGATCGTGGCGCGGCCGCGCTCAACGATTTTGCACGCAACAATGACCCCTTTGCCAAGCTGGGCAAGGCGCAGATCTCCGTCGATGTCTCGAGCGTCATCCGTGCGTCTTCAGAGAGCTTCCGGGTCGCCTGGACCCAACGCATCTACGAGAATGGCTCGCTGAGTGCGACCGAGCGCTGGACCGCGATTCTCACGGTCGCAATTGAGACGCCGCGAGATGCCGAACGCCTGCGCAAGAATCCCCTTGGCGTCTACGTCCGCGCCATCAACTGGTCAAAGGAGCTGGGGCAGTGATCAAGACGATGCGTGACACTTGTTCAAAAGGTCAGATCCAATGCCGCAGGTTCAGCTCGAGCACGTGCAAGCTCGCGGCTTTGAGGCGAGCCATTTTACCAGCTCTGCTGCTTGGCACATTGGCCCTCGCTGGATGCGCCACCTACATTCCGCCGCAAATCAGCTATGACGCCGAGGTCCCGCCGTTGGCAGCAGCTCCAGTGGCGCTCGATGATCGACCTCACCCGCTTCACGTTCCACCGCTTTGGAAGCCCGTTCTCGGCGGCAAGTCGGGCACGAAGGAAGACGCCGAGCCCGTAAGCCGGGTTGAGACCGCAAACAGCGCGGCGCGCGTCGAACCGCGGAAAAGGGGGTACTTCAATGCGGCGCAGATCTACGCCTTCAGCCCCGGGGCGCTGTATCAGGTCTACGCTGCTCCCGGACAGATCACGGACATTGCGCTGGAAGAGGGAGAGCAATTGACGGGATCCGGACCGATCGCGGCCGGTGATACCGTGCGCTGGGTCGTCGGAGATACCGAGAGCGGGAGCGGGGACAGGCGTCGCGTCCACATCCTGGTCAAGCCGACCCGCGCGTCGATCGAAACCAATCTTGTCGTCAACACCGACCGGCGCACCTACCTGATCGAGCTCCGCTCCCGCGAGCGGCCGTACATGCCGTCTGTTGCCTGGTACTACCCGGAAACAGTCCGCGAACGATCGCGCGCAATCGCTCTCACCCCGGCTATTCCGGATCCGGCGCAGCGCGTCTTTCGTTACGCGATCGAGGGCGACAGCCCACCGTGGCGGCCGCTCGCAGCATATGACGACGGCCGAAAGGTCTATATCGAATTCCCGCAAGGGATCGTCCAGGGCGAGATGCCACCGCTGTTCGTCATCGGACCCGACGGCAAGACCGAACTCGTCAACTATCGCGCCTACGGCAATGTGCTGATCGTCGACCGGCTGTTTGCAGCCGCAGAACTGCGGCTGGGCGGTGAGCACCAGCAGAAGGTCAGAATTGTCAGGACCGACGGGAGGCCGTCGTCATGAACACGCAGGACGAACATCATCTGGAGGGCGGCATTCCGCCGCAAACACCTGAGGAGCAATCCAGGAGCTTCCGCCTGCGCGTCGAACCTCGGCGGGTCACGCGACTGTCCCGCAAGGTGCTGGCTGGCGGAAGCGCGGTTGCCCTGCTGGTTATGGGCGGAGCCGTATTGTGGTCATTGCAAAGCAATCGCCCACGCAACCAGACGACCGACGAGCTCTATAGCACCGATCATCACAATCTCGCCGACGGCATCGAGGCGCTGCCGAAGGACTATACTGGCGTTTCACGTCAAACCGTGCCGCAGCTTGGTCCGCCGCTCCCAGGCGACCTCGGTCGACCGATCCTGGCCGCCCAAGGCCAGTCGCCGGCGACCGGCGGAGATCCGGAACAGCAGCGCCGGGATCAAGAGAGCGAGGCGGCCCGTATCAGCCATCTGTTCGCTTCGACCAACGGGAGAGAAGTGCGTCCGCCTGCCGCTGCGGCTGTTGGAGGCGAGCGCGTCGTGCCGCCGAACGCAACGAGCACAGAGGATGGATCTGCGCAAAACGCGCAGGACCGAAAACTTGCCTTTGTGAACGGTTCTGTGGATCGCCGCACGGTAAGCCCTGACCGCGTCAGCAGGCCCGCTTCACCATATATTGTGCAGGCTGGGACGGTGATTCCAGGAGCGCTGATCACTGGGATCAGGTCAGACCTTCCCGGCCAAGTCACGGCGCAGGTGACGGAGAATTTATACGACACTCCGACCGGCCGCTTTTTGCTCGTGCCCCAGGGAGCGAAGCTGATCGGCAGTTATGACAGCCAGGTTTCGTTCGGCCAGTCGCGAGTGCTGCTGGTCTGGACTCGGCTTATCATGCCGAACGGCCGCTCGATCGTTCTAGAGCGGCAGCCCGGTGCTGACAGCGCAGGGTACGCGGGGCTCGAAGACCAGGTCGACAATCATTGGGGTGAGCTGTTCAAAGCGGCAGCGCTGTCGACGTTCTTGGCTGTCGGGACAGAACTAGGTGCGGGGTCCGACACCAATAGCAACGACAGCGCCATCATCCAGGCGCTGCGGCATAGCGCCTCCGACTCACTAAACCAAGCTGGACAGCAGGTGGTTCGGCGCAGCCTCAATATTCAACCTACTTTGACCGTACGACCTGGTTTCCCGGTTCGCGTTCTCGTCAACCACGACCTCATCCTTGCGCCTTACGGAGGATAGGGGATGCCCAAGCTGAGAATAGGAGCGCTGCCAGACGACAAGCCGGTCAAGGTCACCACTGAGCTTCCAGCGTCAGTCCATCGAGATCTCGTCGCCTATGCAGAAGCCCTTGCACGCGAAAATGGGCAACGCATCGATCCGGCAAAGCTCATTGCGCCCATGCTGGCACGCTTTATGGCCACGGACCGTGGTTTTGCAAAGGCGAGACGGGCCGGTCACAGCGGTGGAGGCGAGGGATAGCGTTCTACCAACAGATCGAGAAAACGCTTCAGAGCCGGATTCTCATTGTCGTCACGCCAATGCGCATAGAAGTCCACCCGGCTCGGCCCCGCTCCGTCCTGCAACTCACGGTACACAAGGCCAGCGAAACTTGCACCAATATCCGATTCCATCACCAGACTGAGCCCCATGCCCATACTCGTCAGACTCTTGATGATGCCGCGGCTTACGTCATGGCGCTCGACCGTTGGCCGTTCATCAGGTATTACGAGTTTCGAAATCAAGAGATCCTCGAACTCGCGTCCAGGATCATACTCGCTAAGAAGGATCTTTTCGTTGCGCAAATCCGTCCAATAGATGACCTCGCGTGCCGCCAGGCGGTGATCCTGAGGCAGGGAGATCAGGATGCGTTCGCTCCAGAGAAGTAGTGATCTGGTGTCTTTCGAAGACAGACGTCCAGGGCTAACGACAACGTCGGCGGTTCCGTTACGCAGGGCAGTCATCAACCGGAAACGAGAGCGTTCCATTGTTAGTAATTCGAGCCGTGGTAGCAGCTTCTTGAGCTCACCTATCGTTGCCCGCAAATTGCCAGCGGACATGGATGTGAAGAAACCGATGACAAGATGGCCGGTATCGCCGCGACCACCGGACCTTCCTGTGTCAACGAGCATGTCAACTTGTTCCAGGATCAACCGCGCAATTCGCAGAACGTTGTGGCCGACGGTCGTCGGTTTGATCCCTCCGGTTGATCGCTCAAACAATGAAGTACCGACTATGTACTCGAGTTGGCTTATGGAGCGACTGAGCGCCGTGTGTTTGACTGAAAGCATTTCTGCGGCTTGTCGGAAGCTACCGTAGTCACAGGCGGCAATTGCTAATCGAAGTTGCTGCAGCTCAATGGCTCTTCCAGCGCTCCGTCGATTGCTCCTGGTCTTGATGTCGGTCATGTTTGTCGCTTCGCTAGAAAATCGCAAGACACGGCATGTCCGCGCTAGGCGCGGACGCGCTCGCTTCGGCAGCGAAGATCACTGGTGCCCAAAGAACAGGTGCTGAGAGACGGCCGGCTCCGCGAAGATTAGCCAGAGCTTCGCGAGAAATCTCGAGTTTACCTGCCACGGCTAAGGTGTTGCTAATTGTGGAAGGATTACCAATGCGCCGCAGGGGCCATCCGGCTCGTCGAAGGATTCTCTCCATTCGAACGTCGGTGACAGTAACGATATCGGTGAGCTGTCGCGAAAGCCCGAACTCGACCATTCCAGCGAACAACTCGTATGCGGCACAAGTGATGCCGTGATCTCCTTTGGGAGCGTCGGCTACAACGTCGATGGCGAATCTGCTGCTTTCCCAGATGAACGGAGTGGACGGGGCGGGGCGGCCTTCAAGAAGGGTCGGAAAGGTGTCCCGAAGCATGGTCGGGCCAAGGGTGGGGAGGAGACGAACGGTACCTTGTACTTGGCCGTTGTCAGATAGCTGCGCAAGATAGGCGGGATGCAGTGCATCGAAATCGTCGATTTCCATGTCACCGCTGGCCTGAACATCCCATGCCATGCGTAGTTTGAAAACGCGATGCCGCAATCGATGCATCTCAACGAGAGTTCCTGAAAACTCGCCATAAGAAGGTTGCGTGATCAGCTGAATCATAGTCCCTCCAAAAGTGGTAGCACCTCCTTTGAAGCGGGATTGTTGGTCTCATTCACTACCTCTAGCTGTAGGGGGCGCTCGTCCTAATTTCGCTTTCTTTTATTAGCCGCCACCAAGAGCGCGACTGCTTGTATGACAGTTCGCACACCCAGCTTTTCCTTCGCGTTCTCTAAGTAATATGCGACTGTGCTCTGTGAGATGCCGAGGATGCATCCAATTTCCCAAGCGCTCTTCCCTTGTGAAGCCCATTCCAAGCATTCGAATTCGCGCGGAGACAAGCGGATCCCGTCTACCTTACGTTCATCCGCGAGCTTACGGCGGACGTGCGCATGGAAATACGTCGCCATAAGCTGAAGAACGCGTCCATACGAATCAATGCACTTCTCAAATGGCGGCCGTTTCTCGTCGACGGCGAAGGTCAGTGCTGCGACTGGACCCCGTCCATCGTGAATGGGGACGGTAAAGCCAAATCGGATCCCGAACTGAGCGGCTTCATCGAGGAGTTGCTGCTCCGCAAGCGCACTGGATCTTGAAGAAAAATCCGCTCCCCACCGGAAGGGTTCCGGAGTCTGCAGAGCTTCTCTAATGACGGGATCGATTGTGTGATAGTTCTTGTTCAAATAGCGAGCAGTCCAGCAGGATGGGTACGTGGAGATCAAGTGCGGTGTAGTTTTCGTTTCGCGCCGGAGAGCGAGATAGGCGAAGCAGGATAGGTCCAACGCGGCTGCTGTGTCCGCCATTGCTTTCGAAAACTCATGAGGATCGTCTGCTGATGACAGACGATCGACGAAATTCTGAAAGATGCGATGCATTGCTAAACCTGCGACATGCCCAAGATTAGTGTGCTTCAGATTTCATCTCGCGCGGCTGCCCGGCCTAGAGGAGCTCCGGGTTGGTTGCGTGGTCTTGTCTGGCTACAGACCATCACCGAATTCCCGCGAGTATTTGTGGAGGCCGATATGGTCGAGCACGCCGTCATGGCTGATGTGAAAACCATTGTGGATCTCGCCCTCGCAGTCCATGCGATCGCCTCGCTGCGCGTCGCGCATCAGCCCGGCGAAGCGGCACCGAGGACGCCGGCGAGCACGTAGTCGCGGCTCTGCCTCTCGTGCACGATGGTGTCGATGCCGCGCACATGCAGGAGCTGCGACAACAGCAGCCCCGACATGCCGCCGCCGATGATGCAAACTTGAACGTTCATTTTCGCGTCCATCCCTTTGAGCGCCTGAGGAGCTGCTAATGAGCTTGCATCAGCTACGACGAGGACACGCGCCTGCATGTGACTTTCGCAGCGAAATCCTCGTCGCGGCCGAGCCACGTACCCCAGTCTTACGCTGTCATCTTGACCATCAGCAGACTGAAGCCGGCGATAAAGAGGAAGGCGGCAAATCCAAGCAGTAGCGGCCGAAGGCCCTTGGCGCGTAACTTGGCGATGTCGGCTTCCAGCCCCATGGCCGCCAAAGCCATCGATAACAGGAACGTCGTCACGGTGACGATCGTGGTCTCAATGGCCGGCGGAACTGCGATCAGGCTGTTGACGCAAACCATGGCGATGAAGCCCAGCACGAACCAGGGGATTGGTGTCTTGGCGTCGGCCTTATCAACGCCAGAGCTGCGGGCTCGATGTCTTGCCGCAAAACTGAGCGCTATCACCACCGGCGCGAGCATCGCGACGCGTGCCAATTTGGCGATGGTGCCGAAATCACCCGCCTCCTTGCCACCCTGGAAGGAGGCCGCGACGACCTGCGCTATCTCATGAATCGAGCTTCCCACCCAAAGACCGTAAGCATGCGCGTCGAGGTGCAACGCGCCTTGCAAAAGCGGATAGCCGAACATGGCGACTGAGCCGAAAACTGTGACACAGGCGATTGCGTATGCGGTGTCCTCATCCCGAGCCTTGGTGACAGTATTGGTCGCAATCACAGCAGAAGCGCCGCAAATTGAGGTGCCAGCAGCGATTAACTCGGAGAGCTTGCGGTCAACGCCGATTAGCCGCCCGAGCCAGATGGTGAACGCAAATGTCGCAATCAGAGACACGACGATTACGACCATGCCCTTGGCGCCGACTTCGAGTACCTGCGAAGCGGTAAGTTGAAGACCAAGCAAGATGATAGCAAAACGCAGCACCCTCCTGAGTGAAAATGAAACACCGGCTTTGGCAAGCGCTGGGGTCCCGCGCATGTTGTGAAGGGCCATGCCGATTACGATGGCGAGAATCATTGGACTGAAGTTCGCAATGCCGGGGATTCGGCGCATGCTGAAGGCGCTCGCGGCGATCGTGGCGGTCAAAAGTAGTCCGGGAAGGATAGCGAAGTGAGGACGCGCGCGGGCTGCGTCGTCGTCCCGTCTGTCAATCTCGGTTGTAGTTTGTGCTGGATGAGCTTGGTCATCGGCGATCATCGGCATCGGAACCTCCTTCGAATGCGGGAGGAGGATCTCGCATTGTGATAGTGCGATCCAATCGTTCATATATGTAATTACAATCGATCCGATAAATGCTTCTCCATAAAGCGCGGCGATGGTCTGCGATGCACTCGGGATGACCTGTGAGAGCGCATAATGGATTTCGTGCACGGGAAGAAGCAACGGTGAGTGAGGGGCTCGGACGTCTTTTTGAGTGCTGAATCTGGCGTTCTCAGCCTGCAACAGTGCTCACCGCTTGGTCTATGCGGCCAAATAGAGAAATGCCTTGGGCATCGAGCATTTCCATAGTTACGCGTTCGCCGTCGCTCATGTAGTGCGTTTTTGCCAGGCCGGAATCCTCCAATTCAACGCCTCGCCTTTCGGCGATGCAGGACGAGCCAACGACACGGAAATCCTCGTTGGAGACTGTCCCCGAGCCTAGGATGGTTCCGGCGCAGAGCGAGCGAGTCCGCGCAGCATGACGGATGAGTTCAGGAAAGGAGAATTCCATGGCCCCGGCGTGGGCTTGTCCGAAGATCTCACTATTGCGCCAGACCTTCAGCCGCAGTTGGATTCTGCCGTCACGCCAAGACGCGCCGAGCTCGTCGGGTGTCACCGCCACGGGCGCCATACTGCAAGGTGGTTTGGCCAGGATCCATCCGAAACCCGTGGCCATTTCTATCGGCGCGATCTTGCGGAGGGACCAGTCATTAACCAAGCCGATGAGGTGAATCCTTTTCTCGGCTTCGGCGACATCGGCACCACGCGGGGTCTCTCCCAGGATCACCGCCACTTCACCTTCAAAATCGATGCCGTCGTCAACGTCGTTGAAGGAGATGGTTTGAGTGCCCGAATGAAATTGGTGGGATAGACCTTGATACATTAACGGAGCGTCGTATTTTTTGGCGCTGACACCGAAGACGCGGTCCATCAGTGCACCATGGGAGGGAAAGGCTGAGGCGTCGAGCCATTGCCAGGCGCGCGGCAAGGGGGCGAGGGCGTGCTCCGGGGCGAAGCACGCGCCCTCGCCCGCATTTAGGCGGTCCGAAAGGGCGTTGAGCGGGGCGAGAACATTGTTCCAATTTTCGAGCGCCTCTTGCATTGTGCGCGCAATTCCGCCAGCTTCGAGCAAGCGCGTGAGATCGCGCGAGACGACGGCGAGACGTCCGTCCCTGCTGTCATCGGCGAGACTGGCCAATTTCATCTTCGAGTCCTCAATTCCAGAAGTTGTCGAGAGGAGCCATAGGCCCCGCGTCTTGAGGGCGCATCGCGTCCTTCCGCCCCGATATCGAAGCGCCGCAGTCGACGACCTGAAATTCCGTCACCCGCGTCATGCTCGTTTCCAGTTCAGTAGAACACGTTACCCTTTTCGTCGATCATGATGTCAGCCCGACGCAACTGTTCGCCGAGGCAGGGGCCCTGAAAGCAAAGGCCGGTTGTTGGATCGAAACGTGCGCCATGCGCGCCGCAGACGATGGCCGATCCTTCGGGGGACAGATATGCATCCTTGCGCCAGGGGAGGGGCGCTCCCGCAAGGTGTGGGCAGGCGTTTAGGTAAGCATGAACTTGTCCGTTGCGGCGCAGGAGGAAAAGGTCGTCCTGCGCTGCGCCGGGCCGCCCGAAACCCCGGGCCTGGCCCTCGTTGACCTCGGAGACATGACAGAGGCGGCGCCGTGGAAGATCAGGCATAGGCGCCATGTTTCGGCGTTCCCGGCCCGGGGGACCATTTTTCGCGAACGCGCGTCAAGAAGGCCTGCGAGGTGTCCGCCGAAAGCTGCACGGTGCGATGGCGCCAGCTTGCATCGTGGAGGTCCATATCGGCGTCCATTTCGACGTGGCAGCCAAAGGGACTATTGAAATACCAGAACCAGTTAGAGCCGAAGAGATGCCGCCCCGGTCCCCAGAAGGGCTGATAGCCCTTTTCGACGAAACGGCTACCGTTCAACATCACATCGGTTGGGCCGCCGAAATGGAACGCGAAATGTTCGACGCCTTGCATGTGGGGAGGTGCACCGATGAGGAAATGGGTGTGATGGTCGAGCGTGCCCATCGGCTGAAGGAAGGGACCAACCTGCTCGAACCGGTCCGTGCAGCGAAAGCCCAAGCGCCGGACATAGAATTCTTCGGCTGCGGCGACGTCGGGCACGAAATACACGATGTGCGACAGGGTGCGCGGCGCGATAGTCTGGTTGGCATCGACCCCCAGCCGATTGACCTGCCGCGTCGAGGCAGCGCCGGGCGCGTTCGCCTGCTCGCTTGGCAGGTGAAAAGCCTTGCGGATCGTCGGCTGGAATCCGAGGAGAAAGCCGCTGTTGTCCATACATTCGATCGACTGATCCGCAACACTGCGAACCTCGCGGTCCTTGCTGACTTCAGCACGGATGGCTTCCAGGTCCTCGGCGCAGGAAACGCCCATGACCGTCTTGCGCAATTGGCAGCCGGCAACCGGTGCCGCAGGCAGGCGAGCGTCATCCGCGGGATAGAATTCGACGCCAGTGCCGTCGAGTGCTTCAAAGCGTAGGCCGCCCTCGATCGGCGCTTCGATCGCCCCATAATCTCGGAAAAACTGCCCGGCGATTGCTAGATCCTCGACGCCGAAGATCAATGTGTCGAGACCGACGATTTTCATTTCATTTCTCCTTGTTAGCGTATCGATCACACGGTTTTTCCATTGAGCGATTCAGCGACCCAGTCAGCGATGTAATGGCCGGCGTTGATGCTGTTGTCGAAACTCGAATGCTGGACGCCGCCCTCGCGCGCTGTAAAAATCTTCAACTCGCGTTTCGGACTATTGATGAGGCCGTCATACGTGCGCTGCGCCCAGTGCAACGGGATCTGCGAATCCTTCTCGCCATGGGCCACAAGGAAGGGGACCTCGATCCGATCAAGCACGCCGTCGAGGCGAACGTTTTCTGCGATGCGCATGAAATCGTCCACGTCGCGCGCGCCCCAGACCCAACACACATGATCCCAGTAGTGAGGTACCGGGAAATCACCCTCACGCGCGAGGCGTTTCCTCTGTACGTCGTACCAGTCGTGATTTGCGCCCCAGACTACGCCGCATACGAAACGCGCCTCGAAGGCTACCGCGCGCGGGCAGTAATAGCCGCCGAGGGACACGCCCTCGAGGCCGATGCGCCGCGAATCGACGTCGGCACGGGTTTGTTCCAGCCAATCAAAGACCCGACTTGCCCAATGCTCGGTATCAAAGCGAGCGTGCAGGCCTTGCAGGCGAAGGGCCTCACCTGTGCCCGGCTGGTCGACAACGAGCGACGACACGCCGCGTTTGGCCAGCCAGGCGGGAAGGCCGATGCGATATCTCATTTCTTTGGTTGAATCGAGACCATTGACCTGCAGCAGGAGTGGAGCCGGCCCCTGGACGTTTTCGGCTGCTACGAAGAGGCCAGCGAGATGTTGTCCTTCATAAGGGATCTGAACGCGTTGACAATTCTCTCGCGAGAGATGGACGCCGCGGGCAAAGATATCAAGGAATCGGCGATAGAGTGTGAGGCGGCCTTCAGCGTCATGACGCTGGAGTCTTTCGCATGTGAGATAATAGATGGCCGCGCGATTGTATTTCTCGCCAGCAGACAATAGCCGTCCGTGCGCAATGTCTTCGTCGGCGAGGTTGCACAGTTTATCTGCCATGCGCGCCCAACTCTCCCGGAAGGCGCATACGCCTTCGGCGTCCGGCTGCAGCGCCGCTTGTTGCAACGGCGCACACATTTCCTCGATCTCGCCCATTCGAGCGCCCATTTCGATGGCGAGGTCGACAGACAGATTCCAGACATAGTTCGTTGGGAAATACTTGAACAAGGCGTTCCCTTCTTTCGCTCGAATGGCAGACGTTCGGGTATTCGTACGAGGCAAAACCCGAGCGTTTTCGACTAGAGGTTCTCTACGCAGCCAAGGCTCACGTGGTCGCTGTGCGGCTCGATCACCCCTGGTATCGCTCGGTGCAAAACGAATAGCGTCGGCGATGATGCTTGACAAATTCATGTTGCTTGTACGAACCATGGAAATGGTCAATACCTCGCGAAACGCGCACCTTTGGCCGCGGCGCGCGGCGAGATGCGGAATCCGAGGCAAAGC
>NZ_VSST01000092.1 GCF_019402665.1 Bradyrhizobium canariense
GCCCCTTGCCAGCTTCTCGTGCTGGCAGGGCCGGAGCACGGCCGGACCATTCCATTAGCTGACTTCGTGGTCATCGCGTCCAGTTAGGGAACCAATATCGCAGTCGGTAAACTTCGATCTGCTCGGCAAGCCCTTCTCTAGGTCCTAGCCAGTACAAACTAGGGCGCCAAAGGATTGTGGCCATGTACTTCCTCACTGCCTGTCTGATCGTGGTCGTCTTGAGCGCCGCAGTGGCGTACCGTCGAGCTGGATCTCTACCACGAAACCTTCAGGGACGGCTGGACCGTCAGCCGCGGCGTGCGGCGATGTGGCCCGTCATGTGTGCAGGAATTTTTACACTGGGGCTGCTCGGACTTCATCATTTTCAAGGCTGGCAAGAATCCGGTCCCTTCGAAACGGACTATCTCCTCATGCTTATCCTGCTTATCACCTCTTTCTTTGGTGGTTGGTTTCTTGGCATCATTGGCTGGATTGATTGACCGACGACGAGCTGCCATGACTTTGGCATCTTCCTGTTGATGTCCGCTTCTGGCCCATCTCGGACATCCTGACCGGCGCCGATGATGTCCGTCCCCGGAGCTCAAGCGGAAGTAAGCAGCCAGGACACCGAAGGCCGCTCGTGACCACTCTAGACGTCAGATGCTCCAGGACCGCCTTCCCCTTGAGAGCGCAGCAGCGCCGCGGCGCGCCTGCGCTCAGCAGCGCGCGAGATCAAAATGCGAGGGGTACGCGGACATGTCAGTTCGCCGAGATTTGCATCCAGCCATACGCCATTCCTACGGCCTTACCAGCGCCGCCGTCATCGGAAACGCGCCACGCTGCCACGCCGAAACATAGCGTTAGCATCAAGTTGGTTAGCAATAGCAGGACTGAGAAGAAGTGGCTCACACGCGCACCCGAAACAGAACGTCCCTCCAGTACGGACACAGATGGAGGATTCGAAAACTGCAGCTGCGCTGACCTAACCGCCTTTTCCACAGGTTGTAGAATGCTGGATCAACAGGTTCGAACTGGGGAGCGCAGCCATCGAGCGTTTCGTGCGGAGCCGGGGACTTCGCGCCGCGCTGATCGTAGCTAAGCGGCACGGCAGGAGCTATTATCTTGTTCTTCTCGCTCGGGATCATTCGGTTTCAGGAGTCTGGCAGTGACAAAAATCTTACGAGGAATGCTCCTCGCGACCACGGTTCTCGCTGCTGCTAGTGCGGCGTACGCAGGGGGTGGCTGTGGCGAGGGCTGTCATAGGACAAGCGGTGGCGCATGTGTCGTTGACGGCTGGGGCACGGGAGCCAAGGTTCGGAACGAATGCCCGGCGACCTCTCGCCCCCGTCCACCCTGCGGCGGCGGGGATTTCATCTGGGACCGCACCAAACAGGCGTGCTTCCAAAATAACCGCAGCTGGTTCTGATCTCGCGCGCCATTTAGGCGCGCTGTACACAGCGCAATTTGATCTCACTGCGCGGCCTCAGCGTGGATACGAACGAGTTCAGTGGAACAGCTTGACCCTCATCTTGGCCAGTGCGCCGCTTCATGAGTCCGCTCTCGGCGGCGGCGCCGACGGGCTCGGTTCGCGTGCTTGGGATCAGGTGCGGACCTCCAGGCACGGAGCCGGATAGCGCTGGACTGCTATAATGGTTGTGCGGCCCTGCCGCCAGCTTACAGCTCAACTGCGGACTAGCCGTCTTGGCAGGGAATACCGAGGTTGTCACAAGCGAGAGCGAATGACTCTTTTGCTTTTGTATCCTCGAAGCAGAAGCGAGTGCCGACCTCTGCCTGATCGATCCACCAATCGGCGTTACTGCCTTTCGCGATGCGGGAGGCTTCGCCGCGTAACAGGTCGAGTTGTCTTCCCGCAGCTCGAACGATCAGGCAATTGTTCTCTTTGGACACAATATCTTCTCCATGGCACAGGACGCCGAACTCGTTGGTACTAACAGCCGTGAACACGAAGGCCGCAGCAGGGGGACTGCTGCTGCGGCCCGCGCGGTCAAAAATAACGACTAGGTGAAATATGCAGCCAGCCCCGGTGCTATGATCGTACCGCAGCATCTCTGGCTCGCAATATGATGCAATTTCACAATCGGCAGAAGGCTTAACATGCATCAGTGCGCCGGCTCTCAAGTCCATGAGGATCGGGAACAACTGGCAATCTGGGTGCGTTCGCCTCCAGCTCCGGGCGATGTCTCGGAGCGGACGCGTAGAACTTCTGGCCTCAGGAATCATCGTCTGGGGCCGGCTTTTTTGCAGCATTGCGTTGGCGCCAGTTCGATTTAGCCGTTGCCTATGTCATTTGGCATATGAAAGGTGACGGTCGGAAGGCATCGGGACTTTTTGGCAATTCAGCGGAAGCTGGCGGAACTGTCCGGAGCATGAGGACTCTCCTCCATCGAACGAGAGACGCCCCCCGGCTTGAGGGCCTGAGGGTTGATGCCGAGGGCCGCTCCGCCAGCTCGAAAGAGAGGAGCCAGCAAGACCGCAAGCGGGGCAGTGATGCTAGGTTCCTACAGTTGTCAGGAGCCGCACATAGGTGCCGCTCTCATGCAGCTCCAGCCAGCCCTTCTCGACAGCGCACCTGATGCCGGCGCCGAACTCTGCGCCGCTTGCCTTGAGCGTGTAGAGGAAGGGGTAGTTTATCTTCTAGATATACCGCCTCGATGCCTGAAGCCAGCTGAACGAGCTGACGCGCGGCGGCTTCCGGACTGGCAAAACGGCGCTCGGTGACGTGCTTCATCGCTGGAATCAAAACCTCAAGCCCCCATGCTTGGCCTGACTTGCCCTCGACTGTCATGCCAGTTTGGGAGATATGCACAGATCCTGCGGCGCCGCATGCCGCACAGACCAGGCGCACGCCGACGCACGAAAATCGCAACCGAGCTTGGAAGGCATATTGCGTCAGTCAAACGTGTGGCCCGAGACATGGGAATTTTGCTCCGAACCAAGAGGAGCGGCTGCACAGAGACGTAGACGTATAAGTCGCTTGTAGAATCGCTCTATGCTGGCTCAGCCAAACCTTACGGGGAAAGCAGGGAATGGTTAGGCCCGGCGCGTCTTACCGGATAAGGACGCGTCGGGCCGCGAGTGCGTAAACGCGCATTACGCAAGCTGGCGGCGCCTTGTCTTGGGAGTCAGCCCACCACCCGGCCCGAGTTGTGCGAAGTGCTTTCGGTGGCCCGCTACTGATTGGTCAGCCGTCAGAACGTCTCGGTAATCTTGCTCAGGCGAGGTGGACGATCCGGGTCAAACCCGCAGGCCCGCGCCGTCTGCTCGATCATCCGATAGGCCGGAACCAGCATGGTGATCGGGTCGGTGGCGGGATCATCCGCGGCCAACCAGGGCAGCGAGCCACGCGGTCCGCCGCATAAATGAAGCGCGATGTTCTGCCCGCGCAATTCGTCTGCCAGCGCGTCCACCATGGCCGCCGTTTCATCCATCAGGCGCATCATGATAACCGGCGTGCGCGACGATAACGCAGCGCGCGGCCCATGCTGCAGCTCGGCGGCGCTCAGACCAATGGAAGGCAGGCGCAGGATTTCCGACAATTTGAGAGCGATCTCCCGCGCCGAGCCGAGGCCCAGGCCCCGCGCCGCCACAAAAACAGCTGACGCCTTGGCGAGACCATCGGCAATCCCGGACCAGTCGAGTGCCAACGCGCGGTGCAGGCGCTCGGGCAGCCTGTCGATGGCTGACCGCAGCGCATGATCTCCCGCCAGCTCGGCAACAAGTTGGGCGGCGGCGGCCATCGAGCCGATCACGGTCTTGGTGGCCGCTACGGAGTGCTCCTGGCCGGCCTCGATCGGAACCACGAATTCCGCTTCGTCAGCCACCGGCGACGACGTCGCATTGAGGATGGCGATGGTGCGGGCGCCCGCGGCGCGCGCCGATCTGGTCGCCGCGACAAGATCGGGGCTGCGCCCGGATTGCGAGATCACGATGAACAGCGCATGGCGCAGCATCAAGGGTGTACGAAATGCCGTGATCACCGAAGGAGCGCTGGCTGAAACGGGAAGGCGGAGCCGCGTCTCGACAAGGTATCTCAAGTAAACCCCGGCATGCCCGGAGCTTCCCCGACCGCATACGACGCACAGGGGCGCAGAGCCAATCCCAATTCGCTGTGCGATGTCGCGCGTTGCGGGGCGGTTACGAACAATATTGGCAACAACATCCGCGCTTTCTCCGATTTCGCTCGCCATCGCGGATGTCGTCACGGCTCGCGCGCTCCGCCTTGCTTCCGCGCCGCTTCCTTGGGATGCCGGTCAGGATGCGAGTCACGATCCCCGGCGAGCTCGGCAAACACGCGCCGAAGATTGCCGTCACAGTTTTTCAGGATAGTCTCGGCATCGACGCTGTCGACACCCAACGCCAGCAGGCCTGCCGTCTTGATGTCTCCCTCGGCCTGCTCAAGCCAGTGTGCTGCGTGCGACGGATCACAGCGCGCGATTTGCGCCACCATGGCCTCGGCGCGCCGCTTCAGCTTGGCATTGGTCGGCTGCATGTTCACCATCATGCCGCGGTACACCCGGCCAAGGCGCAGCATGATTCCTGAGGAGATCAGGTTCAGCACGACCTTTTGCGCGGTGCCCGCCTTCATCCGCGTGGAGCCGGCGATCAGTTCGCGGCCGGTCTCGATCAGCACCGGAAACTTTGCCGAGGCCAGCAGTACGGTGCCGGGATTGTTGGCAACGCCGATCGTCACTGTACTAAAAGAGCCTGCCTGCTGCAGCGCCGCGACCGTGAATGGCGTTGTTCCGCTGGCGGCAACGGCGATCACAATGTCGTGCGGCGTGAGCCGCGCGGCATTGATCTGTGTGACCGCGTCATCGATATCGTCCTCAGCACCTTCGATGCTGGTGACGAACGCGCTGTCTCCGCCGGCGACGATGAAGTGAACGCGCTGGCTGGGCCATGCGAAGGTCGGCATCAACTCGGCGCCGTCCTGGACCGCCACGCGGGCCGAGGTGCCGGCGCCGACATATACAATGCGTCCATGATCACCCAGCGCCGCTTTGGCCGCCTCGGTCGCCGCAGTAATCGCGGGAAGGGCATGGCCGATCGCCGCGACTGCCGCAAGCTGGCCCTCCCACATCGCTTCCATCGCCGACGCGAGCTGCCATGCATCGAGATCGGCAAAGCGGGGGTCGACTTGTTCGGTGGCCATATTGTTGATCCATGCTCCATCAAACGCGGAACTTTGAAGCCTGCTCCTGGTCAGCTTCTCTCTTGGGCAGGTCTTTGCTGGCCAACTCAAGCCGCCCTCGCGCCACCAGTAATGCGCCGGCCGCCGCGTCGGCATCAGGACACCTCAGGCGCGCGCGCAGGTCTGGCGTCAGCCACGGCGTAATGGCATCCGCGAGCCCGCCTACCAACGAGAGCCGGTCAATTCCTCTCGCCAGGAAAAGATCAAGCAGATCGCCAATGGTATCGGCCGCGCGTTCGACAATGCGACGGCCGACCGGATCGCCCTGATTGGCGTGCCGCATCACGATCGGCGCGAACGCTGCGTAGTCCGTGGCCCTGGCTTCTTCAGACCAGGCCACCGCCTGATAAGGATCATGATCGAAGGCGCCCAGCACCTCTGAAAGCAATGGGGTCAGCTCGCCGCGGCGATCCGCGGCCCGCAGCGCCAGTCGAACAACCTGCAGGCCGATGTCGGCACCGCTGCCTTCGTCCGACACGGGAAAGCCGTAACCGGCGAGACGGACTTCGCGGCCGTCGATCAGGCCGACACCCACCGAGCCCGTGCCGGCTACCACGATGGCGCCATCCGCGCCGCTATGGGCGCCAAGGCAGGCCGCCAAGCCGTCGCTGATGAAGATCAGGGACGCAAAGGGATGCGCCATCTTGTTGAACGCTGCTTCCGCGCCCCGGCGGCCAAGACCGGCAAGGCCAATTCCGGCGTGCATCCGCGCGAAATCCTCGCGCGTCAGTCCGGCCTGTGCGGCGGCCGCTTCAGTGGCTTCCATGATGGACCGCCAAGCATTGTCAAAGCCAATCCGCGTCGTGGCTGGCCCCGAGCTCGCAGCACCGAGCAGCGTGCCATT
>NZ_VSST01000093.1 GCF_019402665.1 Bradyrhizobium canariense
ATCAGGAGCGTCACTGTCGTTCGTCGCACACCCAGTATTTGCGAAAGCGCCTCTTGGGTGAGTGCGAGGACGTCGTGGTCGGCGCGGTCGCGAAGATGGAGCAGCCAGCGTGACATGCGGGCTTGGGCCGGATGCAGCGCATTGCAGGCGCCGCCGATTTGTAGCTGTATCAGCATCGCTTTGAAATGAATCTGGACTGCGTGGCGGATCGCGGGGCTTCGGCTAAAAGCGGCGTGGAATCGCGATGCGGAGATCCGCGAGGCGATGCCCGCGGCGCGAACGACGGCGGTAACGGCCGAAGGGGACGGCCCTAGCACGGAAAGAGTGCCTACTGCTCCCTCGCGCCCTATTGCGGCGCTGGCGACCGTCTGTCCGTTGGCCATGTCGATCATCACAGAAATGGCGCCACTATGAGGAAAGAGGACGTGCTCGGTCTGGTCACCCGCCTGCGAGACGACCGCATCCCGATCGAGCGCTACCATCTCTAGCTCGGGCGCCAGCAGATCGAGGTCCGCCGCCGGTAGTGCTGCCAGAAGCCCGGTGAAGGCCGCCTTGCCGAATGAGGCGTGTTGTTGAGAACTGTCCCTATGGACAGTGATAGACGCAGTGCCCAAGTCGAACGGCTCGAAGTAGTGGACACAGGCCGGCGGCGGCGCTGGTCCGAGGATGAGAAGCTCAAGATCGTCCTGGAGAGCTTACAAGCGCCGCGTCAGGTCGCTGCGACGGCGCGGCGATATGGCGTTTCGCGCTCATTGCTGCTGCGATGGCGACGGTCGTTTCGGCCTGAGCCGAAGGATGCCGCCCATCAACCTGGCTTCGTACCGGCGATGGTGGTGGCGGAATCAGGTCGGGCGCCCTGTCCGGTCGCGCCGGCCAGCAGCGGCGGGACGATCGAGATCGAGTTTGCTGCCGGGGCTCGGATGCGGATCACGGGTACGGTCGACGCAGCCACGCTGAAGGCCGCGGTGGCGGCGCTGGCAGATGGACGCCTACGGTGATCCCTATTGCGTCAGGCGTGCGGGTGTGGATTGCGACCGGCCACACCGATATGCGTCGGGGCATGAACTCGCTGGGCTTACTGGTGCAGGAAGCCTTTAAGCGAGATCCGCACGGCGGCGACCTCTATGTGTTCCGTGGCAAAAGCGGCAAGCTGATCAAGATCCTTTGGCACGATGGACTGGGCATGTCGCTTGTGCCAAGCGGCTGGAGCGCGGCCGCTTCCTGTGGCCATCGCCGGCTGATGGCGTCGTGACAATTACCCCAGCCCAGCTTGGCTACCTGCTGGAGGGCATCGACTGGCGGCTGCCGCAACATACTTGGCGACCGCAGGCGGCGGGCTGATCGCTGGGATGTGAATCGGAGGCACGATCAGCGGTTCGGACAGAGGCCGCGTCTTGTGATTCTCTGGTCGGCGATGGGCGCTGATGATTCTCTTCCCGACGATGTGACCACGCTGCAGACGATGCTGCGCGCCGAGCGAGCGGCCCGGTTGGCCGCAGAGGCGGAAGCCCAGGCGGGCACCTTGCTGATTGAGAAGCTCAAGCTCACGATCAAGAAGCTGCGGCACGAGCAGTTCGGACAGTCCTCCGAGCGAGGCGCTTTGCTGGACCAGCTCGAGCTACAGCTCGCCGATCTGGAGGAGAACGCGGCGCAAGCTGAGACCGCGGCGCAGATGGCAGCCGACAAGATTACGGTGCCATCGTTCGAGCGCCGCAAGCCAGCCCGCCGGCCGCGGCCGGAGCATTTGCCGCGGGAGCGCCTTGTCTATCCGGTGCCTGCCACCTGCCCATGCTGCGGCGACAGCCGATTGCGCAAAATTGGCGAGGACGTGACCGAGACGCTGGAACTCGTTCCGCGCCAGTGGAAGGTAATCCAGCATGTGCGCGAGAAGCTCGCCTGCCGGGCCTGCGAAGCGATCACCCAACCGCCGGCTCCTTCGCACCCGATTGCGCTCGGGCGTGCAGGGCCCAAGCTGCTGGCTCATGTCCTGTTCGCCAAGTACGGCCTGCACCTGCCGCTTAATCGTCAGAGCGAGGTCTACCAGCGTGAGGGCATCGACCTAGACGTCTCGACGCTCGCGGACTGGGTAGGAGCCTCCGCCGCAAGCCTGATGCCTTTGGTCGATGCGATCCGGAGCCACGTCTTCGCAGCCGAGCGCATCCACGCCGATGACACCACGGTGCCAGTCCTGGCCAAGGACAAGACCCGGACCGGACGGCTCTGGACCTACGTGCGCGACGACCGTCCGTTTGCCGGCCCAGATCCGCCGGCGGCCGTGTTCTTCTACTCGCCCGATCGTGGCGGTGCGCATCCGGAGCAGCATCTGGCGGGCTATGCCGGATTGATGCAGGCTGACGCCTACGCCGGCTTTGGCAGGCTCTACGAGGCCAATCGCAAGGGCGGCCCGATCATCGAGGCCGCATGCTGGGCTCACGGCAGACGCAAGTTCTTTGATCTGGCACGGCTCAGCAAGGCGCCAATCGCGGCCGAGGCGGTCAAGCGCGTCGATGTCCTGTTCGCCATCGAGCGCGAGATCAGCGGACTTCCGGCGCAGGAGCGTCTGCGTGCGCGCCAGGAGCGTAGTCGCCCCCTGATCGGCGAGCTGGAGGTGTGGTTGCGCGAGCAGCGCGCCAAGCTCTCCAGGAACAACGACACGACCAAGGCGATCAATTACTGCCTCAGCCGCTGGGACGCATTTAGTCGCTTCCTTGATGACGGACGGCTCTGCATGTCGAACAATGCTGCTGAACGTGAGCTACGGGCGGTCGCCATCGGGCGAAAAAACTGGACCTTCGCCGGGTCCGATGAGGGCGGTCGGCGTGCTGCTGCCATCTACAGCCTCATCGCCACCGCAAAGCTCAACGACGTCGACCCGCAGGCTTGGCTTGCCGACGTGCTGGCGCGCCTACCTGATCACTCTGCCAAGCGCATTGACGAACTGCTGCCTTGGAATTGGCAGCCCCAAAGCGTCGCTCACGCAGCTTGAGCGCGATCAGCCTTCTCGAAAGCGGCCTAACCGGGGGCCTTCGCCGGATGCGTACAGAATTTGTGGGTAATTGAAAGCTTCACCGGAAGCATACCGATCGTCCAAGGCCCCGACAGCAGCAAATGGGGCATCTCGTGAAACCACGCCTCACGGCGCGCGGCGGTGGCCGATGCTCGCGGCAATTGCGCCGGGGCGAAATGCCCGATCGAGCTTTCCTTTTACGGAAAGAGCTGCGGAGCGTTGGCGATCTCGGACAAGTCCTGGTCGCTCATCCAGCGCGATAACGTTCAGCGCGCCAGGGACGCCGCGCTTGACGATTGCGGCAAGGCTGGCAAAGCTTGCCGCATTATTGGATCCGTTTGCGCCGGCGGCTCCAGCCGCTGAACCTTTCAACTTGGATTTTATTCATGGCAGAGATCGTGGCTGGGACGCTCACTCTCGCTTCGCTCCTTTACTCCGCTCTCGGCCCGTCACCGGCGCTCCCTGGGCCCGATCCCAGTCGGGGCCAGGGTCTCTCCGATAAAAGTTGGCGCGTTCTCAGGCTCAGTAGATCGTCAGCGGAGGGGTTTGCTAAACGTTGGGTCAATGCCTCCGCATTGTGGACGAGCTCCAAAAAACTCGTGCGGGGGTATATCGATTGAATAGAGAGCCCGGCATTGAACCTATTTGTGTTCTCTTGCCATCGTTGGCATACGGCAGTGACAAAATCCTGGGCACAATCGAGAGCCGTCTGCATTGCCAGAAAATAGATGCCTAGTTGCGTGAACATATTGGCGACACCGACAAAGATCACAATTTCTCGTCGGCCGCTCTGCTGATCTTTGTACGCGCCAGCATTCGTGCTGCCTCTCGGGTCAGTGTATATGTAGATATCGCGGATAACATCCGTCTCGGACTTGTCCAGAGACTGTATGGCCAACGTTTCATCCGCGGAATGGCGACGCGCAATGTCTCATACCTGTCTATGTCCTCGGCTGCTGACCGTGCGCTTCGTTGCCTCGCAAACCGCAAAATGCTACTAAATGGGCCACTTGGCAAACTCGCTTCATGGCTTGCCCTCCCTGATCACGCGTTCGACGGCGTCAAACGTAGCCTTTCTCTGCGGAGACAGAGACATTCTAAAGTTGGTGGCGGGGTCCTACCAAGCTCTTTCGACGGTTCGCGCAGGCCAAGAAGCGGCCGCCGAATCCGGCTTTGTGCCGGGTTGCAACCGGGAAGTCGATAAGCCGAGCGATAACCGCGGCCTACACCTGCATCGAACTGCAGGTGTCGTCCAGCAGGGCCCCGCTGCGATTTCGATTTCTTCCCAGCCTCACCGCCGAAAGGGATCATGCGCGGCTTCTTGAACACCCTTGGTGATCGGCAAGTCGAAAATCGCCGCCTTTAGATTTCCTTCCTCCATCTCACGCCCCCTAGATAAACATTCAACCTGGGCACATTCCGAGGTCGGATCAAATCGCTTAAGCGTTTCGTTGATTTTTTGAGCCAGGGACTGATTGTGTTCACGGAACATCGACAAATGATCCCCAATCACGGGTACGACTTCCAGGCCGGGAAGAAATAGATTCCTCCAACCTAGGCTGTCGTCCAAAGCAGACATCTCAAACCCCGATTCTGATCGAAAAAGGATACCCCGACTGTCAAGAGGACGCGGGCAGTAAGATCCAAGGATCTTTGTATACAATCGTTCGACGAGCCTCGTGGGCAACGGTGCCCCTTCCTCGTCCAGCATCGTCGTAACAGTGCTTCGTCTCGGCAAGATGCCGCTAAGCCACTTCCTCGCTTCCTGACCGAGCATCCACTGGACGGCCTGCCATGAGCGCTGCAAGCGGAACGCCACTGATTCTGAAAGTTGATGCGCCGAAGGCCTGTTCGGGGCTTGCGTCCAAATTTGTCGACATTTCCGCCAAGCAACTTCACGTGCAGTCGGATACTTAGCCGACGTATCGAACAACATCACCATATCTACCCGGCCACCTTGCCTTTGGAATTGATGAGCCATTTCAAAGGCAATGATCCCTGCGAAGGAATGCCCCGCAAGTACACACGACGAGGAAGTTATATGGGTACACAGTGCCGCTACAAATGGCGCAACTAGTTGCTCAATAGTTGGGAAGGCGGATGTCCGATTGTTGGCAACCGCAGCACGCCATGCCAAAGGCCACGGAGGCACATCGATTCCGAAAACCTGGTTATCCACCAATTCGGCAAGACGTAATTCGTGCGGTCCGGCGTAAACGAAGTACACGGGGTACGCCCCCTTGCCTTTGTTCATTTCAACAACCGCGGGTCGTCGTTTGCGCGTTGGCCCCTGAGCGACGATAACCCTTGCTAGTTTTTGTACCGTCGGATTTCGGTAAAGATCCGAAAGGCTGAGGCTCACCCTCGTCACTTGTTTGATCCGATTGATCATCCGGACGGCCATCAATGAATGCCCACCCAATTCGAAAAAGTTGTCCTTGATACCGACTTGCTTCAGCTCGAGTAATTCACACCATATGCCGATAAGCGCTTCTTCGGTCGGGGTGTTTGGCGGCACACACAATTCTTCAGATTCGAATGACCTAACGCCGGGCGGCGGCAATGCCATGCGGTCCAGTTTACCGTTAGGAGTCTTGGGAAATGCATCCAACAAGACAAAGGCCGCAGGAACCATATACGTCGGCAGATGATCTCTGCAAAGAATCCGCAGTTCGCCCTCTAGGGCAGCAGACGAAACGGTGGGCCTCACATACCCTATGAGTCTCCTGTCGCCTGATGTGTCTTCTCGCGCCACAACTACAGCTTCCTGTACGGCTGGATGCCGCATTACCATCGCTTCAATCTCACCCAATTCGACGCGATGCCCGCGAATCTTTACCTGATGATCCATCCGGCCAAGAAACTGAATCATGCCATTTGGCAATCGTAGAACCAGGTCACCGGTTTTGTATAACCGGGAACCAGATGTCTTGCTGAACGGGTCAACAATGAATCGTTCCTGCGTCAATTCTGGCTGATTGTGGTAGCCACGACCTACTTGAACGCCACCCAGATATAATTCGCCGGGTACGCCGATTGGGACATGTTGTTGATGACCGTCCAGCACATGAGCCTGAGTATTGGCTACGGGGCGGCCGATGGGAATGATACCATTATCATGCTGGCGCGGCACTGAGTAAAACACTGAAGTGATTGTGGCTTCCGTTGGTCCATAAAAAAAGTGCAATTCTGCATTGACCAGTCGAAAAAAGTCTCGAGCGAGGTCTCCAGTCAACACTTCGCCGCCGCAGAACACATGCCGCAAGCTGCGGCAGGCTTTGACTTCCGGTATCTGGAGCAGCATACGCAGCGTCGATGGCACCAGGTGCATGACACTAATCTGGTATTGAACAATCGTTTGGAGCAGATACGCCGGATCCCGATTTCCACCCGGTTGCGCCAACACCAACCGGGCGCCTACGAACAGCGGCGCAAGGATTTCCAAAACCGCGGGATCGAAGCTAAATGAAATCTGCTGCAATACACAGTCGTGTTTGTCCAAGGGAAATGTCGACTGCATCCAACTCATCACATTTCTGACGGCTCGATGAGGAATCATTACTCCCTTCGGATTGCCTGTAGACCCTGAAGTATAATTTACGTAGGCAAGGTTTGAATCCACCGCAGTGCACGTCGGATTGTCAACGTTCCCAACGAAGATTTCCGGATCATCCATGGAAATGAGCGTTGTCGTCTTAGATGCGGGCAGAATTGGAATCAGCTTGCGGTCAGTGAGTAGAATGGGCGTGTTAGCGTCGTTCAGCATAAATGCAATGCGTGCCGGCGGGTAAGCCGGATCTATCGGCACATAAGCGCCTCCGGCTTTGAGAACGCCGAACAAGCCGATGATCAACTCTGGCGATCGGTCCATGCAGAGACCCACCAGAACGTCAGGACCAACTCCTAATTTTCGCAAATGATGCGCAAGCTGATTTGAACGATCGTTTAGCTCGCCGTAGCTCAGGCGCCATTCGCCGAACTCCACTGCCACGGCATCCGGAGCTCGCTTGACTTGCGCTTCGAATAGTTCATGGACGCAGAAATCCCCGGGGTAGTCTGCTTGTGTTTCGTTCCATTCTACCAGAACCTTGTGACGCTCAGCGGGTGTTAATAGCGGTAGATCCCGGAGCAGATGCTGCGGCCTCTCTGTCATTGCCTCAAGCAGCGTTTGTAAATGGCCGAGCATCCGGCGAACTGTGGCGTGGTCTAATCGGCTGCCGTC
The DNA here is from genome assembly GCF_019402665.1 of Bradyrhizobium canariense. Classification (GTDB taxonomy): domain Bacteria; phylum Pseudomonadota; class Alphaproteobacteria; order Rhizobiales; family Xanthobacteraceae; genus Bradyrhizobium; species Bradyrhizobium canariense. The sequence goes on from NZ_VSST01000093.1 coordinate 7,230, forward strand.
GAATCCGATCTTCAGGCACAATTCAGTCCCATCATAAGCCGCCAGGGTGACCGGATAATTCGACCGCTCAAAGACATGGAATTGACGAGTGGCCCAAGATCCTCCCTGGGTCTGCAATAGGGAGTTCAGTTGATAGTTCTCAAAGACAAGGATGCTTTCAAATAGTGGCCTGCCCGCTGGCACATCGCTCCAAGCCTGTATCTTCTCCAGCGGCGTATGCTCATATTCGCGCATCGCCATAGATCGCGCGCGCAGATCCTTCAGCCAAGGAATGAGCGCGGCCTCGGGGTTCACGTGCACACGCAACGGCAATGTGTTGATGAACAAACCTACCATCGCTTCCGCGCCCTCGATTGCGCTTCGGCGACAATTCCTGGTAACTCCGAATACAACTTCGGTTTCGCGGCTGTACCGACTCAGCAGAAGCGACCAGGCACCCTGAACTATCGTGTTGAGGGTCAGTTCATTCGTCCCAGCGAGCGAACGAAGAGCGGAGGTAATCTCACTCGATAACCAAATCTCCTCATTCCCTCCGTGGATCTCAACCGTCCGGTCATTGCTCGGCACGCGATCAACCACCAGGGGAGTGGGTTCCGCGAAGCCATCGAGCGTACGCCTCCAAAACCTTTCAGATCTAGAGAGCTCCTGCTTTTGTAGCCAATCAATGTAGTCCCGATAAGGTCGGGGTCGCTCCAGTCCTATTTCTGTGCCAGTGCGGAGAGCTTCGTAATAGGAGAACACTTCCCGAAGGATAGGTGCGAATGACCTGCCGTCCAACACTGCGTGATGAAAAGTCCAGATGAGGCGGTTTTTCGCCTCACCACAGCGCACAAGGGATAGACGGTGCAGGGGCGCTCGCGCCAGATCGAAGCCATGACGACGATCCGTCTCCAAAAGATCAGCCGTTCGTCGATCCTGTTCGGCATCTGTGATTCCGCGCCAGTCTCGTTGCTGCCAAGGGATCTCGACCTGAGCTCGCACCTGCTGTTGTGGCGCATCGAGATCAAGCCAACGAAACTCCGTTCGCAAAACCGGATGGCGAGCAACTACAATTCTCCAGGCCTGCCGCAGAGCGGCCACATCAAGAAGTTCCGGCAAATCGCAGAGCAGTTGCTCGATGTAGACTCCCGTTCCCTGCGCCAACAAACTGTGGAACAGCATACCTTCTTGTGTCGGGGACAGCGCGTACACATCCTCGATCGTGCTCGTTCGCAGCTCAACGCGGGTTGCCCAACTTGTGCCGGAGCTTTCGTCTAGATTGTCGTTTCGATCCCTTGCGATCTTCAATTGTTATCCCACCGATTTAATATTGCCCTGGGCAAGCTTTAATATTATTGTTTACGCTGTTAATAGCTTTAAATCGAGACGGTAACAAGGTAAGATTTTTAAATCGAGGGCGCGGACAGCAATGCGAGATTCTCCGGAGAAAATTCTGAAAACTCATACCTTTGTGTCCTCCGGAGACGTGAGATCTGCCAAACGCATCCTTAACTGGGCCAGGGATCATCTCATTCGGGAGCAAGAAAGCGTCAGACGACCTTACCCTCCTCAAACGGTTTGTCCCTATGTGGAGGCCTCGATCAAAGCGAACTGCCTGTACATGGTCTTTCATAACGACGTGAACGGACGGGACCCCGCAGCTGTTGCCGACGTGATCTTGGGATACGTCAATCCCTTCAAAGAGGCGCCCCCCTTTGCGCGGCATGAACAGGCATTAAAAGCGTTGCTCATCGTATTCCCAAATGTCGAGGAGAAATACCTAACGGTGCTTGATGAGTGTCATCGGACGATCAAACCCAAGATTGTCAACTTTGGTTTGATGATTGGCCAGTTTCATCCAAGATGCCGTGAACGGGCGGTCCATAATCCTGAGTGGGATGCAATCTCGCAATCTCCGGTCCCGCTAGTGGCGATCCGGCATATGACGATACACGACATCATGTTCTTGCATGATAGCGAGGAAGGATTTCGAGCATATGAAAGCAAATTTGGATGCCGCTTCGCGCAACGAGGCGAATCTCTGTATCCGTATCAGAAGCACCTGATTACGTATTATGAGCGAGCAAAATCCGCTTATGCGCGTCTCGAATAACCTGCATGGCTGCTTATAGCTGTCATCTCTGCCAAGCGGCGTTCAAGTGTGGCTCTGACGAAATCTGATGCAGCTCCTTTCATTCTGCCGATCGATCTGGCTCCAGGACATCGTTTTCATTGCCCTTTAGCTCGGTGAGTGCTGCGTAAACCCGCAGGCCCGACGCGTAACATTGCTCATACTCGCTTCACCAGCTTATGCCCGACTCAGTACAACCGGGGAGAGTGAAGCGGAACTCACTTCATACGTTGATCCGTAAGCGTCGTACTGCACCCACCTTCTCGCGGCACACTGGATAGGCGAGTTTCACGATCTCTTTGGAAGGCATCGGCTTATGTCTATGCTTGACCATACGCTTAAGTCGGATGTGACGACGCATCGACTGGAAGTGATCACGGAGACGGGACGACGTCGCTGGTTTTCGAGGGACGACAAGGCCCGGATTGTCGAGGAGACGCTGGTGCCGGGGCGCGGTCGTTTCCGAGATTGCTCGACGACACGGGCAGCCTGGGTAGCGACCGCACTTGGTCGTTCGTTCAGGCCGGTCCCGCGGAATGAGCCTGACGAATGAGCCCGGCATTCGCGCCGGGCTGATCGCCAGTAAGGTTCAGGTGCTCAGCAACGGCCAACTAGAAAAGACCCTCCGCGGTCGGTCAGTTCGGTTTCCGACATTGCATGTCTACTCAGGCCGCGTCGCATGCATGTTGCTGCCCGAGTATGCTCCATGGCGCTGCGCTCGATTGCGCGAGCTACGCAATGCGCGCGCGACTATCCCGCACCAACTCGGATTCGAAACCAATGTGAAGCATAAAGCGAAACTAGTTCCGCTTTGACGCGCTGGCGGAACTTAACCGGCTGTCGCTAAACGACAAATTTAGTTATGCTTAGTAATCATGATGACTCCATCGCAATAATAAAAAAATAAGTTGGGGAAAACACCGGGAGGTCGGAAATGGAATCTGCCCGCCGCTTTCGCGCAATGGCTTTGCTTTGCCGACAGACTGCTGCGCGCCATCCTGAGAGAAGCTGGAAGCTGCTCGCGGAGGCTGAGTACTGGGAGCATTTGGCAGCTTCGGCTCTAGCTCAGTGAACCTCGAACGAACCTTTATTCGACATTCGTTTCTCGTCGACGCCTTAGTTCAAGTCATATGAAAGGCAGGCAATGTCCAGTACTCGCCACATTTATAGCTTTGCGGTTATGCGTGAACGGCTGAAAACGCTAGTTGCGGAGCTCAGAGAAGTGGAGAAGCTTCGAAACAGGCTTCGAAACGTAGAAGCGAGAACAACGGGCAGAACACGGCGCGCCAAAGCGGGCGGCAGAGCAAAAGCCGTTTGGACACGCTCTTAGATCTCACCCCCGCATTCGTTCGCCATTGCGGGAGATCCGTGCGTCGGCAGATCCCGCTGATGTAAGCTAATGCACGTGCTGAAAGTCGGCACTCTGCTGTCAATTCGAGAAACGAGGCTGGCGCCTCGGTCCTCCACGGGCGATAGCACGCCGCTCCGCCACTGCCATCCAATCTATCAGCAATCCTCTGTCCTCCTTGAGAAGGACGCGCGCCGCTTAAGATGAATTCACGGGCATTCAACGCGGGGTGTCCGGCTCAATCGGCGATTCGACATTCTGCTCTAGAGCGAGGTGATTGACCTGGATAACGGCGATCGGGCGCGGGACAGCCGTGTTTCATCGACGGACGAGGGCATCTATCCCGTATCCCGTTGCGGTGCGGCCAAGATCGTTCCGATTGGGACCGACTGGAAGTCGCCGGGCTCGCCTCAGTGCGTCCGCAGCGTGCTTTTCCAATGGGCAAAAGCTCGTGTCATCTGCCCGACCTCGAACACCAGAACGCCTGCCGGGCACCTTACTCGGTCCTTTCGGTGAATTAACCCACATCCGAATACGGATCGTGTCCCGTGGCGTGGTGTAGGTGGCGGCGGGCCACCGCGTTCGCCGGCTGGAGCCGGGCTGGTCAGCTGGCGATAGCCGTGATGCTGACGCTCGGATCATCGCTCAACGGCGCGATGGTTTCCAGTGTCATGTAGCGGGCACGCTGGACGGCCCATTCATCATTCTGTTCGAGCAGGATCGCGCCGATGAGGCGAGTGATGGCGTCCTCGTTGGGGAAGATGCCGATCACCTCGGTCCGCCGTTTGATCTCGCCGTTGAGACGCTCGATCGGGTTGGTCGAGTGCAGCTTGGTCCGATGCTGTGGCGGAAAGGTCATGTAGGCGAGCACATCGGTCTCGGCCTCGTTGAGGAAGCCGGCAAGTTTGGGCAGCTTGGGGCGGAGCTGGTCGGCGACCTTGCGCCACTGGGTTCGCGCGGCCTCGGCGTCGTCCTGAGCAAAGGCGGTGGCGATGAAGGCGGAGACGACGCGCCGCCCGCTCTTGCCAGCATGCGCCAGCGCGTTGCGCATGAAGTGGACGCGGCAACGCTGCCAGCTGGCATTGAGCACCTTGGCGACGGTGGCCTTGATGCCTTCGTGGGCGTCGGACACGACCAGCTTGACGCCGCGCAGGCCGCGGCGGGCGAGCTTGCGCAGGAACGCCGTCCAGAACGTCTCGGCCTCGGAAGGGCCGATGTCCATGCCGAGGACCTCGCGTCGGCCGTCGCTATTGACGCCGACCGCGACAATCACCGCGACTGAGACGATGCGGCCATTCTGGCGCACCTTCACGTAGGTGGCGTCGATCCACAGATACGGCCAGTCGCCCTCGATCGGACGGGCGAGGAAGGCCTTCACCTTGTCATCGATCTCGCCGCACAGCCGGCTGACCTGGCTCTTGGAGATGCCGGTCATGCCCATCGCCTGCACCAGATCGTCCACCGAGCGGGTCGAGACGCCCTGCACATAGGCTTCCTGCACCACGGCAGTGAGCGCCTTCTCGGCCATGCGGCGCGGCTCCAGGAAGCCAGGGAAGTAGGAGCCTTTGCGCAACTTGGGAATCCGCAGCTCAACCGCACCGGCGCGGGTCTCCCAGATCCGGTCCCGGTAGCCGTTGCGCTGGGCCAGACGTTCGGGGCTCTTCTCGCCGTAGGCCGCCCCCGTCTGGCCTCCCACTTCCAGCTCCATCAGGCGCTGGGCGGCAAAGCCAATCATCTCGCGCAAGAGATCGGCATCAGGGGTCTTCTCCACGAGCGTGCGCAGGTTCATCATGTCGTCGGTCGTCGGTGGTTCCTCGGTTGCGTTGGCGTATCGCAACCCGATCCTACCGGAGAACTGCCGGTGACCACCGCAAAGCCGCCCGCCCGCTACGGCGCTGTTTGAAGGCGCGCGTCCGGGCGGCTTTGCTCTACCGAGCTACACCACCACCGGGGACACGACCCGAATACGTCAGCGCAATTAAATGCATCTGCCTCACGGATCAGGTCTCTTTTCAAACCTGCACGCTAGAGACAGTCTATTTCCATTTTTCGTTTTTGAATTTCGCCCACTCTACGGAAGTAATAACCACGTCTTTCAATGCCAGCTCTAACGCTCTAACTGCTCGCCTATACTGACAAGTTTTTCCCCGGTCGCGCGATTTTCTGGATGCATGGGTAAGCGCCCGAGCGCGGTGCCCGGGTTGCCAAAAGGCAACAATGTAGAATTAACGAAAGGCCAATATGCGAATTAGATGCGCCCGGCGTTTTTGGGCGATGTCACCGTATTACCGCTCTCTCGCCTTTATCATCCCTGGTTGTTGCATTTAAATGTGGATGGTGGGGCGGTTTCTTAGGGGCGGCCTTGTCCGCTACTTGGGCTTGATTGATTAATGCTCTTCGAATGGGGTGGAGCTATGAACATCGATCAGCTGAAATTGCTCTCGCTCGACGAGCTTTTCAAGATTCGCGACGAGGTGACTGCCAAACTTACCGACATAATGTTGGCGGAAAAGGCCAGATTGGAGGAACGGCAGCGAAGGATCGGAATGGCTCACGAAGTCACCCGGTTCGAGCGTACGCGCCGCCAATACCCGGCTGTTCATCCGAAGTATCGGAATCCGAACAACCCGACTGAGACCTGGTCGGGGCGCGGCAGGGTGCCGCGGTGGCTCAAGCCGCAACTTCGAGGTGGCCGTAAGCTGGATGATTTCCTCATTGTCCCAGCTTTCGATTAAAAGCGGCAGGTGACCTGATCATACGCAGTCAGCTGCACCTCGTCGGCCGAAGAAAAATCATAATGTGCTTCGGGATTGCGTCGCTAGGAGGCGCACCGAGGAATGCCTTGGCCGCAACGAGCCGATGTAGCCTGAAGGTAGCGCCGCGGGACGCCCACATCGCACCATTTTTTGAAAGTCAGGCCGCGCGCGGCCACAGTAAGCGTGACCCAAGGCGTAAGCACGCGGTCGGATCTCGGTCTCGCTGGCGTACGGCTTCTCTCGGAGAAATCAAATTGCGCCGCTAGACGTCCGAACAATTGACGGTTTGCGACATGCATAGCTGCGCAAAGGGCTTTTAGCATCGTTACTGCCAAAACAAAAATGTGTTCCTTCTTCTTCAAGGAATCGAATTACATGATATGTGACGTGTGGGCTTCAGGAGCGCATCGGGTCGATAATGTGCGCGATTAAAATGCCCCGCGCTCAGAACAATTCCAAAACCGACCAGCCAGGTACTCACGTCCACCTCCCAGCTTGGAAGTGAAGCTTCCCGTTCATGCACAGTCATAGGCATCGCGCAGGGAACCGCGATTTCAGCCGCGGCTGAGGATTCATTGCCACACGGGCGGCCTATCGCCGGAATGCAAGGAAAAGGAGTGTGCCGACGATGACGCCTGCGAGAAGTGGAAACAAAATATCCGGCACTTCGGGACTCCGGCTCAGTGCGTCGGATTAAATGCGAATTACGTTCTCAACTCCCTTATTTTTCGCTATTCTCCACAGCTCTGAGGAAATAGCTGGAAAAGGCACTCTTCCGTTGTGAGAACGAGGTGCCATTTCGGATCGGCTCCTCGCGGCTGAGGAGCTACGTGCTTGCCGACCTGCTGGATGGGATCATCGAGCGTCTCGCCTAAATGGCAGCAATCGAAGTCGTCACCGATGAGAAACTCGAGATAGGCCCGTTCTTCATCGCCCGCGCAGGGAATATGCGGTCAGGAGCTGGTCGGCATGCTTGGTGCGCGTGCGATCTCGCGCCACCGCGGCGACGGCCATTGGTTCGCGAAGAGATCACATGGTCAGCAGCCAAAAGAGCCACTTGGTCGGTGCCAGTAACTAATCGTGCGAGACGGAGTCAGAATTGCGTCTGTTCATCCTGGTATTCCGCCGGTTTGACTGTCGTGATGCGCTACGTGGCGCACGCGGTAGATTTGTCGGAGTGGCAGTCGCCATCTACGAGTCGCAAACACTCCGAGCGGCCGTAGTTCGGTGGCGACGGCCTTGATTGCGCCATTGGCGCCGTTCCGCGGCGACGGCCTGCACCTGCGTGTCGGCGATCGCGCGCTCCTCCCGGGTCAGTCCGGCCACGGCCGCATCGTAATTGGCCTGGGCCTCGGCCACGTCGGCGCGTGCGCTCGCAACGTCGTTCTCGGCCTGGTCGCGCGACTGCTGGGATTCGAAGCTCTGGCGTGCCAGCGTGCTGGTCCTGGTGGGCTGGGCCTGCACATAGCCGAGGCGGGCGCTGGCCTTGGCGATCGTGGCCTTCAGCGACTCGACCTGCTCGCGCCGGACACCGGCATAGACGTTGTTGCGGTTGGCGACTGCTGACGCCCGCGCAGCGCGTGGCTGGTCCGCCTGTGCCGCCAACTCCACCGCGGAGAGCCGCGCGAGAACATCGCCGGCGCGCCCAGTGGCGGCCTTCTCGACCGCAATCGATCGGAGCTGTCCGGTCTCCTCCGGCTCCACCCTCACTTCGGTCGTGCGCACGACACCCACGAGCGCGGGCGGTGATCCGGAGACTGGCGCGTTGTCGCGCGCGAGAAAGCCGAACATAGCAACGGCCCGGGCGGTAGACGCCTAAATGCGAATTGAGCAGCCCCTTGCTCAAGCCTCACCGCGCGAGACGGTGAAGTTCACTCCCTTCAGGGCAGTCGAGCTGCACAGTCTCTTACGCTGGTTCGCTAACGCAGGTTAAATCGGGTTCCAGTCACTCCTCGGGGGTCTGCTCCCCCGCGGCTCGCCGTCGCGGCGATTGAGTGCTCGGAGGCGACTGCAATGCAGGTACAGCCGAGGCGCGTCGCTCCGCCTCTTGGACTCTAAGCTGCAGATCTTCCAGCTCTGACAGTTGCCAAACGAGGTCGTCAACCATTGGACAAGAAGGATTGAGCGATAACCCTGCATCAACGCCCTCCTGAGTCTGCAGCTATCCAGACAGCAAAAGGACCCCAGCCTCAGGGCGGTGAAGCTGGGGCTTTTGATCTGCCTTGGCGAAGGCAGTCGCCCCTTGCGGGGAGGGACCGGGAAAACTTGGCAATCGGCAAGTCGTTCCAAGCCGAAAAAAATGAGCCCTAGCCCTGAGACAATGGGAAAGCTGGGGCCGACTGCGTTGACCACTTGGGGATAGGCATTGGGAAACTTGGTAACCGACGCGCCCGTTCCAATTGCCGTGCCCCCGAAAAAAGTTAGCGGTCTCTGTCGTCCTTGCCGTTTGGGCTGCCATCGCCGTCGCCGCTACCCACGGCTCGCTTCTTGGTCGCCTCCATGAGCGCGTGCGCCGGGATTGGGTCGATCGATAGGCAGTGTCTACCGATCGAAAGAGCAGACGACGTAAATTAGATTGAAATTCCATATTTAATCTAGTCTAATACGGAAGTTAAATCGAGGCGGCATTTTCAGGGTTTTGGGATCATGCCTCATTCTCCGTCCACCGTGCCTCATCCACGTGACGTCTATCTTGTGCTCGAGGATTTCGGAGGTGGGCTCGGACGTGCCTGGAGCGAAACCAACGAAGACGACGCTGGTCGAGCGACGCTGATGCGCCAAATAATGGAAGGCCAATACCAGCATCCTGCTCGGATCGTAGTCTTCAACACGGTAGAGGGCTGGTCCCGTGATGTAACTGTAGAGATTGCAGATGAGCTGCGCCGCTGCTTTGTCGAGTTCGATGACATTGCCCCAGCCGCGCTGGAATTCATCGAGAGAGTTGGAAGGAGTTGATGTGGTGCGCCGTCGTGCCTTGGTTGCGCCAATCGCACAACCTTATCCGAGACGAGGATGATGAGCGGCAGCACGAACAAACAAGCGACGATGGCGGGTGTGAGATAACTGCCTGGTGCGACATAAGACCAACCCGTCAGTATTTGGAGTTGCCATGTCGGTGGGTTGTGGTCGCGCTGTTGAATGGGACGGAAAGATTCTGACAGGTTCGCTGGTCGTAAATGGCGTGGCCACCAAAGTGACTGCGGACCGAGCGACGATCCATGCGTATGCCGCCGGGTTTAGCGATGCGCTCAGTTGGGAGATTGATCGCTGTCGGACAGAAATCTTTGAAAAGCTGGTGCCCTTCCTCATTCGTCAGAATAGCTGACGGTAAGCTATGACCTCGCCGCGTGTCCCGGATTTTTCCGCAACGATGCTGATTGCTAACGCCGGACGTCTTCTTCTCCATCTGCGAGATGACAAGCATGCCACCGGTCAGCCTGGAGAACATCGGGGCATGTGAAAGGGCTGCATTTCATTGCGCGCGGCATAAACGCATCCCGCCTAGATGTTACGGGAGGCGCTGCCGAAAGGCGGGCGCCGGAGAACACGGGATCCAATCTCCCACTTTGCGCTCGAAGCGCTGCAAGCACTGGGGAATTAGCCCGAGAAGGGCTGGTGAACTTCCGCAGCCGTGCACCTTAGCTGACCGCCGGCAAGCAGATATTGTCATACGATTGAAAGAGGCGGAGCATCGATCGATGGTCGAACGCGGCTTTCTGGCCGTCGCGGACCGGGTCCAATATTGGCACGGGACCGATCTCGACGCCGCTGAGCCCTGCGATGCCCTGCCGCACCTGGAGCAACTGGTCACGAACCCGATTGTTGTGTTGCGAATGGATGACCCGCAGTCCTAAAGGCTTGCTGGTGAGCTCGAGGCAATATTGGTCGGAGCCGCGGGGCAGTCTTCGCTCGATCGCGAGTCGTCAAGGTCAACGATCTTCCTCGCCGGGATGTAGCCGAAGGCGGGCCCAAGGCATTCACTTCTTCGACCTAGCTCTCCATCCGTATTCCTCATGCGGAATCGTTGCGGTGATCTCGACGTCATTGCCGGCCGAAACGCGCCAGGCTGCCACCCCGAAGCACAAGGTCAGCGTCAGGGCGAGGGCAAGCAGAAGCATAGAGACGAAATGGCTCACGCGCGTGTATCCATAAATCTGAAACCAGTTGAGAGCGTGCACAGAGGCCCGATTCGGAAAATGCAGACGATCTGACCCATCGGCCGTTTTCCCCATCCTTACACGGGCCAAAAGCGCTCACGATCCCGATCGTGATCGGCACGAGTGCGACCACCACCCACAGAGCGGGCGAGCTGGAGGACAGGCCGACGACCAGTATCAAAACACCGATACCGACGAGGGCCGCTGAGATTGCGTAGGCGACTGCCTTTTCCATCTGTCGATCCACGAACAATAAGGGATCGGTCGCACAAGCACGACTCGAGGCAAATCGAAACGCTCCTGTCTCGATTTAATTTGGTTGCGGAATCCGAGGCAAAG
>NZ_VSST01000094.1 GCF_019402665.1 Bradyrhizobium canariense
TCGAGGCCAGCGTGGAGCAGATCTTGCGGGCCGACAGCCGCGCGGGAGCGCGTGCCATCCTGGCTGCAATCGATAAACGTCGCTTCGAAAATCGGTCCGAAGGGCAGCGCCTCCGCAAGATGCTCCGCTTCGAGACCTCGCTCTGGGAGAGCGGCCATTTTGCCGTGGCAGGTGTGGACGAGGCCGGAATGAGCCCTCTCGCCGGGCCCGTGTCCGCTGGAGCCGTGATCCTTAAACCAGGCACGCGGATAGTCGGGATCGACGACTCGAAAAAACTCGACGCCGCGGCTCGCGAAGGACTCGCGAAGGAAATCAAAGAAAAGGCAGAGAGTTGGTGCGTAGCATTCGTCGAGGTCGAGGAGATCGACGCAATCAACATCTATTGGGCAGGCATCCAGGCGATGCAGCGGGCGGTCCGGGGGCTAGGGTTGACGCCGCAGCACTTGCTGATCGATGCGAAGCGGTTGAAGGAAATCGACATCCCTCAGCAGGCAATTATTAAGGGCGATGCCAAGTCCGCCAGCATCGCGGCCGCCTCCATCCTCGCGAAAGTCGAGCGCGACAGGGTCATGCGGGCGCTCGACGTGCGTCACCCCGCCTACGGATTCGCTGATCACAAGGGCTACCCGGTGCCGGCTCATTATGAGGCGCTCGCCAGCCTTGGCGCATGCGCAGCTCACCGGCGATCGTTCGGACCGGTACGCAAGGCTCTCGGGTTGCCGCCCCTGCCGCCGTGGCCTTCGACATCCGAGCGCGAAGCCGGCTGAATTCTAAGTCGTATGCTTCGTCACAAGCGCATTATTTTCGCGACCGGCTCCTTTCGCGAACAACGTCCTTCGCGTTTTTGTCAGACCGCAGCCCGAGATAGACCGGCTGGCGCAGCTCGCCCTTGCTGGTCCACTCCGCGAACTTCACTTCTGCGACCAATGCAGGGCGGACCCAGGTCGTGACCTGCTCATCCTTCACCTTGGCAGGGAACGGCGACTTGGCGGTCTTGAGCTTCACGAGCTTGCCGTGAAGCTCTTCGAGAGCCTGGTGGCTGAAGCCGGTGCCGACGTGGCCGATGTACCGCCAGGCGTCATCTTCGCGTACCGCTAAGACAAGAGCGCCAAAGAACGGCCGGGTTCGCCTCGGCGCTGTGAAGCCGGCAATCACGACCTCCTGCCGCTGCGTGGTCTTCACCTTCAGCCAGTCGGCGGTCCGGCGTCCAGACGCGTAGGGGCTGTCGGCGCGCTTGGCCATGATGCCTTCGAGATGTCTCCGTTCGGCTTCTGCGAAGAACTTTGTGCCATTGCCTTTGCGATGGTTGCTGAACGCGATCAGCTTATGGCTCGGCAGGATGGCCTTGAGCCGCTTCTTGCGTTCGAGAAGCGACAGCGCACGCAGGTCCTCGCCGTCTGCGAACATGAGGTCGAACGCGCAGTACAAAAGCTTAGCCTCGTGGCGCAGGGCGTTCTGAAGCAACTGGAAATGGGATACGCCGTCCTTTCCGATCGCAACCAGCTCGCCATCGATGACAGCGTCCGCCTTCACGCCTTCAAGTGCTTTCGCGACCTTGACATAGGAGTGGCTGATGATCTTCCCGTTGCGACTGTAGAGTGCGACCCGACCACCCCGGATTTCCGCGACCATGCGAAAACCATCGAATTTGTCCTCGAAGACCCAATTGGGATCGTCGAAGGCCGAATCTGTCAGCGTGGCCAGCATGGGCTGCAGGCGGCGAGGCAGAGTTGATTTTCGAGCCATGGCTGGACGACGGGAAGAGAGATGGGCAGGAACGAGTGGAATGCATCGTGAGTTCCGTGCGACAATTGAAGAAGATGGCCTGGCCCAGGTCAAAAAGCCAGGGCGTGCAACGTCACCGGGTGCGTTGCCCCCGCTCTGAGCGGCCTTTTGACAATTCTGCTCTCCAATTCGATGCTGTACTTGCGGCGAAGTTTAACATTCCTGAATCCACAAGTCGGCAAGACCGGTTAGGATGGGGTTTTCCCTCTTGGGGGCACCTCATGTTCGACACGGCAACCACCGCGCTTTTGCGCGCGGTCCTTGATGAAGTCTGCGAATGCGTCTCGCAGCGCGAGATCGGCGCACGGACCCACGTCGCCTCGAAAATTCTGGAGGCCGCTACCAGGGGCGAGATTTCTCCGGAGGCTCTTAAGCAGGTCGGTCGCAATGCCCTCTCGCACGCGCCCACGATGTGGCGCTGATCGGGAGGAGCGGGCGTGAACTTCCAGGTGACCGTCCTCAAGATCCTGGTGGCATATCCGGATGGGTTTGCCGTGATGGAGGACCTCAAGAGGGACATGGCGATCCTGGCGACCAGCGGTCGCGATTGGGCGGATCGAACCAGGCGCCTCGCGGCGCGGGTTCCGGATCTCGACATCTGGTCGCAAGGGCTGGTTGAACGCATCAGCGGCGGTTGGAAGATCACGTCCAAAGGACGGGCGGCGCTTGAGTTCATGGAAGCCCGCCCTGCTGCACCCGAGCCGAGCCAGGCATCGGTGGTCGAGGAGACTACAGCTGCAATGGAGGTCGCGACGGACGTTCCTCCTCTGCGGCAGCCCGCCGATCGTGCCAAGCGTCGCCGCGAGCGCCGGGAGCGTCGCCGAGAGGCCCGTGAACGAGCGAGGGCGAATGCCTCTTGAGGCACGGTCGAGCCAAAGAAAAAGCCGCCAGTGAAGCTGGGCGGCTTGATAGTCCCGGACCGTCGATTGCTTCCCCAGCCCCAAGCGTACCGCCGTTACCTTGTTTGCGGCCATGCCAGCGCGATCTACCGAGCGCTTTTCGATTCGGCTATCAATCGGCCGAGTTGTACACCGGGCTCTTACAGCGCCGGCAAGGTTTCAAAGGAGGTGGACGGGAAGCGCACCCGCGCGGTGTCGCCGGCCGCAACCGCTCCACCGGCCCGAACCACTCCCAGCACCCCGCATTTGAATGGAGGCCCTGTTTCCGCCGACGAGAGCACGTGCCGTTTCAGGCCAGCTCGGAAGCGGTCGATTAGGACACAGGGCGTGCGGAGGCCTGTCAACTCGATGATCGCCGTGGGCCCGAGCTCGATCAGCGTCCCGAGCGGCATCAGTTCGAGGTCCAGTCCGGCCGTGGTGATGTTCTCGCCGAGGTCTCCCGCTGCGACTGCGAAGGCAGCTTCCCGGAGGTGCGCAAATCGCTCGGATGGGATCAGGTGAACCTGCCGCAGATTGGGAAGCCGGGGCTGGCGACGGGTGAGGTATCGGTGCCGGACGAAGGCGCCGGCGTGGGCATCGCCGTCGACACCGTGACCTTCCACCAGCACGATCCGTTCCCGTGGCGGCTTGCTGAAGTGGTGGCCGCGATCGGCGGCTACCGCAACCACCCTTCCCTCGAGTGAGAGGTCGTGCGGGTGCGACATCAGGCAGCGCGGGCAAGCGAACGCCGCTTTTGGCGCAGGTAGCGTGCGATTTCGGGAAGCGGCATCGCGTTCAGGACCCGGTCGGCGGGTACGCCGCCCTTGCGAGCCATCTCGACGCCCCAGTGCATGTGGTCGAGCTCGGGAATCGAGTGCGCGTCCGGATTGATGCTCAGCATGCAGCCGAACTCGAGCGCAGCCCGGTGCCAGCGCCAATCCAGGTCGAGGCGCCATGGATGCGCGTTGATCTCGACAACTACGTCATGCTTTGCACATGCCCGAAGCACCTTCTCAATGTCGATCTCATAGCCCGGCCGCCGCTGCAGCTGCCGCCCGGTCATGTGGCCGATGATGGTCGTGTGAGGATCGGAAATGGCCCGAAGCAGGCGCTGGGTCTGCGCCTTGCGGTCCAGCTTGAAACGGCCGTGGATGCTGGCGACGACGAAGTCGAAACGTTCAAGCACCTCGTCGTCGTAGTCGAGCGACCCGTCAGCCAGGATGTCCGACTCGATGCCCTTGAGGATCCGAAAGTCCTTACCGAAGCGCTTGTTCAAGCGGTCGGCTTCCCTGTGCTGCTGCACGATCTCTTCGAGGGAGAGACCGCCGGCGTAATGGGCGGACTTGGAATGGTCGGCTACGCCAAAATACTCGAAGCCGCGCTGACGGGTCGCCTTCGCCATGGTCTCCAGGGTCTCTGTCCCATCGGAAGCATCGGTGTGGCAGTGCAGGATTCCGCGCAGGTCCTTGTCGGTCACAAGCTTCGGCAACTTGCCCTTCAAGGCCAGCTCGACCTCGCCGCGGCCCTCCCTGAGCTCGGGATCGATGAAGGGCAGCCCGAGAGCCTGGTAGATGTCAGCCTCCTCGCCGGCGATCAGTGTGCGGCCCTTGTGCAGGCCGTGAGCGTCCAACCGCATGCCCTTCTCGGCGGCCAAGGCTTGGAGCTGCTCGATGTGACCGGCGGAGCCGGTGGCGAAGAGAAGGGCGGCGCCGAAATGTTTGCGGTCGGACACCCGGACTTGCAGTCCGTCGGACGATGGCATCGCTGTCTCGTCCGACTTGGCAGCCTCCGCAACGATGGCGAGGTCGGCGACGAGTTCGCAGCCTCGACGGAAATCGCCAGCGATCGTCACGCGCTTGAGTTCGGGGCGTGCCTTGCGAATGGATTCCTTCGCGTGCGCGAGCAAGGCGGCGGCTCGGTGCAGGTGAAGGCGGCCTTCTCCGCTTTTGGCGATTGCGAGATTTTGCAGGATCTTGGTCTGCAGCGCGGCACCGAGTCCTTTCGCCTTCTTGATGCGATCGTCCTTGGCGGCGGCCTCCAATTCCGCGAGGGAGGTGATACCGAGATCCTGGTAGAGCCGCAGCACCTTCTCCGGACGCAAACCCGGTACAGCCAGCAGCTCAAGCACGCCCCCGGGGATCTCCTTCCGCAGCTTTTCGAGGCTGGGATGATTGCCCGTCTTGTGAAGCTTGGTGATGATGTCGGCTATCGCGTCGCCGACGCCCGGGATCTCCGTAAGACGGTCTTCGGCGATGAGCACGTCCAGAGGAACGGCAAGGGTCGCCAGGCTGTCTGCGGCTCGCGAGTAGGCTTTCGCCCTGTAGGGATTGCCGCCTCGCAGGGCGGTACGCTGCGCGTACTCTCGCAGGAGACTTGCTACACCGCGAGTGTCGAGCGAAGGCATCAGCGAGGCTCCCGGTCGACGCTTTGCGGCGCCGCCGAAGTAAGGCGACCGCCGGAGCGGCCACTTGGCTGGCGATTGAGAGAGCTCTCAAGCTCCTGGGCTGCGCGGAAATCGTTCAGGTGCTGGATAATGGGGCAGTAGGCAGCTTCCTTCTTGAGGAGATTGTAGATCCGTCCGGCCACCAGCTGCAGATGCTTCATCCTGCTTCTCGGCATGGATCTCACTTTGCAGAGAGCTCGCACCGCGTGGGCCCGAAAGTAATCGAATGCGTCTGACATGCCAGGTAAACGCCCGCTATCGATCGGAGTTCGATGCGACAGGGATTGGCCTTTTTTGGCACTGCACCAAACGCGGGCCGGCTCGCTCATATTCGAAAGCTTGAGAACCAGCGAGGTCGTAGGAACTCCTCGCCACCTTCGAAGTTGCGAGACTCGTTGAGTAAGGTAGGTAAACTGCCCGCCACCGGCCCCAACCCGGCGGCGGGTTTTTTGTGAGTTGCGTAGAGTGGCGAAGCGTACAAGAGCGGCGCCTCCGGCCGAGAAGCCAGAAGCTCCTCAGATACCGGGGTTCATCAGCCCCCAACTGGCGACCCTGAAGATGAAGGCACCTTCGGGATCCCAATGGATTCACGAAATCAAATACGATGGGTACCGCATCCAGCTCCGAATCGACGGCGACGATCGCCGGGCCTACACCCGCAACGGCTATAACTGGGTCAGCAAGTTTTCGAGAATAGCTGCCGCCTTCGATATCGAGGGGCAGGCCATTCTCGACGGCGAAGTCGTCGTCATCCATGAGGGTCGCACCAATTTCTCCGAGCTGCAGGCGGACCTCGGCAGAGGCGACCAGGACCGCCTGATCTTCTTCGCGTTCGATCTGCTGTGGCTCGATGGCAAGGATTTGCGCAAGGAGCCGCAGCTTGAGCGGAAAAGGCTGCTCAAGGAGTTGATCGAGGAGCACAGGCTCCAGGAGCCCATCTTCTTAAGTGAACACCATGAAGGGGACGGGCAGGCGCTGTTCGTTGCCGCCAGCAAGTTGAACTATGAGGGCATCATCTCAAAGCGCGTGGATGCGCCGTACCGATCGGAGCGGGTCGAAGCCTGGCAGAAGATCAAGGTCGTTCAGAAGGGCAAGTTTCCCGTGGTCGGTTTCATCAAGGACGCATCTGGCGTGGCCGCACTCTATCTGGGCAAGAAGGAAGGCAAGGATCTCGTCTACATGGGGAAGGTCGGCACGGGATGGAGCCGGACCACTTCGGCGCATATCCGCAAGGCGCTCGATACCGTAGTCAGCCCGAAGCAGAGGCTGACGAAAACCATCAGGAAACCGAAGGCGACGTGGGTCGAACCCAAGTTTTATGCCGACATCGAGTACCGCGACATCACCTCCGAAGGGCTCCTTCGAGCCAGCTCGTTCAAGGGACTGAGCAAAGGAACGGGCCGTTCATAGCGGCGTTTTCCCGTGAGTATGTGGAGTACCGGTCATGGATCCGGAACGGCGAGTTGCGAAGGCCCTGGAAGACGCTCAGGGCATCCTGGCCCGATATGTCGAGCCTGGCCCCAGAGATTGCGAGCAGACCATAAACCAGCTGCTGGATGTGCTTGACGACGAGGCCGTCGTGCAGGCGCTCAAGGATTCGAAGATGGAAAAACCAACTGCAGAACAACTCGCCGAGCTCAAGAGGCTCAGCGCGATCGCTCGGGTGCCAGATGAATCGGAGATCGTCACTTCGAAGGAGGAAGCCGAGATCCGGATCCGCGACCTGAAAGACAAGGCTCGGATGGAATGATGCCTGAGAAGCCCGCGAATGGAGTGGAGCCCAACGCTCCGAGGACGACATTCAGCGCGATCAGCTGGGTCCGCGCGGCGTAACCGGCAAGGAAAGTCCGACGAGGATGACACCTCAGCTGGAAAAGAAGACGCCCGAGGACGTCGATCCCGGACATCCGGCATGAACTCGATGGACACGTTCGATCCCGATATGACGTGTCGCGTGAACGATGGTCTCAACGACCAGATCATCGAATGGAGCCCTCATTGGGCTTCGATGTACCGCGAGCATGCGTCGAGATGGGATGACGGCGTCATTTCCTGGGACGGTCTGCTGCTCGATGGATGGGCGCCAATCGTCCATGGTCATCCTTGTGGCCACTGAGATGCGGCCTACGAGGAACGGAACCCGTGAATCCTTGCTGCGTTGCATTGCCATCACTTCTAAAGAGGAGGAGCCGATGGCCGCAGCGAAGAAGAAGACCGCGCGTGGACGCAAACAGGATCGCGCCCGGGTCGCGAAAGGGCAGGACCACGAAGTCCGGTATGAAGCACAGAAGACTGGCCGCTCGGCCTCTGCGGTGAAGAAGGCCGTCAAGAAGGTCGGTAATTCCCGCAAGCGCGTGGAGAAAAGGCTGGCCCGCTGATATGGAAAGCCGGGCTGGCATTTTTGGGTCCAGCACCAGCCCTTCTAATCTGGAGGGCACTCCGGGCAGGTGTCGCCAATCGAGTCGAGCAAGTCACGCACCTCGGCCACCGCTGCATCGGGGGAGACGGCTGCCGGCGGGGCGCCACGGGCGATGTCAAAGGCCCGTTCCCGTGCATGGGGATCGGCGCGATCCTGCATCCAACCGTGCTCCTCGCACTCGCGGATAGCGCCCGCTTCCTGAAGCACGTGGACCGCCCGACCGCGCAGGGTGCGGATCGGCGGCCGTCTCTGCTTGGTCATCAGCATTCAAAGGTTCTCCCACGCTGAGACGAATCGTTTAGTCCCGCAGACGTTCCCCATCGCTATGGCCGGGTGCTCGGGTGGGCAAGAACGAACTGAAGAAGCCGTTTTCCCGATGCTTCAGACGTCCGAGCTCAGGTGGTCGCTCCTTGTCCGTTTTGCGCGTGCGGCTGTCGCCGCACCGGGCTCTCGTGAACCGAGCCGCGCAGCGTCTCGGCCTTGCGGCTTCGATCCCTCGCGCACGAGCAGATCACGCTTTGCCGGCAGAAACGAAAAACCGGACCTTTATGCAGCAGCCACCTGCACAAAGGTCCGGCCTTATCTTAGCGTGCCGCGATACCGAACGGCTGCAAAGGACGCTTCATATCCTTTGGAAGGTCTCGCTTTTCATCCGGGTTGCGACCCGGAGGCGGCACTAGATCAGTAGCCGATAGGACTACTTCTTTTTCTTTGAAGTCTTCTTTGCCACCTTCTTGGTAGCTGCCTTCGCGGTCTTCTTTGCCTTCTTCGCTTTCTTGGCCATGTCGTCCTCTGTAAGAATTGGCTCTAGTGAACATGCCCACGCCGTGCATAGACATGCGCACGAGTGAGACGTTATCACAAAAGCAAAATTGATACCAATGAGATGCGAATCCGAATTGAGTCGCTCGCCGGAGGCACTCGCCCTCGGGCCGCCGTCATTGCATGCCGGCGTCGCTATCACTGCCCTTCGGGTCGGGAGCCTTCTTGACCGGTCTCGCGACTGCACACGGTCCCGGGTCCCGCCGCTACGCGTCGGCGCTATGCTGCCCCTCCTGCGGGTGCCTCTTTCGCCGCGTCCGCGAGTGGTCTCCACTTCGCTCCGCCCACCGGCCTCTCTTCCACAATTGTGAGACTCCTGTGAAAGTGCCGGGCGGTTCTCGTATCATTGCCTGCATCACATTCACTCAGGTTTTGGCGCGCGCGGCCGGGGCCGCACCGGGCTCTCGTGAACCGAGCCGCGCAGCGTCTCGGCCTTGCGGCTTCGATCCCTCGCGCTAGGCCTTTGGTGCTCCTCGCCGGGGGCACTCGGGAAAGGGGCCCGCCTGCGGCGATCGCTATCACTGCCCCGTTCCCGGGTGCCGCCATTGAACCGGTCTCGTCGCTGCACTCGGACCGTCGCGCCCCTTCGGGTCGCTATGCTCACGCTCTCCGGGTGCCATTTTCCGTTGAGGCGATGCGCCCTTGGGCGCACGCCTGATCGGGCCTGCGGCCTAAGGCAGATTGCGCTAGAAGCTGAGAGTAAGAGTGCAGGCTGGGTTTTTCCGTGACGGGTTACAAGCTGCGAGAGAGGCTCGCGGTGCCCGTCGCGGAGACCCCCGCGATGTCAAACCCTACTGCTCGCGCGCGCGCCGGCCAGGACCGGGCGAACCTCTATAACGAGATCACCGACAAGTTCATTGCCGAGCTTGAGGCCGGACGCGTCCCCTGGGTTCAGCCCTGGGGTACGGCCGCGGTGAAAGCGCCGCTGGCCATGCCGAAAAATGCGTCGACCAACCGGCAATACAGTGGCGTTAACATCCTCATCCTCTGGGGAACCGTGATCGAACGCGGATTTACCGGGCAAAGTTGGCTCACATTTCGACAGGCGCTCTCGCTTGGCGGCCACGTTCGCAAGGAAGAGCGAGGCACCACAGTCGTCTACGCTGATCGTTTCGTGCCGGATGACGAAGAACGCCGGGCGGCCGAAACCGGCGAAGACGCGCAGGCGATTCCATTCCTCAAACGATTTACCGTATTCAACACCGATCAGTGCGAAGATCTGCCCTATGGTATTGCCGCCGCTGCGCCGCCACCGCCGGCTGGCCTCATCGAACCCACGGTTGACGCCCTGATCAAGGCCAGTGGAATTCCATTTCGCATCGGTGGAGATCGCGCATTCTATGCAACAGCCGAAGACTATGTTCAGGTCCCGCCGCCGCAGGCCTATTTCGAACCCATCAACTGGCACCGCACAGCATTGCATGAGCTCGGTCATGCGACCGGGCATCCCTCGCGGCTCAACCGCGACCAGAGCGGATCCCACGGTACCAAGAAATATGCCTTCGAAGAGCTGGTCGCCGAATTGAGTTCCGCGTTCAGCTGCGCGTCGCTCGGGATCGTCCCCACCGTGCGTCATGCCGACTATATCGGCTCCTGGCTTGAAGTCCTGCGCGAAGACAATCGCGCCATCGTGCGGGCCGCCTCGCAGGCGAGCAAGGCTGCGGACTATTTGCTCGGCTTCGTTCCCGGCTCCATTGAGCCCGCGTCGCTGGATTCAGCCGTCGCCGATCACGAGGCTGCGTGATGCTTGGCCTCGTGCGAGAGTGAGAGGAGGGAAGGCTGTTCGCGACGGGTTGGAAGCCGAGAGAGAGTCTCACGGCCCCCGTTGTGGAGAGCCAAAATGACGAAAGCCGTACAAAAGATCACGCTGTCGCCTTCCCGGGATATTCCTTTCAACAAGCTCGTGCTCAGCCAGTCGAACGTTCGCCGCGTCAAGGCCGGTGTCTCGATCGAACAGCTGGCCGAGAGCATCGCGCAGCGTACGCTTCTGCAAAGTCTGAGTGTCCGGGCCGTCGTTGATGCAGATGGGAACGAGACCGGCATGTTCGAGGTGCCGGCGGGCGGCAGGCGCTATCGCGCTCTCGAACTCCTGGTGAAACAGAAGCGGATGTCCAAGACTCAGGCGGTGCCGTGCGTCGTTCGCGAAGGGGGCATCGCCGAGGACGATTCAGTGGCGGAGAACGATGAGCGGATCGGCCTGCATCCGCTTGATCAGTTTCGGGCCTTCCAGACTCTCCGCGATCTCGGCATGACCGAGGAAGACATCGGCGCGCGCCATTTCGTGAACCCGGCGATCGTCAAGCAGCGCCTCCGCCTGGCGTCGGTCTCGCCGAAGCTGCATGAGGTCTATGCCGAAGACGGCATGACGCTCGAACAGCTCATGGCGTTCTCGGTCACTGCCGATCACGACCGTCAGGAGCAAGTCTGGGAGAACGTCAGCCGTTCGGGTTATGACGAGCCATACCAGATCCGCCGCATGCTCACCGAGAACACCGTGCGCGGGTCCGATCGCCGGGCGCAATTTGTGGGTCTTGATGCCTATCAGCACGCGGGTGGCGGCGTTCTGCGGGATCTGTTCGAGCACGACGACGGCGGCTGGCTTCAGGACATCGTGTTGCTCGACCGCCTCGTAACAGAAAAGCTCAAAGCCGAAGCTGAGACAATTGCTGCCGAAGGCTGGAAGTGGATCTCAATCGCCGTAGCGTTCCCCTACGGTCACACTCGAGGCCTACGAGAAATCGAAGGCAAACCTGTCGATCTCTCGCCTGAGGAGCAGGCCACCATCGACGCCCTGAACGCTGAGCAGGCCAAGCTTGAAGCCGATTACCAGGATGCCGACGAGCTGCCCGACGAGATCGATAAGCGTCTCGGCGAAATCGAGGCGGCGCTGGCGGCGTTCGAAGACCGGCCGATGCTTTACGAACCGATGGAGATCGTCCGAGCTGGTGTCTTCGTCAGCATCGATTCCGAAGGACGCCTCTCCGTGGACCGGGGTTACGTCCGGCCAGAGGACGAGGTGCCGGCGACTGATCCGGACGGCGGGCACGGCGCCGATGCGTCGTCGACCGGAGGTCAAGAAGAGCGCCCTTCCGCCCAGCGCACGGTAATTGCAGTCGCGGGTCATGCTTCTGATGCTGAAGAGGATGATGACGACGCGGCTAGACCTCTGCCGGATCGACTGATCACCGAGTTGACAGCGCATCGCACGCTGGCATTGCGCGATGCGCTGGCAGAAAATCCCGCGGTCGCGTTCCAGGCGGTGCTGCACAACTTCGTGCTGACGGCCTTTTACCGGTTCGCGTCGTCTGGAAGCTGCCTTGAGATCGGCCTTCGGACGCCGACCTTTCCAGCTCAAGCGCCTGGCTTGAGGGAAAGCGCGTCGGCGAAGGCCGTCGAGGCCCGGCATGAGTCCTGGAAGGCACGGTTGCCGAAGGGCGAGAACGATCTTTGGGACGCGCTGACAGCTCTCGATGGTGGTGCACAGGCATCGCTGTTCGCTCACTGTGCGTCGTTTGCGGTCAACGCTCTCTATGAGCCGGCCAACCGCTACAATCAGGGCCGCGTCTCCGCCCACGGCGTCCGCACCCGGCTCGACCAGGCCGATGTGCTGGCACGTGCCGTCGGCCTCGACATGGTTCAAGCGGGGTGGAAGCCCTCCGTCGACAATTATCTCGGCCGGGTCACCAAGCCTCGCATTATCGAGGCAGTGCGGGAAGCCAAGGGTGACCCTTCCGCACAATTGATCGACCACCTGAAGAAGGCCGACATGGCCAAGGAGGCCGAGCGCCTTCTCGATGGTTCGGGCTGGTTGCCGGAGCCGCTGCGTCTGGTCGATCCCAATGCGGCGTCAGGGGAGCAGGAGAGTGAAGCGGGCCCGCTACCCGAATTCCTCGCCGATGATGAGGATCGGGACAACGCGAGCGACAACGATCCGCAACAGCTCGACGCGGCTGAGTGACATCGCAGAAAGGATGGCTCCAGCCGTCCGGCGATTGCTTGGGGACCGGTGTGCCGCGCCGGTCCCCATTCTTATGGGCGAGGGCTGAGAGGTAGAGCCGGGCCGGGAAGGGTTTGAGCCGTCGGGTCTTAAGGAGAGCGCCTGATGGTTCGACCCCTTCCTGCTCTCCGAAAGAACCCTGCCATGACCGAATTTCTCGCCGGCGGCGCTGCCGCCGCGCCGCTCTCGATGCGCGCCGCTGCAACTCTCACCTCCGCTGCCGTCAGGGCCGCGCGACAGCTCGTGATGGATCTCGAGCGAGGCCGTCGCATCGATGCCGCTGTCCTGCGTAGCGCCATGGAAGCTGCCTTCGGCGCTTCCGACGCCACTGGCGTCTGGAACTGGAAGACCGCCTATGACGCCTGCGAGGCGGCAACGGTTCTGTTCCTTCGCAAGTTCGGCCCGGCCATCCGGACCAAGGCTGGCTCTACGGCCGCGATGCTGCCGATGCTCGCGAAGATCGCCAGCCTTCTTCCCACCCACACACGCCGCTCGGAGGACAGCCAGGCCTTTCAGCAATTCTCGACGCCGATCCCGCTGGGGCTGGCTGCATGCACCGCAGCCGGCATTACGTCTGCCGATCGGGTTCTGGAGCCCTCCGCGGGGACCGGCTTACTCGCCATCTTTGCTGAGCTCGCTGGCGGCGCCTTGGTATTGAACGAGCTGGCCGAGGCCCGCGCGGCCTTGCTGGATCAACTGTTCGCCAACGTTGAGGTCACGCGGTTCGACGCCGCCCAAATCGATGATCACCTCGATGCGGGCGTCGTGCCGAGCGTCGTCTTGATGAACCCGCCGTTCTCGGCATTGGCGAACGTCGATCGAACAATGGCGGATGCGGCGCTCCGGCACATCGTTTCTGCCTTGGCGCGGCTGTGCGATGGCGGGCGTCTGGTTGCCATTGCCGGCGCCAGCCTTGCGCCGGACAATCCGGCATGGCGAGATGCCTTCGTTCGCCTCCAGCAATGCGGGCGGGTGGTGTTTTCTGCCGCTATCGATGGCGCGGTCTATGCGAAACACGGAACGCAGACCGACACCAGGCTGCTTGTGATAGACAAGCTGCCCGCGGCAGATCCGAAGATTTTCGAGGCCTCGCCGGGTACGGCGGGCGATGTCGCTACCTTGCTCGACTGGGTGAGCCATCATGTGCCGCCGAGGCTGCCTGTTATCGCGCCGGCCGTGGTCGACGCCATCAGGCGGCCTGCGATATCACGATCCGCTGGCGCCTCTGCGCTACGCCCATCGTCTGCTTGGAGCAGTGCAGCGCAAGGCGCCGAACTCACCTATGAGAAGGTCGAGTGGACGCCTCCGGAAGGCGCTCGATTGACCGAGGCGCTTTATGAGGAATACGCGCTGCAGGCGATTCGTATTCCGGGCGCGCATGCGCATCCGACCAAACTCGTGCAGTCCGCCGCCATGGCCTCGGTCGCGCCGCCGAAGCCGTCTTACCGGCCGCATCTGCCGGCCAATGTCGTGGCCAATGGCATCCTGTCCGACGCCCAGCTCGAGAGCGTTATCTATGCCGGCGAGGCGCATTCCGAGTTTCTTGCGGGCTCCTGGACGGTGGATGCGACCTTTGATGTCGTGGCGGCCGCACGCGACGATGCGGAAAATGCCGAGCGATTTCGGCGAGGCTGGTTCCTGGGCGACGGCACCGGCGCGGGCAAGGGCCGGCAGGTCGCAGGCATCCTGCTCGACAACTGGTTCAAGGGTCGCCGCCGTGCGGTCTGGGTCAGCAAATCGGACAAGCTGATCGAAGATGCGCAGCGCGACTGGTCCGCGCTCGGCATGGAGCGGTTGCTGGTGACGCCGTTGTCACGTTTCCGGCAGGGCTCACCGATCCGGCTCGCGGAAGGCGTCCTTTTCACCACCTACGCTACGCTGCGCACCGACGAGCGCGGCGAAAAGCTTTCGCGCGTCAGGCAGATCGTTGAATGGTTGGGCTCCGACTTCGACGGAGCGATCGTCTTCGACGAGAGCCATGCCATGCAGAATGCGGTCGGCGGCAAGGGCGAGCGCGGCGACCAGGCGGCCTCTCAGCAGGGACGTGCCGGCCTGAGGCTCCAGCATGCTTTGCCGAATGCTCGCGTGGTTTACGTGTCGGCGACGGGCGCCACCACGGTCCACAACCTCGCTTATGCCCAACGCCTCGGCCTTTGGGGCGGCGCTGACTTCCCGTTCGCCACCCGCGCCGAGTTCGTCGAGGCAATCGAGGAGGGCGGCGTCGCGGCCATGGAGGTGCTCGCGCGCGACCTCAAGGCGCTCGGTCTCTACGCGGCGAGGTCTCTATCTTACGAGGGCGTCGCGTACGAGCTCGTCGAGCACCAGCTCACGCCCGAGCAGGTTCGCATCTACAACGCCTACGCTGGCGCGTTCAGCATCATCCATAACAATCTCTACGCGGCAATGCAGGCCGCCAACATCACCGGCGAGACCGGCACGCTGAACGGCCAGGCCAAATCGGCCGCGCGATCTGCCTTCGAGAGTGCCAAGCAGCGCTTTTTTGGTCACCTCCTGACCTCAATGAAGACGCCGTCGTTGATCCGCTCGATCCAACGTGATCTCGACGCCGGCCATGCGGCCGTCATCCAGATCGTCTCGACCGGCGAAGCGCTGATGGAGCGCCGGCTCGCCGAGATTTCGACGGAGGACTGGGGCGACGTCCGGGTCGACATCACTCCGCGCGAGTACGTTCTCGACTATCTCGCCCATTCCTTTCCGGTCCAGCTCTATGAGCCCTTCACGGATTCGGAGGGCAATCTCTGCTCCCGGCCTGTCTACCGCGACGGCCAACCGGTCGAGAGCCGGGAGGCGGTCGCTCGCCGCGACCGCCTGATCGAGAAGCTCGCCTCGCTGCCGCCGGTGCCTGGGGCGCTGGACCAGGTCGTCCAGCGCTTCGGCACCGACATGGTCGCGGAGGTCACAGGCCGCTCGCGCCGCATCGTTCGCAAGGGCAACCGGCTGGTGGTCGAAAACCGGGCCGGTTCGGCCAACCTCGCCGAGACGTCGGCCTTCATGGATGACGTCAAGCGCATCCTCGTGTTCTCCGACGCGGGCGGCACTGGGAGAAGCTACCACGCTGAGCTATCGGCGCGGAATCGCCGCCTGCGGGTCCACTATTTGCTCGAGCCCGGCTGGAAGGCGGACGCTGCGATCCAGGGGCTTGGCCGCACCAACCGGACCAACCAGGCGCAGCCGCCGCTGTTTCGTCCCATCGCGACCGATGTGAAGGCCGAAAAGCGTTTCTTGAGCACCATTGCGCGCCGGCTCGACACGTTGGGTGCGATCACGCGCGGCCAGCGCCAGACTGGAGGGCAGGGCCTGTTCCGGCCCGAGGACAATCTCGAAAGCCAGTACGGCCGCGATGCGTTGCGGCAGCTCTACACGCTGCTGGCGCGCGGCAAGGTCGAGGGCTGCTCGCTCGAGAGGTTCGAGGATGCGACCGGCCTGAAGCTGACGGACACCAATGGGCTCCGGGATGACCTGCCGCCGATCACGACGTTTCTGAACAGGTTGCTGGCGCTCACGATCGATCTTCAGAATATCCTGTTCACCGTGTTCGAGGAGCTCTTGACCGCTCGGATCGAGGGGGCGGTCGCATCGGGCAGCTATGACGTCGGGCTGGAAACGCTCCGCGCCGAGAGTTTTGTCGTCACCGACCGGTGCACGATCTATGTCCATCCGGGCACCGGCGCCGAAACCCGGCTTCTCACGATCTCCCAGCGCCAGCGCAATCATCCTGTGAGCCTGGATAATGCCCTGGGTCATCTTTCCGATCCTCGCGCCGCCCTGCTGTTCAATGAGCGCTCGGCACGAACCGCCGTGCAGGTCCCAGCTCCGAGCTTCATGCTTGATGACGGCGAGATCGAACGGCGTGTTCGCCTGATCCGCCCCATGGAGCAGCACAGTGTCTCCTTGAGAATGATGGCGGAAAGCCACTGGGTCGAAGCTGACCGCGAACGCTTCGCCGCGGCGTGGCTGGCGGAGGTTGCCGAAGTCCCCGAGTTCACGGAAAGCACAATCCACGTCGTGGCCGGCTTGCTGCTGCCGATCTGGAAGCGGCTGCCGAACGAGTCGACCCGCGTCTATCGGCTGCAGACCGACGCGGGCGAACGCATCATCGGCCGCAAGGTCTCGGCGACCTGGGTCGCGAACGCCCTTGCGGCTGACGCGCCGGCGTTGACGCCGCACGCTGCCTTTGCCGCACTCGTGGAGGGACGGACCGTCCTCGAGCTTGCGGAAGGGCTCCAGCTTCGCCGCGTCCGCGTAATGGGCGCATACCGCATCGAACTGTCTGGGTTCAACGACACGATGCGCGACCGTCTGCGGGCCTACGGCCTCTTTGGAGAGATCATCTCCTGGAAGCTGCGCATGTTCGTGCCGACGGATGCGAGCGGCGTCGAGATCCTGTCGCAGGTGCTCGACACCTATCCGGTCGCGCGCATCGCTGAGCGGGAGGCCGCGTGATGTCCCGCGATGCTTCCGAACTGGCCCGCCGCCTCGCGCGCGAGGCCGAGGCGGTGTGCCGACACTATCTCTCCAATGGCAAGCGGGCGGGGCGGTACTGGGTGGTCGGCGACGTGCACAACACCCCGGGCCGCTCACTGTTCGTGCGGCTCCAGGAATCGCCGAAGGAGCCGGCGGGCAAGTGGACTGATGCTGCGACCGACGAGCATGGCGATCTCCTCGACATCATCCGCAAAAGTCTGGCGTTGCGAGACTTTCGTGAGGTCGTGGAGGAGGCGAGGCGCTTTCTCAAGCTCCCCCGCTCTGAGCAGCAACCGGCCCCGAAACCTGTTCGTCCCCTAGTGCCGATTGGATCGCGGCAAGCCGCCCGTCGGCTCTTTGCGATATCCAGTCCGATCGAAGGGACAGTGGCTGAAACGTACTTGCAGCGCCGCGGAATAACCCGCATCCACCATGGTGGCTCCCTGCGCTTTCACCCACGCTGCTACTATCGGCCGGACGAGCATTTGCCGACGGAAACCTGGCCGGCGATGATCGCCCGCGTCACGGATCTCAATGGCCGGATCACTGGCGTGCATCGCACCTGGCTCGACTCGGACGGCTTTGATCGCGTGCGGCTCGGCAAGGCTCCGATCGACACGCCACGACGCGCGATGGGTGATCTGCTCGGCAACGCCGTTCGCTTCGGCGTGGTCGACGACGTGCTCGCTGCCGGGGAGGGTATCGAGACGATGCTTTCGTTGCGCTGCGTGCTGCCGAGCATGCCCATGGCTGCTGCACTCTCAGCCAATCACCTCTCAGCCGTACTGCTGCCGTCTGGTCTGCGCCGGCTCTATATTGCGCGCGACGCGGATGCTGCCGGGGATGCCGTACAGGCTATTCTCAGCCAGCGCGCAGCAGACGCTGGCATTGAAGCGATCGCACTGTCGCCCCGGCTAGGGGACTTCAACGAAGATCTGCATGTCTTCGGTCTCGAAGCCCTCCAAGCAGCGCAGCGGTTTCAGCTTGTGCCAGAGGATGTCGTTCGCTTCCTGCATTCGTCGACGGTGGCCGCGGAATAGCTTCTAGTCTTCGATCGAAGTCGATAGGCCGGTCACAAGCGAGGCCAAATACCGGAAGAGGACCGCGACCTCGGCCTTCTGAGGGCGATCGGACGGCAAGCGGCCCGGGCCGGCAATGGCTGCGCCCGGCTATTTTCCGCCGCGCGCCGGCGATGTGAAGACACATCATGCAGTTGGCCAACGCGCTTTGCATCGCGAAGCAAAATAGCCGGCCTCCGCCATCCTCCGCTGCCGCTTCGGCCCTGTCGGGTGCTGGCCCGTTCCGCCCGCCGTCAGAGGATCGCCACGAAGGCCGCGATGGTCGCGGCCGATCCGGCAAAGGACCTCTTCCCATGACCGACCATGACGACATCGAACCGCCGCACGCTTCTTCTCCAACCGACCACCTCCTCACGGAAATACAGCTCTTCGGCTACCGTCCCTTCGACGACCAGCCCGATCCAAGACCGCTCCCCGAGGGCAAGATGATCGCCGGCGCTGTGGCCGACATCTTCGACGCCCTGGTTGCGACCCTGAACGACACGCGGCTTGAGCCGGACCTTGACGATCTGCTCTGGTCGACCGTCAACCTGTTCCATCGAGCCGTCGATCGCATCGAACGCCACCTCGACGACAACGAGCAGGCGCAGCACAAGAGCCAACGCGAGCAGAACGGCTCGGAAGTGCGATCGGTTGAACTCGAGCGCCTGACGGCCGAAGGCATCTCGCTGATCGAGCGTCGCAATTGCCTGGAGCTATTTCGGGACCAGGCCATTGAGCAGTTTGAGGTCCACACCCGCTCGGCTTGGCGTCCTCGGTCGGGATCATTGGTCAATCACCGCACCCTGACCGCAGCAATGATCGACTCCCGCGACTTCATCGCCGCCAAGCGTCGTTCCGAGACTGAGGTCATGTTGCCACCAGGACCGAAAATCGCACTCACTGGCGGGCTTGATTTCAACGACCATCATCTGATCTGGGATCGGCTCGACAAGGTTCATGCCAAGCATCCCGACATGGTCCTCCTCCATGGCGGCTCCCCGAAAGGCGCTGAACTGATCGCTGCGAAATGGGCGACCAATCGCAAGGTGCCACAGATCGCCTTCAGGCCCGATTGGACGAAGCACGCCAAGGCGGCGCCGTTCAAGCGCAACGATGCACTGCTCGAGCTTC
Organism: Bradyrhizobium canariense; assembly: GCF_019402665.1. Classification (GTDB taxonomy): domain Bacteria; phylum Pseudomonadota; class Alphaproteobacteria; order Rhizobiales; family Xanthobacteraceae; genus Bradyrhizobium; species Bradyrhizobium canariense. The sequence goes on from NZ_VSST01000094.1 coordinate 19,022, forward strand.
TGCCGATCGGCGTCATGCATTTCCCGGGCACGGGAATTCAGGACAATCTCGCCGACAAGGCGAAGCGGCTCGGCATTCCCGTCTGGAAGTTCGGCGGCGCATGAGCGCCGTCGCCTCGAAGACGCCAAGGTAAAGTTGTACGCCGCAACTCCGCCTCGTTTCGTTTTTACATCCAAAACTGCGCCGTGGTGGTGGTGGAAGGCGCGATTGATAAATCCATGCACATGGAGCCACCACCATGCTCGCCATTGGGCTTGTTCTCAACATACTCGGTATCGGTTTGTTTTGCCGGGCCATCTTTGCGCTCGCGGTGTACGCTTTGCCATTTTTCGTCGCACTCAGTGTCGGGATGTTGGCATTTCGTCATGGCGCGGGCGTCTTCGGCGCACTGCTTACCGGAACTTCTTCTGGCGCGCTGACGCTTGCCGCGAGTCAGGTCGCCGTCGCCCCTAGTCGGTCCTTGACCTTGCGCGTCGCGATCGCAACCGTATTCACGGTCCCCGCAGCGATCGCCGGCTATCAGGTGATTTTTGCCCTATCGCAGATCGGGGTGCCTTCATTGGCTTGGCGCGAGGCGTTCGCATGCCTAGGAGCGATTTGCATCGGCGGCACGGCATGGACACGCTTGACCATTTTCGCGGGGACCCTCCCGTCGGAGTCGGCCGGGGTGGTGGAGAATGCGCCTGAACCAGTTCTCACAGCCGCCGCGCACGAGCGGTGAGGCTTCGTCGCGGTCATCGGCCGAGCAAGACGGCACAGGGCGTCACGTTGAATGAGGGATCGTCGAGCTTGAGCGAGAAGTAACCGCGTTCCCTCCTCGGGCGCTTAAGCAAGCCGTACCGGTCTCTGTCTGGCCCACATAGCTGCGGTGGAGCGGCGCGCTCCGTTCGATCATTCGTTCCGGGACGATGCCGCCCTTTGCGGCAGATTGTTTCTCTTTCTCCGCCGAACCGTACCAACCCCTTGTTCAGCAGAACCGAGATTCGCCAAATCTTCTCCGAAGATTGCGGTTCAGCACGCGGACGCACGTGGCCTCTTTGATGGCTTGATCTGGCCGAAGACCGGCTGCGCCTCGATCGTCTGAGCCGCAACGCCGTTGCTGCGACTTTCTTCCCCTGCGCTTCGCCCATTCCTCGCGAGACAAGAAAGTCGCCACAACGGCGTCCTCCGCTGCGCTCCGGCCCTGAAGCGGGTGCGTCGCCGATCGTCCTCGGCCTTTAGATCGCCATCGAGGCCGCGGTGGTCGCGGGCTCGAAACACAACAGGAGAAGTGACATGGCCAACATCGGTTCTTTCAAGAAGGTCGGCAACGATTTCCAGGGCGAGATCGTCACCCTCAGTCTGCAAGCCAAGGGCGTCCGCATCGTCCCCGAGACCAACCGCTCCAACGACAACGCCCCCAGCCACCGCATCTATGTGGGCCGGGCGGAGATCGGGGCAGCCTGGTCGAAGCGCTCCGAAGAGGGACGCGACTACCTCTCGCTCAAGCTCGACGATCCCTCCTTCAACGCGCCTATCTACGCGAACCTGTTCGATGAGGAGGGTGGCGAAGGCTACACCTTGCTCTGGTCGCGGCCGCGCAAGAACGGCGAGTAAGACTCTGTCCAAAGCCCCGCCCGATCCCTCGGGCGGGGCCTTCTAAGCTCCTACCTCAGTACTCGCGAGAGCGAGCGCTTCCTTGCGACGTTCATGGTGGCGTCCTGGCCTCGAGCATCTCCGACGCGGAACTCTCGGCTGGTATGATTCGCAGGGCTCACGGAAGTGTTGAGAACAGTTGACGTGCTGCTCGAACCTCAGGAGTCTCGTTGCTCTCCCTGAACTTGGCACAGATAGGATCGAGAAGATTCCGCGCCTGAAGTTTCAGACCTGATGCAGCCCACAACGCCGCCAAGCTCGTTGCTGATCTTAGCTCCCAGATCGCTGCCCCTTGACGAAGGGCCACCCGCAAAGCCTGCTTGAGGAGGGCCTCGGCTTGCGCCTGATTTCCGCCGGAGAGGCGCACGATTTCTGCTCGCAAGCGCAGGATTTCAGGGTCGCAAAGCGCTTCGCCGTTGTCTTCGGACTGTCGTTCGAGTTCCTCGAGTAGGCACCTCGCCGGCTCGATTCTCCCCATTTCGATCAGAGCGGTGGCGAGTTCGGCTTTGAAGCGGTTGTGATTGGCTGAAATTCCTCGGTCGTCCAGCCGCGCGATTCCTGCAGCTAGTTCCTTTGCGCCCGTCTCCACGTCTCCCTGACGGATCAGGATCATCCCGCGAAGGGAAGGCACCCAGTTGGCATACGGTCGATGACGCTGACCGTGGGTCTCGAGCCGAGTCAGATATTTCTCGGCCAGGTCCAGGCGACCGGCGAAGATCGCGGTCGGACATGCAGCCTGCTGGAGAGCGTAGAATTCTGACACAGGGTCCGCTCGAGATTCGGCTTCACGAACGGCGTCATGCGCCGTGCCGATGGCCTCTTCAATTTCGCCGCGCAGAAATTGAACCTGCGCGAGCGTGCTCAGTGCAAGGCTCCTCTGATTGTAGACCAGTCTCGCATCTATCGGATTTTCCGACCGATTCAGGCGCTCTAGCACGCTTTGCAGAAGTCGTGCGGCTTCGATCTGGTCACCCATGACATGGCGGATATTGGCGATCAGCCGGTCTCCGATGAGTATCGCGGCAGCGTCCCCGTTGCGAAAGCCTAGCTGTCTGAAGGTCTCGGCATGTGCTGCCGAGACCTTGAATCGACCGGCGTTCCATGCGTTGACCATCAAGCTCCATCTGGCCCTCAATTGGTGCGGCAGATCGTCGAGATTCTCCGCGATGGCGCGCGCACGCTCGGCGATCGCGATCATATGCGGTCCATGGGAATCAATCTGGAGCAGCGATGCAAACAGTTCGACAAGAAGCTGCATCTCGGATCGGGGATCGCCCGCAAGATCGGTGGACTCAAGGGCGTGGTTCACGCGCGCGCGGCACTCCCCGACGAGCTGCCATGACCACCAGAGTGGAACGGACGCGAGCGTGAGTGGGAGTCCGATCGCATATGCCTGTTCGTGCGCGAAGGCCCAGTCGAGAGCCGCGCGTACGTCGTCGATCTGCACCGGCGCTCGTTGGCGTAGCCGCTCGAGCATAAGCAGTGCGTGCCGCTGACGGATAGTTTCTTCCTCACCTTCCTGGCGAAGACGCTTCAGCGCGAAATGTCGGGTCGTGACAAGCATCCGAAAGTGCCGCGTGTCTCCGTCAGATTCGATCGAAAGAAGCGATTTCGTCGCCAGGGCAGCGAGTTCGCGAATTGCCGCCGCAGCGGGGCGGCTTTCATCCGCTGCAACCGCCACAGCGTCCTCGGCAGTGAACGCGCCGGCGAATACCGACAATCGCCGAAACAGCGCGCGGTCGGAAGGCGAGAGCAGATCATGGCTCCACTGGAGCGTCGCGGTGAGCGTCTGATGGCGAGCGATAGCTGTCCTTCGCGAGCCCAGGTCTTCGAGCTGCAGCCGCCCGAGCTGTTCGGCTAAGCTCCTTACGCCCAACGAATCTGCCTGCACCGCCGCCATCTCGATTGCGAGCGGCAGGCCGTCCAAGGCGCGGCACAGGGCGCAGACATAGGGCGCTTCGCGATCGCCGAAGGCGAAGCCCCCAGCAGCCGCTGCACGTTCAGCAAACAATTGGACGGCCGAGTAGCTCAAGGCCTGCTGCGCCGAAACGAGATCAACGTGGGGAACGTCGAGCGGATCGACGCGGTAGGTCCATTCTCCATCCACCCGTAGCATTTCGCGGCTGGTCGCGATGATGCGGACCCGTGGTGCACCTCGCACCACCGTCTCGCAAAATAGGGCGGCCGCATCGACGAGATGCTCGCAATTGTCCAGCAGTATCAGGACGCGCCTGTCCTTCAGGCCCGCGACCAGCATTTCCGTCGGATCTCCTGAAAGCACCACCTTTCCCAACGCGGTTGCGACCGCTGTTGGGACCCACTCGGGCTCGGCCACCGACGCAAGATCGACAAAGACCACACCGTCCGGAAAGTCGCGTTCCAGTCGGGTGGACACGGCTTGGGCCAACCGCGTTTTTCCGATGCCGCCGGCACCTGCCACGGTAACCAGCCGGTTTTGTCGGACCAACGCGGTCAGATGGTTGATGGCGGCCTCACGTCCGATCAGCGACGAGAGGGGTTGCGGAACGCCTTCCAGCGTGCGGGACCCCTGCACCGTCGCACTCGGATGGGCTTCAAGCGTTATAGGAGCCGCGAGCCGATAGCCCCGCCCAGATTCCGTCCGGATAAGGGACGCCCCGCCTTGCGTTCGTCCGAGCGCGTTGCGGAGCTTGGAGACGTGTGCCCGAAGTGTGCCGTCGTCGACGTGAACCCTTCCCCAGACGCGCGCAACCAGGTCCTCCCGGCTCACAAGATCGCCGCGAGCCTCTATCAGAGCGAGCAGGATTTCGAAGGCGCGGGGGCCGAGCGGGATCGGCGCTTCCCCCTCAAAAATCTGTCTATTGAGGCGATCCAGACGCAAGCCTCCGAAACGGAGCACAACGTACTCCGGGAGGGCTTTGTCAGCCGACCGCTCACCCGCCAGTGTCGTCATCGGGCGCTCGCCACACCGCAACAATTCTTCGCAACACGCAACATACTCCTCGGTGCCGCCCCGTCTATAGTTCGCCAGGCCCGATTGTCGCCGACAAGCATGGAGCTGGCGATGGGGAATACGACCCGGAAAACAGTCATTCTAGTCCATGGAGCTTGGGCCGACGGCTCTTGCTGGTCGCCCGTAATCACTCAACTCAATGGCGCAGGAGTCGAGGCAACCGCGGTCCAACTCCCCTTGTCTTCGTTGGCTGAGGATGTAGCGACCGTCCAGCGGGCCATGGCTCTTGAGGGAGGACCGCTACTGCTGGTCGGGCATTCGTATGGCGGCGTAGTCATCACCCAGGCTGGCGATGATCCGAAGGTCGCGGGGCTCGTCTACGTGGCGGCGTTCGCGCCCGATGCGGATCAATCCGCCTTTTCCTTGGGCGAATTGCTTCCGCCATCATCCGCGGGATCGGAGCTGAAGCGCGATGGCTCCGGCTTCTTCAAACTCACCCGCAAGGGAATCCTCGAGGATTTCGCCCAGGACCTACCCGTCGGACAGAAGGAAGTCATGGTCTCTACTCAGGGACCGACATCCATCCACGCGCTCAGCGCGCCGGTCAGCAACACCGCCTGGAGAGGCAGGTCCTGCTGGTACGTACTGGCGGAAAATGATCGCACCATCTCGCCTGCGCTCCAGGAACGAATGTCCAGTCACATCAGTGCCGAGACTATTCGCGTTCCCGCCAGCCACGTTGCGATGCTCTCCTGTCCTCAAAAGGTCGCCGAGGTGATCCTGCTCGCCAGCACAGCAACGACGCCACGACAGACGAGCGCACATATGCCCTCAAAGGGGAGCAGATGATGAGCCAGGCAAACATTCTAGTCAGCGGCGCAACCGGCCGCACCGGGGGGGCCGCGATCGATGAGCTGCTCAAGATGGACAAGCGCGTGCGAGCCTATGTGCGCTCGGAGGACGACCGGGCTGCTGAGCTGAGGCGGCGCGGAGTTGATGTCGCGGTCGGCGATTTCACCGACATTGATGGCATCCGCGCTGCCATGCAAGGCGTCAGCTCGGCCTATTTCCTTCATCCGATTGCGCCAGGAATTATCGGCGCCACTGCCTATTTCGCGCAGGCCGCGAGAGAAGCGGGCGTGACGGCCATCGTGAACATGTCGCAGATTTCGGCCCGCCGGGACTCGGCGAGCCATGCCGCGCAGGATCACTGGGTTTCCGAGCGGGTCTTCGACTGGTCAGGCGTGGCGACGACCCATCTGCGCCCGACCTTCTTTGCCGACTGGCTCGTCTCCTCGCATTTCGCGAAGGAGATCTGGGCCAAGAAAAGGATCGAATTTCCGTTCGGGAATGGGCGCCACGCTCCGATCAGCACGGACGATCAGGGACGGGTCATCGCCCACATCCTCGCGAATCCGAAAGGCCACGAGGGCAAGATCTACACTCTGCATGGTCCAGTCGAGATGGACCATACCGAGATTGCCGCCGCCATGAGCGACGTGCTCGGCGCGAAAATCGCCTACGCGCCGACATCGATCGAAGAATTTAAGCGCAAGATGGAACAGGTGTACAAGTTTCCCCCATTCCTGGTCCAGCACCTCAACGAAGTCGCGCAGAACTATCGGGAAGGCATTTTCGCGGGCACGAACGACGTCGTCGAGACAGTTACCGGAACGCCCCCACTATCCATCGCAGCTTTCATCGAAAAAAACCGGAGAGCCTTTGCATGACGGTCACGCTTGGGGTTCGAGCAACTCGACAGATCTGAGGAAGAACATCGCATTCATTGGCTTGTCCAACTGGAAGCTTCCTAGATAAGCGAAAGGTCGCCCGTATGCCGAAGACATGGTTCATCACAGGTGCGAGCAGCGGCTTCGGACGGGAGCTGACTGAGCTTCTGCTTCATCGCGGCGACCGGGTAGCCGCCACGATACGCAAGCCCGACGCTCTCCAAGACGTCGCGGAAAAGTATGACGAGCGTCTTTGGGTCGCCGTTCTTGACGTTACGCACGGCGAGGGCGTGCGCCACGTCGTCAACCGGGCCTTCGCCGAGATGAAGCGGATCGATGTCGTTGTAAGCAACGCCGGCTACGCGTTGTTTGGCGCAGCGGAAGAGGTCAGCGACATCCAGATCGAGCGTCAGATCGACACCAACCTGCTCGGTTCCATCCGGCTCGCCCGCGCGGCAATCCCCCACCTTCGGCAGCAGGGCGGTGGCCGGATCATTCAGATTTCGTCTTCAGTCGGTCAAGCGGCCTATCCGACGATGGCCGTCTATGCCGCCACCAAATGGGGTATCGAAGGTTTCTTTGAGGGTACCATCCCGGAGATCGCCCCCTTCGGCATCGAGGTCACGCTGGTTGAACCAGGCGCATCACGCACGAACTTTGCTTCATCCAGCGCAGACGCGGGCCAGATCCTCCCCGTCTATGACCAAACACCTGCCGGCGACTTCCGTCGCATGGCAGCGTCAGCTGGCCTTGCGATGTTTCCCGGTGATCCCCGCAAGGTCGCCTCGGCGATCATCGCTTCGGCCGATCAGACTCCCGCGCCGAAACGGCTGACACTTGGCAGTGATGCCTATGCGCTCGTCCATGCGGCCCTGACGGAACGGCTTGCAATCCTGGAAAACCAGAAAGCACTGGCACACTCGACGGACGTAGAGATCCAAGGGGCAACGTAGTGTCCGCTCGTTTGGCAAAGCGAAGCAGACGTGGATGATCAAAACTCCAGATACCGAGATTGCCCGCAACGCGCCGCAGCTCTTGCAGCCAACAACCATGGAAAAAGGATTTTGAGATGGACTTCTTCACCGAGGGAAATCCTGCTTCGCGGCGTGATCTGTTGCTTGCGACCGCTGGAGGCTTGGCGCTCGCTCTCGCCAATCCGGCCCGTGCCGCTCAAAACAAGCCGAATATCGAAGCGCCGATCGCTTCGGCCATCCCCTATGTCGAGCATCGTATATCTCACGACGGCCACATGATCTACGCTCGCGAGTATCCCGGTCAGGATCCGGCCTTTGTCATGATGCATGGATTCCCTGACAATCTTCATATCTACGATTACGTGGTGCCGTATCTAACGCGCGCCGGCAGGCGGGTGGTTGTGTTCGACTTCCTGGGCTTCGGCCAGTCGGAGAAGGTCGTAGAAGGCTATCAGTACACATTCAAGCAGCAGGTAGGAGACGTGGCCGCTGTTGTCGATGCGCTGAAGCTCGACAGGTTCATTCCGGTTGGTCACGACTCCGGCGGCCCGTGCGCTGCCAACTACGCACTCGAGAATCCTGATCGAGTTGCCTGGCTTTGCCTGCTGAACTGCTACTATGCGGAATCGCCGACATGGAGACTACCCGAAATCATTGAAGTGTTTGGCGACCCCGGGCTCAAGGAGCTTGCCCAGGCATTCTTGGCCAACCCCGACAAAATGGACTGGCTCATCACGTTTCAGGACAACCATTTTCAGGTCAAGATGCCACCGAATTTGAGGGAGCGCTTTGTCGGAATCGTGCGACCGATCGTCAATGGTAACTTCGCAGCAGGAGCCGGCCCGGCCTTTGCGCAAATGACCTCTCAGGTGCGCGAAAGCGTCGCCTATAATACGTCACGACTCTCGGACGTCCGTCAGTTCACCACCAAGGTCAACCTTATCTGGGGCGCCCTGGATCCTTACTTGACACCGGCCACGGCGGCCGCGATCGCCGCGAACTATCCCAACAGCGAAGTCAAGTCGGTCGAAGCCGGCCACTGGCTGATGATCGACATGCCGGCCGAAGTGGCGCAGCTCCTGCTCACATCGGCCTAAAAATCATGTCCAACAATCTGGCGGTGCGTTTGGGCGCGCGCCCATGCTACCACGACCCGGACTGACGAATCGTGAGCCCTAATTCTGAGGATGATACATGAGTGCGCCTGTCAGCATCGGTGGGGTTATTGCTCCGGATTCCGATCTTGCTCGCAAAGCCGCTAAGCTCGCCGAGCAGGCCCATTCGAAGGTGCTGCACAACCACGTGCACCGGACGTGGTGGTTTGCCGAGTTTATCGGGATGAAGAGAGAGATGAAATACGATCGCGAGCTCGTGTAAATAGCGTCGCTGCTCCACGACCTCGGACTTTCGGCATCGCACGCCGCGGACAAACGATTTGAAGTCGACGGCGCCGATGCCGCCAGCCGTTTCTTGCTTGAAAACAACTACCCAAAACCGAAAGCCGACGTCGTGTGGGATGCGATTGCACTCCACTCCCTTGCCGAGATCGCCGACCGCAGGGAGCCAGAAGTGGCTCTCGTCCATTTCGGCGCACACGTCGACGTCATGGGACTTCGGATGGAGGAAATTCCGCCATCGCTGATCGACGACACCTTGTCTCTCTATCCGCGGATCGGAATGAAGGCGGCGTTCACTGAAGCTCTGGCCGAGGTTGCCAGAAAGAAGCCGTATACCGCGATTGGTACAGGCTTGGCCGACATCGGGCGCCGCCTCGTGCATGGTCTCGAGATTCCGAACGTATGTGACATCATCCACGCCGCGCCATTCGAAAGTTGAAGCGCGCTCCGCCGAGTTGCGTTCGGCGGCCGGGGCGTCACCTCTGGGGGCGAGGGCTTGCGTTGGCCGAATCGACTCTCGCGGCCCGATTACTTTCGCCTGGCAGGTTTTGATCGCTCGTTTCGCGCCTCTTCGTCTGGCGTGACGAGATCAACGTGGCTGATGCCCAACGTGCTGGCGAGTTCAAACAAAGTTACAACGGTTGGATTGCGGCGGCCGCGTTCCAGGTCACTGATATACTGTTGGGTGAAGCCGGACACTTCGGCGAATTTCTCCTGCGTGAAGCGCTTCTGCTTCCGCAGTCTTGCGAAATTCCGACCAACCAACTTGCGCATGTCCATCGGCGCAAGTTGCGGCTTTACATACTATGAGGTTTATCTCCTATAATATGTATTCAACTATCACGCGCTGGCCCGACCGGCGGAATACGGCTAAATTTGGACGCGTTCACCACTCTGGCGGCCGAGCGTCTAGAATGTTGTAAGTGGATTGGAAGCCATGAAGAAGTCGCCGCTCGATCCCGACATTGCGGACGTTGCCCCCTCGGATCCGAAGCTAACGCCGTATGACGAGCAGCACGTCGTCACGTACATTCGCCTTCTGCAGGCGGAGGGCGAGGGGGCGGACTGGCGCGAAGTGGCTCGAGTCGTCTTGCATATGGATCCAGAGCGAGAGCCGGACCGCGCGCGGGCCGCATATCAGAGCCATCTTGCGCGCGCCAAGTGGGTGACTGAGCAGGGACGCCTCTTACGGGGTACTGGCTCAAAATAGAAGAGAATTGCCGACTACAGGCTTGCAGCAAGAACGATTTTCTCCCGCTAACCGGTGGTTATTCTCATGCACCACGTGGTGCCAAATTAGGGGCTTCCTACAACCGTCTCGTTCATAATTATTGCGCCGCAATCCTTGTTCGTTAAGTGCAATGGGGCGGAAGCAATGCCTGAATTCGACTGGCGGTCGCCGGATTCGTTTAAGAGCCTAGAGAACGCCGAGATCACTGAAATCGCCTGGGTAGGTCTTCGTATGAACGTGGACTACCAACGTGACTACGAGGCGATCATCGCTAACAACTCAGATGGCGCGGTGACCGAGGAGTTCAGGAGGAGGTGGGGCCTCTGCTTTCGCCCATGACCCCCAGAGGTCGTTCCACGAGCAGACAATCTTTTGGGCGCCCGAGGTTCTCCCGACCGTCGTCCCGGTCACTGTAACCGCTTCAACGCCTGGTCAAAGCCCAACGCCTCAGCCGCCGCTTGATCTCGCATCAGGTCAGGTGCGCCGTGCCGCTGACGGCTGGCATGCCGTGCTGCAAATCGGTTCGGTGGAGCACCGCATCTGGTCGAAGCAGCCGCTGACCGCAGGCGCTCGCTATGCGGCCGAGTTGCCGTTGGACGGCGATTTGGAGGCGCGCGCGCATGCCGCCACGCGGCTGTGGCGCGCGATGAATGGACACACGCCAGGACCTCCGCTTCATCGCGTGCCCAAACAGCGGCGCGAACGACTGTGCGCAGCCCTTCGCGCGGTCGCCGCGTATCTCGCCGGCGCGACTTATCGCAGCATCGCAGAAGCTCTGTTTGGCAACGCCCGCGTATCGGATCAAGCCTGGAAAACACACGATCTGCGCAGCCGAACCCGTCGCCTTGTACAAAGCGGCCTAGCATTTGTGCGCGGAGGCTATCGCAAGCTGCTTCGGCCCAGGCGCAGGGTCGAGTAGCGCCGTTCCTCGGGGGTGCCGAAAATCGCCCCCCCGATATTCGGCATCCCCCTCCGAGATCGCGCTTCTCCATGATGACCGCACACACGCCGGCGCCGCCATGCGCGGTGCGCCGTCACCTTGGAGTTCTCAAATGCCCGATGCGATGACCGGACTGCCCCCGCGCTTCCTGCGTACACCGGAGGCCGCGCGGTATCTTGGTCTCTCGGGACGCACGCTCGAGAAGCACCGCACGTACGGTACCGGGCCGACCTATCGCAAGATCGGCGGACGTGTCGTCTACGCCGTGGACGATCTGAAAGCCTGGGCTGACCTGGGCGCGAAGACATCGACGTCTGACCCCGGGAAGGGGACCGTGCTGCCGGCCAAGAAGCATCCGGTGCTGCGCCCATATGCGGGCCAGGAACGTCGCTGATCGCGGGCGAGAGCAGTGACCATGCGGCGCAAACAACATTCCGAGCGCGACCAGCTGGAACTCTTTCGGGCGCTTCCCGGCGACCTTGCGCCCGGTGATGCCCAGGATCTGATGGCTTACCCGTTCTTCTCGCTCGCAAAAACAAAGCGCATTGTGCCAATCGATTTCTATGCCGGTACGATCGCGATTCGTGTCGAAGCCGTGCCGGAACACGGCATGGCAACCATTTGGGATGCCGATGTTCTGATCTGGGCCGCTTCCCAGATCGTTGAAGCCCGTGACGCCGGATTGAAGACGTCGCGCCTGATGGCTGCAACGCCTTATGAGATTCTGACGTTTGTCGGCCGCGGCACGAGCGCGCGAGATTATGATCGCCTCAAGGCCGGTCTCGACAGGTTGCAGTCAACGACCGTGCTGACCTCGATCCGCCAGGCGGCAGAGCGTCGGCGGCATCGCTTCTCCTGGATCAACGAGTGGAAGGAGACGGCCGATGCAAATGGTCGTCCATTTGGGCTCGAACTAATCCTGCCGGATTGGTTCTATGCCGGCGTTATTGATGATGCGCTCGTGCTGACGATCGATCGCGCCTATTTCGATCTGACGGGCGGACTTGAGCGCTGGCTCTACCGGCTCGTGCGCAAGCATGGCGGGCGTCAGGACGGCGGCTGGAGCTTTGACATTGTGCACCTCCATGCCAAGTCCGGCATCCTCTCACCGCTCAAGCATTTTGCTTACGACCTACGTCAGATCGTCCAGCGCCAGACATTGCCGGGCTATCGGCTCGTGCTCACGCGCGATCCTGATGGCACCGAGCGGCTGAACTTCGTGCCCACGCTCGTTGATCCCTTAACGGCACGCCTGCGCCGGCGCGGGCTCATTCCAAATTCGGAGGACAACCTGTGAATCAGCTCGTGCTATCGAGGACCGCAACCATCGTGCTATCGGGGACCCGATCCTCGTGCTATCGGGGACCGGAATCGAGCTTAAGGGCTTGTTTCTCCGCGCTTTCCAGCCGCTCTAACTTTACTAACATACTGACACTAACTTCCAGTTGTGAATCAGTACGTTGTGAACAAGTCGGCGGCGCGTGCAGCGAGGATGCCTCAGGCCTCGACTCTCTCACGCGCAAAGCTTCGCTGCAATACGATTGTTATCTCCAGTCTGCGCGCGCGAACGCGATCGCGCGCAAATCTTCGCGATCGCTGGCGTCGACA
>NZ_VSST01000095.1 GCF_019402665.1 Bradyrhizobium canariense
CCACACCATCACTTTTGATGCAGTTCGAGGGATGTCTGGCGTTTTGATTGGAGGAGAATCAGCGCCATGCAGCAAGCACTCCACCGCTCCGGTCTGGTGCTGCGTGGGTTTGTTGTAGAGAGTGCGTGCTACGAGGGCGTTGATGCCGTCATCACGGTCTGGGCGTCCGGAAGCGTCGGCCGGTGTCCATCGTGCGGGACGGCTTCCCGATGTGTCCACAGCCGCTATCGGCGCCGTGTGACCGATCTGCCGCTTTCGGGGCGGGTCGTGAAGCGCGTGGTCCGACGCCGTCACCGTCCGCCGGCTGATCCGCCTCAAGGTTATCGAGATCGATGATTGGGCCTGGCGTCGCAATCACCGATACGCCCAGCATCATCTGCAACCTAGAAAGGCGTCGGGTTGTCACCCCGCTGCCGGATCGTGAGCCCGCGGCCGCCCGAGCCTGGCTCGCTGCGCATCCCACGATCGCGATCGTCGCCCGCGATCGTGGGGCGGATATGGCGAAGCGGCAGCCAAAGCCCTGCCGCACGCGGTGCTAGTCGCCGACCGCTGGCATCTGATGGAGAACGCCAGTCGGGCCTTCCTTGACGCCGTCCGCAAATCGATGCGCCAGATTAGCACCGTCATCCTCGGTGAGCAGCGGATGGCACTCGTGATCAAGCGCAACCTGTTCGTTAAGGGTGACTTTGATACTGCGCTTGCCGCGTCCTAGCCTCATTTGGTCCTAGTCGGCCCGGTCGACAAGGTGTCAGACTGGCGCTCTTCTGCGACACGGCCAACCAAGAGGTGGCTTACCCGCACCAAGTAGTAAGCCACTTCTTTGCTAAGACTGACCACTCGCTTCGAAACGGTATCTCCAACGATCGCAGCTAATTTCTCCAGATACGTTGCTTCAGTTTGGTCGAGGCCCTGCAGGCGCCAGTGGAGAGAGCTATGTCGGAAAAGGAGGAGAAGATTTGCCTTGTCATTCTTCTCGCGAAATGCCGCCCAGAGCACGTCATGAGCTCTGTCCAACAGCTTCGGAAACCGCTCATTGTAGACAAAGTGATACACGGTGATGAGATTACTTAGCTCCCGTTGAGTTAGGCGGTCACCTTGCCTCAAAGAGTTCTCCGCCATCTCAATAACGGCTCGAGCTTTGTTGTAATAGTCTTCTTTGTTTCCCTTCGACGCCAAGACTGGGCGCAGAATCTCTGTAATTCGAAGCGGGTCATGCTGCTTCTGAGCCCGGTGAAGCGCGATGTTGTTCGCTACGACAATTGCGTTTCTTTTACGGCAAATCGCTTCCAGTTGCGCTAGCTTCTCCTCTTGCTTGGGATCGTCTCTTTGATACTCGAGCAATATGGACTTTGCCTGCAAGGCGGAAAATGAGTTGCGATCCAGGCGCAAAATTTCCTTTGCAACTTTCTCGGCTTCTTCTCGATCACGCATTGCTTGGTAGACCAACGCGAGGTTCAATAGAAGGCTCTCCTTTTTATCAGACGAAAAATCGAAATCTCGGATTTCTTCGATAACTTGCTTCGATTTCTCGTGATAGCCGCACATTCTCAGCGCGCGTGCATATGTATGCTTGATCAGGGCTGCCTTTTCTTGGTGGTCATCAGGGTTAACAATCGCCAGCACGTCCTCGCAAAAAGTGACGATGCTTTGGTAGTGATCGCCTTTAAAGAGTGCGGTGAGATGTGAGACCATTAGGCCAAGAACGCGCTCGGTCATCTCGCCGTCTGAAGCGGTCACGCTTTCTCGATACAGCCGCATAATGATGACGTTTGCATTTGCAAGATCAGACGTGTTGCAATGCGGATTGTTGAAACGATAAGCGGGCGGAGGCCGATAGCTGCCAGATGACCAATCTGCGCCGAAGTACAACTCGGCCGCTCTCCTATCAAGAAAGAAAGCATCGTCTACTGAGAGGGCCTGTCTTACCGCTTCGCGAACCAGTCGGGGCACGATTAAAATTCGTGGAGACGAATCCTCTCCCGAAGTATTTAGATGCTGCACGGTGACGCTCTCTAGGAGCCCTTGATCCTTAAGAGCGGTGGCATGTGGAGGAAAGAACGGCTTCGCGGAATAAAAGTGTTTGATTCTAGCAAGGCTTTCACCCTGCGGAAAGAGCGAGAGTACTTTCAGCAAGCCAAAGGCTCGTGAGGCGCTTTCATCCTCAGAGGAGGCCAGTCTTAATATCACTGACGCTAACGTTTCAGGGATCTCCGCGGCAACGAGATCTCTCGATACTTCCGCATCGGAGTTTACCAGGTCTGATAGGGAAACTACTTGGAGCTCTTTCAGAGCTCGATCTACCCGCGCGGGAACGCCATCAGTATGCATATGGAGACGATGGACAGCCTCAGCTGACAGGTAAGCATCGTCTCCAAGCTCATGATCTGAAATGTATGCGGCGAGATCTGCCTTGTCCAAGGCGGACAAGTGCACGTGAGGCAATCGAGCTCCGATTGGACCTATTCGAGAACGAAGAACAATATTGAGCTGCGGGCAGTATTCGAGCAGCACCGATACGATACCTTCAATCTCAACAACGCGCTCTTGGTCGGAGGGCACGTCATCTAAAACCAGCCCGCACTCGCCGACCTCGGCGAGCATTTGACAAAGCCGCTCAAAGGTACAGTTGAGCTGTCGAACGATGGAATCGAAGAACCCCAGCCGGGAGACGTAATCGGAAAGATCCAATCGATACGTGATCTGGAAACGAGAAGAGGGGAGGTGTTTGATTGCAGCAGCGAGAAATCCGTCGCTGCCCATCCCCCATTCAGATGCGATCCAGCATGCCTGCTCTTCCGCCAAGCCCTCGACCAGACGTCGCTGTTCGACGCGACGAACATTTGCATGGCTCGATTGATGTGGAAAATGGAAGAGGATTTCTTGTAGGGTCTCCTTTAGTTGCTGGCGCGGTATGCTCGCGAGAGACGGGTCTTCGGCAATTATCTGGATCGCATCGCTGTCGGCATGCAAATCCGCAAGCGGGATGACGTAAGCATTGTCTTGTTCCAGAGGGAACGAGACGTCTGGGTTAAACCTTGAGCTCCCATCCTGGAGTGGGTACAGCCTTCGTGGCCACGCCTTCAACGATCGTTTGCGCTCCAAGTTCTGATAGCTGACGAGGCAATAGCCGTGGATCCGTTCAATCGAATGGTTGCCAGCGATGTATCTCAGACCACATGTAGAGGCCCCTTGGAGAAGAACGCGAGCGCGTGAGCCAGCAAATGAGGTTGATACCGACGACGGCTCATGCATGTGCCCAAATAAATCTACGTCAAATCGGCCTGGCGGAGCTATCTCGCTGTTCCATGATAAAAGGCTTTTGCTATGCAACCAGTCAGTTGGATGGTGATAAACTAGGAGATTGAGTTCGTTTTGCTTGGTCCATGCACCGGGATCTCCTCCTGTCACCGCTAGGAGCTGGCGAACATCGACATGGAGTTCCCCCTGGTAGTCTGCACCATCGATTTGTAACCAGGTCGAATTAAGTCCGACAAACCCAACTTTGACGCCATTAATATCGAGCATGATCGATTGATCGCCGGCGAGAATGCCATCGGTTCCTCTCAAGAGAAAATCGTTGGCGCGGGTGAAGCGTTCAAGCCATGCCGAATAAGGTGCAAAGGTCCCGCTGATTGCTTGTCGGTACTCGTTGTCGGTGCTCGCGAAAAACTCAGCTTGCACTTCCGCATCGTCCCACCAACGCTTTAAAGTCCTATACTGCGAGCTCATCGTTGGGCGGCTAACATCATGGTTGCCTGGGATGACCAACAACTTGGGTCTAAAGCCGAGCTTTTCGAAATGCGACCAAAGATCCGTGACAATGCTATCCAGACGATTGAACTCCTCCGGGCTTCCACGTTGTGTCAGGTCTCCGGAGAAAACCACGACGTTCCAGTCGCCAGAGGTTCGATGCAAGAGAGTTAGATCGTTGTAGAAAAGCTCCTTTAGGCGCGGCCACATCCAATCCTGGTCCTTCATGCCCACGTGAAGGTCGGTCAGATGGAGCCACGAGAAGGTTCCGTGCTGCGTCTTATTGTGGCCGATCATGTTTCATACTCGTTCGAGATGCTGCTCGCACTTAGTAGGCTAGGCACGTTGAGAACGGAAGAACGTTGCAGCGGGGGGCATATGCATCTATCGATTAGGAGGTGCGCGACTTCCGTTGCGCCTCTACCCCCTATCGACCTACGGCGCGGCCGTTAGGCTGCTGCCGTCTTTGACACGATGGCGCGAACAGTCTGTGGTGAGCCCACAACAGTTTCGGGGTACCCTCAGGGTGTGCGACGACAACGCGGTTGCACACTCCGGCCCGATCAAAACGGTCCGAAGTTACAGCTTCGGGGCAGTTCTCTTATGCAGGCGACTCAGCCCTAAAGACGAGAGTTCACTGAATCGATCAACCCTTTTCTGGCTGACACCAGATTTATTCTACTTGATTCGGTCATTGCCGACTGTTCGCAGATGATCCTCAACGCCGGCCTAAGCTCGGCCACGATCTCTTCGCTTCAAGGGCTGTGCTATGCGCCGGCCTGCCTGGCAGTCCAAAGCATTTGCAACTGCAGTGCCCCTGCAGGCCGATCAGAAATCTTGTGCATGCTTCGCTCTGACAATTAGCCCGGACGGGCTTGGCAATCGGCTGCAAATCAGGGAAGCTGTCCGTGGGTAAGGGCTCTTTTGAGCCCTCCCGCTCGAAAGTGAGCCCCTGATCGTCAGAGATCGTCTTGAACTCTGCTCGCAAAAATCCTTGGATCAATGAACGGCCAAAGCCCGAGAGATCCTCGTAGACCATGCGGTACAGATGACCGCCTTTTTGGGTAGGCTTCAGCGAGATCACCGCACGGACGGAAAGGCCGCCGGCTCGTCATCGGCGCGCTTTGGGATCCTGGCCTTTCCGGTCTTGAAATTCGTGAAACCTGGATCGGCCTTGTCTCGATCCCCAAGACAAAACAACAGCGCGATCGCCGGGCGCCATTCGAGAGCTTGATCTCCTTCAGAGCCAAAAGCCTGATGACGCGCCGTTCGTATTCAATCACCTGGAAGCAAAGATCGCTCGCCTGCCTTTTCTTTAGGTAAGGAATGAACTCAGCCAACGATAGTGCCGGCGTGTCTGATGGATGAGGTGTCATGGCAAGATCAAAAAACAAGATGAATCGTTGATTGCCGCGTAACATTGTGCCCCCATTGTACTTTCCGGGAACATTGTGCACCGAACGACAGAATCAACAGAATTGGTTGATCCATCAATAGTTGATCGTTCTTTTGAGCGGACTGAGTAAACCTGCCTGTATTGCGCGGCGTGCTTGTTGAGGAGCGCAGGTCACATCTCACGCCCTGCCGGCCAGCCGTCGGCGCGTGCTTGCCTGAAAATCGGCCTGGTGTTCCCCTGCCACACACACGACATGAAACGGCGCGATCACGCTTGAATTCGGCGTTCGGAGGATCGTTTTCGATGAATTCCGCCGCATTGACTGTGCAAAGTTCGGTTGTTGTAGAGCAGCAGAGGTGCGCCGCTTCAGAAAGATGTTTGCCCGGCGCCGGATCCGAGAACCGGTCTTCCCGCAGCTGTAGCCCGAGCGTATCTGACATGTGACACACGACGATCAAGGTCTTTTTTGAACGTACATGTTGGCCAGTCATTGTGAGAGCCGTACGTTGGCAGTAGCGCCGACATGTAGGGCGGGGCTCGCTCGCAGGCACCTACTTCGGACCACGTCTGTCGGAAGGGGGCGCGTGAGGCTTGAACAGGATCAGCCAGGCAATTGTCCCTTTCTCCAGCCTTGTCAGCGCGAACGAGCTTTGAGTATGGTCCTAACATTCGGCGGCACCGCATTTGGCTAAGCAAGCGATTCAGGGCGGGAATGGCTCTGCTGAGAGTCAGGAACTGGTGCGACGATTAACGCTGGAGATCAGAACTCTCAACGTCTGTCTGGAAGATTTTCTTCACGTCCGAGCCGAGGCACTTGGTATTACTGGAACACAATTGGCGATATTGATGGCGTTGACAGACTTAGGCAAGAATGGGGGGGCCCCGGCCGGCGTCCTTGCAAAACTGATGAAAGTCGATCCATCCTTCATCACGCTACATTCCAAGGCGCTGGAGAAACTCGGATTTATACGGCGTAAACCCGGTATCAGGGATGCTCGGGTGGTCCAGCTGTCTCTGACGGACAAAGCTCGTAAGCGTCTCGCGAACATCGCTGCGCAACAGCAGGAAGTGGATCAGATCGTTTTCGGTGAGCTCGGCAATGAGGAATTGACAAGGCTGTCGAGCCGCCTTGCAGCGTTGAGGAAGCGGCTGGAGAGCGCACGCCTGAAAGCCGAACTGGAAAGCGGCGCGGTGTCTGCTCGAGGGTGGGGCCGACGCTAACGGAGGCGCTTCGGATGATCCGCGGTTGCATGAGCGCGAGGCGCTGCATGCCCTCATGTCATGCATATCCAGGCTTGCGAAAGACATTCACGCGGCTCAGGCCAGCGACTCGCGAGTGCAATGTTAGGACCCTGGATCACGACTCTGCAACGGGAGCTACCATACGCGCTTGAATATATCTGCGCCCTTCAACTTGCTCGGTTTGCCGTGCGTATCAACGTAGAACAGCGTCCATGACGCAGCCATTTGAGAGCCGGTGAGTCTTGCGACCCAGCGAGTCAAGGAATTGCATTGGGCGAACGTAACCACAAAATACAAGCCGTTTGACCAACAGCTCCCGATGCAGGATATGGAATGCCCTGGCAGGCGAATCCCTGAGCATGATTTGTGAATGTTCCTTGTATTGCCCCGCTGCTGGCCGACCAAATAAAAAGTTCCGAACCCCGTTCGTTTTTCCAGTATGAGGGAGCAGGAAGCCCCTGCGCTAAGACCTCGCCCGAAAGAAAGAGAAATTGAGCGATAAGCAGGAAAACCAGAAGTTTCTTCATATGGCATTCCCAAAGAGGTCGCTTGAACGTTGCAAAACGGTTCTTGTGCTTAGCTGATACGGCGGCGTTTTTTCCAGCTAGAAACATTCTTGGACTGCCCCCTACAACGTGTTCCCAGTAATTCCATGTCGATTGCAGCAAACCTTTAGTTGAGGTCGAGGCGAGTCTCTCTGGTCGGACCTTTACGTTTATTCCTACCTTACGTTCGGCGTCGAGATGCGGCCTATATGCGCCAAATTGCGCCGGATGCCGGCGAAGTCGGGTGTTCGAGGGCCCGCCGCGCCTGTGATGCCGTCAGATGCCCGTCTATTTCCAGCCAAGGCTCGCTCCTCTCGTCCACGTCGTCTGCCGGATGCGGAGACCAAAGGCAGTTGCCCAGACCCGGATTGAGTTGAGCAACCCATTCTGAAGGATCGGATTCCACTCATCGCGATTAGCCGCACAGCGAGGCGCGTCCGCCGTGTGAAACACGGCTAACGGACGCCGACTCAAATCTCTCCTTGGAAATGACGTTGTGCCTGCACCGGCAATTGTAGGCATCGCGGCGACAGATACTCGATCGTCGCCGACCTGAATGAGGCCGAGATGGGTTAAGCTTCCTAATCTGTAGAGCTAGAAAACCACGCGTTTCGAGCCTATTATCGCGGCACCGGGGCTGGACTACATATATTCACGATAGCATTTTCAACCCGGAAGGCCGCCGGCGAGATTGTCAGCGGCCTTTTCAGCGCTAAGCGGATAGGGATGGGCCGGCCTAGATGCGATCGGCCTATCTTTCATAGTCGCAGCTTGGTTATGACGGATTGGCCCGCCCGTGTGGCGGGTGCCACACGGGGGCGTTAATGCATGATTGGAAGAGCGAACTCGAGGCCCTGCTCGCTGAAACGATGGAGTTTACCAAATCGCTGAAAATCGAGCGGTCGACGCCTGAGGTGAGAAAGGTGGTTGAGCCGCATGAGCTCAGCTTTCCGGACTATGGCGGCAGCGAGCGCGATGAGATCAGGAAGCGGGTCGAGAGCTTCAAAGTACATCAAGAGCGATTCATGCGCGAGCGCGAGCAACATGCCGAGTCGCTGCTGCGTCGGATCAGGCCGATCACAACGCCCTAGGAGAGCTCAAAGTCGCTGAATCTTCCTAGGCAGCGCCAGCTCCGCTCGAGTCGCTCATCTCGATTGATGCGTGCTCTAACGGCCGGGATATTTCAGCGTTCGAGATAACCGCACCTAGAGATGGCGCACCCCGAACCGATAAATTGCAATCTCAGATTGATTATTTCAGTACGGTTTTTGCTACCCTGACGCGTGAATACTGCGCTGCTTTTGAAGAAGCCGCTGGAATCCTGCTCAAACCGCGGAGCCTCTGACGATCAGAGTTCTTTCGAACGCCATCGGACAAGCGGTCCACCAAAAGCTTGTGGCATTGACCAAAACTAAAAACATCACATCTCGAGTCTCATCGAAGACCTGACGGAGGCTACAGTCTGATGCGCAACCTTCTCTCTCTTGGTGTGCTTGCACTTCCGATCCTTGCCGGCTTTGGATCACCTTCGCTGGCCGCTTCGCGTGGGCATTCGTACATTCCACCGGCTCGGCAGGACGTTTATTGCTCGCAGGGACGTACCTGGGGATATCCGGGCAATTGCCAATTCTCGACCTATGACCAGTGCATGGCCACGGCCTCCGGTACCTTGGCCTATTGCGGGGTGAATCCAACCTACGCATTCCAGCGACAAGGACAGCAATTTCGCTGATGCGTGATCCGCAAGGGTCATCGAGATATCATCATCATAGAAGTGGATCCGCCGGCTCGCGGCTTAAGTCTTGGGCTTCTGCCCGGTTGACATGCCGCTCGTATACGGTCGCGCTCTCGGTTGCACCGGGACGCAAGCCAGCAATGATGGGGCGAATGGCTTATCGGCCTCACATAGCATCTGTTGCTGGCCAGAGTGGGCAGGTTCTTCCAGCCAGGCCTTGACGCGACAGGCGCATGGAAGGATTCCTAGAGGCCTCAGTTCGGTTTGCGTGAAGCGTCCCGCCATCTGCTCGAGGAGCGCCAAAGTTTGTCTGCCGCGGCGATGGTGGCGGTGATCCAGACTAAAAACCTGCTGTTGCCTTGTTTTGTTATTCATTCGCCTGGAGGCGGGAATGAGCAGTCCGATGTCCGCGATCGTGCTCTATGCCATTGCTGTGGAAGCCCCTCACGGGTTGCGGCGAGCGGACATTTTTTGTCCATTGGGTTCTGCCCCGACCAGTCGCGTCCAGTCACTCAGGACCTGCTGACAGGACGACTCGGCGCGCTAATCCTCCTGCTTCCGGCGTTTTTTGCCGCGGAGGCGGGGCATTATGGGATGACCTGAGTCACGGCCTCGTCACTGTCCTCTTGCCGGTCTATGGACTTAGGACGAGGATATGGGGCCGCTGAACAGCTGAAATTTTGAAGGAAGTTTTTCAACCCGGCTCTGCCGAACGGCCTGCGGCGGCTGAAAGAGGCAAGGCATGCTTCGCGTCCAGGTTCAGGTGTCGAGGGTCTCATCGAAATCCATCACGTGCAATGGCCGGTCCGCGCTGCTTAGGCAGATGACGCTAGCGTGGTTCGGGCGACTCACGGTATCCAGCATTCCGATGACTTACCGCATAATGGGAATAAAATGGTTGCAGCCACCCGTGAATTACCGGCCTCTGGTTACGCCCTTGAAGTGGACGGTCGGCTCAAGGCCGAGTTTGCGACCAGAGATGGTGCCAAGGCGGGCGGAGAAGAACTGAAGAAGCGTTTTCCTATGCTTCAGATCAGGATCTATGACGCGCAGACCAATGCACGCGAGGAAATCTAGATCTTACGAGTAGCGGTCTCTTCCGCGTGCGCGCGTGCGGCTGACGCCGCATCGGGCTCTCGTGTTGGGGTGGACGGCCCCCTTCCGCCACACTGCGTGGCAAGATTAGGTCGTCGCTGACCTCACACGAAGGAGCCGCCTGTGGAAACGATTGTTCGCATCGGTTTGGATACGTCAAAGAGTGTATTTCAGTTGCATGGCGTTGATGGGACCGAGCAGCCGGTTTTACGGCGTAAATTGAGGCGCGGGCAGGTTTTGGAATTCTTCAGGCATTTGCCGCCCGCGCTTGTGGCTCTGGAGGCCTGCGGGGCATCGCACTATTGGGCGCGGGAGTTGCAATCGCTCGGGCATGAAGTGGCGATGATCCCGCCGCAATATGTCAAACCGTATGTGCAGCGCGGGAAATCCGACGCTGCGGACGCGGAGGCGATTTGCGAGGCAGCAAGCCGGCCAAAATTGCGCAAGAATTTTGTGCCTATCAAAAGCCCCGAACAGCAGGGCGCACAGATGCTCGCGCGCGTACGCAATCAGTTCATTGGTAGGCGGACCCAGCTCGCCAATTCGATCCGCGGCTAAGCCGCGGAATTCGGTTTTACCGCGCCCAAGGGGCTTTCGAGGCTTCAGCAGCTGCTGATCGACATTCGGGCTGACGCGACAGTCCCCGACTTGGCGAAGGAGTTAGTGGAAGCTTTGGCAACAGAATTGGCGCGCATCGGTGACCAGATCGCCAAGCTCGATAAGAAGCTCATGCAACTCCACCGGAGTAACGAGATGAGCCGGCGACTGGCGGCTATTCCGGGCGTTGGTCCGATCGGTGCGACGTTGCTATCGATCAAGGTCGTGGATGCGCGCGGGTTCAAGTCGGCGTGATCACCCGTGCCGGGGACGGCATGTTGCGAACCGTTTTGGTGGCTGGCGCGACAGCTGTGATCGCAGATATACGACGACGCGAGAGCTACTCCTGGCCGTGGCTGAAAGACATGATCGCACGCAAGCCACCGAAGCTGGTGGCCATAGCGTTGGCGAACAAGCTGGCGCGGATCGCCTGGAAACTGATGGTTAGCGGCGAGCAGTACCGACCTGCAAGCAGCATCATGCCGATGCCGACATAGACTTGAACGAAATGCAGAGCTTGGCGCCAGACCGTCGGGTTTGATGCTGGGAGCGGAACTTGCAGGACAGGAAGAGGTGGTACGTTCGGCGCAAGCCGGTCAGTGAAATGCTCCGCTCGGTTTACCGGCAGCAAATGCCGCTCTCGTGTTTGGATCTCACTGTCCGCGAAGCCCATCTTGGCCGGTGGTCGCAAGACCGAAAAAAGGCCGGACATATGAGCGCAAGCGATCCGAGCATGCTGCCAGAGCCAATCCTTGCAAGTCGGGGGCCGTCCACATATGAACCGAGCCGCTTTGCGTCTCGGCCGTGCGGCGTCGATCCCTCGCGCAAAGCGACGCAGAGCTCCTCGCCGGGGGCACTCGGAAAAGGGGCTCGCCCCGGCGACCGCTATCACTGTCCCGTTCCCGGGTGCCGCTATTGAACCGGTCTAGTCGCTGCACTCGGACCCGCGTGCCCCTTTGGGTCGCTATGCTCACGCTCTCCGGGTGCCATTTCCGTGGAGGCGATGCGCCCTGGCGCACGCCTGGTCGGGCCTGCGGCCGTGGGTAGCTCAATGTAATCCCCATGAAGATCCCATGGAAGGGTGACTGCGTCGCAGCTTTCGCATTCTCTCGGGGAGGGGCGAGAGTCAGAGTGTAGGCCGGGTTTGCCGTGACGGGTTGCCATCTGCGAGAGAGGCTCGTAGTCCCCCGTCGCGGAGACCCGCGATGTCCAAACGTTATCCTCGGGCGCGCTCCGGTGAGGACCGGACAAGCCTTTATGACGACATCACCAACAAGATCATCGCCGAGTTGGAGGCTGGCCGAGTGCCGTGGGTGCAGCCTTGGGGCACCGCGGCTGCGAACGGGCCACTGGCCTTGCCGAAGAGTGCGGCGTCCGGCCGCCAATACAGCGGTATAAACATTTTAATTCTATGGGGTGCCGCGACCGAACACGGATTTACCGGGCAGAGCTGGCTTACCTTCCGCCAGGCACTGTCGCTCGGTGGTCATGTCCGCAGCGGCGAGCGCGGCACCACCGTCGTCTATGCCGACCTCTTTGTGCCGGCCGACGAAAAGCGCCGCGCACATGAGACCGGCGAGGAGGCACAAGCTGTGCCGCTCCTCAAGCGCTTCACGGTTTTCGGTCGCGCCGCCGAAGCCGTCCTATCGGCCACTTCTGCCTGCCGACTTCGTGGCGGACGGCATCCTGTCCGACGCCCAGCTCGAGAGCGTCGTCTATGCCGGCGAAGCGCATCGCGAGTTCCTTGCGGGCTCCTGGACGGTGGATGCGACCTTTGATGTTGTGGCGGCTGCACGCGATGATGCAGAAAATGCCGTTCGTTTTCGCCGCGGCTGGTTTTTGGGCGACGGCACCGGCGCGGGCAAGGGGCGGCAGGTCGCCGGCATCCTGCTCGATAACTGGTTCAAGGGGCGGCGCCGTGCCGAAGACGCGCAGCGCGACTGGTCCGCGCTCGGCATGGAGCGGTTGTTGGTGACGCCGTTGTCATGTTTCCGGCAGGGCACACCGATCCGGCTCGCGGAAGGCGTCCTATTTACCACCTACGCCACGCTGCGCACCGACGAGCGCGGCGAAAAGCTTTCGCGCGTGCGGCAGATCGTCGAATGGTTGGGCTCCGACTTCGACGGAGTGATCGTCTTCGACGAGAGCCACGCGATGCAGAAAGCGGCAGGCCAGAGGGGCGAGCGCGGCGACCAGGCGGCCTCCCAACAGGGGCGTGCGGGGCTCAGGCTCCAGCATGCGTTGCCGAATGCCCGCGTCGTCTATGTCTCCGCGACCGGTGCCACGACGGTCCACAATCGCGCCTACGCCCAGCGGTTGGGCCTGTGGGGAGGCTCCGATTTCCCGTTCGCTACCCGCGCTGAGTTCGTCGAGGCGATCGAGGAGGGCGGCGTCGCGGCGATGGAGGTGCTGGCGCGAGACCTCAAGGCGCTCGGTCTCTACGCGGCCCGCTCGCTCTCTTACGAGGGCGTCGCGTACGAGCTCATCGAGCACCGGCTCACGCCGGAGCAGGTTCGCATCTACGACGCCTACGCCGGCGCGTTTAGCGTCATCCATAACAATCTCGATGCCGCGATGCGGGCCGCCAACATCACCGGCGAGACCGGCACGTTGGATGGCCAGGCAAAATCGGCCGCGCGATCCGCCTTCGAAAGCGCCAAGCAGCGCTTTTTTGGCCACCTCCTGACGTCGATGAAGACGCCGTCGCTAATCCACTCGATCGAACGAGATCTTGACGCCGGCCATGCCGCCGTCATCCAGATCGTCTCGACCGGCGAGGCGCTGATGGAGCGCCGGCTCGCCGATATCCCAACGGAGGACTGGGGCGACGTCCAGGTCGACATCACCCCGCGCGAGTATGTTCTCGACTATCTCGCCCATTCCTTCCCGGTCCAGCTCTACGAGCCCTTCACCGACCAGGAAGGCAATCTCTGTTCGCGGCCTGTCTACCGTGACGGACAGCGTGTCGAAAGCCGGGACGCGGTCGCCCGCCGCGATCGCCTCATCGAGAAGCTTGCCTCGCTGCCGCCGGTACCTGGAGCGCTGGATCAGGCCATCCAGCGTTTCGGCAGCGACATGGTCGCCGAAGTGACCGGCCGCTCCCGCCGCATCGTTCGCAAGGGCGACCGGCTGGTCGTCGAGAACCGTCCGGGTTCGGCTAACCTCGCCGAGACCTCGGCCTTCATGGACGACCTCAAACGGATCCTCGTGTTCTCCGACGCGGGCGGCACCGGGAGGAGCTACCATGCCGAGCTGTCGGCGCGGAATCGCCGCTTGCGGGTCCACTATCTGCTCGAGCCCGGCTGGAAGGCCGACGCCGCGATCCAGGGCCTTGGCCGCACCAACCGGACCAACCAGGCGCAGCCGCCGCTGTTTCGCCCCATCGCGACCGATGTAAAGACTGAAAAGCGCTTCTTGAGTACCATTGCCCGCCGGCTCGACACATTGGGCGCCATCACGCGCGGCCAGCGCCAGACCGGAGGGCAGGGCCTGTTCCGGCCCGAGGACAATCTGGAAAGCCAGTACGGGCGTGACGCATTGCGTCAGCTCTATGCGCTACTGGCGCGCGGCAAGGTCGACGACTGTTCGCTCGGGAGGTTCGAGGATGCCACCGGCCTGAAGCTGACCGATGCCAACGGGCTCAGGGATGACCTACCGCCGATCACGACTTTCCTGAACAGGCTGCTGGCGCTCACGATCGATCTTCAGAATATCCTGTTCACCGTCTTCGAGCAGCTATTGACGGCTCGGATCGAGGGCGCGGTCGCCTCGGGCAACTATGACATCGGCCTGGAAACGCTCCGCGCCGAAAGCCTTGTCGTCACCGACCGGCGCACGATTTACGTTCATCCCGGCACCGGTGCCGAAACCCGGCTTCTCGCGATCACGCAGCGCCAGCGTAATCATCCACTGAGCTTGGATGATGCTCTTGGTCGTCTTTCCGATCGTAGCGCCGTCCGACTGATCAATGATTGCTCGGGACGAGCGGCGGTGCAAGTCCCAGCCCCGAGCTTCATGCTTGACGACGGCGAGATCGAACGGCGCGTCCGCCTGATCCGGCCGATGGAGCAGCACGGCATCTCCCTCAGCATGATGGCAGAAGGCCATTGGGTCGAAGGTGACCGCGAACGCTTCGCCGCGGCTTGGCTTGCGGGGCTAGCCGAGATCCCAGAGTTCAAGGAAAGCACCATGCATGTCATGACCGGCTTGCTGCTGCCGATTTGGAAGCGGCTGCCGAATGAGTCGACCCGCGTCTATCGGCTGCAGACCGACGCGGGCGAGCGGATCATCGGCCGCAAGGCTTCGGCGACCTGGGTCGCGAATATCCTTGCGGCGGACGCGCCGGTGTTGACGCCGGACGTTGCCTTTGCCGCGCTCATAGAGGGGCGGACCGTCCTGGAGCTTGCGGAGGGGCTCCAGCTTCGCCGCGCCCGGGTAATGGGTGCGCACCGCATCGAATTGTCGGGCTTCAATGATACGATGCGGGATCGCTTGCGAGCCTACGGCCTCTTTAGCGAGATCATCTCCTGGAAGCTGCGCATGTTCGTGCCGACGGACGCAAGCGGCGTCGAAATCCTGTCGAAGGTGCTCGACCAGTATCCCGTCGCGCGCATCAGCGAGCGGGAGGCCGCGTGATGTCCCGCGGTGTCTCTGAGCTGGCACGCCGCCTCGCGCGGGAGGCGGAGGCGGTGTGCCGACACTATCTCTCCAATGGTAAGCGGGCGGGACGTTATTGGGTTGTTGGCGACGTGCACAATACGCCGGGCCGCTCGCTATTTGTGCGGCTCCAAGACTCGCCGAAGGGGCCGGCGGGCAAATGAACCGATGCCGCAACCGGCGAACATGGCGATCTCCTCGACATCATTCGCGAAAGTCTGGGCTTGCGAGACTTTCGTCGCGTC
Organism: Bradyrhizobium canariense; assembly: GCF_019402665.1. Taxonomy (GTDB): domain Bacteria; phylum Pseudomonadota; class Alphaproteobacteria; order Rhizobiales; family Xanthobacteraceae; genus Bradyrhizobium; species Bradyrhizobium canariense. The sequence goes on from NZ_VSST01000095.1 coordinate 15,262, forward strand.
GCCGAGGAGGCGAGGCGCTTTCTCAAGCTCCCTCGTTCTGAGCAGCAACCCGCACCGAGACCTGTTCCCTCAGTCGCACCGCCCGGATCGCGGCAAGCCGCCCGTCGGCTCTTTGCGATATCCTGCCCGATCGAGGGGACCATAGCCGAGGCATATTTGCGGCGCCGCGGTATAACCCGCATCCACCATGGTGGCAGCCTGCGCTTCCACCCACGTTGCTACTATCGGCCAGACGACGATTTGCCGACCGAAACCTGGCCGGCGATGATCGCCCGCGTCACGGACCTCCATGGTCGGATCACTGGCGTGCACCGGACCTGGCTCGATCCGGATGGCTTCGATCGCGTTCGGCTAGGCAAGGCCCCGATCGATACGCCACGACGCGCCATGGGCGACCTGCTCGGCAATGCCGTTCGATTGGGCGTGGTGGATGACGTGCTCGCTGCCGGCGAGGGTATCGAGACCATGCTTTCGTTGCGGGACGTGCTACCGACGATGCCGATGGCGGCTGCGCTTTCGGCTAATCACCTTTCGGCAATGTTGCTGCCCTCGAGCCTGCGCCGGCTCTATATCGCCCGCGACTCTGATGCCGCCGGCGATACGGTGCAGGCTATTCTCACCCATCGCGCAGAAGACGCCGGCATTGAAGCGATCCCGCTATCGCCGCGGCTGGGCGACTTCAACGAAGATCTGCATATCTTCGGTCCCGAGGCCCTCCAAGCAGCCCTACGGTTTCAGCTTGCGCCAGAGGACGTCGTTCGCTTCCTGCATTCGTCTAGGGCGGCCGCGCAATAGCTCCCGCTCTTCCATCGACGTTGATAGGCCGGTCATAAGCGAGGCCAATACCGGAAGAGAGCGCGACCTCGGCCTTCTAGAGGGCGATCGGACGGCAAGCGGCACGCGCCGACAATGGCTGCGTCCGGCTATTTTCCGCAGCGCGCCGGCGATGGGAAGCCACATGAGCAATCCGAGAGGCGCGCTTTGCATCGCGAAGCAAAATAGCCGGTCTCCGCCATCCTTCGCTGTCGCTTCGGCCCTTCGGGTTCTGGCCCGTTCCGCCTGCCGTCAGAGGATCGCCACGAAGGCCGCGATGGTCGCGGCCGATCCGGCAGAGGACCTCTTCTCATGACCGACCATGACATCGATTCGCCGCATGCCTCTTCCCCGATTGACCACGTCCTGACCGAAATGCAGCTGTTCGGCTACCGTCCCTTCGACGACCAGCCCGATCCGAGACCGCTACCGGAAGGCAAGATCATCACCGGCGCTGTCGCCGATATTTTTGACGCCCTGGTTGCCACCTTGAACGACACGCGGATTGAACCGGACCTTGACGACCTGCTTTGGTCGACCGTCAACCTCTTCCATCGTGCCGTCGACCGCGTCGAACGCCAACTCGATGACAATGAACAAGCGCAGCATAAGAGCCAGCGCGAGCAGAACGGCTCGGAAGTGCGATCGGTCGAACTCGAGCGCCTGACGGCCGAAGGCATCTCACTGATCGAGCGCCGCAATTGCCTGGAGCTCTTCCGGGATCAGGCCATCGAACGATTTGAGGTCCACTCCGGCTCGGCCTGGCGTCCTCGGTCGGGATCATTGGTCAATCACCGAACGCTCACCGCGGCAATGATCGACTCCCGTGACTTCATCTCAGCAAAACGCCGCGCCGAGACTGAGGTCATGTTGCCGCCGGGGCCGAAGATCGCACTCACTGGCGGGCTCGATTTTAACGACCATCGTCTGATCTGGGATCGGCTGGACAAGGTTCATGCCAAGCATCCCGACCTGGTCCTCCTCCATGGCGGCTCCCCGAAAGGCGCTGAACTGATCGCTGCGAAATGGGCGACCAATCGCAAGGTGCCACAGATCGCCTTCAAGCCCGATTGGACGAAGCACGCCAAGGCGGCGCCGTTCAAGCGCAACGATGCACTGCTCGAGCTTCTGCCGATCGGCGTCATGCATTTCCCGGGCACGGGAATTCAGGACAATCTCGCCGACAAGGCGAAACGGCTCGGCATTCCAGTCTGGAAGTTCGGCGGCGCATGAGCGCCGTCGCCTCGAGGACGCCGAGGTGGAGTTGCATGCCGCAACTCCGCCTCGTTTCGTTTTTAAATCCAAAACTGCGCCGTGGTGGTGGTGGAAGGCGCGATTGATAAATCCATGCACATGGAGCCACTACCATGCTCGCCATTGGGCTTGTTCTCAACACACTCGGTGTCGGTTTGTTTTACTGGGCGATCTTTGCGCTCGCGGTGTACGCTTTCCCGTTTTTCGTCGCACTCAGTGTCGCGATGTTGACATTTCGGGATGGCTCGGGCGTCTTCAGCGCACTGCTTATCGGAATTGGTTCTGGCGCGCTGACGCTTGGCGCTGGTCAGGTCGCCGTCGCCGCTAGTCGGTCTTTGACCTCGCAACTGCCTTCGCCGTGCCTGCGGCAATCGCTGGCTATCATGTGGTGTTTGCGCTGTCGCAGATCTGGGTGCCTTCGCTGGCTTGGCGCGAGCCCTCGCTTGCCTAGGTGCGGTTTGCATCGGCGGCACGGCATGGACGCGTTTGACCGTTTTCGTGGAGACCCGCCCGTTGGAGTCGGCGGGGTGGTGGAGAATATGCCTCAACCAGCTCTCACAGCCGCCGCGCACGAGCGGTGAGGCTTCCTCACCGTCATCGATCGAGCAAGACCGCACGGTGCCTCACGTTGATCGAGGGGGCGTCAAGCTTGAGCGAGAGGCAGCCGCACTTCTCCTCGGAGCGCTTTAAGGATGCCCTAGCGATCTCTGTCTGATCCACATAGCTGCTGTGGGTCGGCGCGCTGCGCTCGATCGTTCCTTCCGCGATGATACCGCCCTTTGCGGCAGATTGTTTCTCTTTCTGCGCTGAACCGTAACAACCTCTTGTGCAACTCAACCGAGATTCGCCAAGTCTTCTCCCGAGATTGCGGTTCAGCACGCGGACCACGTGGCCTCTTTGATGGCTTGATCTGGCCGAAGACCGGCTTCGCCTCGATCGTCTGAGCCGCAACGCCCTTGATGCGACTTTCTTCCCCTGGGCTTCGCCCATTCCTCGCGAGACAAGAAAGTCGCCACAACGGCGTCCTCCGCTGCGCTTCGGCCCACGCGGGTGCGTCGCCGATCGTTCTCGGCCTGCAGATCGCCATCGAGGCCGCGGTGGTCGCGGGCTCGAAACACAACAGGAGAAGTGACATGGCTAACATCGGTTCCTTCAAGAAGGTCGGCAACGATTTCCAGGGCGAGATCGTCACCCTGAGCCTGCAAGCCAAGGGCGTCCGTATCGTCGCCGAGACCAACCGCTCAAACGACAACGCTCCCAGCCACCGCATCTACGTGGGCCGGGCGGAGATCGGCGCAGCTTGGTCGAAGCGCTCCGAAGAGGGCCGCGATTACCTCTCGCTCAAGCTCGACGACCCCTCGTTCAACGCGCCGATCTACGCGAACCTGTTCGATGACGAGGGCGGCGAGGGCTACACCCTGCTCTGGTCGCGGCCGCGCAAGAACGGCGAGTAAGGCTCATTATCGCCCCGCCCGACGACCTCGGGCGGGGCTCTCTCTTAGAGAAACGCCGACTGAGCAAAGCTGCAGCTTGACCGGCTTGGTCAGTTGATTTTCGAGTTTAAGACACGCACTTACGTGGCGCTTGTCCACGCGGCTTGAACTCGCCCAAAGTTATTGCTTCTTGGAACGTAGACGCGCTGACTTGCGACCCTTAGGCAATGTCTTGGGTGTCGCCGCTCCCTTGGGTGGCTGAACAAAGAACTCAGATAAATGAACACCCAGCGTCTCGGCGAGTCGGTCGAGAAGATCAATTGTCGGATTCTCAGATTGCCGCTCAAGGCCGCTCATGTATGAACGGTCAATCCCGGCGTCGTAGGCCAGTTGCTCTTGCGGAATACCGCGATCCACGCGGATCCGGCGCACATTCCAGGCCACGAGCGCACGAGCTTTCATGCGCTCAAACAGCCATTAGGCAGACCATCAAACCACTGGCTATAACCGAACTATTTTGGTAAGTTTCGCTTACAATCCAGATTGGCGAAGTGCGCGCATAAGCCTACATGACGAACCCACCGTTAGATCCCGATGTCGCGGATGTCGCGCCGCATGAGCCGGTGCTGACGACCTATGACGAGCAGCATCTGGTAACGTATTGGCGACTTCTTGATGCCGAGACTGACGGCGCCGATTGGAAAGAAGTGGCTCGGATCGTGTTGCACATCGATCCGGATCGCGAACCGGCTCGCGCCCGCTATGCGTTTGATAGTCATTTGGCGCGAGCAAAATGGATGGCAGACCACGGCTACCGCGACTTGCTTCGCGGCGGCGCGCTTAAATAGCAAAATCTGTCATGAAGAATTCGCGCTCGAGAACAGATTTCCCCGCTGACGCGTGATCGCCTGCAGGCATCACGCAATGCATAATTGGTGACTTCCCCGACAATCCCAAGCTTCATAAACATTGCGCCGCAATCGACTTACCGCAGGGGATCAGCAATGTCCGAGTTCGACTGGCGCTCACCGGAGGCGTATCAGCACGCTATCAAGTCGGGCGAGATGGCGGATTTCGCCTGGGAGTCACTGCGGCGGAGCCCCAACTATCGAGCCTCGTATCGTGAAAATCGATCGCAGATGACCTCCGAATTCCGAAGGAGATGGGGCGTCTGCTTTCGCTCATGACCCTCAGGGGTCCTTTTACCAGCAGACAATCTTCTGGGCACCTGAGGCGTTGCCGATGGTGGTGCCGCTCGTTCGCAGCACGTCCGGCTCAAAAGCGGTCGGGGCGAGGCTACGGCTTACCGACCTTTCATCGGGCACCATCAGACAGGCATCTGACGGCTGGCATGCCGTATTGCGCATCCAAGGGGCACAACACCATCTCTGGCTGAAAGAGGCGCCGCAGTTTGGTGTCACTTATGCTGCCGAACTACCGCTCGATGCGGACTTTGAGATCCGCGCCCATGCCTCACATCGGCTGTGGCGCGCAATCAAGGGCCGCCGGCCGGGACCTCCCCTTCATCAGCTTTCCGCGCAGCGGCGCGAACGACTCGTCTTGGTGCTGCGAGCGCTCGATGGACGCATGGAAGGTGCTTCCTATCGCGTCATTGCCGAGGCGCTGTTCGGCCGAAAACGCATCCCTGAGCGCGCCTGGAAAACCCACGAATTGCGCAGCCGGACCATCCGCCTGGTGCAGGCTGGCTTGGCTCTGATGCGCGGCGGCTATCGCGCATTGCTACGTCCCTCATCTCGCAAGGAGTAGAGCAGGGATGCCGAAAATGGTCGCTCCATCTTCGGCATCCCCCTAAGCACTCCTACTGCTCCATCGTGGCCGTCGACGCGCGGCCCGAGCCGGCCGCGCTCCAGACGACCACGGAGCCTCGCAAATGCCCGATCCGAACGCCGGCCTGCCGCCGCGATACCTGCGCACGCCCGAAGCGGCGCGCTTTCTCGGCCTCTCCGGTCGAACCCTAGAAAAGCACCGCACCTATGGGACAGGCCCGACCTACCGCAAGCTCGGCGGTCGCGTTGTGTATGCCCTCGAGGACCTGAAGGCGTGGGTTGACCGCGGCGCCAAAACGTCCACCAGCGATCCCGGCACAGGCACGGTCCTGCCCGCGAAACGGCACACACCCGTTCCGTATGTCGGCAAGGAGCGGCGCTGACCCATGCCGGACAGCAACTCCACTGCAAGCAGGAGACGGCGATCAGAGCGCGACCAACTCGATCTGTTTCGTGCGCTTCCTGGCGATCTGGCGCCACGGGACGCACAAGACCTGATGGCGTATCCGTTCTTTTCGTTGGCAAAGTCGAAGCGGATTGTTCCCATCGATTTCCGCGCAGGCCCCATCACCATTCGTGTCGAAGCCGTGCCGGAACATGGCATGGCGACGATCTGGGACGCGGACGTTCTGATCTGGGCTGCCTCGCAGATTGTCGGAGCCCGTGATGCCGGCCTGAAAACGTCCCGGCTGATGGCAGCGACCCCTTACGAGATCCTGACCTTCGTCGGCCGCGGCACCAGCGTGCGCGACTATGACCGCCTGAAGGCTGCGCTCGACCGGCTGCAATCGACCACTGTGATGACATCGATCCGGCAGCCGAGCGAAGGGCGGCGGCATCGCTTCTCCTGGATCAACGAATGGAAAGAGACAGCCGATCTGCACGGGCATGCCCGTGGAATCGAGCTGATCCTGCCCGATTGGTTCTACACCGGCGTTCTCGATGAAGCGCTCGTGCTGACGATTGACCGCGCCTATTTCGGCCTGACCGGTGGATTGGAGCGCTGGCTCTATCGGCTCGTCCGCAAGCACGGCGGCCGTCAGCATGGCGGTTGGAGCTTCGATCTCGTGCACTTGCATGCGAAGTCCGGGAGCCTGTCGCTGCTTAAACACTTTGCCTACGACCTGCGTCAGATCGTCCGTCGTCAGACATTGCCGGGCTATCGGTTCATCATCACGCGTGATCCGAATGGCGAAGAGCGATTGAATTTCGCACCAGTCCCAATCGGCCCGTTGAGCAAGCGACTGCGCAAGCGTGGCCTCGTCCTTCCTGCTGGGGATAAGCTGTGAATTCGCTCGTGCTATCAGGGACCAGAACCCTCGTGCCATCGGGGACGCGATGCTCGTGCTATCGAGGACCGGAATCAGAGCTAAGGCTCTGCGGTGCCAAGACTTCCTGCTCCCGTAACTTTACTAACATACTGACACTAACTTCTTGTTGTGAATCAGTACGTTGTGAACAAGTCGGCGGCGCGTGCAGCGAGCATGCCTCATGCACTCACTCTCTCACGCGCAAAACTCTTCTGCAATGCGAATCTGTTCTCCAATCTGCGCGCGCGAACGCGATCGCGCGCAAATCTTCGCGATCGCTGGCGTCGACATCATTGCCAGGCGCGCGTCACGTCCTTTTGCAGCCACTCGCTCGTCGAGGAGAACTCGCTAACATCCGTGGTTGGCACGATGGCCACCACAAGCCGGAATCTGAGGAAAGGGCGGTCAGGCTAACCAGCGCCGTGCTTGATGGCTTCAAACCTCGTCATGAAGCCGCCGGCAAGAAAAGTTGCGATCTCACCCAGATCCCCGTCTCCTCGGGAGACGCCGCTCCGCCGTGGCGGAAGGAAAAGGCGCGCGTGGAAGCGGCCGGGTCGCGGAGGCCCTTACACCGCCGCAGCGACCCGGCCGCGCTTGCCGCCGGCGCCAAACCGGAAGGTGGTGCCATCGATCCAGATCTTGTGCAGCAGCACGGCGAGCGCCCGCGCCACCGCGGTTGCCGCGCGCTTCAGACCCTTCTTCCTGGCCAGCCGCAGGCCCCAGAGCCGCAGCTTGAAGGTCTTCGGAATGCGCGTCAGGATTGCGATCGCAGCCTCGTACAGCATCGCCCGCGTCAGCTCGTCGCCGCATTTGGAGATGCTGCCGATCCGGTCGGTCTGGCCGGATTGATAGCGCCGCGGCGTCAGTCCGAAATGGGCGCCGACATTGGTCGACTTTTTGAATCGCGACGGATCGTCGACGGTGGCGCGGAATGTCAGCGCCACCAGCGCGCCGACGCCCGGCACCGTCATCATCCGCCGCACCACCTCGTCACCGCGTGCGGCCGCCAGCACCAGGCGGTGCAGTTTTGCCAACTGCAGCCGCATGGCGTTGCGGGCGTCCAGCAGCGGCACGACGATCGCTTCCAATTCCTTCTTCCCGGCCAGGAGATCGCGCACCCGCGCCTCAAAACGGCCGACCGAGATCTCGCCAACCTTGAGGCCGAACGGGCGCAACAGGCCGCGGATCATGTTCTCCATGTCCAGCACCTTGCCGAGCAAAGCCTTGCGCCCGACCAGCAGCGCCCGCAACGTCTGTGCGCTCTCCGACTTGACGTGAACCGCGCGGAACCAGCCGGT
>NZ_VSST01000096.1 GCF_019402665.1 Bradyrhizobium canariense
GCGTCGGCCGCGACGGCTTCACCTGGACCGGCGTACAGAAGATCACCCGCAAGGCCGAGTGGCCGGATTGGCATCCGCCGACCGAGATGATCGAGCGACAGCCCTATCTGCCGCGCTTCATGGCCGGCGGTCCCGGCAATCCGCTCGGCGCCCGCGCGATGTATCTCGGCTCGACCGTCTACCGCATCCACGGCACCAACCAGCCCTCGACCATCGGCAAGTTCGTGTCCTCCGGCTGCATCGGCATGCTGAACGAGGACGTCTCCGACCTGTTCGATCGCGTCAAGGTCGGCACCCGCGTGGTCGTGATGCCGGGTGGTCCGCCGCCGGGAACTGCGACCGCATCCGCCGCGCCCGTGCCCGGCGCTGCCGGCCCCGCTCCGATGGCCGCGCAGGCCGGCCCGGTCGGAGGCACCCAGCCGACAGTGGTGCCGCCGCTGCCCGCACCGGTCACCGTGCGCTGAATCGGCCTCGCAAGAATTGATCTGATGACGGCGCGTGACCTTCGGTCACGCGCCGTCATCATTTGACGCATGCGCGCAAGTCCTACTTGCGCATACTTGAACGGCTCCGCACCTCGATTACGTCCGGGAGGATTGCAACGAATTGAGGAGCACAGGATGCGCATCTTTGTTGCGGGCGCGACCGGCGCGGTCGGTCGGTATCTTGTTCCGGCGCTGGTCGCCGCGGGTCATTCGGTGATCGGCACGACACGGAATGCGGCAAAAACAGATTTGGTGCGTCGATTGGGTGCAGAGCCGGTCGTCGCCGACGGCCTCGATGCCGGCAGCATGCACGCTGCGGTGATTGCGGCAAAGCCCGACGCCGTCATTCACCAGATGACGGATCTCGCGGCCGCCACGGACCTCCGGCATTTCGATCGGGCCTTCGCGCGAACCAACGAGCTCCGCACCCGCGGAACCGACATTCTGCTGAATGCCGCACGCGAGGCCGGCGCCAGGCGCTTCATCGCGCAAAGCTTCTGCGGCTGGACCTTCAGTCGCGCCGGGGGAACGGTGAAGACCGAGACCGATGAGCTCGACCCACATCCGCCGGGAGAGCTGCGACGCACGCTTGAGGCAATCCGGTATCTGGAGCGAAGCGTCACCGCTTCGACGAAGCCGGAGGGTATCGTGCTGCGCTATGGATTCTTCTATGGACCCGGCACGGGCACGCTCTCGCCTGCGATGATCGACCAGCTGCGCCACCGGCGTGTGCCGGTGATCGGCGATGGCGGCGGCACGTGGTCGTTCATTCACACCGAAGATGCCGCCTCTGCCACGCTTGCCGCGCTCGAACGCGGGCGCGCCGGCAGCATCTACAATATCGTCGACGATCATCCGGCGCAGGTGAAGGATTGGTTGCCCGCGCTGGCCGAATTGCTCGGTGCCAAGCCGCCGCGTCACATTCCCGCCTGGCTCGGCCGCCTGCTTGCGGGCGAGCATATGGTTGCGATAATGACGGAGGTGCGCGGAGCCTCCAACGGCAAGGCCAAGCGCGAGCTCGGCTGGCTGCCGGCGCATGCCTCCTGGCGCGACGGCTTTGCCGATGCGGCACGGCAGCCCACCAGCCACCGCTCGGCGGCCTGAGGCATCACGCCAGCTTCCGCGGCAGCTCGCCGCCCTTGGTGAAGGCGTCGATCGCCTCGACCATCTGGCTGTAGTGGATGCGCAAGCCGTCCTCGGTGGCGTAGCCGAGATGCGGCGTCAGCACGAGATTGTCGAGCTTGCGGAAGGGATGGTCTGTTGGCAGCGGCTCGACCGAGAATACGTCGATGCCGGCGCCTGCAATCCTCTTCTGCTGCAACGCCTCGAGCAGCGCCTGCTCGTCCACGATCGGCCCGCGCGCGGTGTTGACGAGGAAGGCCGTCGGTTTCATCCGCGCGAGATCGGCAGCCCCGACCAGCCCGCGCGAGCGCTCGCTCAGCACCACATGGATGCTGACGATATCGGCCTTGGCGAACAGCTCCTCCTTGGTAGCGTAGCCGACGCCGGCATCCTTGCACTTCTCCGGGGTCAGGTTCGGGCTCCAGGCGATCACGTTCATGCCGAACGCCTTCGCAATGCCGGCCATCTTGCTGCCGAGCTTGCCGAGCCCGACGACGCCGAGCGTCAATCCTTCGATCTCAACGCCGGCAAAGGTCTGCCAGGGCTCGCCCGCATGCATGCGCGCGTTCTCGCGGCCGATGCCGCGGGTCAGTTCCAGGATCAGGCCCATGGTGAGGGGCGCAGTCGGATCGCGTGAATATTGCGTGCCGGCGATGGTGACGCCGCGCGCCTTGGCGGCCTCCATGTCGATCGAGGCGTTGCGCATGCCTGATGTCAGCAGCAGCTTCAGCTTCGGCAGGCTCTCGAACAGGCTCTTCGGGAACGCGGTGCGCTCGCGCATCGCGCAGACGATCTCGAAATCGGCCAGCGCGCTCGCCGCGGCCTGCTCGGAGGCGAAGGGATGGCTGAACACGGTGACGTCGATGCGGTCGGACAGGCTTTGCCAATCGGCAACTTCGAGGGCGAGATTGAAATAGTCGTCCAGAATTGCACAGCGCAGCCGCGTCATCAGCGTTCTTCCATGGCGAGAGGTGGAACCAGGCCATGGTTGCGCGCAATCAGGACCGTGCGCAAGCCGTTCGCGTCTTCAAAAATCCGACAGGTGATAAGGCTCAGAGGTCGCGGGGCTTGAGCCGGAACGGCGCATTCATGCCGTGCTTGGCGCGCCAGGCGGGGCCGGGGCCGCGCATGTAATGCAGTTCGGGCCGGTAGGGGTTGAAAGCGGTGGCGAAGAAGCGCTTCCAGAAGCCCTTGATCTCCGAGGCAAATGCGGAGGCGCTGCCGGCTTCCGCCGGAACGGGAAGGGAATGGGTCTCGATCGTGGCCATGACGCTGTCTCGCTGTGCTCCCGTTCATTCTGAGCGGGTGGCGCTGTTTCCGCGCGAAACCGAGCTTTGGCCTGATTTATTAAAAGATAGTTTCAATTGTCCGGATCGGTGGCGGGATGGTGTCCGGCCCGTATTCATCCGTGGTGAACGGAGGGAAAACATTGCCCTTTGGGGGCGGGATCGCTACATCGGCGGCAAGCAAATTTCCTCAAATCGAAGGTTTTCGGGACCGATGGCGCGCCAGTTCATCTATTTCATGCAGGGCCTGACCAAGAGCTACCCGACCCGGAAGGTGCTCGATAACATCCATCTGAGCTTCTACCCGGACGCCAAGATCGGCGTGCTCGGTGTCAACGGCTCGGGCAAGTCGACGCTGCTCAAGATCATGGCAGGCCTCGACAAGGAATATAACGGCGAGGCCTGGGTCGCCCAGGGCGCCCGCGTCGGCTATCTCGAGCAGGAGCCGCATCTCGATCCGGCACTCAGCGTACGCGAGAACGTCATGCTGGGCGTCGCCGAGCAGAAGGCTATCCTCGATCGCTACAACGAACTGGCGATGAACTACTCCGAGGAGACCGCCGACGAGATGACCAAGCTGCAGGACGAGATCGAGGCCCAGGGCCTCTGGGATCTCGACAGCAAGGTCGACCAGGCCATGGACGCGCTGCGTTGTCCGCCTGACGATGCCGACGTGTCGAAACTCTCTGGCGGTGAGCGCCGCCGAGTCGCGCTGTGCAAGCTGCTGCTCGACCAGCCTGAGTTGTTGCTGCTGGACGAGCCGACCAACCATCTCGACGCGGAATCGGTGTCGTGGCTGGAAGGCCATCTGCGCAACTATCCCGGCGCGATCCTGATCGTCACCCATGACCGCTACTTCCTCGACAACGTCACGAGCTGGATTCTCGAGCTCGATCGCGGCAAGGGCATTCCCTACGAGGGCAATTACTCGTCCTGGCTGCAGCAGAAACAGAAGCGGCTCGAGCAGGAGGGCCGCGAGGACGCTGCGCATCAGAAGACGCTGGCCCGCGAGCAGGAATGGATCGCGTCCTCGCCGAAAGCCCGCCAGGCCAAATCCAAGGCGCGCTATCAGCGCTATGACGAACTGCTGAAGCAGGCGAGCGAAAAGCAGACACAGACTGCGCAGATCACGATTCCAGTGGCCGAGCGCCTAGGTCAGAACGTGGTCGACTTCGAAGGGCTCAGCAAAGGTTTCGGCGATCGCATGCTGATCGACGATCTCACTTTCAAGCTGCCGCCCGGCGGAATCGTCGGCGTGATCGGCGCCAACGGCGCCGGCAAGACCACGCTGTTCAGGATGATCACCAAGCAGGAAGAGCCGGACAAGGGCACCATCACGGTCGGCGAGAGCGTTCATCTCGGTTACGTCGACCAGTCGCGCGACGCGCTCGATGGCAGCAAGAACGTATGGGAGGAGATCTCCGGCGGCAATGAGCTGATCCTGCTCGGCAAGAGGGAAGTCAATTCACGCGGCTATTGTTCGTCGTTCAACTTCAAGGGCGCCGACCAGCAGAAGAAAGTCGGCGCGCTCTCCGGCGGCGAACGCAACCGCGTGCACCTTGCGAAAATGCTGAAATCCGGCGCTAACGTTCTGTTGCTCGACGAGCCGACCAACGACCTCGACGTCGACACGCTGCGTGCGCTCGAAGAGGCTCTGGAGGATTTCGCCGGCTGCGCCGTCATTATCAGCCATGATCGCTGGTTCCTCGATCGCATCGCGACCCACATCCTGGCCTTCGAAGGCGACAGCCATGTCGAATGGTTCGAGGGCAACTTCCAGGACTACGAGAAGGACAAGATGCGCCGGCTCGGCCAGGACAGCATCATTCCGCATCGCGTGAAGTACAAGAAGCTGACGCGGTGATCTCAGCATGATGCGGCGGGTGCTCATAGCTGCGGTGATCGCTATCACCTGCGGCCTGTCGCCCGCCCGCGCTGCCGACGCCGCCTTCGCGCAGTTCATCGCCTCGCTGTGGCCGGACGCGGAGGCCGCCGGCGTGTCGCGCGCGACGTTCGAGCGAGAGACGCGCGGGCTCGAGCCTGACTACAAGCTGCCGGATCTGATCCTGCCGGGGCGGCCCGCAACGGGGGCGCCGTCGCAGGCCGAGTTCGTGCAGGTGCCGGCCGACTATGTCAGGGAAGCCTCGATCGCGCGCCTCGCGGGCGAGGGGCAGCGGCTGCTGCAAAAATATCGTCCCGCGCTGACGGAGATCGAGAAAAACTCCGGCGTGCCCGCCACCGTCATGCTGGCGATCTGGGGCCGCGAAACCGACTATGGCCGCTACACGCTGCCTTACGATCTCGTGCGCGTGCTGGCGACGCAGGCCTATGTCGGCCGCCGCAAGGACACCTATCGCAACGAGTTCATCCTCTCGCTGAAAATTCTCGGTGACGGCGTGGTGACACGCAAGGACATGCGCTCGTCGTGGGCCGGCGCGACCGGGCTCACGCAATTCCTGCCGTCCGAATATTACAAGCACGGCGTCGATTTCGACCGCGACGGCCGCATCGACATCTGGCATTCGGTGCCGGATGCGCTGGCCTCCGCCGCGCAGCAGCTCGTCAACAAGGGCTGGCAGAGCGGCGTACGCTGGGCTTACGAGGTGCAAGCTCCGGCCAAGGTCGATTGCACCGCCGGCGTGCCCGAGGTGACGAAGCCGATCGGCCAGTGGCTGCGCGAAGGCTTTGTGCCGGTGCGCGGACAAAAGCTCACTGCCGCCGAGCAGGCGCAGCCGGCCTCGCTGCTGCAGCCGGAAGGCATCTACGGCCCGTCCTTCCTGACGACGAAGAACTACTTCGTGATCAAGGAATACAATTTCTCCGATCTCTACGTGCTGTTCGTCGGCCATCTCGCCGACCGCATGACGAGCCCGCAGCCGTTCGCGACGCCGTGGTCTGCCTCGAAGCAATTGCGCACCAAGGATGTCGAGGCGATGCAGCGCGGGCTCACGCGCGTCGGGCTCTACAAGGACAAGATCGACGGCAAGGCGGGCATGCAGACGCGCGCTGCGCTCGGCGCCTACCAGAAGTCGGCAGGCCTCAAGGTCGATTGCTGGCCGAGCGAAGAGGTGCTGCGCTCGATCCAGGCGCGATAGCGAGCCGCAGTTCTTCGCCAAAGAAAAAGCCCGGCCGAGGTGCTCGGCCGGGCTTCGATCGCGGCGCTCATGAACGCCGTGCGATCAGATCAGTAGCAAACGCGAACCGGGCGGACGGTCCAGCCGTAGCCGTCCCAGTAGCGCTGGCGCTGCCAGTAGCAGGGCGGCGGCGGCGGGCCGGGCTCGGCCACATAAACCGGTCCGCCATAGGCGGGACGGCTCGATGCGATGGCACCGCCGACGATTGCGCCGCCGATCAGGCCGGCTGCGATGCCGGCGCCGACGCCGTCATGGGCTTGGGCGGACGGAGTGGCGGTCACCAGCGAACCGGCGATCGTCGCAACCGTAAGGGCGGCAACTAAAGTCTTCTTCATACTCTTGGCTCTCCTGAGAGATGGATGCTCCTTGTTAGGAGCGTCCGGGGTTCAAAGGTTCACGCAGACTCTGATGGAATTGGCCTTGCAGTTAGGAAGCGCGCAAATGGTCAATCCGCGGTAAACGCACACGGAGCTGTGACGAGAAAAAGCGGTCTTTTTCAGGCCCGGAGATGAACGGCGCATCCGGAATGAATCTGCTTGGGGCGACTTCAGCCACAGACTCTGACGCGGCGGACGCGCCAGGCATAACCGTCCCAGAAGCGCTGCTTCTGCCAGACGCAGCCGTCGCCATAATAGTCGTCGGCGACGTAGCCCGGGCCCGGTGCGTAGTAGCGCGGCGGATAGTAGCCCGGGCTATATCCCGGACCATATGCGTAGCCGGGGCCGGGGCCCGGTCCGTAATAATACGGAGAGGCCAGCGCCCCGCCGACAATGGCGCCGCCGATGATTCCGGCTGCCACGCCCGCCGCGACGCCGCGTTGCGCCTGGGCTGGTGTAGCGGCGCTAAGGGCCACCGCGGCGACGGCAGCGATTGCCAGGAGCGACTTCTTCATTGGCTGACCTTTCGAACAAAGCACACGGGAACTCTTTGAGGGTAAAGTTCCATATTTCGATTGAATGATCAATGAACGGCACCTTTGCCGGGGGCGACCAATTAACATGGACCGCAGCTCAGCCAGGGGAGGGCGATGATGGGTAACGCGATGATAAATGCATTGATCGCTGCCGGGGTCGTCTTCGCGATCGGCTACGGCTGGATCACCCATCTTCAGAACCGCAGCCAGCGGCGCTCCCGCGCCGGGGCCGGCGGCAATGGCGGTGGCGACACCGCCACCGGCTCGAGCGACGGCTCCTCGTTTGGGAGCTGGTTTTCCAGCGATAGTTCCGGCAGCTCGACCGACGGCGGCAGCTGTTCCAGCAGCGATAGCGGCAGTAGTGGCGGAGATTGCGGGGGCGGCGGCGATGGTGGAGGCGGCGGGGGCGACTAGATCCGCCGCAATCTTGATCCAGCGCAAGGCCCTATTTTAGAGCCGTTCTAGGCTGTTTCCGGGCTAGTTTGGAATAGCTTCAAATTCCGCTTTTTCCTTTTGCATCCGGCCGGCCCCTTAAATATCGATGATGGCGCATCACCAAAGGGCCTGCCGCTTCCATGATCGTTTGTTCCTGTAACGTGCTGAGCGATGACGACATCCGCGCCGCCGTCGCCGAGTCCGACGACGCTGTGCGCCATGCCAAGCAGGTGTATGGGTGTCTCGGCTGTAGCGCCGAATGCGGCCGCTGCGCTCGGACGATCAAGACCATTATCGACGAAGCACTCGGCCCCTGTGCCACGTCCTGCTGCTCCGGCTGTCCGCACAACCACACTGTGGCGGCCAATGACGAGACGGCCCAGCCGGCCGAGTTCGCCCTCGCGGCCTGCTGAAATCTTCCGCAACCATGGCTGAGCATTTCACCGGCTGCGTCCCGTAGCCGGTTGCTCCAGTCTTCAAACTCATTTAGAAGCGTTCTAAATTCGGTTTACGGCCGATTTGGACTGCAAGAGCTGGAGTGAACCATGCAGGGCGACGCAAAAGTTATCGATTATCTCAACAAGGCACTGCGTCACGAGCTGACTGCAATCAACCAGTACTGGCTGCACTACCGCTTCCTCGACAATTGGGGCCTGCGGGATATGTCCAAGGTCTGGCGCAAGGAGTCCATCGAGGAGATGGAGCACGCCGACAAGCTGACCGAGCGGATCCTGTTCTTCGACGGCTTCCCGAACATGCAGGTGCTCGATCCCTTGCGTATCGGCCAGAACGTCAAGGAGATCATCGAGTGCGATCTCGCTGCCGAGATGAGCGCGCGGGCGCTCTACCAGGAAGCGGCGACCTACTGCCACAGCGTCAAGGATTATGTGACGCGCGACCTGTTCGAGAAGCTGATGAGCGACGAGGAGCACCACATCGACTTCCTCGAGACCCAGCTCGACCTGATCGGCCGCATCGGCCTCGAACTCTACACCCAGAAGCACGTTGGCGGGCTCGAGGGCGAGGGACACTAGGTCCCTCACTCCGCACTCTCCATTCGTCATGGCCGGGCTTGTCCCGGCCATCCACGTGCTACCCTGCAACGAAGACGTGGATGCCCGGGACAAGCACGGGCATGACGCCCGTGTGCGGTTCGAAAGCCCGGCTACAACTGCGTCTTGTAGAGCTCTTCCACGATCTCCTGACTCTGCGGCTCACCAAGGCCGGTTTGCTCGTGGACCACCTCGACGATGCTCGGCATCACCGAGCGCGGCACCTTCTCTGACGACCACAGCTTCGAGCGCATCAGGGCCTTGCCGCAGTGGAAATAGACTTCGCTGACGGCGATGTTCAGCACCGCGCGCGGCGGCTTGCCAAACTCCACCATCGAGGCGAGCAGGTCCGGATCGGCGGACAGCGTGCCGCGGCCGCCGACGCGCAGCGTCTCGTCGAATCCGGGGATGAAGAACAACAGATGCACGAAGCCCGAGCCCTCGACGACATTTCGAAAACTGTCGATCCGGTTGTTGCCGGAGCGATCAGGCATCAGCAGCTGGTTGGGGCCGGCGACGTGGACGAAGCCAACGCCGCCGCCGCGTGGTGAGGCATCGACGCTGCCGTCCGCTCCCGACGTCGCGAGCACGCAGAACGGTGACATCTCGATGAATTTCTTCGCATGCGCATCGATCGCGGGGCGCGCTTTCGCGATCACGCGTGGGCTCGGCTGGGCATAGATGGTGGCGAGGTCTTCGGCGCAAAGATCAGTCACGAAGGTCTCCCTGGTGGAATGCCTGAGAATATCATCTCCCAGCGCGATCGCTATCCCCCTTGTCACGCCGCCGCGGCCACTCGATCACGCCAGCGCAATACAGAGCCCGCCCGATCAGGACCGGCTGAAGCGCCAGCCGCGGCCCGTGGTAGAGCCAGCTGTTGGGGATGCGTGGAAGGTCGATGCCCTCCAGGACATGCTTGATGTTTGCCGCCCACACGCAAAGCGCATAGAGCGCAAGCGCGCGTTCTGTCGTTCACAGGAACCATCGGCCGAGCTAGCACCGCGTCGAGGCGCTATCGCGCTACACCGCATCCGCCGGCACGAAGCAACTGATGATGATGGCGCCGCGGTGATGGACGTACCACACCACGGCCTGGCCGACCGGATTGCCGCGGTCGCGGATGATGGCGCGCTCGGGCACCTCCATCCATTGTCCCTCGATCGGCACCCAATAGGCGCCGCTGCGCACGTCGTACTCAGTGCGATGGCCGTCGGAGACGTCGCAGCAGGGCACGCCGTTCGGTGCGATCACGCTCTTGAACCAGGCGCGGATGTCAGGCGGGACGTGATCATATTGCCCGTTGTCGAACGCGAACGCTGCGCCCGTCAGCGCCGCCAGCCAAACGCACAGTACGAGCCTGTGCATGCGATCCTCCTCATCGCGTGTCGTGCCATTGGCGCGCGATTGCCCCGCGCGTCGATTCGTATCGTTGATGCGATTAAGCCCGACCTGTCAGCGCAATGCATGCTCAAATAATATGCGGCGTCGAGGCGCCGCATATGATGCATGGCGAACATGGCGGCAAGCCTGGCAATCCTACATCGTCCGCTGCGGCGCGGTTTGCAGAAACTGCCGGACCTGCTCGCTGTAGAATTTGGCGTTCCCCGTGGTGCCGTGGCCGCGCGTCTCCGTGCTTGCTGGGATGAGATACAGTTTGCCGTTCTTGACCCGCGTCATCGCAGCGTCCGTGAGGCCGGTCTCAGGCGGGTTGCGTTCGTCGTCGGCGGAATTGATCAGCAGCAGCGACGCTTCGATCGCCTCCAGCTTCTCGCGGGCATTGTAGTCATGCGAGGACTCCCACTGGTAGACGAAGTCGTTGGCATCTGTCGTGATCGGCATGGCCAGCCGCTCGTCGACGATCTTGTCGGCCTTCGCCGCCGTCGGCGCCTGCGATTGATAGGCCAACGTTCCGCCGATGCTCGCGATGCCGTATGCTGTGATGGCGTATTTCATCATGCGCGGCTGGCCGGTGTAGTTGCCGCCGTTGTAGTCGGGATCGCTGCGGATGGTGTCGAGCATGATCCGCCGCAGCATCCAGTTGCGCGACGCCATCTCGGTCGGCTGCGAGGCCATCGGGATCAGCGCGTCCATCGCCTTCGGATATTTTTCGCCCCACAACCAGGTGTGCATGCCGCCCATGGAATTGCCGATGACGAGCCGCAGGTGCTTGACGCCCAGCCCTTCCGTCACCAGGCGATACTGGGCTTCGACCATGTCCTCGTAATCGTATTTCGGGAAGCTCGTCTTCATCCCGTCGGACGGTTTTGACGATTTGCCATGGCCGATATTGTCGGGGATGATGATGTAATATTTGGAGGCATCCAGCGGCTGCCCCGCGCCGAACAGCTCGCCGGCAAAGGCTGGTGACAGCATGCTCGCGCCCGAGCCGCCGGTTCCGTGCAGCACCAGGACTGGCTGGCCGCTCGGCTCACCCACGGTGGTGTAGTGCAGCTTCAGCTCCGGCATGTTCTCGCCGGTGTGGAACTTGAAATCCCTGACGACCCAGTCGCCCTGCTTCGGTGCCGGATAATCGGCCGCCCATGCGAACGTCGAGATGGCCGACACAGAGACGGACAACAGGATGGCTGACAGCGCCGCGCAAGAAGCTTTCATGTCTATATTTCCCCCGTGCGGCTCTGGTCGGCGGCCGCGTTGCGGCGGAACTTAGCAGAACTGTCCGGAAGGATGTAGGATTTCGTTTTCGCCGGTCGTCCTTGAGGGAAAGGTCAGGAGAGAGTGCATGTGCCGCAACATCAAGACGCTGTTCAACTTCGAGCCGGAGGCGACGGAGGATGAGATCCACGCCAGCGCGCTCCAGTTCGTTCGGAAACTGTCCGGCTTTAACAAGCCTTCGCAAGCCAACGAGGCGGCCTTCGATCGTGCGGTGGCGGAGGTCGCGGAGGCTGCGCGAAAACTCCTGACGTCGCTGCACACCCACGCCCCGGCACGCGACCGTGAGGCCGAGGCGGAAAAGGCCAAGGAACGTTCGCGGCTGCGCTTCGGCTAGGCGGCTCGAAGGTCCGTTCCGTGATCTGGCTCACGGTGAAAGCGGTCGCAACGCGCGATGATGTTCGCCGGGCTTTTGACACCCGGGAGCACGACCATGAGCCGCCCTCTTCTTCCGCTGAAAGCAGGTGCCGTCGTTTTCACGCTGCTGTGGACAGCGTGGATGACGTGGTGGAGCGGTTCGTTCTCGAGCGCGAACGTCGTGATCCTGGCCTTGTGCGGCGCAGCGGTCGGTTATCTCTGGTACCGCGCCATGCGCTGGCAGTTCGAGCGCATGGGCATGCTGCCGCGACGCGAGAATGGGACGAAATAGATTCGTCTGTCAGTCCTAGCCGTGCTTCTTCTTTTTCTTCTTCTTCCTGTGATTGTCGCCTTCGCTGTCCTCGTCCTCGTCACCGAGGGGCGCGTCGTCGGTCTCCTGCACGGCTGCCTCCAGCGCCTCGCGCTCGGCGGCTTCACGCTCGCGCTGGCGACGGCGCTCGTCCCAGGCGTCGAACAGTTGATCGAGCCACGGCAGCACCTGCTCGATCGACGGCAATGGGCCGGGCGGACCGGCCTCACCACGCGGGCCTTGCGGCCCCGCCGGCCCTTGCGGTCCGACAGGTCCCTGTGCACCGGCTGCCCCGCGCGGTCCGGCTTCGCCCTGCTTGCCTTGCGGGCCGGGCTTGCCCAGTGGTCCGGCCTTTCCGATCGGACCCGGCTTGCCCTGCGGCCCCGGCTTGCCACGCGCGCCATCGGGGCCCCGCTTGCCCGGATGGCCCTGTGGTCCCGGCCGCCCCGGTTCGCCCTGCCGTCCGCGCGGTCCCTGAGGTCCCTGCCGTTTTTGTTCGTCTGCCACGCCGCTGCTCCCTTGACCGGAAGCAAGCTAATTAGCGGCGTTTGACGACAGCGGCAATTCCGCCGGGCTCGCGCCTGGGCTTGATCAACACCAATCGGCCGCACGTCGCGCGCTAGTCGTGATAGGCCGGCACCTCGATGCCGGAGGCGGCGTAGAGCCTGATCTTGTTGCGCAGCGTGCGCACCGAGAGGCCGAGCACGCGCGAGGCGCGCGTGCGATTGCCGTCGCAACGGGCGAGCGTCTGCAGGACGAGCTCACGCTCGACCTCGTCGACGGTCGCGCCGATCAGCAGCGGAACGATCTGGTTCGGTGAAAGGAAATATGCGCCCGGTTCGGACGCAGCGACATGAACAGTGGTCATCGACACACTCCCCGATCAACGCCCGCCTCCCTCTTTGGAAGCGGATCGAGAACAAACGACCCCCAAGCCGTAAATCTACGGTGAGCGGGTTTGGTTAACGAAAGGTTAACCGCGGGGCGATCGCACCAATTGACCTTGGGAATGCCGCCGCACCGCCGCGATTGGCACGGATTGCATGTTCCCGCGAGCATACTCCGCATTGCCAAGCAGGCATCATCCCGCTCACACCGTCCGGTATCCGCCATCCACCATCACGATCGTTCCCGTGACGTAGGCCGACATGTCCGACGCAAGGAAGATCGCGGGACCCACGATGTCCTCGGGCTTGCCGGTGCGCGCCAGCGGGGTGTGATCGACGAAGGCCTGCACCAGCGCCGGATTGGTCGCGCGCACATTGGCGTTGATGTTGGTCTCGATGAAGCCCGGCCCGATCGCATTGACGCGCACGCCCTCCTTGCCGAGCTCGACCGCGAGCGCCTTGGTGAAGCCGAGCACGCCGTGTTTCGAGGTGGTGTAGGCCGCCGAGCTCGGCGTGCGCAGATGCACGAAGGACTGAATCGAGCCGATATTGACGATGCGGCCCTTCGCTACGCGCAACGGGCTCAGGAACGCCTGCGTCATGTTGAAGACGCCGTTGAGGTTGAGCGAGATGATGTCGTTCCAGTCCTTCGCCACCGTCTCCGTCTCCGCGGTGAAGGCGTTGCGGCGAGTGATCCCGGCATTGTTGACGAGGATCGAGACCTGCCCGACCTCGTCGGCGACCCGCTTGGCGAGCGCAAAGCAGTCGTCACGTTTGGTCACGTCGAGCGCGAAGCTCTCAGCCTTGCCGCCGGACTTGCGGATCCCCTCGGCGGCTTCCGCGACCGTGTCGGCGTTGACGTCGAGCAGCACCACTTGCGCGCCCTCGCGGGCGTAGCCGGCCGCGATGGCCCGGCCGATGCCCGAACCGGCGCCCGTGACGATTGCGATGTGGTTCGCGAGCAATGCCATGACAATTTCCTCCCGATTTCTTTTCGAAGTTTCATGAAAGGCTAACTCGAAATTAAGGGGTCGGAAACGGCGGCCTTGGCATACTGGTCTTGATTGCTAAACGTTGCGCGCATGATGGAACGGCTCGAATCCTGGAAATTCGCACTCGAACGCCTGCGGTCGGCGGACGGCGCCGATTGGGCCGAGGCGGGCCGGCTGGTCGCCGAGGTCGCGCGGATGAGCACCGATACCATGCTGCGTCAGGCCGCCGAGCAGGCGCTTCCGGTGCTGCGCCAGGCCGTGGACAATGACGATCACAGCGTCACGCTGGCGGCCCGGCGCCGTCTCGGCGTGGTGCTCGACGTTGTCCACGACCTGACCGCGCCGCGCTTCGGCCGCCGCAATGCTGCGCCGAAAAAATTGTCCAGCGAGGATCGCGCCCGCAAGGTGCTCGGCCTGCCGCTCGCGGTGCAGCTCACCTGCGAGGACATCAACCAGGCCTATCGTCGCGCCGCCAAGGGCATGCACCCCGACCACGGCGGCAGCGCCCAAGCGTTCATCGACCTTGCCGCCGCGCGCGATATCCTGATCCATCCCCGCGCCTACAAGGACGCGTGAGAGCTCATGTGCTATCCTGTAGCCCGGATGAGCGAAGCGACATCCGGGACGGGTCCAGCCCATGGTTCTGTATCGCAGAAATTTTCTTCCCGGCGGCACCTACTTTTTTACTGTAGCGCTCTTCGACCGCCGATCGACCATTTTGATTGAGAACGTTGACGCCCTGCGCGATGCCTTTCGGGCCGCTCGCAGGGAGCGCCCGTTCGAGGTCGATGCGATTGTGATCCTTCCGGACCATTTGCATGTCGTCATGAACCTCCCGCCGCATGACGCCGATTTCGCGGGACGTTGGCGAAGGATCAAGGGGCATTTCAGCAGCGCACTACTGCATGCGGGTATAGACGTAGCCCGCCAGTCCAATGGAGAATTGGCTCTGTGGCAACGACGCTACTGGGAGCACACGGTTCGCGACGAAGATGATTTCGCCCGCCACGTGGATTACATTCACTTCAACCCAATTAAACATCGCTACGTCCAGCGCGTTTGTGATTGGCCGCATTCGTCCTTTCACCGATATGTGCGGGCGGGATTGCTCCCGGAAGATTGGGCGGGCGATGCCGGCGAAAGCGGGATTGCTTTCGGTGAGCGAGCCGAGGGAGGCTGACCGGGCGTAGGTTGAATTCCCGGATATCGCTTCGCTCATCCGGGCTACGGACGTCGGACTTGGAGTCGAGCCTCAGCTCTTGTTCACGCAGCTCGGATAGGGCGCGGCTTCGCCTGCTACGATCGGGCAGAGCTCGATCGGGCTGAGCGCGCGCAGACGGGCCTGCCAGCGGTCGTCGTTCACCGGCGGCTGGTCGGTTTCGGGGCCGCGCTCGGCCCATTGGATCGTGTAGTAGTCGCTCGTGCCCTTCAGCGTGACCAGCAGTGCGGTTTCGCTGTGCCGGGTCGGACCGCTGTCGACGCGGCCGCAGCCGATCACGGCGACGAAACCTTCGAACCGGCCGAACGTGGTGGCGCCAAGCGGCCTTGCCGCAAAGCTGTCGGGGCAGGCGGATTTGAAACCGCTTGCGATCGAGCCCGCGAATTTCTCGGGCGATGAACCTGGAGTGAGCGTCATGCCCTTCTCGCCGGTCACGGTGATCATCTCGGTCCAGCGTTCGGGCGTCTCACCCTTCAGCACGGCCTCGCGGATGTAGTGGCCGCCCTTGGTATTCTCGAACACCGCGGAAAAATTCGACGGCATCGCGAAGCTGACCAACTGGCCGAACACCGGCGAGATCACGCGGAAGGATTGCGGGGCCTGTGCGTTTGCCGTTGCGGCGATCAGCAGCGATGCGGCCAGAACCGTGGCTTTCGTCGGCGCGCGCATCGATTGGCTCCAAAGCCGCGAGGTGAAAAACAAGCGGGCAAAAACAAGCGGGCAAGGATGCTGGTTGGCGCGGGACGCTGGGAGGCGCCCCGAACAAGATGTGAGTAGGTCCGCCAGCTGGCCAGGTTCAAAGCGGGTGCGCGGAAAATGCGCGATCTCGGCCGAAAAACCAGTGGCGCGTCGAAAAGAAAAAGGCGGACCGCTCGCGCGATCCGCCCTTTGAAATCCGATCTGTCGCCTCAGGCCTAGAGCGTGCAGCGGCGCTCCCCGCGCAGCTTGATCTGGAGCTCCGAGGCGGCCGTGAAGGTCGGGAGCGGCTTGCTGACGACCTTGTAGGTCGACACGCCCCACTGGAACGGCTTGTACTTCAGGTCCTCGTTCCAGACCTGGCAGATGCCGGTGTTGTCCCAGCGGATCACGTAATAGCCGACCGCGGCAGAGGCCGGCACGGCGAACACGGAGGTGGCGATGCCGGCAACGGCACAGAGGGCGAGAACGCGATGCATGAAATATCTCCTGATGGGAACGTGAGAGGAAACTGGTGCGGCAAAATGGTGCGGCTGGCAAGCGGGGCGGCGACCGTTCACGGACATGTCAGTCGTTGGTCGGCTGTTCGGATGCCCCTTATGCCTTGACTGTCGCCTGACGATCACTCGTCTACCCCTTGGCCAGTGACGCCACCGCCTCGATCTCGATCAGCATCTTCGGATCGGGCAGTGCGTGGACCACGCAGGTGGTGCGGGCGGGGTAGGGCGGCGGCCCGAAGGCGCCGGCATAGAGCGCGTTCATGGCGGCCACGTCGGAGGCGCGGGTCAGCAGCACGTTGACCTTGACGAGATCGCGGATGCCAGCGCCGGCCTCCGCCAGCACGCGCTTGATGTTGACGGCGACGTTGGCGAACTGCGCCTCGAAGCCTTCGGGAAGCGCGCCGCTCGCGTCGAAGCCGGGAATGCCGGAGACGAACAGGAGATCGCCGGCACGCGTGGCAAAGGACAGCGGCGGCGCCTTGACGTGCGGCGGGGGCGCGAAATGCTGGATCGGCATGAGATCACCTCGGATGGACGGCAGGAAGCGCAAGCGTAGCGGCAGGTCGGGGCGCCTCCAACAAAAAACGCGAAAACAACCCCATGCACAGTAGGCATCCAGCGGGAATCATTGAGCTTTCTTTTTGACTTCGGAAAAAGCAAAATAACCGTTGCTCCGTCGGGCAAAACAGGGGCAGAATGGCATGATGGCGGGTGAGCGTCTTGTCGCGCCAAACTCCGCCGTCATGCCCCGGATTGACCGGGGCATCAAAGGCGCCGCGGCTTCTCGGTTCACCATCGCCCTCTCTGGAATACTGGATCGCCCGGTTAAACCGGCGATGACAGTTGAGTGTGTTGCTACAGACCCCGACTCACGTCCGCGCCCATCATGTTGCCGCCGCGATGCATCGGATACATTCGCGTCTGATTCGTTTCCCCCTTGAAGAATAGCCCCCGGAGACCCTCATGAAGCTCGCATCCACCTTCCGCGCCGCGCTGGTCGGCATTGCCGCGCTTGCCGGCCTCTCGACCTCGGCGCTGGCCGACGGCGGCACCGTGGTGCTGACGATCTACAAGGCGGGCTGGATCATCGGCGGCTCCGGCGGCTCGGGCGTGCTGAACTTCCGCGGTCGCGCCTATTCGCTCTCGACCGGCGGGCTCGACTACGGCCTCGTCTTCGGCGGCTCCAAGACCGTGCTGCGCGGCCGCGTCTCCAACATCAACCGGCCCTCCGACATCGCCGGCGTCTACGGCGCCGCCGGTGCCGGCATCGCAGTGGGCCGCGGCGCGCGTGCGATCGTGCTGACCAACCAGAAGGGCGCCGTGCTCGAGCTGTCCGGCACGCAAGTCGGCCTGATGGCGAATGCGGATCTGAGCGGGCTCGCGATCACGATGCGGTAGGGGCGATCAGCTCAATTCGTAGCCCGCATGAGCGAGAGCGACATGCGGGTCAACCCTCGGTCCCGGATGTCGCTGTCGCTCATCCGGGCTACGTTCCCGTCACCGCCGCGTGAATCCGTTCGCAATGTGCGACGAGATTTGCGTGCGCATCGACGAACGCCTTCAGCGGTGTCGGGATCGGAAAGAAGAAAATGTTGGCGATGAAGCCGTAGATGCCGGCATCGACGCTAGTCGGCGCCGCGCCGTGGACGAAGCCGGCCGCCGGCACGATCTCCGCCAGCACCTGCAGATCGGCGAGCCCCCGCGCATAGGCCTGCTCGGGCGTGTAGCGGCCGATGCCCTGGAAGTGATAACGCTGCGCATTATACGCCTTCGCCTTCTCGAATCCTGCCGCATCGATCTGCTTGTGCTGCGCGATGAAGGCGTCGCGAAACGCGGGATAATAACGCTCGTCCTTCCAGCGCGAATACGACATTACCCAATAGAGATCGTCGAGCATGCGCGTGACGAATTGGTTGGTCCGCTTCTGCTCCGCGGTTAGCGCGGCATCGATGGTGAGGCGGTATTTCGCGGTCGCGTGCGCAATGATGGCCTCGCTGTCGCCGATCGTCTCGCCGTCATCCACGATATAGGGCAGCTGCCCCCGCGGCGCGGCGGAGGCATCGAACACATGCTCGTGCACGAACGGCACGCCGGCGAGCTTCAGGAAGGCATAGACCTTGAGGCCGTAGCCGTTGTTGTCGGCGACGCCGAACAGGTCTGGATAGGAGTAGAGGGTCAGCATGGACGGGCTCCTCAAGCTGAAGTCGTATCGCCGCAGTGACGCCCTTGCAACAGTCTCGCGCCTTGTGCGCCGCCTCCTTCGATCGGGGGACGATTGGCATCGTTGCTGGTTTGCCCCGACAACGCCATCCGGGATTGTTATACTCCGCATCCCCGTGACGTCAGCGATGGTGACCCTATGGCGAGAGAGTTGGAAGGCAAGGTTGCGGCCGTGACCGGGGCTGCGTCGGGCATCGGGCTGGCCAGCACCGAGGCGATGCTGGCCGCGGGCGCGCGCGTGGTGATGGTCGATCGCGACGAGGCCGCGCTGAAGGCGCTCTGCGACAAGCACGGCGACGCCGTGATCCCGGCGCTGGTCGACCTGCTGGACCCAAAAGACTGCGCAACGCTGCTGCCGCGCGTTCTGGAGAACGCCGGCCAGCTCGACATCCTGCATGCGAATGCGGGGACGTATGTCGGCGGCGATCTGGTCGATGCCGACACCATGGCGATCGACCGGATGCTGAACCTGAATGTCAACGTGGTGATGAAGAACGTGCACGACGTGCTGCCGCATATGATAGCGCGCGGGACCGGCGACATCATCGTCACGAGCTCGCTGGCGGCGCATTTTCCGACCCCATGGGAGCCGGTCTACGCGTCGTCCAAATGGGCGGTCAACTGCTTCGTCCAGACGGTGCGGCGCCAGGTCTTCAAGCACGGTATCCGCGTCGGCTCGATCTCGCCAGGCCCCGTCGTCAGCGCCCTGCTGGCGGACTGGCCGCCCGAGAAGCTGAAGGAGGCCAGGGACTCGGGAAGCCTGCTGGAGGCCAGCGACGTGGCCGAGGTCGTGATGTTCATGTTGACGCGGCCGCGTGGCATGACCATTCGTGACGTGGTCATGCTGCCGACCAATTTCGATCTCTAGGGCGCCAAGCGTGCCCCGGTGAACACCGCCAATTGCGCCTCGAACGCCCGCCTGAACGCGGGCCGCGCTTCGCCGCGGGCGACATAGGCGGCGATATCAGGATATTCGTCCAGCAGGCCTGATGTGTTCAACCGGCGCAGCACCGTCACCACCATGAGATCGCCGGCGCTGAACGCGCCGTCGAGCCAGTCGGCATCGCTGAGGCGGCGGGACAATTCGCCGAGCCTGACACGGACGCGATCCCTGAGCATCGGCAGCCGCTCCGCATACCAGCCCTTGTCGCGCTCGAACAGCATCGCCATCCCGAGCTCGACGATCGGCGGCTCCAGCGTGCTCAGCGCGGCAAACATCCACGCGATCGCGCGGGCCCGGGCGTTCGGCTCCGTCGGCAGCAGTCCGGCATGGCGCTCGGCGATATGAAGCACGATGGCGCCGGACTCGAACAGGATGAGGTTGTCGCCCTCATAAGTCGGAATCTGCCCGAACGGATGCAGCGCGAGATGCGCGGGTTCTTTCGTCGCTGCGAACGAGACGAGGCGAACGTCGTAAGGCTGGCCGATCTCTTCCAGCGCCCAGCGCCCAGCGCACCCGCATGTCGCGGGCTTGCCCCTTGCCGCGGTCGGGCGAGCTTTCGAAGGCGGTGATGGTGGGGGGCATCGGGAGGGGCTCCGGGGTTGATCGCGTTTTGCGTTCGGAGGACGAATGGAATGAGTGGATTCCGACAGGTTAATGCGTTTTCGTGGACCCCGTAGCCCGCATGAGCGATAGCGATATGCGGGGCAGCTGCCGGCCCCGGATGTCGCTGTCGCTCATCCGGGCTACAAGAGAATTCCGCCGCCACTGTCGGATCGTTGCCTCCTGCCTCGTCCTTGGAACATCGGCGCGCCGCCGCGCGCCCGCCCGAGGCAAAAGGATTTCCGTTCATGACCTCCATCACGCCGTTTCTCTGGTTCGACAACAACGTGCCGGAGGCTGTCGCCTTCTACAAATCGGTGTTTCCCAATGCAAAGGTCGAGACCGTCAGCGACTTCATGGCGGTGTTCGAGCTCGAAGGCCAGCGATTCAACGCGCTCAACGGGGGCCCGCAATACAAGTTCAACGAAGCGGTGTCGTTCTTCATCAGCGTGGAAACGCAGGCGGAAGTCGACTATTTCTGGGACAGGCTCACCGCCGCCGGCGGCGAAGAATCCCGCTGCGGCTGGCTCAAGGACAAGTTCGGGCTGTCCTGGCAGGTGATCCCATCAGCGCTCGGCCGCTACCTCGGCGACCCCGACCGCAGCAAGGCGAACCGCGTCATGCAGGCGATGATGCAGATGAGAAAGATCGTGATTGCGGGTCTGGATAGGGCGTATGCGGGGTGAGGGGCGGGCCGTGGTGACGGCGCCAACTCCTCATGGTGAGGAGGCGCGTAGCGCCGTCTCGAACCATGCAGGCCCACATCCCGCCGCGGCTATCCTTCGAGACGCCCGCTACGCGGTCTCCTCAGGATGAGGTCTGTGGGTGTTGAGTGTCCAGTGCAGCGACCCACGCCGCAATCTCGCGCCACGGCTCCAGCGTCCAATGCCCGGACGCCGCGCCGGACGGCGAGGGCAGCACGAACACCTCGGAAAAATTCTCATCCCGCTGCTGCCGCCCCAGCGCAATCCCGCTCGACGGCTTGCCGTAAAACAAGCTCGCCGCCTTCTTGCTCGTAAACGCAATCGTCCTCGGCCGAAACTTTTCGATCTTCGCCTTGAATCCGGGCACGTCGATCGTCTCAGCCGCGATCTGGTGATCCATCCCGGCGCCCGATTTGGAGAGATCGGTGAAGCCGATCCCGAGATCGAGCAAGCTCGCGAACTCGCCCGGTTGATACCGCCGCGGCGTGATCCCGGCCTCATGGACCGCGCGCCAGAAGCGGTTGCCGGGATGGGCGTAGTAATGCCCAAGCTCGGCCGACCGCGTGCTGGCGGCGGTGCCGACGAAGACCAGACGGAGGTTGGGGCGGAGCTGGTCGGGGAGGCGGTGGAGGGTGGCGGCGGGCACGTCAACTATCCGGGGCTGTAGCCCGCATGAGCGGAGCGATATGCGGGACGGCAAAGACCCGGATGTCGCTGCGCTCATCCGGGCTACGTTTGCTGAGCTCATCCTACCCGGAACGGTATCTTAGACGCTTCCAAGAATACCCCATCGTAACCCATTTGTTCGAGCAGCGTACGGTCGGCCAACAAAGACGTATCGGTGGCTCTGCCCGGACCGGACCACAGCTTCGTAATCGGCAGGCGATCAGGAAGACTAGCGCGCCCCAAATGTTTCAATCGTTCTGAGGATATCTCCGCGGCGGCTGTGCCGAGCTTTAGCTCGACAAACGGGGCGAGTCCCGTTGATCTTGGCAAAAGTCGCACCTGTTCTTTCCAGGCTGGCCTAAAGATGATTCGCCACTCTCGTTCTTCAACAAATGCAGGGTTCTTGATCAACGGCGCGGCAGCTGTAGCGCGCCACAAAAACATATGGGCCCAATCGCGTCGATGTTCGTCGCGATCATTAGCGGGTATAGTACCCGCAACCTTCTGATACTCCGAAAGCCCCCATTGGAGCAGTTTTTGCACCAAAGCTAACTGCCGCGAGGGCTCATAGATCACTGGCGCTAATACACCATCTAGGCCCAAAACGTGGTGATTGAGCTTAACGAGATCGAAGCCGATAGAGTAGCCGCCTTCCCCGCGCCCATATGCGCGCCATTGATTAAGGCTGTTTTCCTCACTCGATAGGCAACTGACGAAATAGGGGCCGACATGCTGCGGGCCAGCGAGGGCAACGGGGTCTTTGACTTCCTTCAGCAGACAGATCCTTAGCGGGTCACTTTCAATCAAGAGAGCTTTGTCGATCTCCTGCGCAAGAAGCGATACCGCATGGAGATATTCGCTCGCACCGTTCATAAAAGCGAGATGCGTCGCGCGAAGCAGCCCGCTTTCCACAATGCCTTTTAGGCCTCCGGCATCTGTGTAGTGATATAGAGTTTGGGGCAGCTGTACGTCCCGATAAGCCTCGCTCATCAGTGTCCATACAGCTACCCGGATAGCGGAGTCCTGCTCCTGAGGAATCGGTCGTTGCGGAACGAAATCAAACATCGCGATTCTCGAAGCTAGGTCGTGATTGCCTCACAACACCCGATTACTCTCCTTCACCTTCTCCGCATCCAGATAAACGCTTGAGCCCATCTCCTTGAACTTCGCGCTCATCTTCGCCATGCCGTCCTCGGCGGTGCCGCTCATCGACATGCCCACGCCGTTCGGATCATTCAGCGTCGCCGCATAATCCCGCACGTCCTGCGTGATCTTCATCGAGCAGAACTTTGGGCCGCACATCGAGCAGAAATGCGCGACCTTGTGGGCTTCCTTCGGCAGGGTCTCGTCGTGGAAGTTTTTCGCGGTGTCGGGGTCGAGGCCGAGGTTGAACTGGTCGCTCCAGCGGAAGTCGAAACGAGCACGTGACAGCGCGTCGTCGCGCAGCTGAGCTGCCGGGTGACCCTTGGCGAGATCGGAGGCGTGGGCGGCGATCTTGTAGGTGATGACGCCGACCTTGACGTCGTTGCGGTCGGGTAGCCCAAGATGCTCCTTCGGGGTGACGTAGCAGAGCATGGCGCAGCCGAACCAGCCGATCATGGCCGCACCGATGCCGGAGGTGATGTGGTCGTAGCCCGGCGCGATGTCGGTGGTCAGGGGCCCGAGGGTGTAGAACGGCGCTTCGCCGCATTCCTTGAGCTGCTTGTCCATGTTGATCTTGATCTTGTGCATCGGCACGTGGCCGGGGCCTTCGATCATGACCTGGCAACCCTTGTCCCACGCGATCTTCGTGAGTTCTCCGAGCGTCTCCAGCTCCGCGAACTGGGCGCGGTCGTTGGCGTCGGCGATCGAGCCCGGACGCAGGCCGTCGCCGAGCGAGAACGAGACGTCATACTTGCGCATGAGGTCGCAGATCTCGTCGAAATGGGTGTAGAGGAAGCTTTCCTTGTGATGCGCCAGGCACCACTTCGCCATGATCGAGCCGCCGCGGCTGACGATGCCGGTGACGCGGTTCGCGGTGAGGTGGATGTATTGCAGGCGCACGCCGGCGTGGATGGTGAAATAGTCGACGCCCTGCTCGCACTGCTCGATCAGCGTATCCTTGTAGAGCTCCCAGGTCAGCTTGACCGGATCGCCGTCGCACTTCTCCAGCGCCTGATAGATCGGAACGGTGCCGATCGGCACCGGCGCGTTGCGCAAAATCCATTCGCGGGTGGTGTGGATGTTGCGCCCCGTGGAGAGGTCCATCACGGTGTCGGCGCCCCAGCGGATCGCCCACACCATCTTCTCGACCTCTTCCTCGACCGATGACGTCACCGCCGAGTTGCCGATATTGGCGTTGATCTTGGTCAGGAAGTTGCGGCCGATAATCATCGGCTCGAGTTCGCTGTGATTGATGTTGCAGGGGATGATGGCGCGGCCGCGCGCGATCTCTGAGCGGACGAACTCCGGGGTGATGAAGGCGGGGACTTCGGCGCCAAAACTTTCGCCGTCGGCAAGGGCTGCTTCCGCGCGCTCGAGCTGCTCCTTGCGGCCGAGGTTTTCGCGGGCGGCGACGTAGATCATCTCCTTGGTGATGATGCCGGCGCGGGCAAATTCGAGCTGCGTGATCTTGTGGCCGTCGAGGCCGCGCAGCGGCTGGTGATAGGCCGAGAAGGCGCGCGCGGCCTTGTCGGTGGAGACGCTGCCATTGTCCTCCGGCTTGATCTGCCGGCCCTGATATTCCTCGACGCCGCCGCGCTCCAGCACCCAGGCCTTGCGGCCGCGCGCGAGACCGGCGTTGACGTCGATGGTCACGCTCGGGTCGGTGTAGGGGCCGGAGGTGTCGTACACCGGCAGGTTCGGCTCGCCGGCACCCTCGGACAGGATGATCTCGCGCAGGGGCACGCGCAGCTCGGGCGCGGCATCGGGCGAGGCGAAGATTTTTCGCGACGAGGGCAGCGGGCCGGTGGTGACGGCGGGGACGGTCTTGTCGGGGTTGGAGCGGATGTTCATGGGATCCTCCTTGATTCAGTTCGTTGGCGTCGCTGCGCGAGAGACAAATACCGCTGTCATCCCCGCGAAAGCGGGGATCCAGTACTCCGAGACGGTGCGGCTCAAGCCGAGAAGCCGCGGCGTACTGGATCGCCCGGTCAAGCCGGGCGATGACGCGGAGTGTGGGGAGAGAGTGCGCATCACGCCGCCTCCGCGGAGAGGCCGAGCCACTGCCGCACCCGCGCATCCGGGTCGGCATTCTGGGTGACGTCGCTGACGACGGCGATGGAATCCGCGCCGGCGGCAAAGATCTCCGCGGCGTGCTCGAACTTGATGCCGCCGATCGCGACCAGCGGGATATTGCCGATGCGCTTCTTCCATTCCGTGATCTTCGGAATGCCCTGCGGTTCGAAGCGCATCGATTTGAGCGTGGTGAAGAAGATCGGGCCCAGCGCGACATAATCGGGCTCGGCGGCGAGCGCGGTGTCAAGCTCGGCATCGTCATGGGTGGAGACGCCGAGCGACAGGCCGGCCTCGCGGATCGCAGCGAGGTCGGCGTCCGCAAGGTCCTCCTGGCCGAGATGCAGATATTTCGCGCCGGCGACGATCGCGGCGCGCCAATAGTCGTTGACGACGAGCTTGGCTTGCGTGCCCGCGGTGATCGCCAGCGCATCGGTGACCATCTGGAGTGACTGGGAGTCGTCGAGGTCCTTTGCGCGCAGCTGAATGGTGCCGACGCCGAGTTTTGTCAGGCGCTCGACCCAGGCGAGGCTGTCGACGACGGGATAGAAGCGATCAGGATACGGCATGCCAGAACGGTGTCCCAACGACAGGGGTGGAAGGGGAGGCGAAATCGCGGGCGTTCATCAGCCCGGCTTCGTAAGCGGTGCGGCCGGCCTCGATACCGAGGCGGAAGGCATTGGCCATGGCGACGGGATCGGCGGCTTTTGCGATGGCCGTGTTGAGCAGCACGGCGTCGTAGCCGAGCTCGAGCGCCTGCGCCGCATGCGAGGGCGCGCCGATGCCGGCGTCGACCACCAGCGTGATGTCAGGCAGCCGCTCGCGCATCAGCTTGAGCGCATCGCGGTTGGTGATGCCTTTTGCGCTGCCGATCGGCGCCGCCCAAGGCATCACCACCTTGCAGCCGGCATCGACCAGCCGGTTCGCGACCGAAAGATCCTCGGTGCAGTAGGGGAACACTTCAAAGCCGTCCTTGATCAGGACGCTTGCGGCTTCCACAAGGCCGACCACGTCGGGCTGCAGCGTGTCGTTGTCGGCGATGACTTCGAGCTTGATCCAGGATGTGCCAAACAATTCGCGTGCGAGCTTGGCCGTCGTCACCGCCTCGCGCACGCTGCGGCAGCCGGCGGTGTTCGGCAGCACGGTGACGTCGAGCTCGCGGATCAGATTCCAGAACGCATCGCCGGTCTTGCCGCCGGCAGATTCGCGCCGCAGCGACACCGTGACGATGTTCGAGCCCGAGGCGCGGATCGCCGCCTGCATGATCGCAGGCGAGGGGTAGAGCGCGCTGCCGATCAGGAGGCGGGAGGGGAAGGTTTTGCCGTAGAAGGTCACCATGTGGTGTCTCTCCAAATGACACTGTCATCCCCGCCTAGTGCGCAAATTGGGCACGGGGGGCGGGGATCCAGTATTCCAGAGGCGGTGCGGCTAGAACCGAGACGCCGCGGCGTACTGGATCGCCCGGTCGAGCCGGGCGATGACAGCGGAATGTGTGGCGCGCGCCTAGGCGATAAATGGAGAGCCATCCTCACCCTCCCTGCCGCGGTGTGATGATCTCGATCTCGTCGCCGGCTTTCAGCGCGGTCTCGGCCCAGCGGCTCTTCGGCACGACGTCGTAGTTGAGCGCGATCGCGAAATGGGTGCCTTCGTAGTCGAGCTCGCTGAGTAGCGCGTCCACGCTAGCGGAATTCACCTCGCGCTGCTCGCCGTTCACGATCACGCGCATTGCATCACCTCGTTGTCGATCTGGCCGCGCTCGACAAAGCTAAGCGTCAGCTCGGCCAGAACAGGCGCGATCAGGAAGCCGTGGCGGTAGAGGCCGTTCACGCTGATCGTGTTGCCGCGGATGCCGATGCGCGGCAGATTGTCGGGGAAAGCAGGGCGCAGGCCGGAGCCGAATTCGACGATGCGGGCCTCGCCGAAGGCGGGGTGCACGGCATAGGCCGCGCCCAACAGCTCCAGCGCGGAACGCACGCTGACGCCGGTGTCCTCGGCCTCGATCGAGGTCGCGCCCAGCATGAACAGATTGTCCTCGCGCGGGATCACATAGAGCGGCCAGCGCGGATGAATCAGCCGCACCGGGCGCGCGAGCTGCACCTCGGCGGTCTCGATCAGGATCATCTCGCCCTTGACGCCGCGTAAGCCAGGCTGCTCGTCGCGCGCAGCAAGGCCGCGGCAGTCGATCACGAGGCCTTTAGGATCAAGTTTTGCGAGTTCGGCCGCGGCGACGTCGCTTTCGAACTTGATGGTGCCGCCGGCGGCGCGGATGCGCGCGTGCAGTTTCGGGAGCACGCGGCGCGGCTCGACATGGCCCTCGGTCGGGAAGAACAGCGCGTCGCGGAAGCGGCCTTCGAGCGACGGCTCGAGCTCGGCAAGGCCGGCGGCATCGAGCCGGCGATGGCCTTCGGTCATCCGGGCAAAACGCTCGAAATCGTTGCGCTCGCGCGGGTGGGCGACGACCAGCGAGCCGTTGAAGGGCGTGTCGGGCAGCTCGCGCCGCCAGATGTCGAGCGAGCGCAGGCCGAGGCGGCTGATGATGGGTTCGGAAACCTCCGCCTCGCAATAAGGCGCGAGCATGCCGCCGGCCCAATGGCTGGTGGCATCGGTCATGTCGGCGTCACCGCGCTCGTGCAGGATGACGGCGTGGCCGGCCTGCGCGAACAGCAAGGCCTGCCAGGCGCCAGCAATGCCTGCGCCGATGATGGATACCGGGGAATCCGGTCGCTTGGTCGTCTGCAACATCCCTGTCCCTTCGCCGGCATGACCCGGATCAGGTTCAAAGGGTCACCGCGGTCCTGGGCGGATTTGCCCATTTAGCGGTATCTCAGCTCCTCCTCGGAGCACCCCTCGGAACGGCTCTAATGTATGCCAGCAGGGCTGGGTGGTCAACGCGTTTGGCGGGAACCGCACTTACCTGGGCGTCTGTGCCCGAGCGTTGCGAACGCGCTGGGCGAGCTTCCGGTGCGGCGCGGCGCCGAATATCGGCTGCGGATTGCCGTTCGGCTCGAGCCAAGGGGCGCTCATATTGGCCTCGTTCGTATTGGCGACTTGTACGGCCTCTTGCCGCTGCCGCTTTGCGGCGTAGTAATAGCCGCCGGCGAAATAACGAACGGCCCGGGCGTGGTCGCCATTGGCCGCGTGATACGCGCCGGCGAGATATTTCACGGCATAGGTGAGATTGGTGTTGGGATCGCGCAGGCCGGCGGCGTCGCCGGTGTAGCCGACCCCGCGGGCGGTCGCGAGCTTGATCTGCATCAGCCCGATGGTGCCGCCATGACCGACCAGGCCGGGCTGGTAGCGGCTTTCGCGCATGATGACCCGATGCACCAGCGCCTCCGGCACACCGTTGGCGCGCGCGTGGGCCGCGACCATCTCGGCGTACTCCGCTTGGCCCGCGAATGCGGCCTGTGGCAACGTCAGTCCGGCCGCGAGCAGCGCGGCGATACGTAAAATTTTCATCAGATATCCCGGAGGTCCCTGAGACTGATTGAAGGCCTGCGCCCGGCTGCCGTTTAGGCCTCCCGAACGCGGCAATGATGTGACCAAACGCCGCCGTTAATTTTTTCGCGGTGCCGAGCCGCTGTGACGACTCAATGCTGGCGTCAGAGTTTCCTCAGGCGGACAACTCGCGACAGCAGGCCTGTCTATTCGCATGGGCGCACGAAAGCGAGTATGTAGCGGCCAGCGAATCGGGAGAGGTGCCATGACAAAATCAACCATGGTCAAAGCCCACAGCGGCGACATGTCAGAACACGATTTGCCCAGAAACAATCCCTGTGCCCAATGCGGCACGCTGATCCCGACGCCCGACTGGATCGAGCCGGGCGAGGGGCGCGTCTCCTATCTCTGGACTTGCCACGCCTGCAATTATCGCTTCGAGGCGATTGCGATCTTCGACGAGGCTGCCCTCGAGCACCCGCCGCTCGCGGCCTGAAGTTAGGCCGCCAGCCGCGGCTGTTGCCATACCGGCAATTGCATCCGCACGATCAGCCCATGCGGCTCGCGGTCGTGCAGCGACAGCTCGCCGCCATGGGCGAGGGCGATCGCGCGCGCGATCGACAGACCGAGGCCGAAGCCGGTGGACTCGTCCATGGTGCGGGCGTCGTCGCCGCGCACGAACGGCTCCAGCATCTCCTGCTTGCGCGCATCCGAAATGCCGGGACCGTCGTCCTCGACGTCGATGACGAGGCTGGTGCCTGACATTTCGAGGCGGATCGTCACCTCGGCGCCGAAGCGCACTGCGTTCTCGACGAGGTTGGTGACGCCGCGATGCAGATCGTCGGGCCGCGCCACGGCGGTCGCGGATTGCGGGCCGGCATAGTGCACGACATGACCCATGTCGCCGAACTGGTCGGCGATGAGCTGCAGCGTGCTCGCGATGTCGACCAGCGTCACTGCCTCGATCTGGCGGTCGTTGCGCAATAGCGACAAAACGGATTCCAGCATCGATCGCATCTGGTCGAGATCGATCAGCATGCGCTTGCGGTTGCCTTCGTCCTCGACGAACTCGGCGCGCAGGCGCAGCCGCGTGATCGGTGTGCGCAGATCGTGGCTGAT
>NZ_VSST01000097.1 GCF_019402665.1 Bradyrhizobium canariense
CGCGTGATCATCTCGACCTACCAGGCCGCCTCCGGCGCCGGCGCCGCCGCCATGGACGAGCTGGTCGAGTCCACCCGCGCCAACCTCAACGGCCAGGTTTATACGCCGAAAGTGATGCCGCATCCCTACGCCTTCAACCTCTTCAACCACAACACGGCGATCGACCCCGACACCGGCTACAACGACGAAGAGACCAAGGTCATCAACGAAACCCGCAAGATCTTCGAGGACGACAAGATCGCGATCGGCGTCACCTGCGTCCGTGTGCCGGTGCTGCGGGCTCATTGCGAAGCCATCACCTTCGAATGCGAGAAGCCGATCAGCGAGGATCAGGTCCGTGCCATCATGGCGCGAGCGCCCGGCGTCAAGGTCGTCGACGACCGTGCCAAGAACTACTTCCCGATGCCGATCGACGCCACGGGCCAGGACGACGTCCTGGTCGGCCGCATCCGCAAGGACCTCAGCGACCCCTCCGGGCATTCGATCTCGATGTTCGTGGCAGCGGACCAGTTGCTCAAGGGCGCTGCGCTCAATGCAGTGCAGATCGCGGAGCTCTTGCCGCAGCGGGTGATGGCGTAACGGGAGGTGCGTAGGGTGGGTTAGCGACAGCGTAACCCACCACTGTCTCTACCGCGTAAACAGAAGCGGTGGGTTACGCCTTACGGCTAACCCACCCTACGGCGCCCGAAACAACAAACACGCATCGCCATAGGAATAGAACCGATAGCCGGTCGCGATCGCATGCGCATAGGCCTGCCGCATCGCATCGAGCCCGGAGAACGCCGACACCAGCATGAACAGTGTCGACTTCGGCAAATGGAAATTGGTCAGCAGAACATCGACGGCGCGGAAGCGATAGCCCGGGGTGATGAAGATCGACGTCTCGGCGGCGAACGGCTCAAGGGTGCCGTCCTCGCTGGCTGCGCTTTCGAGCAGGCGCAACGACGTGGTGCCAACCGCGATGATGCGGCCGCCGGTCTTGCGCGCGGTGTTGAGCCGCTCCGCCGTCTCGGCCGAGAGCGTGCCCCACTCGGCGTGCATCTTGTGGCCTTCGGTGTCGTCCACTTTCACCGGCAGGAAGGTCCCTGCCCCGACATGCAGCGTGACGCGGTTGATGCCGACGCCGCGCGCGTGCAGCGCCTGCTCCAGCGCGGGCGTGAAATGCAGGCCGGCTGTCGGCGCGGCAACGGCGCCTTCGTTCGCCGCGAACATGGTCTGGTAGTCGGCGAGATCCTGATCGTCGGGCGTGCGTTTCGAGGCGATGTAGGGTGGCAGCGGCGGGCTGCCGAGATCGGCGATGGCCTGATCCAGCGTCGGACCGTGGAACGAAAATGACAGCGTCACCTCGCCTTCCGCGCCCTTGGCCTCGACCTCGGCGTCGAGATGGCCAAGCAGGCAGACCTTGCCCTCATTGCCGAAGCGGATGCGGTCGCCGGCTGCGAGTTTCTTGGCGGGCTTCACCAGCGCCTGCCAGCGCGAGCCGTCGAGGCGCTTGATCAGCGTCGCCTCGATCTTCGGCTCGGTCTCGCGGCCGATGCGACGGCCCTTCAATTGCGCCGCGATCACCTTGGTGTCGTTGACGACGAGCTGGTCGCCCGGCTTCAGCCATTGCGGCAGATCGGCGATGACCTGGTCGCGGAGCGTGCCGGGATCGACGACCAGCATCTTCGCGGAGTCGCGCGGGCTCGCCGGGCGCAATGCGATGCGCTCGGCGGGCAGGTCGAAATCGAAGAGATCGGTGCGCATCTCGGGCTCACGGCCGTACAGTCACTCCTCATCCTGAGGAGCGC
Organism: Bradyrhizobium canariense; assembly: GCF_019402665.1. Lineage (GTDB taxonomy): Bacteria > Pseudomonadota > Alphaproteobacteria > Rhizobiales > Xanthobacteraceae > Bradyrhizobium > Bradyrhizobium canariense. Next base: position 1,791 of record NZ_VSST01000097.1, read on the forward strand.
GGAACGCGCATCTCGAAGGATGAAGGCCCTGCTGCTGCAGCTCGGCCTTCATGGTTCGAGACGGCGCTACGCGCCTCCTCACCATGAGGAGAAACGCCTACTCCGCGTCAGCCGCCATCCGCGCCTTGACGATCTTGTCGGGGTTCTGCACGGGTTCGCCGCGCTTGATCTTGTCGACGTTCTCCATGCCCTCGGTAACCTTGCCCCACACCGTGTACTGGTTGTCGAGGAAGCGGGCGTCGTCGAACACGATAAAGAACTGGCTATCGCCGGAATCCGGGCTGGCGGCGCGCGCCATCGAGGTGGTGCCGCGCACATGCGGCTCCTTGTTGAACTCGGCCTTCAGCTTCTTGCCGGAGCCGCCGGTGCCGGTGCCCTGCGGGCAGCCGGTCTGCGCCATGAAGCCGTCGATCACGCGATGGAACACGATGCCGTCGTAGAAGCCCTCGCGCACGAGCTCCTTGATGCGCGCGACGTGGCCGGGCGCCAGATCAGGCCGCATCTCGATGGTAACGGGGCCCTGGGTGGTCTCGAGGATCAGTGTGTTTTCGGTGGCGCTCATGCTCGTCTCTCTTGGGTTGGGGGTGAAGTCCTGTCAGGTGAAGATTTGCGGTTGCGAAACTGGATCGCGAATGGACGCCCTGCAGCGGCGCCGGCCATCGCATCGGTAAATGGCATCGGCGTGCAACGTTGCAATGCCTCCATCACCGCGACCCGGTATTGCAGCCGGTCCTCGTCGGAAGCCTCCGCGGATTCATAGGTAATCCTCGGGTGGCCCAGAATGTTTCCAGCCCGGTTAAAGCTCACGACGACGGTGATGTCGATCGGGCGGGCCTTGGCGGCGGGCGGCGGCTTCCAGCAGGTGCGCAGATGCCGGAAGATGTCCTGGATGGTGTTGACCTGTGCGTCCTCGGCGATTGCGCCGGGGACGCCGAGCAGCAGCACCGCGGCAACCAGCAGGAGCTTGCCACAGGCGCGCGCCATCGCCTCTCCTACTTGATGTCGGAAGCGACCTGCACCTTCACCATCTTGTCGGGATCGGTGACGGTGCCGCCGCTTGATCCGGGAGGCGCCTTCTTCAGCTTGTCGACGACGTCCATGCCCTGCACGACCTCGCCGATCACGGTGTACTGGTTGTCGAGGCTGCCGCCGTCGGCGAACATGATGAAGAACTGCGAATTGGCGGTGTCGACGCTGTCGCCGCGCCGGGCCATGCCGACGATGCCACGCGCAAAATGCACCTTGGAGAATTCCTGCTTCAGGTTCGGATATTTCGAGCCGCCGGTGCCGTTGAAGTTCTGACCGTCGCCGGTCTGCGCCATGAAGCCGTCCATGACGCGGTGGAACGGCACATTGTTGTAATAGCCCTCGCGCGCGAGCTGTTTGATGCGTTCGGCGTGCTGGGGCGCGAGGTCCGGCCTGAGCTTGATGACGATGCGGCCCTTGGTGGAGTCGATGACGATGGCGTTGGCCTTGTCGAGGCCGGCCGGCAAGGCTTGCGCGAAGGCCGGCACCGCGAACAGAACCGCGGCAAGAACTGCGAGAATTCGGATCATGATAACTCCGGATCAGAGATGAGAAAGGAAACGCGCCGTTATCAGGCGAATTTTGCCTTGAGCTGGGCCGCAACCAGCGGCGGGACGAAGGCCGAGACGTCCCCGCCCATGGCAGCGATCTGGCGCACCAAAGTGGCGGTGATCGGGCGGACCATGGGAGAAGCCGGCAGGAAGACCGTATGCACCTCGGGCGCCATGGCCTCGTTCATGCCGGCGAGCTGCATCTCGTAGTCGAGATCGGTGCCGTCGCGCAGGCCCCGAATCATGATCGTCGCACCGTACTTGCGCGCCGATGTCACCGACAGGTCGTCAAACGTCACCGCTTCGAGCACGCAGCCGGCCTGGGCCGCCACCGGCCCGCAGACGTCATGGAGCATCTTCAACCGCTCCTCGGTCGAGAACAGCGGCTTCTTGCCGGGATGCACCCCGATCGCCACAACGAGCCTGTCGCACAGCGACACGCTGTGCCGGACCACGTCCAGATGGCCGTTGGTGATGGGGTCGAAGGAACCTGGATAGAAGGCAATGCGCGGCATGGCCAACGTCCTACCGCGCCCGGCCCGGCCCGGCAAGCCGGTCAGGTTCCCTGGCGGTTTTTCCGCAAAACCGTGTCGGAATGGGCCGAATTGTTTCGTCCTGAGGGCGGCCACGAAACAAAACGGAGCGCGAACGAAACCATTTCCCGGGTTCGCGAAGACGTCCGGAAACTGGCCATGGTTACTAATCCGGCCAACGAACGACGGGCCGCACACTGGGCGTAGCGGCCGCATCACAGGGGACTGTCATGATCAAAGCTCTTTCGGCGATCGCCATCTCTGGGTGTGTTGCTGCCGCTCTCACCCTCCTGCCCGGCTTCGCCCCCACCGTCGAAGCGAGCGTGCCGCAACCGCTCGCCAAGAGCGACCGGCTCGACATCCGCACCATCGGCAAGGACTGCTCGCAGCAGGCCTGGCCGAATTTCGAGGCGTCCTGCCTTCGCCAGGCCGGCACCAAAGCCGACATCCGCGAGGCTCGCCTCGTGACCGCAAACCGCACTCCGTAGCGGCGTCTGTCAGTTTCGCGTCAGGTAGCGACAAATCCCATAGATAAACCCCATGGATATTTGCGACGTCCCGTCGCAGACTGCCCGATGCTCGCGCCCGCCGGAATGACCCGTCGGCCGCGATCCCATCGAGGGGTCGCCATTGTCCAGTACGCCTGCAGTCGCCTCCGGCCATCAACCTGATCCACTGCCGCTTGCAATGACCATGGGCGCCCTCGGGGTGGTCTATGGCGATATCGGCACCAGTCCCCTCTACGCCCTCAAGGAAGCCGCCAAGGCCGCCGCCCACGGCGGCACATTGACGAACGATGCCGTTCTGGGCGTTGCCTCGTTGATCCTCTGGGCGCTGTTGCTGATCATCTCGCTGAAATATGCGCTGTTGATTTTGCGCGCTGACAACCGCGGCGAAGGCGGCATCGTCGCCCTGCTGGCCTTGCTGCATGCCCGCAACGCCCAACCCGGTACTTGGCGCGCGCATCTGCTGGTCGTCGGCCTCGTCGGCGCCGCCCTGCTCTACGGCGACGGGGCGATCACGCCGGCGATCTCGGTGCTGTCAGCCATCGAAGGTCTGAAGGTCGACGCACCCTCGCTCGCGCCGGCGGTGGTGCCCGTGACCGTCGTCATCCTGATCGGACTGTTCATGATGCAGAAACAGGGCACCGGCTTCATCGGCCGCATCTTCGGACCGGTGATGCTGGCCTGGTTCTTCGTGCTGGCAGCGCTCGGCATCCACGGCATCGTCAAGGCGCCGGCGGTGCTGGCGGCGCTGAGCCCGCTCTATGCGTTCGACTTCCTGATCCACCAGGATTTTCATGTCTCCTTCGCGATCCTGGGGGCCGCCTTCCTCGCGGTGACCGGCGGCGAAGCCATGTATGCTGACATGGGGCATTTCGGCCGCCTGCCGATCCGGCTGGCCTGGTTCGCGATCTGCCTGCCCGCGCTGGTGCTGAACTATTTCGGCCAGGCCGCGCTGCTGATCACCGACCCCTCCATGATCGAGAATCCGTTCTTCCAACTCTGCCCCGACGCCCTGCACTATCCGCTGGTCGCGTTCTCGGCGGTCGCGACCGTGATCGCCTCGCAGGCCATCATCTCGGGCGTGTTCTCGCTGACGCAGCAGTCGATTCAGCTCGGTTTCCTGCCGCGCATGCAGATCCGTCACACCACGAGCGCAGCGATCGGCCAGATCTACGTGCCGTTGGTGAACTGGCTGCTCGCCGCCGCAACGCTCGGCGCCGTGCTGAGCTTCGGCAGCTCGGAGGCGCTGGCCGGCGCCTACGGCATCGCGGTGTCGCTGTTGATGGCGATCACCACGCTGCTCGCTGCCCTGGTCGCGATCCAGTGGGGCTATTCGCCGTGGCTGGTGGTGGCCGTGAACGGCTTCTTCTTCGTGATCGACGTGATCTTCTTCTCGGCCAATTCGATCAAGCTGTTCGAGGGCGGCTGGTTTCCGCTGATGCTCGCGGGCTTCGTCGCTTTCCTGATGCTGACCTGGCGCAGCGGCGTGAAGCTCGTCGAAGCGGCACGCGCGAAGCTGCGCCAGCCCGAGGAGGATCTGATCGAAACCGCGGTCAACAAGTGCAGCGCCAGGCTGCCCGGCACCGCCGTGTTCCTGGCGTCGGCGCCGCGCGGCGTGCCGCTGGCGCTGACCCAGTTCGTCAAGCACAACCACGTGCTGCACGAGCGCATCGTCCTGGTCACCGTGCTGATCGAGGAGCTTCCTCACATCGACGACGAAGACCGCATCGAGGTGATCGAAATCATTCCCGGCATTACCCGCGTCGTTCTGCATTACGGGTTCATGCAGAACCCGACGATCTACGAAGGGCTGACCTTCGCCTGCCGCCACGGCAAGCTGCCCGGCATCGACCTCTCCGACATCACCTATTACGTCGGCCGCGAGACCATCATCCCGCGCGAGGACGTGCCGGGCATGTGGGTCTGGCGCGAAACCGTGTTCGCCTTCCTGCAGCGCAACGCCGAACGCTCCGCCGCGTTCTTCGGCGTGCCGACCAAGCAGGTGGTGGAGTTCGGCACGGAGCTGGAGATTTAGCGCAATTCGTAGCCCGGATGGAGCGACTTGTCCGCCGTAGCTCGGAGAGCGAAGGCGGAAGTGCAATCCGGGACAGCCGTTCGAATGAAGAACCCGGATTTCGCTTGCGCTCCATCCGGGCTACGAGGGGTGACGCATCACTCCCCGTTCGACTCCCCATTCGCCCCGTTTCCGCTCTCGGCCTCTTCCGTGATGTGCTCGACCGAGACGACGTGTTCGTCCTCGGCGGTGTCGAACACGATCACGCCCTGGGTTGAGCGGCCGGCCACGCGGATGCCTTCGACCGGGCAGCGGATCAGCTGGCCCTTGTCGGTGACCAGCATGATTTGATCGGCGTCTTCCACGGGGAACGACGCCACCAGGTTGCCGTTGCGGTTGTTGACGCTCATGGCCACGATGCCTTTGCCGCCGCGGCCCGTGGTGCGGTACTCGTAGGACGAGGTCCGCTTGCCGTAGCCGTTGACGGAGACGGTCAGCACGACCTGCTCGGCCGCCGACATTTCGACATAGCGCTCCTGAGCCAGCTGGAAGCTGCCGGAGGTCTCCTCGGCCTCGGCGTCCGCCGCCGGCTCCTCGGCCGCAGCTTCGCCGGCAACCGCACGACGCATCTTCAGATACGCCGAGCGCTCGTCGGACGTCGTCTCGACGTGGCGCAGGATCGCTAGCGAAATCACCTTGTCGCCCTCGGCAAGCGCAATGCCGCGCACGCCCATCGAGGTGCGCCCGGTGAACACGCGCACGTCGGTCACGGGGAAGCGGATGCACTGGCCGCCGGCGCCGGTCAAAAGCACGTCGTCGTGCTCGGTGCAGATCTGCACGTCGACGATAGCTTCGTTGTCGTCGAGCTTCATCGCGATGATGCCGGAGCGGCGGACGTCGACGAAGTCGGACAGCTTGTTGCGCCGGACGTTGCCGCCTGTCGTGGCGAACATCACGTCGAGATTGCCCCAGGTGGACTCGTCCTCCGGCAGCGGCATGATGGTGGTGATGCGCTCGCCCTGCTCCAGCGGCAGGATGTTGATCAGCGCCTTGCCGCGCGCGTTCGGCGCGGCCATCGGCAGGCGCCAGACCTTGATCTTGTAGACCTGGCCGCGCGAGGAGAAGAACAGCATCGGAGTATGCGTGGACGCCACGAACAGCCGGCTGACAAAATCCTCGTCGCGGGTCTGCATGCCGGCGCGGCCCTTGCCGCCGCGGCGCTGGGCACGGTAGGCCGACAGCGGCACGCGCTTGACGTAGCCGGCGTGCGAGACGGTGACGACCATGTCCTCGCGCTGGATCAGGTCCTCGTCCTCGACCTCGCCTTCCTGCTCGATGATGACGGTGCGGCGCGGGGTCGCGAACTCGGCCTTCACCTCGGCGAGCTCGGACTTGATGATTTCAAGCACGCGGTCGCGCGAGCGCAGGATGTCGAGATAGTCGGCGATTTCGCCGGCGAGCTTGTCGAGTTCCTCGCGGATTTCGTCACGGCCGAGTGCGGTGAGGCGTTGCAGGCGCAAATCGAGAATGGCCCTCGCCTGCTCCATCGACAGCCGGATCGTACCGTTCTCGCTGATGCGGTGGCGCGGATCGTCGATCAGCGTCAGCATGTCCTCGACGTCCCGGGCCGGCCAGTCGCGCGACATCAGGGTGTCGCGGGCGGTGGTCGGGTCGGGCGAGGTCCGGATGACGCGGATCATCTCGTCGATATTGGCGACCGCGATCGCCAGACCGACCAGGATATGGGCGCGATCACGGGCCTTGGCGAGCAGGAACTTGGTGCGCCGCGTGACGACGCGCTCGCGGAAGTCGACGAAGATCGCCAGCAGGTCCTTCAGATGCATGATCCGCGGACGGCCGCTGTCGAGCGCCACCATGTTGACGCCGAAGCTCGTCTGCAGCGGCGTGAACCTGTAGAGCTGATTCAGCACCACATCCGGCACGGCGTCGCGCTTCAGTTCGATGACGACGCGGTAGCCGTCGCGATCCGATTCGTCGCGCAGGTCGCCGATGCCTTCGATCTTCTTTTCCTTGACCAGCTCGGCGATGCGCTCGACCATCGTCGCCTTGTTCACCTGGTAGGGAATCTCGCTGATGATGATCGCCTCGCGCTCCTTGCGGATGGTCTCGATCGCGACCTTGCCGCGCATCATGACCGAGCCGCGCCCGAGGTGATAGGCGGCGCGGATGCCCTGCCGTCCGAGGATGACGCCGCCGGTCGGGAAATCCGGTCCCGGCACGATGTTGATGAGCTCGTCGATGGTGAGCGCGGGGTTGTCGATCAGCGCGACGCAGGCGTCGATGACTTCGCCGAGATTGTGCGGCGGGATGTTGGTCGCCATGCCGACTGCGATGCCGCCGGCGCCGTTGACGAGCAGGTTCGGGAACTTGGCCGGCAAGACCGACGGTTCGGTCTCGTTGTTGTCGTAGTTCGGCTGGAAGTCGACCGTGTCCTTGTCGATGTCGGCCAGCAGAGCCAGCGCCACCTTCGTCAATCGGGCTTCAGTATAACGATAGGCAGCCGGAGGATCGCCGTCGACCGAGCCGAAATTGCCCTGACCGTCGATCAGCGGCACGCGCATGGAGAAGTCCTGCGCCATCCGGACCATGGCGTCGTAGATCGACTGGTCGCCATGCGGATGATATTTACCGATGACGTCACCGACCACGCGGGCGGACTTGACGTACTTCTTGTCCGGCGTGTGCCCCTGCTCGTTCATCGAGTACAGGATGCGCCGATGCACCGGCTTCAGGCCGTCGCGGGCGTCAGGCAGCGCACGCGCCACAATCACGCTCATGGCGTAGTCGAGATAGGACTTCTTCATCTCCTCGAAGATGGAGACGGGGCGAATATCCGAGGGTTGCGCCGGCTGGTCGCCGGGCTTGTCGTCGTCGTCAGCCAAGGGGAAATCCGATGAGGTTTTATCTGGGAATCATATAGCGCATCGAGCCTCTGATAACCACCCTCGCGGGGATCTGGGAAGCGCTTTTTCCGCCTATTTTTCCAACAACTTAAGCCCTTGCGAGCGGTGCCTCGGGCAGCCCCCGCATCGGCCTTGCAAAATCGCCGGTAACACGTGGAAAACCGACCGGCGAGCTTGCCCCGTCAGCGCGTTTGCCAAGCCGCAATCCGAGCTCACCCCAAACATGAAGCGGGCCCGGAAATCCCGAGCCCGTCCTGCCGATTAGTGGGATTTTTTGACACGAGATGAGAAGCGCCGCCCACGCGGCCGGCGCCTCCGCATCGATATGCCTCGTTCTCAGAACGGAATCGCTCAGAACGGGATGTCGTCGTCCATGTCGCTGTTGCGGCCACCGCCGCCGGCGGCAACGGGTCGCCGCGGCGCGCTGCTGACCGGACCGGAGGAGCCGAAATCGCCGCCCGGCTCGTCGCCGAAGCTGCCGCCTCCCCCGCCGCCACTACGGCCGTCCAGCATCGTCAGGGTGGAGTTGAAGCCCTGCAGCACGACTTCGGTCGAGTACTTTTCAACACCGCTCTGGTCGGTCCATTTGCGGGTCTGGAGCGCACCCTCGACGTAAATCTTGGCGCCCTTCTTCAGATACTGTTCGGCGACCTTGCAGAGCCCTTCATTGAAGATCACGACGCGGTGCCACTCGGTCTTTTCCTTGCGCTCGCCGGTCGCCTTGTCGCGCCAGGTCTCCGAGGTGGCGACGCTCAGATTGGCGATCGGCCGCCCGTCCTGGGTGCGGCGGATTTCAGGATCCTTGCCGAGATTTCCAACCAGAATGACCTTGTTGACGCTTCCCGCCATCTCCGCTCTCCGCTCCGAATGCCACTGAATTCAAGAAGGCCGGTCCGCTCCCCGCGCTCCACCGTGCCTGTTGAGGCGACCCTATACGCTCGCCGAACGCTTGCGGACGACGATCAGTCCGTCGCCCCTCCGGTTATCCCCACATATAGCATCGACCTCCGGCATGTTCCAGATTTGTTCTTGGCGAACTTCCGCATCGAATATGTGGCGTCGATCGGCCAATGTACTGCGGGAAGGCACGCGTCGATTGGAACCTTTGTAGGTTCCCAAAAGCGAAGGAAAGAACTTAACATTCAGCAAGTTGTGGGTCCTCGCACGGCCCCGTTCTTGTTGCATTTCGGAGACGGACTTTGCCGCTCCGCAGAGCTACGGTTTCCTCGGACTTAAATCATATGGGCCCTCGTGCCTGATCAACCGCTTCGGGGAAGAAAGAAGCGGACGAACCTGGGGAGACTGGCAATGAATAAGCTTCTTATTGGTGCAATCAGTGCAGTGGCGATGGGCCTGTCGGCTCCCGCGAGCGCGGCGGATCTTGCCGCGCGTCCCTACACCAAGGCTCCGGCGCCGGCGATTGCCACCATCTACGATTGGAGCGGCTTCTACATCGGCATCAACGGCGGCGGTGGCTCGAGCCACACGTGCTGGGACTTCGTCACGCCCGCGACCGGCGTTTTGGTCGGGGAAGGCTGCCATAACGCGGTCGGCGGCACGGTCGGTGGCCAGATCGGCTATCGCTGGCAGTCCACCAATTGGGTGTTCGGCCTCGAAGGCCAAGGCAACTGGGCCGACTTCCGGGGCGACAACGTGAGCACACTTTTCCCCGGCACCGCCCTGGTCACGGGTGATCGCAACCGTTCCCGCATCGACTCTTTCGGGCTCATCACCGGTCAGATCGGTTACGCCTGGAACAACGTGCTGCTTTACGTGAAGGGCGGCGCCGCCGTCGTCGGCGACAAATACGACATCTACGCTGCGGCGGGCACGCCCGGCGCGGGCGCGCTGCTGGCCTCGGCGCGGGAGACTCGCTGGGGTGGCACGGTCGGGGCCGGTCTGGAGTTCGGCTTCGCTCCCAACTGGTCGCTGGGCTTTGAATACGACCACATCTTCCTTGGCGATCGCACGATCGGCTTCACAACGCCCGCGGGTGCGGTTTTCGGCAGCGACCGGATTCGCCAGGACGTCGACATGGGCCTCGTCCGCTTGAACTATCGCTGGGGCGGTCCGGTCATCGCAAAGTACTGATCGCGCTGGAATAGAGCACTTCGAAGGCCGGCCTCGTGCCGGCCTTTTGCTGTGCGGTTCTGCGATATCAATAGGTCAATAGCCGTTCCGTTTTCCGATCGCTGTTGCTTTTCAGTGACACAACTTGCGGCTTCACCGGTGTATGGACGATATCAGTTGGACCACGGCGTCCGATGCTCTTCCGGAACAGGGAGGGACAACAGAAACTGGGACTGGGATTACTGAAGATGAAAAAGATTTGGTTGGCTTCGGCCTGTTTGTTCGCACTCGCTGCCCCGGCTTCGGCCGCTGATCTGGCGGCGCGCCCCTACACCAAGGCTCCGGTGGCCATGGCTTCGGTCTACAACTGGACCGGCTTCTACCTCGGTATCGTCGGTGGCGGCGCCTGGGAAAATTCCTCGACCGACCCGAAGATGAAGGGCGGCTTCGTCGGCGGTACTGCCGGCTACAACTGGCAGACCGGCAATGTCGTGTTCGGCATCGAGGCCGATGGTTCCTGGGCTGACGTCAGCGCGTCGGTCACCGGCCCCGTTGCCGTCCCCGGCTTCGGCCTCGTCAGCACCACCCTCAGCTCGAAGACCGATGCGATGGGCACCGTGCGCGGCCGCATCGGCTACGCCGTCAACAACGTCCTGTTCTACGGCACCGGTGGTTACGCCTGGATCGACAACAAGCTCAGCATCAGCGCGCTCGGCGTGACCGCTTCCGACAGCAAGTGGCACTCCGGCTGGACCGTCGGTGCGGGCGTCGAAGCGTTCTTCGCTCCGCAGTGGTCGGTCAAGGGCGAGTACCTCTTTCGCAGCCTCGGCGGCGAGACCTACTTCTCGGGCGCCCTGCCCACCGGCACGCTCGAGTTTCACACCGTGCAGGTCGGCGTGAACTATCACTTCGGGGGCCCGATCGTCGCGAAGTACTGATCTTCGCTATCGACGCCATCGTGTTACGAAAGGCCGGCCTCGCGCCGGCCTTTTTGTTTGAACGGGACCGGTCACGCGCAGTTCCGCAAGCCGTGCTCCTGCCAGATGCCGCCAGCGCGCCAACAATCCGTTGACGATTCGCAAACGCCACTGGAAATCCGTCCCTGTTCTTCCTACGTTCGCTTACTTACCCATCGGCGCCGATCCCGGTTCCGGGCGATGCGCGCCTTTCAAGTTGGCGCGATCGTGCGCTTTTGGATTCCCTGAGGACCACCAGGATGGATGAAGTGATCAAGGCGAAGCGCCAACAACAGAACGCGGGAGCACACCTGCGCGCGATTACGATCCGTGGCGCGCGCGAGCACAACCTCAAGAACGTCGACGTCGAAATTCCCCGCGACAAGCTCGTCGTGTTCACGGGGCTGTCAGGCTCCGGCAAATCCTCCCTCGCGTTCGACACCATCTATGCCGAGGGCCAGCGCCGCTACGTCGAATCGCTGTCGGCCTATGCCCGCCAGTTCCTGGAGATGATGCAGAAGCCCGACGTCGACCAGATCGACGGCCTGTCGCCGGCGATCTCGATCGAACAGAAGACGACGTCGAAGAACCCGCGCTCCACCGTCGGCACGGTGACCGAAATCTACGACTATATGCGCCTGCTGTGGGCGCGCGTCGGCGTGCCCTATTCGCCCGCCACCGGCCTGCCGATCGAGAGCCAGACCGTCTCGCAGATGGTCGATCGCGTGCTGGCGCTGCCGGAGAGCTCGCGGCTCTATCTGCTTGCGCCAGTCGTGCGCGGCCGCAAGGGCGAGTACCGCAAAGAGCTCGCCGAATGGCTCAAGAAGGGCTTTCAGCGCGTCAAGATCGACGGCGCCTTCCATGAGCTCGCGGAAGCGCCTGTTCTCGACAAGAAATTCCCGCACGATATCGACGTCGTCGTCGATCGTATCGTGGTGCGCCCCGACATCGGCCAACGCCTCGCCGAAAGCTTCGAGACCGCGCTCAAGCTCGCCGAGGGCCTCGCCGTCATCGAATTCGCGGACGCGCCGGCTGCAGCAGCCCCCGCGGAAGAGAAAAAGAAGACGGCCAAGATCCACGACAAGAGCGGACCCGAGCGCATGCTGTTCTCGGAAAAGTTCGCCTGCCCTGTCTCCGGCTTCACCATCCCCGAGATCGAGCCCCGGCTGTTCTCGTTCAACAATCCCTATGGCGCCTGCCCCGCCTGCGGCGGCCTCGGCGTCGAGCAGCATGTCGACGAGGACCTCGTCATCCCCGACAAGGAGCTAGCCATCGGCAAGGGCGCGATCGCGCCCTGGGCCAAGTCCTCGTCGCCCTATTACATTCAGACGTTGACTGCGCTCGGCAAGCATTACAAGTTCACGCTGACCACCAAATGGAAGGATCTGCCCAAGAAGACGCAGAACGCGATCCTCCATGGCTCCGGCGAGGACGAGATCAAGTTCTCCTACGAGGACGGCGTCCGTTCCTATGACACCAAGAAGCCGTTCGAGGGCGTCATCACCAACATCAACCGCCGCTATCGCGAGACCGAGAGCGAGTGGGCGCGCGAGGAGCTGGCGAAGTACTTCCACGACGTGCCCTGCGAGGCGTGCCACGGCTTTCGGCTCAAGCCCGAGGCGCTCTGCGTCAAGATCGGCGGCAAGCATATCGGCGACATCTCCGAGATGTCAGTGAAGGGCGCCGGCGCGTGGTTCGAGACCGTGCCGGAGGCGCTGAACACCCAGCAGAACGAGATCGCCGGCCGCATCCTCAAGGAGATCCGCGAGCGCCTCACCTTCCTGCTCGACGTCGGCCTCAACTATCTCACGCTGTCCCGCTCCTCCGGCACGCTCTCCGGCGGCGAGAGCCAGCGCATCCGCCTGGCCTCGCAGATCGGCTCGGGCCTGACAGGTGTGCTCTATGTGCTCGACGAACCCTCGATCGGCTTGCACCAGCGCGACAACGCGCGCCTGCTCGACACGCTCAAGAGACTTCGCGACCTCGGCAACACCGTGATCGTGGTCGAGCATGACGAGGACGCGATCCTGCTCGCCGACCACGTGCTCGACATCGGCCCCGGTGCCGGCATGCATGGCGGCAACATCATCGCCGAAGGCACGCCCGCCGAGATCATGCGCAACCCCAACTCGCTGACCGGCAAATATCTGACCGGCGAGCTTGAGGTCGAGGTGCCGGAGCGGCGCCCGCCGAACCATCGCCGCACCATCAAGGTGGTCAATGCGCGCGGCAATAACCTCAAGAACGTCACGGCCGAAATCCCGCTCGGCCTGTTCACCTGCGTTACCGGCGTCTCCGGCGGCGGCAAGTCGACGCTGCTGATCGACACGCTGTACAAGGCGATCGCCCGCAAGCTGAACAACGCCAGCGAGGGCGCCGCGCCGCACGACCGCATCGAGGGCCTCGAGCACATCGACAAGATCATCGACATCGACCAGTCGCCGATCGGCCGCACGCCACGCTCCAATCCCGCGACCTATACCGGTGCCTTCACGCCGATCCGCGAATGGTTCGCCGGCCTGCCCGAGTCGAAGGCGCGCGGCTACGAACCCGGCCGCTTCTCCTTCAACGTCAAGGGCGGCCGCTGCGAGGCCTGCCAGGGCGACGGAGTCATCAAGATCGAGATGCACTTCTTGCCCGACGTCTACGTCACCTGCGACGTCTGCAAGGGCAAGCGCTACAACCGCGAGACGCTGGAGGTCCTGTTCAAGGGCAAGAGCATCGCCGACGTGCTCGACATGACCGTCGAGGAAGCGGCCGAGTTCTTCAAGGCGGTCCCGCGGGTGCGCGAGACCTTCCAGACGCTGCATCGCGTCGGCCTCGACTACATCCATGTCGGCCAGCAGGCCACGACGCTCTCGGGCGGCGAAGCTCAGCGCGTCAAGCTCGCAAAGGAGCTGTCAAAGCGCGCCACCGGCCGCACGCTCTACATCCTGGACGAGCCGACCACCGGCCTGCATTTCCACGACGTCAAGAAGCTCCTGGAGGTGCTGCACGAGCTGGTCGCGCAGGGCAACACGGTCGTCGTCATCGAGCACAATCTCGAAGTCATCAAGACCGCCGACTGGGTCATCGACCTCGGCCCCGAAGGCGGCGACGGCGGCGGCGAGATCGTCGCCTGGGGCCCCCCGGAAGACATCGCGAAAGCGCCGCGGAGCTACACGGGGAAGTTTTTGGCACCGGTGCTGGCGAAGGCGCGGAAGCCGAAGCGGAGACGCGCGGCGAGCGAGGCGGCGGAGTAGGTTACGCAGCGGGAGCGTGCCGACACATTGTCTGAGGGAGGTCGCTTTTGCCTGCAGGACTTCTGCAAACCTATCGTGCGTTCGCCCACAATAATGCTTGGGCGAACCACCGGCTGCTCACTGCTTGCGCCGCGCTGTCTCAGGCTGACTTCGAAGCCGCACGAACCGGCTTCTTTCCAAGCCTGCAGCGCACGCTCAACCACATCCATGTCATAGACCTCTTCTATGTCGATGCGCTGGAGGGCGGATGGCTGGGACCGGCGGCTTGGAAGAACCAGGTGCCCCACCTTTCACTTGCCGCGCTGAAGCCCGAGCAAGCCGCGATCGACAAGCGCTTGATTGCCGTCTGCGATGGACTGACGCCCGAGCTTCTCGACGGTCTCGTGCGGATCAACCGCGACACCCGCGTGCAGATCGAACGTCGCGACCGGCTGCTCATGCATCTGTTCCAGCATCAAATTCATCATCGCGGACAAGCCCACGCGATGCTTTCCGAAACGCACGTTACCCCGCCCCAGCTAGACGAGTTCTTCGCCGAGGGAGAGGCGCCGCTCAGGGCCACCGAATTCGACCAACTCGGATGGACCGAGGAAGCGGTGTGGAAAGCCTAGCGGTGTAGCTTCGTCTCCATGCCCTACTCCCTCGCCATCTTCGATCTCGACGGCACGCTGGCTGACAGCTTCCCGTGGTTCCTGCGCACCATCAACGACGTCGCCGACCGCTTCGGCTTCCGCCGCGTCGCCGATGAGGATGTCGAGGGGCTGCGGCATGCTTCGTCGCGCGAGATTCTCAGCCGGCTCGAGGTGCCCTTGTGGAAGCTGCCGGCGATCGCGCGGCATGCGCGGCGGCTGAAGGCTGAGGCGGCCGCCGAGATTTCGCTGTTTTCGGGCGTCGAGACGATGCTGAAAACACTGGCCGGTAACGGCGTGCAGCTCGCACTGGTGACATCGGACAGCGAAGCGAATGCGCGCGAAAAACTCGGCGAGGCCGCCGCGCTGTTCGCGCATTTCGACTGCGCCGCGTCGATCTTTGGCAAGCCTTCGAAATTCCGACGGGTCATCCGCCGCGCCGGCGTGGAGCCGGGCAAGGTCATCGCGATCGGCGACGAGGTGCGCGATATCGAGGCGGCGCGGGCCGTGGGGATCGCCTGCGGCGCGGTGGGCTGGGGTTATGCGGCGCCGGCGGCGCTGCGGGCGCAGGCGCCGGATCACATGTTTGAGCAGATGGATGAGATTGTATGGACGCTGTGCCCCGGTGCAGTAGCCCGGATGAGCGAAGCGATATCCGGGAACGGCGGTGGATGAGGAGAGCCTGTCCCGCAAGTCGCTCCGCTCATGCGGGCTACGACGCCCCTACTCCGTCCTGCGCAAAAACGCCCCGAACGCGCGCGGGCCGTCGCCGGTCTTGACTTCGCCGATCACCTTTAGCTCGACCGCGTCGATGATGTCGAGCGTGTTGCTCTCCCAGCAGGCGACGATGATGCGCTTGCCGTCGGCGGTCGCGGCGATGCCTTCGGGATAATCGCCGACATTGATGCGTTTGATCGGCTTCAAGGTCGCCAGATCGAACACGCTGACAGTGCCGCCATATTGGTCGGTGACGAAGCCGCGGCCCTGCGCCAGCGCCACCGCATAGGGGCGCATCCCGACCGGCACGCGGCCGGTCTCGGACCCAGCGGCGATGTCGATCACGGAGACGTCGTTGGAGCCGACATTGGCGGTGTAGGCCCGCTTGCCTTCGGCATCGATGGTGACGCCGAACGGACGGGTGCCGACCTTGATGGTCGCCTTGCGCTGGCGGGTCGCGATGTCCACCACCGAGACGCTGTCGTCGTCGCGGTCGGCCGAGAGCAGCAGCTTGCCGTCTGGCGTCACTGCGAGCCCCGACGGCGAGGCGCCGACCGCGATGCTGGCCGTGACGCTGCGGCTCGCAGCGTCGATCACCCGCACGGCGGCTGCGTACCAGTCCGCGACATAGACGGTGCGGCCATCCGGCGCGACGGCAATGCCAAGCGGCCCGCCGCCGACCTCGATCCGCCCTGCAATCTGCCGCGTTGCTGCGTCCACCACCGTTACGGCCTTGGCGTCCGGGCTCGTGACATAGGCAAAGCGCCCGTCCGCGCTAACGGCCACGCCCGCCGGCTTGCCGCCGATCGGGATGGTCGCGACGCTGCGCGCGGTGGCGAGGTCCACCACCATCAAATCGTCGCTGAGCTGGTTGGTCACGAACGCCTCGTCGGCGCACGCGCTGCCGAGAGCGGCACGGTAAAGGCTGGCAGCGAGCGCCGCCAGGACCAACGCCCGCACGGTCAGCTTCCGCTCTCGATCTTCTTCTTCAACGACTCGAGGCCGGCCTTGTAGAGCCCGCTCACCGCAGTCTTAGCCGCCTCGTCGCTCAGCTCCGGCGGCGGATCGTTGTTGGGAAAGCCGCGGTAGAACGCGCCGGCCCATTCCAGGGTCGAGGCCTTGCCGTCGGCGCTCGGCGTGACGGTGAGCGTCGAGGAATAATTGGTGACCGGCAGCACCTTCACGTCCACATTGGTGATCCGGTAGGAATAGCTCATCGCGGCGGCGTCAAACTTGTAGAGCTCTTCGTCGACGGTCGCGCCTCCCGTCAGCGTCAGCTTCCGCGTCGCGCCGATCTCGTTGCCCTTCTCGCCCTCGGTCTTGGCAACAGGCGGCAGCCAGCTCATGTCCTGGAAATTGCCCATTGCGGCCCACACCTTGGCCGGGGCGGCGGTGATCTCGATGGATTCGCGGACCTTCTGCCGGGTCGGCCCGTGGGCCCAGGCCGATGTCGAAGCCGGGCCAAACGCCGCCGTCAAAGCTGCCGCGCCCGCAGCAGTCAGTACTACGCCCAAGACCGTGCGGCGTCCAATCGTCACCCTCATCTCGTTTCCTCATGCGTCTCATTGATCATGCGCGACTTGATGCGCGCTGGGATCATGGTAGCGCATTTTGCGGCCGAGGGGAGACCCGTTCGTGGCCACGTTGCGGCAGGCGTCCGCGCGCCCCACAACCCCTTGCCGCCCGGCGGGCAAAACACCCGATAAGCGGGTCAACCACGATCGGCAAAAATATTTCTCTTTATCCGTATTTCGGATTATCGTATAGAAAGCCATCCCAACCCGGCCGAGGGGCGGATCGCGATCGTCACGAACGCGGGATGGGACGTGGTGGACGTGGGCCACACCGGCGCGAAGGCTTCGCAGGGCGGGCAACCGTGAACGAAGGCGTCGCGCACACGACCGGTGTGATCCGCGTACGGCAAAATCGTGTGGTCCTGACGCCCGGGGTCTGTGCGTCAAGTCTTGTGGTGATGTGGGCGGCCCGACCGGGCATCCGCATCAGCCATCCGCAAGGCGACGGGGGCAATAGTGCATCGCTCCCCGGGGAGATCACGACATAAGCCGTCAAACCACTGCGCAGGGAAGGCCGTGTGTTGGGCTTCACCTGTATGCCGCTGTGCAGCCTCTTGTAGCGCAACCTTCGCACAGTGGACCGTGGGTGCCAGCCGGCACCCGGCCTTCCCTGCGCCCTCGGCATTTTTGGGGGCAAAGAATGCCGCAAAGCTCGGGCCGCACAGGCCGCGAGAAGGCGAAGGTGCGCGGACTCTGTGGATTGAAATACGAAGATGGATTTTGGGCGCGTGCCCCGGACGCGGCGCAACGCCCCTTCGGCGGTGCGCCGCAGAGCCGGGGCCCACGCAGCGGCAAATGCACGGCTTCTGGGTCCCCGCTCTACGCCGCAACGCTTACGCGTTGCAGCTTGTCCGGGACACGAGCGTGGAACTTTATCTGGCGCGCTGGCGACCGCAACATGCCAAGCACGAAAGCCTCGCGAAAGCTGCATCTGGGAAACAGACAGAAACAAACGGCAACAAAACTCGTCATGCGGCATCGGACGCAAATTGAAATCTCAGTTGTTAACCGGAATCTTCCTGGGAAGACCCAGCTGAGACAGTTTGCCGGCATGAGGCCAGCCCCCATCTCGCGACCCCGCAATGATTGACGGATGTCCGGGACCGTAAGAGCCGCGAGGAGTGCGCGATGGTATCAACGTATTTCAGTTACAGCTACATCACGCGCAATCTCAAGCAGTCCCTGACGCGGGTCGAACAGCAACAGGACGTGGCGCGAGAGGCCGCCTATTACAAAGCCCACATCGGCAAGGTGAAGTCCGTCGACGACTTCATGAAAGACTATCGCCTTTATCATTATGCGACGAAGGCATATGGCCTGGAAGACATGGCCTACGCCAAGGCCTTCATGAAAAAGGTGCTGGAGAGCGACCTCTCCGACGCAAACAGCTTTGTCAACAAGCTGGTCGACAAGCGTTACCGCGAGTTCGCCGCGGCATTTTCCTTCAACGGCAGTGCAACGCCGGTTGCGCAATCGGAGAACCAGACCGACGAGATGATCGGTCTGTACACGGCGACCAGGAAGAGCCAGGTCGATGCACTTACCGGCGACTCCAATTACTACAGCGCCGAAATCGGCAACATCAGCAGTGCAGACCAGCTCCTGAACAACGACCGTCTTCGCAACTATGTCTATTCGGCATACGGAATCGATCAAACCAAGTGGTCGCGTGACACGATAAGCCAGGTCTTGCGCAGCGATCCATCCGATCCCAACAGCTACGTCAACACCACTTTCGCCTCTCAGTTGAGTGGCCTCAACGCCGACCTTGCTCAGGCCCGATCGGATGTCACCGCGGCCAATTCACGGATCGCCGACTACACCACCCAGCTATCGCAGCCGGGCGCGAACGTGACCCAGTTGAACGTGCAGATCCTGGTCGAAAAGCATCATTTGGAGTCATATGCGAGCAGCATTTCCAGCCTCAGCGACCAGATAGGGACGATTGGCGGGTTCGTCGACCTGGCCGGTGCGTTCGAGTTTTCGCCCGACGGGTCGCTTCCGTCAGGCGTGTCCGCGCAGACTGCTGCAAATGTCACCATCACGAAACAGAGGTTCGACGACAGCAAGTCCGCCGTCTATTCGGCGGCAAGCCCGTTGAACGAAGCCTTTGCAATCAGGCAATTCAGAACCGCCATCCTCAAGATCAATTCAGTCCAGGCGTTCGTATCGACACCGGGCGTTTATGATTTTGCGCTGGGAGCCGTCGGCCTCGATCCCGCAAACGTCTCGCCGGCGACTGTCAAGGCCGTGCTCGAAAGCGACATCAACGACCCCAAAAGCTACGTCTATACCCTCAAGGACAATCGATATCTGGAGCTGGCGCGCGCCTTCAACTTCGACGCTAAAGGCAATCTGACGACCCCCTTGGTGGCTCAGGACTCTGCTGAAGTCCTCCAGATCGCCAAGGACTACGTCATTGGAGCGGTGAAGAGCGCAAGCACGGCAACTCCCCAGCAGCAGGCCGCAGTTCGGGCACAGGCCACGAAGGATGCGTCGGAATATCAGCAGGCCATCGCCGGCATCGACAGTGTTTCCGATCTTCTCGCAAACAGGCCGATGGTCGATTTCATTCTCCTGGCCAAGGGTCTGGATCCCAAGAAGGTCAGCACCGATTTTCTCAAGAAGATCTTCGCCTCCGATCTGAACGATCCAAAGAGCTTCGCGAACACCGAGAGCGATCCTCGCTTTGCCGAAATCGCGGCGTCGTTCAATTTCGACAGTCAAGGCAACGTCGCGCGTCTTCCGATGATGGGGCCGCAGAAGCGGGATCAGTTTCGGGAAACACAGGCGAACTATGTCGAGCAAAGCCTGGAGCAGCAGCAAGGCGATGCGAATCCCGGCGTGCGCCTGGCGCTCTATTTCCAGCGAAAGGCGGGGGACATCACATCCGCGTACGACATCCTTGCCGACAAGGCTCTTTCGGAGGTGTTCAGGACCACCTTCGATCTGCCTGACTCGATGGCGGCGATGCCGATCGACCAGCAGGCCAAGTTCGTGGACAGATTCATGAAGATCAAGGACCTGTCCGATCCCGCGAAGGTTACAAAGCTGCTGAACCGTTTCTCCGCCATGTATGACATCAGAAACAGCCAGAGCACCGGTCAGGGTCAATCCCCCCTGCTCAACCTCTTTCAGGGATCCGGTTCGGGGATCAGTGACTCCACATATCTGGCCATTGCCAAGCTACGCACTCACTGACGGTCGCCCGCCGGGACTAGTCCAACACCTCGAGCACCAGCTCCATGGTCATGAGCACGGGATTGTCGCCACGGACCAGACGGCCCTCCGCCATGCCGCCGGTGTAGTCGATCAGGGCGACGTCGAGTGCGGCTTCGAGCGCTCCGGAGGCGCCGGCCGCAATCGTGCCGCCGGTGACCGCAAGCTCGGTCGCGAAGGGCTCGGTCACGCCGCCATGGCTGAAGCGGGCGCCGATGGTCGAGCCGACGCCGCCGTGGATCCTGGCGCGCGCGATGCCTTGCGCGCGGCAGAAGTCTTCGAGACAGATGGCGAAATCCTGATTGGGGCGCAGCCGCAGCGCGAAAGCGCGGCTGGTCGTGCGTGCGCCGGTGCTCGCAGCCGGCACCGGCCCGAACAGCTTGAAGTTGGTCTCGGGATCGGGTTCGGCGGCAAACATCGCACCATCGATGCCGAAGGCCTCGACCTCGAACGGCTCGGCGACGTCAGTCTCGTCCGGCAGCATGTGGCCGCCACTGTCGCGGCCATCGGGCTCCGTCCACAGCCCATGGCAATGAAAGAACGGCGCGCCATCGCGCGTGCCCAGCGTCATGCTGCCGAGCCTGGTGCGCGTCACGCCGCCCGGCCGGAAAGTGTCGCTATAGAACGCGGCGTTCTCGCTGGTCTTCGACAGCGCCGGCATGACATAGGCGAACGGCCCGAGCGCGCCGCGCCCGAAGCTGAGCACGCCGCCGGCGAATCCCTCCGCGGCAAAACCGCGGCGCGCCGCCTCCAACAGCGGCAGACCTGCTCGAAGCGTGAAGGAGAAAGCGCGTCCCCTCGCCTCCACCCATTGGATGCGTTCGGCGACCGGCGCGCCGGGCTGCTTGATGCTGCGCATGACTTTCGCTCAGCCCGCCCGCGTCTTGTCGAGATCGAGCAGCCCGCGCGCCTCGAGCTCGTCGCGAACCATCCGTTTGGGAATCTTGCCGTAGCCGGATTTCGGCAAGGCCTCCCAGAAGAAGAACCGCTTCGGCATCTTGTAGCGCGGCACCTTGGGGCTGAGGAATGCCGCCATCTCCGCTTCGCTCACCGGCTTTGCGCCTTCGCGGGCGACGCAGACGGCAACGCCGACCTCGCCCCAGGTCGCATCGGGCACACCGAGCACCGCGACCTCGCCGACGCAAGGATGGGTCAGGATTTTCTCCTCGATCTCCCGTGGATAGATGTTGGAGCCGCCGGAGATGTACATGTCGGAGGCTCGTCCGGTGATGTAGACGAACCCCTCCTCGTCCATGTGGCCGAGATCGCCAGTGCGGAACCAGCCATTGCGGAACGCCTTCGCATTGGCTTCGGGATTGTCGTAGTAGCCGGCAAGCACGGCGGGGCCGATCACGCAGATCTCCCCGCTCTGGTTGGCGCCGAGTTCGCGGCCCTCGTCGTCCTGGATCGAGACCTGCATGCCGGTACGCTCGAAGCCACAGGTGCCGATCTTCGCGTGCGGCCCGTCCTCGGGATCATGCAGCGCCGCCGGCAGCACGGTGATGTTGCCGGTCACCTCGCCGAGACCGAAATACTGCACGATGACCTTGCCGAGCTTCCTCAGCGCAGCCTTCTGGTCCTCGCGATACATAGGCGCACCCGCATAGATCACCTGGCGCAGCGAGGAATGGTCGTATTTGTCGGCGGCGGGATGCTCGACCATCATCTTCAGAATGGTCGGCACCACGAAGAGATTGCTGACCCGATGCGTCTCGATCAGGCGGAACGCCTCGTCGATATCGAATTTCTCCGTCGGGAGCAGCACGGTGCAAACGCCACGCGCGGTCTGAACCAGCTGATGCACGCCGGCGCCATGCGACAGCGGCGCCACCACCAGCGAAGCATCCGCTTCGGTGACGCCGGGCGTGAGATCGGCGAGATGGTTGGTGACGACAAAACCCATCTGCCCGTGGGTGAGCACCGCAGCCTTGGAGCGGCCGGTGGTCCCCGACGTGAAGAAGAACCAGCAGGGATCGTCGTGCTCGACCGCAACGTTCTCGACCACCGTGCCGGCGCGCGACGCAACGGCATCCGCAACCGACGTCTCGGCAAATGGCGCCCGACCGTCGATGCTCCAGGTGAATTCCAGCGCGCCACCGCTCACGGCCGCGGCGTGTTCAGGAAAATCGACGTGGCACAGAAACGCCTTCGCGCCGGAGGCCTGCGCAAGATAAGTCACCTCGTCCGGCATCAGTCGGAAATTGGTGGGTACCCAGACCGCGCCGAGCCGGAACGCCGCGAACATCGAGAAGAACATCTCGTCGCCGTTCTTGGAATGGACGAGGATGCGGTCGCCCTTGGCGATGCCCCGCGCCGCGAGCGCCGCCGCCAGCGCCGAGACCTGCGCGTCGATCTCCCGCCAGGTCCAGGATCTGTCACCCCAGACGAAACCGGGACGCGCCCTATGCCGCCGCGCATTCTGGGTCAGCATGTGAGCGAGATTCATGACGCGGCGGGACATGCGCAGGGGCTGCATCGGGCTTCCTCTTCGGCGGCGGACGGCACGCAAGCCGCCCGCTCATTGCGGCCCATTTATCGCCATCGCCAGGACCCCTGCAAGGCTGCCGGGCGCAGCGCAGCCTATCCAATCGTTCAGGAAATTTTAAACATGATCGGCGCAACCTCGCTCAGTTCTCGCGTACAGAGTGCCGCATCATGGTCAAAGCGCCCGCCCTCCTCCTGTTGTCGTTGGCGCTTGCCGGATGTGCCGTGGGCCCACAAGCGCACCTCGCCTCCGGTCCCGCCTTCACGCCTGCGCGCTATGCCTGGGACGGCGCTGGCGAAAATCCCAATCACCCGCGCGCTCCCTCAGGACCAGCACGCACGGCCCGATCCGAGCGCAACAGCTCGCAAGCAGGGCTTAAGCCCTACTCGAAGGAATGGTGGCAGGCGCAGGACGGCATCGAGGCGGAACAGGACGCCAGGGTCAACCGTTCCCTCGTCATCTGCCAGGGATGCCTGCGCCCGCAGGCGCAGTCCGAGGATTCCAGGCTCGCCAAGGCGACCGATTGAAACATCCGGACGATCAGGACCTGGTGGAAGTCCGGCCCCGTCGTCGCGAGAAGCGACCGGGAGCTACAACGCCCCGAGCTTCCGCAATGACTCCTGTGCGGTCGGCAGGCCCGGCTTCAATTCCAGCGCCTTCCTGAAATCGGCAATCGCGCCCTGTTTGTCGCCGAGCCGCAGCTTAGCCTGTCCGCGGTTGCTCCACGAGAACACGTCGGAGGGATCGTATTGCAGCGCCTTGTCGTAGTCGGAAAGGCCGCCCTTGCTGTCGCCCTGATAGAGCCGGATCATGCCGCGATTGCGCCAACCGCGCGCGTCGGTCGGCGCAACGCGGATCGCCTCGCCATAATCGGCGGCGGCGCGATCGAGCTGCTCGCTATCGCGATAGACGTTGCCGCGATCGATATAGGCGAGCAGATCGGGCGCAAGCTTGATCCGCGTGGTATAGTCGGCGATGGCGTGCGCCATGTCGCGCCTGCGGTAAGACACCAACGCACGATTGGCGTAGGCCATGGCGTATTTGGGATCGCGCTTGATCGCGGCGTCAAAGTCCGCGAACGCACCGTCGAGATCGCCCTTGTTGAAACGCGACTCGCCGCGATTGCTGTAGGCCAGCGCCAGCGACGGATCGAGCTTGATGGCCAAGTCGTAATCGGCGATGGCGCGATCATAGTCGCGCTTGAAACTGTAGACACGGCCCCGATTGTTGTAGGCGCAGGCATAGCCGGGGTCGAGCCTGACCGCATCGTCGAGATCGGACAGCGCCGCGTCGAGCTCGCGCTTCTCCGTCAGACCATGACCGCGATTGCAATAAGCGCCGGCGAGCCGAGGTCCGGTTTCGCTCTTGGTATCGACCACAGTCGAGCAAGCCTTGATCCGCTCGTCCGGCGTGCTGGCCAATCCGACGCAGGCCTCCCAGGCCGGACCGCCTGCCGCGGACGCCGGAGCCGGCGAGATCAGCGCGGCGAGCAGCGCCAGGAGGCTGAGCGGGACACGCATTTTCCGGATATCTCCCCTGCGGCAATCCCTCTTGGTCGCACCTTGGCAAGGGCCGGTTCAGGCGCCTAGATCAGAGGCAAGCAGCAGGTCGGAAGGATTTTGCATGGCGCCATCGGTACGGGACAACAAGGACAAAAGCCGCTTCGAGCTCGATGTCGGCAGCGAAATCGCCTTCGCCAATTACCGGCTGACGCCGTCGGCGGTGATCATCACCCACACCGAGACGCCGCGCGCGCTGCGCGGCCGCGGCATCGGCTCCGAGCTGGTCAAGGGCGCGCTGGAATTGATCCGCCGCGACGGCAAGAAGGTGATCGCCGGTTGCGGATTCGTCGTCGACTATCTCGACAGGCATCCGGAAGATGCGGATCTCGTCGCCTGAATGCAAAAGGGCCCGCGCGATCGCGGGCCCTTGGGTTACGACCGGGGGACCGGTCAGTGCTTGATCTCCGGCGGCAGCTTGCCGCCATTGGCGGCGAGCTTGGACATCACCTGCTTGTGCAGCCAGACGTTCATGGTCGCGGAATCGTTGGTGTCGCCGCTGTAGCCAAGCTCCTTGGCGAGGTCCTTGCGCGCGGCGAGGCTGGAATCGATGTCGAGCGCCTTCATGAGGTCGACGATCGAGGTACGCCATTCCAGCTTCTCGCCCTTGTGCGCGGCGGCCGCCGCGTCGACGATCGAGGCAACGTCCACCGTCGCCGCGGGCGCCGATCCGCCCGGCGCGGGCCCTGCGGGCGCGCTGCCCGACGGTGCGCTGCCTGCGGGCGCGGCGGAAGCTGGCTGGCTACCGAAGATCGCGCCCATAATTTTCCCGAAAATGCTCATGTCTGCTCCCCGAAAAGGACCCGCTGGAGGGCCTTGAGTGGCACTTATAGACCAAGTTGCGTCGTTGCGCCCGCAAAGTTCCGCGGACCAGCACGCAGCATCAGCTTATCTGCGGCGAAATGACGACCGAACGACATCATCGGGGTTGCGCTGCGGCATCGAATCTCACCCAAGCGTGAGGGACAGGACTCGCAAATGGGCGTAGGCTTGACGTTCAGTTAGCGATGCCATCCGGAATTCGCGTCTGGTTGGGGATCGTGAAACTTAGAATAGCGGCCGCTTGCGCCGTTTGCTGGCGCCAGATGCGGCTGCATGGCAAGGGAGCTAGCGACCATGGCCACACTCTACCAGGGCAATGTCCCCACCTTGGCCCAGACCGCAGAAGCGGCTGGACCGGTGATCCGAACCATCCAACTCTCCGATCTGCACGATGCGCTCAAGCGCGGCTGGGACGATTTCAAGGCGGTGCCGAGCCACGCCATCATCCTCTGCGTGATCTATCCTGTGCTGGGCCTCGTGCTTGCCCGCGTGGTGATGGGCTATTCAGTGCTGCCGTTGTTATTTCCGCTGGCCGCTGGCTTCGCGCTGATCGGCCCGTTCGCTGCTCTCGGTCTCTACGAGCTCTCCAGCCGGCGCGAGCGCCATGAGGAGGCCAGCGCCTGGGATGCCATGGAGGTGCTGCGTTCGCCCTCCTTCGGCGCGATGCTCGGTCTCGGCGCGCTGCTGCTGGCCCTGTTCGTGACCTGGGTTGCGACCGCGCAGGCGATCTACGTTGCCGCTTTCGGCTATGAAGGCGCATCCGGGATCTCGGATTTTCTGACGCGCGTGCTCACGAGCCGGCAAGGCTGGTGGCTGATCGTGGTCGGCTGCGGCACCGGCTTCCTGTTCGCCCTTGCCGCGCTCTGCATCAGCGCCGTGTCGTTCCCGCTGATGCTCGACCGCCATGCCGGCGCGTTCGAGGCAATGGTGACGTCGCTGCGCGTTGTCGCGAAGAACCCGGTGCCGATGGCGGCTTGGGGCCTGATCGTGGCCGTCCTGCTGGCGCTGGGCACGATTCCCGCCTTCCTCGGCCTTGCCGTGGTGGTCCCCGTGCTCGGCCATGCCACCTGGCATCTCTATCGCAAGGTAATCGCAGCCGATCCGGGCGCGCGTCCGGTGCCGCCTCCGCCGCATCGTCCACGCAAGCCGGCCGCCGACTTCCCCGCCAACCTATTCCCCTGGCGCAATCGGACCGACGGCTGACGATATCGTGACATGCGATCCTGCTCCGGCGCGGGCAGGATCGCGCACTGTCATGCGCCTTGCTTTGGCCGCGGTTTCCATCGAGATTGCACCCGCCGTTCAGATCACTTCACGGAATTTATTTGCTCGAATGACCCCGACGATTTCTCGTCTCGCCCTCGCAGCCTTAGCCCTCACCGCGTCCATCCTATCCGCCCAGCCAGCGCTCGCCGCTGTTGCCTGCGGTTCGGGCAATTTCGACGCGTGGCTTGCAGACTTCAAAACGGACGCCGCGGCCAAAGGCGTCTCGCAACAGGCCATTTCCGCCGGGCTCGCCGGTGTAACGCTCGATCAGAGCGTGCTCAACCGCGACCGCTCGCAGAAGGTCTTCAGCCAGACCTTCGAGGAGTTTTCCGGCCGCATGGTGCCGCCGCGCCTGACGCGCGGCTCCAACATGATGAAGCAATACGGCTCGGTGTTGTCGCGTATCGAGCAGACCTACGGCGTGCCTGGCGAGGTGCTGGTTGCGATCTGGGGTCTCGAGACCGATTTCGGCGTCAATACCGGCAAGTTCGCAACCATCCGCTCGCTGGCGACGCTGGCTTATGACTGCCGCCGCGCCGAGCAGTTTCGCGCCGAGCTGTTGGATGCGCTCCGCATCGTCCAGCGCGGTGACCTCGCACCGGCCGACATGAAAGGCGCCTGGGCCGGCGAGCTCGGACAGACCCAGTTCATGCCGTCGTCATGGATGAAATACGCTGTCGATTTCGACGGCAATGGCAAGCGCGATCTCCTGCACAACGCCCCCGACGTGCTCGCCTCCACCGCGAACTATCTCGCCGGTTATGGCTGGCAAAAGGGTAAGGATTGGCAGCCGGGCAGTCCGAATTTCGCGGTGCTACAGCAGTGGAACAAGAGCGAGGTCTACTCGAAGACTGTCGCTTATTTCGCCACCCAGCTCGCGCGCGCCCCTTAGAAGCCCCACGGTTCGGCGTGTGTGCACTGCACCAGCGCCGCGTTATGTCGATCCGCCAGGGTTTAGTCGCACCGCTGGCCCAGGGCTGGCAAAAGTGTACCCTCTCGCTTGTTAATGAATCTTAGTTCACTCTTAATGCCCGATCATCATGCGATTCGCGCACGCGAGACTTGGGTATAGAAGCTATTCGATCAACTTGCGGACGACCACAAAGCAACTTATCTGGCCCTGAGTGGAACCGCCTCATCCGCAGTAAATCCGTGAATTCACGGGCATTTTCAGCACCCTTTTTCCCGTTCCGCCTACCCTTTGGGCGGGAGTGCTCCTGGGTTAATCGACCGTTACCGATGCCATGCACCCAGCGCTTAGCTGCATCGCAACATCGGAACTTTCGCACTGCACCACTCTCACCTATATTCATTTCAACGATGAGGCTCGGGCAAGAGCTGAATCGAACTACAGGAGACTACCAATGCTGCTCTCGCTCATCCGCATGATCCAGGCTTTCCGGGACTATCAGCGCAATGTTGCCGAGCTGTCCCAGCTTAGCGATCGCGAACTGGCCGATATCGGCCTCGATCGCTCGGACATCCCGCGCGTTGCCGCCGGTCAGTATCAGGGCTGATATCGTTCAGCCTCAACCGGACGAACCGATAGCGCCCGCCTCGTGCGGGCGTTGTCGCATCCGGAGGCAGAAAACTCGATCTCGGCGATTCCACTGACCGCCGAAAAGCGCTACCTGTCCGCCCCATGACAGGACCCCAATCAAATACCGTGCACGTCATCGGCGCAGGCCTTGCCGGCTCCGAAGCCGCCTGGCAGGTGGCCAAATCCGGCGTGCCCGTGGTGCTGCACGAGATGCGGCCGACCCGCATGACCGAGGCACATCGCACCGACGGGCTTGCCGAGCTCGTCTGCTCCAATTCGTTCCGCTCGGACGATGCCGCCAACAACGCCGTCGGCCTGCTGCATGCCGAGATGCGCCGCCTCGATTCGCTGATCATGCGCGCAGCCGACGCCAACCAGGTGCCCGCCGGCGGCGCGCTGGCGGTGGACCGCGACGGCTTCTCAGCGGCCGTCACCAAGGCGCTGAACGATCATCCCCTGATCGAGATCGCCCGCGGCGAGGTCGCAGGCCTGCCGCCGGCCGATTGGAGCAACGTCATCGTTGCGACCGGCCCCCTCACTTCGGCGCCGCTGGCGGATGCGATCCGCGAGTTGACCGACGAGAACGCCCTCGCCTTCTTCGACGCGATCGCGCCGATCGTGCACCGCGAATCCATCGACATGTCGGTGGCCTGGTTCCAGTCGCGCTACGACAAGGTCGGTCCCGGCGGCACCGGCGCCGACTACATCAACTGCCCGATGACCAAGGAGCAGTATGACGGCTTCGTCGCAGCGCTGGTCGCCGGCGAGAAGACTGAGTTCAAGGAATGGGAGACCAACACGCCCTATTTCGACGGCTGCCTGCCGATCGAGGTCATGGCGGAACGCGGCCCCGAGACCCTCCGCCACGGGCCGATGAAGCCGGTCGGCCTCACCAATCCGCACGATCCCAGCACCAAGGCCTACGCGATCGTGCAGCTGCGCCAGGACAACAAGCTCGGCACGCTCTACAACATCGTCGGCTTCCAGACGAAGCTGAAATACGGCGAGCAGCAACGCATCTTCCGCACCATCCCGGGGCTGGAGAAGGCCGAATTTGCCCGCCTCGGCGGCCTGCATCGCAACACCTTTCTCAACTCGCCAAAGCTGCTCGACGGCCAGTTGCGCCTGCGCGCGCAGCCGCGGCTGCGCTTTGCCGGCCAGATGACGGGCTGCGAGGGCTATGTGGAATCCGCCAGCGTCGGACTGATTGCCGGCCTCTATGCGGCAGCGGAGGTGCGCGGCGAGACGCTTGCGGGTCCGCCTGCTACGACGGCGCTCGGATCCCTGCTCGGCCACATCACCGGCGGCCATATCGAGACCATCGAGCCCGGCACGCGCTCGTTCCAGCCGATGAACATCAATTTCGGCCTATTCCCACCGCTCGCCAGTGTACCGACGAAGAAGCCGGACGGAAGCCGACTGCGCGGCAACGAGAAGACGGTGGCCAAAAAGCAGGCGATGAGCGCGCTGGCGCTCGCCGATCTCGATCGCTGGATCGCCGATCACCTGCGCATTGCCGCCGCGGCGTGAGTTTTCGATGAACCTTCCCAAAGACGACGCCGCAACACTCTCGGCGCGCTGGACCGAGGGCGTGCTGCTCAAGCGCGACGTGTTCTCGACCGTCGAGCGCGGCCGATTCCGCGACGATGACGGCGAGGTCGACGCGGTGCTGCGCCGCCTCGACGAGGTGCCGTGGTGGTCATTCCTTTTGGCGCGCCATCTGTTCGCCCGCGAGACGCATGCGCTGGCACTCGCCAAGGGACTCGATGTCGGCCCGGAGCTGCTGTGGGCCGGACGCCGCGCGCTGGTGCGCAGCTTCGTCGATGGTGTCGCACTGCATCTGGCGAAACCGCATGGCGACCTCGCTTATTTTCGCTCGGCGAAGGCCGCGCTGCGACGGCTGCGCCGCGCCGGAATCTGCCACAACGATCTTGCCAAGGAACAGAACTGGCTGGTCGGCCGCGACGGTCGCGCCTATGTGACCGACTTCCAGCTCGCGGCCTGCTTCGACCGTCGCGGCCGGCTTTACCGGATCCTGGCGTATGAAGATCTCCGGCATCTGCTCAAGCACAAGCGATCCTACGCGCCCGAGGCGCTGACGCCGCGCGAGCGCAAGATCCTGGCGAAGAAGTCGTTCGCCGCCAGCCTGTGGCTCGCCACCGGCAAGAAGGTCTATCGGGCAATCACGCGCGGCCTGTTCAACTTCACCGACCGTGAAGGCGGCGGCCGAAGGCTCGTCAACGACGCGCCGGTGCTGGCGGAATTGATCCGCAAGAACCCCGCCGTGCGCGACACCGCCATC
Organism: Bradyrhizobium canariense; assembly: GCF_019402665.1. Taxonomy (GTDB): domain Bacteria; phylum Pseudomonadota; class Alphaproteobacteria; order Rhizobiales; family Xanthobacteraceae; genus Bradyrhizobium; species Bradyrhizobium canariense. Next base: position 31,726 of record NZ_VSST01000097.1, read on the forward strand.
GTCGCGTTTGCCGACCGCCGCTCCGGTGTCGGCCTCTATGCCTTCGTCGAAGCCGATCAGGCCGCGCTCGAAGGCCAATTGCGGAACGAACTCAGCGCCGCCAAGGGGCCGAAGCCCCCGGAACACATCCAGGTCGTGCACGCACTGCCACGCAACGCCGACGGCAAGCCGCGCACGGAGATCCTGCAACTGGTCGCCATGAACCAGCTCGACCTGATCGAGCCGATGATGAAGAACGACCAGGACCGTGCTTTCCTCAAGGACATCCTGGAGCAGCGCAAGAACTTGCGCGACCGCTTCAATTTCGAGGCCGACCTGCCGGCGGGCTAGCGTGGATCACGCCTTGAAGCGTCCACATTGGCGATAGAGAAGCGATCCGATAATTCGAGCTTGGTGGGGGACTTGGCGGGGTCATGGGCACTCGGGGGACGATGATGCATCGTGTGGTAGGCGGCCTGATCGCCGGCCTTCTGCTGCTCGCCACCGCGCCCGTAATGGCCGAGTCTCCCGCCGAACTGATCTCCAGCTTCCGCCTCAAGCATGGCGAGGTCCGCGTCGTCCGCGATTCGACCCTCGACCGCATCGCCATGGACCAGGCGCACGCGATGGCGACAAAGGACGACCTCAGTCACGACGCCCTCGGTCCGTTCAACCGCCGGGTCGCACCTGCCGGCGCAGGCCGCGCCGCCGAGAATATTGCCTACGGCTACGACAATTTCGAGAAGACTCTGGGGCAGTGGATCGACTCGTCCGGACACCGCAAGAACCTGCTGCTGCACAACGCTTCCCGCGTCGGGATCGCGAGCGCGAAAAACGCCAGCGGCAAGCGCACCTATTGGGCAATGGTGATCGCCGGCGACTACGAGCCGAAGGGCAAAGGCAAAGGCAAGAAAGACGGAGAGCCCCTCGTTGCCGTGAAACGCGAAGCCGTTCCTGCAAGCAAGCCGAAATCCGGCGGCTGCCACATCAAGCTGCTCGGCCTCTGCATCTGAGGCGTGACGCCGCGCCGGAAGCATTGTTGCACGCGCTTCTCCGACCGGCCATTATGATCGCGCCGCTATCCTCAACCAACCTGAGGCGATCAATGGCCAAGAAGTACACCGCTCAATGCGCCTGTGGCGCCATCAAGTTCGAATTCAGCACCGATCCGTCCTTCATCGCCAATTGTCATTGCAACGACTGCAAGCGCGCTTCGGGCGGCGAGATGGCGACCTTCTTCGCGGTACCCGAGGACGATTTCACGCTTCTCTGCGGCAAGCCGAAGGCGTTTCACTACATCGCCAATTCCGGCAAAGGCCTGGATCGCAATTTCTGCCCGGAATGCGGTTCGCGGGTCTTTACCACTAATCTCGATAGCTTCCCCAAGACGGTCTTCGTCCAGTTGGGCAGCCTCGACCGGCCCGACCTCGTGGCACCGAAGCTCGAGATGTTCACCAAGCGTCGCATGTCGTGGAACATGCCGCTCAACCTGCCGCAGTTCGAGGAAATGCCGCACTGACGCGACGATAGTCCGAGCCGGAGATTTAGTTGATCAACATCGAGCGAATACGTGCCGACACGCCAGCCACCTCCCGGCTGGCGTACCTGCACAACGCGGGAGCTGCTCTCATGCCCGTTGCTGTCGTCGAAGCCATGAAGCAGCATATCGATCTGGAGTGCGAGATCGGAGGCTATGCGGCAGCCGATCGGGAGTCGCGCCGGCTTGATTCAGTCTACGGCTCTGTGGCCCGCCTGCTGAATGCCGCGCCGGATGAGATCGCCCTCATGGAGAACGCGACGGTTGCCTGGCAGATGGCTTTCTACGCGCTTCCATTTAGCAAGGGCGACCGGATCCTGACCGCCGAGGCGGAGTACGCGGCCAACTATGTCGCTTTTCTTCAGGTCGCCAAGCGAACAGGCGCCGCGATCGACATCGTGCCGAGTGATGCCAGCGGCGAACTCGACGTCGACGCGCTCGAACGCATGATCGACGAGCGCGTGAAGCTGATTGCGATCACCTGGGTTCCGACCAATGGCGGACTGGTCAATCCCGCAGCAGCCGTCGGCAAGATCGCGCGGGCGCACGGCATCCCCTATCTGCTCGACGCCTGCCAGGCGGTCGGACAGATGGTGGTCGACGTCGAGGCCATCGGCTGTGACATGCTGTCGGCGACGGGCCGTAAATTCCTCCGCGGCCCGCGCGGCACTGGCTTCCTGTACGTCCGCCGGGCGATGCTGCAGCGGCTCGAACCGCCGATGATCGACCACTACGCCGCACCCTGGGTCTCCCGGGACGCTTATCGGCTGCGTGACGATGCGCGCCGTTTCGAGACCTGGGAGAACAACTACGCAGCCCGGCTTGGGCTCGGCGCGGCTGTCGATTATGCCCTGGACATCGGGATCGGCCCGATCGAGCAGCGGTGCCGCATGCTGGCGGACCGCCTGAGGGGCAGCCTTGCGTCCATTCGCGGCATCAGAATTCGCGACCTCGGACGCACTCCGGGAGCCATCGTCAGCTTCACGGTGGACGGCTACGAGGCGGAGGCGGTCGTCAGCGGCGCGGCCGCAGCCAGCATCACGATCGGCGCCTCAGATCCGTCGAGCACGCGCATCGATGCCGAAATTCGCTCGCTGCCGCCGGTGGTGCGCGCCTCCCCGCACTACTACAATACGGAAGCCGAGATCGATCGGCTGATCGCCCATTTGGCGGGTTTGACGCCGCGATAGCGGCGGGCGCGCACAGCTCAGGTACAGCGCGCACTCAATCCGGATGCGCCAAGCTTCGCCATGACCTCGTCGAGATGGGCGCTGTCGCGGGTCTCGATCACCAATTGCAGCAACGTCGCCTTGGCCGGAAGATCCGAGAAGGTGCGCTGGTGCGAGACCTCGATGATATTGGCGCCGGCCTCCGCCAGCAGTGCCGCGACAGCAGCCAGTTGGCCGGGCCTGTCGGGGATGTCGAGCGACAATTGGGTGAGCCGCCCCTCGCGCGCCAACTCGCGGGTCAGGACCGATGCGATCAGCCGTGTGTCGATATTGCCGCCGCTCAGCACCAGCCCGACCTTCTGGCCGGCGAAACGGGACGGGTCGGACATCAGCGCGGCGAGGCCAGCGGCACCGGCGCCTTCCACGACCGTCTTCTCGATCGAGATCAGGGTCGCCACCGCGCGCTCGAGTTCGGCTTCGTTGACCAGCGCAATGTCGTCGACGAGGCGGCGGACGATTTCGGTTGTGATCTTGCCGGGCGTTTTCACCGCGATACCTTCGGCGAGTGTGTCGCCACGTGCCGGCAGATTGCCGTCGTGGATGGCGTTGTACATCGAGGGGTAGAGCCAGGCCTCGACGCCGAGGATCCGCAGCGACGGCTTGATCGATTTCGCGGCAATGGCGATCCCGCTGATCAGACCACCGCCGCCGATCGGGACGACCAGTGTATCGAGCTCCGGCACTGTCTTGAGTATTTCCAGCCCGACCGTTCCCTGCCCCGCGATGACAAGCGGATCGTCATAGGGATGGACGAAGATCATGCCGCGCGCTTCGCCGTGGCTGCGCGCATACGCGGCCGCCTCCTCTAGCGTGGCGCCCGTCACCACCACCTCGGCACCGTGATGCCTGGTGTTCTCGACCTTCACCATGGGCGTGCCGACCGGCATGACAATGGTGGCGGGAATGCCGAGCCGCTTGGCGTGATAGGCGACGCCCTGCGCGTGGTTGCCCGCCGACATCGCGACGACGCCCCGCACGCGCTCCTCCGGCGTCAGCGCCGTGAGGCGGTTGAGCGCGCCGCGCTCCTTGAACGAGGAGGTGAACTGGAGGTTCTCGAATTTCAGCCAGATATCGCAGCCGCAGATATTGCTCAGCGTGCGACTGTAGCTACAGGGCGTCTCGACGACGGCGCCGCGGATCGTCTCGGCGGCGGCATGGATGTCGGCCGGTGCGACCGGAAGGCCGCCCAGATCGGAAGATATGGTTTGGGACAACTCAGCCATAGGACAGCATAGAGCATTTGCCCGGCTCCGGCGATAAGCCAACCGCTATTTGGTAAATTCCCGCGAACGTGAAGCCCGCCAAAGCGTCCACAGCGTACGCAGCCGCGATGACGGTTGCGGCGCAAATGGATTGCGCCCGGGTTGCGACAGGCGCTCAAGGTCGGCCCTTACCTGGCTCAGCGGCAGAAACGCTGGCCGAGCCGACACCGGCACCTCGGGCAACAGCGACAAGGCCGTGGTCAAATGCTGCCCGGCCTCGCCCACGAGCTGGTCCAGGACGGCGCGCAAATTCGGCGTCTCCTTGCCGGCGAACACGTCCTCCATGTTGCAATCGTGGCTTGCCAGAACTTGCTGCGGCAGGAACAATTGCCGGTGCGCCGCATCACGCGGCAAGTTCGTGATGACTTGCGCGATGCCTTGAGCCAACCCCGCATGCCGCGCGAGATGCTCGGCTGGGTCCAAGGGTGACGCCATGATCCGCGCCGCAAGAGTAAACAACGCCGAACAGGTCGCGGCCAGATAGCCTTCGAGAGCCGTCATGGTCGGCATTGGGTCGTTGTAGAGATCGAATTGATGCTCGTCGACGAGCAGCGACAGCGGTTCGACCGGCAGGTCGAAATCACGGATTGCGCGGAGCAGCTCCGCCGCCACCGGATTGCCCTCGGCGCTGCCATGGACTTGGCCCGACAGCATGTCGGTCCACCATTGCAGGCGGATTTCACCAGGCAAGGGCTGGCTTACCTGGTCACGGACGCGGACGATCTCGACATTGAAAGCATAGAGCGCCAGCAGCGCGCGGCGCTCGGCAGCGGGCGCGAACAGGGTCGCGGCATAGCGAGCAAAGTCGTGGCTGCGCACGAGGTCAGCACAGAACGCGGCAGAATCCGGCGGCGGCGCGGAGCCGCTCATGGCACGGCGATCAGCGCGGCCGCCACGCGCCGCCGTTCGCCGATCATGATGTTGTAGGTACGCACGGCGGGACCGGTCTGCATCGTGTCCAGAACCACCCTCGCCGCTTTAAGCGCCTGGCGCAGTTCCGCCGGCGGCAGCCAGACCCCGGTTCCGGTGCCGATCAGGAGCGTGTCGATGCTGTTGGCGGACTTGAAGACTCGATCCAGCGAATAGCGGTCGATCTTCGCGGGGTCCGTTATGTCCCAGGCCCAGATCGCGTCGGGCAGGCAAAGCAGCGATCCCCGATGCGACATGCCGGCAAAGGCAAAGCCGCCCTTGCCATAGGCTTCGATCGGCGCCGAGCGGGGGAAATGCGGTGCGTTGGGATCGCCGGCCATGAGCTTCGTCCGAATGAGCTTACTGCCCTCGCAAACTCCTGCGAGGGCATGCGGTTCGGATCATGCCTTGCTTTTCTTCGCCGGCGTAGCCTTATCGACCGCATCTTCGCGATGCTCGCCGACGCCGAGATAGATCAGGATCGGGGCTGCAATGAAGATCGAGGTATAAGTGCCGACCAGCACCACGCCGAACATCATGACCGCGGTGAAGCTGTGGATGGCATGGCCGCCGAACAGCAGCAGAGCCAGCAGCGCCAACGTCACGGTGAAGTGGGTGATGATCGAGCGCGACAGCGTCGAGTTGATCGATTCGTTGAGGAGCTGCGGCATCGGCATCTTCTTGTAGCGCCGCAGCATCTCACGGATACGGTCGTAGATGACAACGGTGTCGTTGAGCGAATAGCCCAAAATCGTCAGAAGCGCCGCGATGCTGGTCAGGTCGAAATCGACCTGACTGATCGACATGAACCCGATCGTCAGCACGATGTCGTGCACGTTAGCGATCATGGCGCCGAGCGCGAACTGCCACTCGAAGCGGAACCAGAGGTAGACCAGGATCGAGACGATCGCGAGCATCAGGCCGAGCATGCCCCAACTCAGCAGTTCGCCGGAGACACGCGGCCCCACCACCTCGACGCGGCGATACTCCACGGACTCGCCGAGCGCAGTGCGGACCTTGTCCACGGCTGCCTGCTGCGCCTTGTCGCCGCCCGGCTGCTCAGCAACGCGAAGCAGCACGTCAGCGGGGCCACCGAATTGCTGCAGCTGGACTTCGCCGAGTCCCAGGCTGCCAAGGGTCGTGCGCATCTGCGCAAGATCGGCGGAGCCCGACTTGGCCCTCACCTCCATCAAGGTGCCGCCCTTGAAGTCGATGCCGAAGTTCAGGCCATGGGTAAAGAACAGCGTGATGGCGACGATCGACAGCGCCGCCGAGATCGGGAAGCTGATACGGCGGAAGCGCGTGAAGTCGAAATGCGTCTCGTCTGGCACGATGCGCAGCGACGGCAGGAGGCCAAGCACGCTGACCACGGTCAGCACGGCAATCAGGACGCCGAGAGAAATGAGAACGAGTTGAGTAGTGGTCACAGCCGGCCTCGAATGATCAAATCGGCACAGTTTTCGGCCGCGTCCACTGCACCCACCATGCGACGATCAGGCGGGTCATGGTGAAGGCGGTGAAGACCGTGGTGATGATTCCGATGCCCAACGTCACTGCGAAGCCGCGCACCGGTCCGGTGCCGATCATGAACAGCACGGCAGCGGCAATGAAGGTCGTGATATTGGAATCGAGAATGGTCGCAAGCGCCCGCTTGAAGCCTGCATCGATCGCCGAGATCGGGCTTCTCCCGCCGCGCAACTCCTCGCGGATGCGCTCATATATCAGCACGTTTGAGTCCACCGCGATGCCGACGGTGAGCACGATGCCGGCGATGCCGGGAAGCGTCAGCGTGGCACTGAGCAGCGACAACAGGCCGAAGATCATTGCGACGTTGATGGCCACCGCGATGTTGGCGAACACCCCGAACAGCCGGTAGGTCAAGAGCATGAAGATGACGACCAGGATCGAGCCGACGTAAGCCGCAAGCTCGCCCTTCTCGATCGAGTCCTGGCCGAGACCCGGACCGACGGTGCGTTCCTCGACCACCGTGAGCGGCGCAGGCAGGGCGCCGGCGCGCAGTAGGATCGCGAGGTCGTTGGCCGACTGCACGGTGAAACTGCCGGAGATCTGGCCCTGGCCGCCGGTGATCGGCTCGCGAATGACCGGCGCCGAGATCACCTTGCCATCGAGGATGATCGCGAAGGGCACCCCGACATTCTCCTGCGTGGCCTGCGCAAACTTGCGCGCTCCAGAGGTATTGAACGTGAAGCTAACGACCGGCTCGTTGGTACGCTGGTCAAAGGTCGCCTGGGCGTTGGTCAGGTCGCCGCCAGCAACCAGCACCTGCTTCTTGACCACATAGTTGGGCGGCGGCGGCGTGGCCGCCGGCAGCAGTTCGGAATCCGGTGGAATCCGGCCCTGCTGCGCCTGGTCCGGCGGCACCGAGGGATCGACCATGCGAAATTCCATTTTCGCGGTCTTGCCCAACAGTTCCTTCAAATGGGTGGGATCCTGCAAGCCCGGCACCTGCACCAGGATGCGGTCATTACCCTGACGCTGGATGATGGGCTCGACGGTGCCGAGCTCGTTGACGCGCTTCTCAACGATCTGGATCGACTGCTCGATGGTCTTGCGCATGCGGTCGAGCATCGCGGCCTCTGGAATACTGAGGCGGATCAATCCGCCACCAGCATCGGCGACCTCAAGGTCGCGCTGACCGCTGGACCCCATCAGGCCGCCAATCGGCTGCGCAAGCTCGCGCAACTTGGCGAGCGCCGGCTGCGCGTCGGTGTCCTTGGTGATGCGAACCTCGACCGCGTCGTTGCGCACGGTGACGCCACCGGTGAAGCCGATCTTGGCCTCGCGCAGCACGCGACGGACGTCGTCGCGGATCTGGTCGAGCTTTTCCTTCTTCACATAGTTGGAATCGACCTCGAGCTGCAGAGAGGAGCCGCCCTGCAAGTCGAGACCCAACACCAGCCGCCGCTGCGCCCAGGCGGGCCAGGTCTTGACCTGCGCTTCGGGGAAGAAGTTCGGGACCGCGCAGAGGCACACGATCAGCGCCGTCAGGATGATCCCGAGCGCCTTCCACCGCGTGAAATACAACATCGACTGGACCTGTCAGATCAGGAGACTTGCAGGAAGACTTGAGAGACTCGCGGAAGCGCTCACTTCGCCGCGGCGTCGTCCTTGGCGCTTTCCTTGGATTCCTTGGCCGGCTCGCCCTTGGCGCGCACGCCGGAGACCATCGAGCGCATCTGCCGCACGCGCACGCCATCGGCGATCTCGAACTCGATCTGGTCGTCGTCGACGACCTTGGTGACCTTGCCGACGAGACCGCCCGAGGTCACGACGGTGTCGCCGCGGCGGATGTTCTTTACGAGGTCAGCGTGGTCACGGACCTTCTTCTGCTGCGGACGCAGAATCAGGAAGTACATGATCACGAAGATCAGGGCGAATGGCAGCAGCGACATCAGCATGCCGCTGGTGTCGCCGGCGCCCGCAGCCTGGGCATACGCAGGGGTAATCAACATTCGGACGATCCTCGTGAGAACGGGGGAAAACCGGTCAGGCCCAAATGGCGACCGGTTCGGTCAAATTCGCGCGGACTATAGCGGCCATTGCCCCAATTGCAACGCTGCCAGACCGCCCTTTTAGCCACCTTGCGGCGCGCGCTCAGGCCCGATAAGGCTGCATTCTCAGGAACTTCGGACATGCCCCAAAAACCAAGCAAAAGCCCGGCCGGCAAAGGCCCCCGCACCCCTGCCGCGAAGCCAGCCCGCGTCGCGGCAAAACGTCCCAAGGCAGCCCTCAAAGCTGCTTCCAAAGCGACTTTCAAGACGATTTCCAAGGCGACTTCCAAGGCCAACCAAAGCGTCTCCCAGGAGCGCATCGTTCGCGCGCTGGAGACGATTGCGGCGCACCTCTCCGCGCAAGGCAAGCCCGCCGTCGAACGCGAGTCGTTCAAGCCGGCGGACGCTTTCGTCTGGCACCCGGACGGCCGTCTTGCCGCGGTGCCGCGGGTCAGCCGCGTCGAATTGTTCCTGCTTAAGGGCGTCGATCGGATGCGCGACATCCTGATGGAGAACACGGAGCGTTTCGCCAACGGATTGCCCGCCAACAACGCATTGCTCTGGGGCGCGCGCGGCATGGGCAAGTCGTCGCTCGTGAAGGCGGCGCATGCCAGCATCAACACGGAGCGCAAACCGGCCGACAGACTGAAGCTGATCGAGATCCATCGCGAGGACATCGAGAGCCTGCCCGCGCTCATGGAGCAGCTTCGCGCCTCATCCTTCCGCTTCATCGTGTTCTGCGACGATCTCTCCTTCGACGGCAATGATGCGTCCTACAAATCGCTCAAGGCGGTGCTCGAAGGCGGCATCGAAGGTCGGCCGGAGAACGTCATCCTCTACGCCACTTCCAACCGCCGCCATCTGCTGGCGCGCGAGATGATCGAGAACGAGCGCTCGACCGCGATCAATCCCGGCGAAGCCGTCGAGGAGAAGGTCTCGCTATCGGATCGCTTCGGTCTCTGGCTCGGCTTCCACCGCTGCAGCCAGGACGAATATCTCGCGATGGTGCGGGGCTATTGCAGCCATTTCGGCGTCAAGGTCGACGATGACGCGCTGGAGCGCGAGGCCCTTGAATGGTCGACGACGCGCGGCTCGCGCTCCGGCCGCGTCGCCTGGCAGTTCGTGCAGGAGCTTGCGGGACGGCTCGGCGTCAAGCTGACGGCGACGTAGCGGGAGCTAAGAGCCGCACTCACACCTGTCATTCCCCGCGCAAGCGGGGAATCCAGTATTCCAGAGACAGTTTTGATCGATCGAGACGCTGCGGCGTACTGGGTCGCCCGGTCAAGCCGTGCGACGACAGCTTTCGTGCCGAGGCAACGCTGGCCTCACGCCCCGTTCAGGAATTGAAGCGGGTCAACCGGGCTCGATCCCTTGCGGATCTCGAAGTGGAGCTGCGGCGACGCCACCTCCCCGGATTGACCCGACTTGGCAATGACCTGGCCGCGCTTGATGGTATCGCCGCGCTTCACCATCAGCTCACTCGCATGGGCATATGCGGTGACGTAGCCGTTGGAGTGCCGAACCAGGACGAGATTGCCATAACCTTTCAGCTCGTTGCCGGAATAGGCAACGACACCGTCTTCAGCCGCCTTGACCGGCGTACCCTCGGGCACCGCGAGATTGATGCCGTCGTTGGACTTGCCATTGGTCTTGGCGCCGTAGCTCGTGACCACCTTGCCGCGCACCGGCCAGCGGAAAGTCGGCAGCGCGCTGGTGGTCTCCGCAGCTTTCGCCGGAGCTTCAGCGGTCTTCTCTTCGACATTGGCAGTGGCCTGGGCCAGGCGCGCGCTTTGCACCGGCGCGACGGCCGCCATCTTGGTGGCGGGCGCAGGCGCGGCCGCAACGGGTTGCAGCGTTCCGGCAACGGGAGCGGCTCCGACCGGAGCCGCGGCAAGCGGTGCTGCGACGGCGGCGGTCTTGGCGCCGGGCACGGCCAGCCTGGTGCCGAGCTTCAGTTTCGCAGAGGGATCGAGCCCATTGGCGCGGGCCAGTTCAGCCGCCGAGATATGGTTCTTGCGGGCGATGCTGGCGAGCGTGTCGCCGTGGTTCACGAAGTGCGTGCTTGACGGCGCGGCAACGGCTGCAACCGGCTTCGCAGCAGGCGCCATCGCGGGGGCAGCGGCAACGGGAGCCATGAGCGGCGCGGGCGCAGCGGCCGTAGCCTGGTGCGGAATGATCAGTTGCTGGCCGGGCGAGAGCGCGCGCGGCCCCTTATAGCCGTTGGCGGCGAGAATCGCCTGCGGCGTGACGCGATAGCGTTTGGCAAGCAGGTCGAGCGTATCGCTGGTGCCGACGATGATTTTGGTTCCACCGACCGGCTGGGCGGCTGCGACCGAGCGCGGCGGCACGGTGGCCGTGGTCTCCAGATGCGGCTGCGCCGGGGGTGCGTAGGAGCCGACACCGCGACCGCCTCCGGACACGCCGCCTGCCGCAACGGGGTAGGATTGCGGCGCGGACACCGCCGGCGGCAAAGGCTGCGACTGATAATAACCGGACTGGGTCTGCGGCCGCGAATATTGCGGCAACTCACGCTGCGGCGGCGGTGCCTGTTGCACCGAACCGGTCGATTCCTGCGCGAAGGGATTGGAGAAGTTCGACTGGGACATGCGCGACGACATGTCGGCGCTGCACCCTGCGAAGCTGAAGGAGATCAGCGCCAGCACCGCGACCTGCGGCACCCGGCGCGAGTAAAGCAACTCGGCGGCAACGGACATGGTTACTCACTCGTACGCAACAGAACTGGTGTTTTAAGTAAACACGCGCCGAGTAAATAACGGCTTAACCCTCCCAATAAGATGTTGGCAGCACAGCCAATCCGGAATTCTACAGCTCCCGCGCCACGCCGGGCAGCGCCGGCACGAAGCGGACTTCGACGAGTTCCTTGCGCTCGATCCCGGCTTCCGTCCGGCTCAGGCGGATCAGCGTCTGCACCCCCTGATGCGGACCGACGGGCGCGATCAGGATGCCGCCCACCTCCAGCCGCTCGACCAGGTTCTCCGGGAGCTGCTCCATCGCGGCCGTGACGATGATGCGGTCGAACGGGCCGATATTGGGAGGCAGATTGAGGCCATCGCCCAGCATCACCTCGACGTTGTGATAGTTGAGCTTTTCAAGCCTGATCCGTGCGGCATCCGCAAGCTTGCGGTAGCGCTCGACCGTCAACACCTGGGCGGCGAGCCGCGACAGCACCGCCGCCTGGTAGCCCGAGCCGGCACCGATCTCGAGCACGCGGTGCCTCTTCTGAAGCTGGAGCTGCTCGGTCATGTAGGCGACGACGAAGGGCTGGCTGATGGTCTGCCCGCAGGCGATCGGCAGCGCGCTGTCGCGATACGCGCCGTCGCGATCGGCGTCGTCGACGAATTGATCGCGCGGCACCTCCTCCATGGCCCGCAGGACCGCCTGGTCGCTGATGCCCCGACGCCTCAGCGTGAGCTGAAACATCATCTTTTCCGGCGGGTGCTGATGGGAAGTCATTGCCTGCTTGTGCTGTCTTTGCGGTCCGGGACGCCGAGCTGGGGCGCTAGATTCTTGTTCCGGCTCAGGGAACCCATGATAGGCTTCGGATGGGAGTAGTTGACCACAAATTGGCTTGCAACGGGCAAGCCGCGACGGCCATTTTCATGCATCCGTTCGTCAAAACGCGCATTGCGTCGATTCATGTTATCTGCGAACGTTTTTGACAATGGGCAAGGACTCGACCATGACCGCGACGGGGCTTACCGGCCGCTCTGTATTCCTCGTCGAAGACGAGGTGATGATCAGGATGATGGTCGCGGACATGCTCGAAGAGCTTGGCTACAAGATCGCAGCCGAGGCTGGCGACATCACCGAAGCCATGCGGCTCGCCCAGGCAACCGAGTTCGACATCGCCATTCTCGACGTCAACGTCAACGGCAAGGTCATCTCGCCGGTCGCCGACGTCATCAAGGCAAAGGGCTGCCCGTTCATCTTCGCCACCGGATACGGTTCCTCCGGCCTGCCCGAGCAGTACCGCGATCGGCCGGCGCTTCAGAAACCATTTCAGCTCGACGCCCTCGGCAAGACCATCGAAGCCGCGCTTCGCGGCGGCTAGGCCCCGTTCCAAGTCGGATTACTTCAGCGTCGGACTTACTTCAAGCGTCGCACTCAGCGCCTCCGAAAACGCCTCGTTGGTGCGGTCGAGCCGGAGCGGCGTGACGGAGACGTAGCGTTCGCGCAGCGCCGCGAGATCGGTGCCATCGGCGGGTGTATCAATCATCGCGGTGCGCTCGAAGCCGATCCAGAAATAGGGATTGCCACGGCCGTCCTTGCGCTCGTCGATCTTGAGGAAGCCGAGATTGCGCTTGCCCTGCCGCGTCACGCGAATGCCCAGCACATCCTCCGGCGCGCAAGCCGGGAAGTTGACGTTGATGACGGTGTCCTTCGGGATGCCGGCGGCGATCACCTTGCGCAGGATGTCGGGCCCGAATTTGCGCGCGGTGTCCCACAGCGGTCGGTCGCGGGTCTCGACGCTGAACTCCTGCGACAGGGCGAAAGACGGTAGTCCCAGGATGGTTCCCTCCAGCGCGCCGGCGATGGTGCCGGAATAGACCACGTCCTCGGCGACGTTGCGGCCCTTGTTGACGCCGGACAGCACGACATCGGGCAGCTTGGCGCCGAGGATGTGGCGCGCGCCCATGATGACGCAGTCCGTCGGCGTGCCGCGCACCGCAAAGTGCCGCGGGCCGACCTCGCGCAGCCGCAGCGGATCGTTCAGCGACAGCGAATGCGACACGCCGGACTGGTCGAGTTCAGGCGCGACCACCCAGACGTCATCGGACAATGCGCGCGCGATCTCCTCCAGGACCTTGAGGCCGGGGGCGTGGATGCCGTCGTCATTTGTGCAGAGAATGCGCATGGGAAAGGTCGATTCCTGAAGCGGGTCTCAGCCGTCTTATCCGGCCGGGGCCGATCAGGCAAACCGGCCGATCGGGGCCGGCTGCCGGTACCGGCTTGGCCGGCTATCGGCGAACGCGCCATTGCGGCAGGAAGCGCGCCAGCCGGCCCTCGGCGTGCAATTTCATCGCCGGCACGACCGGGCTCACGATCGGCGCCTCGATGACGCCGAGCGTCTCCAGCTGTGCGACGAACGGGTCCGCTACCGACGCCTGCGGAAAGCGTTCGCGTGCCAGCGACAGTGCCTGGTCGAAATCCGCGGCATTCACACCGGGCTTGGCCCGCCGGCTCTGGACCAGATCGTCGTCCCAGAGCCGCGTGATCCCGATGTCGAACACGCCACGCAGCCGCTGATCGAGAGCCTGGATGCCGGCACCCGTCACCGCCCATTGTCTGCCGACCCAGAAGATGTCGCGGTGCAAGGCCATGAACGAGGGGTTCGCGTTGTCGGGTGGCCGGCAGGATAACCGGCCGCCCGATCTTCGCAACCAAACGTTTCGACCGTTTCAGATTGGCAGCACGCCTAGTCGCGTGCGACCACCTTC
>NZ_VSST01000098.1 GCF_019402665.1 Bradyrhizobium canariense
CTTGCGGGGGAGGGCTGGGGTGGGGGTGTCTCCGCGTCGGGATTGTCGAGAATTGCGGAGGATGTCCCTGCGTGGTGAGAGCCCTCACCCGCCGCGCGCGGGACGATGCTGCGCATCGCCCGGGGCGCGTCGGCCCCTCCCGCAAGCGGGAGAGGGGAGCAAGCCCGCGCTCCTCGTGAAATCCATATGCGATTGCCTTGCGGTTTACCGGGAGAGGCAAACAAGCCCTGTCAACCCGTCATCCGGCCAGGGCATTCCTCCGAGCATTGCCCGCGCTTTGGTCTTGAAGAGTTCATGATTGAAACCCATCTTGTGGCGCCCGCGGGTACAAGCGTACCCTGCTTTTTCCGCGGCTTTGATGCGAGGACCTGGGATGACTGGACCGGACGGAAGCGAGCAATTTGTCAAAACGCACGATTTCGTTTCGCCTCGGCCTTACGCCATCGTCGGCCTTCTCGCCGCGGCCTTTGCGCTCACCGGTTGCGGCCAGCCGGCCTCGCAAGCGAGTGCTCCCCCGCCGGCGCCGGTGACCGTCGCCCAGCCGGTCAAGCGCACCGTCACCGATTGGGACGAATTCACCGGCCGCTTCGAGGCGGTCGAGGAGGTGCAGGTCCGCCCGCGCGTCGGCGGCTTCGTCAACTCCGTCGAATTCCAGGACGGCGCCATCGTGCATCAGGGCGATCTGCTCTACGTCATCGACCCGCGTCCATTCGAGGCGGTGGCCGAGCAGGCAGACGGCCAGCTCTCCGATGCGCGCGCCAAGGTGGAGCTTGCCAAGCGCGAGCTCGACCGCGGCCTCAATTTGGTGCAGACCAGCGCGGTCTCCGAGCAGGCCGTCGACCAGCGACGCCAGGCCTTACAGGCCGCGCACGCCGCGGAGACGCAGGCCGCTGGCGCGCTGAAGGCCGCGCGGCTCAACATCGAATTCACCCATGTGACCGCGCCGCTCACCGGCCGCGTCAGCCGCCATCTCGTCAGCCCCGGCAATCTGGTGCAAGGCAGCGATACCGGCTCCTCGACGCTGCTCACCTCGATCGTCGCGCTCGATCCGATCTACGTCTATTTCGACATGGATGAGGCAACCTTCATCAAATACAGCAAGCTGTGGTTCGAAGGTAAGCGCCCGAGCTCGCGCGACACGGCGAACCCGGTGCAGGTGACGCTGGCCGGCGAGAGCAAGCCGTCGCATGAGGGTACCATCAACTTCCTCGACAACCGCCTCGACGTCTCCACCGGCACGCTACGCAGCCGCGCCGTGGTCAAGAACACCGATCTTTCGATCCTGCCCGGTCAGTTCGGGCGCATCAGACTGATCGGCAGCGCGCCCTATGAGGCGCTGCTGATCCCCGACGTCGCGGTCGCAACCGACCAGTCCCGCAAGATCGTGTTCGTGGTCAAGCCGGACGACATCGTCGAGGCGCGTCCCGTGACGCTCGGGCCGCTCGACGAGGGCCTGCGCGTGATCCGCGAGGGATTGAAGGCGGACGACCGCGTCATCGTCAACGGCATCCAGCGCGCCCGCGTCGGTGCCAAGGTCGCTCCGCAGACGGCACCAGCGCCCGCCGGTGGCAAATCATGAATCTTGGCCGTCTCTCCATCAACCAGCCCATCCTGGCCATGGTGCTGTCGATCGTGCTGCTGATCGTCGGCGCGCTCGCCTACACCACGCTGCCGGTCTCCGAATATCCGCAAGTGGTGCCGCCGACCGTCGTGGTCACTACGCAATATCCCGGCGCCTCCGCGCAGACCGTGTCCGACACCGTTGCCGCTCCGATCGAGCAGCAGATCAACGGCGTCGAGGACATGCTGTATCTCTACAGCCAGGCGACCTCGAACGGCCAGCTCACCATCACCGTCACTTTCAAGCTCGGCACCGACCTCGACAAGGCCCAGGTGCTGGTGCAGAACCGCGTCGCGATCGCGCAGCCGCAACTGCCGGACGAAGTGCAGCGCAACGGCGTCGTCACCCGCAAGAACTCGCCCGACATCCTGATGGTCGTGTTCATGCTGTCGCCCGACGACACGTTCGACCAGCTCTACATTTCCAACTATGCGCTGCTCCAGGTTCGCGACCAGCTGCTGCGGATCGACGGTGTCGGCGACATCCAGATTTTCGGCGCGCGCGATTATTCGATGCGGCTTTGGCTCGACCCTGACCGGATCGCCAATCTCGGCCTGACTTCGGCCGAAGTGCTCGCCGCGATCCGCGCGCAGAACGTGCAGATCGCGGGCGGCCAAATCGCCGAACCGCCGATCGCCGACCGCGCCTTCCAGCCGAACCTCACCTTCACAGGGCGTTTGAAAGACCAGAAGCAGTTCGAGGACATCCTGATCAAGGCCGGCTCCGACGGCCGCACGGTACGCCTGCGCGACGTCGCCCGTATCGAGCTCGGTGCTCTCGCGTACTCCACCAACAGCTTCCTGCTGCGCAAATCGGCGGTCGCGATGCTGGTGACGCAGCGGCCGGGATCGAATGCGCTCGCGACCGCGAAGAACATTTCGGACACGATGGCGAAGCTGAAGGAGACCTTCCCGAAAGGCCTCGACTTCAATATCGGCTACAACCCGACCGAGTTCATCGCGCAGTCCGTCCATGAGCTGATCAAGACCATCTACGAGGCCATGTTGCTCGTGGTCATCGTGGTTCTGGTGTTCCTGCAAGGATGGCGGCCCGCGATTATCCCGATCATCGCGATCCCGGTGTCGCTGGTCGGCACCTTCGCGGTGATGGCGGCGCTCGGCTTCTCCATCAACAATCTCACGCTGTTCGGTCTCGTTCTCGCCGTCGGTATCGTGGTCGACGACGCGATCGTGGTGGTCGAGAATGTGGAGCGGCATCTCGAGCACGGCATGAGCCGGCGCGACGCCGCGCTGAAGACCATGGAGGAGGTCGGCGGCGCATTGGTGTCGATCGCGCTGGTGCTCTGCGCGGTGTTCGTCCCGACGGCGTTTCTGGGCGGAATTTCCGGTCAGTTCTTCCAGCAATTCGCCGTCACCATTGCGGTCGCAACCGCAATCTCCTGCTTCTGCTCATTGACGCTGTCGCCGGCGCTGGCCTCGCTTCTTCTCGTTCCGCACGAGGAGAAGCGGCCGCCAGCGCGCTGGAATTTTCTCGCACGCGGCTGGAACGCTTTCACGGGCGTGTTTAACCGCGTGTTCGACCGTCTCGCGCATGGCTACGCCGGCCTCGCCAATTTCGTGATCCGGCATTCGGCGGTGATGATCCTGATCTACGTCGTGCTGATCGGCAGCGCCGGCTGGCTGATCGGGACCACGTCGCAAGGCTTTATTCCGGCGCAGGACCGCGGCTACGTCATCATCTCCGTGCAATTGCCGGGCGCGGCGTCGCTGGCACGCACCACCGAGGTCGTGCGCGAGATCGAGCGGATCTCGCTGGATACGCCGGGTATCATCCGCGTTGCCGCTTTCGCCGGCTTCTCCGGCGCGACGCGCACGCAGGCAGGCAATGCAGCGGCGCTGTTCCCTGTTTTCGACGAGCCAGAGGCGCGGATCAAGAAGGGGCTGACTGCGAACGCCATCACGGCCGAGCTGCGCAAGCGGCTCGCTGCAATCCAGGGCGCGTTCATCATTGTCATTCCGCCTCCGGCCGTGCCCGGCATCGGCACCGGCGGCGGCTTCACCATCCGCATCCAGGACCGCCAGGGACGCGGGCCGGAGCTGCTCGCCGCGGCCACCGACGAGCTGGTCGCCGCGGCGCGCAAATCGCCGTCGCTGCTCGCTCCCACGGTGTTCTCGCCGTTCTCGGCCAACACGCCGCAGCTCTTCGTCGACATCGACCGCACCAAAGCGCAGAAGCTCGGCGTTCCCATCGCCAACATCAACGACACGATCCAGACCTATTTCGGATCGACCTATGTCAACGACTTCAACCTGTTCGGCCGCACCTACCACGTCACCGCACAGGCCGACTTCCCGTTCCGGAAAGAGCCGAGCGATCTTGCGCGGCTGCGGACGCGCAACGCCTCCGGGGACATGGTCATGCTCGGCAGCGTGGTCGACTTCAAGGATGTTTCCGGCCCTGACCGCGTCGCGCGCTACAATCTCTATGCAGCATCCGAGCTCCAGGGCGAGCCAGCCCCGGGTACCAGCTCGACCACTGCGCTCAACGCGATAAAGAAGCTCGCCGACGACACCTTGCCGAGCGGCTTTACCTTCGAATGGACCGATCTGTCCTATCAGCAGATCACCGGCGGCAATGCGGGACTGCTGGTGTTCCCGATCTGCGTGCTGTTCGTCTATCTCGTGCTCGCCGCGCAATATGGCAGCTGGACCTTGCCGTTCGCGGTGATCCTGATCGTGCCGATGTGCCTGCTGGCCGCCACCATCGGCGTGCGCATCATGGGGCAGGACGTCAACATCCTCACCCAGATCGGCTTTGTCGTGCTGGTGGGCTTGGCGGCGAAGAACGCGATCCTGATCGTGGAGTTCGCCCGCGACATCGAGAATGAAGGCAAGCCGCGGCTGGAGGCCGTGATCGACGCCTGCCGCCTGCGCTTGCGGCCGATCCTGATGACGTCCTTCGCTTTCATCCTCGGCGTGCTGCCGCTGGTGATCTCGTCCGGCTCCGGCTCGGAGATGCGGCAGGCCGTCGGCGTCGCCGTGTTCTTCGGCATGATCGGCGTCACCTTGTTCGGGCTGTTGTTCACGCCGATCTTCTACGTCGTGGTGCGGAACCTGGCCGAGGGGAAGAACGAGGGCAAGCCGAAGGCGGTGGGCTGATTCCTCTCCATGTCGTCCTGGCGAAAGCCAGGACCCATTACCCCCAGGGAGTGGTTGCTGTGCGAGCTGCTCACTCCGAGACTTCGCCAAACTGCTCCCTGGGGTAATGGGTCCTGGATCAGCGCTCGCTCCGCTCGCTTGTCCAGGACGACGGCAATTCATCAAAAATGGCCGCGCCCATACTAACGGCCTAGGCCGAAATGGATGGGCAGGCGCGGGGTTCTTCACTAGTATCCGCGCGATTTCAAAACAGAAAACTGCTGGGAGCTAACACATGAAATCAGCCCTTTTGGCCGTTGTCGCAATTTCGGCTTTGCTGCTGACCGCGCCGGCCTCTGCGCAAGGCGTCAAGATCGGTATCCTCAACGACCAGTCCGGCGTCTACGCCGATTACGGCGGCAAATGGTCGGTCGAAGCCGCCAGGATGGCGATCGAGGATTTCGGCGGCGAGGTGCTCGGCCAGAAGATCGAGCTCGTCACCGCCGACCATCAGAACAAGCCGGATCTCGCGACCTCGATCGCGCGACGCTGGTACGATGTCGAGAACGTCGACATGATCACGGAGCTGACGACCTCATCGGTCGCGCTCGCGATCCACGAGCTCTCCAAGGAAAAGAAGAAGATCGACATCGTCGTCGGCGCTGCGACCTCGCGCCTCACCGGCGATGCCTGCCAGCCCTACGGTTTCCACTGGGCCTATGACACCCGCGCGCTCGGTGTCGGCACCGGCGGCTCGCTGACCAAGGCCGGCGGCGACACCTGGTTCTTCCTCACCGCGGATTACGCCTTCGGCTACGCGCTGGAAAAGGACACCAGCGAGATCGTCGCCGCCAATGGCGGCAAGGTGCTCGGTTCGGTGCGCGTGCCGCTCAACTCCTCGGACTTCTCCTCCTTCCTGCTCCAGGCGCAGAGCTCGAAGGCGAAGATCGTCGGCCTCGCCAATGCCGGCCTCGACACCACCAACTCGATCAAGCAGGCGTCCGAGTTCGGCATCGTCTCCGGTGGCCAGAAGCTCGCGGGCCTCTTGATGACGCTCGCCGAAGTGAACGGTCTCGGCTTGCAGGCCGCGCAAGGCCTGGTGCTGACCGAGGGCTATTACTGGGATATCAACGACCGTACCCGCCATCTCGGCGAACGCTTTCTCAAGCGCACCGGCCGGATGCCGAACATGATCCAGGCCGGCACCTATTCGGCGACGCTGAGCTATCTCAAGGCGGTCAAGGCCGCCGGCACCAAGGATCCGGATGCAGTCGCCAAGAAGCTGAAGGAGCTGCCGGTCGACGACGATTTCGCGCAAGGTGGCAAGGTGCTCGAGAACGGCCGCATGGTCCACGACATGTATCTGTTCGAGGTCAAGAAGCCCTCCGAATCGAAGAAGCCCTGGGACTATTACAAGCAGCTCGCGGTCGTTCCCGGCGAGAAGGCGTTCTTCACGGCCAAGGAGAGCGGCTGTCCGCTGACGAAGTAGGATGACGGCGGCTTAAAAAGCGCGATGTCGTCCTGGCGAAAGCCAGGACCCATTACCCCGATAGCGACTTGTTGAAACAAGCTGTCGCCACCATCGTGCCCATAGCGGCGCCTGCGGCTATGGGTCCTGGCCTTCGCCAGGACGACGGCGGGGCAAGTGGACGCATGTCGGCTACCTCACACCAGCCGCAGCACCGCCGCTCCCAGCGCCCCGGCCCACAGCGCAATGGCCGCGATACCCTGAATGAAAAATCCCGGGCCGCGTTTTGCTGCGGCCTTCGAATAGCCGATGAAGTAGACGATGCGGCCGACGATCCAGAGCGCGCCGATCGCCGCCGCGCCGGAATCGCTGATGTAGATCGCGAACAGCCAGAGCGACGGCAGGAAGATCGGCATCCATTCCAGCGTGTTCATCTGGATCCGGAACGCGCGCTCGAAATCCGGATGGCCCGCCATCGCCGGCGCCTTGACGCCGGTTTTGGTGCGCGAGCGCGACACGTTGATGGTGATGAAGAAGTAGAACAGGATCGTCAGCAGCGTGACGAGGGCAGTGAGGTGATACATAACGGATTCCTTGGAGGACGCTGCGCTTCAATACCCGGTCAGCTCGAGATAGCCAACGCCGTCATGCGTGCCGGTAAAGCTGATCGGCCCTTCCCAATAGGAAAAACCGGTCCCCATCCACGCCTTTGGATTGAGCGGCTTGCACTGGATCGAGAACGACCGCGAGGGGATCGCGATCTGCCACTCCACCGGCAGCTTGCGCCCGGCCACCTCAGCCGTCGCTTTCGGAATCATCCGGATATCGGCACCCACGATCATCTGCGTGTCGCCTGTGGCGCTGATCCAGTTGCCGAATGGATAGTCCATGCCGTCCTTCTGCCGCAGCCGGTATAGCATCAGCTTGTCGCCGGACGCGAGATGCAGCGACAGCCAGTCCCAGCCGGTCTGGTCGGTGTCGAGCGGCTGGCTGCTCCATTCGCGGTCCATCCAGGCCTGGCCGGAAACATCGACCGGCCTATCATCGATGGTGAGCGTGCCGCGGGCGCGATAGAACGGCTGGCTGTAATAGTAGGAGGCCTGTCCGCGCTCCGACTTGCGGCTGTAGCCGCGATCGCCCTGCAGCACCACGGGACGATCGGCCTCGAGCGTCAGCGCGTAACTGAAGTCGGCGCCCGAGGCCTTCAGCGTCAGCGGCGCCAAAGCGCGATCTTCGGTGCGCTCGGATCCGTTCATCGCCCAATCGTCGATCCAGGCTGAGAACGGTTTCGCCGTGACGCCGGCCTGTCCCACGCCGCCGCGTGAAAATAGCTCGTTGAAGCGGTGGGCATCGGCCCGCGTCACCGCCGCATGCGCCATCCACACCTGCTGGTTGGCCCAGCCCTCGCCCTGCGGTCCCGGCTGCGTCGCCTGGCGAAACAGCGTCCATTGCAGGCCGCAAGCCGCGCCGCTGCTGTCGACGAGATTCGCCGTGAGATACCACCACTCGATGCGAAACTCCGGATGCGGGCCGTGATCGGCGGGGAAGGAGAACGTCTTTCCCGGCTCGACCTTCGCAAAGCCGTCGGCGGTTTCACCGAGGCCGGCATACCCTTGCGCATGTGTCCGTCGCGCGAGAGCGAGGGCGGCAATGCCGCCGGCGAAGGTGCGCCGCGAGATCCTGTCAGCGTTCATTGGCAAACACCTTGACGAGGCTCGCCGGCTGCATCCGCGCCAGCCGTATCATTGGCAGCAGCGCGGCAAGCAACGAGGCGAACAGCGCGACCGCGACCAGCTCGACCAGTTGCAACGGAAACACATGAAACGGCAGCCGCCAGCCGAACGCTTTGACGTTGACGATCGTGATCAGGCACCACGCCACCAGCAGTCCGAGCGGCACGGCCAGGAGTGACGTGAACAGCGCGACCGACAGCGTCTTGGTCAGTTCGATCGCGGCAAGGCGGGGCCGCGTGATGCCGATTGCCCAGAGCGGCGCAAGCTGCGGCAGGCGCGAATTCGCCAGCGTGAGAAGGCTGGTCAGCAGCGCGATCCCGGCGACGCCGAGCGTGAACGCGTTCAGCGCCGACGTCACCGCGAAGGTGCGGTTGAAGATCCGGATCGATTCCGCCTTCACCGTCGCCTGATCGGCGACGCTGCGATCGTCGAGCGCAAACTGCTTCTGCAGCGCGGCGATCAGGCCGGGGATATTCTCCTTCGCGACGATGAGACCAATGCGCGTCTGCGGCGTCTGCGGAAACTGCCGGATCAGCGCCGCGACATTCACCGCAAGCTGTCCCTTGGGGTTGCCGTAGTCGGCATAGATGCCGACGATGTCGAGCTCCCAGGTCCCGCCTGGCGCCGGGACGTCGATGACGTCGCCGACGCGGACGTTGAGTCGGCGGCTCAGCTGCTCGCTGATGAACGCGGCATTGCCGGGTATGAGTTGTGTCCAGGCACGGGGCGCGGCTTCGAGCAGCGGCCAGCGCTCGCGATAGAGTGCATGATCGGGCAGGCCGAGCAGTTCCACCGGCTGCCCCTGAACCTGCGCCTCGGCGCGTCCGCCCGACAGGATCGCCTGGACATCGCTGCGCTCCTTCAGCCAATTGCGGATCGCGACGCCTTTCGCATTGTCGGAGGCGCTGATGTAGACGTCGGCTGCGAGCCGCCCGTCGAGCCAGCCGACAAAAGTGCGGCTGAACGTTTCCACCATGGTGGATACCCCGACATTGACGGCGAGCGCGAGCAGCAGCGCCATCAGCGCCAGCGACAATCCCGAGAGCTGCTGCCGGCTATCCGCCCAGAACCACAGGGCGAGCGGCTGTCGCGCGAAACGCTGCCCGGTCCGCAGGATGATGTCGAGGAAGGCCGGCAGGATCAACGCGGCGCCCAGCATCAGCGCTGCCAGCACGCCAAAGCCCGCGATCAACGATTGCCCGTACTGGAGCAGCAACAGCGCGACCGCGAACACGGCGCAGGCAGCCCCGCTTTGCAGGATCAGCCAACGGCGCTGCCGCTGTTGCCAGGCGCGCGGCTGCGCGGTCGCCAGCACCGGCATCCTGACAGCCTTGATCAGGCTGGTCGCCGCGGCCGCCAGCGCGCCGGCAATGCTGATGCCGATCCCGGCGAGCCACCATTCGGGTCGCAAGCTGAGCTGCCCCGGGATTTGCGCGCCATAGAGTCCCCGCAGGGACGCCGCGACGTCGGGCAAGAGCGCAGCCGCAATGAAATAGCCGCAGGCAAGCCCGATCAGGCCTGCGACCAGCGACAACGCCACGAGTTCGACCACCAGCACGGTGTTGACCAGTCGCGCCGAGGCACCGCAGGCCCGCAGCGTGCGCAGCATCGGCAGCCGCTGCTCGAAGGCGAGACCGACGGCAGAATTGACGATGAAAAGACCGACGAAGAACGACAGCAGGCCAAACGCAGTGAGATTGAGGTGAAAGCTGTCGGTGAGGCGCTCCAGCTCGGTCTCCGCATTGGGCTCGACCCGCTGCAAGCGGTCGCCGACGACGCTCGCCAATGGCGCGGGCTTGCCCCTGGGCTTGCCGATCAGAAGTCGCGAGATTTGCTCCGGCTTGTTCAGCAGCCGCTGCGCCACGCCGATATCGACCACCAGCACGTCGGGCACAAGCTGCGGCAGCACGCGCAGTGGCGGCAGTTTTGCGCCGCTGCTGATCGCTGGTGCCGCGCCCTCCTGCTCCTGCAAATCGTTCAGCGTCTCCCGTGCCACCAGCGTCTGGCCCGGCGGCGCGATGAAGTTGCTCAGATCGGCGGCGCCTAGGCGCGGTGCATTGCCGACATCGACCGGCAGCGTCACCGGCTCGATGCCGAGCAGCCGGACCGAGCGCCCGTTGACCTGGATGCGTCCCTCCAGCATCGGTGAGACCGGCCAGCCGGCGCGGCGGAGCTTGACGAACAGCTCCTGCGGAAAAGTCGCGGCGTCAGGCGCGACCAGCATCGGCGTGCGCGCGCCGCCGAAGGTTGCCGCGGCGCGGTCATAGGCGTTGCGGGCCTGCTGGTTGATCGCCTGCACGCCGCTCCACAGCGCGGTCGCCGCGATCAGCCCGATCAGGAGCGTCGCGAACTGCATCTTGTGGCGCCGCCAATGGCTGAGCAGCACGGCGAGGACCCAGAGCGCGCGCCTCATGCGATCCGCCCGGCATGCAGATTGACGTGGCGATCGAGTGTCGCGGCCAGATGCAGGCTGTGCGTCACCATCAGAAAGCCGCAGCCGGTGCGCGTGACGAGGTCGCGCGTCAGGGCAAGCACGTCCTCGGCGGTGGCCTCGTCGAGATTGCCGGTCGGCTCGTCCGCCAGCAGCAACGACGGCTTTGTCGCCAGCGCCCGGCCGATCGCGACGCGTTGCTGCTGTCCGCCTGATAATTGTTCTGGATAACGCTTGAGCAGGCCGCCAAGCCCGAGACGCTCGATCAGCTCTTTATACCAAGCTGCGTCGTACCGGCCGGCGATCCGCGCCTGAAACACCAGATTGTCTCCGACCGACAGACTCGGGATCAAATTGTATTGTTGAAACACCAGGCCGATCCGGTCGCGCCGCAGGCCGGCGCGTCCCGCATCGGACAATTTGGTGACCTCGGTATCTTCCAGTCGGATCGTGCCGCTATCGGCGGCATCGAGCCCTGCGATCAGGTGCAACAGCGTGCTCTTGCCGCTGCCGGACTCGCCGGTCAGTGCGACGCGTTCGCCGGCCTTGAGGTCGAGATCGACGCCGCGCAGCACATGGACCGGCTCACCGGCCGAAGAGAACGTCTTGGAGAGGTTTCGGATGCTCAGCACGATGAATGGCGCCGGACGGAATTACTGGAATTGCTGCGTAGCACACCTGCTGCGGAAATGCCGGGTTGCGTTGGTCTTGAAGCCGTTGTTAGCTCCTAAGAGGACTACATCAAAAAAGTGCCAAAAACGGACGACGGGGAGAATGATGAGCGCTCAGGGAACGCCCGAGGTGGCGGGCAAGACGACTGGAACGCCTAAGGGCGCCTGGACCGTTACATTTCTGCTGTTTCTTTTCATGCTGGTGAACTTCGCCGACAAGATCGTCGTCGGTCTTGCGGGCGTTCCGATCATGACCGAGCTGAAGCTCGAGCCCGAGCAGTTCGGTCTGCTCGGCTCGTCGTTCTTCTTCCTGTTCTCGATCTCGGCGATCGTGGTCGGCTTCATCGTCAATAAGGTCCCGACCCGCTGGGTGCTGTTGACGCTCGCGGTGATCTGGGCGCTGACGCAGTTTCCGATGGTCGGCACCGTCTCTTTCACCACACTCCTGATCTGCCGCATCGTGCTCGGCGCCGGCGAAGGCCCGGCGGCCTCGGTGGCGATGCACGCGGTCTACAAATGGTTCCCCGACGAGAAGCGCACGATGCCGACCGCAATCCTGTCGCAGGGTTCGGCCTTTGGCGTGATCCTGGCGGTCCCGGCGCTGAACTGGATCATCGTCAATCATTCCTGGCACTATGCGTTCGGTGCGCTTGGAATCGTCGGCCTCATCTGGGTCGCCGCCTGGCTCGCACTCGGCAAGGAAGGCCCGCTGGACACCCACGCATCGGCCGTGATCGAAGCTAAAATACCCTATCTCCAGCTTCTGACGTCGCGCACCTTCATCGGCTGTGTGACCGCGACCTTCGGCGCCTATTGGGCGCTGTCGCTCGGGCTCACCTGGTTCACGCCCTT
This sequence comes from Bradyrhizobium canariense, assembly GCF_019402665.1. Taxonomy (GTDB): domain Bacteria; phylum Pseudomonadota; class Alphaproteobacteria; order Rhizobiales; family Xanthobacteraceae; genus Bradyrhizobium; species Bradyrhizobium canariense. Next base: position 11,875 of record NZ_VSST01000098.1, read on the forward strand.
CATCGTCAAGGGCCTCGGCTTCTCGCAGTCGCAGGCGGGCTTCGTCTCGATCCTGCCCTGGGTGTTCGGTGCGACCATCGTCATTCTCACGGGCTGGATCTCGCAGGTGATGCTGGCACGCGGCTACACGTCGCGGATCTCCCGCGGCGTACTCGGCTCGGTGCCGCTGATCGTCGGCGGCCTGATCCTCGCGATGATGCCGCACGTCCAAGGCGCGGGTCTCCAGATCGCCCTGCTCGTGGTCGGCTCCGGCCTGTGCGGCGCGATCTACGTCGTCTGCCCGCCCATGCTCGGCGAGTTCACGCCGACCTCGCAGCGCGGCGCGGTTCTCGCGATCTACGGCGCGCTCTATACGCTTTCGGGCATCGTGGCGCCGCTGGTGATGGGCAGCGTGATCCAGCGCGCCGGCAGCATGCTCGATGGCTACATGACCGGCTTCACCATCAACGCCGCGATCATGGTCGGCTCCGGCCTGCTCGGGCTGCTCCTGCTCTGGCCCAACACGGAAAAGGCCAGGCTGACCGGTGGAGCTACGCCGCAGGCCGCGCCGTTGAAGAGCGCGGTGTCGCCGACGTAAGGGCCACTTCCGCGAACCCAATCACAATCTTCGTCCCAGCTTGGCGCGCAATTGCGCTCCAGGCCGGGACCACGACTAGGTTTGGAGTCGCGTTTTCCGCTCCGTGAACGGCGACAGCAGCACCGTCGCGAGCATGAAGATCACGGACGCCCCGAACACCCAATGCGGGGCGCTCTGGTCCATGATCCAGCCGAACAACAACGGGCTGACGATGCCGCCGAGATTGAAGCCGGTGGAGACGATGCCGAAGGCGCGCCCCGCAGCACCGGGAGGTGCTGCATTGCGCACCAGCATGTCGCGCGAGGGGGCAATCACGCCGGAGAGGAATCCCGCAGCCGCCATCGTGGCGATCAGCGCCCAGCCCGGCAGCGTAACCAGCGCGATCAGCAGCACGATCGCCGCGTTCGCAGCAAAGCAGGCGGCGGCGACATAGCCGTGGCGCTCGGTGTGGTCGGCAAGGAAGCCGCCCGCGAGCACGCCGGCGGCGCTTGCACCGAGGAAGGCGGTGAGCGCGACATTGGCTGCGGAATAGGTGACGCCATAGCCACTCATCAGCGCCACCACGCCGAAATTGTTGATGCCGGCGACCGACAGGCTGAGCAGCATGAACAGCGCCGTCAGCGTGATCAGCGCCGGCGTGATCACGGCCTGTTTGGGTGCGTTCTCGGTGCCCGGCTTGGTCTTGTGCGCGCCGGCATCGGGAATGTTCATGGTCACCAGCAACAGCGCGACCAGAACGCCGATCGCGCCCGATGCGATCAGCGCACCGGCACCGCCTGATACGGTGACCATCGCGGCGACGATCGCCGGCGCCACCGCGCCGCCGAAATAACCGGCAAAGGTATGGATCGAGAAGGCGCGGCCCATCCGCGCTTCGTCCATGTGTTCGGCAAGGATGGCGTAATCGGCGGGATGGTAGACGCTGTTGGCGAGCCCGAGCAGCACGGCGCAGGCGATCAGCGAGGCGTAGCTGAGGTGCAGGCCGAGCAGGATCAGCGCGAGGCCGCCAAGCGTGAGGCCGCCCAGCAGGATTCTTCGCGCACCAAAATGGTCGACGAGATAGCCGGTCGGCGCCTGCGTCAGCCCCGAGACCACGGCCGACACCGTCAGCGCGAAGCCGAGCTCAACATAGCCGACGCCGAGTTGATTCTTGAGGAACGGAAACAGCATCGGCAGGACCAGCAGATGAAAATGGCTGACCCAATGCGCGATCGAGATTCCCGTCAGCGTGCGTAGCGCGCTGTCCGCCTTGCCTTGTTGCGGTGCGGCGAGAACGTCGACCATTGCAGTTCCGTTTCACGTCCTTTGGAGACGCGCAAACTATCGGGCAGGGCGGTTATTTGTCCATGAACGCAGGCGCATGGCTGGTAGTGTGGGGCGGGTTGAATCCTCATCGTCGTCCTGGCGAAAGCCAGGACCCATTACCCCAGGAAGCAGTTTGGCGAAAACTCGTGGTCCGGTACTGCGACCATCCACGATCGAGAGATCACGCGGTATGGGTCCTGGCTTTCGCCAGGACGACAGTTGAGAGGGTGGCAAGAGCCGAGCCCCTCAAAACGGCTCGTCATCCGGCCCGTAGCGGTCGCGCTTCGGTGTCGCGATGTCGCCGTCTTCGTAATCATCGTCGTCGGTGTCGCGCGGAGGCGGAGGCTTCTTCGCCTTGTCTTTTGCTGGCGTGTCGTCCGCAATTTTCGGCGGCGCGCTCGGCTTGCCGATCTTGGCCATGGCTGGTCCCGGATGGTGATGCTGCATCCGTCTAGCCTGAATATATGGGCAGCTGCTGATTTATCTCAAGAACGGCGGCAAGACGGTCAGTGCACCACCGGCCCGCCGGCCTTCTTCCAGGCGTCGATGCCGCCGGCGATGTGGGCGGTGTTGGTGAGCCCGGCCTCCTTCGCGGCGGCGACGGCCATCGCCGAGCGTTCGCCGAAGGCGCAGAAGAACACGACGCGGCGGCCGGTGGCGGCCGCGACCTCGCGCAGCATGCCGCCGGGCTTGAGGCTGTCCTCGACGGACGGATAGGGCGTATGCAACGCGCCTTCGAGCATGCCGTGCTTCATCCGCTCATTGGTCTCGCGCAAATCGACCAGCAGGATATCGGGGCGGCCGAGGCTGCGGATCGCCTCGACGGCACGGAGCGCGCGGCCCTCTTTCTCCAGCTCCTCCTGGTGCAGGCCGACATGCATGTTGGCGGGCACCGCGACGTCCATCATCTTCGGGTTGGGCAGCTTCAGATTGGCCATCAGCTCGATATAGTCGTCGACCGAGCGAACCTGGAGCCGCGGATTGTAGCGCTTCTCCTCGCCGATGGTGGAGACGGTGTCGCCCTTGTAGTCATGCGCCGGGAACACCATGGTCTCGTCGGGCAGCTTCAGCAGCCGATTGAAAATAGACTCATACTGCGCGCGCGAAGAACCGTTCTGGAAATCGGTGCGGCCGGTGCCGCGGATCAGCAGCGTGTCGCCGGTGAAGACGCGGTCGCCCATCAAGTAGGAATAGGAATCGTCGGTGTGGCCGGGCGTGTACATCACCTCGAGCGCCAGGCCCTCGATCGTCACCTTGTCGCCGTCGGCAACCCGCATCGCCACCACGTCGGCCTTGGTCTGGTCCCCCATCACGGTCATGCAATGGGTGCGGTCGCGTAGCTCGCCGAGGCCGGTGACATGATCGGCATGGAGATGGGTGTCCACGGCCTTGACCAGCTTGAGATCGAGCTCGCGCAGCAGCTGGCAGTAGCGGTCGACCTTCTCCAGGACGGGATCGAGGATCAGCGCCTCGCCGCCGGGGCGGCTCGCCAGGAGATAGCTGTAGGTACCCGAAACACTGTCGAAGAGCTGACGGAAGATCATGGCAAGACCCGGCGTGAATTACCCGGAGATTCTACTACATTTCGGGCTCGCAAGAGAAGCAATTCACTGTGCAAGCAAGAAAATTTGGAAGATTTTTATTCCTGTGACCGGCGAGTGGGCGTCACCTGGCCACCGCTGTCATTCCCCGCGACCCGGCTACGCCAAGGCTTCGCCGAGGTTGAGGTCCAGGGCGCCGAAGCTTTAGCGAAGGCGGCAGGCGGGGAATCCAGTACGCCGCGCCCCCTTCCGTACCCCTCGCCGTCTCGGAGTACTGGATCGCC